>CAVRXD010000011.1:0-145000 GCA_963725065.1 uncultured Alphaproteobacteria bacterium
GGCATCACTCCGCGCTGAGCATTCCGCGCGGATCGATCGGGTCAAACGAACTCGAAATATTTCGGCTTCGGCACGGCGGCGTAGTAGGCCTCGAGGAATGCCGTTTCGCTGGCGAAGTCGCCCACGAGTTGCTTGTAGGCGTAGCAGACGCGGAACGGGCGGACATCGAAGGGATAGGGATCGATCGACAGTCTGGTCTCGTCGATCGGCGTCACCGATAGACGAGTCCCGCGCGCGGCGGGTCCATCGTAGCCAGTGGGGACGGGCTCGAATGTCTGCGCTTCGTGTTTGCCGCCGCAGAGGTAGAGCGACAGCAGATCCCAGACCTGTAGCATGTGATAGTTGATCGCGAATGCGTCGCGATCGAGCGATTGCAGCGTCTGCTCCTGCCTCGCTTCGTTGTGCACCATGAATTTTGTGACCAACTCGCTGAGTGGACGTCGTGGCGGCGGCGGTGGATTGCTCACGGTGTGGTAACGCTCGGCCCACAGCCCGGTCCGATGGCGATTGACGAGAAGTCCGGCATAGGGATCGATGCCGCTCACCCAATCGATCGCCCATTGATAGGCTTCGAGTTGAATCGGGTCAGGGGGAACCTGCACGAAGTTCGGCGTCGATCGGGTCGCGACATCGTAGACCGGCTGGGCCTCGTACTTGTACCAGCCGGCGTCGTGATAGATTGCAGCAAGCACCACCGACTGATGCGGGCGGGGACGCGCGAACATCTCGTTTCCCCAATTCGCCGCGAAGAATCCCGACAATTCGGCGTGGTTGGTCTGTGCAATCAGTATGAGCGAGCCATCCGGCTCTTTGCGTACGATCATTCTGCGCCCTGCCATGCAACGAGGACTTAGAGTCGCCACGCAAGGTGCCGTCGCGATGCCACGAGCGTCAAGCAGCACGGCGCCATCAGATTGAGCGCAATGGTTTCGTGCCCTTGGCACCTGCAGCTTGCAAGCAATCCCTGAGGCGTCGCAGCGCGGCGACCTCTGAATACGGGATAGCCAGCGCTTGCCCATAGATTGGGCGGCGGGCGTGAGATGGGTTCCCTTGGCCGTGGCCAGCAGCGGTCTGCGGCCAGCGCGCGCCAAGAGGTCGGCATCACTGGGAGTTTCAGCACGCTCCCTGGCATGGGACTTGCGTAGCAATCTCGACAGATAGTTCAACCTGATCGTGCAACCGAGGGACAGGCTTCATTGCGCGACGCGCTCGCCATGCGTCAGATCGAAAGTCGGGGCAGCGCTCGAGCGTCCTTGATCAGCGCGAACGCGCTGTCCAAGACCTATGCCTCGGAGCGTTCAGGCAGCATCACCGCGCTGCAAGCGGTGACCTTCGATATCGCCGAAGGCGAGTTTGTTTCGCTGGTGGGTCCGAGCGGTTGCGGGAAATCGACACTGCTGCGGCTGCTTGCAGGCCTTCTCCCCAGTACAAGCGGTTCGCTGACGCTCGCCGGCGAGCCGCTGCGCGGTCCCGGTCGCCAGTCTGCGATCGTGTTTCAGTCTCCCGTTCTGCTGCCGTGGCGGACGATCCTGCAGAACATTCTGTTGCCGATCGAATTTCGCAAGTGGCCGATTGCCGAGTATCGCCGCAAGGCCGTCGATCTGTTGGCGCTCGTGGGCCTCGGGCAATTCGTCGACGCATTTCCCTATGAGCTTTCTGGCGGGATGCAGCAGCGCGCGGCGATCGTTCGCGCGCTCGTTCAGGACCCCAAACTGCTGCTGATGGACGAGCCGTTCGGCGCGCTCGATGCGATGACGCGCGAACAACTAAACCTCGAAGTGCTTCGGATCTGGAGCCGCAGCCGTAAGACCGTGGTCTTCGTCACCCATTCGATCGCGGAATCCATATTCCTGTCGGACCGGGTTTTCGTCATGACGTCGCGGCCCGGTACGCTCGCGGAGATTATCGACATCGATCTCCCGCGTCCGCGCGACCTCAAGATGATCAACACCGCGAAGTTTGGGGATTACGCGGCTCACATCCGATCATTGCTCGACGCCAAGGGTGAGCTTTACTGATGACGGTCCTCAACCTGTTCGGCAAGCATCAGGCGCACCTGTCCGGTCACCGCACGCTGCCGTCGTGGCGGTCGGTGGTCCGCGGCTATCCGCAGCTGACGATTTCTCCCGCCATTCTGATTGCGATCCTGACGGCATGGTGGGTCGTCAGCCATGTGTTGCAGGCGCCGACCTATATCGTTCCGCCCCCGGAGCAGGTCTGGCGTGCTCTCGTGAACGGGTTGGCGCGGGCGCCGTGGGATCCTGGCGGCTACTGGTATCACGCCGGCATCACGGTGTGGGAAGCGCTCCTTGGCTTCGCGATGGGATCGGTGTTTGGCGCCGTGTTGGGGTTTACCATCGTCCACTGGCCGATCCTGGAGAAGAGCACATATCCCTATGTGGTCGGCTTTCAATCACTGCCGAAGGTCGCCCTGGCGCCCTTGATGGTGGTGTGGTTTGGCTTCGGTCTGGAAGGCAAGGTCTTCATCACTGCGGTCATCACTTTTTTTCCTGTTCTGGTGAACACGATGGCCGGGTACCAATCAGTCGAGCCTGAGCGCATTGAACTCGCCTATTCGTGCAATGCCAGCCAATGGCACCTGATCACCAAGATCATCATTCCGAGCTGTCTGCCGTTTCTGTTCGCCGGACTGAGCGTAGCCTCGGTGCTCGCCATCCTCGGCGCGGTGGTGGGCGAACTCGTGGGCGCCCGCTCCGGGCTGGGGATGTTGTTGATGCAGTACAACCAGTCCATGGAAATCGCGCCGGTGTTTGCCGTGATCCTGCTGCTCGCGGTCATCGGCTTTCTGATGAACGCGCTGGTCAAGCTGGCGGAACGCCGCTTCTGCTTCTGGGCCTATCGGCAGCGCGGACTAATCGGTCCTTAGCCCTTGATCGACCATGCGGGGCACAATGACATCAGGAGTTAACATGCTCGGCACATGCCGCTTCTTGCCGTCGGCTCTGTTGCTCGCGGTGACGGCCCTTCCTTCTGGCGGCTTGGCGCAGCAGCCCACCAAGGCCACGATCGTGCAGATGCATGCGGTCATCGGCGTCGGCGAGGAGGTCTTCCTCTATGCCGTGCCCAAGCAACTCGGCTACTTCCAGGCCGAAGGCCTCGACGTCGGCATTCAAGGCGCGCAGTCCGGTACCGTGTCCGCGCAAGTGATTCAGAGCGGCGGCGCTCAGCTCGGGACAACGGCGCCCGAGTCGGTGCTGCAGATGCGCGAGCAGGGCGGCGATCTCGTCGCGTTCTATCAGATCAAGCAGAACCCCGGCACGTTCCTGGTGGTGCTGCCGGATTCGCCGATCAAACGGCTCGAAGACTTGAAATCGAAAACCATCGGGGCGCCCTCCTTCGGAGCCGGCGGCGGCCTCGCCCTGAAAGCAAATTTGCGCGACATCGGCATCATGCCCGACCAATACACCGCGCTGTCCATCGGTGCTGGGCCGGCCGCTTTCGCAGCCCTGGTGAACAAGCAGGTGGATGCGCTGGTGACCTGGGACGCCATGCTGGGAGCGGCCGAGAACACCGGCCTTGCGTTGCGGACGGTGAACATTCCCCTGCAGGACAGTCTTGGCGGCATGACCATCGCGACCACGGAAAGCTATGCGAAATCCAATCCCAAGGCGCTCGAGGGCGTCTGCCGCGCCTTCACCAAAGGTCTGCATTTCGCCCGCACCAACCGCGAGGCCGCCATCCGGGCGTTCTGGCAAGAGTTTCCAACGACGCGCCCTGCCAATCTCGACCCCAACACCGCGCTCAAGAACCAGGTGCATATTCTCGATCGTTTCCTCGAGAAGGCGATGATGGGCGTGCCGTACGACGGGAAGACCGGCGTGTTCAATCCCGTTGCCTGGCAGAATTCGCAGGCGACCTATCAAGGCACGGGCGCCCTCAAGGGATCGATATCGGCCGAGTCTGGCTACACGACGCGATTTGTCGACGTCTGCAATGCTTTCGATCGCGAGGCCGTCGCGGCCGACGCCAAGAAATACTGACGGCAGGCTAGCGGGGACGCGCCGCCCGCCGCGCCGGCGGCTCATGCCGAGGTTGCTTGTAGGCCTTCATCATCGAGGCGAAGCCGCCATTGCCGCAGCAATGCATATGCGCGAGTCTGCGACGGCGTGCAGACAAACAGCGCCAGGTCCTCCGGCGTATCGATATCGAGGGCGATGCGCGGCAGGTGCACCACCTCGGGCTGGATACCCTGCGCTTTGGCCGCGTCGAGATGGGGAAAGAAGCTGTTGTCGCCGAAGCGTAGCGGCACCGCGCCGGCCGGCGAGCACAGCACGGCGTTGGAGCCGAGCTCGTCGCGCGCCGGCACGATGGTGAAGGCGCCCACGCCGCGATCGGCGCTGGCGCTGTGAACGCGAACGAGGTGGCGGACATCGCTCGGCTCGACCAACGGGATGTCGCCCGGCAGTGTCAGCAAGTCGCAACCTTCCGCCGCCAGATGTCGTGCCGCCGTCATGACTGCGCTGGTGTGTCCTTCGCAAGCGCCCTCGCTCATGACGCGGGCGCCATGACGGGCGGCGATGGCGGCCGCGGCGGAATCAACCGTGACCACCACCATGCCGGCAAGCTCGCGCACGCTGCTAATGGCAGCGATCACGTCCTCGAACATGGCGAGCGCCAGCTCCTGCCGCCGCTCGGCGGGGAGCAGCGCGGCGAGACGCTGCTTGGATTGCGCCGTGTCCTTGACCGGCACCACCACGCAGATTTTTCGCGAAGCACTCATGTGCACGCAGCCGTTCATACCGTCGCGTTGGCGAGCGCGTCGGCGGTTGCGAGCACGTCACGCGCCAGTTGCTCGCGCTCGTCGAGCGTCGTCATCAGCGTATGCGCCATCGTGACCGGAATGCCAAGCGCGGCGGCCTCGTCGGCGTCGGCATGATCGACCACATATCCGTCGAGCAGATCGCCGTAGCGCATCGCCACTGACGCGGCATTCACCGCGAGTCCGAGCTCGACCATCATCTTGGCGGTCGGGCCCTTGACCGCGCGGCCGCCGATGATCGGCGAGACCGCCACCACTGGCGCGTCGCATGCCGCGATCGCTTCGCGCATGCCGGGGATGGCAAGGATCGGCTCGATGCTGATGAACGGATTGGACGGGCAGATCACCACCGCGCGCAACCGCGGATCGCGCAACGCCGCGAGCGCATCGGGTTGGGCGTGGGCTGTCGCTGCGCCTTCATAGGCCAGCTCCATCACAGCCGGCACGCAGCGCCGGTGCACGAAATAATCCTGGAAGTCGAGCCAGCCTTCGTCCGTGCGCAGGCGCGTGCACACCTTGTCGTCGCTCATCGGCACGATGCGCGGGACAATTCCCAGGCGGCGGCAGAAGTCGGCGGTGACGGCGGAGAGCGTTTCGCCGCTTGCACGCCGTCGCGTACGTTCCGCGTGGGTCGCGAGGTCGCCGTCGCCGAGTTGAAACCAGGTCTCGCCGCCGAGCGCCGCGAGCGCGGCCATGAAGCTCCAGGTTTCGTTCCGCCGTCCCCAGCCCCGTTGCTGATCGTCGAGGCCGGCAAGCACGTACATGACGGTGTCGAGATCGGGCGAGATCGCGAGGCCGAGATGCTCGAAGTCGTCGCCGGTATTGGCGACCACCACGAGATCGGCAGGGGCCACCACGCGGCTCAAGCCGAGCACCAGCTTGGCGCCGCCGATGCCACCGGAAAGGGCGACAACGAGGCTTCTCGTCGGCGTCGCGGTCGTGCTCCCGTTCACCGGAACAAATCCTCGTCCGGCGGGCGGATCAGCGATCCGCCCGGCGTGGCCGCACCTGTCCAGGACAGCCCGCGCACCAGCACCACTGGCTGCGCCTCGTCTGCCTGCCCCATGATAAGCGATGCCGCGCTGGCGATCTCGTCGGCGAATCCGGTTTCGGTGACGCGCAGCTCGTGCCCGAACAGATCGCTCCGCCCGCGCAGATCCATGAGCGCGGGCAGGCCCGCGGCACCAAGCGCGATGCCGACCGTGCCACGCCGCCACGCCCGCCCCCAGCTGTCGGTGACGATGACGGCAGGCCGGCTGCGGAAGTGCGCGCCGAGCCGGTCGCGCAGGCGTGCGGCCGAGGCATCCGGGTCGCGCGGTAGCAGCAGCACGGGCTCCGTGCCGAGAGCGGGATCGACGTTGGATCGATCAACCCCGGCATTGGCCATGATGAAGCCGAGCCGATGCTCGACGATTAACACGCCTGGCCGGTGGCGCACCACGCGCTGGGATTCACTCAAGATGACTTCGACCAGCCGCGGATCCTTGTCGACTTGCGCCGCGAGGCTTTCGGCGCGCGCGGAAGGCCGCACCTGCGCGAGATCGACATAGCGTCCTTCGGCCTTGGAGACGATCTTCTGCGCCACCACCACGACGTCGCCATCCGCTGGCGCCAGCGCGCCTTGCTCGCAGGCGGCGATGAGCAGCGCGGCGAGGTCGTCGCCCGGCCGCACCATCGGGAACCTGGGAACCGGCGTCAGCGTGACGGCCATCGCAGGAGACTCTTGCGTTAGCGGACTCATTGAAGCCGTGCCGCTTCGGGAATCGAAGCGCACCCATCGGCCGCGTCATGCGCGGGCTCGGTCCGCGCACCCATCGTCTTGCGAAAATAACAGGTTACTGGGTCAGGCGCAGCGATGACCGGGCACGGGCTCTACAGGGATGCCGAACTGGCGTAACCGGCCGGCTGCTATGCCACATGTGGCAGCACGCCCTGCGCCAGCCGGTGCATGAACGCCTCCGTGTCCTGTCCCTCAACGGGAAACGGCCAGATCACGATTTCCTGCACCCCGGATGCTTCCAAGGCCTTGAGCCGTGCAACCACCTGCGACGCCGTGCCGACCAGCGCGAGGCTGTCGATCACGCCGCGGGGAAGAAGTCGGCGCAACTCGTCCATGATCGGCGGTGACCATTCGTGCGGTGCGTCCCGGATGAAAGCGCGGAACGCGTCCGAAGCATCGGGCGCGAGCGTGTCGACCAGGGCGCTGAGCGCCTTGCGGCTGCTCCAGAATGCGAAGCTCACCCCGCGCTTGATGCCCTCCGGCACCGGATCATCCTCGCGCTCGAGCACCGAGAGATAGATCCAGGAGCAGAGCCGGATGTCTCGCCAGCCACGCTTGGACGCTTCCAGCCCCGGCAGGATGTGCTCCTTGGCGTAGTCGATTCCGGGCGGAGTGGCGAAGCTGCCGACCAGTACGCCGTCGGCGACGGCGCCCGCGAGCCGGAGGATTTGTGGCCCGCGGCTGGCGATATAGAGCTGCGGGATCTCGGTGGGCTTCCAGTCGAGCGAGCCGTTCTTGAATTTCACCACCTCGCCGTCGATGGTGACCTTCTCGCCGCGCCATAACCGCTGCATCAACTCGGCCGCCTCGCGTAATCCCGCCACCGGTTTGGGGCTGCCGTAGCCGGGCAACGTCTCGAAATGGCTGCCCGACCCCATGATGACGCGGAAGCGCCCCGGTGCCAGCTCCGCGAGCGTCGCGGTGGCCTGCGCCAGCAGCGCAGCGTGCCGCGTGTAGGGATCGACCACGCTGGTGCCCAGCCCGATCGTGCGTGTGCACTGCGTGGCGGCACCCAGGCGCGAAAACACGTCGCGCGCCCACTTCTTGTCGTTGTGAAAAAAGCCGTGGAAGCCGAGCCGCTCGGCGAGCTTGACCTGGTCCAGGAAGCGCTCACCCGGTTCGGCGCCGAGCGATGCGAACGAAAGCTTCATGTCTGGAAAGCCTCTCGGTTGTCACCGTCCGCAAACGCGCGCGGTCCGGTCATGGTCGGCGCCGGCTCACGGCACCGTATGGTCTCGACCGCCGCCACGGGAGGTCCTGGATGCCCCGCTTTCGCCGGGAATGACGAGACGGGATTTCGCGAACCTGCCATGCGCATCAGGCTTTCGCAGCCGCTTCCTTGTCCATCTCCTCGAAAATTTGTGCCGCGAGCTGGAAGGCGCCGAAGGCGGCGGGAACGCCGCAATAGATCGCGGCATGCATCAACAGCTCTTTGACCTCGTCGCGGCTGACGCCGGTATTATGAGTTGCGCGGATGTGCAGCTTCAACTCGTCGAGCTTGCCCATACCCACCAGCATGGCGATGGTGATCATGCTGCGGGTCTTGTGGTCGAGGCCGGGGCGCGCCCAGATGCCGCCCCAGGCATATTCCATCAGGAAATCCTGAAAGTCGGCATTGAACGCAGTCCGGTTCTTGGCAGTGCGCGCGGCGTGGGCTTGGCCAAGAACGGATTCGCGGACTTGCTTGCCGCGCTGGTAGCGCTCTTCGTTCACATCGTCCTCCCTATGGGATAAAGGTCCGGGATCCGTCGGCGCCCGGCTTCCTTTCGCTATGTCAGCGCAAGGGGGAGCGCAAGGCGCGCGCGAGCGGATCCAGGTTGCAGCCGTGATTTTGATATTTCGGCCGCCGTTTTAGTCGAATTTGGCCTGCACGGTGTTGCCGCTCGACGTAGTCACCTGCACGGCGCCCTTGGGTTCTGCGGGGATCTCGACGGCCGAAACGCCCTTAAGCTGATTGTCGCCGCCCGGTGAAAGTGTGATGCGCTGTACTTTCCCGTTGATGGTGAATATCGCGATCCCCTTCCAGCCTTGAGTGCTGACCACCTTGTCCGAATGATCGCGGAAATAGACCTGCAGCACCGTGCCCTGCGGGACGATCTCGACATGAAAGCTTCCGGCGTCGACCTGCGGCCCGCCATGGATTCCGATCTTGGGCGCATGCGCGTCGGCGGGGAATAGCGCCATCACCAGAGCCGCGGCGGCAGCGAGGATTTTCATCTTCATCGGAACTCTCCTTCGATCCTTTCCGTTGCCGTCAGAATGTTTCAGCGATATTGGACGTCGTCGCCGTTGCCGCGGGGCCGCGCCGGGAGCCGGCGATGAGCCGCTCCAGTGATCTCTGCCCAAAGCGGAGAAACAGCACCGGCGTGAGCAGCGCGTCCAACAGCGTCGCGCTGATCAGTCCGCCGAAGATCGTCACCGCCACCGGGTGCAGGATCTCCTTGCCGGGTGTGGCTGCATCGATGAGCAGCGGCAGCAACGCGACCCCGGCGGCGAGCGCCGTCATCAGGACCGGCGTCAGGCGCTCGAGGCTTCCTCGAATGACCAGCTCGCGGCCGAATGGCACGCCTTCGTCGCGCGCCAGGTTGATGTAGTGGCTGACTTTGAGGATGCCGTTGCGGGTGGCGATCCCTGTCAACGTAATAAAACCAATCATGCTCGCGACCGAGAGCGGCTGTCCGGCGAGCCACAATGCCGCGACGCTGCCGATGAGCGCGAGCGGCACGCTGCCCATAATGATGAAGGTGAGGACGGCGGACCGGTACCGGCTGAACAGGATGGCGAAGATCAACGCGAGGGAGAGCGCCGACAGCGCCGCGATCGTACGACTCGCCTCTTCCTGGGACTGAAAGGTGCCTTCGAGCCGGGTGAAGTATCCCTCCGGCAGGTGAGCGGCGGCGAGCCGTTGTCGGATGCCCGCAATGATCTGCGCCATGTCGGTTTTGCCGTCGCTGTTGGCAAGAACCACAATCCGGCGGCGGGCGTTTTCGCGCAGGATCTGATTTGGGCCGTCGGTCTCGCGGATGTCGGCGATCTGCCGGGCCGGGATCCAGCCGACCGGGGTCTCGATCAGCAGATCGCCCAGCCGTTCGGTCGTGCGCAGGTGATTGGGCAACCGCATCGTGACATCGAACCGCCGGTAGCCGTCGATGACGCGCGAAACGACGCGACCGTTGGAGAGGCGGCTCAATTGGTCGACCACCGCCGCGGGCTGCACGCCGTAGAGCGCAGCTCGGGTGTAATCCACCCGTATTTCCAGCTGGGGAATTCGGACCTGCTTCTCCACCTGCAGATCGACGACGCCGGGAACGGTGGAGAGCGTCTGCCGCAGGTTCTCGCCGGTTGCACGCAGTGTGTCGAGATCGTCGCCGAAGATCTTGAGTGCGATCTCGGCGCGGACGCCTGAGAGCATATGATCGAGGCGGTGGGAGATCGGCTGTCCGACATTGATCGACACGGGTAGGACCGCGAGCCGTGAGCGAATGTCGGCAACGATCTCCGCCTTCGCTCGCGAGGATGGCACGAGATCGACTTCGATGTCGGATGAATGAACACCCTCGGCGTGCTCGTCGAGCTCAGCGCGGCCAGTGCGTCGGCCCACGGTCCTGACCTCAGGCACGTCCATGATTATCTGTTCGGCAATGAGACCCACGCGGGTGGACTCGGTCAGGGAGATCCCCGGGTTGAACATGAGGTTGATGGTGAACGTGCCTTCGTTGAAGGGCGGCAGGAACGCACGCGGAAGCGCCGATGCGGCGACGGCCGCTGTCAGCACGGCAATCGCCGTCGTTGTCATGACGGTGCGTGGGTGCTGGAAGGCGCGATCCAGAACGGTGCGATTGCTCCATTTGAGCAGCCGGACCAGGGCGCTGTCTCGGGCGAGTGCCCTCGCGCGCGGCAGCATGTAATACGCCATGACCGGCGTAAGGGTGATGGAGACGACGAGGCTTGCCAGAATGGAAATGATGTAGGCCTCTCCGAGTGGCGCGAACAGCCGGCCTTCGATGCCCGACAGCGCGAACAGCGGAACAAAGACCAGCACGATGACCATCGTCGCGTAGACGATGCCGGAGCGCACTTCCTGCGACGCGGACACCACGACGTCGAAGATAGTCCTGGGGCTTCCGGCTGCCCGGTTCTCCCGCAGGCGGCGAAAGATGTTCTCCACGTCGACGACCGCATCGTCGACGAGTTCGCCGATGGCAATCGCCAGTCCTCCGAGCGTCATTGTATTGATCGAGAGTCCGGCGAGATGAAAGATCGCCGCTGTGGCGAGGATGGAAACCGGTATGGCGGTGAGCGAGATCGCCGTCGTTCGCCAGTTCAGGAGAAAGGCGAAGAGCACGACGGCCACCACGATGACCGCCTCGAGCAGCACCATCTGGAGATTGTGAACGGACGTCTCGATGAAGTTGGCTTGGCGGAACAGGATCTGATCGGCTTTCATCCCGGGCGGGAGGCTTCCCGCGGTCTCCTGCAGGCTCTGCTCGATTTCGCGTGTGAGGACGACCGTATCGATGCCGGGCTGCTTTTCCACGGAGACAACGACGGCTGGTTTCCCCATGTAACCCGCCTCTCCGCGCTTGAACTTCGGCGCAAACTCGACCTCGGCGACTTGGCGCAGGTAGATCGCCGTGTTGCCAGCCGTCGCCACCACCAGATTGCGCAGGTCGTTCAGGCTGGTGCTGCGGCCGACGTTGCGGATCAGGTATTCGCGCGCATATTGGTCCGTATATCCTCCTCCGGTATTGACGCCGAACTGCGTCAGCGCGCGTTCAAGCTGGTCGTAGCCGACGCTCAGCGCCCGCAGCGCCGCCGGATTGGGCGAGACGCGGTATTGCCTGACTTCGCCCCCGATCGGGATCACCTGCGCGACGCCGGGAATGGCGAGCAGGCGAGGGCGGAGCACGAAATCCGCAGTTTCGCGCAACTCCATCGGGCTGGCGCGGTCGCTGGTGACGGCGATCAGCAATATCTGACCCATGATGGAGCTGATCGGGCCCATGACCGGACTGCTGTTGGCGGGAAGCTGGTCGCGAATGACGGCCAGGCGCTCCGCGATCAGCTGCCGATTGCGATAGATGTCGGTGCCCCAGTTGAATTCGACATAGACGATCGACAGGCCGACACCCGATACCGAGCGGACCCTGATGACCCCGGGCACGCCATTCATCTGGGTCTCGATCGGAAAGCTCACGAGCTGCTCGACCTCCAGCGGGGCCAAGCCCTCCGCCTCGGTCATGATTGTCACCGTCGGGCGGTTGAGGTCGGGAAAGACGTCGACCGGCAGCCGCGTCAGGGCGAACGCGCCGTAGATGACAAGCACGGCTGCAAGCGCCAGCACGATCAGCCGGTTGCGCAGGGATTGGGTGACCAGGAAAGTGAACATCGCTCGCCCTCGCTAGCGTACCTGGTCGAGGAGCTCGGCGCCCTGGGTCACGATGCGCACCCCAGGCTTCAAGCCGGAGACGACCAGCACCCGGTCGCCATCGAGCGGCTCGACCCGAACCGAGCGCGGTTCGAACCGCTCGGCCGAGCTGTGCTCGAACACGAGATCCTGTCCGTTCTGGCTGCGCACGACACTGGCGCGCGGAACCGCAATGCCCTCCTTTTGCTCCTGAGTCGCGGACAGCACGGTGACGAACTGGCCGGCACGCAGCCCGCTGGTGCTACCGTCGATCCTGAAATGCACCGGCACCGCCTGGTTGCGATCGGCAAAGCCGGCGCCCTGATATCCCAACTGCAGCACGCGCCCCGTGCTCGTCTTGGCGATCGCGGTCTGGTCGCCGGTCAAGGTATCGAAGCTCAGGGCTTCGACCCACAGCCGGGCGGGCTCCATGATCTGAAACAGGAGGGCGCTTGGCTGCGCCATCTGTCCGGCGACGGCATTGATTTCCGCGATGACGCCCGAGACGGGAGCAGCCAGCGCTTCGGGCTCGGCCCTTATCCGATCGAGCGCGCTGCGCCGATCCTTGAGACCTTGCAGCTCGATACGGGCCTCGTCGAGCTGGACCTGCGTGACCACGCCTTTTTGCGCGAGCGGTTCGAATCGGATGATACGACGTTCGACGAGACTGATTTGCTGATCGAGCTCGCCCTGCCGCTGGCGCATGTCCGATACGTCAACCGTCTGCACAGGTGGTGTCACGTAGGCGAGGACGTCACCCTTATTGACGCGTGTGCCGAGCCTCGGGAAGCCGGCCTCGGGCGCCGAAAGCCGTCCCCCTACCGAGGCCTGCACATATCCGCTGGCATTGGGATCGGGGATGATCCGTCCCGGCAATTCGATCGTGCGGTGATGAACGGCGCTTGCCGTGATGTCGGTGCGGACGGCAAGCAGGCGTTGCGTCGGCTTGGGGACGAACAACGATCCGTCAGCCAGCCGTTTGGCGAGATCACGCTCGCCTGGCGGTGTTCGCGCCAGAGCTGCGTGATCGTCGCCCTCGTGTGCGCGCGCTGCCGGCACAACGAGAGCGACCAGGGTCGCGAGCAGCACCGCCGCCGGAGCCCGCTTGCGGCGGCCCAGAGCGCCCACCACCAGCGCACCGAGAACGAAACCGCCTAGGGCCGCGCCGACGAGCGCCAGATCGCTGCCGACGATCCGGTCCTTCCAGCCGCCGAGGAACGTGCTGCTGGTCGACGACGGCGCTGAACCTTCGGCATCAGGGCCCACCGCGGACGGCACCTGGAGGGTGCCGGTCAACACCTCGGCTGAGCCGCCGCTCACGACCGTGAAGATGAGGTCATGCCGCCCCGCCTGCGTTGACCAGGGCGCGCCGAGCGAGTAGGTGCCGTCATGCGCAGCGACCGCGTCCAGGCTGCCGGCGGGGGTCTCGACGGTGACGGTCGCACCGGCGACAGGATCATTGCTGCGCAGGCGATCGAGATAGATCGTCAGCACGCCGTGTCTTGCGACCGCGACCAGCTCGAAATGTTCCGACACCGCCTCGGCACGAGGCGTGCTCGCGATAGACGCGGGCGGCGAGGACGTGTGGTCTTCGTCGTGAGCGTATGCGCTGGTGGAAGCAACAACCAGCAACAGTGTCGCGAGAGCGTTGGCGCGACGGACGATGGAAACGCGCATGGAATAATCCTTCACGATCCGAATGGACGCCCTGGTCCTGCGACCAGTCGCCGGTCGCGCGCCGCTTGGCGCGCACGGACTACGAGAGGGATTTTGGCGGTTTGGCCGGAGCTTCCGGATCGATGCCTGCGCGGGTCGGCGGCGCTGGAACGATGATGTCGAGCGCGTTCGAAAGGGGAGGCCAGCTCGGCTCGGGTTCGGCCAACGTCATCGGGACGCAGCACGGGCAGCCGGACGCACAGCAGCCGCCTTTGCAGGCGGGCGCAGCGCTACGCTCGTCATCCGGTGCTCCTGAAGTGAGCTCGGCAGTTACGCGCGCCTGCCCGGTCGCTAGCCGCGCCGTATGATCGGCTGCGCGATGGTCAGGAACGGTTGAGATGGAGCCCGCTACATGGGCGCCCGAAACATGTTCACCCGCGACATGCGCGTGGCCGGTATGGGCGCGTACGGTGGTCGGCACAAGCTGGATGGCGATCATAACGACCGCCCCCCAGATCAGTCCTGCCAACCCTCGCCGCCAGCTCATGACATCGATTGAACCTCTAAACTATGGCTGAACATTGTGCTTTCCGGTGAGGGAGATCAATGCCTTGAACGCCCGGCTCGATATCTCACCTTCCGTGGTCAGCGCTCCGCCCGCCCGACGACGTTCATCAGCTCTTCGATCTTCCGACGCTGCTCAGCCTTGTTGCCCGACGCGATCGCATGCTCGACGCAGTGCCCCACGTGATCGCGCAGGATTTCCTCTTCCAGCCGCCGCAATGCAGCGCGGACCGCCGAGATCTGCGTGACGACGTCGATGCAGTAGCGGTCGTCGTCGACCATGCGCGCGATTCCGCGGACCTGGCCTTCGATCCGGTTGAGCCGTTTCGCGCAAGATGCCTTGATGTCCTTTCGCATGTTCGTTATATACCCCCCTATGGTATAGGGGGCAAGAGCGTTCTTGGAGTGTGAGACTATCCGCGGCTCCCAGGTGAGGTTGTCCATGAAAGAGACGGTTGCAGGCCAGCCCCAGTCTTGCGCCGGTGCCTCGCATGGGCCGCACGGCGGACATGCTCATGGACCCGCTGGCGATGCGAGCGGGACGGGGGAGCGCGTGCGCGATCCCGTATGCGGCATGGCGGTCGACCCTCACACCACGCCCAATCGGTACCAACATGCCGGGCGGCCCTACTATTTCTGCTCGGCGGGGTGCCAAGCCAAATTCCAGGCCGACCCGGCGAAATATCTCGCGCCTTCCGCGATGACGGCGTCGCCGGCCGTGCCGGCGGGCACCATCTACACCTGCCCGATGCATCCGCAGATCCGCCAGGTAGGGCCAGGGGCCTGTCCGATCTGCGGCATGGCGCTGGAGCCCGAACTCGTCGCGGCCACGTCGGAGCCGAATCCCGAACTTGTCGATATGAGGCGGCGCTTCTGGCTGGGGCTCGCTCTCGCGCTCCCGGTCGTGGCACTCGAGATGGGCGGCCATCTTGCCAACCTGCATATGATCGTCGACCCGACCTGGTCGAACTGGCTCCAGTTTGTGTTCGCGACGCCGGTGGTGCTGTGGGCGGGCTGGCCATTCTTCGTGCGCGGATGGCAATCGCTCGTCACACGCAATCTCAACATGTTCACCCTCATTGCCATGGGCACCGGTGTGGCGTGGCTGTACAGCGTCGTCGCCATCGTGTTCCCCGGGCTATTTCCGCCCGCGTTCCGCGGGCCCGATGGCGCGGTCGCCGTCTACTTCGAAGCCGCCGCCGTCATCACGGTGCTTGTGCTGCTGGGACAGGTGCTCGAGCTGCGCGCCCGCGAGCAGACATCGGGCGCTATTCGCGCGCTGCTCGACCTCGCCCCCAAGACCGCCCGGCGCATCCGCGCCGACGGCCAGGAAGAGGAGGTTGCGCTCGACGCGATTGTGGTCGGTGACCGGCTGCGCGTGCGGCCAGGCGAGAAGGTCCCGGTCGACGGCATGATCGTCGAAGGTCGCTCTGCCCTGGACGAGTCGATGGTCACGGGGGAATCGATGCCGGTGACCAAGCAGGTCGGCGACAAGGTCATTGCCGGCACCCTCAACACGACCGGCAGCTTCGTGATGCGAGCCGAAAAGGTCGGTCGCGACACCATGCTCGCGCGGATCGTGCAGATGGTGGCGGCGGCGCAGCGTTCGCGCGCACCAATTCAGCGCCTCGCCGACCAGGTCGCAGGCTGGTTCGTGCCCACCGTGATCCTGTTTGCGATTGCGGCATTCGTAGCCTGGGCGATGTTCGGTCCGGAACCGCGTTATGCCTACGGCCTGGTGGCTGCCGTTACGGTACTGATCATTGCCTGTCCCTGCGCGCTCGGGCTGGCGACGCCGATGTCGATCATGGTCGGCGTCGGACGCGGCGCGCAGGTCGGCGTGCTGATCAAGAACGCCGAGGCGCTCGAGCGCATGGAGAAGGTCGACACGCTCGTGGTCGACAAGACCGGCACGCTGACGGAGGGCAGGCCCAAGGTTGTAGCGGTGGCGCCGGCGGCCGGCTTCGAGGAGAGCGAGGCGCTGCGACTGGCCGCCAGCGTGGAGCAGGCGAGCGAACATCCGCTCGCGGCCGCAATTGTTGCCTCCGCCCGGGAGCGCGGGCTCCCAATGTCGTCGGTGTCCGAATTCGACTCGCCCACGGGCAAAGGCGCAGTCGGTGTGGTCGATGGCCGACGCGTAGGTCTCGGCAACGCGAAATTCCTCCATGAGCTGGGGATCGATACGGCCGATCAGGACGGCGAGGCCGAACGGCTTCGCGCCGACGGTGCTACCGCCATCTTTCTCGCCGTCGACCGCAAGCTCGCCGCGGTGATTGCTATCGCCGACCCGGTCAAGCCCACCACATCAGAGGCGCTCAAGCTGCTGGCCCAGGATGGTGTGCGCGTCGTCATGCTGACCGGCGACAATCGTACCACCGCACAGGCCGTTGCCCGGCGCCTTGGCATCGAGGATGTGGAAGCGGAGGTGTTGCCCGACCAGAAGAGCGCGGTGGTCGTGAAGCTCCGCCAGCAGGGCCGCGTGGTGGCCATGGCGGGCGACGGGGTCAATGATGCTCCTGCGCTTGCTGCCGCCGATGTCGGCATCGCTATGGGCACCGGGACCGATGTCGCCATCGAGAGCGCGAGCATCACCTTGCTCAAGGGCGATCTCACCGGCATCGTCCGCGCACGCCGGTTGTCGGCCGCGACCATGCGCAATATCAGGCAAAATCTGTTCTTCGCCTTTGTCTACAACGCGGCGGGTGTACCTATCGCCGCCGGTGCGCTCTATCCTCTGTTCGGCATCCTGCTGTCACCTGTGATCGCGGCCGCCGCCATGGCGCTGTCCTCAGTGAGCGTCGTTGCCAATTCCTTGCGCCTGCGACAACTGCGGCTTTAGCAGCCCGGCCTGGCGCGGCATCCGCCCCACACGACGCCGGACCGTCAAGCTGATCCGCTCAGACCGGTGTTCGCGTAGCGGCGAACGGCGGCACGGTGCGACGTGATCCAGTTCACATCTCGGCGCCGCGACTCGTGGTCTCCTGCTGTCGCGACTTGGGAGGCTGAGATGTACGCAGCGTTGTTGACGGCCATCGTGACCTGGATCTCCGCCAATTTCGCGCTTCCGCCGGACTACGATCATCCGCAGCTGAAGCTGGTGCCCGCGGTGGAAATCACGTTCCTGCGCTATCAGGCTTTCACTCCGGCGCAACGGCGCGATGTGCTGAAGTCGCTTGCCGACAACACTGGTGGCTCACATGGCCGCGAAGCTGTTGCCGTGTATGACGATCGCACCAGGACGATCTTCCTGCCGGACACCTGGACCGGTGAGACACCGGCGGACCTGTCCGTTCTGGTGCATGAAATGGTGCACCACCTGCAGAACAGCGCGCATATGAAGTATGAATGCCCGGGCGCGCGCGAACAGCTGGCATATACCGCGCAGGACCACTGGCTCAAGCTGTCCGGTCGTGACCTCGCATCCGAGTTCGAGATCGACGCCTTCACGCTCAAGGTGACGACGAGCTGCGGATTTTGACCGGCGGCCGCCGCCGCCGCCCTGCGACCGCCCACGACGAGCCGCTGTCCTGAACGCTCTCGCGTTCCTGCCCGTGCCCATTGCGCGGGGTATCATCCCCTTTGTACGGTGCGCGAGACTCGGCGTGGCCACCACGCCGCGCGCACCCGACGGAGGACGCGATGTGGTGCCGTCTTGCATGCGCCGTGATCGTAGCCGCCGTGTCGGTCGATGGCGCGCCCGCCCAGGAGTCCGTTGCCCAGTTCTACAGGGCTAAGCAGATCACTGTCATCGTCGGCTCCTCGGCCGGCGGTGGTTACGACATCTACGCGCGGCTGCTCGCCCGGCATATGCCCAGGCACATTCCCGGCAATCCCGCGATGGTGGTGAGCAACATGACGGGAGCGGGGAGCAACGCTGCGGCCGCGCACGTCTACAACGTGGCTCCGAAGGACGGCACGGTGATCGGCGCGCTGCAGAACAGCGCGGTCCTCGAGTCGCTGCTCGACGCGCTGCTCGGCGACACCAAGCGGCTGCGCCACGACGCCACCAAGTTCGTCCATCTCGGCTCCGCGACCATCGACCACTACGTGTGCATTGCGCGCGCCGACGCGGCGGTGAAGTCCTTCAAGGACCTGTTCAGCCAGGAGCTGATCATCGGCGCCAGCCAGCCCGGCACCTCGACGCGCGATTTTCCGGCGATGCTCAACAACATGACAGGCACCAAGTTTCGCCTGGTCAGCGGCTATCCAGGCACCCGCGAGATCACGCTCGCCATCGAAAAGAACGAGGTGAAGGGGCTGTGCGGTTTCAGTTGGTCGAGCCTGCAGGCGCAACGTCCGGACTGGATCAAGTCCGGCTTCATCCGCGTGCTGGTCCAGGAGCACGACAAGGGGCATCCCGACATCAGCAGGATGGGCGTGCCGCTCGCCGTCGAGTTTGCCAAGACGCCGGAGCATCGCCGCGTGATGGAATTGATCTACAGCTCGGAAACGTTCGGCCGGCCGTATATGATGTCGCCCGGCGTGCCGGCGGAGCGGGTCGCGGCCCTGCGGATGGCATTCATGGCCACGATGCGCGATCAGGAACTGCTGGCGGAGGCAAAGAAGGTCGGGCTCGTCATCGATCCGATCTCGGGCGAGGAGCTGCAGGCGCTGGCCGAGAATATCTTTGCCACGCCCGCGGCCGTAGTCGAACAGGCAAAGCAGGCACTCGAATATCGGGCACCGTAGCCGTGTCCTCACGTCGCGCAAGTACTTTGCTCACAAGGGTTCCGCTCGCAACCCAGGAGAACACCATGACCGAGTTGTCCCGCCGCCACATCCTCACCGGCGCCGCCGCGTCTGTAGCGCTCGCGCCATTCGCGGCTGCGTCCGTTCACGCCGCCGCACCGCTCAGCGGCAAACAGGCGCCAAGCTTCTATCGCTCGAAACTCGGCGACTTCGAAATCACCGTCGTCAGCGACGGCGCGCGAGCGATCCCGCTCCCTGCCACCTTCGTGCGCAATATCAGCAACGAGCAGGTGCTCGCAGCCGCCGAAGCCGCCTATATGCCTAAGGGCAGCATCATCGCGCCGTTCAATCCGATCGTGGTCAATACCGGCGCCAAACTCGTACTGATCGATACCGGCTATGGGCCCGGTCTCGGTCCCACGGTCGGGCTGTTGCCCTTCACCTTGGCCGCCGCCGGCATCGACCCGAAGGCGATCGACATCGTTCTGATCTCCCATATGCATGGCGACCATATCCTCGGGCTGAAGACCCCGGATGGCGCGCTTGCCTTCCCGAATGCCGAGATCAAGGTGCCGTCCGTCGACTGGGCGTTCTGGATGAACGACGACAACATGAGCAAGGCGCCTGAGGGCTTCACCAAGGCGTCGTTCGGGTTCAATCGCAAGATTTTTTCCAATCTCGCGGACAAGGTCATGCGCTACGACTGGGGCCAGGAGGTCGCTCCCGGCATCACCGCGGTCGAATCCAGCGGCCACACGCCCGGTCACACCTCGTTCGTCATCGCATCGGGGTCAGGACGGTTGTTTTTCCAGGGCGACGTCACCAACGTGCCCGAGCTGTTCCTGCGCAATCCCGACTGGCAGGTCATGTTCGATCATGAGCCGGAGAAGGCAGTGCAAACCCGCCGGCGCATCTACGACATGGCTTCGGCCGAGAAGATCCTTGTTTGCGGCTATCACTTTCCGTTCCCGGGACTCGGTTACATCGAGAAGGCCGGCACCGGTTATCGCCTGGTGCCGGCGGCCTGGAGCCCGGTGCTCTGAGCGCGGTCTCGCGAGCACGCGCGCCGCCATTGATTGAAAGCAAGGACCGGGGTGCCGGCGATCCTCCGAGCCCCTAGGCTGCGCGCCGGCAATGGCGACGCGGCGACAACGTCGCGAGGTAAGGAGTGCGCTCATGTTGCCTGCGATGACCGGGTGGACTCTGGCGCGAGCGGCGGCGCTGACGCTCGCGCTGCAGGCGGGGTTGGCCGCGGCGGCCGAGGGGGCGCGCGAAGACAGTAACGCCAAGCAGATGGAGGCCGCACCCACCCGCACCGGCAAGGAGCGGCTTGGCGGCAAGGCCAGCGACGAGCAGCGTGTCGACAATTGCAAGGTGCCGCCCGACCGCCGCGGCGTGATCCCGCGTCCGGATACATGCCGCGAAGACGCGAGCACGGGATCGGCGCGCTGACTGATCACCGGCAAGCGGTGATCATCGGTGCGGGACGGGCCAGTCGAAACCGGCGGCGCGGTAATGGAGCGCGGCCCACGAATAGCAGGCCGCTATCGCCCTGGGCTATCGGCTCGAGCGTTTCCTGGCGGCGGGGCGGGCCTCCACCGCACCGGCCGCGCGGTTGGCCTTGGCCTTCCTGGCTGGCTCGCGGGCGGACTGCTTGCCCTCGATCGGGAGCAGCATTTCCCGCTGCCCTTCGATCCGCTTGCGTCCTTTTTTCGGCTGCGCAGGGCTCTGTTTGGGCTGGGCCGTCGCTTGGCGCTCGCCCTGCACGCTGCGGCGCAACGCATCCATGAGATTGATCACCTTCGCCGGCTCGCGTTCCTTGGCGTGCTCGATCTTGGCTCCGGACTGCTTGCGCTCCAACAGTTCCTTCAGCGCGTTCTCGTACTGATCGCTGAACTTGGCCGGATCGAAGTGGCCGGCCTTGGTCTTGACGATGTGGGTGGCGAGCTCGAGCATGTCTTTCGGGACTTGCTCGTCCTCGATGTCGTCGAAGAAGTCGGCTTGCTTGCGCACCTCGTAGGGGTAGCGCAGCGTTACGCCGAGGAGGCCCTTGTTGCGGGGTTCGAGGGCGATGATGTGCTCGCGCGAAGTGAAGGCGACCTTGCCGAGGGCGACCATGCCTTCCTTTCGGACCGCCTCGCGGATCACCGCGAAAGCCTGCTGACCGATTTCGCCATCCGGCACGACGTAGTACGGGCTGTTGAAGTAGACTTCGTCGATCTCCTTCCTCGGCACGAACTCGTCGATCTCGATCACCCGCTTGCTCTCGATCGCGATCGCTTCAAGCTCCTCGGGCGCGAGTTGGAGGTATTCGCCCTTGCCCACCTCATAGCCTTTTATGATGTCGGCGGCTTCCACCTCGTCGCCGCTCTCGGCGTCGACCTTGCGGTACTTGATGCGGTTGCCGGTGGTCTTGTTGAGCTGATGGAAGGTGATCTTCTCCCGCTCGGAGGTTGCCGGATACAATGCGATCGGGCACGAGACGAGCGACAGTTTCAGGTAGCCCTTCCAATAGGCACGGGGCGCCATGACCAACTCCAACGCTTACAAGACAGAACCGAAGTTACCCGTTTCACGGCTTTCCTGCCATGCGGCTGATGGCGGCCGCGTACCGACTTTGTTCTCGGCTGATCGGTGGTAAAGCATGATCCGCAAAAATTGCCGACTTCAGTCAAGATCATGTTGCCGAGCCGAGCGTTCGGATCGAAATCGCGATTTAAGGTAAAGCAATTCCCTCGGGCGCGGGCGGGATCGCCTTCGGCGATGTCACCGCGGATAGCCCAAGCTCCAGACCGGGTAGATCGGCCCTTCGTGTGCCGCCCGTCCAGTCCGTACTCCCCTGATGCGCTCGAAAGGACTAGACGAATGCGGACCGGAGGATGTTCTGTGCGCGTGACGGTCGTCGCCTACCGGCGGTTGCGCGGGCTGATATGCCTTCGCGCGCCCCGTCCGTGTTATCGTCGCGTGTGCAGGCCATAGGTTTGCCATGACTGGAATTGCAGAGTGGTTGGCTTCGATCGGCTTGGGCGAGTATGCCCAGCGCTTTTCCGAGAACGCCATTGATCTCTCGGTCGTCTCCGATCTGACGGAGCAGGACCTCAAGGATCTGGGCGTCCTGCTCGGGCATCGTCGCAAGATGCTGCGCGCGATCGGAGAACTGCAGGCCCCCATTCTCATACCGCCAGAGCCGGCACCCAAGCCGGTGCCGCGAACGGACGCTGAACGGCGCCAGGTCACCGTCATGTTTTGCGATCTGGTGGGCTCGTCCGAACTTTCAGTGCGCCTCGATCCGGAGGACTTGCGGCGGGTGATCGGGGCCTATCACACCTGCATCAAGGAGATTATCGGCCGCTACCAGGGCATGATCGCTCGATACATGGGGGACGGCGTCCTCGCCTATTTTGGCTACCCCCAGGCGCATGAAGATGATGCCGAACAGGCGACGCGCGCAGGGCTGGCGCTGGTCGAAGCCGTCGCGGGCCTGAAGACGGATATCGGCACCGAGCTGCATGTCCGCGTTGGCATCGCCACCGGCACCGTCATCGTGGGCGATCTGATCGGCGAAGGCGCCTCTCAGGAGCAGGCGGTCATTGGTGAGACACCGAACCTTGCCGGGCGTCTGCAAACGGTGGCCGAGCCCGGTACGGTGCTGATCTGTAAGAGCACGCGCCAGCTCACCGGCGGACATTTCGAATACCGCGATCTTGGTCCAGTCGCACTCAAGGGCTGGGCGGAACCGATACAAGCCTGGCACGTCGTGCGGACGAGCGGAGTGGAAAGCCGCTTCGAGGCACAACACAAGACCAGATTGACACCGCTGATCGGCCGCGAGGAACAGATCGACTTGCTGTTGCGCCGCTGGCGGAAGGCGGTGGAGGGCGAAGGCTGCGTGGTGGTGCTGACCGGCGAGCCGGGTATCGGCAAGTCGCACATCGCCCTCGCGCTGCAAGAGCGGATTCAAGACGAACCGCACACCGTATTGCGCTTTTTCTGCTCCGCCCACAACGTCAACAGCGCGCTGTTTCCGTTCATCGGGCAGCTTGAGCGCGCCGCCAAGTTTGAGCGCGGCGATACTCCCCTGGAGAAGCTGTCCAAACTCGAGACATTAGTTGCACGGTCCACGGGAGACCCGGAAGACACGGCGGTACTGGCCAATCTTTTCGCGTTGCCGGCCGGTGATCGCTACCGGCTACAGGAGTTGAGTCCGCAGAAACGCAAGGAGAAGACGCTGGCCGCGCTGTTGGCCCAGCTCAACTCTGTGGCGGCCAAGCAGCCCGTTTTCATTACTTTCGAGGATGTCCACTGGATCGACCCAACCTCGCTGGAGCTGCTCGCCGCTGCGGTGGAGCAGATGCCGCGACTTCGGGCGCTGCTGCTCATGACCGCCAGGCCAGAGTTCACGCCGCCCTGGCCCGGTTACCCGCACATGACGACGATCCCGCTCACACGCATGGGCCGACGTGACGGCACGGCATTGATCGAGCAGGTGGCGGGCGGCAAGTCCCTGCCGAAGGAGGTGACGGACGAGATTCTCGCGCGCACCGATGGCGTGCCTTTGTTCATCGAGGAACTGACCAAGACGGTGTTGGAAAGTCAGATGATGCAGCAGCGGGACGGGAATTATGTGCTTGACCGTCCGCTGCCATCGCTTGGGATCCCGACGACATTGCACGCGTCGTTGATGGCGCGGCTTGATCGGTTGGCGCCGGTGCGGGAGGTCGCCCAGATCGGCGCCGTCGCGGGTCGCGACTTCCATTACGAATTGCTGAGCGCCGTCGCCGGGTTGCCGAAGGACAGACTGGAGGACGCGCTTGATCAACTGGTGCAGGCGGAGTTGATTTTTCGACGCGGCGAAATTCCGCATGCGGTTTATGCCTTCAAGCACGCGCTCGTGCGGGACGCCGCCTATGCCGGCCTCTTGAAAACCCGACGCGGCCATCTGCACGCGGCTATCGCGAACGCACTCGAGCAAAAATTTCCCGAAGTCGCTCAATCTCAGCCCGAAACCCTGGCGCACCATCTCACGGAAGCCGGGCTTATCGACAAAGCTATCGGATACTGGTTGCAGGCCGGCAAGAACGCCGCCTTGCGCTCGGCCAACATCGAGGCCATGGCGCATGTGCAGCGCGGCATCGAGGTGATCGGCCGCTTGCCGGCCGGAGAGGACAAGGACAGGGCTGAGCTCGATCTTCATCTGGTCTTGGGGCCGTGTCTCATCGCCACGCACGGGCCGGCTGCGGGCAAGGCGGTGGCGACCTTCACCCGCGCTCGCGAGCTGTGCGAGCGGCTCGGAGAGCCGCCGGAATATCTGCAGGTGATGTTCTGGCTGGCGACCGCGAGCGTCGTGCGAGGCGAGCTGCCGCAGGCGCTCGAGGCCATCGCCGGATTGCCGAGCGCCGCCGAAGCGCGCGGCAATCAGCCGGCATTGCTCAACGGAATCCGCGGGCAGGCGATGATTCTCATGTTCATGGGACGCATCGCCGACGCCCGCGACACGCTCGAACGCGCGCTTGAGGTGTTCGGCGCAAGTCAGGAGTCCGACAGGATTGCGGCTCGGGTGGCAGGCCAGGACGCAGGCGTGTCCATGCTGGTGCTTATGGCCTGGGTGCTTTGGATTCTCGGCCACCCCGACGAGGCCGTTTCACGAATGGAAGCCGCGCTTGAACGCGCTGATGCGGTCCAGCACGCGCATACGCACGCTTACGCCTGGTATTATGCCGCCGTTCTTCACGCTCTGCGCGGCGAGCAGGCCATCGCGCAAGGCTATGCCGAGCGTTGTCTCGCCATATCGGAGCAACACGGATTCCGGCAATGGCTCGGGCTGTCCCGCTCCATCCGGGGCATCTGCATGGCCATGCTGGATACTTCGGGCAGCCGTCTTGACGAGGTGGTGGCCGAGTTGGGGGAGTATCAGACCGCCGGCTATCAACTGGGTATCACGGCGCAGTTCGTGCTGCTGTGTCCGGCTCTGCTGCTCCAGAACGAACCCGAGGCGGCGCTGGAGACAATCGAGCACGGCCTTTCGATCGTGAGCCAGAACAGCGAGCGGTTCTTCGAAGCCGAACTATATCGGCTCAAGGCGCGCGCATTGCTCACGCGCGGCGCGCCGGATGCCGAGGCGGAAGCCCTGCTCGATCAGGCTTTACGAACGGCCCGGGGCCAACAGGCGGCGTCGCTCGAGCTTCGCGCCGCGACCGACCTGGCCAAGCTTTGGATCAATCAGGACAAGCACGCCGAGGCGCATAACGTGCTAGCTCCGATCTATGGTCGTTTCAGCGAGGGCTCCAATACCCGCGACCTGCGCGAAGCCAAGGCATTGCTTGCTCAGTTGCGATGATCCATTCTCTCCTTGCTTGTTCTCTTTGCTTTTTTTCTTCTTCTGTTGGTGCCACTATCAACAGTTCATTCGGTTTTTTGTCTTCGATGACGTCGGCGTATCTTGCGTAAGCTTGGTGGGCCGCCTCGCGGCCTCTTTCGCACCCGTTCTCAAGGTTGGTGTGCGACCACTCGAAATTGATGTTTCTCTCGACCTGGACCTCGATGATGGTTCCGGTCCATTTGCGTTTGGTACGCTTCAGGACCGTTTCCTTGACGTGATATTTGAACAGCTTGACGTCATCTTCGCCCACCGTAGCCGCGAACAGCTCGCAGAGGTTTGCCGTCGAATCGAGCATATTCTTAGGGGCAACAATTTGGCCGGAATCAACGATTCGGCTGATCCATATTTCGTCCAGATCAGGATGGTCTTCGATCAATTCCTCGAAATTGACGGTGTCGACCAGGGCTCCCTCGCAATAGGTATCTCCGTCGATCTGGACGGTTTGTTCGATCAACGGTAGCGCCGAGCAGGCGCACAGGCTCGCGGGGGTAATACGCTTGTAGCTCTCCCCCTCCGGGTCCCAGTTGGAGAACAGTTGAAGTTTTTGTTTTGTCAGATTCCACGCATTGTGAAAAATGTACGGTTTGCCAGGCTCATAGAGCCTTTCAAACTTGATGTCCGTCAAGAACTTGCTGTCTGGATAGTGAAGCTTGGTCCGGCCATTGATCTTGGACTTGAAGATCAGGGCGGTCAAAAAGCGCGAAACCGGGTGCACGGCCAGGACGTGATTGAGCGTCCAGCGATTGAAATCTCCCTCGCTGAAGTGCCTCCAGTTCTTTCGGTCGCGCAGGCCGGACAGCGTGTACAGGAAGGATTCCATCATTTTTCGTGGCACGAAAGCATTTCTATAATTCTGCGGCTCACAGAGAAAATCCTGCATGGCATCGAGGTAGCCGAACCAATCGGGTGAAAATATCGTGTTGGTTGGAAAGCTTCTGAACGACTCATCCTCGCGGAACACGTTGCGGAAGAACTCTTGGGTTGCTTCGAGCCCTTTACCGTCCTTGGCCTGGTTATAGATGATGCCCACCCAGGCGCCGATGCACGAGAGCGCCCACACGGAATTCTCGTTGTCGAAATCTATCCCGTGCTCCTTCAGGCCCTGCAAAACCCCGATGTGCAACCCGGCTGCCGGACCTCCGCCGGCGAGACAAATCGCTCGCTTGGGCCCGCTGCCCTTGCGGCCCTGCCTTGCCGCGCTGCTGCGGCTCATCACAATCGCCTCGAGTGCCTTCATGGCCGCGGCTGGCCCGCCTAACTCTCTCACCAGATCTTCGAAGGCCTCGCGAGCGGCGACATTCGGAGACGCCTGTTCGCTCGACCTCGTCTTCCCGCCGTTGGCTTTTTTCGCGGCGGCCGGCGCTCGCTTGGTTGCTGTGCGTCGTTTCGCCGGCTGATTTGTCGCTCCGACCGGCCTGGAATTGGCTTGCCCGCTGGATCCGCTCTTAGCGTCCTTCACATCTTCGTCGGCATTCATGTGATAACCCCCATGCTGTCGGACATTACGGGACGCGGCTTGGTTCCGAGCCCTATTCGCATCCTATCTTTGTGGAATTGTCTACACGTTCGCGCCTTCAGCTTGCAGTTGCCCATGCTAAAACTGCAACCTATATGGTACCCCGGTAGCCGGCCCGGTCAACGACTATTTGGTGCGGATCTGCGGTCATGGCGCACATCACGACGAGCTACCAAGCCGGGCCGCTCGGCTGCGCGGTCCAGGTGAGATCCTGCAGTTCCCGGTTGATGACATCCTGGATGAACGCCATGTCCTCCACCACGGCGAAATGGGCGCCCTCCCTGATGTGGACCTGCAGACGTGAATTGGTGAAACGCCCCCAGCCCAGGGCGTGCTTGCGCGATACGTAGGGATCGCCTTTCGCCGCGAAGCACGTGATCGGGATCTCCCAGGGCGGCTCGGCCACGAATTGGTAATTGCTCGCCATCTGAAATTCCGCGCGCACGACCGGCAACATCAGCTCTCGCAACTCCGGCTCACTGAGAAGCTGCTCCGTTGCACGAACATTGAAATGGCGAATGAGCTCGGAGAACACCCCTTCGGGCTGCGCGTAAACCGGCAGGCTGATGCGGTATTCCGCCAGCTTCAACAAATCCCGCATCAGACGCTCTTCGAAGCGACCTTGGTCCCCGATACGGTCCGGCGGGCGGGCTCCCGAGGCGAACAGATGCTGCGGCCGCAATCCGGTGGTACGGATGAGCCGGCGCGCGGTCTCGTACATCGTCAAGGCGCCCAGGCAATGGCCGAAGAACGCGAACGGCCGGTCGAGCAGGCCTCTCATCTCAGCAAGCAGCTGTTCGACGAATTCCTTCAGGTCGGTGACCGGATTTTCGGCGATGCGGCCGAGCCGGCCGGGAGGCTCGATTGCGACCACCTCGATGCTTTGGTCGACGAACTGCCCCCAGTTTCGATAAACGGCCGAGCCTCCACCGGCGAACGGAAAGCAAAACAGCCGAAGTCGGGGAGCGGCCCGCGGGCCCGCAATGACAAGCCAACGGCCAGCCGAATGTTTGGCCGGGATCACGATTGGTTGCGACTGCGCTTCATCATGGCTGGCGATCACTTCGGTGGCGATCGGCCAACCGCCGGCCGAGTGTTCAGGCTCTATCAGGATCGGTTGCGGTCGGGCTTCATCATCGGCCGCCGTCAGGTCCGGCAGAATGTCATCCGCAAGCTGCTCGACGCTGGGGCCCTGAATCAGCTTTACGGCCGAAATCTTGATGCCAAGGGCTGCCTCCAGCCGGTTCAGGAGCGTAACTGACATCAGCGAATCGAGCCCCAGTTCGCCAAGCGGGCGGGCCGCATCGATCGTTTCGGTGATGCCCAATGTCTTCATGGCCTCACGGCGGACAAACTCGACGAGCAACTCGCGGCGTTGCGTCCCGGTCGCTGCTCGCAATTGAGAGCCGATGGCTACCGCATCCGAGCCGCGTCCTTCGGAGCGGACCGTCGGGCTGGCTTTCGCGGTCTGAACGAGCGGATCCGGTGCGGTCAGGATGTGGGGCCGCAATACTTCCGGCGGCAACGGCTTCAGCGACAATCCTTCAATCGCGGCCGCGAACCGGCCGTCGTCCTGGTAGATGGCGATGTCGGCGGTGAAAATCTCCGAGTTGCCGTTTCCAGGCTGCCGGTGTGCGCCATGCACCCAAACCTCCCGGGAATGAACCCCGGCCGCACAGTGGAAACGTTCGACGCTGATCGGCAGATAGGTGCGTCGCGGCTCCTTGGCGGCTTGTGTGAAATCGCCATAGGCGTCGACCAGCGCGGGATAGAGGTGCAGACAGGCATCGAGAAGGGCCGGATGCAGTCCGGAGTGACCGTCAACGGAGAGATGCGCGGGCAGCCGAACCCGTGTCAAAACCTCGCCGTTGCCCCGCTGCAACATCTCGATGCCGCGAAACGATTCGCCATATTCCAATCCGAGCGCGCGCAAGCCTTCATAATAGCGGTCGACCGGGATCGAAGTGGCGCACCTTTGCCTGACGCGATCGAGTTCGAGCGGAGCGGCGTGACCATTGCGCGCCGGGCTCTCCTTGCGCGCCACGCCGACCATGTGGGTTCGCCAGTCGTCGGCGCCATTTGCAGACGTGCTGGCGAACCGAAACTCTGCCGTCGAGTGGTCCACGGGGGTGAGGATCGATTGCACGATGCGCTCGCCGCTCTCCGGCAACACCATCGCCTCGCGATATTGCAGGTTGGCGATCTCGACTGTGTCGGAACCGAAATACTGACCCGCGGCATCCCGCAATGCCGCCAACCCGACCGTCGTCGGCAGGACCGGCATGCCATAGATGCGATGATCATCGAGATATCCGAAACGTTGCAGGCTGTAGGTGTTCTCGAACTGCGCATCCGGCATCGCCGAGCGCAGCCGCACGCCGGTCAGTCCTTTGGAGGAAGCGGCCAGCGGTCGCGGCGCGGCATCGGCCTCGATCCAGAACCGGCGGTGCTCGAACGGATAGGTCGGCAGCGACACGCGACGACCAGGCGAGGGCCGGTTGAATCCTTCCCAATCGATGTCGAATCCACGGCGGTAGAGCGTTCCGAGGCTGGTCAGGATCTCGTTCGCCTCACCTCGCCTGCTGAGGGAGCCGAGCCACGTCTTAGCGTCCGCGTTACCATTCTGCCGCGCGAGCGCCAGCAACGTGCTGCCGGGCCCGATTTCGACCGAGTCGGACACGCCGGCCTGACCGAGGACCTGCACCCCCTCGGCAAACCGCACGGCACTGAGCGCGTGGTCACGCCAGTAGCTCGCATCAGGCGGGCCCTGCATCGGCTTCGCGGAGACGGTCGAGATCCACGGGATGGCCGGCGGCTGGCCCTGCGCGGACGCTGCGACCGCAACGAAGGCGTCGGCAGCCGGTCGCATCAACGGGGAGTGGAAGGCGTGGGAGACGCTCAGCAATCGGCAACGAATGCCGAGAGCTTCAAAACGCGCAACGAGAGCCGCGACTGCGTCCCGCGCGCCCGAGACCACCGTGTTGGCTGGCCCGTTCAATGCAGCGATCGCAACGTCTGCCCGGTCGCATTGCTCGATCTCGGCCGCGACGGTCGCTTCGTCGGCGAAGACAGCGGCCATGACGCCGCTCCGTGGCAGGCCTTGCATGAGGCGCGCTCGCTCGGCGACTAGCTCGAGCGCCTGCTCCAGCGTGTACACGCCCGCGCAATAGGCGGCCGCGAACTCGCCGACGCTGTGCCCGAGGACGGCGTCAGGAACGATGCCCCAGGAGCGCCACAGCGCCACGAGGCCCGCCTGCACCGCGAATAGCGCCGGCTGGGTGTAGGCCGTTTCGTCGATCAGGCTGCCATCCGTGTGGTCGCAGAAGAGTACGTCTATGAGCGGCCGTTCCAGACGGTTGCCGACGATGGCTGCACAGCGATCGATTTCCTCTCGGAATATCGGCTGATGGCGATAGAGCTCCGCGCCCATGCGCGGATACTGCGATGCCTGCCCGGAGAACAGAAAGGCCAGCCTTCGCGCTCCGGCCGGACGCGAAGCGGTGCAGTTGGCGGCTTCCTCGGCGAGCGCGTCTCGTAGCTGTTCCTTCGAGCGAACGACGGCCGCAAAGCGCAAAGGAAAGTGCGTTCGCCCGCTGGTGCTGGTAAAGCAAATATCGGGCAACGGCGTTTGATCGTGCGCGAGCCACGCGAGGTGACGCTCGATCGATGCACGCAATGCGGCGTCAGTCCTTGCCGACAGCGTGAACAATGCGAGTTCCGGCTCGCCCGCCGCCTCGGTTGCCGCCGGCGGCTCTTCGAGCACGACAAAGGCATTCGTCCCGCCGAGACCGAGCGAATTGACCGCGGCGAACCGGGGACGCTCGCCCTGCGACCAGTCGCGGCATGACGTATTGACGAAGAATGGGCTGGCGGCGAAGTCGATCTTGGGATTGGGATTGCGGAAGTTGAGGCTGGGTGGGATTTTTCCGTTCTTCAACGCCAGGGCAGTTTTGATCAGCGCGGCGAGCCCGGCCGTCTGTTCCAGGTGCCCGATATTTGTCTTGACCGAGCCGATCGCGCAGAAGCCGCGCCGTTCCGTCCCAGTGCGGAATGCACGGGTCAACGCGTCGATCTCCAGCGGATCACCGACCGCCGTGCCCGTTCCATGGCACTCCACGTACCCAACGTCGTCGGGCGACGCGCCGGCCATGAGCAGAGCCTCGACCATCGCACGCGCTTGGCCCGCCGCGCTCGAGGCCGTGTAACTCACCTTGTCGGCGCCATCGTTGTTGATCGCCGACCCTCTGATCACCGCGTAGATCTGATTGCCGTCGGCGACGGCAGCGCCGAGCTCCTTGAGCAGGACCATGCCCACGCCGCTGCCGAAGATCGTCCCCTGCGCGGCGGCGTCGAACGCGCGACAATGTCCGTCGGGTGACAGGATGCCGCCCTTCACGCTGGTATAGCCGACCCGCTGGGGCACGCGCACGGAGGCGGCCCCGGCCAGCGCCATATCGCATTCGCCCGCGAGAATAGCCTGGCAGGCGAGGTGCACGGCCACCAGTGACGTCGAACAGGCGGTCTGTACGTTGATGCTCGGCCCGGTGAGATTGAGCTTGTAGGAAATTCGGGTGCTGGGAAAATCCTTATCGTTGCCGAGGTGCGTGAGGTTGCCGGTGTAGCCCGGCAAGTCTGTGCTGAACGGCAGTCGGTCGACAAGATAGCTGCTCACCACCCCGCCCAGTCCCGTGAACACGCCGACCGGCTTGGCCGGATTGCCGAGCGGCTGTCCAGCGTCCTCGAAGGCCTCCCAAGCCACCTCCAGCAGCAGCCGCTGCTGCGGATCCATGAGGCGCGCTTCCTCGGGCGAATATTCGAAGAAGGCAGCATCGAACTGGTCGATGTCCGGCAGCAGGGAGGCGGCCTTGACGTAGGAGGGATCGCGCAACAGGTCGGAAGGTACGCCCGCCGAAAGGAGTTCCTCGTCGCTCAGCGCGCTGATCGATTCCACGCCCTCGCAGAGATTTCGCCAAAAGGCGGAGTGATCGGCCGCGCCGGGAAAACGGCAGGCGATACCGACAATTGCAACGCCTGCTTCTTCCTCGGACATCATCTCCGCTCTCTCCGCGCTCGCCTGGCTTGCGCTCGTTTCACGCCCGCCGCCACTGCGTCGTCCTCTCCGCGGCGCTGAAGTTCAGGAAAGAACGCCTGCTGATAAGCTCGCACGAGGTCCTCGACCGATCGGACGCTGGTGATCGAGACGAGCTTGGCGAATGGGTCGACGCCGAGCTCAGCTTCCAAATCGGCCACGAGAAATGCCAGGTCGAGCGAGCTCAGGCCGAGCGTTGCGCTGAGCTTGTCGGCACCGGAGAGTGTGCCGACCTCCACCGCGCGCTCTGCCAGGACCGCACGGATCCTGCCATGCACGATGGATTCGATTTTTGCGGGCGTCGGCGCGGTCAGCATGTGATGCCTCCATCCACCACGAGCGTCTGTCCGGTGATGAAGGAGGCCTGATCGGAGGTCAGGAAGTGAACGGCGTTCGCGACCTCACCGATCTGCGCCAGCCGGCCCAGCGGCGTACGCCGGGCAATGCGCTGCTTCTGCTCCTCAGTCATATCGCTGACCATGTCGCTCTCGAAATAGCCGGGAGCAACTGAATTGACCCTGATCTTACGCGGGCCGAGTTCGCGAGCAAGGCTGCGGGTCATGCCGTCGAGCGCCGCTTTGGTGGCGCTGTAGACGGCAACGCCGGAATGACCGCGGATGGCATTGACCGAGGATATGTTGACGATGCATCCGGAACCCTGGCGCAGCATCAACCTCGAACAGGCCTGCGCGAGCACCAGGGCCGCCGTGAGGTTGACTTCGACGGCCTCGACGATGTCGCTCGTGCGCATGGTCGAGAGAATGCCTTCGACCGCGATGCCTGCATTGTTGACGAGCACATCGATCCGGCCCAGCCGCTCACCCACATCTTTCACGAAGGCGCGCAACGCCTCGTGATCGCGTCCGTCCACTGCGCCCCAATGGAAATGCCCGCGCTTGCGGGCACGCAGCATGTCGGTGATGAAGGGCGTCTTGGTCCGGCTCAGGGTCGCTACCCCATACCGCCGGTCGAGAAATCCCGACACGAGTTCGGCTCCCAAGCCGCGACTACCCCCACTAACCAGGGCGACCTTTCTGGTCTGTGGCATGGTCGTCCTGTCCTCACGCTCACCAACTTACTATCCGGCGTCGGTGCCGGTACAATGCTGAATTGATGTTTGGTTGCGCGATTTCTTGAAGCGCGCACCGTAGTGATCCTCTACCACCACGTCGATGACGGCGGGAATTTTGTAGCGCTCAAGTCTCGCACGGCAGAATTGGCGGACGCGCAGCTTGAAGGCGTCCGGATCCTCGGGCGCGAGCGTTGTGATCCTGGCGGCAACGACCTCGCCGGTAATCGGATTTGGATGTCCGCGCACCGTGACGTCTTTGACGTTGTCGAGCTGGAGCAGCACATTCTCGATCTCGGTCGGGTGCACCTTCTCGCCGCCGACGTTGATCAGCTCCGACTTGCGGCCGAGAATGTGAATGTACTCGCCGTCTCGTTCGACGAGATCCTGCGTGTTGAACCAGCCGTCCGCATCGAACGCCGACGGTGCGTTCAAATAGCCGAGCATCGCGCTCGGCGATCTGACCCAGAGTATGTCGTCGACGATCTTGTGCTCAAAACCGGCATTGCCGAGTTTGATCCACACCGAGCCCGAGTCGCGTGATTGGGTCGGCAGGATGCCGAGCTCCGAGAGGCCGTAAGTCTGCTTGAATCGCACCTGCGGCAGAGCTTCGCGGATGGCCGCAAGCGTGCTGGAGGGCATCGGCTCCGTGCCGTAGGTGATGATCTCCAGGGAGGAGAGATCATGACGCCGGATCACGTCGGCGATCAGCAACATCCGCAGGAACGTCGGCGTTGTGGGCAGCAGCTGGATCCGCTGCGCTTCGATGGCGGCACAAACCGCGTTGGGCGTGCGATCCCGGGTTGTGACGATGGTCCCGCCATGACAGAGCCCGTGCAGCAGCGTGTTGATGCCCCCGATATGGTCAAGCAGCAGGAACACGAGCGTGCGATGCGCCGGCCGCGGCACTTCGAACTTCGCCAACAGGCGGCTGAAGTCGAGCACCGACGCCTTGCTCTCGCCGGTCGAGCCCGAGCTGAACAGAACCAGACCGGGTGCATGGTGCGCCCCGAGCTCCCGCAGTAGCGGGTGGCGCACGATACGGTCGGAACTGATGACGCGCCATGAATCGTCGCTCTCGAATTGAACGGCGAACTGGACCTGCGCCAACTCCATGAGCTGGTCCCAGCGGGACGAGGTCGCGGACGTCAACGGGACGATGATGTTGCGGTTCAGCACAGCGGCCAGAAGCAACGCGCACAGCTTCGGCGAGTAGTCGCCACAGATGGCCAGCGTGTCTCCCGGTTTGACGCCGTGTTGCTCCAGCTCGCGGAGCCAGGCATCACTTTCATCGCAGAGCTGGTTGAACGACCGACTTTCGTCGCGCCAAATCAGCGCCGGTCTGTCGCCCCAAGACCGCAATCGCGGGGTCAACCAATGACGGTTCATGACCACCCGCCCTTGTCGCCCCTGCGTGCCATTCAAACCCCTACCAGGCAGGCTCCTCTGCCTCGCTCGCGCGCGATCTCCTTCGTTTCAGCATGGCTTCCATGGCCTGCATGGTCTGAACGGCATGTATGACGCGAGCGGCCTGCGCCGGATCCATCTCGTGCAGGCAGTGTCTGAGTTTGTCCATGTCGACCGAACCGTCCGACCCTTCGGATGGATTATGCGAGGGCCGGAAGTCGAAGGGCCCATATTGTCCGTTCGAGGAACCCCCATTCTCGGCAAGGAATTCGCAGGCTCTGTGCGTCTGGTAGGCCACCTGCGACATCGTGTCGAACCACTCATGCCAAAGCTCGGCAAACCTCATGCCGAAGCGAAGGCGGGATTCGTGTGTGTCGAAGCTTGACTGATGCGGATGCGCGCTGTCGTAAAACATCGAGTACTCCCCTCTACAACGCAACCTAAGCGACGTTTTCGTCCCGGCAGCCTTGCTTCGTCAAGCACGCGCAAACATTGCACAATTCAAAATAGATGTCCACGGTTTGCAATCGTATGAGTAGCGACCAACCTATGAGCACCTGCATCAATTGGCGCCAGTGCAATTCCAATTCTGCAATGTCAGCGATCGGATCGGATAGTTGCTGGCTATAGCGGCGACGTAGCCCGGTGCAGGATCGAGGCGGGCGGTCGACCAAATTTGCGCGATGGATCGATCGCCATCCCATGCTGCGAGCCGCAGTTGGCCGGCCCGATCGCGTTCAAACTCCAGGCGGCCAAGGTGAGCCGCCAAACTGATGCCCAGTCCTTTGACTATTGCCTCCTTGTGCGTCCACAGCACAAAGAATGCATCCCGCTGAGCCGTTTCCGGCAAGGCAGCCAAGGCTCTGCTTTCCGCTGGCGTGAAATAGCTTTGCACGATGTCTATGGCTTGCGGCAGATCGCGCAGCTTCTCGACATCCACGCCGACGGCGTGGTCGCGTTGCACTGCGAGCATGCAGCAGTCGCCGCTGTGCGAGACGCTGAACTGGAGATTGGGACTGGCCGCCTGCGGGATCAGATACGGCTTCCCATGACGGTTGCTTGCGAAGCCCAGTGTCGCGCCGTCTGCCCCGCAATAGTCGGCGAGGATGCGCCGCACGATGCCATGCGTTTGAATGAAACGAACCCGGTCGTGCTCGAATGCGAATTGCGCAGCCCGCGCGCGCTCCTCTCCGGACAGCAGCCACAGCGAGTCAGAAATTGCGTGGTGATCGTCGCTGAGGCGGGCAGTCCACACATGGATTTCGCCGCTCGCCAGCCCGGGACGATCTGCGAAGGAGTCGGTCATAGCTGCGACCTCGCACCCGACGCGGACATGCCCAAGGTCGTGTGCAAGTCCTGGACGAACTCCCTGGCGAGAGCCTCTGCGGCCGTTGAGATGTAGAAATGCCCTCCAGGGAAAATACGAGTCCGGAATTTTCCGCGGGTGAACTCTTTCCAGGATTGAATGCCGCCGGAATGCGACGGGTCGTCGGCACCGCCGAGCGCGGTGATCGGACAGTCGATATGATGCCCTGGATCGACCGAATACCCGTCCGCGAGGGCAAGATCGGCTCGCAACGCCGGCAGCAGCGCGGCGATCAGCTCCGGGTGCTCCATGATTGCCGCCGGGGTGCCGCCAAATCGATCCAGAATGGCGAGAAGTTCGTGGTCGGGTCGAGGGCGTGGCGGGAGAGGGGCCGCGGACACGAGGTTGGGGCTGCAACGACCGGAAACGAACAGATGCATGGCCATGCGGCTGTCTAGTGAGCGCAGTTGCCGGGCCGCTTCATAGGCCATCCAGGAGCCCACGCTATGGCCAAAGAAACCGAATGGCACCGCCATCAGCGGCTGGAGAGCGTGACGCAACTCCTCCATGAGCGCGCTCATTGACATGAATGGGGGCTCATCAAGGCGCGCGGCCCGGCCCGGCAACTCCACCGGACAGAGATCGATCTCGGGCGGCATGAATCGCCGCAGCGGTCGGTAGAACGCGGCATTTCCGCCTGCGTGCGGAAAGGCGAAAAGACGGCAGCGAATGGCGGCGCCTTCGTTGCGAAACGGGACCCACCTGTCGAGCGTCATCGCGTCCATCGTACTCAGCCTGCGGCTGACCGCGAACCGTGCCGGACCACGCGACCAAGCGCAAGGCTGGGGCCGGCTCGAAGGTGGCGCTGAGCGACATGGAGTTGCGGCGATCGGCGGTGCACGATACAGCTTTTCATAGATTTCAACGCCAGTGCTGAGGGGATGCGTGCCGACATTCAAGGCAATTGTGGTCGAGAAGGGTGAAGGCGGACAAAAGGCCGGCCTCGCTGATTTCGACGAAGCAAATCTGATGGATGGTGATGTCACCGTTCGCGTCGAATGGTCGACGGTGAACTACAAGGATGGGCTCGCGCTCACCGGCAAAGCGCCCGTCATTCGGCGGTTTCCGATGATCCCGGGCATCGATTTCGCCGGCACGGTGGAATCCTCCTCGCATCCGCAGTGGAAGCCGGGCGACAGGGTCATTCTCAACGGGTGGGGCGCGGGTGAAACGCACCTGGGCGGCTACGCGGAAAAAGCGCGGGTCAAGGGCGATTGGCTGGTGGGATTACCCGCGCGCAACAGCGCGCGCGGTGCGATGGCGATCGGTACCGCCGGCTATACCGCGATGCTGGCGGTGATGGCGCTCGAACGTCAAGGCGTCGCACCGCGACACGGGCCCGTCATCGTCACCGGCGCGGCGGGAGGAGTGGGCTCGGTCGCGGTGACGCTGCTCGCCAAGCTTGGCTTTGCCGTCGTTGCCTCGACGGGGCGTCCGGCCGAGGCGGACTACCTCAAAAGCCTGGGCGCCCGCGAGATCATCGAACGCAAGGAGCTTGCCGGTGCATCGAAGCCGCTTGGCCCGGAACGATGGGCCGGCGGCATCGACACTGTCGGGTCGACCACGCTGGCCAACGTGTTGTCGATGACCCGTTATGGCGGCGCGATCGCGGCCTGCGGGTTAGCTGGGGGGATGGATTTGCCGGCGACGGTCGCCCCCTTCATTCTGCGTGGCGTGTCGCTCATCGGCATCGATTCCGTGATGTGCCCCTTGGAACGACGGCGGGAGGCCTGGAAGCGGTTGGCGTCCGATATCGATGCGGGCAAGCTCGCCACGATGACCAGCGAGATCGATCTGGCGGGGGTCATGGATGCTGGCCGGCGGATTGTCGAAGGCGCGGTGCGCGGCCGGATCGTCGTCAAGATCGCCGAGTAGCGCGGCACATTGCGCCTTGCGCTGAGGCGTATCCGGTCGGCATGGCCGGAACCGTCCTCGTGCTGGGTGGCTCGTTGGATCGGCTGCGGCCTGCGGCCCATCTGCAGGTGTCGCGTATTTCAGGGTTTCAGATACGCGTATCCCAGCGCCTGAAGCTCGGCAATGCGGACAACACCGCCCTGGTCGGCGATACCCGCGGCGAGAGCCGCGATCACGGTGCCGATGGCGACCGCCACGATCGAAAGGCGAGCTCTCATGTCACATTCTCATCCGAGCGTCGCGAACCACGACCGCTGACCGTATACGAATGGAGTGCGGCGCCCGGCGCGGGCATCCATGCAGTAGTCGCGGCAATGCGGCCGGCCGTTCAAATCGCAACCGGCAAACCCGCTACCCATCCAGCGCGGCCAGCCGCGCGGCATTGCGATTATGCTCGCGGATGACGGGAGCCATGTCGAGCGTGGCGATCTCGCCATCGTCGACGATCAGGCGTCCGCCGACCACCGTATGGCGCGCGCCGGTCGGTGCGCAGAACACCACCGCCGCGACCGGATCGCTCAAGCCGCCGGCATAGGCGATGTCGCCGAGGTCGAGCGTGAAGAAGTCGGCGCACCTGCCCGGCTCCAGCGCGCCGATATCGCTGCGCCCGAGCACAGCGGCGCCGCCGATGGTAGCGATCTCCAGTGCGTCGCGTGCCGTCATCCACTCCTTGGCCCGCAGCGGATCGGAGGTCGACAGCACGGTCTGCGGGCCCTCGGGCGGCAGCAGGCCGATCTTCAGCCGCGCCAGCAGCATCGCCTCGCGCACCTCGATCAGGAGGTTCGATCCGTCGTTGCTGGCGGAGCCGTCGACTCCGAGCCCGGTCCGCACGCCGGCGTCGCGATATTTCTTCACCGGCGCGATCCCGGACGCGAGCCGCATGTTCGACGACGGGCAATGGCAGACGCCGGCGCCCTTGTTCGCGAACAGGCGGATCTCCTCGTCGTTGACGTGCACGGCATGGGCGTACCAGACGTCCTGTCCCACCCAATCGAGCGACTCCATATAGGCGACCGGGCGCAGTCCCCGGTGCTGGAGGGTGTAGCGCTCCTCGTCGAGGGTTTCGCACAGATGTGTGTGCAGCTTGACGCCATAGTGTCGCGCCATCTTAGCCGACTCGCGCATCAGTTCGGCGGTCACCGAAAATGGCGAGCATGGCGCCAGCACGATCTGCAGCATCGAGCCCTGCGCGGAGTCGTGATACCGTTCGATGACGCGGATGGAATCCTTGAGGATGGCGTTTTCGTCCTCCACGCAATCGTCCGGCGGCAGCCCGCCTTTTGACTGGCCGAGCGACATGCTTCCGCGCGACACCGCGAACCGGATGCCGAGCTCGGCGGCGGCCGCGATCTGGTCATCGACCTTGCAGCCGTTCTTGAACACATAGGCGTGGTCGAACACCGTCGTGCAGCCGGATCGGGCCAGCTCGGCGCAGCCGACCAGCACCGCGGTGCGCGTGTCTTCCGGCGTCCGGCTCGCCCAAACGCGGTAGTGCGCTTGGAGCCAGGGAAACAGGTTGGTGTTTTGCCCGGCCGGCAGGTTGCGGGTGAGAATCTGGTCGAGATGATGGTGACAGTTGATGAGGCCGGGAAGCAGGATATGCCCCCGCAGATCGAGCACGAGGTCGGCGCTCTCCGGCAGCTCGGCGGTCGGACCGACCTTCTCGATCATGCCGTCGCGTGCGAACAGGCCGGCATTCCGCAGTTCGCGCCGCTGCCCGTCCATCGTCACGACCACGTCGGCATTCTTCGCGAGCAGTGTGCCCATCTGATCTCCCGGACGTCGCCGTCACGGCGGCAGGATCGCCGCTTGCTCCGAGAGCCTAGTCGAGAGCGGTGCGCACACCAAGGCAGCCTGGGCCTTGCGTCGCGGCCGGAAACGGAATTGGCGAATTCGAAAGCAAGAACCGGAACGACAGACGGCGCGGATCGCGCTCCAATGGCGGCTCGAATTGCCAAGGAGAATGGTCATGAGCTTTCGTATCACTGGGCTGCCGGCGGAGCGCTTCGCCCATCTGTTCGCCCTCTCGGACCAGGAGCTGGCCGCGCAAGGTGCCGTTCGCCGGATCGCCGATGGGCGCATGCCTGGCTATCCGTGCCGCGTCAGCCTCACGGATTCCCACGAGGGCGACGAACTCATCCTCGTCAATTACGAGCACCATGGGGTGGATTCGCCCTATCGCATGCGCTTCGCGATCTATGTCCGCGAGGGCGATACGAGATATGACGCCATCGACCGGGTTCCCGAGCAGCTGCGGACGCGCACGCTGGCGGTTCGTGCCTTCGACGTCGATGCCATGATGACCGGATGCGAGCTGGTCGACGGCCGTGAAGTCGAGACGGCCATCGAGCGTCTGTTTGCGAATCCGAAGGCGGCGTACCTGCACGTCTACTTTGCCGCTCCTGGCTGCTATGCCGCGCAGGTTGAGCGGGCCTAGGCGTGGTGCACGTCAGATTGCTCATCCGGAACGTGTCGGATAACTTCAAAAAGCGCATCGCGCTTGGAGAAGTTGGTGAACGAGCGTCCGGATGAACCGCGGATCCTGCTAGCGATCCTGCCGCCAACCCAGGGACAGCGTCGGCTCGCGCTCGCAATCGTCCTCGCCCTGCTCGTCGCGTTCCTGGTCATGCTGCCGTTCGCCAGGATGGAGCTTCCGGCGGTACATTCTTTTGTTCCCACCATTCAGATGGCGCTGCTGATCAACGACCTGTTCACGTCGGCGCTGCTGTTCGCTCAATTCTCGGTCGCGCGTCAACGTGCAATCCTGGTGCTCGCAACCGGCTATCTTTTCACCGCGCTGATCATCATTCCACACGCGCTGACCTTTCCCGGCGCATTTTCGCCGACGGGCCTGCTCGGAGCGGGATCGCAGACCTCGGCATGGCTCTATATTTTCTGGCACGCGGGCTTGCCGGTGGCCGTGATCATCTATGCCTCGCTGAGGGACGCGGACCACTGCACCAGCATGGCCCGTGATTCGTCACGGCGCACCATTGTCTTCAGTGTCGCGGGAGTGATCGTGCTGGTGGGCGGTCTCACCTGGCTCGCCACCGATGGAGAGGATCTCCTGCCAAGGATGCTTCCCGACGCGACCCGCGTCACGCTGTGGGGACAAGTCCTCACCGGTTTGCTGGTGTTGCTAGGGCTGGTAGCGCTCGTCTTGTTGTGGCTTCGCCGGCGCTCGGTGCTCGACCTCTGGCTGATGGTGGTGATCTGCGCGTACCTGCCCGAAGTTGCCATCACGGCTTTCCTCGCCGCTCCGCGCTTCAGTCTCGGTTACTACGTGTCCCGCATCTTTTCGCTCATCACCGCCAGCGTCGTACTGATCGTGTTGCTGTCGCAGACGACGGCGCTCTATACGAGGCTTGCCCGCTCGATCGTGGTGCAGCGTCGCGAACGCGAGGGGCAGGCCATTGCCATGGACGCGATCACGGCCTCGATCGCCCACGAGGTGAAGCAGCCGCTGACCGCCATCGTCGCCAATGCCAATGCCGGCTTGAACTGGCTCGCCCGTGCCAAGCCCGATCTCGACGAAGTGCGGATAGCTCTCTCGCAAATCGTCAGCGTGGGTCTCCACGCCGGCAACGTCATCGAGAGCACCCGCTCGATCTTCCGCAAGGATCGACGGCGACGCGTCCAGCTCGACATCAACGAGCTGATCTATGACATTCTCGTGCTCGAGCGGAGCGATCTGGAGAGCCACCGCGTGTCGTTGCGGGTCGAATTGAGTGAGCGCCTCCCGCTCGTCACGGCCGACCGCGTCCAGTTGCAGCAGGTTCTTCTGAACCTGATCGTGAATGCCGTCGAAGCCATGGCCTCCCTGTCGGATCGCGCGCGGGTGCTGACGGTGAAATCGGAGATGTCCCAACCCGACAGCGTGCTGGTGTCGGTGGAGGATTCCGGAACCGGGATCGGCGCGGACGACACCGAGCGTGTCTTCGAGGCGTTCTTCACGACGAAATCCAGCGGCACCGGGATGGGCCTTGCGATTTGCCGTTCGATCATCGAATCGCATCGGGGTCGCATCTGGGCGTCACCGGGCGTTGCAAACGGATCAGTGTTTGCATTCAGGCTGCCGGCGGGCGGACCCCGCGAGGAATGATCTGCCGAGCTCTCGCCAGTCCATGATCCTCATGCCGGGCAGGGCGCCGAAGGCGGCCGTCTCGAAGCTTAGGGCCACCGCAAGAATTCGCTCGCGTTGATGTTATTCAATGGGGCCGCGCGCTGGGGGCGCTTGCAGCGTCCCTGCCGCGACGATCATTTCGCTTTTGCCTTTGCCGGAGGCGCCAGTGCGACGGCGGCTTCGCTGGTGAGCAGCAGGAAGGTCAGCGTCTCCTGCAGGTAGAGGCGGACAGCGGCGTCGGTGTGGCTCAGATAGCCGATGGACACGTCCTGGCCGATATGCAGATCGAAGTCGCCGCCCCGCGTGGTCAGCACGAAGCCGCCGGCGATGGCGGGCGCCCAGATGATCTCGTCGTTGACCAGCCGCTTGACGTGCTCCAGCACCGGGTAGCCGTGGTCGCTGGTCTCGGCCAGCGCGGTGTAGGCGTCGGCGCCGAACAGCGCCACATAGGGGCCGTTGACCCCGACGAGACGCAACTGGCTCAGGGCCTGGGCGATCGCGTCCGGATAGTCGCGCACGTCGGCCGGGAGCGTGATGACCGGATTGCTGGTCCCCTGGCGGATGCCTTGGATCCCGGCGGCGTCGTAGCCCTCGAAGATGGCGCGGTCTTCGGCGAAGGCGATCTGGCGCGCCGCGTCCTTCGTCGGCTGCCAGTCCGAGTCGTTGGCGCCCCGCTCCACGTCGTCGATTGCCTGGCGATCGAGCTCGAACGGAACGCGCAGCTCGACCAGCGCTTTCACCTCGCGCTGCCGCGCGATGATGCCGTCCCCCGGCGCTTTGATGCTCCGCAGGTGGCCGGTGCCGACGGCGGACAGCCCGGTTCCTCCCGCCGCCTGCACGTCGACCACGCGCCGCCCGGCGAGGTAGCGCTTGAGCGTGCGCGACGCCTCTTCCTCGATCTGAGCCCATGCCGCATCCGAAATGGGAGCGAGCTCGCGATGCAGGTTATTCATGTCGGATGTCTCCTTTGAGGGAGCCGATGCCGAGCGAACCATCGCGTGGCGGCACAGGGGAGGGGGATGGTTCGTCCGCCGCCGCCGGCGCGGCGGCAGGCATGGCCGCGGGCGGCGTCGCAGCCGGCGGCTCGTCGTCTTGCACGGCCTCCAGGAATGTCGCGGACGGGACGAAGAACAGGCTGCCGGTGACGGCGCGGCTGAAGTCGAGCAGCCGGTCGTAGTTGCCGGGCGGGCGGCCGATGAACATGTTCTCGAGCATCTGCTCGATGGTGCGGGGCGAACGGCTGTAGCCGATGAAATAGGTCCCGAATTCACCCTCGGCGACGCGGCCGAACGGCATGTTGTCGCGCAGGATCTTGATCTCTTTCCCGTCCTCCTCGATCGTCGTGAGCGCGCTGTGCGCCGAGGTCGGCTTGACGGCGTCGTCCAGTTCGATGTCGGAGAGCTTGGTGCGGCCGATGATGCGCTCCTGCGCCTCCGTCGGCAGCGCATTCCAGCTGTCGAGATCGTGGAGATATTTCTGCACGATGACGTAGCTGCCGGCGGCGAATGCCGGGTCCTCCGCCCCGATCAGCACGGCGTCGATCACCGCCTCGCCGCGCGGATTTTCCGTGCCGTCGACAAAGCCCAGGAGATCGCGATCATCGAAGTAGCGGAAGCCGTGCACCTCGTCGACCGGGGAAACCGCGGCTCCGATCCGCGCCATGATCTGCGTCGCCAGCTCGAAGCACAGATCCATACGCTTGGCGCGGATGTGGAACACGAGGTCGCCGGGCGTGGAGACCGCATGGCGCCCGCCGGCACGAATCTCCCGGAACGGGTGCAATTCCTTCGGCCGCGGCGGCCCGAACAGGCGGTCCCACGCCTCGGAGCCGACCCCCATGACGCAGGATAGGCTCCCCTCGATGTCGCGAAATTCCACCGCCCGAAACAATCCGGGAAGGTCGCCGCAGAACGAGCGCACGGTTGCGCGATGATCCGGCCCGGGCTTGACCGTCACGATCATGAAGATCGCGGCACGGGTGAGCGGTGCAGAGACCGGCTGCGCAATGGCACGCACATCACCCGCCGCTTCGGGAGCGGTCATCGCATCGGACTCCATCGATGGCATCCCCTGCGGGTGCGCGGAATTCGCTGTTTCGAGCGACCGCGCTCGGCTCGCGTGCGCGCGTCTGGCCGCGAGATTATCATTGCCTGCCGACGAACGTCCATGCCGCCGGCACGCATGGCGGCAAGCGCTCCCTGCATCGCATTGACGGCGGCTTTATCGCACCTCTGGCGCGCGATCCGTTTCCAGCGTTTCAAGCGAACGCGATTGGTCCTTGCGCGCTCCACCAGAAGCGGTATTTTTTGCCCGCGATCAAGCCGCGACCGATGATCCCGGACACCTGAGCAGGACTGAACGCGTCGCGAGCCGTTCGCTGCTCCAGGAGAGCGACACATGAGCCTGTTTCATCTCCTGTTCGGGTTCAGCGGGCGCGCGAACCGGGGCAAGTTCTGGCTTGCGGTTGTGCTCTGGATCATCTTTTGGGCGATCGCCGTGCCGGTATGTGTGCTGGCGGCCATCATCATTCTGGGCCTGCACTTGCCGGACAGTTCGCTGCCCCATGACGAGCTGATCGCGAGATATGTTAGCCTGGCCTTTGACTATCTGGGTTTGTTGATCGTCTTCATTGCATTTACGGTCGTGAGCTGGATTTCGGCGTTCGCGGTCGGCGTCAAGCGACTGCACGATCGCGACAAGAGCGGATGGTGGATCCTTTTGTTTTATCTCGCGCCGTCGGTTCTCGGCAGCATCGCGAACACTAGCGAGCAGCCCCTTGTCGGTTTCGTCCTTGGGGTCGGCTCTTTCGTCATCTCGATCTGGGCGCTGGTCGAGCTTGGTTTCTTGCGCGGGACCGTCGGTCCCAACCGGTATGGACCCGATCCGCTGCAACCGATCGCCACCGCTTCCGTTGCTCCCGCATCTCCCGGTCCCTGAGATTGGATTGCGCGTTGGTGGGCACGGTGCCCGCGGCACGAGACCGTGCTCACGGGCCCGCCGGCAGCACGCGACCTCGCGTGATCAGAGCCCGCCGAGATTGCGAAATTTCTGCACGCGTTTGCCCTGCACCTCGGCGGAGTAGACATTCCCCTTGCTGTCGATGCCGATGAAGTGGAGGTTGTAGAACTCGCCGAGCTGATGGCCGACGCGGCCGTAGGAGCCCATCAGCTTGCCGTCAGCGCGATTGATCACGTGAAATTCGCCATTCGGGTCGTCGACCACGAGGAGATAGGTCTGCGCCGCATCCGGCCACTTCACGATCGAGCCGATCGTGCCGGGTGCGCTCTCCTTGAGCACCGATATTTCGCGCACGAAGGTCCCGTCCTTGCGGAACATCTGCATCCGGTTGTGGCTACGGTCGCACACCAGCACCAGCCCGTCGTTGGTTATGGTGATGCAATGCACCGGATTGCCGAACTGCTGGGGCGGAGGCCCCTTCGGATCCCAGGTGATCTTCTCGTCGGTCGGCGGTTTTCCGTAGGCGCCCCAGTGCCGCTTGTAGGCGCCGGTCGCGGCATCGAACACGATGACGCGGTGATTGCCATAGCCGTCGGCGACGAACAGCTCGTTGGTCTCGCGATCGACCGCCATGTCGGCCGGACGGCCAAGGTGGGCGGTGTCGTTTGACCCCGTCGGCGTGCCGGGCTGGCCGATGCGCATGACGAACTTGCCGTCGCGGGTGAATTTGAAGATGTGCCCGCCGGTGTCGACGTTGTCGCCGACCCACACGAAGTTGTTGTGATCGACGTGGATGCCGTGTCCGTCGTTGCCCCATTTGTAGCCGGGGCCATCCCCGCCCCAGCCCTGCACCACCTTGCCGGCCTGGTCGAATTCGATCACCGGTGGCGCGGGCACGCAGCATTTCACATTCGATGCCGTCGACGCGCGCTTTTCCCGGGCATCGAGCGAGCTAGGGCGCTGGTTGATCCAGATATGGTCCTGCGCATCGACGGTGATGCCGCCGATCGTGCCGATGATCCAGTTGCTGGGCAGGGGCAGCGGCCAGCTCGGGTCCACCTGGAATTTCGGCGGCTCCGCCAGCGCCGGCTGCAGCAACGCGGCAGCGACGAAGGCAGTGGAAGCAATCCTGCGGCCGATACGCTGCATCAGTTCCTCCCGTTTGCTTGTTTTGATGTTGCTGTCGTGGGGCGCCCTGACCGGTTGCCCGGATCGAGGCTAACGTCACTGGCGGACGGTTTGCAACGCATCGCGTGCGATCCGCGCCCGCGCCCCAGGCGCGGCCTGCGCCGCTGCGGCAAGGGCGGGGTCGTGAACGGTTCTGCGCAAGATCGACCGCGCATCGCAAGATCGCGCAAGCGCGCGGGTGTATCCTGCATTAGCTCCGATGCCGGGCCGGGCCGTTCATCTCGAACCCGAACCGGGGCGAGCGGCCGCCGATAGATCAATCGTCTGGCCTGTCGTGCGGCGAATGCCGGACATCGACGACGACTTTAATGTCTCGAAAAATGTACTGCACAAGGACAATCAAAATGCTTTCAAGGATCGCGGCGGCACTCGTCGCTCTGCTGGTGTTCGGGCAATCTGCCCTGGCCGCCAGCAACAACCGGATCACGCATCACGGGCGGGCCGTGCGCCACGCGCCGCCGCCGGCCGCCTTTGCGCGGCCTGACGCGACACCAAGCCACGCCGTCAAGCCGTTTACGGCCGAGGAAAAGGGCTGGTTCGACCGCGCGAGCCGGGTCTTCTGAAAACTTTGTCTGTCCTGAAGCTCGTTCGCCGCGGCGCCTTGCCATCCTCGTCGGTGGCATACGCGACGTCCGAGCCGTATGTCTTGAGGAATACCGGGATGCAGTATTCGCCGCCGATCTGCGCGGTACGCGAATCGTGGTCGAGGGTTCCGCCCCCGGCGCAATCTTGCGTTCTCGTTGATCTGGTATTCTCGATGACGATCTTCGGCGTCGTTTTGTGACGGCAATATTTCAGCATCGTTAGTAACAGCGCACGCCAGCCATCCCGGCGCGCATGGCGAGCGCTCTTGCCGCTTTCACGCCTCTTCATATCTGCGCGTCCCCTGCTTCATCGCGCTGAAGCCGGGAACGCTGCACGCAACGCGCTGATCGCATGCACGGCAACGCCGGCATGTGACGTACGGCCAGCATGCGAGCGTCACGAAAAATTCGCAGAACGCGCGCGACGCCCGGAGGTTGATCTCGCGTATCGCGAAACCAACTCGGAGACTGAGATGAAGATGAGGACGATCGTACTGGTGCTTTCTCTGATCGCGTTGGCGGCTCCGGCTCAGGCCGCGCAGAAGACGCATGCAAGGCACGAGAACCAGTCGCTTGAACAGAAATGCCGCGCGATGGTCGGCAAGGAGACCGTCGAAGGTGAGGGGCGAAGTCATATGGGCCAGATGCAGGCGCAGCGCCTCAGCGACTGCATGATGGGCATGCCGAACTGATCTCGCGCCACGGCGTGTCATTGCGCAGGTGCGGGCGGCGCCGCCTGGAAATCCATAGGTGACAAGCGCGCGTCGGCCGGGGTCAGCCCGCGGGCGTCCGGCCGACTTGTCCGCACGGGTCCGATCATGTGCGCACGGATCGGAGCCCCCGTTTGCCTCTTGCGCGCATTTGGCGCCCGGCTGGAGCGGATCGGCGTGGCCCGAACCGTGACCATGGCCGGACCTCGTTGCCTTCACCTTGTCGCCCCGGCGATGACCTCGGACCGGTAACTGGAGCCCGGATCCGGTTGCCGCCATCGGTGAAATCTGGAAATTTGCTCGTCGCGGCTTGAAGTTGGAGGTGCCGGCGAACCGGCGGCATCAAAACACCGCGCTCGGCCATTTTTTCGCACCGACGCCGTCCATCCGCCGGCCGCGCTGCTCGAACCCCTCGACGCGTCCCTCGACGGCCGGAAGCATCAGGGCGTGGTGACGCGCTGTCCGCCGGAGCCGAACGGATACCTGCATCTCGGGCATGCGAAGTCGGTCGCGAAAAGCGGCTAGCCGAACAGGAAGTCGCTGGCGTGAACCGTCGCACCATTGCTGAGCGTGATCGTCTCGTTGTGGGCGTCGAGACCGGAATGAATCTGCCACTGGTTGCTGGCGCCGATCTGCGTGAAGGTTGCGCCCTGGGCCGCGGTGCCGAAACCGAGGAACTGAAATGAATCGCCCGCGGCCGCGCCGTTGCCGATGAAGTCCACGACGACGTCGCCGCTGGCCTGTCCGGTCTGGAACGCGAAGACGTCGTTGCCGGTGTTGCCGGTAAGCTGGTCGGCGCCCGCGCCGCCGTCCAGCCGGTTGGCTCCGGCATTGCCGAACATGCCGTTGGCCAGCGCGTTGCCATAACCATCGATATTGCCGGAGCCCTGAAGCACGAGCGTCTCGACGTTCGCGGTCAAGGCGTAGGTGACGCTCGCAAACACCGCGTCGTTGCCCTCGTTCAGATTTTCGACCACGCCGTCACTGGCGTTGTCGACGAAGTAGGTGTCGTTGCCGGCTCCGCCGAGCATGATGTCGGCTCCGCCGCCGCCGTTGATGAGATTGTTGCCGGAATTGCCGTAGATCGTGTTGGCCTGGTTGCTGCCGTAACCCTGCAGATCCGCGCCGCCCTGCAGCACCAGCGTCTCCACCTCCGCCGCCAGTCCATAATTGGCGAACGAGAACACGGCGTCGTTGCCCTCGCCGGGATTTTCGAAGCACGAGTCGGAGGTGTTATCGACGAAGTAGGTGTCGTTGCCGGCTCCGCCGACCATCAGGTCGGCCCCGGCGCCGCCGTTGAGGAGGTTGTTGCCGGAATTGCCGTAGATCACGTTGGCCTGGCTGCTGCCGTAGCCCTGGAGATCGGCGCTGCCCTGCAGGATCAGGTTCTCCACATCGGCCGCGAGCCCGTAATTGGCGGTCGAGAACACCGTATCGTTGCCTTGATTGGCGGACTCGAAGGCCGAGTCGGACGCGTTGTCGACAAAGTAGATGTCGTCGCCGGCGCCGCCGACCATCAGGTCGGCCCCGCCGCCGCCGTTGAGCAGGTTGTTGCCGGCGTTGCCGTAGATCACGTTGGCGCCGCTGTTGCCGTAGCCCTGCAGGTCGGCGCTGCCTTGCAGGATCAGGTTCTCGACATTGGCCGACAGGGTGTGGTGCACGGTCGAAAACACCGTGTCATTGCCTTCGTTGGCATTCTCCACGACGCCGTCGCCGGCGTTGTCGACGAAATAGGTGTCGTTGCCGGCGCCGCCGAACATGCTGTCGGCGCCGGCCCCGCCGTCGATGAGGTTGTTGCCGGAGTTGCCGTTGATGACGTTGTTCGCTGCGTTGCCGTAGCCCTGCAGGTCGGCGGTGCCCGTGAGCACCAGGTTCAGGTCGTTGGGGCCGAGTGTATAGCTGACGCTGGAGACAATGGTGCCGCTGTCGTCATTGCTGATCGTGCCCAGGCCCTGGCCGTCGCCGATCGTGGCGCCGTTGGTCGCGTTCGACAGGTTGACCGTGAAGGTCTCGTTCCCCTCCGCTTTGGTGTCGCCGTTGATCACGATCGAGACCGTCTTGGTGTTCTCGTTGGCCGCGAACTGCAGCGTGTTGGAGTTCGCGGCGTAATCGCCGTCGGCGGTCGTGGCGGTGCCGTCGGCGGTCGCATAGGTGACGTTGAACGCCGTCGTCCCGCCGCTGCGCGTAACCGTGAAGGTCAAGGTCTGAGTGCCGTTGTTTCCCTCGGTGATCGAGACATCGTTGATCGAGACCGAGCCTGCGACCGGCACCGGATTCTGCAAGTCGCCGAAATTCACGGTGCCGTCGGCGAACTGGACATGCTCGATGTTGCTGATGACGTCGGTGCCGTCGGCGGACCCGGCGCGCGTATCGACGAGTTCGCGCCGACGTGGCGGACAATATGGTGACCGTGTACTGCGAGCGCAGGCCGGTGAGGACGAATGTATCGTCGCCGCCGGCGCCGTCGACGGTGTCGTTGCCCCCGCCGCCGCGCACCAGGTTTGCGACATCATTGCCGGTGATCGTGTCGGCGAACGCGCTGCCGATGGCGTTCTCGATCACCGCGCCGAACGCGATGGAGAAATTGTTGAGCGCGCCGAGCGAGGAGAAGGCACCGTCGTGCAGGTCGATGGTCACGGCCTGCTGCTTGCCGCTGCCGTCGATCGTGTCGGTGCCGCCGGCGTCCCAGATCGACTGGATGGTCCCGCTCGGCCCGGTATAGGTATCGCTGCCGGTGTGATACGACGTGTTCACGCCCCACCGCGCCTGCAGGGCGGCGATGTCGTAGAGCATCAGATGGTCGCTCTTGACGCCGTTGTCGGGGTTGGCCGTGTACGACATCACGGTGTACTTGTTGCTGTCTTCGCCGGCCGGAAGGTACGGGCCGGGCGGAACCTGCCCCTCGACGTCGTACGGACCCGGATGCTTGAGGGTCATCGCGTGGCCGATTTCGTGCAGCAGGAGCGATCTGTTTGTCGCCGCCGTGAGGTCGAGGGTGTTGTTGAAGACCGCGAAGTGGTCCATCACCCGCGATGTGATGTTGTTGTTGCCGTCGTAGCTGAAGCTGAAATTCCAGCCGCCGATTCCGCCCACGCCGGCCGAAAGGCCGACCTTGCCGAAATTGATGTCGGGATCGGCCGCCGCGTTGTCCAGGACGAACCGCACGTTGGCGACCGACTCGTACTCGTCGAGAACGGCGCGGATCGCGGACTGCTCGGCGCCGCTCATGGCGGTCCAGCCGCTGTACGACATCCAGAGATCGCCCGGCTGCGCCGTTTCGAACTGGTAGGTCATGGTGAACGGCGCCTGGCTCGACGTATTCCAGACGTCGAGCTGGGCGTTCACCGCCGCGGGGGTGTTCGGATTGGAGCCTTGAATAACGTCCTGAACGCTGTTGACGCGGTAGTCAGCCTGTCCGAGTGCAGCCACGGCCCGATCCTCCACCAGTTTGCCCAAGGGTCGTAGCGGCCAGCATAGGGCCGGCGATTCACATGCAGTGTGATGGCCATTACATAAATGCCTCAAGGGCCATCACGCAAATTTATAAACCATGGGGTTGGTGGTTGGTCCCGCCACGTGAAGGGGCGCCGGCGATGCGACCGGGTCAGACGCACGCGCATGGACCTCGCCAGGCGGGTCGAGCTGTTCGACCGCAACCAGGACGTTCGCGAGCGACCATCGGCGAGGCGAATGTCTCGCTCGCTCGGGCCGAGATCGGAGCCCCGGCGGGCGCTGCCGCGAACGTTCACATCTGCGTGCAACGTCGAGCGCTCGCTCGCCGGGAGCGATGGAAAGCGCGTAGGTGAAGACGTAGATGTCGATGGCCGCCACGCGCGCGGCGGGATTGCGAAAACCTTCTCTACATCGAGGTTGAAGCGATCGCCGCCGGGGCCTACCGATGTGCCGCGAAGGGAGCGATGCCGATGAGAACACCGGAACAGATCGAGGCGATGGTGCCGATCTCCGATCGCAGCGCCCAGCGTTTCCCGCGGCTGCGCGAAACGCAGCTCGAGGTCGTCAAGCGTTTCGCCAATGTCGAGGCGCGACGCTTCGCGCCCGGAGAGAAGATCTACGAGGTCGGCGACCGTGGCGTGCCATCCTGGTTTCTGCTCGAGGGGTCGGCTGAGTCGTTCGGCCGTGACGGGCTCGATCAGGAAATCGCCTTGCAGACGCTCGAACGCGGTCATTTCACCGGCGAGCTGCATCAGCTGGGCGAGAGGTCGACTCTCGCGGGTGCGCGCGCCGGTGTGGACGGATGCGTCGCGCTGCCGCTCGATGCGACCCGCCTGCGTGCGCTCATCGTGGGTTCCGCGGAGCTCGGCGAGCTGATCATGCGCGCCTTCATCCTGCGGCGCGTCGGCCTGCTGGAGCGTGGCGTCGGTCCGGTCCTGCTCGGCCGCGCCGGCTCCGCCGAGCTTCTCCGCCTGCAGGCGTTCCTGACCCGCAACGGCTATCCCCATCTGGTTCTCAACTGCGCGAGTGAGCGCGGCCGCCAGCTCCTCGACGATCTTGCCCTCCCGCCCGAGGACCTGCCGCTTCTGATCTGCGCGTGCGGCCGCGTGCTCAAGCGGCCCTCGAATGAAGAGGCCAGCGCCTGGCTCGGCATCACCCCGACACTCAGAACCGGTACCCTCTACGACGTCGCCGTGATCGGATCCGGCCCCGCCGGCCTTGCGACCGCGGTGTACGCCGCCTCCGAGGGGCTCTCGGTTCTGGTCGTCGATGGCGAGGTGCTGGGCGGCCAGGCGGGCGCTTCCGCCCGCATCGAGAACTACCTTGGTTTCCCGACCGGAATCTCGGGCCTGGCTCTGACCGGCCGCGCGCTCAACCAGGCGCAGAAGTTCGGCGCCGAGGTGGCCATTCCGCTGGTGGCGACGCGGCTCGAATGCGGCGATGGCGGCCACGCGGCCGACGATACGGTGGCGCTGACGCTGTCCGACCAGGGGTCGGTGCGGGCGCGTGCGGTGGTCGTGGCATCAGGCGCACGCTACAAGCGGCCGCCGATCACGAACCTCAAGTCGTTCGAGGGCGACAGCGTTCATTACTGGGCGTCGCCGGTCGAGGCCAAGCTCTGCACCGGCGAGGAGATCGCCTTGGTCGGCGCCGGCAACTCGGCCGGCCAGGCGGTGGTGTTCCTCGCGCCGCACGTCAAGCGGCTGACCATGATCGTCAGGGGCGCCGGGCTGGAGGCCTCGATGTCGCGTTACCTGATCGACCGGATCAGGTCGCTGGAGAACGTCGATATCCAGGTTCGATCCGAGATTGTCGAGCTCCGCGGCGATCGCGCCGGCGCCCTGGAAGGCGTGACCGTTCGCAACCGGGACTCCGGCGCGACGTCGAACCTCCCGGCCCGTCAGGTCTTCATGTTCATCGGCGCCGAACCAAATACGGCATGGCTCAATGGATGCCTCGCGCTCGATGAGCACGGCTACATCCTGACCGGGCTGGCGCCGGCCGCGGCGCAAGCGCCGCTCCCGCTGCAGACGAGCCTGTCGCGCGTGTTCGCAATCGGCGATGTCCGCTCCGGCTCGACCAAGCGGGTGGCCTCCGCCGTCGGCGAAGGAGCGGCCGTCGTCGCCCAGATCCACTCGATCCTGGGCGCCGCAACCACGACGGCGTGACGGCTCGGCCGTCACCGCCGCAGCACCAAAGGCGCACACGCGGTATGCGCCGGTGGGCGAGGTCTGCCGCTCCGTGCTACGATGGCGTGCGGCGTTGGTGGGATAGGCAGGGATGGCGGGGCGACCCGTGATCCTCCCCGATGCCTGCCATCGCCGCGCTCGATCTGCCTTCACGCGGTGGCCGTAAATCTCGGCCGCGTCGGACGAGCGTCGTCCTGTTGGTTTCGCCCCCGCGGCCAGGGTTGCCGCCTCGGGCCAATCACGTCGCGCCAAAAGCCGTCCGCGCCGCGCGGCGTCAACGATCCTTCCGGCCGTCGTGTGGCGGAGCCGCCGTGACCGGCGCGTCAACCGCTTCCTGCGCGGGCGTGTTCACGCCATGCGACACCTTCGGTGCGAACGCCACGACCGCAGCGACCGCCGCCAGCATGATGAGGATGTCCCGGATCATCACGTACCTCGTCAATCCGAATGGAAATCACATCTGACCTCACACTCGTACTGAGGGTGGCATGGGCCGGCAGGCTCGCACTGTGACCCGGGTCACAGATCACGAGCATTCTGTGCGTCGATACCGCTGCCTTGCCGGTGGGCGCGGCGCGCCGATGCGAGCGTCTAGTTCTTGGCCAGGAACGCGCGCGCCGCCGCGAGGTCGGGCCGGACGGTATCGGCATTGCCCGCGAGCGTCGTGAGCTTCTGGTAGTAGTCCTTGGCTTTCGCCTGGTCGCCCAGGCGCTCGGCCGCCTTGGCGGCTCCGGCGATGGCGTTGAAGCGGTTGGGCTCCTTCTTGATCGTCGCTTCAAATGCGGCGAGCGCCTCGCGCGCCATTCCGCGCTCGAGCAGCATGATGCCGTAGAGTTCGCGCGCGGGCTGCGGCGTCCCTGGAGTCACCGGGCTTTTCTCGGTCTTGTCCTCGGCATCGGCGGCGGCGCTCATGGCCTTGAGCGCGTCGTCCGGCTTGCCCTCGGCCTCGAGCAGGAATGCGGTCGCGACCTGCCGCTGGATGTCGACCTGCTCCGCCCAATAGGCGTCTTTGGCCTCGCGCAGCTTGTCGCGCAGCTCGGCGAGCTTGGCGATGTCGGCCTTGGCGGCGTCCGGATTGCCGGAGCGGGCCGCCCCTAAAGCGCGCGCGAAATGCGTCATCGCTTGGACATGCGCGAACTGTGTTGGCCGGACCGGCAGCTCCGCCGCCCCCTTCCAGTCGGCGCGTTCCACCATGTAACGCGCGGGTGAGGCGGCAAGCGCATACGGGCCGGGGGAGACATTCGGGTTGACGCCCGTGATCGCATTCATCTCGTCGACGACATCACGTGCTTTCGAGTCCTGCGCGAGCTGCAGGTAGGCATAGACCATATAATCCATGGCGTGGAGCTGGTCGGTGAACTCCTTGTCCGCCTTTGCCGCACGCGCAGCGGCTGCGTTTGAGCCGATCGATTCGTTCCAGTAGCCCACGCGCGTGAAGATGTGCGAGGGCATGTGCTGCGCATGCGGCGCGGCCGGTGCGATCTCGGCATAGCGCTTGGCGGCATCGATGCCTTTCTCCGCCAGGGCCGGGGAGTCGTAGAGATGGATCAGATAGTGGGCGACGCCCGGATGCCGCGGCTGGCGCTTGAAGATCTGCTCCAGGATCGCCGCGCCCTTGAGCTGATTTGAATAGGTCTTGTCGCTGGGCGAGGCGCCGACATTGAGCGTGATGGCGTAGAACAGCTGCGCTTCGTCGTCGGCGGGATTGCGCTGCGCCACTCCCTCCATCGCCTTGAGATAGAGCTGCACCCGCGCGCCATGCGGGACCTTGTCGTAATCGGTATAGAACACCGACAGCGCGTCGATGAAATCGCGCTCGCGTTCGGTCTTGGCGCCGACCGCCTTCGCCTTCTGGATGGCGGCAAGCCCGAGCGGGAGATTGGGGGCGGGCGGTGGGTTATGCGGGTTGTTGAGCAGGCTCAGCGCGACGCCCCAATACGCGATGCCGCAATCGGGATCGGCCTTGAGCGCCTCCTCGAAGATCTCCTTGGATTCGCGGTACCAGAACGAATGCTGGTAGCGCATGGCCCGGTCGAAGCGTCGCTGCGCGGCCTCGTTGCACGAGGTCGCGAAATGAACGGTGCCGAACCGCTGGTCGGTCTCTTCCTGGCCAAGGGCCATCTGTCCGCAGGACATGCAAGCCGTTGCGGCAACGGACATGGCCGCTGCTGACCATATGCTCAACTTCGATGTCATAGCCGAGCTCCCATGTTTGGCGACGTCACAGAGCGCGCGCCGACCGGCGGAGGTGCGAAGGCGTGTGTCGGCGGCACTCGCTATGCGAACTGACCTGCGTAATAGAACGAACGCGTGCTCGGGGAGGTGAGCGCTTCGGTACGCCGACCGCCTTGAACGGATCCGAGGCGAGCAAATCCCGCCGCTGCGTAGTCCTGATTCAGTAGGCGCTTGTTGACCGGAAGACAAGGCGACGCGAGAGAGTTTCGATCCCACATCATCCGGTAATAGCTGGAGACTATTGCGTATGCCTTGTCCAACAGGCTGGTATCGAGGTGAGGGCTAAAGTCGCTTCCGTCACCGCGGCTTTATTGCGAGCCCTCGAGCCCGAGCTGCTTGACCAGCGCGCCCCATTTCACGTGCTCGGACGCGATGTAGCCGCGCATCTCCTCGATCGACGGCGAGTTGTTCGGAATGAGGCCGACGGCCGCGATTTTCTCCCGCATGTCAGGCGCGGCCATGATCCGCTTCATCTCGGCATGCACCTTCTCCGCGATCGGCCTCGGCGTCTTCGCCGGCATCAGCAGCATGTGCCAGGACACGCCTTCGTAGTCCGGCGCGCCGGAGGCTTCGGAGAACGGCGGCACGTCGGGCAGCAGCGGCAGCCGCTGCGACGCCGACACCGCCAGCGCGCGCAGCTTCCCGTCCTTGATCAGCGGGATCGAGAGCCCGGCTTCCAGGAAGCTCGCGGTGACGTGGCCGGCGGTGAGATCGGTGGCGAGCTGCGCGGTCGAGCGATACGGCACGTGCGTTGCCTCGAAGCCGAACCGCTTCTTGGCGAACTCCATCGACATCTGCTGCAGCGAGCCGGCGCCGATCGACGCGTATGTCAGCGGCGGATTGCTTGCCTTGGCGAGCTTGATGAATTCGGGAACGGTCTTCGCCGGCAATCCGGGATAGGTCGACAAAATGAACGGCGATTTGACATAGAGCGAGATCGGCACGAAATCCGCGGGATCGTAGTTGAGGTGCTTGTACAGCGTCGGATTGATCGAGAGCGCGATGCTGGTCAGCACCACCAGTGTGTAACCGTCGGCCGGCGCGTTCGCGACCTGATTGGCGGCGAGCGTGGTCGCCGCGCCGGGCTTGTTCTCGACGATGACGGGCTTGCTGAGCGCCTGCGACAGTTTTTCGGCATAGAGCCGCGTCACCACGTCCATGCCGGTGCCGGCTGCGAGCGAAACCACGATGGTGATGGGCTTGGAGGGGTAATCCTCCGCCCGCACCGTCGCATGCAGGGCGAGCGCGGCCAGTGCGGATGCGAGAACAGTGGGAAGCTTCACCATGGTGCGCCTTGCTTTCGTTGCTGCGAAATAGGCTCGTGACATTGGGCGGCTTTGCGCGGCCATTGCAAATTAATTTCTCGAGTCCAAGGCAGTGCGTAGGCGCAATAGCGCAGGCGTATTGAGCCAGCCCGCGTCGCCACGGCGGCTATGACACGCTACGGTATGGCGCGGGGCGCACGTCTGGGCATCGCCGCGTTGGCGATGGAGGAAGTGGCTGTGCAATTTACTGTTTGGTGGATGACCCTCGCCCGCTCGCGGTGAGAGTAGAAGCCAGCATGCGCTCCATTTGGAATGCGCCACCCGCCAACAATCATCCTTAACTAGGTGGATTTATTGGTGCCCCTGGCCGGACTCGAACCAGCACAATGTTGCCATTACCTGATTTTGAGTCAGGCGCGTCTACCAATTCCGCCACAGGGGCAGGCGGGCGGAATATAGCGGCGAAGCGTGGGGGGTCAACGGGCCCCGCATCTGCCGAGTGTGCCCCGGCCAAGCGAGCGCCCTTCTTCCGCAATGAGGCACAAACTCACGCGCGAGCGCGAGCCGGGGCCCAGGGCTACGCGGCACGCTCTTGCCTTTTCTCCGCGATGGTCCGCTCGTGTGGCTCTGGGTCCACGCAAGTCGGGTTTACCCGACTTGCGTCGTCTAGCTGCCGATCTCGGGCAAGCCCGAGATCGGTGTCTCGCTCGCGCTCGCCCGGGACACGAGAGAATGTCGCATCTCCATGAGCCGCGTAGCGCGCGCTACCTCGGCACGCGCCCCTTCACCGCATTCGCACGTGCGGCATAGGCGATCGTGCCGTCCGGGCCCGGAGCCACCTGCGCCCGCACGGCGTCCATCAGGGCGGCGCGATCGGCCTCCGACATCGCCGCGACCAGCTTGCCCACGGGGTGCATGAGCGGCGTCTGGGTGCGCCAGAAGGTGTCGAAGTCCCTGAACGCACAAGTGCCGTCGATCGCGCGCGTGGCGATGTCGTCGAAGCCAACGCCCGCGAACAGGACCTGCAACCCTTCGAGCGTCGAGTTGGGCGTGCCGGGCAGCTGCGGCGGCGCGATGCCGAGACCACTGAGCGCGCGGTTGAACGGCCAGCTCGGGCTGCGGTCGCCGGCGAAATCCCATACATAGCCGCCGACCGTGCCATACGGCCTTGTGACGCGGCGCATCTGGGCGACGGCGCGGGCGCGGTCGGGAATGAAGTTGATCACCAGCGCTGACGCGACCACGTCGAAGGTGCCGTCGGAAAACGGCAGCGTCTGTGCGTCGGCGACGCGGAAGTCCGCGCGCTTGGCCACCGGCTGCAGGCGTGCGAACTCGATCTGCGCCGCTCCGGGGTCGACCGCCGCCACGCGCGCGGGCTTGCAGGTCTTGACGATGAGGGTCGTGAAGGCGCCGGTGCCGCAGCCGACGTCGAGCCACGCCGCCTTCCGCGGTGCGGCGAGCCAGTCGAGGAACACCGCGCCCACGGCGCGGCTCCAGCGCCCCATGAACTCGTCATAGGCGGCACCGTCGTCGAAGGTGGGGCGGGCCTCGGCCATGCTCCCGCTTTTGTAGCACACCGCGCGCCCCCGTCGCTCGTGTCCCGGACGAGCGAGCGCACGCGAGCGAAGATCCCGGGACCCAGGGCCACAGGGCCCCCGCTGTTGTCTGTGGCCCCTGGGTCGCGGGTCTCGTTCGCTCGTGCACGTGCACTCGCGTCACTCGCCCGGGACACGGTGCGGGCGATTCCAGCTTAACTGTCTGTAAACCATGCTTCGACACACTGTGTGCATGCTGAATCAGTCCACTGCCGACGCCCATCCGTTCGTGCACGTTCTTCCGGCGGGTCCGCGGGACGCGCACGATCCGCTGCCGGTCATGCGGCGGGAAATGAAGCTGCTGCTCATCGAGTTGAATCTGCTGCGGGTCGAAGTGGAGCAATTGCGCGCGATGGACGAGGAAGCGCGCAAGACCAAAGATTTTCTCTCCCGGTCCGTCGACCGGGTGATGGAAAGCCGCGACCGGTGGAAGCGGGAAGCGGAGTACCTCAGCGCGTTGATCGCGCAAGTGCCGCCCTGGTCGCTGTTCTGGTGGCGCTGTCGCGACGCCTTCAAGGCGTGGTGGACCGCTCTATCCGGTCCCCTGCATCCGGCATCGAAGCACTGACGTAGCGCCACGTCCGGGTGTGCCCCGGCCAAGCGAGCGCGCGTTTGCGCGCGAGCGCGAGCCGGGGTCCAGGACCACACGGCATTGCCCGCGGGCGTCGCCCTGGGTCCCGGGTCTCGCTGAGTTTACCCTCGGGCCGCGCTTTGCGCGGGCCCGGGGGCTCGCCCGGGACACGAAGAGCAACGTCTCCCCGCCCCCTATCGCGTCGGCTGGATCCCCAGGGCCTTGGCGGTGGCGGCGATGCTCTTGCGCTGCGCGTCCACGGCCGCCGCGAACTCCGCGGTGCCGCCGGGATCGAGCTGCTGGCCGGTGGCGGCCAGCCGCGGGCCGATCGCAGGGTCGGCGGCGACCGCCTGCACGTCGGCCGCGATCCGCTCCGCCGTGCCCGGCGGCAGGTTCCTGGGGCCGAACAATCCGATCAGCCCGTCGAGCGCGAGCGCGGGATAGCCGGCCTCGGTTCCGGTCGGCAGATCGGGCACCGCGGCGGCGCGCTTGAGATTGGTGATGGCCAGGATCTTCACCTTGCCGGTCTCGACCTGCGACTTTACGAGCGCGATGCCCGCCACCATCACCTGCACGCGGTTCTCGGCCAGATCCGCCAGCGCCTTGGTGACGTCGCTGTACGGAATCTTCGTCATGGTGACGCCGGCGGTCTTGAGGAAATTGTCGAACGTGATCTCGGTCGTCCCGGGTGTCGGCACCAGGTTCAGCTTGCCGGGCTCCTTGCGCGCCAGCGCGACGAGCTCGTCGAGTGAGTTGACGTTGAGCGCGGTCGGCACCGACACCGCGATGATCGTGCTCGACACCCGCGCGAGCGGAACGAGGTCGCTGGGGTCGTAGGGCAGCTTGGCGTATTGCGTCGGATGCGCGGTGAACGTGCCCGAGGCCGCGAACAGCAGGGTGTGCGGGTCATGCGCGCCGGTGAAGGCGTTGATGGCGACGATGCCGTCGGCGCCGGGCTTGTTCTCGATCACGACAGGCTGGCCCCAGCGCTTGGACAGTTGTTCGCCGAACAGCCGCGCGGCGATGTCCTGCGCGCTTCCCGGCCCGAGTCCGACGATGAACCGCACCGGCCGTTGCGGCCAAATTTCCGTTTGCGCCTGCGCGGCCGTCGGCACGACCAGCGCGGCGAGCGCAGCCATCGCCACGCCCGAAACCATCGAATTCAATTTTGACATGCATGCTCTCACAAGCGGACGCCGGCCCGCGCGAGTATAGGAGGCGCGGCCGCACGGTCAACGCGACGCATTCGCTGATGCTTTCCGACATCACTCACCGCGCACTCGGTGTGTTCCCCTCCCCCTTGTGGGGAGGGGTTAGGGGTGGGGGTCGTAGTAAGGACACGACAACATGTCCGCAGGGGACAGCGACATCCCTCGAAGCGAACGGCCACTGCATGTTGCTCCGTAGGAAGCGATGTGCAGTCGAACATCGATACCGTGCTTGAGGACATTCTCAGCGCACTAACGGGGACCCCCACCCCCAACCCCTCCCCACAAGGGGGAGGGGAGCACACCGAATGCGCGGCCAGATGCGTCGGATCCAACGGCATACGCTGTGCCGCAGCGAGGAAGACGTTGTTTCGCCCGCAACTGCATGCTCCAATCTTTCCGGTCACAGGAGATGACGATGCCCTTGGTTGGAGCGGTTGCTGCCCCGCATTCACACCTGCAGCTGTTCACACGGCCCGCCGAAAACGAGAAATACAAGGAGGACGTGCAGAAGGGCCGCAACGCCATGATCGCGTTGCGCGCGCAAGTGGAACGCGCCAACGCCGACACCATCCTGGTGATCCACGACGACCATTTCGTGAATTTCGATTTCCGCTGCTACCCGCCGTTCGCGTTGTTCGTCGGCCAGGAGGCCAAGGGCAGCGGCGTCACCGACCCTGATACGATCGAGAAGATCACCGGCGCGACCTATCGCAAATACGAGGGCAAGGAGAGCTACCAGTCGGCGCCGAGCGGCATCCCGCAGCACATGGCCAACTGGGAGAAGGAGAAGCCGTATGTCTACAAGGTCAACACCGACCTGAGCGTGCGGCTGCTCAAGGGGCTGCTGGAGCGGGACTTCGACATCCCGTTCACGGCCGACGGCACCATGGACGGCGAGGAGGTGCTGACGACGAACTTCCTCAATCCCAAGGCCGACAAGAAGGTGATGCTCCTGTTCACCAACGGCTATGTGCCGCCGCTGCCGTGGCCGCGGCGCTGCTACAAGCTAGGCCAAGCCATCCGGGAAATCCTCGACGAGGTCGACGACCGCGTGCTGGTGCTGGCGACCGGCGGCATGTCGCACTATCCGGGCACGCCGCTCTACGGCCACGTCGACGAGGCGTTCGACAAGAACGTGCTGGCCATCCTGGCGAGCGGCAGCGGCAGCAAGCTTGCGCAATTCACCCCCGACGAGCTCATGCAGTCGGGCAACGGCGAGTTGGTCAACTGGGTGATCACCGCCGGCATCTGCGGCGACGTCAAATGCCAGGTGCTCGACTACATCCGGCTGTGGCACATCGGTCTCGGCTACCTGTACTGGGAGGTGTAGAGATGTCGGGCACCGAAAAAATCCTGCATCCGTTCGCGACCGAGATGCGCCATCTGACCAGCGCGCTCAACGTCATCGCCAGCGACATGATCAGGGACCGCACGCTGGCGAAGAAGCTCGACGACGACCCGGACTACTTCCGCAAGAATTACACCGTGACCGAGGACGAGCTGACCGCGATGCGGGACCGCAACATGACCCGGCTCTATGAGCTCGGCCTGCATCCGTTTCTGCTGGTGCGCTTCGCCGGCATGATGGGAATTCTGGAATATTGGCAGGCGCTCGGCGCGCCGGGCCGGGGCGGCGGCTGGCCGCGCAACACCTGAAGCATGATCCCGAAAAGTTGCAGACTTTTCGGACAAGATCATGCGGCCGAGTAAAGCATGATCCCGAAAAGTTGCAGACTTTTCGGATAAAATCATGCGGCCGAACAATCTGAACGAATTCGCTCTTAGGCAGCGGGTCTGAATTTCCTGCGATCGTGCCGCTGCCACCGCGCATCAAAGCGCGGATAGATAGCGCGCCATCGCATCCCGCTCGCCGTCGGTCAGCGCCTGCATGAATTTCGGCATGTCGCCGTTATTGCCCCGCTCCTCGGTGGCGAAGTCGCGCATGGTTGCGGCGAGGTATTCGTAGCTGAGTCCTGCCAGCCGCGGCGCGGGCGGGCCGCCCTCGAAATTCGGCTGATGGCATGGCTGACACTGGGCGATTCCGTTGGGCGGCGGCGCGGGAGCGGCGGCCGCACGTTGCGCCGGCCAGCTCTTGGCCGCGAAATAGGCCGCGATCTTGCGAAGATCTTCCTGCGCAAGGCCTTTGGCTATGGGCGACATGATCGGGTTGTCGCGCTCACCATTTCTGTAGTCGCGCAATTGCTTGACGAGATAGCTTTGCTGCTGACCCCAGATGATCGGAATGGTTTTCGGGTCGGCGGGCACGCCATTCTGGCCGTGGCATGCGTCGCACATCTGCGCTTTCGCCTCGATGTCGTCGGCGGCATAGGCCGGTACGGCAGTAATCGCAAAACCGATCCCAGCGCCGACAATTGCCGAAAAGAGGCGTGTGAACATGGCTGGTTTCCTCCCTCCCGCGACTGCGCGCGGTGAACGGTAGACGCAAGTATCGGGACAAAGCGCACAGCGCGCAAGGCGGCCCGGCACGCCCGGGTTCTCCTTTCATCAGTCCGGCAATGATGCGCCAAAACCACCCGGATGAGGCTTGTTCCAACGGCCGAGCGGAGTCATCATACCTGCGTCGGCTGTCGACTGAATTGGTCAAGCGTCCGAGCGAGTTGCGTTTTACGGCAACCAAAACAAATTTTCATTAGGGAGAGCTCGATGCGAAGCAAACTGATGTTGAGCTTCGCCGCCAGTGCAGCGGTGGTGCTGTTCCAGCCAACGAGTTAAACGGTTTGGGCGCAGGGCCAGGAGGCGCTGACCGGCACGGTCAGCTCCGAGGCCGAAGGCAACATGGAAGGCGTCGTCGTCACCGCCAAAAGGCCCGGCTCGATCGTCGAGGTCAGCGTGACCACCGACGCGCAGGGCCGCTACGTGTTCCCGGAGAACCGCCTCGACCCGGGCGAATATGCGCTGAGCATCCGCGCGGTCGGCTACGACATCGGCGCCCCGACCAAGGCGAAGGTGGAGCCCGAGAAGACCGCCACGGCCGACATCAAGCTCAAGAAGGCCAAGAATCTCGCCAGCCAGCTCACCAACGCCGAGTGGATGATGAGCATCCCCGGCACCGACGACCAGAAGGCGACGCTGCTCAATTGCCAGGGCTGTCACACGCTGGAGCGCATCATGCGCTCGACCCATGATTCCGACGAGTGGACGCACGTGATCGTCCGCATGATGGGCTATGGCGCCGTGAGCCAGCCGATCAAGCCGCAGCGCATGCTGGATCCGAACCGCCAGGGCCAGCCCGAGCAATACCGCAAGATGGCCGACTATCTGGCGACCATCAATCTGAGCTCGAGCGACCACTGGTCGTACGAGCTCAAGACGCTGCCGCGTCCGAAGGGCCGCGACACCCGCGCCATCGTCACCGAGTACGACATGGTGCGGCCGACCACCGAGCCGCATGACATCCTGGTCGATAAGGACGGCATGGTCTGGTACACCGACTTCGGCGAGATGTTCATCGGCAAGTTCGATCCGAAGACGCTCAAGCTCACCGAATATCCGATCAAGAAGTTCAAGGACAAGGCGCCCACCGGGCTGCTCAGCATCGAGTTCGACCATACCGGCAAGATCTGGTTCGACACGATGTACCAGGGCTCGCTCGGCTCGCTCGACCCGAAGACCGGCGAGATCGCCTATTATCCGCTGCCGCCGGAATACAACGACGACCGCGTGCAACTGAACTTCACCGGGCTGCGCTACGACGTCGACGGCAAGGTGTGGACCAAGAGCGTCGGCACCCAGCACATCTTCCGGCTCGATCTGGCGACCAACACCTGGGAGCGCTTCCACCCGACCGACCAGCTGCCGCCCAATCTCAAGCATGCCGGCATCTATCAGGTCATCGCGGACTCCAAGAACAACCTGTGGATGGCCGAATTCACCGAAGGCCATCTCGGCAAGCTCGATGCGAAGACCAAGGAAGTGACGTGGTACGCCACGCCGACCCCGAAAGCGCGGGCGCGCCGCATGCAGATCGACGACCAGGACCGCATCCTGGTGACCGAATATCGGACCAGCAAGGTCGCGCTGTTCGACACCAAGACGGAAAAATACCTCGCCGAATACACCCTGCCGCCCTACACGTTCCCGTACCGGGCCAACTTCGACAAGAACGGCGAGCTCTGGGCCTCCACGATGAGCACCGACCGCGTCGTACGGCTCGATCCCAAGACCGGCAAGTCGGTGCAATACCTGATGCCGTCCGACACCAACATGCGCACGGTGTTCGTCGACAATTCGACGACGCCGGTGACGTTCTGGGTCGGCAGCAACCACGACCACCGGATCGTGAAAGTGGAGCCGCTCGACTAGATCACGATTAAAGCGGTTCCTGTTCGTATTGGCTCGGCGCTTACCCATTCTCCGGCGTCACCCGCGGGCTTGACCCGCGGGTCCATCCGCGTCGCAAGAGCGTTTTGCAAAGAAGATGGATTGCCGGGTCAAGCCCGGCAATGACGGAGGAGAAACGGTGCCAACCATCTGCATCCATTCGGACTGAAGCCGCTTAGGTCTCGGCGACGGGATAAGACTGCTCAAACCATTTCCTCCACGGACCTCATCCTGGGGAGCCCGAGCGCAGCGCGGGCGTCTCGAAGCATGGCCCGCGGCACGGTCCCGCCTGTGGCCGTCGAAATGATTCGAACTTTGGAAACGCGGCCTTTTGGCGGAGCATGATCTTTTCCGAAAACCGGTACCCACTTTTCGGGATCATGCTCTAGTGTCCCGATTCCGAAGTTCGCATCATTGTGCTGCACACTCGTTTGCGAACTTCGGAATCAAAGGGACACTAGAAATCTATGATTCTAGTGCGGTTTTTGGATTTGAAGTTCCTACACAAACGCGCGGCTATAATGATAGGAACTTCAAATCCACCGCACTAGGATAGTTCCATCCATGACGAGGCGCGGTGTCCGTCCCGGTACGCCGTCGATCAGGCTGGGGCTGACACGTTGATGAGCGCAAAACCTCGCATTGCCTATTTCGCCGGTTCCAACGCCACCATTCACTCCATCCCTCCGCTGGTGACCAGCAACAAGGCGCGCGCGAAATACGGACTCGCGGCGTTGACCAATCCCGACGGCACATCGGCGCGCTTCGACGTGCTGCGCCCGCAGCGGCTGGCCCGGCCGGCGGTCGTGTATGTCGAGCAGTTCAGCGCGCATCCGCTCGAGGCCGATGCCGCCGAGCTGTACGGCCCGCCGGACGGTTACCTCGACGCCTCGGGGAATTTTCACCGCCAGCGTCAGAGCGCCGGCGACAAGGCGGTGTACGAAGTCGAGCTGCGCCCGGACGATGGTCTCTATCCCCTGCCATACATGGCGCGCCAGGCCGACGGCCGTTCCTGGGATGCCGACGGCGTGCAGGAGATCGCGCCCGCGCACCAGAGCCGACAGCCGTTTTTTCCGGACGGCAGCAGGCCGGTCGAGGAGATCGATCGGCTCGGCATCGGCGAGCACGGCACCGGCAATCTCATGTCCGCCTATGCCGAGATCGACTTCTTCCGCGTCCTGCCGGCGTCCGGCTACAAGAAGGGGCTGCCGGCCGGCCTGCGCACCGATATCGGCGAGGGTGACATTGCGCCCGAGGCGCTCGGCCAGGATTTCTTCCCGTACCGCCCCCCGCATCTCGGCCAGCATCCGCCCCGGCTTGGCCTGGCGCGGATCGTCAACGTCGTGCAGGCCGCGCTCGCCGGCGGCACCTATGCCGGCGCGATCTGGACGCAAGGCAGTCCGCGCATCGAAGAGACGCTCTATTGGCTCAACCTGCTGCTCGATACGACGCTGCCGCTGTGCGGCAACTCGGCCCAGCGTTCGCATGGCATGATCAGCAATGACGGCCCGAAGAACCTCGTCGACTCAGTCGATTTCATCACCTCGCGCGTCTGGGCGGACGACGACGGCAAGAATCGCACCGGGCTCGTGCTGATCCAGGAGCAGCAGATCTTCGCCGCGCGCGAAGTGCAGAAAGGCGATGCGCGTCCCGGCGGCTATGTCGCGACCGGCGGCCACGGCGGCATCCTGGGTGGCATCGGTTTCGGCGGGAAGCCGGTCATCAACTATGTGCCGGCGACGCGGCACACCTACCGGTCTGATGTCAACGTGTCGCGGCTGCCGTCCGATGTCATCGGCGTGCGGCGTGGCGCGGCGGGCGAGCTGACGCAGGTGACCGTCCCGATCAAAGGCCCCAAGGGCGAGCTCTTGGACAGCGCCATCCCCAAGGTCTCGATCGTCAAGGACGGCAACTACGTCGCCGACGATTTCGACAGCGGCATCGAGAGCCAGGTCGACGTTCTGGCGCTCCTCGACCACAAGCTGCGTCAGGCGCCGCTGGCCGGATTCGTGCTGGAGGGGCTGTCGCCGTACGGGACGACGACGTCGCGCCCGCGGCATCTGGCCATGCTGCGCGCGGTGTGCAGCGGGATGCCGGTCGCGCGCGTCGGCCGCGGCAACAATGAAGGTTTCACCCAGGCGGTCGATCTGTTCATCGGCGGCGGCAATCTCACCTCGACCAAGGCGCGCCTGCTGCTGATGGCCTGTCTGATGAAATTCGGCAGTCTGCCGCCAGCGGCCAACCCCGAACAGCCGACCAAGGCCGAGCTCGACGCGATCCGCGCCAAGCTTGTCGCCTTCCAGGCGGTGTTCGACACGCATTGAAGCGGGTGCTTTGATACGGGTGACGTGAAACGGGTGACTTGGAGCGTTGCACGTCTACATTTGTCACCCGCGGGCTTGACCCGCGGGTCCATCATTCTTCGCAATAACTCTTTTGCGAAGGAGATGGATTGCCGGGTCAAGCCCGGCAATGACCACCAAATGCGGGTGATCTGGCGATGAGCACATGGACGCGATAAGCACATGGACCATCGGCTCGGCCACGATCACGCGGGTGGAAGAGCAGCTCGGCATTACCAACCAGCCGTGCGAGAAATATTTCCGCAACTTCGAGCGCGGCGTGCTGGAGCGTCACCTCGACTGGCTGGCGCCCGATCACTACAGCCCGCAGCACGACCGCTTCGTGACCAGCGTGCACTCGTGGCTGATCCGTTCGGGCGATCTGACCATCCTGCTCGATACCTGCGGCGGCAATCACAAGGACCGCCCGTGGACGCGTCGCTTCCATCAGCTCGACACGCCTTATCTGCAGCGCCTGCGCGCCGCCGGCGTCGCGCCCGAGGACGTCGACCTGGTGCTGTGCACGCACCTGCATGCCGACCACGTCGGCTGGAATACGATGCTGCGCGACGGGCGCTGGGTGCCGACGTTCCCGAACGCAAAGTACCTGTTTTCGCGCGCCGACGACGCCTATTGGGACGTGCGGAAGAATCCCGCGATGGCCACCGACCCGCGTCACATGGCTTACGAGGACAGCGTGCTCCCGGTGGTGCAATCGGGCCAGGCCGTGCTGGTCGACGACGGCTACGACGTCACCGCCAAGCTGTCGGTCGAGGCTGCGCCCGGCCATTCGCCCGGCCATGTCCTGTTCAGGCTCGCGGATGCGGGCAGACGCGCCGTCTTCTGCGGCGACGTCATCCATCACGCATTGCAGGTCTACGCGCCGCATTGGAACCACATGGCGGACGAGCGGCCGGACGACGCCGCGGTGTCGCGCCGGCGCCTGCTGGAATCCTGCGCGGCGCACGATGCGCTGCTGTTTCCGATCCATTTCGGCGCGCCGCATGTGGTGCGGATCGCGCAAGGGCCGGACGGCTTCTCGGCACGGTTCGTGCAAGGCATGACGTGAAGCGGGCGGGGCGCATGTGTTCGGTCGTCATTGCCGGGCTTGACCTGGCAATCCATCTCCTTCGCAATAGATTTATTGCGAAGATTGGATGGACCCGCGGGTCAAGCCCGCGGGTGACACATGTAGAGGTGCGTAAAAGGCTCTAACGGCTCGCCGCAGTTGATCCGGCATCTAGCTTTGTGCCGCCGCGACGTGAAGGAGAACGCGATGAGTCCGACACGCTCCGCGCTTGCGACTTTACTCGCGGCATTTTTTACGCTTGCCTCCGCGCAGACGGCTGCAGCGCAGACTTACCCCACCCATCCGGTCCGCATCATCGTGTCCTCGGCGGCCGGCGGGCCGCTCGACATCGTCGGCCGCGCGGTCGCGGAGAAGTTGGCGGCGGCGCTGAAGCAGCCGGTGGTGGTCGAGGCGCGCTCCGGCGCGGGCGGCAATATCGCGGCCGACTTCGTCAGCAAGTCGGCGCCGGACGGCTACACCCTGCTGTTCACGCTGAGCTCGACGCTCACCGTCAACCCGCACCTGTACAAGGACCTCGGCTTCAATCTGAAACCGATCACCGTCGTCAACTACAGCACCCAGACCCTGTTCGTTCATCCCTCGGTGCCGGTGAACACCGTCGCCGAGTTCGTCGCCTGGGCCAGGAAGGACGGCCCGGTCTCCTACGCGCACGGCGGCAACGGCACGTCGTCGCATCTGGTGATGGAATATTTCCGGCTGCTCGCCGGCTTCCAGACCGTGGGCGTGCCGTATCGCGGCGCCGCCGCGATGGTCGCGGATTTTATCGCCGGCCAGGTCAAGGTGTCGTTCGGCTCGACCTCGGGCCTCCTTCCGCAGGCCGCCACCGGCAAGCTCCGGGCGCTCGCGGTCTCGACCGCGAAGCGTTCGCCGCTCGCCCCTGACGTGCCGACGGTGGCCGAATCCGGCTATCCCGGCTTCGAGCTCACCACCGACTTTGTCCTGCTGGCGCCGGGCGGCACACCGGACGAGATCGTGGCCTTGCTGGAACGCGAGGTCCGGCAGGCGATCGATACGCCGGAGTTCAGGGACCACTTCAGCAAGCAGGACATCTGGATCGTTGCCTCGACCTCGGCCGAGGCGGCTGCGCGCATCAAGGCCGGCTTCGCGCTCTGGGGCGACGTGGTCGCGCGCACCGGCATGAAGGGCGAGTAGGCATTCGCGTAGAGCACGCGGGCAAACGCGTAGAACGCGCGAGCGACGAGGACGCAGAGCCGATGGCCGCTCTCGTGCCCCGGCCAAGCGAGCGCCCGGATGTCGCAGTGGCGGGCAAGCCTCCCGCGCGAGCTCGAGCCGGGGCCCAGGGCCACACGGCTCTCCCTCTCCGCAATCACAGGATCCGATGCAGTAGATCGCCGCCGTCGCCAAGCACTCGGTGTGTTCCCCTCCCCCTTGTGGGGAGGGGCTAGGGGTGGGGGTAGTTGTTATTTCGCTGAGTATGTCCCGAGCGCGCGTGGAGCGAGGCTTTGGTCGCGGTTCGTTGAGTCGCGCGTCGCCCGATTTGCAGCTCGACACTGCGGACATTTCATCGTGTCCTTACTGCGACCCCCACCCCCACCCCCAGCCCCTCCCCACAAGGGGGAGGGGAGCGCACCGGTTTTGCCGCTCGAGCGTCGCGACACCTCGCGAGCAACGTTCTCCCGCCTACTCGCTCTTTGCCAACGCCGGAGTGGCGCTGGCATGCGCGGCACTGTCACGGTCGCCGCTGGCCGTGCCCGCCCGCTCGCGCAAGCCCCAGAACGTCATGCTGGGGAACACGTCGTCGCGGAAGATCAGCGCATGCATCAGAGCCGCGCCAAAATGGGCGAGGAAAGTCACGAACAGGAGCAGCGCCAGCACCGTATGCGTCTGGCGCAGCACGGCGAACAGCTCCGGGTTCTGCGGCATGATCGGCGGCAGTTGCAGCGTGCCGTAGAGCACGACGGGATAGCGCGCGGCCGACAGCATCGCCCAGCCGACGAGCGGCACGGCGAACATGAGGATATAGAGCAGGACGTGCGAGCCGAGCGCCGCGAAGCGCTGCCAGGGCGGCATTCCCTCGGGCAGCGGCGGCGGCGGGTTCACGAGCCGGTTCACCAGGCGGATCGCGACCAGAACCAGCACCAGAATTCCCAGCGGTTTGTGGATCGCGACCAGCTGGTGATAGGCCGACACCGAGCTGACCATGCCGATGCCGATGAACAGCATGGCCAGCACCAGGACTGCCATGGTCCAGTGCAGGATGCGCGAAAAAACCGGGAACGGCCGATGCGGCGTCATGGTCATGAGCCCTTGCCGACGGGGACCTGAACCGCGCTCGGCGTCTTCTTCTCGCCCTCGCGTCGGGTGAACGATTGCGAATAGGTCGCCGACCTCGCGCTGAGAATGGGATCGTCGGACGGCTCGATGCCGGCGGGCAGCACCAGCGGATCGAAATTGATATCGCGGCAATTGCCGGGCGCTTCGGTTTCCACGTGGTTGATCGTGAGCGTTCCGACGTCGACGCGCTCGCGCTCGGCCGGCCAGGGTATCGTCGGGTCGCTGGTCACATCGCCCGGCTGGCCGATGGTGACGAGGAGATGCCATTGCACAGGCCTGCGCGCGACGCGCGCAATGAAGTCGTCGAAGAGGTAGTTCTTGTCCGGGTTCTTGGCCTGCTCGGGTGTCTGCGGCGTGAACGGATCGCTCGCCGCCATCGACCATCGCACCGCAGTCGCCGCGCCTGACGCGCTGACGAACCGGAATGCATTGAGGCCGTTGAAGGTGGCGTTGGCGAAGCCGGACGGCAACGGCGTGCTCTTGACCAGCTGCATGGCCGGGAGGAATTCGGGATGGTTGGCGGTGAAAGCCGCCATCTTCGCCGGATCGGGCTGACCGGTCTTCGGATCGGGTTGCGTCGCGAGCAACTGCTCGTAGAGGCCCTCGCCGTTTCTGACCAGGAAAACCGGGATGTCGATCATGGCCATTCGCCATTCCTGGCCGGCGGGCGGCCGCAGCCGCAGCGCCATGGCCAACACGGCCGTCGGTCCGTCCGCGACATGGGGTTGGCCGCCGGCGAGCGAGAAGCGGCCGATGACGGGCACACGGCCGGGCGTGAACACGGCGGCCTTGGACAGCCGCACGCCCTGGCCATTGCTCTCGAAGTTGCCGGCGATGCACACACCCTTGGCATGGTTACGCCGGAAGCCCGGATGGGCGCCGCCGTTCACCTGCTCGAACCGGTCGATGAAACGCGCCTCGCCGAGGCGGCCCGGCGACAGCCAGCCGCCCACGAAGGCAAAGCAGACCGCGATGGCGAGAACGCCGGCGCCGATCGCGGCCAGTCGCAGCAGCGCGCTCCGGTCGCTCAGGGACGGCAGCCGGTAGCGCTGCGATGATGCGGCTGGATCCTTCGCCAATCGTCTGCTCCTCGGTTGGAGGTGGCGCTCTGCATCATAGTTCGCAGCGCGCGGGACGCGGGGCGCACCCGTGCATTCCAGCCATGATCAATAGCGTGGCTCCTGCCGCCTGCCTTGCCGGCGATTGCCCTGTTTGATGTGGGTTTGCCCCAACGGCGCGGACCTGCCGCCGGTCTCGTGCCCCGGCCAAGCGAGCGTACGGCCGCCGCAGCGATGCGCGACACTCACGCGCGAGCGCTCCGGGGCCAGGGCCACAGGGCTCTCACAGCCGCCACTTGGCGCTGCCGCACCGATGGTTGCACCGGTGAGATCCGGGGTGCCTTGAAGGATGTCGCGCCTCGTTAGCGCGCTCGTTGAACGTCAGGCCGCCGCCTTGCAGCCCGCGAGTTCCGTGAGGTCGGGGTAGAATCGAGCGGTCATGCGGCCCACATAGCGGCGCAGATTGTCGTGCCGCTCAGCCACCGCGCGGCTTCGCGTCTCGAAGTGTGGGGACAACAGCCCGCACACGAAAGCGAACATGGTGGCGTCCACGCCAGTCGGCTCGCTGCCCATGAAAAACGGCTTGTCGCCGAGGAAATCAGCGATCGCATCGATCGACCGCGTCGCCAGCGCGAGAATCTCATCCGGCGAATGCCGCCCGATGCCGTGGCCATGCAGCGTGGCGCGCAGCTTGCGACGCGTCATCGCCACCACGATGGGCCGGATCACCGCCGGAAGTCGCTCGAAGAACTTCGCCGGCCCCCTGCGGAAATTGGCATCGTCCATCCAGCGATCGTCGATCATGACCCAATAGAGCTGGTCTTCGACCATTTTCTCGAACGCCCATGCGATCGCCTTTTGGCTGGCGTCGAGGCCTTTGTCGAAGTCGATCCGGTATTTCTGTTCGATATGCCAGCGGATGAAAGTCGAGTCCGAAACCATGACCCCGTCATCTTCGATGTAGGGAAGCTTCCCCTTCGGCGCCTTGGTGAAGCCTGTCGTGTCCGTGCGATACGGGAGCTTCGCCATCTTCAAGAGCACTTCGACTTTCGTGACAAACGGACTGGGATCCGGCAGGCCGAAGCCCGGCCCGAAGCTGTAAAGCGTGATCACGGCTCGTTCTCCAATTGTGGAACTCGGTGAAGTCGTCAGTATCGGCGCAAACCGAAGCACAAGCCATCGCATTGAGTGTGTCGATCACGGCCCCCCTCTTGAGCGGGCCATAGTACCTTTGGGAAAACTTGCTGGCTTGAGTGGGAGCAGCAGGTGAGCTCAGCGAGCCAACGGCAAATGCATACTTCCTCCTGATCTGGTTCTGCGCAGGCAGTAGTCGTAGGTTGGGTCGAGTTCTTCACGAGACCCAACAATGCCATGCTTGGCAAGACGTTGGGTCTCGCCAGCGCTCGACCCAACCTACGATTTGGATGCGGCTTATTTTCTCACGACACGCCCGCATATCCCACACGCAGGGCCGTTTCATCGTGAGGAGCAAGCGAAGATGAGAGCCTGGATCGCGCCTATCGCCGCGCTGCTGGTAACGACGACTGTCGCGGCTGCGCAGAGCCCAATTCCCTCCCTCAAGGGCGCCTGGAAGGGAACCGGAAAAATCCTGCTGTTCGGAACGACCGAGTACCTTTCGGGGTCTCCGAGGGAGGCCGTCGTTCGCGACCTGGAGGTGACCCATACCGTCCTGGGTCAGGATGGGCGTCTGATCTGGGGAACGACATCGGCCGGAAACAACGACGTCAAGGAGCCGTTTGCGTGGGCGGTCACGGCGGACAACAAGACCATCATCGGCGCCGACACCGACGGCTACTACCGCATCACGATCCTGTCGCCGGACCAGATGGAGAAATGCTACGTGCAGAATGCCGCTTCGTCCCGACAAGCGATCGTAGCGTCCTGCTTTGTCATGTCGCGGGTCAATCCATAGTCGCGGAGCTGGCGGTAAGGGCATTCCGGCGTAACGGCGGCAACGACCGCAACGGGTCAAACTGCGAAGAACCCACGTTGAGCGTATGTTGTCCGCAGCGACCAGTGAGCGGACACGCGGCCGGTTCCGCCTGAGCGACGCTCACATCGTGAAAACGTGGCCGCCATGACTGCGGCTACCTGCAATATTGACGGCGCTATCCTTCTCTCTCAATCTCCGTTCGCGTTTGGGAGGAAATCACAATGAAAATTGCTCGACAGGTTGTTCTTGGCGCGGCTATCGCGCTCGCCGCCTTTGGCCCGGCATCGGCCCAGGATTGGCCGACTCGCAGCGTCACCGTAGTGGTGCCGATCCCGGCCGGCGTGGCCAGCGATATCATCGCCCGCGTGGTGTTCGAGCAGGTTGGCAAGCAGGTCGGGCAGACCTTCGTGATCGAGAATCGGCCGGGGGCCGGTGGTACGATCGGCGCCAACATGGTCGCCAAGGCTGCACCGGACGGCCATAGCATCCTGGTCTATGGCTCGATTGCGGCGGCCAACGCACTCTATGCGCGATTGCCCTACGACACGGTTGCTGATTTCACGCCGGTGGTGCCGTTTGGCGAGACTCCGCTTGTCGTGGTGACGGCTGCCGGGCGTTACAACACGCTGGCCGAGCTGATCGCTGCTGCGAAGGCCAAGCCGGGTGAGTTGAACTATTCGACTGTCGGCATCGGGTCCGCGGCGCACTTCGGAGCCGTTCGGCTCGCCGTCAGTGCCGGAATCACGGCGCAGCATATTCCGTTCAAGGGTCCCGAGTGGCTGGCCGACACGATCGCAGGGCGCGTCGACTTCAGCGTTCCGCCGGTGACCACCGTCATCGGTTCCATCCGTGACGGCAAGCTCAAGGCGCTCGCGGTCGGCGCAGCGAAGCGGGCCGCCTCGTTGCCAGATGTGCCGACGCTGATCGAAGCCGGGCTCAAGGCTGATGCGATCTATCCGTTCTATACCGGAGCGTACCTCCCGGCGATGACGCCACGCGCCATCGTCGACAAGCTGCACGACGAGGTCGTAAACGCACTGGCATTGCCGTCGGTGCAGGAGCGGTTGGCGAAGATCGGTGTCGAGAAGCTGCCGATGACCGTTGCGGAATTCGACCGGTTCTTCAAGGACGACGTCGCCGCCAATCTCGAACTGGTGAAGGCGGCCAACATTCCGAGGCAATAGGCCCCATGCCGGCGATCGATTGACAAACGTCGGCGAGAAACCACGTGAGTCTCCTTCGGCACCTGCGCATTCATCACCGCAGGTCGCAGAAGGGCCACTCGCGAACATTCAACGGAGTGGCCCCTCACCCAAATTGCAGTCGGCTAATCCACGACCGCAAACATCTGTATTTCGATGAGCTGCTCGGGCTCTCCTAGTTCCAGGACCGCGACATTGGTCGAGGTGGGCTTGTGGTTAAAGGGCGCAAAGTACGAATTGATCACCGCACTCGCCTTGCCGATGTCGCCCATCCGCGGCCGCGCCCGGAACACGAAGAAATGCACCACGTCCTTGAAGGAGGCGCCCGAAGCGTCGAGCGTCTGCTTGATGCCGTCCATTGCAGCGCGCGTTTGAGCCTCCAGATCGTTGACCATGTACTTCTGGATCTCATCACGCTTGTGCGGATGGTCGTGATAGACCGGCAGTGCTGTCGTGCCGGCAAGCCAAAGAATCTTTCCGCTCTTGATCTTGATGGCCGGCACGAACGGCATGAACACGTTCTTGTCGTAGTTCGGATGGTGGATGACCTCCATGTTCTGGTTCTGCGCGTTGGCAGGCACGGCGGCGGTCATAGAGAGGCTGATGCCAAGGCCAGCGAACAAGAGAGCGATGTGGAGCGACATCGTTGTCCGGATCATCGGTTCCTCCAGTTGGATGTGACGATCTTGTTACGTTACTTCAAAAGCGAAAGCAGGTCTCGGTGCGCACCTTGCCGGAAAGAAGTTGCTGGCGGCAACGGTGTGCCTGTAACCAAACCGGAGCGACCCGCGAATACGTGCACGTACTCGATGGAACCCGGGCGAAAGTTCATGGGAGCGATCAAGTCCGCAAGACCGACGTCGGCGGGTTGGAAAGTATTGTACCGAAGAAGGATCGATGCGTCGGCGCAATCCGGTGCGTTCCTTGAGCATGGTCAAGCGAACTGAGACGCGGCTGGATCCCCCACAGTCTCAGCGGTGAACTGGCCCCTTTGGGAAAATGGAGCATCGTTTGATCGTTACGACGTTTCCCCGTGCAGTACGTGTCATCGAGCACACGTTGATACCGCTGAAGGACGGCACGACACTGGCCGCTCGGATTTGGCTGCCGGAGGACGCGGAGCGGAACCCGGTCCCCGCAATCCTGGAGTATCTGCCATACCGCAAGCGCGACGGCACCTATGAACGGGATGCGCTGACACATCCCTACCTGGCTGGCAACGGCTATGCGGGCGTGCGCGTCGATATCAGGGGTAGCGGGGAATCAAGCGGCCTGTTGTTCGACGAATATTCCGAGCAGGAGCAGAGCGACGGGCTCGAAGTCATCGCCTGGCTGGCCGCGCAGCCCTGGTGCAGCGGCGCGGTCGGCATGATGGGGATCTCGTGGGGCGGATTCAACGGACTTCAGATCGCTGCACGTCGTCCGCCGGCGCTGAAGGCGATCGTAACGCTCTGCTCCACCGACGATCGCTATCGCGACGACGTGCACTACATGGGCGGTGCGCTGCTGACGGCGCGGCTCGGCTGGGCGTCATTCTTCTTCATTGCGATGTGTCATCCGCCTGACCCTGCGCTGGTCGGCGACAGCTGGCGATCGATGTGGTCGCAGCGGATCGAGAACGTGCCGCTGTTCCTGGAAACGTGGATGCGACATCAGCGACGCGACGCCTATTGGCGACGGGGCTCGGTGTGCGAGGACTATGATGCCATCCAATGTCCGGTGTACGCCGTCGGTGGCTGGACTGATGGCTACACGAATGCGATTCCGCGCCTCCTCGAGGGGTTGAGCGTACCCCGCAAAGGACTCATCGGGCCGTGGGCACACGCCTATCCGCACTTTGCGCTTCCGGCCCCCCAGATCGGATTCCTGCAGGAGATGCTGCGGTGGTGGGACCACTGGCTCAAGGACATCGATACCGGCGTGATGGACGAGCCTATGCTGCGCGCTTGGATGACCGAGAGCGTGAAGCCTGCGTCCCGCCACGAGGCATTGCCGGGACGGTGGATCGCCGAAATGTCGTGGCCGCCGAATGGGCTGTCACCCTGTCGTCTGTTCTTGACCGACGACGGGCTGAGGCCGGACGGCGCGCTCCGTGCAGCCCGTTCAATATGCTCTGCGCAAACCGTCGGCGAGCATGCCGGAGAATGGTGCCCGTTCGGCCGATCGCGGGATCAGGCCGACGATCAGCGCGAGGACGATGCACGCTCGCTGGTGTTCGACACAACGCCCCTCGATGCGCCGATCGAGATCCTCGGCGCACCGGTCGTCACGCTCGACGTCGTGTCCGACAAGTCGATCGCGAACCTGGTGGTTCGGCTCTGCGACGTGCATCCCTCCGGCGAGTCGCTGCGCGTGAGCTACGGCGTGCTCAACCTCACCCATCGCGACGGTCATGAAACGCCTGCGCCTCTGGTACCGGGGCGGCGTTACCAGGTGCGGGTTCAGCTCAACGATGCGGGCGCGGTATTGCCAGCCGGCCACAAGGTCCGTCTCGCGCTGTCGACGAGCTATTGGCCGATGGTCTGGCCGGCCCCGGAGAAGGCCACTCTGACCGTCTTGGGCGGCACGCTCGATCTGCCGGTGCGCCCGCCGCGCGACATCGATGCGCTGCCGCTGCTGCCGGACCCGGAGACGGCGCCTCCGGAGCAGTCGACGGTGATCCGTCCCGGTGTCGTGCGCATAGATAGCATCGGGCTCGAACTGGGAGCGGAGCGCAAATCGAGGTTCCACATCGAGAAGGACGATCCGCTCAGCGCATTCGCGGAGCTGTGGCGGGCGGACACGATCGCGCGGGACGCATGGCGGATCCGGATCGAGACCCTGATACGGCTGTCCTGCACCAAAGATGCCTTCCGGCTCCGGGCAACGTTGCGCGCTCAAGAAGGCACGAAGGACGTTTTTCATCGCGAGTGGGATTGCTCGATTCCTCGGGACTTCATGTGAGAGGTGAGCGTGCCCCACTTACGCGCGAGAGCGAGCCGGGGCCCAGGGCCCCACTGCTCGCTCTCTGCGATCAGGGTGGGTTTGAGGACTTGGCCCCTGGGTCCCGGATCTTGCTCACGCATGCACGCGCACGCGCTTCACTCGCCCGGGACACGCCAGAGTAAATGCTCGACTACCGCTTCTCGATACCCGCGCGGTCGATCACCTCGGTCCACTTGGTGATGTCCCCGCGCATCTGCGCGTCCATCTCGGCCGGCGTGCTGGCCTTGGAATCGATGCCGAGGTCGAGCAGGCGCTTCTTCACGTCGGGCTCGGCCAGCACCTCCTGCATCGCCTTGTTCAAGGTCGCGAGGACCTCGGGCGGCGTGCCGGCCTTGGCATAGATCGCATTCCAGGAGGCGGCCTCGAAGCCCTTCACGCCCTCGCCGAGCGCGGTCGGCACGTTGGGCAGCGCGGGCGAAGGCTGCGGCCCGGTCCAGGCCACGGCGCGCAGCTTGTTGTCCTCGAGGCCCGATTTCAGCGCGGCGTAGAAGTCGATCACCATCTCCACGTCGTTGCGCATGAGCGCCACGATCGCGTCCGGCGTGGTGCGGAACGGCACGATGACGACATCGAGGCCGCTCGCCTGCTTGAAGTAGTTGGCGGTGAGGTTCTGCACCCCGCCCGCGCTGATGGTGCCGATGTTGAGCTTGCCCGGCTTCTCGCGCCCGACTTTCAGGAAATCGCCGAGTGTCTTGAACTCGGATTGCGCGTTGACCACCATCAGGCAGTCGAAATAACCCATCGACGAAATCGCCACGAAGTCCTTGGTCATGTCGAGCGGAAACTTGTTGTAGAGCGGCACCGAGCTCGCGATGCCGCCCGTCATCAGCAGCAGCGTGTAGCCGTCGGCCGGCGCGGAGAGGACGGCGCGGCCGGCGACGATGCCGCCCGGCCCCGGCATGTTCTCGATCACGAAGCGCTGGCCGAGCTTGTCGCCGAGCCGCTCCGCGATGATGCGGGCGGTGATGTCGCCGACCCCGGCGGCGCCGAGCGGCAGCACCAGGCGCACCGGCCGTTCCGGATATTTCTGCGCCGAAGCCGCCTGCGGCAGCGCGACCAAGGCGAGCGCGGCTGCGGCGAGGGCAAGGACTTGGCGGCAAAGGACTTGGCGGTAAAGGACTTGGCGGCTGGTGAAGCTACGCAACATGGTGGTCTGTCTCCCGGTAATATTCATCCTTGCGAGCATCGGCTCGCGGTCCAATCGGTCCTCACGATGTCGTGAGATGCATCGGCCTAATCTGCCCGAAATCCCGGGGCAAGCCGAGGGGCGGCAGGCGGGCTGGGCAGGGGCGTCAACGACCCCCATACCACTGCCGTCTTCCGCCCGCTATATGGGCGCTGAGGGATGGCGGCCTCGGCCTGATAGTGGTTTTCTTGACGATGGTGATCCGGGCATGAGCACGATGACGTCGGACATGATCCGGGCCCGCCCGGTCACGACAGCGGCGCTGGCCATCGCGCTCATCGGCGCGGTGACCATCCTGGGGGCCTGGTTCTTCCAGTACGGGCTCGGCCTCAAGCCGTGCCCGCTCTGCCTCGAGCAGCGTTACGCCTATTATTTTGCGATCCCGCTCGCGGTCATGGTGGCGCTCGGCGACCAGGTGGGCGCCTCGCGCAAGGTGCTCATGGCCGCGCTCGCCGCCATCACCCTCGGCATGCTGTGGAACGCCGGCCTCGGCGTCTATCATTCCGGCATCGAATGGAAGTGGTGGCCGGGCCCGCAGGAATGCTCGGGCGCGCTCGACGATCTCGGCTCCGCCGGCGGCCTGCTCAACAAGCTGCAGTCGATCTCGGTGGTGCGCTGCGACGAGGCGGCCTGGCGCTTTCTCGGGCTCTCGCTCGCCGGCTACAACGTGATCATCTCGCTCGCGCTTGCCGCCATCGCGGCCTGGGCGGCGAAGATGGAGTGGCGGACGGGCGCGCGTTCGGCGCGTTAGCGCCGAGGCGTTTTGTGATTTGACTCGTTACACGAATTATATATAAATTGGGTATCATCACACAATTGGGTATCGGATCGATCGGCGCGGCTTTGACGTGCGGTGGCACGCACACGTGTCCGCGCTGTCATTCCGGGTCCACCGATCTCGGGTTACCCGAGATCGGCATTTTTGTGCCCAAGTCGGCTATAGCCGACTTGGGTGCGAAGCGAGGGAGCCCGGAATCCATAACCACGGCTGGTGATTATGGATTCCGGGCTCGCGCCTTTCGGCGCGCCCCGGAATGACAGTTGCGCGAGGGGCGCGCGTTAGCGTGCAATCCTCGGAGCTCATTGTTCTTCATTGTTATTCATTGTTTTGCGGCCGGCGATTTTGGCGCCGGTCGGCTTACGGACGGCAACATAGGAGGAGGATTTAACGCGTGAAAACAACGAGTTGATCGCCGCCGCCCGCGCGCGGACGACGCGGATTTTCGGGCGCGGCCGCGTTGTTATTTCATTGTTATTAACAATGGCCGGACGTCTCCGGGCGAGCCGCTAATCCGCAGTGATCTTCGCCGCCCGGATCACGTCGCCCCAGCGCTCGGTCTCGTCCTTGATGAAGGCCTTGATCCCGTCCGGCGCGCCGCCGATCGGGGTCATGTTCATGCCGCGCAGGTGCTCGGCGGTGTCCGGCTGTTTGAGCACCTCGTTGATGCCGGCATTGAGCTTGGCGACGATTGCGGCCGGCGTCTTCGGCGGCGCGGCGAGCGCGTTCCAGGTGTCGGAGCGAAAGCCCTTCACGCCGGCCTCGTCCATGGTCGGCACCTCGGGCACCGCGGGCACGCGCTCCGGCGTCGTCACGGCGAGCATCTTGGCCCGCTTGGCCTGGACCTGCTCGCGCACGGAATCGAGCTGGAAGAACAGGAGATCGAGATGCCCGGCAATGAGATCGTTCACCGCCTGCGCGGTGCCGCGATAAGGCACGTGGGTGAGCTTGATTCCGGTCACGCGCGCGAACAGCTCGCCGGTGAGATGCGGCGTGGTGCCGACGCCCTGCGAGCCGAAGTTCACCTTGCCGGGATTGGCCTTGGCATAGGCGATCAGCTCCTGCACCGAGTTGGCCGGGAAATCGGTGCGCACCACCAGCGTGTTCGGGATCGAGGTCATGATCGCGAGCGGCTCGAGCGCGGCGGGATCGAAGTTGAGCTTCTTGTACATCACCACGTTGGTGGTGAGCGGCGCCGGCTGCGCCGCCAGCAGCGTGTAGCCGTCGGGCTCGGCCCCCGCGACCGCCTCGGTGCCGAGATTGCCGCCGGCGCCGGGCCGGTTCTCCACCACGAACGGCTGGCCCCACAGTTTCGCCAGCCGGTCCGCCACCACGCGCGCGGCGATGTCGAGGCCGCCGCCGGGCGGGGCTGACACGATGATCTTCACCGCGCGGTTGGGATACGCGGCCGCCGGGTCGGGCTGGGCGCGCGCGGGCGGCGCGACCGCCGACGCGGCCAATGTGAGCGCAACGACGGTGAGTGCGACCACGGCAAGTGCGGAAAATTTCGGTAGCATCGATCGACCTCAGGGGGCTGCCAACAGCGAGCCGTCAAGGTATTCTGTACCGAAGAAATTGTCTTGCCGCGTCCGGAACGGGCGCGGGCGAAGGAGGAAACAATGAAGATCGTCCAAACCGACGAGATCCCGCTCAAGCGCGGCCTGGAGCATCGCGGCGGCATCTTCCACGGCCGCATCATGGTGGAAGGCGAGCCCGGCGCGCTCGACAATTTCCAGCTTTCGTTCGGCCAGATGGGCGGCGATTTCAACTCGCCCCGCCACCGGCATAATTTCGAGCAGATCCGCTACCAGCTCGAGGGCGTGCTCGACTACGGCCGCGACGGCAAGCTCGTGGCCGGCATGGTCGGCTATTTCCCGGAGGCGGTCTATTACGGCCCGCAGACCCAGGATCCCAACATTCCATGCAAGACCATCGTGCTGCAGTTCGGCGGCGCCAGCGGCAGCGGCTATCTCTCGCAGGCCGAGGTGCAGGCCGGCATGCAGGCGCTCAAGCGCGAGGGCGAGTTCAAGGACGGCGTGTTCCGCCGCCGCGCCGACGTCGAGGGCAAGCGCAACGTCGACGGCTACCAGGCGATCTGGGAGCACGCCAACGGTCGGCCCATGGCCTATCCCAAGCCGCGCTACCCGCAGCCGATCTTCATGGATCCCGCCAACTACGATTGGGTTTCGGTCGCAGGTTCTCCCGGCGTGAGCGAGAAGTCGCTCGGCGTGTTCACGGAACGGCGCAGCGAAGCCGGCTTCGTCAGGCTCGATGCCGGCGCGCGCTTCACCGCGCGCGGCAAGGGCGTCTATGTCGTCACGCGCGGATCAGGCACGGTCGACGGACAGCCGCTGCGCGCACTCACCACGATCTATGTCGACGCTGGCGAGACCGTCACCTTCGCCGCGCAGGAGGACACCGAGCTCCTGCATTTCGGCCTGCCCAATCTCGCCGGCCTGCGCATGCCTTCGCACGAGCAGGTGCACGTCGAAGCCGCGGAGTAGGGGCCGAGCTTTCTCGTCCGACCGGACCTACGCCGCCTTGGGCGCCGGCAGGTCGCCGGTGAGCGCCTGCGCCATGCGCTCGATCAGAGCCAGCACGTCGGGATGCTGCTCGGGCTTCCAGCGCGCCAACATGTCGGCGAGACCCTGGCGGCGCGCGGCGACCACGCGGTCGCGCAACGCGATCCCGGCCGGCGTAAGCCGCAGCGGTCCGTCGGTGCGCTTCTCGGCGATGCCGCGATCGCACAACGCGTCCAATGGAGGCTTGAGTTGCTGTTCCGGAATCTTGAGCTCGGCGCTAAGCGAGGCGAGCGTCATCGGCTCGCGCTCGCCCAGGCGCGCCAGCATCCACAGTTCGGGCGGCGGCAGGTCGACGCCGACGCGCCGCGCCAGATCGGCATAGACCCGCCAGCGGTTCTCATGCGCCACCAGCACCGTGACGATGCGCTCGAGCTCTTCCAGTGAGGTGGCGTCGCGCGGCATGGCGAAGCTTTCGCCCATGCCTTCGGGCGCCGCGCCTTCGCGCAAAGGGCTCTCGTGCAGCAGCCATGCCAGCGCGAAGCCGAAGGCCGAGACAATCGCCGCCGCCAGGAACACCGGCCGCAGCGCGGCCATCACCGCGGTGATGTATTCCTGGTGCAGGCTCGGCGGCAGGCCGCGCACCGCCGACGGCAGCACGGTGGAAAGGAATTCCATGCCGGGCCCGGCGAGCTGCGCATGCAGGCCGTTGGCGAAGATCGCGCCGAACATCGCCACGCCGAGCGCGCCACCGAGCGAGCGGAACAGCATGGTGCCGGAGGTCGCCACGCCGAGATGCTTGTAGTCGACGCTGTTCTGCACCGCGATGATCAGCACCTGCATCACCATGCCCATGCCGAGCCCAAGCCACAGCGCGTCGATCGCGGTGTGCCAGGGGCTGCTCTCGATCGAGAGCAGCGACAGCGCGCCGAGCCCGAACGTCATGGTGGCGGTACCGATGATCGGGAACAGCTTGTAGCGGCCGAACCGGCTGATCAGGCGCCCGCTGATGATCGAGGTCACCAGCATGCCGAGCATCATCGGCATCAGCATCAGGCCCGAGGTCGACGGGCTCACGCCCTTCACCACCTGCAGGTAGATCGGCAGGAACGTCACCGCGCCGAACAGCGACAGTCCGACGATGAAGCCGACGCTGCTGGAGACCGCGAAGTTGCGGTTGGTGAACAGGCTCATCGGCAGGATCGGCTCGCGCGCCCGCCGCTCGACCAGGACGAAGCCGATGGTCGAGAGCACGCCCGTTGCAGCCAGCGCGAGCACGAGGGGAGAGTGCCAGGGAAACACCGTGCCGCCGAGCCCGGTGAACAGGATGATGGTGCTGAGCGCGAGCGTGAGCAGGATCGCGCCGGCGTAATCGATCTCGTGCTGGCGGCGGGTGGAGCGCGCCGGCAGCACCGCGGCGATCACCACCAGCGCGAGGATGCCGGTCGGCAGGTTGATGTAGAAGATCCAGCGCCAGCTCAGGTGGTCGACGAAAAATCCGCCGATCAGCGGGCCGACGATGGTGGCGACGCCGAACACCGCGCCGAAGAAGCCCTGGTAGCGCCCGCGCTCGCGCGGCGGGATGAGGTCGCCGATCACCGCGATGGTGACGACGATCAGTCCGCCGCCGCCGATGCCTTCCAGCGCGCGGAACAAGATGAGCTGCAGCATGTTCTGCGCGATGCCGCACAGCGCCGAGCCGGTGAGGAACACCACGATCGCCACCTGCAGGACAATCTTGCGGCCGTAGAGGTCGCCGAATTTTCCGTACAGCGGGCCCGCGACGGTGCTGGTGAGCAGATAGGCCGTCACCACCCAGGAGAGATAGCTCAGGCCGCCGAGCTCGGCGACCATGGTCGGCAGCGCGGTCGAGACCACGGTCTGGTCGATGGCGGCGAGCCAGAGCGCGAGGAACAGCGCGCCGAACACCGCCCAGATCGATTTCTGATTTTGGTCTGTGGGCATCCTTACTCGGGACAATGGCGCACAACAACGCGAGGTTCAATGTGAATGGGAGTTCCGGGTCGTCATGCGCGGACTCGGCCCGCGCATCCATCTTCTTCGCAAACGAATCTGGCAAAAAAGATGGATCGCCGGGTCAAGCCCGGCGATGACAATCATAGCATTTGCCTGTGAGAGGTTCCCGCGCGCCGGCAATCGCCGCGACGATGGTGCTTACGGGTCCAGCTCGGTGTCCCAATAGAGATAGTCGAGCCAGCTGTCGTGCAGGTAGTTCGGCGGGAAGCGCCGGCCGTTGCGGTGCAGGTGGTTGACGCTCGGCTGGAACGGCATCTGCGACGGCCACATCTTGGCCTCGTCCATCGTCAGGTTGCCCTTCCTGAGATTGCACGGCGAGCAGGCGGCGACCACGTTGATCCAGGTGGTGTGCCCGCCGCGCGAGCGCGGCAGCAGGTGATCGAAGGTGAGGTCGTCGCGCGTACCGCAATACTGGCAGCTGAACTTGTCGCGCAGGAAGACATTGAAGCGGGTGAACGCAGGCTGGGTCGCGGGCTTCACGAAGGTCTTGAGCGAAACCACGCTCGGAAGCTTCATCTCCAGGCTGGGGCTGTGCACGGCGCGGTCGTACTGGGCGACGATGTTCACGCGCTCGAGAAATACCGCCTTGATGGCGTCCTGCCACGACCACAGCGACAGCGGGTAGTAGCTGAGCGGACGAAAATCCGCGTTGAGCACGAGAGCGGGGAAGCCTGATGGCGACACATGCACGTTCACGGCTGCGTTCCTGTCTCCTCATTCCCCCGCGGACCGAAGCGTGGCCGTAGTCTATAGAAGAGCGTGACGGGATTGTGAAGCCTGCCCCGGGGCTTATGGCGGGAACGCGACGGCTTGGCGCGTGCCCAGGCCCGTAATTGAAGGGCAAAATGCGGGCTTGGCGGGCCGGTAATGCCTGGGCTTGCATGCGGCCTGAATGTCAGGTTTGCGAAAACGGAAGGTGCCGGGAATGCCGCGAATCACTCTCGTTTGCTTGCTGGGCTTGTGCGCCGTGCTCCACGCCGGCGCTACCGCGCACGCGCAGGCCTATCCGACCAAAGTGATCAAGATGATCGTGCCGGCCGGGCCCGGCGGGCCGACCGATGTGCTGGCGCGGCTCGTCGCCGACCGCATGGCGGCGGCGCTCGGGCAGCCCGTCATCATTGACAATCGCGGCGGCGGGGGCGGCGCGATCGGCGCCAAGGCGGTGGCAGCAGCCGACCCCGACGGCTACACGCTCCTGTTCGGCAACACCGCGACGCTCGCCAATATCCCCGCGATCTCGAAAAGCGCCGGCTACAATTCGGCCAAGAATTTCGCCGGCGTCGCCAAGGTGATGGACTCCTACCAGGTCCTCGTCGTCAGCCCCAACCTTCCGGTGAAGTCGGTCGCGGAGCTCACCGCCTATGCCAAGGCCAACCCGGGCAAGCTCAATTACGGCGCCGCCGGACCGATCAACCTCACCAATCTCGCGGGCGAGCTCTACAAGCTCAAGGCCGGGCTCGATTTCGTCGCTGTGCATTTCAAGAGCGGCGCGGAATCGCTGACCTGCGTCGTCGGCGATCAGTGCCAGCTCACCATCGACAACGTCACCGCGGTGCGCGCGCTGATGGAGGACGGCAAATTGCGCCCGCTGGCGGTCACCAGCGCCCGCCGGCAAAGCGACTTCCCTTACCTGCCGACCATGATCGAGGCCGGCGTCCCCGACTATGTGGTGACGAGCTTCTTCGGCGTGGTGTCGCCGGCCGGCATGCCCGCGCCGGTGATCGCGCGGCTCAACGCCGTCATCAACGAGGCGCTGCGCACGGAGGCGGTGCAGGCCGCGCTCAAGAAGCTCGGCGCCGAGCCCACGATCGAGAGCCCGGAAGAGTTCACGCGCTTCATCGCCGCCGAGATGCGCAAGTGGAGCGAGATCGCCGCCATCGCCGGCATCAAGGCGGATTGATTTACGCCCCGCGCACGCGATCGATCACGGCTGTGGCGTCGGCGACGACATCGCCATGCCAGGCGATGTGCTGGTCGGGACGAACCAGCACGAGCTGGCTGCGGTAAAGTTCCTCGGGAGGTTTCAGTTGCAATATCTTCAGCGGAACGCCGCGCATGGCGGCGGCGGCTTCGAACGCGCGGGCACCTTCGGGCGCGCCGAAATCGATCAGGGTCAGCCCCTTGCCGAACTCGTCGTAGGCCGCATGCTTCGGCGCCAGCCAGAAATGCGGTGCGCGTGCGCCGGGGCGGTCCAGAGGCGTGTAGCTATCCCAGCTGTCCGGCGGGTCGTCGTTATCGTCGTCAGGCCAGACGATCGGCGAATGTTCGTAGCGCTCGCCGAGCTGGATGCCGACGGTGAGATACTGCGCGCGGTCTTCCTCGATGATCCTGGCACCGAAGCCGCGCCGCGCGGCGTCGGCGCTCGCGCTGTCGTCCTCGAAGCCCGGCGGCAGCACCCAGCCGTCCATGATGCGGGTGCATCGTACGCCCAATTGCGAATTGCGCACGCCGATGGGACGACGCTCGACCTCGTAGCTCTCGATAAGTCGCGGGCCGGCCCAGCCCTGGTGCACAGCGGCGAGCTTCCAGCACAGATTCATCACGTCGCCGATGCCGGTGTTCATCCCGAGCCCGCCGAGCGGAGTGAACAGATGCGCGGCATCGCCGGCGAGGAACACGCGCCCCGACTGATAGTGCTCGGCCACCAGCGCGAGCCCGCCGGTCCATGGCCCGCCGGAAATGATCTCGAACGGCACGTCGGCGCCGATCATCCCGCGCACCACCGCGGGCGCGTCGACGGCGCGCCAGTCGGTGCCCGGCGGCACCTGGTAATGGATGACCCAGGTCTCGCGCCCGTCCTGGGAATACATCATGCCCCGCATCTCGGGATTGATGATCCAGGTCATGTTGGTCGGCGGCCGCCGGCTTGCCGCCATCAGCGTGGCCGAGCGGATGAAGAAGGACAGCATGGTACCGCCCATGAATGCGCGGTCGGTGGTGCCGTCCTCGCCGATCATGCCGAAGCCGAGCGCGCGGCGCACCGTGCTGCCGGCACCGTCGATGCCGAGGAGATAGCGCGCTTTGATCTGCCCGAGTTCGCCGGTTTGCGCGTACTCCACGTCGGCGACGACATGGTCGTGCTGTTCGGTGAACGATTGCAGCCGCCAGCCGAAATGGATTTGCGAACCCGCCGCGCGCTCGGCGCAGCGCCGCAGCACCCGCTCGAGCACGATCTGCGAGACATTGTTGGGGATCTCCGGCGTCGGCCAGTCCGAGTAGGGCCTGGGCAGGCGGCCGAACTCATGGCCGCAGAAACGCGTCACATAGGCGGAGGCGCGCGCGACGTCGGGCGGCAAACCTTCCGAGCGCAATTCGTCGGCGATGCCCAAGCGCCGGAAGTGCTCCATCGAGCGCGCGTTGGTGTTGTTGCACTTGGGATGTTGGGCCGTGTCCAGCTTGTCCGTGACCAGCATGGCGGGGACGCCACGCCAGTTGAGCTCGATCGCCGCCGCCAAGCCGACCGGTCCGCCGCCGACGACCAGCGCAAACGTCTCAGCTTCCATCATCTGCTCTCGGCATCGTATGGCTTGCCCGCGGCGGGGATCAACCTGCGCGGGTCGATCTCAATCGACCCGGGATCGGCGCTAACCTGTGGGCGCCTTCGGTGCGCGCCGAGCGAGGAACTCGCCGCCGTGGCGCAATCCTTCCTGGTCGATGCCGTGGCCGATGCCAGCGGACAAGTGCCACTCGACCGGCACGCCGAGCGCGGCGAGCCCGCTCGATGCCTGGAACAGCGCCTGCGCCGGGATGAGCTCGTCCTGATCGCCGTGGATGAGCAGGACCGGCGGCCGCGACTTGATCTCGGCCGCGAGCTTGTCGGGATCGGCATCGGGCGGGACGACCAGCAGCCCGGAGTAACCGACAATGGCAAACGGCGCCACCGCGCGCCGCAGCCCCACATGCAGCGCCATCATGGTGCCCTGGCTGAAACCGACAAGCGCGAGCGCCGAGGGCGGCAGGTTGCGACGCTTGAGCTCGGCGTCCAGAAAGCTTCCGAGCACCGGCGCCGCCTTGTTGGCCCCGATCCAGCGCTCGTTGGGATCGCGGAAGGTGAGCGGGAACCATTGCTTTCCCACCGGCGCCTGGCCGCACGGTTCCGGCGCGTGCGGGGAGACGAAGGCCGCGTGGGGCAGCAGACCCTGCCATGCGCGGCCGATCTCGATGAGGTCGTTCCCGTCGGCGCCATAGCCGTGCAGGAACACGATCAGTTGGCGCGCTGGACCCGAGCGTGGCTCGAGTCGCGGGCCGTCGAGTTCAGGCATTCGTCCTCCGCTCTGTCGGCGTCGCCGGGATCGGGGCGCCTTCGCGCTGCTTGGCCGCGCGATAGTACGCCCACAGCATGTAAGCGGCCGCGCCCCGCCACGGCCGCCACGCCTCGGCGAGCGGCCCCATTTCTTTCGCGGTCGGGCGCGCGTCGAGTTCGAGCAGAAACCGCGCCGCTTCCTGCACAGCCAGGTCGCCAGCGGGCCAGGCGTCGGCGTGACCGAGGCAGAACAGCAGATAGATGTCGGCAGTCCAGGGGCCGATGCCGTGCACCGCCGTCAGCGCCGCATGGGCGTCATCGGCCGGCTTGGCAACGAGCGCGGGGAAGTCGAGCTCGCCGCGATCAATTGCTTTCGCGATCGCCTTGAGCGTGCGAATTTTCGACCCCGATAGGCCGGCGCGGGCGAGCCTGGGCGAACGCGCGCGCAGCACCGAGGCATGATCGAACGGATCGAATGCCTCGGTGAGCCGTCCCCAGATCGCTTTGGCGCTTGCGGTCGAGAGCTGTTGCGAGACCACGATCGATGCAAGGCCGGCGAATCCGTCCGGACGCCGTCTCAAAGGAGGCCGGCCGGCGCGCGACAACACCGTGGCGAAGCGCGGATCGATCCTGATCAACTGGGCGATGGCGTGATCGAGGTCGGCTTCGGTGTGAATGAAAAAGGACATGACCGGCGCGAAGCATCTACAAATGTCATCACAACGCAACCCTTTTTCTGACCCATCACCGGGCCTGCGCGCATGACCCGTCCCGTGTTCCGCTTCGCGCCGTCGCCGAACGGCCGTCTGCATCTCGGGCATGCGCTTTCCGCGCTGATGAATTTCGAGATGGCGCGTGCTGCCGGCGGACGGTTCCTGCTGCGCATCGAGGACATCGACGCGGCGCGCTGTCGGCCGGACTACGAGCAGGCCATCTATGACGACCTGGCGTGGCTCGGCATCACGTGGGAACAACCGGTACGGCGGCAGAGCATGCATTTCGACGACTACCGGGCGGCGCTGGCGCGTCTCGATGCGCTCGGCCTGGTCTATCCGAGCTTCGAAAGCCGCGGTGAGATCGCGCGCCTGGTTGAAGCGCGCGACACGCACGCGCCCTGGCCGCGCGATCCCGACGGCGCGCCGCTTTATCCCGGCGCTGCGCGCACGCTCTCGCCGGCCGAACGCCGGCAACGGATGGAAACCGGCGCGCCGTATGCGCTGCGTCTCGATATGGCGGCGGCCACGGCACGAACCGGCGCGCTGACTTGGACCGAGAGCGGCCAGGACAGCGAAGCCGGCTCGGTCGCCGTGGCGCCGCAGGCCTGGGGTGACGTGGTGCTGGCGCGCAAGGACATGCCAACCAGCTATCACCTCGCGGTCGTGGTCGACGACGCGCGTCAAGGCGTCACCGATGTCGTGCGCGGACAGGATCTGTTCTGGTCGACCAGCGTGCACCGCGTGCTCCAGGCGCTGCTCGGCCTGCCAGCACCGACCTACCATCACCACCGCCTGATCCTTGATGCCGAGGGCAAAAAGCTATCCAAATCGACGCGCGCGACCGCCTTGCGCTCGCTGCGGGAGAGTGGTGCTACTGCCGCCGACATCCGCCGGATGGTCGGGCTGTGAGGGCCTGTGGCCGGCGGCTCGGCGCCGTGGCAATCTCCCCCTGGGGGTGCGATGCCTAAACGAAAGACAGCTGCCGGCAAGAGTCGTGGCAAGCGTCGCGGCGAGCGCGCCGCGCGTCCCGGCGCGGCCGCGTCCCGCACGCGAGCGATCGAGGCGACGCTGGCGGATATCGCCCACGAGATCAGGACGCCGCTCACCGGCATCCTTGCGCTGGGCGAATTGTTGACGACGTCGGAACTCGGCGAACGCGAGCGCGGCTGGGCAGCGGCGATCAAGAGCACGGCCGAGCATCTCGCCCTGCTCACGTCGCTCATCGTCGATGCCGCGCGCGCCGATGCCAAGGGCCTGGTGCTGCGGCGCGAGCTCATCCGTCCGCGCCGTTTCGTCGACATGGTCGCGGCCTCGCTCTCCGCCCGCGCGGAGGCCAAGGGCATTGCGGCCGAGGTCGACCTGTCGAGCGAGCTGCCCGAGGCGGTGATCGGCGATCCCTTGCGGTTGCGGGCGGCGCTGGAAAATCTGATCGACAATGCGGTGAAATTCACCGGTCGTGGCAGCGTGAGCCTCGCCGCGACCAGCGAGACGGCGACGCGCGGAAAGGTGCGGCTCGTCTTCACCGTGTCCGACAGCGGCATCGGGCTCAGCCCAGCCGAGATCAAGCGGCTGTTTCGACCGTTTGCGCAGGCGAGCGAGGCCATTGCGCGCCGCTACGGCGGCGCCGGACTCGGTCTCGCCTTCGTCAAGCGGATTGCCAAAGCCATGGGGGGCAATCTGACCGTGACGAGCAAACCGGGCGGTGGCAGCCGGTTTCGCCTCACCGTGACCGTGGACAAGGTTGCCGAAGCACCCGGCGCGGCGACGCCGGACGGCACCGCGCCGCTTGGCGCGCCGGTGCGCCCGCTGACGGTTCTGTGCGCCGAGGACAATCCTTACGGTCGCGTCCTGCTCAACACCATCCTCACCGAGCTCGGCCATCGCGCCGATTTCGTCGGCACCGGCGGTGCCGCGGTCGAGGCGGTGGCGCAGGGGCGCTACCACGTCGTGCTCATGGATGTGACTTTGCCGGACATCGACGGCATCGAGGCGACGCGGCGCATTCGCGCGCTCGCCGATCCCGTCGGCCGGGTGCCGGTCGTCGGTGTCTCCGGCCGCGGCAATGCCGCCGACGAAGCGGCGGCACGCGCAGCCGGAATGAACGGCTACCTCGCCAAGCCGCTGAGCCCGAGCGCGCTCACGCGCGTGCTCGGCTCGGTCGTGCCGCCGGAGGCGTGAGCGTTATCGCGTCGCCTCAGTAGGTGACGCCGACCGGCGCCCACCCGAAACGATAGTTGATGCCCGACTTTGGCGACGTGGATGCGTTCGCGGATGCTGGTGTCGAGGGCGAAGAAGCCGGTCGTGTCCGTGAAGCGCACCGCGCGGCCGCCGAAGTCGAGGTAATTGTACTCGATCTTGGCGGACCAGTTGTCGGTGAAGGAATATTCGATGCCGCCGCCGACCATCCAGCCCCAGCGGGTCTCGTTGGCGCGGTACGCGGCGATCGAGTTGAGTTCGTACTTGTCGTTGGCGAAGGCAGTGCCGCCCTTGCCGTAGAACAGGACGCGGTCGAGCGCGAAGCCGAGCCGGCCGGCGAAAGTGCCGAGCGCGTCGACCTTGGCGCGGCAGTTCGCCGCGACCCCGACGATGCCGGTGACGCATGCGGTGTTGCCGGTGAGATCAGCCCAGCTGGCGTCGGCTTCGACGCCGAAGACCCAGGAGCCGGCCTGGTAGTTGGCGCCGATCTGGCCGCCGGCGAGGCCGCCGCTGATGTCGATATTGGTTCCGGGTGGCCCGACGAGCGCTCCGCCGAACACGAAGGGCGCGATGGCCGCGTCCTTGCGTCCCCAGGCGCCGCCGCCATGGGCGCCGAAATAGAAACCGGTCCAGGTGAAGATCACATAGTTTTGCGGCGCGCGGTACGCCACCGGCAGATCGGCGGCTGCGGCGGGCTGCAGCGCGGCGGCGAGTGCGACCATGCTGATGCCAGCGAGAATGTGCCTTTTCATTGGACCCCCCGAACTTACGACACGACGGCCGAAACGGCGGCGAGCGTCGCGAGCAGGGGTTAACGCTCGCGTCGGCGTGGCGGCGAGTCAAGCCGCACCCGCGGCCCGCGGCCCGCGGCGGCGCCGGGCGGACGAGGCCGGGGCGTCTCTAGGAGATTGAAATGATTGTTCGTTTCGAACGGCGTTGCAATCGCGCAACGGCTCAGAACTTTCAGCGCGGCGAGGGCGGGAATGCCCGGAATTCGCTACGCCGCGGTTCGATCGACGATGCGCACGATGTCGGCCATGATGCGGTTGAGCTCGAAATCCTTGGGCGTATACACGGCGGCCACGCCCGCCTGCTGCAGCATCTGTGCGTCTTCCGGCGGGATGATGCCGCCGACCACGACCGGGACATCTTCGAGCCCGGCGCTCTTGAGGCGCGCGACCACGTCCTTCACCAGCGGAACATGTGAGCCCGACAGGATCGACAGTCCCACCACATGCGCGCCCTGTTCGCGCACCGCTTCGACGATCTCGGCCGGTGTCAGCCGGATGCCTTCGTAGACCACATCCATGCCGGCGTCACGCGCGCGCACCGCGATCTGCTCGGCGCCGTTGGAATGCCCGTCGAGGCCGGGCTTGCCAACCACGAATGTCAGCCGTCGGCCGAGCTTGCGCGAGACCCGGTCGACGTCGGCGCGCAACTCGTCGAGGCCGACGGTTTCGTTGCGCGGGGCACGGCCGACGCCGGTGGGCGCGCGAAACTCGCCGAAGCTTTCACGCAGGGCGAAGCTCCATTCGCCTGTCGTGACGCCGGCTTTGGCGCAGTTCACCGATGGCGGCATGATGTTGCGGTTCTCCTGCGCGGCCGCGCGCAGTTCTTTCAGCGCCGCCGCCACGGCCTTCGCATCGCGGCTCACGCGCCAGGCCTTGAGCCGCTCGATCTGATCGGCCTCGGCCTGCGGCGAAACCGTGAGAATGGCATCGGCGGCATCGGCGAGCGGCGAATCCTCGCTCTCTACGAACTTGTTGACGCCGACGACCGTCTGCTCGCCGCGCTCGATCGCCTCCACGCGGCGGGTGTTCGAGTCCACCAGTTGATGCTTCATGTAGCCTTGCTCGACGGCGACCACGGCGCCGCCCATCGCTTCGATATGCGCCAGCTCTTCCAGGGCCTTGCGCTTGAGCTCTTCGACCTTGGTGGCGATTGCGGGCGAGCCGTCGAAGATATCGCCGTACTCCAGGAGGTCGGTCTCATAGGCAAGGATTTGCTGCATACGCAGGGACCATTGCTGGTCCCACGGCCGCGGCAGGCCGAGCGCCTCGTTCCAAGCCGGCAACTGCACCGCGCGCGCGCGCGCATTCTTCGACAGCGTCACGGCCAGCATCTCGATGAGGATGCGGGTGACGTTGTTCTCCGGCTGCTGTTCCGTGAGCCCGAGCGAGTTGACCTGCACGCCGTAGCGGAACAGCCGCTGCTTGGGATCATTGACGCCGTAGCGCGTGGCCGTGATCTCGTCCCACAGCTCGGCGAAGGCCCGCATCTTGCAGATTTCGGTAACGAAGCGCAGCCCGGCATTGACGAAGAACGAGATGCGCCCAACCACCTCGCCGAAGGCGCCCGGCTGCACCGCGTTCGAAGCCTTCACCGTGTCGAGCACCGCGATCGCGGTGGCGAGAGCGAATGCGAGCTCCTGCACCGGCGTCGCACCCGCCTCCTGCAGGTGATACGAGCAGACATTCATCGGATTCCATTTCGGCATCTCGCGTGTCGTGAACAGGATCGTGTCCTTGGTCAGCCGCATCGAGGGCGCCGGCGGAAACACATGGGTGCCGCGCGAGAGATACTCCTTGATGATGTCGTTCTGCGTGGTGCCTTGCAGTGTGTTGCGCGCCACGCCCTGCTCGTCGGCGAGCGCGACATAGAGCGCGAGTAGCCAGGCGGCCGTCGCGTTGATGGTCATCGAGGTGTTCATTTCCCCGAGCGGGATCCGGTCGAACAGCGTGCGCATGTCGCCGAGATGGGAGATCGGCACGCCGACCTTGCCGACCTCGCCCCTGGCGAGCGGATGATCGCTGTCGTATCCGGTCTGGGTCGGCAGATCGAAGGCGACGGAGAGACCGGTCTGACCCTTGCCGAGGTTGTTGCGGTAGAGCGCGTTCGACGCGTGCGCAGTCGAATGGCCGGCATAGGTGCGGAAGATCCAGGGCCTGTCGCGCTGCCGCCTGGCGCCGTCGGATGGCTCGCTCATTTGCCCGCCTCGCCTGGCTCGTTGCTCGCCGCGAGATGGTGCACTGCAGCATACAACCGTAACAGCCGCAAGCGTCTTCTCATCAAGGTCGGCGGCCAACGCGGTTGCGGGCGCGCACTGGCGTGCGCGCCCGCAAATTCCATCTCCGGCGGTAACCTGACTGCAGTCGCGACTCGGCCGCAGCGGGAGCCGCGCTAACGCCGGATGAAGCCGACGATGATCAGCAGAATGACCGCGCCAATGGTGGCGTTGACGATCGATCCGATGAAACCGGCGAACGGCATGAAGCCCAGTTGCTGGAGCAGCCAGACGCCGATGAAGGCACCGACGATGCCGATGACGATGTTCCAGAGCAGGCCAAATCCAAATCCGCGGACGATCTGTCCGGCCAGCCAGCCGGCGATCGCGCCCACGATGAGCATGATGATAATGCTGTCTACTCCAATCACGGTGACCTCCCCCTGGCGGCTAGGCGCGCGTCGCCCACCGCGATTTGCGATGCAACTTAAGTAGCATAGCCGAAGTTCCCCATACTGTCAGCAGATGCAGACGGTGCACCGACCTTGACAGTGTCGACCTCGCGAGCACACCGGTCGCGACCATGCATTTATGTTGCGATGCAGCATCAAATGCGCCAGAGTGTTTGCAAGGTTTTCAATTGCGGAGGCATCCATGCCGGCCGTTGCGATGACGAAGCCGCCGCAAACTGCAGCGCGCAAGGATCTCTATGACATCGGCGAAATTCCTCCGCTCGGCCATGTGCCGGCGCAGATGCATGCATGGGCGATCCGAAAGGACCGCCACGGTCCGCCCGAGACCGCCATGCAGCTGGAAGTGCTGCCGACCTGGCCGATCGGCGAGAACGAGGTGCTGGTTCTGGTGATGGCGGGGGGCGTCAATTACAACGGCGTGTGGGCCGGCCTCGGCATTCCGATCTCGCCGCTCGACGTCCACAAGAATCCGTTTCACATCGCCGGCTCCGACGCCTCGGGCATCGTCTGGGCCTGCGGCCCAAAAGTCCGTCGCTGGAAGGTTGGCGACGAGGTCATCGTCCATTGCAATCAGGACGACGGCGACGACGAAGACTGCAACGGCGGCGATCCGCTGCTGTCGCCCTCGCAACGCATCTGGGGATACGAGACGCCGGACGGATCATTCGCGCAGTTCTGCCGCGTGCAGTCGCGTCAGCTCATGCCGAAGCCGCCGCACCTCACCTGGGAGGAGGCGGCCTGCTACACGCTCACGCTCGCGACCGCCTATCGCATGCTGTACGGCCATTCGCCGCACACGTTGAAGCCCGGCGACCACGTGCTGGTGTGGGGCGCTTCGGGCGGCCTCGGGGTGTTCGGCGTACAGCTCGCGGCCGCGTCCGGCGCCAATGCCATCGGCATCATCTCGGATGAGAGCAAGCGCGATTACGTGATGCAGCTGGGCGCCAAGGGCGTCATCAACCGCAAGGATTTCTCCTGCTGGGGACAGATGCCCACAGTCGGCACGCCGGAATACGACACCTGGGTCAAGGAAGCCCGCAAGTTCGGCAAGGCGATCTGGGACATCACCGGCAAGCGCGACGTCGACATCGTGTTCGAGCATCCGGGCGAGGCGACCTTCCCGGTCTCCTGCCTGGTGGTGAAGCGCGGCGGCATGGTGGTGTTCTGCGCCGGGACCTCCGGCTACAACATCACTTTCGACGCACGTTATGTCTGGATGCGGCAGAAGCGCATCCAGGGCTCGCATTTCGCCCACCTCAAGCAGGCTTCGGCGGCAAACCAGTTCGTGCTCGATCGCCGCATCGACCCCTGCATGAGCGAAGTATTTCCGTGGACCAAGATTCCGCATGCGCACGAATTGATGCGCACCAATCGGCATCCGCCCGGCAACATGGCGGTGCTGGTCAATGCGCCGCGGACCGGATTGCGCACACTCGATGACGTGATCGAGGCGAGCGGCGCTCCCGCTTGATTTGAACGGCCGTGCGCGCGGATTTTGCGCACCGTCACCATTCTTCCATCTTTTGGCACCAATCTTGCTTTTTAAAGAATTGTTGGGGCCATGGGGGGCTACGAGGAAAGGAGTCCTCACCATGTGCGACTACAGCCTACACAATGTGAAGTCGCGTTCGGCAAAAGTTGGCGACAAGCTTGCGACGCGCAACTTTGGGACCGGTACTCGTGGGTTCGCCGCGCCCGAAGATGCCACGACAGCGGTGTGCGTCCTTCCGGGAACGGAGCTTGCGTTCTCCCAGGAGGTCGCCTGTACAGCATCCGGTTTCCTCGGCTTCGGTGCGCGCAGAATGACCTCCCGGACGGCGATCTTCCGGCAGGTCAACAAAGACCAGCCGCGCGTGCATCATGATGCCCTTGAATTTCCGGATGGGCAGATGGTCCTCCTGACCGAATTGGTCGAAGGCCAAGAGGCCACCGTGCTTCAACTGCCCGCGCAGCCCGCCACTGCGGCCGAAGCGGAAGCTCAGGAACGCGTCGCCTACGTCGGGTGAAGCTGCCCGGCGTCGACACGCAAGGCACAGGACGTGAGGGGCCGCTCCAGCGGGGCGGCCCTTTTTGCTTGCTCGGCCGCCGAGCGACCGACGTGCGATCCAAGGAGAGCGCTGCGGAGGCGCATTTGACTCGCCCGGATCACCGTGCTGGCATGAATCATGCAAAAACGTGTGGAATAAAACGTCTGGGATGGAGCAGAACATGACATCGATCAGGATTGTCGCGGCTGCGCTCGTAGCCTGTTTTGCGGGCGCGCCCGCGCTCGCGCAGGGGACCAAGGTCGCCATTGGGACGTCCGGCTGGACGGGCTTTGCGCCACTCACCCTCGCCAAGGAGGCCGGCATCTTCGCGAAGAACGGTCTCGACGTCACCATCAAGAAGATCCCACAGGCGAGCCGGCATCTCGCCATCGCCTCCGGCGACATCCAATGCGCGGCAACCACGGTCGAGACCTGGATCGTGTGGAACGCGAACGGCGTTGCCACCACGCAACTGTTTCAGCTGGACAAGTCGTATGGCGCCGACGGCATGGCCGTGCGCAACAACGTCGCCTCGATCAAGGATGTGAAGGGCAAGACGGTTGCGGCTTCGGCGCCCGGCACCGCGCCCTATTTCACGCTCGCCTGGTTCCTCAAGAAGAACGGCCTCAACGTCAAGGACGTGACAGTCGTCAACATGGAGCCGGCCGCTGCTGCGCAAGCCTTCATCGCGGGGCAGAACGATGTCGCCATGACGTACGAGCCCTACCTCTCGGCTGTGCGCGCCAAACCGGAAGCGGGCAAGATCATCGCCACCACGCTCGACTATCCCATGGTGATGGATACGTTCGGCTGCACGCCCAAATTCATCGCGGACAACGAGGCTGCGGTGAAGGCACTGACGAAGAGCTATTTCGAGGCTGTCGACATGATCAAGAACGACCCGACCAAGGCCTACGAGATCATGGGCGCCGACGTGAAGCAGTCGGGCGAGCAGTTCGGCAACTCGGCGAAATATCTGCGCTGGCAGGACCAGGCCGCCAACAAGACCTTCTTCACCGGCGAGTTCAACACGTTCTCGAAGGAGGCGGCCGACCTCCTGCTCGAGATCGGCGTCATCAAGCAGATCCCGGATCTGTCGAAGCTCGCGGACACGCGCTTCATTCAGTGAATGCTTGATCAGTGATCGCCTGCACGATCCTTGGATAAGTGAAACGGCCGGCTGCGGCCCGGTGGGCTGCGATCCCGCCGGGATCGCAGCCGTTGCGTCCGGCACGGAACGACGGCAAGTATTGCCGAGCGGATGATCTGGACCACCTCATGGCCGCGGCATGAAGCCTCTCGCGCCGATCTCGCCTACGGCCCGCGTCGCGCTCGGCATCCTGTTCTTCGTTCTGTTTGTGGCGGCCTGGAGCTTCGCCACTCTGGGCGGCTTCGTGTCCAAGACGTTCCTGGCCGATCCTCTCACGATGGTCGAGGAAGGCTACGACCTCCTGACCAAGCACGGTTTCCTGCGCGACATCGGCATCACGATCTGGCGCGTGCTCGGCGGCTTCACCTTGGCTGCGCTGGTCGCTGTGCCGCTCGGAATCACGATGGGTGCCTACAAGCCGATCGAGGCGTTCCTGGAGCCGTTCGTCTCGTTCGCGCGCTACCTGCCGGCATCCGCTTTCATTCCGCTGCTCATCCTGTGGGCGGGGCTCGGCGAACTGCAGAAGCTTCTCGTCATCTTCATCGGCTCGGTATTCCAGCTCGTGCTGATGGTGGCTGTCGCGGTCGCCGGCGTGCGCCGCGATCTGGTCGAGGCGGCGATGACGCTGGGCGCGCGCGACCGCGGCATCATCGCGCGCGTGTTGATCCCGGCGTCGGCCCCTGACATTGCCGAGATCTTGCGGCTCGTGCTCGGCTGGGCCTGGACCTATGTGATCGTCGCCGAGTTGATCGGCTCGTCCTCCGGCATCGGCCATATGATCATCGACAGCCAGGCGCTCCTCGCCACCGGACAGATCATCTTCGGCATCATCGTGATCGGCATCATCGGATTGATCTCCGACTTCCTGTTCAAATGGGCGAACCGGCGGCTGTTTCCCTGGAGCCTGGCGTGAGCGCGCTCGTGATCGAGAACGTGTCGCGCATTTTTCCGGGCGTGAGGCGCGGCGCCGCCACGCGCGCGCTCGAGCCAACGAGCCTCGAGGTGCCCGACAATGACTTCGTCACCATCCTGGGACCATCGGGTTGCGGCAAGTCCACGTTGTTGCGGTTGGTCGCCGGGCTCGACCGGCCGACCACGGGCCGCATCATCCTGAACGGCAAGCCGGTGATCGGGCCCGGTCCCGACCGTGGCATGGTGTTCCAGTCCTATACCTTGTTCCCCTGGCTGACTGTCGCCGACAACATCGCGTTCGGCTTGCGTGAGAAGGGCGTGGCGAAGGAGCAGCGCGGCGAGGCGGTGCGTGAATGGCTCGGTCGGATCGGCCTCACCGGCTTCGAACACCATTACCCGAAGCAACTCTCCGGCGGTATGCAGCAGCGCACCGCCATCGCGCGGGCGCTCGCCAACGAACCGGCTATCCTTCTGCTCGACGAGCCTTTCGGTGCGCTCGACAACCAAACGCGCGCGCTGATGCAGGAACTGCTGCTGCGCGTCTGGGAACGCGAGCGCAAGACCGTGCTGTTCGTGACCCACGACATCGAGGAGGCGATCTTTCTCGGTTCGCGCGTGCTGGTCATGACGGCGCGACCGGGGCGCATTAAGGCCGAGGTCACGGTCGACCTGCCGCATCCGCGGCATTACACCATCAAGACCAGCCCGGAATTCTCCGCGCTCAAGGCGCGGCTGACGGAGGAGATCCGAGTCGAGGCGGTGCTGGCGGCGGAAGCGCACTGACGGTCGAGCGCGGCATCGGGAGGGCAAGGGCGCGGGACCAAACTCAACTCCCGCCGGTCAACCGGAGAGAGCGCCACGCCCACCCTACCGCGGTCGCCTAAAGCGAATCACGTCAGGCTCGGCAGCTTGAGCCGGTGCTCGCGTGCGCAGGCAATGGCGTCTTCGTAGCCCGCATCGGCGTGGCGCATGACGCCGGAGGCGGGGTCATTCCACAGCACGCGCTCGATCCGCCGCGCCGCTTCCGGCGTGCCGTCGCACACCACGACCATGCCGGCGTGCTGCGAGAAGCCGATGCCGACGCCGCCGCCGTGGTGGAACGACACCCAGGTCGCGCCCGAGGCGCAGTTGAGCAGCGCGTTGAGCAGCGGCCAATCCGACACGGCGTCGGAGCCGTCCTTCATGCCCTCGGTCTCGCGATTGGGGCTGGCGACCGAGCCGGAATCGAGGTGGTCGCGGCCAATCACAATCGGCGCCTTTAGTTCGCCGCTCGCCACCATCTGGTTGAAGGCAAGGCCCAACCGATGCCGGTCGCCAAGCCCGACCCAGCAGATGCGCGCGGGCAGGCCCTGGAACTTGATGCGCGCCTTGGCCATATCGAGCCACTGATGCAGATGCGCCTCGTTCGGCATCAGCTCCTTCACTTTGGCGTCGGTGCGAAAAATGTCCTCGGGGTCGCCCGACAGCGCCGCCCAGCGGAATGGGCCGATGCCGCGGCAGAACAGCGGACGGACATAAGCCGGCACGAAGCCGGGAAAATCGAACGCGTCGGCGACGCCTGCTTCCTTCGCCATCTGGCGGATATTGTTGCCGTAGTCGAAGGTCGGCACGCCGGCGCGCCAGAATGCGAGCATGGCGCGCACGTGCGCCGCCATCGACTGCTTCGCCGCCCGCTCGACGCCTTTCGGGTCGTCGGCGCGGCGCGCGTCCCATTCCGCCAGCGTCCAGCCGGCGGGCAGATAGCCGTTGATCGGATCATGCGCAGAGGTCTGGTCGGTCACCGCGTCGGGTTTCACACCGCGCCGTACCAGTTCGGGCAGCATCTCGGCGGCGTTGCCGAGCAGGGCGATCGAGACCGGTTTTCGCTCACGGCCGGCGCGGTCCATCATCGCCAGCGCTTCGTCGAGGTCCTTTGCCTGCGCGTCGAGATAGCCGGTCTTGAGCCGCATCTCGATGCGCGACGGCTGGCACTCGATCGCCAGCAGCGAAGCACCCGCCATGGTGGCGGCGAGCGGCTGCGCGCCGCCCATGCCGCCGAGCCCGGCGGTGAGGATCCATTTGCCCGCAAGGCTGCCGCCGTAGTGGCGCCGCAACAGTTCGGCGAAGGTCTCGTAGGTGCCCTGCACGATGCCCTGCGAGCCGATATAGATCCACGAGCCCGCCGTCATCTGCCCGTACATCATCAGGCCTTTGCGATCGAGCTCGTTGAAATGGTCGAGCGTCGCCCAGTGCGGGACCAGGTTTGAATTGGCGATCAGCACCCGCGGCGCGTCCGCATGGGTGCGAAACACGCCGACGGGTTTTCCCGATTGCACGCACAGCGTCTCGTCCGCCTCCAGGGCGCGCAAGGCCGCGACGATGCGATCGTAACTCTCCCAGTCGCGCGCCGCGCGACCGATGCCGCCATAGACCACGAGCTCATGCGGCTTCTCCGCCACCTCGGGGTCGAGGTTGTTCATCAGCATGCGCAGCGGCGCCTCGGTCAGCCAGCTCTTGGCCGAGAGTTGCGTGCCGTGCGCCGCGCGAATGACACGGGCATTGTCGAGACGGGTGAGCATCGGGTTCTCGTACCTCCATGCCCGCACTGCGTAGGGCGGGCTAGGCGTCTTCACCGTAGCTCGCCGCTGCAAGACCGGCGCACTACGCTACGCTATTGCGCCCTAAGGCTGAACTGCCACGGCATCATCCTCGTGCAAAGGCGAGGCAGTCTTCGAGCACGGCGCGCAGTGTCTGCTGGATCGGTTTGGCGAAATCGGGGTCCCATGGCGGCGGGTCTTTCTCGTTGGGAAGGTAGCCGCGCATCGCAAGCTCCATCTGCACGGCATGGACGCCTTCGGCAGGGCGGCCATAGGTGCGGGTGATCCAGCCGCCGGTGAACCGCCCGTTGACCACATGCGACCACGGGCTCGCGGCGCAACGGTGCGCCACCGCCGCTTCCAGGGCGGAATCGCAGCTCTTGCCTGAATTGGTGCCGATGTTGAATACCGGAAGTTCGCCGGAAAACAGCCGCGGCTCGACCGAACGGATGGAGTGGCAATCGTACAGCACCACACGCGGATGCCGGGCGCGCAGCCGTTTGATCTCCCAGGCGAGTGCGCGATGATACGGCGCAAAATAGAGCGCCTTGCGCCGTTCGATCTCGTCCGGCGTGGGTGCCTGCCCGTCGCGGTAGAGCGCTCGGCCGTCGAAGGTTTCCGTCGGCACCAAGCCGGTGGTTGTTTGTCCCGGATAGAGTGACGCGCCGGAGGGATCGCGATTGACGTCGATCACTGTGCGCGAGAGCGCCGTATGCACGGTGGTGGCGCCGAGTTCGGTTGCAAAGGCGTAAAGCTTGTCGATATGCCGATCGGCGTCGTGACGCGCCAGCGGGAACGATACCAGCGCGGCCGCGCACTCCGCTGGAACGCTCAGGCCGGTATGCGGGAACGACACCAGCAGAGCCGTATCGCCCTGCTTCACGGTGAGCCACGGCTCGGTCATGCATTCCGTCCTTCGATGCCGGGGAGGTCCAGGTCCGTTGCGGCGGTGAGCGCGCCGGAGCGCACGAGATCGGCCGCCGTTGCAATGTCGGGAGCAAGGTAGCGATCGTGCTCGAGCCGCGGCACGCGTTCACGCAGCCGCACCCGTGCCCGTTCGAGCGGCGGGCTCGATGTGAGGGGCAAATGGAAGTCGCAGCCCTGCGCCGCGGCAATGAGCTCGATGGCGATCACGTTGACGGCGTTCTCCGCCATGGCGGCGAGCCGGCGCGCGGCATGCGCCGACATCGACACGTGGTCCTCCTGGTTCGCACAGGTCGGGATCGAATCGACGCTGGCTGGATAGGCGCGCTGCTTGTTCTCGGACACCAGCGCCGCCGCCGTCACCTGCGCCAGCATCAATCCGGAATTGAGGCCGGGCCGCGGGGTGAGAAAGGCCGGCAGTCCCGACAGGGCGGGATCGATCAGCATGGCTACCCGCCGCTCGGCGAGCGAGCCGATCTCGCAGGTTGCGATCGCCAGCATGTCGGCGGCGAACGCTACCGGCTCGCCGTGGAAATTGCCGCCCGACAGCGCCTCGCCGCTGCCGGCGAAAATCAGCGGGTTGTCGGAGACGCCATTGGCCTCGATCGCCAGCGTCGCCGCGGCCTGCCGGGCGAGGTCCAGCACGGCGCCCATCACCTGCGGCTGGCAGCGCAGGCAGTAAGGGTCTTGCACGCGGTCGTCGTTGACGAGGTGCGAGGCGCGAATCGGGCTGCCAGCCATCAGCGTGCGCAGGGCGGCCGCGACCTCGATCTGGCCGCGATGGCCACGCAGCGCATGAATGCGGGCATCGAACGGCGTGTCGGAGCCTTTCGCCGCATCGGTTGTGAGCGCGCCGGTGATGAGCGCCGCGTGGAACACCCGTTCGATGGTGAACAGGCCTGCCAATGCTTCAGCGGTCGAAAACTGGGTGCCGTTGAGGAGAGCGAGCCCCTCCTTGGGACCGAGCACAAGGGGTGCGAGCCCGGCGCGCCCGAGCGCGGCATCGGCCGGCATGGTCTCGCCGGCGAACCGCGCTTCGCCGATGCCGAGCATCGCCGCCGCGAGGTGGGCGAGTGGGGCGAGATCGCCCGATGTTCCCACCGAGCCCTGGCTCGGGACCACCGGCACGATCCCGCGTTCCAGCATGGCCTCGAGCATGGCGATGGTCTGCGGCCGCACGCCGGAGGCGCCGTGGCCGAGGCTCGCGAGCTTGAGCGCCATCATCAGCCGCGCATTCGCGTCTTGCATCGGCTCGCCGACGCCGGCGGCGTGCGACAACACGATGTTACGCTGCAGCACCAATAAGTCTTCCGCGCCGATATGCACGCTCGCGAGTTTGCCGAAGCCGGTGTTGATCCCGTAGACCGGCGCGCCGCGCGCAACGATGGCGTCGACCGTCCGGGCGCCCGCTTCGACCGCAGGGAACGCCGCCGGATCGAGACGGACGCCCGCGCCGTCGGCAACCGCGCGCCAGTCGGCAAGCGTTGTGCGTCCCGGCGTCAACGTGATCATGCGCCTCTCCGCACGCGCGCATGGAGCGGATTGAACCCGATGCGGTAGGCCAGCTCTGCCGGCCGTTCGATGTCCCAGACCGCGAGGTCGCACCATTTGCCGCGCTCGAGCGTACCGATGTCGCCGAGCCTGCCGAGCGCGCGCGCGGCTTCCCGCGTTGCGCCGGCAATGGTTTCCTCCACGGTCAGGCCGAAAAGCGTCGCCGCCATGTTGAGCGTCAGAAGGAGCGACGTGATCGGTGAGGTGCCCGGATTGCTGTCGGTGGCGATCGCCATCGGCACGCCGTGGCGACGAAAGCTCGCGACCGGCGGCAACTGCTTCTCGCGCAGCACGTAAAATGCGCCGGGCAGCAGCACGGCGACGGTGCCCGCGCGCGCCATGGCCGCAACGCCATCCTCGTCGGTGTACTCGAGATGGTCGGCCGAGAGTGCGCCGTGTGTGGCTGCGAGCCTGGCGCCATGCAGGTTGGAGAGCTGATCGGCATGCAGCTTGACCCGCAGTCCCGCAGCCTGCGCGGCGACGAACACGCGCGCGGTCTGCTCGGGCGAGAATGCGATGGATTCGCAGAACGCGTCGACGGCGTCGGCAAGGTTGTTGCGGGCGATGGTCGGGATCAGCGCGCAGACCTCGTCGATGTAGCGCTCCTTGTCGCCGTCCGCTTCCGGCGGCAGCGCGTGCGCGCCGAGGAAGCTCGTGACCACGTCGACGTCGCGCGCGCGCGCGAGGCGCCGCGCTGCGCTCAGCATCCGCATTTCAGTCTCGGGCTCGAGCCCATACCCCGACTTGATCTCGATGGTGGTGACGCCTTCCGCGAGCAGTCGATCGAGGCGGGGCAGGCTCGCGCGCACGAGATCGTCCTCGCTCGCCGCCCGCGTCGCCTTCACGGTGGAGACAATGCCGCCGCCCGCCCGCGCGATCTCCTCGTAGGAGGCGCCCGCAAGGCGCAGCTCGAATTCATGCGCCCGATCTCCGGCATAGACGAGGTGGGTGTGGCAATCGATCAGGCCGGGCGTGATCCAGCGCCCGTCCACGGCGATGCGATTGGTCGCATCCCAACCGGTCGGCAATTCCGCCATCGGACCTGCGTATGCAATACGGCCGGCCGCAGCCGCAACTGCGCCGCGCTCGACAACGCCCAGACCACCGCGATCAGGCGAGAGGGTGGCAAGACGCGCGTCGAGCCAGATCGTGTCGAACCGCATGACGTCCTCGCACAGCCGATGCTCTATACATAATGCCGCCACGGCGCATATGGTCGAGCAATATTCCACCTTCCAGGCCGACGGGGCGGCGAGCGAATTTGCGACGCGAACTCTTTTTCGACCACGCTTTGCTGCCGTCGGGATGGGCGCGCGACGTCCGCATCACGGTCGCCGACGGTACCATCGCCGCGGTTACGGAAGGCGCGCTGCACAGCGGGGCTGATCGCGTTTCCGGAATTGCCGTCCCCGGTCTCCCGAACCTGCATTGCCACGCCTTTCAACGCGGCATGGCCGGGCTCGCCGAGCGCCGCGGTCCGACCGCCGACAGCTTCTGGACCTGGCGCGAGGTGATGTACCACTTCCTTCAGCGCCTTTCGCCCGACGACGTCGAGGCCATCGCCGCGTTCGCCTATCTGGAAATGCTGGAGGCCGGCTTCACGACCGTCGGCGAGTTCCATTATCTGCACCACGACGTTGACGGCAGGCCCTACGCCAATCCTGGTGAAATGGCGGAGCGTATCGCCGCGGCCAGCGCGCAAACCCGCATTGGCCTCACGCTGCTGCCGTCGTTCTACGCCTATGGCGGCTTTGGCGGCGCGGCGCCGGCTCCCGGCCAGCGCCGCTTCATCAACGATCCGGAGCGCTTCCTCGATCTGGTCCGGCATGCGCGGGCAACGGTGGCAAGATTGCCGCAAGGACGTGTGGGCATCGCGCCGCACTCCCTGCGTGCGGTGACGCCCGCAACGCTCCGGACGATTTGCCAGGCGACGCCGGAGGGGCCGGTTCATATCCACGCCGCCGAGCAGTTGCGCGAAGTGGAGGACTGCGTCGCGGCGCTCGGTCGGCGCCCGGTGGAATGGCTGCTCGAGCATGCCGCGCTCGATGAGCGCTGGTGCGTGATCCATGCCACCCACACGACTCCGGCGGAGATATCGGCGTTGGCCGCCTCGCGCGCGGTGGTCGGTCTCTGCCCGCTGACCGAGGCGTCGCTTGGTGACGGCATCTTTGACGGCGCCGCCTATCTCGCGGCCCGTGGCCGCTTCGGCACAGGGACCGATTCGAACATCCAAATCGACGCTGCCGCCGAGTTGCGGCAACTGGAATATGGGCAACGTCTGGCGCGCCGCGCCCGCAACGTCATGGCGGTGGACGAGGGGGAATCGACCGGACGAAGGCTATACGCCACGGCGCTGGCCGGGGGCGCGCAGGCACTGCAACGGCCCATCGGCGCGCTCGCCGTCGGCTCGCGTGCGGATGTCGTGCTGCTCGACGACCATCATCCGGACCTCGCCTCGCGTCATGGCGATCAATGGCTCGACGCCTGGATTTTCGTCGCCGGACGCAGCGCGGTCAAAACCGTGCTGGCAGGAGGAGACAGCGTCGTGGAAGCGGGCCGCCACACCATGCGCGCAACCATCGCGGCACGCTACCAGGCAGTCATCGCCAAACTTGCGACGGCGTGAGGCGAATTCATCCGCGCCCATGTTCTCAGGGGCGGTCAGGGCTCGTCTTGCCCGCCCGCGGCGCCTTCGGCGCGCGGCCGAAACAATGCTGAATTGAGCGCGCCGCCATAGACGAAGATCGATGCCGTCCAATAGAGGAACACGAGCGCGATCATGGCCGAGGCGAGCCCGGCGTAGTAGCTCACATAGGCGAACGAGAACTCGGCGAGATAGCGGCCGAAGGCGACGCCGGCAATGAGCCACAAGATCAGCGTGGCGATGATGCCGGGCAGGATCTCGATCATCCGGCGGCGGCCGGCCGGCAACCACTTGTGGGCGACAAACAGCGCGATGGTCAGAACGACGACCGCGATGCCGAAGCGGAAGATGGTGAAGGTGCCCTCGAGCGGCTCGAGCCATGGCGCATAGCGCAAGGCGGTGTGGAACAGGAGTGGCCCCAGCACGATGAGAAAACCGAGCGCCAGCAGCCCGAGCGCGGCCACCAGCACATAGGCAATGGATTCGAGCCGGAGCAGAATCCAATACCGCGTCTCCAGCACGCCATAGGCCCGGTTGAGGCCGATCCGCAGGCTCTCGACTCCGCTCGAGGCAAAATAGATGGCGAAAGCGGCGCCGAGCGTGAGCGCGCCGGGATGAGTGGTGGTGAGCACGTTCTGGATTTCCCGGGCGATCGGGCCGGCGACCTCGTCGGGCCAGGTCGCGAGCATGAGCTTGGCCACCTCGTCGGCAAGGTCGCTTGAGCCGAAGAAGCCGGCGAGCGATGTGAGCACGATGAAGAACGGAAACATCGCCATCAGGGCGGAGAGCGCAATGTGGCTTGCGATGGCCCAGCCGTCGTCCGCAAGAAAACGCCAATAGGCATCAAGGGCGATGTGGAAGGCGCGTCGCATCGAGGGAAGTCCGGACCTGCCCGCACAATTTCGCCTTGACGCGCGAATTGCAACCTGCAGTCCGGCCGGGAGCGCGCTGGCGTGCCGTGGGCGAATCATAACATCGTGACGCCGCCCATGCTCTCCCAGCGTCCGACCCCATTCCTGATCCGCGCCGCGCCGCTGACGTTCGCATTGTTATGGTCGAGCGGCTTCATCGTAGCAAAATATGCTGCACCGGACGCGGATCCATTCACCTTTCTCTCCGTGCGCTGTGGGAGCACAATCGTTGTACTTTTGTTGATCATTGTTGCAAGCCGCGCGCCGTGGCCCGCAAGCGCACATGAGGCTTCCCACAGCATCGTCGCCGGTATGCTGCTGCATGGCGGCTATCTGGGAGGCGTGTGGTGGGCGGTCGCCCAGGGTCTGCCCGCCGGCATTGCCGGATTGATCACGGCCGGCCAGCCGCTGCTCACGGCGATCCTTGCCGCGCCACTCCTGGGCGAGCGGCTCAACCGCCGACAGTGGGCCGGGATCGCCGGCGGCTTGGTCGGCATCGTGCTCGTGCTCGCGCCGCGCCTGACCGGCGTCGACATGACTGCGCTCGGCGCCGTCGCGCTGCCGATGATCGTCAATTTCGCGGCCACGGTCTCGGTCACGCTGGGCACGTTCTATCAGAAGCGCTTTGTCCCCCGCACCGATCTGCGCACCGGCACCTGCCTGCAATTCGTCGGCGGGCTGGCGGTCGTGGCGCCGCTCGCGCTGTTGACCGAAATCGTTGCGGTTCGACGCGACCGCGACCCTGCTTGCCGCGCTCGCCTGGTCGGTGCTGGTCATTTCGCTTGCGGCGATCGCGCTCCTGCTGCTGATGCTCCGGCGCGGGGAAGTTTCGCGGGTGGCAGCGCTGATTTATCTGGTGCCGCCACTCACCGCGCTCGAGGCGTTCATCCTGTTCGGCGAAAGTCTGAGCGCCGTGCAGGTCGCCGGCATGGCCGTGACCGCGTTGGGCGTGTGGCTGGCCACGCATCGGGGATAACCACGTGCGCAGGCGACGTGTGGATGGCGGCGCCCATCCGCCCTGCTTATCATCGATGGATGAGCCGCGGGCCTGGTGGCACGCTCGCGCTTGCGCGCGAGATGTTCTATTTCAGTGCGCCGCGTAGCCGCGAGGCAGTGATCAGCAGCGCGAAGCAATAACGGCCGCGCGATGACGCGCGGCTTCCCGGTGGAGAAACCATGCGCGTCGCCATCGTCAATATCGGCACGATCGTCACCGGCGATCTCGACGAACCGTCTTGCCAAGGGCGACACCATCGTCACCGACGGCGACCGTATCGTCGCGGTCGGCACCGCATCGGCGAGCGAGGTCGAAGCCTGCGACGTCGTCATCGATGCCGGCCGCACGACGGCCATTCCGGGGCTGATCGATTCGCACGTGCACATCACGTTCGGCGATTTCACGCCGCGACAGCAGACGGTCGGCTACCTGGAGAGCTACGTGCATGGCGGGGTGACGACCGCGATCAGCGCCTCGGAAGTCCATGTGCCCGGCCGGCCAAGGGATGCCGAAGGGGTGAAGGCGCTCGCCGTCGCCGCGCAGAAATGCTTCGAGCACTACCGCCCGGGCGGAATGAAGGTTTACGCCGGCTCCGTCATTCTCGAACCGACACTCAACGGCAACGACCTCGGTGAGATCGCGAAGAAGGGCGTATGGCTCGCCAAGGCCGGCTTCGGCGCCTTCAAGACCGCGTTCGAATATGCACCGCTGGTCGCCGCGGCGCGCGCGCACGGCATGATCACCACCTGTCACACCGGCGGGTCCTCGATCCCGGGCTCCGGGGCAATCACCGGCGACCATTTGCTGGCGATGAAGCCGCACGTATCGTTCCACGTGAACGGCGGGCCGACCGCCATGCCCGACCGGGACTTCGAGCGCATCATCGTCGAAGGCGACATGGCCTTGCAGGTCTGCACCGCGGGCAACCTGCGCACCGCGCTCCTGTGCGCGACGCTGGCTCAGCGCCACGAGGCGTTCGATCGCCTCATCGTGGCCACCGACACGCCAACCGGAAGCGGCGTCATGCCGCTCGGCATGCTCTACACCATGTCGCATCTCGCGAGCCTGGCCGGCATCGCGCCGGAGTTGTGCATCGCCGCGGCGACCGGCAGCAATGCGCGCGTCTACGGGCTCGACTCCGGCCTGCTGGCCGCGGGCAAGGCGGCCGATGTCGTGCTGCTGGATGCGCCGGATGGCGGCACCCAGGACAATGCGCTCGCCGCGATCAAGAACGGCGACATCGCGGCGGTCGGCGCGGTGATCACGGGCGGCCGGCCGCGGTTCGTCGGCCGCAGCCGCAACACCCCGGCAACGACGCGGACGGTCCGCGTCGCAAGCTGCAAGCTCCCGCAGGATTTCTCGGGCGTGCCGCACTAGGCGGCGCGGCAGCACCAGCGGCGCGGGCAGCAGCGGCAGGGACCGCGACTGTTCAATAATGCAGCACGAGATGCGTAAACCGCCGGCAATGCGGTCGAACGGCGCGTTGCAGCGTTGCATTTGTGCAATGCACGCGTAGTGTTGCGGCGAAGGCTTTGGAGGCCGAGTGGATACCGATGAGCGGGACGCGCCTCGAGGCGCTGCCGCGCGGAGATCGCCGATGCTGGACCAGGCTCAACGCCCCGACGCCGCGCCGAAGCTTGTCGCTCTCGCACGGGAGGCGACCCAGGCGGCCGATGCGCTGCTGGCGGAGGCGACGGCGGCGGTGCGCCGACGGGTGATGGTCGACGAACGCATGGTCGATGGGCTGCTCGATCGCGAGCAGCGTGCCACCCATGGTCTGGCCTGGCTCGCGACTTACGTCGAATCCGTGCGCCAGCTCGCGGCTTACGCGGAGCGGATGCAGGCCGCCGGCGGGCTCGGGGAGACCGAGCAACTGCTCGTCGAGATCGGGATCGGCGAATACCTGGCTCAGATTCAGGGCGGCATTCCCATGAGCCAGGGCGAAATCGTGCGTCCTACCGACATCGGGCTCGCGGGTGAGGCAGTCGCAACGCGCGTCGCCGGGCCGCTGCGAGAACTGAACGCTGACGCGAATGTCGAGCGCCGCGCGCGCCTGGTCGAGCTGATGCGCGCGCACCACGGCGCCACCGTCGGCGATTGCGGTCTCGACGACACGCTGACGACGATCCGCGATGAGATGCGCAAGTTCGCCGACAGCGAGGTGGCGCCCCAGGCGCACCAGTGGCACCGCACCAACAGCTACATCCCGCTCGATGTCCTGACGCAGATGTCGGACCTCGGCGTGTTCGGCCTCACCATTCCAGAAGAGTACGGCGGCCTCGGGCTCGGCAAGGAATCCATGTGCGTCGTGTCGGAGGAACTCTCCCGCGGCTATATCGGGGTCGGCTCGCTCGGCACGCGCTCCGAAATCGCCGCCGAACTGATCATCGGCGCCGGCACCGAGGAACAGAAGCGCAAGTGGTTGCCGAAGCTGGCGTCGGGCGAGGTGCTGCCGACCGCCGTGTTCACCGAGCCCAACACCGGCTCGGATCTCGCGTCGCTCAAGACGCGGGCGGTGCGGCAAGGCGACGTCTACAAGGTCTACGGCAACAAGACCTGGATCACGCACCCTGTACGCGCCGACCTGATGACGTTGCTGGTGCGCACCAATCCGAACGAGCCCGGTCACCGCGGGCTGTCGATGCTGCTGGCGGAAAAGCCACGCGGCACGGATGAAGATCCATTTCCGGCTGCCGGCATGTCGGGCACCGAGATCGAGGTGCTCGGCTATCGCGGCATGAAGGAGTTCGAGATCGCCTTCGACGGCTTCGAGGTCAAGGCGGAGAACCTGCTCGGCGGCGTCGAGGGGCTCGGGTTTCGGCAGCTCATGCAGACATTCGAATCGGCGCGCATCCAGACGGCGGCGCGCGCGATCGGGGTGGCGCAGGCGGCCATGGAGCAGGCGCTGACCTATGGCGAGCAGCGCCAGCAGTTCGGCGAGCCGATCATCAACTTCCCGCGCGTTGCCGACAAGATCGCGATGATGGCGGTCGAGATCATGATCGCGCGCCAGCTGACCTATTTCGCCGCGCGCCAGAAGGATTCGGGCAAACGCTGCGATCTCGAGGCCGGCATGGCCAAGCTGCTCGCCGCCCGCGTCGCGTGGGCCAATGCCGACAATGCCGTGCAGATCCACGGCGGCAACGGGTTCGCGCTTGAATTTCCGATCTCGCGCATCCTCTGCGACGCCCGCATTCTCAGCATTTTCGAGGGCGCGGCGGAAATCCAGGCGCAGGTGATCGCGCGACGGCTATTGAGCGCGACGAACTGACCCGAACGGAATCGCCTCGCCGGGCGTTTGCCCTTCGAAGAAAATTGATCGAGAACAAGGACGCCACGGCCGTGCCGCGGCATGATTGCGGCTGGAGCGGAGAGGAACTGAATGCAAAAGCTGAAAATCCGGCAGGGCGATTGGGTGATCGTCTGCGACGGGAAAAAGGCGTTGATCCTGGAGAATGCCGGGGACGAAAAATTCCTCAACCTCAAGACCAGGGAGGTCCAGGAGCATGCCGATCCGAAGACGTCCGATCTCGGCACCGATGAGCCCGGCCGGTCCTTCAGCTCGGTCGGAAGCGGACGCAGCGCGGTGGAGCAGACCGATTGGCACAGGCAGGAGGAGGATCGATTTCTGCAGAAGCTGGTCGGCCAGCTCGACCATTCCGTGAAGGTCGGCGAGGTCAAGTCACTCTTCATTGTGGCGCCGCCACGGGCGCTCGGCGTGCTGCGTCAGGCCTATTCCCACACTCTGCGCGCCGCGGTGCAGGCGGAAATCGACAAGGACCTCGTCAGGCTTCCCGTGCACGAGATCGAAAAGCATCTCGCGGGGTGATGCGTTCCCCGCAACTGTCATGCCCCGCGCAGGCGGGGCATCAGTGGATACTGCAGCACAGGCTCGTGGGCTGTGGTCGCTACGCCGCCTTCGCCGGCTGCTTCAGCAGCTTGCTCACGTTGCCGGACAGGATTGCGTCGCCGTCCTTGCCGAGCGCGCGCAATTCCTTGACGAAGTCGCGCACCGCGGCGCGCTCACGAATTTCCTGCGGATAGTCGGTGGCGAACACGATGCGTGAGGCCGGGATCTCGATCAGCGCGCCTTTCACGGCGCCCATGGCGCCGCAGAAGCCGGCGGTGTCGAACACCATGTTGTTCTGCAGATAGTAGTCGAAATCCTTTTTCGGCTTCATGCCGTGACGGGCGTTGCCCAGCGTGCCCCAGAAGTCCTTGTCCTGATACGAACGAATGCGGCCGAGCAGCGCGGAAAGCCCGCCGCCGAGATGCGACATGTGGATGGTGAGGTTGGGGTGGCGATCGAACACGCCGGCATTGATCAGGCGGATCGTCGCCATGACCAGGGAGAACTCGCGACCCACCGAGCGCGCGGTGTCGTAGCCGTCGAACTGCTTGGTCTGATTGAGCTTGAGCGCGGGGTGCACGAAAACGAACAAGTCCAGCTTCGCGCATTCGGCCCAGAATGGCTCGAACTCGGGGGCGTCGAGATAGAGGTCGTTGGTCTCCGAGGTGATCACCACGCCGGGAAAGCCGAACTCGTGCTTGCAGCGGGCGAGCTCGCGAAATGCATCGGCACCGCCGAGCGGATTGGCATGGGCGGCGCCGATGAAGCGGCCGGGATAATCGCGTTCCGCTTTCTTGGCGCTGGCGTTGCACAGGCGCGATTTGTCGAGATCAGCGCACATGCCGGCCGCGCTGGTGAGAAAGGCAACGTCGATCCCGGATTCGTCCATCATGCGGATATGCTCGTCGAGATCGAACAGCATCCAATGCAAGATGAAGCTCGGCGCGCCATGCTCGTCGTAGGTTACGATCTTGCGGCGACCGAGATCCTTGGGCATCAGCTCATGCGGCGTGAAGTGGTGCTGGAAATCGACGATCATCGAAAGCGTTCTCCCTCGCAGACATTCACGATCGGTTGGCGCGCGCACCGTGCGTCAAGCGCTCGCGCGCAGATCCTGTAGGGCGCGTGCGACTGCATCGTCAAGCGGCGTATGCGGGACGTCGCCGATCGCGGCCTGGAGCTTGCTCCCGTCGATCCGGTGCGGCTCCCGCCAGAGATACGCCATCTCGGACAACTCCCGACACAGCGGTATGAACGGGCGCAACGCATGGATGAGCCACCATGTCATGCGCTTGATCTGAAGCTTGCTGGCGGTGGCCCGCGCGATGGTCGTGGTGAAGTCGCGGCCGGTCACCGCGTGGCCGGGGAAGCCGAACGTCGCAAACGCTGGCAGCGTCTCGCGCATCCCGGCGAGGCGCACGAGGACCGCGACCAGATCGGGCAGATAAGCCCATTCATGCACCAGGTCGATCGGCCCGGGATAGGTCAGGCGGCCGCGGCCGATCTCCTTGAGCAGCACGAGATCGAGCCATGATCCGCGTCCGCCGCCATAGAAATCTCCGGCGCGCAGAACGATCGCGCGCATGCCGCGTTCGGTGGCTTCGGCCATGCGATCTTCCATCGCCACGCGCATCTGCCCCTTGCGGGACGAGGGCCGCATCGGCGTGGTCTCATCGATCACCGGCGGCATGGGCGAACCGTAATTGTAGAGATTGCCGGGAAACATCAGCGTGGCGCCGGTCGTCTCGGCGGCGGTGATGGCGGAATAGGCGAGCGGCAACGCAAGCCGCGACCAGTCGGTGTAGAACGGATTGAGCGCGTGCAGGATGACGTCCGCGCCGCGCGCCGCCGTGCTGACCGCGGCATGGTCGAGCGCATCGACCTCGATCGGCTGGGTGCCGGCCGGCGCGCGCGCGGCGCGGCCCGGCCGCACCAGGCTGGTGACTGTCCAGCCGGCGTCCCGGAACGCCTCCGCCGCCTTGTGGCCGAGCCGGCCGCCGGCTCCGAGCACCAGAACACGCGAGTTCATGGCTGGAGATAGGGGCGAGACCGCATGGGCATCCGCCGCTGGTCAACCGAGGGCCGCGGGGAAGCAGGAAGGAATTTCGGCGGGCAATGTCGCATTCGTGTTCATCCTCGGCGGGCGGGCCATCGTAAACGCGAGACCGGCGATTTCAAATCCCGCAGATTTGAACGGTCGAGGCCGATATCTTGCCGGTCCGCAATTGAAAGTCGGGCAATGGCCTTACCATCTTCAGGGTGTTAAGAGGTCGCCCGATGACCGAATTCTTGGCTTATGCTTTCGTGCCGATCGCGATCGGTGCCGTCGCAGTGGTGCTGGTTCTCGGCCTCGTCAACATGATGCGCGGCGGCTCGCCGCACAAATCGCAGAAGCTGATGAGGCTTCGCGTGCTGCTGCAATTCATCGCCATCATCGTCATAATGCTGACGGTCTGGGCGATGGGTAAATAGAACGCAAACAGGGCCTGGTGCGAAACGGGACCTGACGCGAATAGGACTTGGCGCGAATAGGACTTGGCGCGAACAGGATCTGGCGCGGATAGGATCTGGGGCGATGGTCGTTCTCAACAGGATTTACACCCGCACCGGCGATGACGGCACGACCGCGCTCGGCAGCGGCGAGCGGCGCAAGAAATACGATCTGCGTGTCTCTGCGTACGGCACGCTGGACGAGGTCAACGCGGTGCTCGGCCTGGCGCGGCTCCACACCGGCACCGACCACGCCCTCGATGCCGTGCTGGCACGCATTCAGAACGATCTGTTCGACGTCGAAGCCGACCTCTGCCTGTCGGCGAAAGGCCCCGGCGGCGCCCGTATGACCATCACCGACGCGCAGGTGCAGTGGCTGGAGCAGCAGATCGATCATTTCAATGCCGACCTCGCGCCGCTGCGCTCTTTCATTCTGCCGGGTGGAAGTTCCACCGCCGCGCACCTGCACCTCGCCCGCACCGTCTGCCGCCGCGCCGAGCGGCTGATGGTCGAGCTCAACGACCAGTCGAGCGAAGGGGTCACGCCGGCGGCGCTCAAATACGTCAATCGCCTCTCGGACTTTCTGTTCGTGGCGGGGCGGCACGCCAACGACAAGGGCGCGTCCGACGTGCTGTGGCAGCCGGGTCAGAACCGTTGACGGGGACGCCCCGCTAGATGGTCGTACCGCTCTACGACGACAATCCCTTCGCCGCGCCGGTGAAGCCGGTGGTGACGTGGTGTCTGATCGCGGTCAATCTCGCCGTCTTCTTCTATGAAGCGGGTGCAAGCCAACTGGCGCTTGACCAGATGATCGACACCTTCAGCCTCACGCCGGCGGCCTTCACCGGCCACATGCCGGCGCGCGGATGGGTGCCGGCGTTCGCGACGATCGTCACCTACCAGTTCTTTCACGCCGACATCGCGCACCTGGTCGGCAACATGGTGTTCTTGTGGGTGTTCGGTGACGATGTCGAGCGGGCGATCGGTCGCTGGCGCTTCCTGGCGTTCTACCTTCTCTGCGGCGTGGTCGGCGGGCTCGTCTTCATCGCCATCGATTTGCGGGCCGGGATCGAGCTGATCGGCGCATCGGGCGCGATCGCCGGCCTGGTCGTGGCCTATGTGATGCTGCGTCCCTGCGCCAAGATCACGGTTCTGCTCGGCATCATCCCGCTGCGGATCAGCGCCTATTGGGTGGTCGGCCTGTTCGTGCTCATCCAGCTGTGGAATCTCGGCGCCTCGTCGAAGAGCGAGGTGGCGTACTGGTGCCATTTCGGCGGCATGGTGGCCGGAGGCGTGCTGTTTCCGCTGATCAAGCCCCGGTGGGTGAAGCTGTTCCAATGCCGGCAGCGGGTTCCGGACACCGTCGTCCAGATCGGGCCCAATCCCGTTGCCCGCGCGGCGAGGCTGGACAACTTCCGTTGACACTGCAAGGTAGCGGCCATTAGGTTGCCGCCGTCCGTCAGCGCATTTACGCGCGGCTTTCTGCGCGCCACGGCCAGGCGCCTGGGGGGCGTCCGCTTGTCATCGCGAGAGCGAACTGCATGAAAATTCTGGTGCCCGTAAAGCGGGTCGTCGACTACAACGTCAAAATTCGCGTCAAGAGCGACGGCAGCGGCGTCGAACTCGCGAACGTCAAGATGTCGATGAATCCGTTCGACGAGATCGCGGTCGAAGAGGCGCTCCGGCTCAAGGAAAAGGGCCAGGCCACCGAGGTCGTTTGCGTGTCGATCGGCCCGGCGCAGGCCGCCGAAACCATTCGCACCGGGCTCGCCATGGGCGCCGACCGCGGCATCCTGGTGAAGACCGACAAGACGCCCGAACCGCTGGCCGTAGCCAAGATCCTCAAGGCCATTGTCGAGGAGGAGAAGCCTGGTCTGGTCATTCTCGGCAAGCAGGCGATCGACGACGACTGCAACCAGACCGGCCAGATGCTGGCGGCCCTGACCGGTTGGCCGCAGGGCACGTTCGCGTCGAAGCTGGTGATCGAGGGCGACAGCATTATGGTCACCCGCGAGGTCGACGGCGGCTTGCAGACGGTCAAGCTGAAGGCTCCGGCGATCGTGACCACCGACCTGCGTCTCAACGAGCCGCGCTATGCCAGCCTTCCGAACATCATGAAGGCCAAGAAGAAGCCGATTGATGAGAAGACGCCGGATGCTTACGGCGTCGATGCCTCGCCGCGGCTCGAAGTGCTCAAGACCGGAGAGCCCGCGGGGCGCAAGGCCGGGGTCAAAGTGAAGACCGTCGGCGAGCTCGTCGACAAGCTCAAGAATGAGATGGGATTGATTTGATGAAGTCCATTGACGCGGCCGGAACACGCAGCGAGCCGTCGACATGACCACGCTCCTGCTGGCCGAGCACGACAACAAGACGCTCAAGGACGCCACCCACAAGGCGCTGACCGCGGCGAAGGCGCTCGGTGCCGACGTGCACGTCCTGGTCGCCGGCAAGGGGTGCCGGCCGGTCGCCGAGGCCGCCGCCAAGCTCGACGGCGTCAAGAAGGTCCTGCTCGCCGACGGCGCCGCCTACGAGCACATGCTGGCCGAGCCGGTGGCCGCGCTGGTTCTCTCGCTCGCGCCCGGCTATGACGCGATCGTCGCGGCGGCCACGACGACCGGCAAGAACGTCATGCCGCGCATCGCCGCCCTGCTCGATGTCATGCAGGTCTCCGACATCGTGAAAGTGATCGCGCCCGACACGTTCGAGCGCCTGATCTATGCCGGCAACGCGATCCAGACCGTGCGTTCGAAGGACAAGATCAAGGTCATCACGGTGCGCACCTCCACGTTCCAGGCGACCGGCGAGGGCGGGTCTGCTCCGATCGAGGAGGTGGCGGCGGTGGCCGATCCAGGCATTTCCACCTTCGTCGGCGAGGAACTGTCGAAATCGGAGCGGCCGGAGCTTACTTCGGCAAAAATCATCATTTCCGGCGGCCGGGCGATGCAAAGCCGGGAGAACTTCACCAAGTATATCGAGCCGGTCGCCGACAAGCTGGGCGCCGCCGTCGGCGCCTCGCGCGCGGCCGTGGACGCCGGCTATGCGCCGAACGATTGGCAGGTCGGCCAGACCGGCAAGGTGGTGGCGCCCGAGCTCTACATCGCTGTGGGGATTTCAGGCGCGATCCAGCACCTGGCCGGAATGAAGGATTCGAAGGTGATCGTGGCGATCAACAAGGACGAAGACGCGCCGATCTTTCAGATCGCGGACTACGGGCTGGTCGCCGATCTCTACCAGGCGTTGCCCGAGCTCGCGGCGGAACTTGGCAAGGTAGGGCGTTGACCATCATGGCAAGAGCGACCATCGGGCCGTGGTGTCTGAGTCCAGATCGGCTAAAACAGGCGGAAGAACATGATCGAGGTCAAAGAGCGGCCGAAGGTCCGTTCCGGCAGCATGGCAGCCCACATCCGAAAAATCGGCGTGATCGGCGCGGGCCAGATGGGCAGCGGCATCGCGCATGTCAGCGCGCTCGCCGGTTTCGACGTCAAGCTCAACGATCTCTCGCCCGACCGGGTGAGGGCTGGGATCGCGACCATCAACGGCAACATGGCGCGGCAGGTCAGCCGCAAGCGCATCACCGAAGAAGAGCGCCAAGCCGGGCTCGAACGCATCACCGCGGCGGACACACTGGAGGCATTGGGCGATTGCGACCTCGTGATCGAGGCCGCGACCGAGAAGGAAGACGTCAAGCGCACGATCTTCGCCAGCCTCTGCCCGGTGCTCAAGCCCGAGGCCATCGTCGGCAGCAATACCTCGTCGATCTCGATCACGCGCCTGGCCTCGTCGACCGACCGGCCGGAGCGCTTCATCGGCATTCACTTCATGAATCCGGTGCCGCTGATGGAGCTGGTCGAGCTCATCCGCGGGATCGCCACCGACGACATGACGTTCGATGCCACCAGGCAGTTCGTGACCAAGCTCGGAAAGACCATCGCGGTCGCCGAGGACTTCCCCGCCTTCATCGTCAATCGAATACTGCTGCCGATGATCAACGAGGCGATCTACACGCTCTACGAAGGCGTCGGCAACGTCGAGGCGATCGACACCGCGATGCGGCTCGGTGCCCACCATCCCATGGGGCCGCTGGAGCTTGCCGATTTCATCGGGCTCGATACCTGCCTCTCGGTCATGCAGGTGCTGCACGAGGGCCTGGCGGACTCCAAATATCGCCCGTGCCCGCTGCTGGTGAAATATGTCGAGGCCGGCTGGCTCGGCAAGAAGACCCAGCGCGGGTTCTACGACTATCGCGGCGAGAAGCCGGTGCCCACGCGCTGACGGCGCTCGGGCCTCCCGCGTTACCGGATCGCCTCAGCGTTTCGGATAGGAAATACTCAGCGTCCCGACGAAGGGTTCGACCGCGCGCATATCGGCGTTGTCGGAGAGGAACTCGCCGTCACCGGTCACCTTGGCCAAATTTGCCTCCGGAGAATCCTCCGGGTGAACGAAATCCACCCCGAGGAGACATCCGCCCGGCTGCGGCTTGCTCAGCTTGCCGTCCTGCCAATCCGTCACCCTGCCGCCGTAGTCCCAGTCGAAGCCGGAGAGCTTGAACGGCTTGCCGTTCATCTGCTCGATCTCGGCGAGCGCCGTGCCGATGCGAATGCCGTTGGCGGTGACCCAGGCCGACTGATCCGTCGCCCTGATCAGCGTCGGACGGCGGCGCGCCTTCTCGTCGCTCCAGACGAATTCCAGCCTCGCCTTCGGGTCGTCGGGATAGAGCACGCTCGCTTTGATCTTCTGGCCTTCCACGCCCTCGATCTCCTGGTCCACGACATTCTTGCTGCCGAACGCCTTCACCAGATCGGAGTGACCGGCATTGCGACCGAACGGTCCTTCGCACTTGATCACGCGCGACGAGGCTGCGGACTCGGCCGATGCGGCCGACGAGGAGAGCGCGAGCATTCCCGCCACCAGGCTCATGCGTGCGGATCGCGCCGTTACCGGACAGGTCATCGTTTCGTGCTCCCCAGGGATGAATTCAAAATGCGATCGAAGCGCTATTGCTTGAGTGCCGCGCTCACCAGCTTCACGGCGTCCTCGCTCGCCCATTCCGCCGGCCCCGCGACCGTGCCGAGCTCGCATCCCTCCGGATCGACGAGCAGCGTGGTCGGCATTCCGGCGGCGCGACCTACGATCTTCAGGTCCTGAAACACCTTGGCGCTGGGATCGGCATAGTAGGCGAGCCCGCCGATGCCGACCTCCTTGAGCCAGGTGCGCGCCTTCTCCGGATCGCGGGTGTCGATGCTGATGGCGACCACTTGGAAGCTCGGCCCGCCGAGCTTGCCTTCGAGCGCATCAAGGGCCGGCATCTCCTTGCGGCAGGGCACGCACCAGGTGGCCCAGAGGTTGAGCAGGACCGTGCGCCCGCGCCAATCCGCGAGGTGGCGTTCGGCGCCTCCGGCGTCCCGGAAGGCAAGGTCGGGCAGCCGGATCGGCTGGTCGGCGACCGCGAACGCCGCCACCTCGCCATGCGCGAGCGGCGCCAGGCGCTGCGCCAGCGCGGCGGCGCCGGCGCAGGCGACGTCTCCTGCGTTGCGCTGGATCGTGTTGATCCCGTATACCGCCGCCAGGGCGACGGCGATGCCGGCAATACCGCCGGCTACGACCATGACCAGACGCTTCACGGCGTGGGTTCGCGCTGCTTGTTCGGGACCGGTCATACGCGGCGAAACCTCGGTAGATGTGCCATGGGCAATAAGATGTGGGGCGGGCGCTTCAGCACCAGCCCTGATGCCGTCATGGAGGAGATCAATGCCTCCATCGATTTCGACCGGCACCTGTTCCGGCAGGACATCGCTGCGAGCCAAGCCCACGCCGCGATGCTCGCCAAACAAGGCATCATCACGGCCGACGATGCCCGCAAGATCGCGCGCGGTCTAGACACGATCCTGTCAGAGATCGAGAGCGGCAAGTTCAAGTTCAAGCGCGCGCTCGAAGACATCCATATGAACGTGGAGAGCCGGCTCGCCGAGCTGATCGGCCCGGCGGCGGGGCGGCTGCACACTGCGCGCTCGCGCAACGATCAGGTCGCCACCGATTTCCGGCTTTGGATCAGGGAAGCGGTGGATGCCGTCGACCAGGCCCTGGGCGCTTACCAGCAGGCACTCGCGGAGAAGGCATTGCAGCATGCCGCTACCGTGATGCCCGGCTTTACCCATTTGCAGATCGCCCAGCCGATCACGTTCGGGCATCACCTCCTGGCTTACGTGGAGATGGCCGCGCGCGACCGCGGCCGGTTCGCCGATGCGCGCAAGCGGGCGAACCAGTCTCCCCTCGGCGCCGCCGCGCTCGCCGGTACCGCCTTCCCGGTCGACCGGGCCATGACCGCCAAGACGCTCGGGTTCGAGAGGCCGATGGCGAACTCGCTCGACGCCGTCTCCGATCGCGACTTCGTTCTGGAGGCGCTGTCCGCCGCGGCGATCACGGCGGTGCATCTGTCGCGCTTCGCCGAGGAGATCGTGATCTGGTGCTCGCCGCTGGTGGGCCTCATCGCGCTGTCGGACCGATTCACCACCGGCTCCTCGATCATGCCGCAGAAGCGCAACCCGGATGCCGCCGAACTGGTGCGCGCCAAGACCGGCCGCATCGTGGGCGCGCTCGAAGCGCTGCTGATCGTGATGAAAGGGCTGCCACTGGCGTACCAGAAGGACATGCAGGAGGATAAGGAAGGCGCCATGGACGCGTTCTCCGCGCTCATGCTGTCGCTTGCCGCCATGACCGGCATGGTGCGCGACATGACGCCCGACGTCGCGCGCATGCGCAAAGCCGCGGGGGAGGGGTATGCCACCGCGACCGACCTCGCCGACTGGCTGGTGCGCACGCTGAAGATGCCGTTCCGCGAGGCGCACCACGCCACCGGCCGGATCGTGGCCGCGGCGGCGGCCGAAAATATTCCGCTGCACGAGTTGCCGCTCGCCGCCATGCAGGCGGTCGAGAAACGCATCACCAAGGACGTGTTTGCGGTGCTCTCGGTCGACAATTCGGTGAAAAGCCGGAGCAGCCTGGGGGGCACTGCGCCCAAGAACGTGCGCCGGGAAGCAAACCGGTGGCTTAAGGTCTTGGCAAAAAGGCGCCGGTAGTATCCTTGTCCCGCGGGGCGGCACGGTTGTCATGCTGTCGCCTCTAACCTGCGATCTGCTATGGTGCCGCCGGTTCAGGAGTACCCGAATTGAGTTCCATGCTCGACCCGCGCCTCGTCCGGATTGCTGTCATCGGCGCCCTCGTCGCCGCGCTCGGCCTTGCCGGCTGCGGACGCAAGGGCGGGCTCGACCCGCCCCCGGGCGCGACCGCCGCCGCCGAGCAGAGCGCGCCCCCGGGTGCCGCGCCGCCGGCCTCGCCCGACGCGCTGCCGCCGCCCACACAACCGCTGCCGCGCCGCACGCCGATCGACTGGCTCATCGACTGAGCCGCACCGAGCGTTCCATGCACCACTTTGACTATCGCCACGGCGTCCTGCACGCCGAGGCGGTCGATCTCGCCGATCTCGCGACTGTGGTCGGCACCCCATTCTATTGCTACTCGACCGCGACGCTCCGGCGGCATTACGAGATCTTCGCCCAGGCCTTCGCCGACGTGAAGGCGCTCGTCTGCTACGCCATGAAGGCGAATTCCAACCAGGCGGTGATCAAGACGCTTGCCGAGCTCGGCGCCGGCGCCGACGTGGTGTCCGGCGGCGAGCTCAGGCGCGCGCGGGCGGCCGGCATCGCGCCGGAGAAGATCATGTTCTCCGGCATCGGCAAGACCGCGGAGGAACTCGCGCTTGCGCTCGACGAAGACATTCTCTGCATCAACGTCGAATCCGAAGCCGAGCTTGAACTGCTGTCGTCGATTGCCGTGGGCAAGGGCCGCACCGCCCGCATCTCGGTGCGCGTCAATCCCGACGTCGACGCGAAGACCCACGCCAAGATCGCGACCGGCAAGGCCGAGAACAAGTTCGGGATTCCGATCAGCCGCGCCCGCGAGGTCTACGCCCGCGCGGCAAAGCTCCCCGGTCTCGCGGTTACCGGCGTCGACATGCATATCGGTAGCCAGATCACCGAGCTTGAACCGTTCGACGATGCGTTTGCGCTGTTGTCCGATTTCGTGCGGACGCTACGCGCCGATGGTCACGCGATCAGCCATATCGATCTCGGCGGCGGCCTCGGCATTCCCTATCGCGACGACAACGACCCGCCGCCGCACCCCGACGCCTACGCCGCGATGGTCAAGCGGGCCACGCGCGATCTCGGTTGCCGGCTGATCTTCGAACCCGGCCGCCTGATTGTCGGCAACGCGGGTATCCTGGTCACGCGCGTGCTCTACCTCAAGCGCGGCGAAGCCAAGACCTTCGTCATCGTGGACGCCGGGATGAACGACCTCATCCGCCCGACGCTCTACGAGGCTCACCACGCGATTCGTCCGGTGCGGGAGCCACCGCCGGGCGCCGTGCGCGCCCTCGCGGATGTGGCCGGGCCGGTCTGCGAGTCCGGCGATTTCCTGGCGCTCGACCGCGACCTGGTCCTGCCTCAGGCCGGGGATTTGCTCGCGGTCATGACGGCGGGAGCCTATGGCGCGGTCCAGGCCGGCACCTACAACACCCGCCCGCTGGTGCCGGAAGTGCTTGTTCGGGAAGCGGAATGGGCGCTGGTGCGGCCGCGTGTGGAAGTGGTGGACCTGATCGCGCTCGATCGCCTGCCGCCCTGGCTTTGATCTGGGGTTGATCCGGCGAACGGATGAACCATATCGCGTTGGCGCTGTTTTGATCATAGGTGCCTTCCTTTTGCCCGCTAGCGCCGGTCTAGTTGCGTGTTAATATCGGCAATCGGCCGGATTCCCTTTGCTGGAGACATACTTGACCGATCGGTCCCCGGACGCGCCGACCGCACCCACCGCGCCACCCCGCCCCGCGCCTGCGCGTGAGCCGTCGGGCGATGCCGTGCTGACGCGGGCGCTCGGTCGTGCGCGCTGGACGATTTTCTGGGAACGGCTGTGGCCGGCTCTGGCGTCGGTCGCCACTGTGGTCGGCTTGTTCCTGGCCGTCTCCTGGTTTGGGCTGTGGCTATGGCTGCCCCCGATCGGGCGGGCGATCGGTCTTGGTGTATTCTTTCTGCTCGCCGCCGCGGCGTTCGCCCCGTTCCTGATGCTGCGCATCCCGAGCCGGATGGACGGTCTCCGGCGGCTCGACCGCAACTCCGGCCTGCCCCATCGGCCGGCCACCGCGATCGCTGACGAGATCGCCGCTCCGACCGAAGATTCGTTTTCCATCGCGCTGTGGCGTGCCCATGTGGAGCGCGCGTTGCGCGCGGCCAAGACGCTCAAGGCCGGGACCCCGATGCCACGGCTGGCGCGGCGCGATCCCTTCGCCGTGCGCGCCCTCGTGGCGGTGCTGGTGGTTGCGACGTTCTTTGCCGCGGGCGGGGAACGCATGAAGCGCGTCGCTGCAGCCTTTGATTGGCAGGGCGTGATGGTGCCGGCCAATTTCCGCATCGACGCCTGGGTCAGCCCCCCGACCTATACCGGCCGGCCGCCCGTGATCCTGCAGGGATTGCGGCCGGGCGAGCCGGTGCAAACCGCCGCCACGCTCTCGGTGCCGGCAGGAAGCACCCTCGTCATCCGCGCGACTGGAATCCACCTCGACGTGGTCGCGAGCGGCGGGCTCGCCGAGCCGCCCGCGTCAGGCGCGCAGAACGCCAATGCCAAGGGGACCGAGGAACGCCGCTTCGTGATCAACGAAGCCGGCGCGGCAACCGTGCGCGGCGCCGCCGCCAGCGACGTCACCTGGCAGTTCACCGCCATCCCGGACAAGCCCCCGACCATTGCGCTCGCCAAGGACCCCGAGGGGCAGGCGCGCGGCGCGCTGCAACTTTCCTACAAGCTGGAAGACGACTACGGCGTTGTCGGCGCCCAGGCGAAGTTCAAGCTGCAGAACAACGAGGGCACCAACGGTCACCCTCCGCGCGCGCTCTACGATGCGCCTGATTTTCCGCTGGTATTGCCGCAGGCGCGGACGAAGAACGGCGCCGGACAGAGCACCAAGGATTTGACGGAGCATCCTTGGGCGGGCGTGGACGTGGCCATGATCCTGACCGCGCGCGACGAGGCCGGCAACGAAGGCCAGAGCGCGGGGTTCGAATTCCGCCTGCCGGAGCGGCCGTTCTCGAAGCCGATGGCGCGTGCGCTGATCGAGCAGAGGCGGGCGCTTGCGCTCGATGGCGACGCTCAGGCCAACGTCCTCACTGCCCTCGATGCGCTCACCCTGGCGCCTGAGCGCTTCAACATGGAGAGCAACGTCTATCTCGGTCTGCGCTCCATCTTCTGGCAGTTGGCGCGCGCAAAGAGCGATGACCAGTTGCGCGACGTGGTTGCGCGCATGTGGGACATGGCGGTGCATCTCGAGGACGGCAGCGTCTCCGATGCCGAGCAGGCCCTGCGCGCGGCGCAGGAAGCGTTGCGTCAGGCGCTGGAGCGCGGCGCGAGCGACGAGGAGATCAAGAAGCTCACCGACCAGCTGCGCGCTGCGCTCGACAAGTTCCTGCAGGCCCTGGCGGAGCAGATGCGTAAGAACCCGCAGCAGCTCGCACGGCCGCTCGACCCCAATACCCGCCAGCTGCGCCCGCAGGATCTGCGGAGCATGATCGACAAGCTCGAGCAGATGGCGCGATCCGGCGCCAAGGACGCGGCGCGCCAGATGCTGCAGGAGCTCCAGCAGATGCTGGAGAACCTGCAGATGGCTCGCCCCGGCCAACAGATGGATGGCGACGGCGACGACGACATGATGTCCGCGCTCGATGAGCTCGGCGACATGATCCGCAAGCAGCAGCAGTTGCGCGACAAGACCTTCCAGCAGGGCCAGGACCAGCGGCGTGACCGCCAGCGGGGGCAACGCGGTCAGCAGGGTCAAAAAGGGCAGCAGGGCCAGCAAGGCGAGCAGGGCGACCAGATGGGCGACCTGCGCGAGAACCAGCAGGGTCTGCGCGACCAGCTCAAGAAGCTGATGGAAGAGTTGCGCAAGAAGGGCTTCGGCCAGGGCCAGCAGGGTCAAGGCGAAATGGATCAGCTCGGCCGCGCGGGCGAAGCCATGGGCGACGCCGAGGGCCAGCTCGGCGAGGGCAACGCAGACAGCGCCGTCGATTCGCAAGGCCGCGCGCTGGAAGCCCTGCGCCGTGGCGCCCAGAACCTTGCCCAGTCGATGCAGCAACAGGGCATGATGGGTCCCGGCCCCAACGGCCAGCCCGGGCGGCTCGGCCCGCCGCGTGCCCAGCAGGAAACCGACCCGCTTGGACGGCCGTTGCGCGGGCGCGACTACGGCGACGACACCACGGTCAAGGTGCCGGGGGAGATCGACGTACAGCGGGCGCGGCGCATTCTCGAGGAGCTGCGCCGGCGCTTCGGTGAGAATTTCCGCCCGCAGCTCGAGCTCGAATATATCGAGCGGCTGCTGCGCGATTTCTAGATTTGCCGCGATCCGACGTACGCGTGGGCGAGCGCTAGTGCGCGCGCCGCGGCGGGGCGGTGAGCGCTTCGTTGACCGCCCGACGCATGGCGCCAAGCGAGAACGGCTTGGAGATGACGTCGTGGATCAGCGCATCAAGTCCGGCCGCACGCTCGCGCTGGTCGGCATAGCCCGTCATCAGCAGGATGGTCACGGCGGGATGAGCGCGCGCGGCGGCGTGCGCGAGTGCGATGCCATCCATCACGGGCATGCGGATGTCGCTGAGCAGCAGCTCGAAGGCGCCCCGTTCACGCCCGAGCACGTCCAGCGCATGCGCGCCATCGGTTGCGGTCATGACCTCGTGGCCGTCCTGTCGCAGCGCGCGCGCGATCAGGCTGCGGATCGCTTCCTCATCGTCGGCGATCAGAATGCGTGCCATGGATACTCCCTCCGCAGCGCAGTCCGGCACGACCGGCCGGCCGGGGCCACCCCAGCTCCGCCCTGACGGTAACGGGGGTCCGTTAACGAATCGGAACCGCAAATCCGCCTGGCCGATCTTGGATGGGGGCTGAGTTCCGTCAGTCCCCGGGGTGGTTCGTTGCCGTCAGCAAGGCGGCATGAAAAGGCCTTGGCGCTGCTATAAAGCCTGAATCGAGGCGCTGCGCTGGCCGCTGGCAGGTGGGACAGATTGCGTCATGCCGGTCGTTGTGGCTGGCCGGCGGTGACGGCAGCGGCAGGCGGGGCGGCGTTCTCGGGGGAGAGGCACGTGGTCCGGTTCGAGCATGTAGGATTGCGCTACGGCCTCGGTCCCGAGGTCCTGCGCGACCTCACCTTCCGCATCGACCCCCGTTCGTTCCAGTTCCTCACCGGCCCCTCCGGCGCCGGCAAGAGCTCGCTGCTGCGTCTCCTGTTCCTCTCGCTGCGGCCGACGCGCGGGCTGATCACCCTGTTCGGCCATGACATCGCAACGCTGAGCAAGGATGCGCTGGCGACGCTGCGCCGGCGCATCGGGATCGTGTTCCAGGATTTTCGCCTGCTCGATCACATGACGACCTACGAAAACGTGGCGCTGCCGCTGCGGGTGATCGGGCATGCCGAGGACAGCTATCGCGATGAGGTCGTGGAGCTCTTGAACTGGGTGGGGCTCGGCGATCGCATTTCGGCGCTGCCGCCGGTGCTCTCCGGCGGAGAAAAGCAGCGTGCGGCGATCGCGCGCGCGGTGATCGCGCGGCCGCAGCTTCTGCTCGCGGACGAACCGACGGGCAATGTCGATCCCAATCTGGCGCAACGGCTGCTGCGCCTGTTCGTCGAGCTCAACAAATCCGGGACGTCGGTCGTCATCGCCACCCACGACGTCGCGCTGATGGATCAATTCGACGCACGTCGTCTCGTGCTGCACGAAGGTCGCCTGCATGTCTACGAATGACGCGGCGATGGAAGCGGAGCAATCGCGCGGGTTCGACGCGCCGGCCGCGCCGCCTGCCGAATCGCTGCCGCGTTTCGAGACTCCGATCGTGCCGCAGGCGACGATCGCCGGCCGCGCCCTGGTCGCGGTCGTCGCCATCATGACCTTTCTCGCCTCGCTGACGACGGGCGCGGTCATGCTGGTGCGCGCCGCGGCGAGCGAATGGCAGGCCGATGTAGGGCGTGAGGTGACGATCCAGATCCGCCCCAATCCGGGCGGCGACATCGAGCTGGACGTCGCCAAGGCCGCTGCCATCGCCCGCCGGTCTGCCGGCGTGGTGGAGGTGCGGCCGTATTCGAAGGAGGAAACGTCGCGCCTGCTCGAGCCGTGGCTGGGGACCGGTCTGCAACTCGACGATCTTCCGGTGCCGCGGCTGATCGTTGTCCGGATCGCGTCCGGCGCGGCGCCCGATCTGGTGCAACTGCGCCAGACACTGACCGAGCAGATCCAGGGTGCCAGCCTCGATGACCATCGTGGCTTCGTCGAGCGCATGCGCGCCATGGCCGGCGCGGTTCTCGCGGGCGGGATCGGCTTGCTGCTGCTCGTGTTCGCCGCGACCGTGCTCTCGGTCGCGTTCGCGACCCGCGCCGCGATGGCGACAAATCGTCCGGTGATCGAAGTGCTGCATCTCATCGGCGCCAAGGACAGCTTCATTGCCGGTCACTTCCAACGGCATTTCCTGCTGCTGGGATTGGAGGGCGGGCTGATCGGCGGAGGCAGCGCCATTGCACTGTTTGCGCTTGCCGAACTCACCAGCGGCCGGCTCGTCGGCACGGCGGGCGGCGACCAGTTCTCGGCGCTGTTCGGTAGCTCTTCGATCGGGGCACTGGGGTACTTGGCGGTGCTGGCGCAAGTCGGCTTAATTGCCTTCGTGACGGCCGCCACCTCCCGCTATACCGTGAACCGCACGATCGAAACGATTTATTAGGCAAACTGACGACCAGTTGCGTTGCCACCGCGCTGCCGGATTTTGCGATATATTGCGAAGGTGGACGAGACATGTCGACGATCCGATCCGATACCGGCGATGGCGCCGCTGAAGTGCCTTCCGTGACGCAGCCATCCGCGCGCGCTCCCCGCCCGCTGCTGCGGCGCGTCGGCTGGTCGACGTTTTTCGTCTGTGCGGCTCTGGCGGTGGTGATGGGAGCGGGTTTCCTCTGGTTCGTCTGGCGCGTGCCGGTCGAAGAAGCGCCGCTCTCCCGCGATGCCGACGGCATCGTAGCACTCACCGGCGGTGCGTCGCGCATCACCGACGCGATCGAGTTGCTGGCGTCGGGCCGCGGCAAGCGGTTGCTCATCAGCGGTGCCAACCGTGCGACCAATTCGAATGAAATTTCCCGGCTCAATCCGGAGTTCGAGCGCTGGGTGCGCTGCTGCGTCGACTTCGACCGCTCGCTCAATACGCTGGGCAATGCGATCGAGACCAGGCGCTGGGCGGAGAGCCGCGGTTTCCACTCGCTGATCGTGGTCACGTCGAACTATCACATGCCGCGCGCGCTCGCCGAGATCGCTCACCAGCTCCCCGATGTCGCGCTCGTGCCCTTTGCCGTGGTGACGGATCGTCAGCGCGCTGACCCGTGGTGGAAGGGCCGGACAACGGCCCGGCTGATGGTCACGGAATACGTGAAATTTGTCTTCGCCAAGTTTCGCATGGGCCTCAATCTCAGCCGCACCGCGAATGCGGCCAGCTAAAGCGTGATCCCGAAAAGTTGCAGACTTTCCCGGCGCGATCATGCGACCAAGCAAGAACTGGCGCGAAGTCGCGCCGCGCGCTAAAGCCAATTCGTCCAAGCTTAAACGGTCGTCGCTGCGATAAGGTTTGCTCGTGCTCCTCATTCGGTCGGTCGCTTTCAACGTCCTGTTCTATCTCAATCTGCTGGTGCAGATCGTGGCGGCCCTGCCGACGCTGGTGATGCCGCGCTGGGGTATCCTTGCGGTCGCCAAGTTCTGGGCGCGTACCAATCTCTGGCTGTTGCACGCGGTCTGCGGCATCAAGGTCGAGTTCCGCGGGCTGGGAAAAATTCCTTCCGGGCCGCTGCTCGTCGCCGCCAAGCACCAGTCGCTGTGGGAGACGTTTGCGTTGCTGCTGATCCTGCCGGATCCGGCTTACATCATGAAACGCGAGCTGATGTGGATCCCGTTCTTCGGCTGGTACGCCTGGAAGGCGGGTATGATCGCGGTGGATCGCAGCAAGGGCTCGCAGGCGCTTGCCGACATGAACGCGAGCGTGCGCCGGGAGCTTGCGCGCGATCGTCAGATCGTGATCTTTCCGGAGGGCACGCGCCGGCCGCCCGGCGCCGAACCGAAATACAAGTACGGCGTCGCGCATCTGTATGCCGGGATGGGCGTTCCATGCCTCCCGGTCGCGCTCAACTCCGGCCTGTTCTGGCCACGCCGTGCGCTCCGGCGCTACCCGGGGACGGTCCGCGTCGAGGTGCTCGACCCGATCCAGCCCGGCCTCGACAAGGATTTGTTCTTCGAGCGGCTGCAACGCGAGATCGAAAGTGCGACTGCGCGTCTGGTTGCCGAAGGCGAGCGTGAACTGGCCAAAGAAACACCGCGTGCCTCGCTCGCACCGACCGCCTGACATCGCCGCTTACGCCGGGACTGCGTCTGCCCGCGGCAGCACGACGCCGTTCGGCAACTGCTCCTGCACCTTTCAGGAGGATGGCGGAATCGACGACGCGCTTGCCTCGTGCGTTCCCGCCAGTCGCGCGGCGAGCAGGTGCAACTCGGTCTCGCGGTAGCCGAGTTGCTCGAGCGCACCGACCGTCGCAATGACGTAGTCACGGTTGGCGCCGGACTGGCCGTGCCCCTGTCGAACGTGATGAAGCTGTTGCTCGAGCGAGAGTCGCCCGGCGTATTGTACGTGCCCACGATCCACCATGTAGCAGAGCCCCGACACCCGCCGCTCGGGCTGGCGCTTGAGCCAGATCGGTCGAATGGATTCGCGGTAAACGGACGTCACCTGCTCGCGCGCCCGCAGATAGGCGATGGTGTCGTGCCGTTCTTTCGCAGCCACACGATAAGCGATGCCGCGACAGGTCCCACCGCGGTCGAGGCCGAGCACCAGACCCGGCCGCTCGGGCGTCCCGCGATGGACGAAGGAATAGACGCAAAGGGCCCGATGCGCGCCAAGAAGCCGGGCCTCGACGCGCTCCACGAAGGGAAAATCCGGCCGCCACATCAGCGAGCCGTAGGCGAACACCCAGAGATCTTCGGCAGCGTGCGCGGGATCCGGATCCATGGCTGTGATATCGAAGAATATGCTGCGTCGCGCAAGCCGGTTATACCTCCCGGTATCAGCCTCGGAGCGCGATGAAAATGACTTTGAAACGCCGCAATCGGCGCCTTGGAGAAGGCGCCGCCGGGGAGGTTCCGGCAGTCCCCCTCTCGGCCGGCTCAGGAGCGCCATAGATGCCTCAGTCCAGTTTCCCCGCGGCCGCCCGCCGCCGCCGGCTCTGGCCGTTGTTCATTCCGTTCGGCCTGGTGGTGCTGCTGGCGGTCGCATGGAGTGCGCTGTGGTTCTACGCCGCCGGGCGCGCGGAGTCGGAGATTGCCGCGTGGCGTGCCAGCGAGCGGCAGGCCGGGCGCCAGCAGGACTGCGCGTCGCAGTCGATCGAGGGCTATCCGTTTCGCATCGAGGTGCGCTGCGGCGGCGCCGGTTTCGAGCTCAGGGGCACGCCAACCCTGCAGCTCAAGCTGCCGCGCGTCCTGGCCGCGGTCCAGGTCTACGATCCGAAGCTTCTGATCAGCGAGTTCACCGGTCCGCTCGAAGTTGCCGAGCCCGGGCGCGCACCCGCCGCCATCGTCAACTGGACTCTCGGCCAGGCCAGCGTGCGCGGCCTGCCATCGGAGTTCGAGCGCGCGTCGCTCGTGCTCGACGGTGCGACCGTCCGTGATCCCGGCAGCGCCGGCGACGGCATCCTCTTCAAGGCGCAGCGGCTGGAACTGCATGGCCGCCAGGGGCCTGGATCCACCTCGGACGATCCGGTCATCGACACCGTGCTGCGCCTCAACGCCGCCGTGGCGGAGAAACTCCATCCGCTGGCGGCCAAGCCGGTCGATGCCGAAATCGCGACCGTGCTGCGCGGGGTGAACGATCTCACGCCCAAGCCTTGGCCGGTGCGGTTTCGGGAATGGCAGGGGCGCAACGGGCAACTCGAGATCGTGAAGGCGCGCGTGTCACAGGACGACGTGATCGCGGTCGGCGCCGGCGCTCTCAAGCTCACCGCGCGCGGCGGCCTCGACGGCAATCTTCAGGTCACCGTCATCGGGATCGAAAAGCTTCTCAAGATGTTCGATATCGAGCGCTTCATGTCGGAGGGACAGGTGGGCGCGACGCTGAGCGCGCTCGATCGTTTGATCCCCGGGCTTGGAGGGATCGCGCGGCAGAACGCGGCTCCCGGTCTGGTCGCGGCGCTCGGGCAAAAGACCGTGTTGGAAGGCAAGCCGGCGGTGGCATTTCCGGTCCGCTTTGTCGACGGCGCGGTTTTCCTCGGACCGTTCCAGGTGGGTGTGGTCCCGCCCGTGTTCTGACCGTCCGCGGCCGGACGCGAGTCGAGGTCCCCAACTCCCGTCGCCTCTGCCCTGTCGTGGCGCGCGCTTGAGCATTCCGCGCTGTCGGTGCCTGTCAGTTCTCGTCCGCGTAGGGCCGTGGCACGGGCGCGTGCGGCAGATCGGGATGGGGACGGCCGAAATCGGGCGCGGGCGAATCCTGACCGATGTCCACGATGCCGCGGCGGATCGCACGCGTGCGGGTGAACTGGTTGAACAGGGTCTCGCCGTCGCCGCGGCGGATCGCACGGGTGAGCGTGGCCAGGTCTTCGCTGAAGCGTCCCAGCATTTCCAGCACCGCGTCCTTGTTGGCGAGGAAGACATCGCGCCACATCGTCGGATCCGACGCCGCGATGCGGGTGAAATCGCGAAAGCCGCCGGCCGAAAATTGCAGCACCTCGGAACGCGTCACCTGGCTCAACTCATCGGCGGTCCCGACGATGGTGTAAGCGATGAGATGCGGCAGGTGGCTGGTGACGCCGAGCACGAGATCGTGGTGTTCAGCCGACATGGTCTCCACATTGGCGCCGAGCAGCCGCCAGAACGCCGCCAGCCGTTCCACCGCGGCCGGATCGACGTTCGGCGGCGGGGTGAGGATGCACCAGCGATTGACGAACAGCTCGGCGAAGCCCGCATCCGGCCCGGAGTTCTCGGTGCCTGCAACCGGATGCGCCGGCACGAAATGCACACCTGCGGGAATATGGGGTGACATATCCTTCACGACTGCGCCCTTGACCGAGCCGACGTCGGAGACGACCGCGCCCGGCGCAAGATGCGGGCCGATCTCCGCGGCGACGGGGCCGCACGCGCCGACAGGAATCGAAACGATAACGAGATCGGCACCTTCGGCGGCGGCGGCATTGGTTTCGACGACCTGGTCGGCGAGACCAAGTTCCGCGATCCGACGGCGCGTCGCGGCGGAGCGGGCGGTGGCGACGATGGAGCCGGCAGCGCCTTGCGCGCGCGCCGCGCGCGCGATGGAGGAGCCGATCAGGCCCATTCCGATCAGCGCGACGCGATTGAACACGGGCTTCCCGCTCATCTACCGCCCAGGATCTTTACGGCTCAGGAACTCCGCCAGCGCGTCGACGACGAGACGGTTGGCCTCCTCGCTGCCGACGCTCATGCGCAGCGCGTTCGGCAGCTTGTAGGCGCTGACGCGACGCAGGATCAGGCCGCGTTGCGTGAGGAAGGCGTCTGCCTCCTCGGCTGTGCGGCCTTTGATGTCGGGAAAGTGGATCAGGACGAAATTGGCGATGCTCGGCGTCACCTCGAGCCCGAGCTTGCCAATTTCAGCCGTCAGCCATCCCAGCCATTTCTCGTTGTGCGCGCGGGACGCCTCCACATGCGCGGCATCCTGGATCGCGGCAATCCCTGCCGCGATCGCGGCCGCATTGACGTTGAACGGTCCGCGGATGCGGTTGATGGCGTCGACCACATGCGCCGGGCCGTAGAGCCAGCCGAGCCGGAGCGCCGCCAGCCCGTAGATTTTCGAGAACGTGCGGCACATGACCACGTTCTCGCAGGTGGCGACGAGCTCGATCCCGGCCTCGTAGTCGTTGCGGCGGACGTATTCCGCATAGGCGGCATCGAGCACCAGCAGCACGTGCGGGGGCAGGGCGCCGTGCAGCCGTTTCACTTCGTCGAACGGCACATAGGTGCCGGTCGGATTGTTGGGGTTGGCCAGAAAGACGATCTTGGTGCGCTCGGTCACCGCCGCGAGAATCGCGTCGACGTCGGCGGTGTAGTTCTTTTCGGCCGCTGCGATCGGCTTCGCGCCGGAGCCGAGCGTGGCGATGGGATAGACGAGAAACCCGTGCGTGGTGTGGATCGCCTCGTCACCGTCGCAGAGATAAGCATCGGCGATGAGGTTCAGCAGATCGTCCGAGCCGGCGCCACAGATGATGCGGCCGGGATCGAGCCCGAAGGCGTGCCCGATCGCTTCGCGCAGCGCGGTGGAGGCGCCGTCGGGATAGTCCTCGAGGTGCTCGGCGACCGCGCGATAGGCGGCGACTGCTTTCGGACTGGGGCCGAGCGGCGTCTCGTTCGACGACAGCTTGAACACGCGGGCAACGCCGGGTGCCGTGCTCTTGCCCGGGACATAGGGATCGATCGCGAGCACGCCGGGACGCGGTTGCGGACGCTGCAGAGCGGACATTTCACGAACCTTGCTTGCTCTCATGCCCGGCGCAGGCAGGGCATCCAGTCATCACCGAAAGTATCATCAGTTCACAAGCTTCATCGCCGGCCCTTGGATTTCCCTGCTGGAGGGCGACGGCAGGATCTTGATCACCGGCCGGTCGGGATCGGTTGCGCGCCTTCGGCCGAGACCCTATAGCGGGTCGCGTGGCTTCCGACGAGGGCCGAGGCGCGCACCGAGGCGCCGGCGTCGACCAGCGTATCGGTCACCTGCCGGATGTCGCCACCCGCGGGCACCGATATGAGCAGCGCCGCGCCGTCGAATGCGCGGTCGGGTACGGCGATCACCTCGACGAGGGGCTCCAGCGTTTGTGTCGCCGCCGTGCTCCAGCCGGCCACCCGCACGCTCCACACTTCGACCTCCCTGACCATGGAGTCGGCGGCAACGCGCGAAACGACGAACACCGGCGCGGCGGCGGGGTGGTCCGCGCGGTCGACAAACGGCAGCCGCGCGATGATCTTCGGCGCAGTATCGAACTCGAGCGCATTCCACCATGCGCCGGTGCCTGCTATGCCGAAGGCCGGCACCAGACCCAGATCGCCCTTCGAGGCGGAGACCGCGGCCACCACGCTTGCCGCTCCCAGATGCGGTACGAACGGTACGGTGAAGCCGAAATGAAAGCGGGCGGAATCGCGCATCGCCGCATCGCCCGCCGAAAGGTCGGCGTGCACGGAGAACGGCGCCTGCACGTAGGTGAAGGTCGAAATGATGACCCGCCAAATGCTCTCGACGGTGTCGAGCGGCAGGATACCTTTGTGGCGATCCACCAGCCGGCGCATCATGTCGGCTTCGCGCGCCGGGCGGAAGGCGGAACCGGACTCCTGCGTCTTCTTCGTGGCGATCAGGCGGTCGATGATCTCGCCGCGCTCCATGAGGAGCCCGTGCATCGCCTCATCGATGCGGTCGATCTCGCGCCGCAACTCGGTCAGCGAAGGTGTCTCAGTGCGGGGCGGCTTCGTCATGGTGCTTCTTCGTGCTCGCGATAGACCCCTCCGCGGGCGCGGCATTGATAGGTGGGGCAACGGGTGAAAGCAAAGAAAACATTGACAGCGTCGCCCTGCGGCCTATCTAAGCCGGTCGCGGCGGCCCGTTTCCAGGCCAACCGCGTACAATCGTTTCCGCTTCGCCGGCCGGGTTGTTTAGAGATGGTCGAGGCCGATTTCAGCGTCGCATCTGATGCCGCCGATCGCGCGCGCGAGGCTGATATACCCCATTCGCTGGTCGTGCGTTTCGGGATGGACCGTCCGCTGCGGCTTGATGCCGGCATCGACCTCGCACCGTTTCAGATCGCCTACCAGACATACGGTACGCTCAATGCTGAGCGCAGCAATGCGGTGCTGGTCTGCCACGCTCTCACCGGCGATCAGCATGTTGCCAACCTGCATCCTGTGACCCAGAAGGCGGGATGGTGGGAAACCATGGTCGGTCCAGGGCGGCCGATCGACACCCAGCGGTACTTCGTAATCAGTCCGAACGTGGTCGGCGGCTGCATGGGCACCACCGGTCCCGCTTCCACCAATCCGGCCACCGGCATGCCGTGGGGTCTCGACTTTCCCGTCATCACCATCCGCGACATGGTGCGCGCGCAGGCGATGCTGCTCGACCATCTCGGAATTGCCTCGCTGTTCTCGATTGCCGGTGGCTCCATGGGCGGCATGCAGGTGCTGCAATGGTGCGCGAGCTATCCGCGACGGGTGTTCTCCGCGCTTCCGCTCGCGACCTCGACCCGTCATTCGGCGCAGAACATTGCCTTCCACGAGGTCGGCCGTCAGGCGGTGATGGCCGACCCGGAATGGCGGCAGGGGCGCTATTTCGCGGAAGGCAGCAATCCGCGGCGCGGCCTCGCGGTGGCGCGCATGGGCGCCCACATCACCTATCTCTCGGACGCGGCGTTGCACCGCAAGTTCGGTCGCCGGTTCCAGGACCGCGACAATCCGACATTTTCCTTCGATGCCGATTTTCAGGTGGAGAGTTATCTGCGCCACCAGGGCATCAGCTTCGTCGAGCGCTTCGATGCCAATTCCTATCTCTACCTCACCCGCGCGATGGACTATTTCGACCTCGCGGCCGATTGCGGCGGCGTGCTCGCACAGGCATTCAAGGATACACCGACGCGGTTCTGCGTGGTCTCGTTTACGTCGGACTGGCTGTTCCCCACCTCGGACTCGCGAGCCATCGTGCATGCGCTCAACGCCGGCGGCGCGCGCGTTTCGTTTGCCGAGATCGTGACCGACAAAGGTCATGATGCCTTTCTGCTCGATGAACCCGAACTGCTCGCCATCGTGCGCGGGTTTCTCGAAGGCGCCGCGAAGGCGCGCGGCCTACCACCGGCGCGGGGATGACCATGCTGACGCGCCTCAAGCAGGACCTGACCATGGCGGACGCGGCCCGCACCCACGGCGGGGCCCGCGTCGACCTCGTGGTGGTCGCCGAGATGGTGGCGCCTGGCGCCAAAGTCCTCGACGTCGGTTGTGGCGACGGCGAGTTGCTGCGTCTGCTCGCCGAGACGCGCGGCGTCGATGGACGCGGCATCGAGCTGTCGCGCGAGGGCGTGAACGAGTGCGTGGCAAAGGGGCTCGCCGTGATTCAGGGTGATGCCGACACGGACCTGTCGGACTATCCCGATGACGCCTTCGATTACGTCATTCTCTCGCAAACCCTGCAGGCGACGCGGCACCCGCGGGTCGTGCTGGAACATATGTTGCGCATCGGCCGGCACGCGGTCGTTTCGTTTCCCAATTTCGGGCATTGGGGTATCCGCCTCCAGCTTCTGCTGGGCGGACACATGCCGCGCACCGACAACCTGCCCTACGCCTGGTGGGACTCGCCCAACATCCATTTCTGCACGATCAAGGACTTCCGCCAACTCTGCCACGTGGTCGGCGCCAAGATGGAGAAGGCGGTGGCGTTCAATGCCTGGGGGCGGGCGCTGCGCCTGAACGCGCCGTGGTGGTTCTGGAACCTGCTCGGTGAGCAGGCTGTGTTTCTGCTGAGCAGACGGGAATGACCGACGGCCGGGGCCCGCGAGCCCGGTGCGCCATCAGTTGCGCAGCTCGTCACCGCGGACAATGTCCCCGCCGTTCACCACCTCGCCATAGACCCCGCAATCGGCGTGGCCGAGGCTTCGCATCAGCGTGGGCGGGATCGAGAGGTCACGGATCCCCGTGTCGGGATCGACGTCGGTCGCGGCGCATCGCACGATCCGCTTGACGATCTTGAGCCGCGCGTCCTTGCCGATCGCGATGTCCTGCCCGACGAGATCGAACTCGTGCCATGCCGGCCAGCCCGTCACGTAGAGATTGGCGCGAAAGCGCAGCGGATGGACCGGCACTCCCAGCAGATCTTCGATCGCGGCCACGGACGCGAGATTGATGATCGAGACGACCTTGCGCGCAACATCGGAGAAGCTGAAGCCCGGCGCGTACAGCACGCGCGGCGCCCCGCGCAGCTCGTCGGCGCAGAACTCGGCGAAGAAGCGCTCGATCGTCGCGCGGCCGTCCGGCGCCTGCAGGTCGCCGCGTGCGGCCTCGCGGCCGTCGAGTTCGATCGCCAGCGTGCGGTCCGCGTCCTCGATGCGGGTGCGCAACCGGGCCAGCCGCGCGTTGCGCATGAGCATCAGATAGCGCTGTTTGGGCTGGTAGCGTGGGGCAGCGTGGTCGAAGCCGGATGGTCCGTTCTCGATGGCATAGAGCCGATCGGCGGGCAGCGTCTCGCCGACCGCAAGCCTGGTGCGCGTGAGCGGCTCGGGCGAAAGGCCCTTCACCGGATAGCGGTAGATGGCGTGGATGCTCGGGGTCTCGGCACTCATGAGCAGGGCTTGTAGGCCGCCGAGCCGCCCCCTGCCTAGGCCGCGCCGGAAAATCCACAGCGGCCTCTTCCGCCGCAAATTGTGAGTTCCCACATAGGATTTGCCGGCCGCCATTCGGGGTTGGCGCCATTGATCGTTCGGGGTTAATTGGCTTAGCTGGCTGCCATTTTCGTGCCGCACAGGCGAAGAGGCAGGCCGAGGGAGACGCTATGGATTTCGAGAAATTCACGGACCGCGCCCGCGGGTTCGTTCAATCTGCCCAATCGCTGGCCCTGCGGGAGGGCCAACAGCAATTCGCAACCGAGCATCTGCTCAAGGTCCTGCTCGACGACCCCGAGGGGTTGGCCAGCGGTCTGATCGACCGCGCCGGCGGCCGCTCGCGCGAGGCGCTTGCGGCGGTCGAGGCCGCGCTCGCCAAGCTGCCCAAGGTGTCCGGCAGCGGGGCCGGCCAAGTCTATCTGGCGCCGGCGCTCGCGCGCGTGTTCGATCAAGCGCAGAAGGTCGCGGAGAAGGCCGGCGACAGCTACGTCACCGTGGAGCGCCTCCTGCTGGCGCTGGCGCTCGAAAAGGACAGCGAGGCCGGAAAGATTCTGGCGCGCGCCGGCGTCACGCCGCAGAACCTCAACGAGGCCATCAACGCCTTGCGCAAGGGCCGCACCGCCGACACGAGCTCGGCCGAGAACGCTTACGACGCGCTGAAAAAATACGCCCGCGATCTCACCCAGGCCGCGCGCGACGGCAAGATCGACCCGGTCATCGGGCGCGACGAGGAGATCCGGCGCACCATCCAGGTGCTGTCCCGCCGCACCAAGAACAACCCGGTGCTGATCGGCGAACCCGGCGTCGGCAAGACTGCCATCGTCGAAGGTCTGGCCCAGCGCATCGTCAACGGCGACGTGCCTGAGAGCCTGCACGACAAGAAGCTGCTGGCGCTCGACATGGGTGCGCTGATTGCCGGCGCGAAATATCGCGGCGAGTTCGAAGAACGGCTCAAGGCCGTGCTGCAGGAGGTTACCTCTTCGGATGGCGGCATCATCCTGTTCATCGACGAGATGCACACGCTGGTGGGGGCCGGAAAGGCCGACGGGGCCATGGACGCCTCGAACCTGCTCAAGCCGGCGCTCGCCCGCGGCGAGCTGCACTGCGTCGGCGCGACCACCCTCGACGAATACAAGAAGCACGTCGAAAAGGATGCCGCGCTCGCCCGGCGCTTCCAGCCGGTCTTCGTCAGCGAGCCGACGGTCGAGGATACGATTTCGATCCTGCGCGGCCTCAAGGACAGGTATGAGCAGCACCACGGCGTGCGGATTACCGACTCGGCCATCGTGGCTGCGGCGACATTGTCAAACCGCTACATCACCGACCGCTTTCTCCCGGACAAGGCGATCGATCTGATCGACGAGGCCGCTGCGCGCCTCAAGATGCAGGTCGATTCCAAGCCCGAGGAGCTCGATTCGATCGACCGCGAGATCGTGCGGTTCAAGATCGAGCAGGAGGCGCTCAAGAAAGAGAGCGATCCTGGCTCGAAGGAACGGCTCAAACGGCTCGACAAGGAACTGGTGGCGCTCGAGAAGCAGTCCGCCGACCTGACGTCGCGCTGGAAGTCCGAGAAGGACAAGCTTTCGGACGCGCAAAAGCTCAAGACCGAGCTCGACCACCTGCGCGTCGAACTCGCCAACGCGCAACGCAAAGGCGAATATCAGCGCGCGGGCGAGCTCGCCTATGGCCGCATCCCGGAGATCGAGAAAAAGCTCAAGAGCATCGAGGCGGCGGAGGGCAAGGGTGCCATGGTCGAGGAGGCGGTGACCGCCGACCACGTGGCGCAGGTGGTCTCGCGCTGGACCGGGGTTCCCGTCGACAAGATGCTTGAGGGCGAGAAGGAAAAGCTGCTGCGCATGGAGCAGCAGCTCGGCAAGCGCGTCATCGGGCAGGCCGAGGCGGTCAGGGCGGTGTCGACGGCGGTGCGCCGTGCGCGCGCCGGCCTGCAGGACCCGCACCGGCCGATCGGCTCGTTCATGTTCCTGGGCCCGACCGGCGTCGGCAAGACCGAGCTGACCAAGGCGTTGGCGGAATACCTGTTCGACGACGAGTCGGCGCTGCTGCGCATCGACATGTCGGAATACATGGAAAAGCATTCGGTCGCGCGGCTCATCGGCGCGCCCCCGGGCTATGTCGGCTACGAGGAGGGCGGCGCGCTGACCGAAGCCGTGCGTCGACGCCCTTATCAGGTGATACTGTTCGACGAGATCGAGAAGGCCCACCCGGATGTCTTCAACGTGCTGCTGCAGGTGCTCGACGATGGCCGCCTGACCGATGGCCAGGGCCACACCGTCGACTTCCGCAACACGCTGATCGTAATGACCTCGAATCTGGGCTCTGAATATCTGGCCAACCAGCCGGAAGGTGAGGATACCGATGCGGTCCGCGATCAGGTCATGTCGGTGGTACGGGCGAATTTCCGTCCCGAATTCCTCAACCGCATCGACGAGATCATTTTGTTCCACCGGCTCAAGCGCAGCGAGATGACGAAGATCGTCGACATCCAGATGACGCGGCTGGTGAAGCTGCTGGAGGACCGCAAGATCACCCTTGAGCTCGAGCCGGCGGCGCGCGAATGGCTCGCCGACAAGGGCTGGGATCCCGCCTATGGCGCGCGTCCGCTCAAACGCGTGATCCAGAAGTCGGTGCAGGACCCGCTCGCCGAAATGATCCTGTCCGGGCAGGTCAAGGACGGCGAGAAGGTGGTGATCTCGGCGGGGAAGCAGGGGCTTACCTTCAACGGCAAGCTCGCGGAAGCGGCGTAACGCGACATCCGCTCAGGTCGAGCAGACGGACGACGGAAACCACTCCGTCGTCCGCGGCTCAGCGGCCCTGGGCGTAGCGCGAGGGCGCGGTGGCGCGGGTCATCATGGTGTCGAGCCGGCTGCGTTCCTGATCGAAGCCGGCGAGCAACGTGCCCTCCAGCACCCGGCCGCGCGGAAGCTTGATCTTCATCGGATCGACGAACCGGCCGTTGATCAGGATTTCGTAGTGCAGGTGCGCGCCGGTCGAGAGCCCGGTGGAGCCGACATACCCGATCACCTGTCCTTGGCGAACCTTCTTGCCCGAGTCCATGCCGCGGGCGAACGCCGACATGTGGCCATAGGCGGTCTCGTAACCATTGGCGTGCCGGATGCGGATGTACTTGCCGTAACCGCCTTCCCAGCCGACCTTGTCGATGATGCCGTTGCCAGCGGCAAAGATCGGCGTGCCCATGGATGAACCCCAATCCACGCCGGTATGCATCTTACTGTAGCCGAGCAGCGGATGGTTGCGGCCGCCGAATCCGGACGTGATGTTTCCTTCGGACACCGGCTTGCGCACCAGGAATTTCTTCGCGCTCTTGCCGGAATCGTCATAGTAGTCGACGACGTTGTCGTCGGTGGTCTGGTAGCGATAGAACTTTCTGGTCTCGCCGCCGGTCGTAAGCAAAGCGAACAGCACTTCGGTCTTGCTGGTGTCCGTGGGGTTCTCATCCTCGCCCGCGTACAGGATCTCGAAGGAGTCGCCGGGCTGAACCTTGCGCTGGAAGTCGATGTCGTAGGAGTAGATGCGAATGAGGTCGTCGATGACCGGGCGGGGCACGTGATTGCGTAACGCGGTTTCGTAGATGCTCTGATAGAGCCGCACGCCCTTGCCGTCGTCGTCGTCGTCGCTGGCGGAGGACGCTACGCTATTGGCGCTGCGCACATCGACGGCCACGTACTTGCCCATCTCCGACCAGGCCACCATGGCCTCGACCGAGGAATCCGTCGCGATGATGACGCGGACTGGCCGGAGCCTGACGACGTCGCTTCCGGGCGCGAGCAGCACGCGCAGCTTGTAGCCGTCCCGAGGACTGCTGTCTTTTCCGCGTCCGCCGAACGCCGCCGTGATCGCCTTCACCTCTTCCGCCGTCGCGCCCATCTCGCGCAGGATCGCCGAAACAGAATCGCCCTTCTTGAGCACGATGGTGCGTTCGTTGAAGGCATTGCCGCCGGTCACCTGCGCGGTGGTCTTGGGCAGCAGGGTGACGTTTTCGGGCACGATGCGCGGCTCGAAGCCGGCATAGGGATCGCCGTGGCGCTCGGGCGCATAGGCGGTCAGCGTCGCCGGCATCGAAGTGGTGAGGATCGCCGCCGTTTTCTGCCCCGAATTGCCGTCCCAGTTGGCGGCATCGCGCACGCGGGTGAGCACCTCGTCGAGGGAGGCCACTGCCGCAATCTTTGCCCGCGGCAGGACCGTGTTGAGGTCGCGTGTGAAGAACGACACCTCCGCGTCCGGCTCGGCGCCGGCGGCGCCTTCGGCACTCACCGGAAGTCCCTCGGATTTGGCGAGGACCTTCTGCGCATTGAAGGCGGGAATGTTGGCGGAGAGTTCGGACACCGAAAGCGACAGATTGCCCGCGACACGAATGAACGGGCGCACGCGCACGATCTCGCGGTTGCCGCTTCCACGGGTCGTGGTGGACACCCGGATGACCTGGCGCGCGGCGTTGGCCTCGCCGGGTGGCGGCAGGCGATCGGTCTTGCGGGTCACATTGGCTATGCGATCGGCGATGCCGGTCGCGGCGCCGCGGAGCGCGGCTTCCACGCGCTCCGGCACCGTGGCGAAGTTGGTCTCGCCATCGAGGGCGGCAAAAACGGCGCCGCTCATCAGGGCCGCGCCACAGAGACCGGTGAGAATTGTACCGCTGAACCATTGGACCGAGACGCGGTGGCGGTCCACCAGCCCGCTCGACTCGCCGTCGACCGACAATGGCGGTTCGTTGCCGAGATCGATGCGCTCGGCTTCCAAGCTTGAACGGATTGCCCCGCGTCGCCTGCCCTGATCCAAGCCCGACGTCCCCTCCGCCCCCCGCGGGCGGTCCACCGCAACACCACAAGGTGCCAAACGCGACCGGGACGACTGCCGTTGACTTGAAGGAGCGGCACACGCCGCGCCCTTCACGGTCCGTCAACGGCCATGTCCTGACCTTCTGGCTCGATCGTTGGGTGAGCCGTACGCCGCAGATCATGCGGCGTCGACGCAGTTCCCCCCGAAGTGACACCTCCCACAGCGATGACAAGAGGGGCGGAGGAATGTGGCCGCAGTACGGCGTCCGGGGCCCTTTAAATGCCGACTAAGCCCCCTATATCACTTGAGAAGATTGCTGTTGCCCGGCTGCATCGGGCGGGCGGGTTTTTCGTCCCCCGAGGGTGTTGACATGAGGTGGGCCGGGCGCCTATATACCGACCTTCGGCACGCCGCCGCCTCGGTGCGACGGCGCGTCCTCGAAGCACCTCACTGATACTCGGTGACCAGGCTTCCGATCCCAATCGGAGGCCCTAGGCTTCGGCGGCTCTCTGGGTCCACCTAGAGGGTGGGATCTCCTTGATCCCGGGCTGTTTGATAGGTGAATCGGAAGAAAGAGAAACGTGGACGGCGGAGTCCCTGCGGGCACTGCCTCGGTCGAAGAGCAATCTTCGAGCAAGGTGGAGCCGGAAGAGACTTCGGCGGTCGACGTTTCAGGTAACACCTTGTCGTGCAAGCGGCAGGCGTGCGTGCGATGCAAGTCGTGCGTGCGTCCGGCGTTCGTCGGCAAGCGTGGGACCTCGTCAAACGTTGTGATCAGCCGGGAAAAGTTCTCCTCCAACTTGAGAGTTTGATCCTGGCTCAGAGCGAACGCTGGCGGCAGGCCTAACACATGCAAGTCGAGCGCCCCGCAAGGGGAGCGGCAGACGGGAGAGTAACACGTGGGAACGTACCCTTTGGTTCGGAACAACCCAGGGAAACTTGGGCTAATACCGAATAAGCCCTTACGGGGAAAGATTTATCGCCGAAGGATCGGCCCGCGTCTGATTAGCTAGTTGGTGAGGTAACGGCTCACCAAGGCGACGATCAGTAGCTGGTCTGAGAGGATGATCAGCCTCACTGGGACTGAGACACGGCCCAGACTCCTACGGGAGGCAGCAGTGGGGAATATTGGACAATGGGCGCAAGCCTGATCCAGCCATGCCGCGTGGGTGATGAAGGCCCTAGGGTTGTAAAGCCCTTTCGGCGGGGAAGATAATGACGGTACCCGCAGAAGAAGCCCCGGCTAACTTCGTGCCAGCAGCCGCGGTAATACGAAGGGGGCTAGCGTTGCTCGGAATCACTGGGCGTAAAGCGCACGTAGGCGGATTGCTAAGTCAGGGGTGAAATCCTGGAGCTCAACTCCAGAACTGCCTTTGATACTGGCGACCTTGAGTCCGGGAGAGGTGAGTGGAACTGCGAGTGTAGAGGTGAAATTCGTAGATATTCGCAAGAACACCAGTGGCGAAGGCGGCTCACTGGCCCGGTACTGACGCTGAGGTGCGAAAGCGTGGGGAGCAAACAGGATTAGATACCCTGGTAGTCCACGCCGTAAACGATGGATGCTAGCCGTTGGTGGGTTTACCCTTCAGTGGCGCAGCTAACGCATTAAGCATCCCGCCTGGGGAGTACGGTCGCAAGATTAAAACTCAAAGGAATTGACGGGGGCCCGCACAAGCGGTGGAGCATGTGGTTCAATTCGAAGCAACGCGCAGAACCTTACCAGCCTTTGACATCCCGGTCGCGAGCACCAGAGATGGAGCTTTTCAGTTCGGCTGGACCGGAGACAGGTGCTGCATGGCTGTCGTCAGCTCGTGTCGTGAGATGTTGGGTTAAGTCCCGCAACGAGCGCAACCCTCGCCCTTAGTTGCCATCATTTAGTTGGGCACTCTAAGGGGACTGCCGGTGATAAGCCGGAGGAAGGTGGGGATGACGTCAAGTCCTCATGGCCCTTACAGGCTGGGCTACACACGTGCTACAATGGCGGTGACAGAGGGACGCAAAGGAGTAATCCTTCGCAAATCTCAAAAAGCCGTCTCAGTTCGGATTGTGCTCTGCAACTCGAGCACATGAAGTTGGAATCGCTAGTAATCGCAGATCAGCACGCTGCGGTGAATACGTTCCCGGGCCTTGTACACACCGCCCGTCACACCATGGGAGTTGGCTTTACCTGAAGGCGGTGCGCTAACCCGCAAGGGAGGCAGCCGACCACGGTAGGGTCAGCGACTGGGGTGAAGTCGTAACAAGGTAGCCGTAGGGGAACCTGCGGCTGGATCACCTCCTTTCTAAGGATGATCCTTCAGAGGCGCCTCACGCGTCCTCTATCGGATCTCTTGGAAACATCGGGGCCGTTCGTTTCAGGATGAACGAGCCCTTTGGCGGGACACCGCCGTCTACGTTTCTCTTTCTTCGCGGACGAGCCCCAATCAGGGAGTCGGAAGTCAGTGCGCCGTCATCAGACTTGGACGATCTTCGCGTCACTGGCTGCTGACTGCTGATGACTGACGCCTCCCAAGGGCTTGTAGCTCAGTTGGTTAGAGCGCGCGCTTGATAAGCGTGAGGT
>CAVRXD010000011.1:150000-191381 GCA_963725065.1 uncultured Alphaproteobacteria bacterium
CCCTCGGTCGCGGGCGATCGCCTCAACATCATAGCTGCCCTTGTCGCAGCCGCACGCGCGGCTGTTGCCGGGCGTCGCCGACCGAGCCCGCCGCCAAGAGATTCGGCCAACAGACGCGGCCGCGGCGCCGCGGTGGCTTTTTTTCAACTCGGCTTTATCGGATAGTGCTTCCTGTGGGGAATCGGCACGTCGCCGACGACCGCTGGCAAAAAGACCGCGGCGAACCACGGAGGAAAAGCCGATGCTCTCGTTCTTCCGCACGCTCGGGTCTGTGCTCGCTCTCGCAGTCCTCAAGCTGGTCGTCCCCGCCACGGCGCAGGATTACCCCTCGCGGCCCGTGACCATCGTCGTCGGCTACACGCCGGGCGCCACCAGCGATCTGGTCGCGCGCACGATCGGCGAACGGCTCAATGCCGCATGGGGCCAATCCGTCATCGTGGACAACCGCTCGGGCGTCAGCGGCAACATCGCCGCGGGATATGTGGCCCGCGCACAGCCCGACGGCTACACGCTGATGGTCGGCACCGACGCGATGATGACCACCAATATCTATCTCTACAAAAACGCGCCGTTCGATCCGGTAAAGGATTTTGCCCCCGTCATCTATGCTGGCGCGAATATCATCTGTCTTGCGGTCAACACCGAGTTTCCCGCACAGTCCGTGGCGGATGTGATCGCCTATGCCAGGGCCAATCCCGGCAAGCTGCATTACGGTTCGTCCGGCGCCGGCTCGCCGCATCATCTTGCCGGCGAGCTCCTGCGTCAGAAGACCGGCATCGACATCGTCCATGTCCCCTATCGCGGCGGAGGAGCCACGATCAATGATCTGCTTGGCGGCCACATCAAGGTCGCGTTCCTGAGCCTCTCCACTGCCGTGCCGCATCTCACCACCGGCAAGATCAAGATTCTGGCGGTGGTGGAGAAGGCTCGCTATCAGGCGATGCCCGACGTCCCGACCATCGGCGAGACCGTCCCGGGATTCGAGATGTCGTCCTGGCACGGAATCTTCGCGCCCGCCGCGACGCCTGCGCCCGTGATCGCGCGTCTCAACGCGGCGATTCGCGAGGTGCTGAGGACCGAGGCCGTAAAGGAGAAGCTGGGGGTGCTCGGGGTTGCGGTGGCGACCAGCACGCCGGAAGAGCTGGCCGACATCGTCAAGACCGGGCTCACCTCGCGTGGCGAGCTGGTGAAGGCCGCCAACATCCAGCCGGAATAGCGCGAGGCCGACGTCATGGTGCGAATTGCAGTCCTGGCGACCGCCGCCATCGCGCTGGCGCTGGGCGGAATCGTCGCGCAGGCCGATAGCGAATATCCGAACCGGCCGGTGCGCCTGATCGCGGCCGCGGCGCCGGGCGGCAATCCCGATGTGCTCGCGCGGCTGCTGTCGCAGAAACTCTCCGGCGCGTTCGGCAAGGCCTTCGTGGTGGAGAACGTTCCCGGCGCCGGCGGCGTGGTCGCGGCCAAGATGGTGGCCGCCACGCCGCCCGACGGACATGTGCTCATGCTCGGCGATTCCGGCGCGATGGCGATCAATGTCGTGCTCAACCCCGATCTCGGTTACGACCCGTTGCGGGATTTCACCCCGATCACGGCGCTGGTGACGGTGCCCACTGTGCTGGTCGTGCACCCGTCGGTGCCGGCGCGCACGCTGCAGGAGTTCATCGCCCTTGCCAGGTCGAAACCCGGCCAGCTGGCCTACGGCTCGGCCGGGCCCGGCTCGATCCATCATCTCACCATGGCGATCTTCGCCGCGCAGACCGGCATCGATCTCCTGCATGTGCCCTATCGCGGCGGCACCGCCTTGGTCGGCGGGCTGGTCAAGGGCGAGGTGCAGGCGGGATGGTCCGGCGTTCCCAACGTGCTGCCGCTGATCGAGGACGGCAAGCTGCGCGTTCTCTGCATCAGCACACAGCAGCGCTCGAAATCGGTCGCCGACGTGCCGACCGCGATCGAGCTCGGCATCGACGGGTTCGACTACGCCACCATGATGGGTTTGCAGATGTCGGCCGGCGGGCCGCGCGATCTCGTCGCGCGTCTGCAGGCGGCGGTCGCCAAGGCGTTGCGCGAGCCGGACATGGTGGATCGCATGGCCGCGCTGGGCATGGATCTGCAGGAGAACGGGACCGGCGACTACGTCAAGTTCATGCGGGACGATATCGATCGCTATCGGACGGCGATCAGGACCTTCAAGCTGCAGCTCAATTGAGAGAACGATGCCCGACCTGCGTATCTACGGCGTCGCCCGCACCCGCGCCTTCCGCGCGCTCTGGATCGCGAAAGAGCTCGGGCTCGACTACGAGCACATTCCGATCGAGATCGGTCCCGCCGGCGCGCGCAAGGCGGAGTACCTCGCGATCAATCCCAACGGTCGCCTGCCGGCGATCGACGACGGCGGTTTCGTCCTGTGGGAATCGCTCGCCATCACGCTCTATCTCGCCAAGAAGCACGGCCGGCTCTATCCGGCGACGCTCGAAGGCGAGGCCAAGGCCTGGCAATGGAGCCTGTGGTCGGTGCAGGAGGTCGACCGCGGCGTCAACATCTGGTCGTTGCATGCCGTGCGGCTTCCGCCCGAGGACCGTGACCCGCAGCGGCTCGCCGAAGCGCTCAAGGTGCTGGAGCCGCCGTTCAAGGTGCTCGAGGCCGCGCTGGCGGAACGCCCCTACCTGCTGGGCGACGCATTCACCGTCGCCGATCTCAACGTTGCCGCGGTCATCAGCCGGGCCATCGACATGGACCTGTCGGCGATGCCGCGCATCGGCGACTGGCTCAAGCGCTGCCTCGAACGTCCGGCGGCGCGCGCCGCGCGGGCGTTGCGGGCGGAGGCCGACGCCCAGGTGCCGGTCGAGGTGACGCGGGCGATCGCCCGGCACAATCGCTTGTGAATGCGTAGCGTCGGCCGAGACCAGGGACCATGCCCAAGCGCAGTTCCGGCATCCTCATGTACCGGCAGCCGCACGCCGGTATCGAGCTGTTGCTCGTGCATCCCGGCGGTCCGTTCTGGGCCAAGAAGGATTGGGGTGCCTGGTCGATCCCGAAGGGCGAGTATGCCGAGGACGAGGACCCGCTGACGGTGGCGAAGCGTGAGTTCGAGGAGGAGACCGGCGCCCGACCGGAGGGCGACTTCCTCGGTCTCGGCAACATCGTCCAGGCCGGGCGCAAGATCGTCACGGCCTGGGCGGTCGAAGGCGACTTCGACCCTTCGACCCTGAAGTCGAACGAGTTCGAGCTGGAATGGCCGCCCCGCAGCGGGCGCAAGGCGTCGTTTCCGGAAGTCGACCGCGCGGAATGGTTCTCCCCCGCCGCCGCCCGCCGGAAAATCCTCCCGGCTCAGAGCGAGTTCATCGCCAGGCTGCTGACGGCAATCGCCAGATAAGCCGTTCGCCTCAACGGCCGACCGCCCACATCGTGCCGAGCCGCCGGCGCAGCGCGGTCGGCTTCTCGACGAAGATGCGCGCGGCGATGCGGGCGGCGTCGCCGACATGCGCGGCCCGCCGTTCGGCGATGGCGTCGGCGAGGCGCGAGCGCCAGGGTGCGAGCGGCCCATGGGGCACCGTCAGGCTCGCGAGCACGAGCATGTCCTGATGCTTGCCGAGCCGATCGCGCAGCCGTTGGGTTTCCCCGCTCCACACCTTGACGAAGCGCGGCCACAGCGGCTCGATCAGGTCGATCTGGTAGCGGTGGATCACCACACGCTTGCGCAGCTCGTGCAGTTCCTCGCCGTCGGCCGACGGCCAGTGTGCCGGCAGCAGGCGGCGCGCTTCGCGATAGAAGCGGCTGAGCTGATCGGCGACGGCGTCGAAGGTGAGGGTGTGCAGCGGCCAGCGCTCGATCGCGTCGGCGGCCTGGTCGAGCGCGCCGGCCAGGCGCCGGCGCATCTCGGCATCGAGTGTCGTTTCCGCCGACCGCCGGATGGCCTCGATGCGGCTGCGCAACCCAGCGATCGAGCGCGGGGAGAGTGCCAGACCATGCTTGATGAGATCGTCGAGGGCATCGAGGGCGGACTGGGCGTCCCGCGCCCCGGACAGCTCCTTGGCAAGATCGCGCGCCTCGTCGCGCAGGCGCCGTGCGTCCGGCCCCAGAAAGGGTGCGAGCAGGCGCAGCAAGGCGCGCCAGCGCTTCATCGCCCGGCGGAAATCATGCACCGCCTCCGCCTCGGACCTGGCCGGGTCTTCGATGGCCGCACGCGCTTCGGCGAGGATGTCGTGCGCCACGCCGCGCAACGCCTCCCCCACCGCCACGCTCGGCCGCAAGGCGGGTCTGTCACTCATCTGAAAGATATAGAACATTCTTGCGTGACATGGCGACCTAGTGCCCCGACCCCGAAGTTCGCGCACACCGTATTTGGGCTTTTCAAGTCCTGTCACGATTGCTACATAGGCCGCCTGCGGGCAGCGCCCGTACTTCCCGTTTTCGCACCGGTTGACGCGGGGTGGAGCAGCCCGGTAGCTCGTCAGGCTCATAACCTGAAGGTCATAGGTTCAAATCCTATCCCCGCAACCAAAAAAACCCGCTAGATCAGCCACTTAGGCAGGTCTGGCGGGTTTTTTCATGGCCCGGCCGGCGGCCGGCCGGGAACCATCGCCGCGGTCCCGCGCGGCGCGCGGCGTGGGATGGGTTGCCCGCCTCTTCGCGCGGACCGTCATGCGGCGGGGGATTTACCCCGCAGGTCCGCAATCTGCAGCGAGCCGGCGTCAGCGCCCGCGCTCCAAAAGTCGGCGCTCCCATGCCAGGGCATGCGCGATGATGGTCGCGAGATCGTCGAATTGCGGTTGCCATCCGAGCGTGGAACGCGCGCGCTCGCATGCCGCGACGATTTGCGCGGGATCGCCCGCCCGGCGGCCGGCGAGCTCGACCTTGAAGTCGACGCCGGAGATCCGCTTCACGGTCTCGATCACGTCGAGCACGGAGAAACCGCGGCCGTAGCCGCAATTGAGCGTGGTCGAGGCGCCGCCGCCGCGCAGGTAGGCGAGCGCGGCGGAATGCGCGGCGACGAGATCGGACACGTGAATATAGTCCCGGATGCAGGTACCGTCCGGCGTCGGATAGTCGGTGCCGAACACGTCGACCTTCGCGCGCCGTCCGAGCGCCGCCTCGACCGCGACCTTGATGAGATGGGTCGCCCCCCTGGTGGACTGACCGGTCCGGCCGCGCGGGTCGGCGCCGGCGACGTTGAAGTAGCGCAGGATCACGTGCCGCAGCCCGTGCGCGGCCCCCGCGTCGCGCAGCATGATCTCGGTCATGAGCTTGGACGAGCCGTACGGCGACGTCGGCGCCGTGCGATCGTCCTCGCCCACCGGCATGCGCTCGGGATTGCCATAGACCGCGGCGGTCGAGGAGAAGATGAAATGGCGCACGCCGTGCTTGACCGCGGTCTCGATCAGGGCGCGCGAGTTCGCGGTGTTGTTGCGGTAATAGCCGAGCGGATCGCGGACCGAGTCCGGCACCACGATCGAGGCGGCGAAATGGATGATGGCGTCGACCCGGTGCTCCGCGAGCAGCGCCGCAACGCGGGCCTGGTCGCCGGTGTCGCCGACGACGAGCGGCACGTCAGGCGCCACCGACCAGTCGAAGCCGGTCGTGAGATTGTCGAGCACCACCACGCGCTCGCCGGCATCGGCCAGCGCGTGAACCATGTGGCTTCCGATATAGCCGGCGCCGCCGGTCACCAGGGTCGTCACGCTGCGGAATGCCTCGACGTTGCCGGGATCACACCCGGTAATACTCCCGGTACCATGCGACAAAACGATCAACACCGCTGGCCACCGGCGTGGCCGGCTGGAACCCGGTCAGCCGGCGCAGCAGCCCCGTGTCGGCGAAGGTCACGGGAACGTCGCCGGGCTGCATCGGCAGATAATTTCGGATCGCGGTCTTGCCGATGCTCGCTTCGATCGCCTCGATGAATGCCAGCAGCCGCACCGGATCGCCGTTGCCGATATTGACCACGCGGAATGGCGCTACCGGACTGAGCCCGAGATCGTCATCGGTCTCGTGCGCGGGCGTCGGATCGCCGGGAACGGCGTCGACCAGGAGCGTGATGGCGTTCGCGATGTCATCGACATAGGTGAAATCGCGATCCATTTGTCCATGATTGTACACGTCGATCGGCTCATCCGCGAGAATCGCCTTGGTGAACTTGAACAGCGCCATGTCCGGCCGCCCCCACGGCCCGTAGACGCTGAAGAACCGAAACACCGTCGTCGGTATCTTCCAAAGATGGGCGTAAGCGTGCGCCATCAACTCGGTGGCCTTCTTGGTGGCGGCATAGAGCGTGAGCGGATGGTCGGTGCGGTCGCTCTCCTCGAACGGCATCTTCGTGTTGGCGCCGTAGACCGAGCTGGTCGAAGCGAGCAGCAGGTGCCGCGGGGGGTGGTTGCGCGCGAGCTCGAGGATATTGAACGTGCCGACGACGTTCGCGCTGATATAGGCGCCCGGATTCTCCAGGCTGTAGCGCACCCCGGCCTGGGCGGCGAGATGAATGACCACGTCGGGACGAAACTCGGTGTAGACGCGCGCAAGCTCTTCAGCGTCCTCGAGCATCAGCTCCTGGGCGGAGAAATGCGCCGACTGCAGCAGGATTGCGTGACGGCGCCGCTTGAGCGCGACGTCGTAGTAAGGCGTCATGCCGTCGATCCCGACCACGTCGTGGCCGGCCTCGATCAGCCGCTTGGCGACGTGGAAGCCGATGAAGCCGGCCGTTCCTGTCACGAGAAAGCGCACAGTGTCTCCTTTCGTGGGCTCCTGCGGAACCGCTCGCCAGCTTGCCCTCCGCCGCGTCCGTCCGAAAGCAGGCCCTGGCGCGTCGATCCCATCACGCCTTGACGATGTTGGGCGACGTCATCCCGGCGCGGGCGCAGGCGTTGCGCGTGTCGATGACGAGCGACGCGTGTTCGACCAGCGCGCGATAGTCGATGTTGTCGTGGTCGGTTGCGATCAGGACCGCGTCGTAGTTGCCGATCGTTTTTGGGTCCCAGGCGATCGACGCTCGCCCGGCAAGCTTCGCATGCTTGCGGGTCGATGGAATCGTCTGCACGTAAGGATCATGGAAGTCGACCGCGGCGCCGCGCTCCTCCAGGAGCTCGATCAATTTGAAGGCGGGGCTCTCGCGAATGTCTTCGACATTCTTCTTGTAGGCGATGCCGATCATCAGGATCTTCGCGCCGCGCAGGCCGCGGCCGGCCCGCTCGTCGAGGCTGCGTGCGAGCTTGTCGACGACGTACTGCGGCATCGCGGCGTTGATCTCGCCGGCAAGCTCGATGAAGCGCGTCGAGATATCGAACTCCCGCGCCTTCCAGGTGAGATAAAACGGATCGATCGGGATGCAGTGGCCGCCCAATCCCGGGCCGGGATAAAACGGCATGAATCCAAACGGCTTTGACTTGGCGGCCTCGATCACCTCCCAGATGTCGATGCCCATGGCGTCGTAGACCACCTTCAGTTCATTGACGAGCGCGATGTTGACCGCGCGAAAGATGTTCTCGGTGAGCTTGACCGCCTCCGCCGTCTTCATGGATGAGACCGGAACGGTGTGCGTCACGATCGCGCCGTAGAGTGCGCTGGCGAGCTTGATCGAGGTCGGATCGTCCGCGCCCACGACCTTGGGAATCGATTTGGTGGGATGGCTGGCATTGCCGGGATCCTCGCGCTCGGGCGAGAACGCGAGGTAGAAGTCGCGGCCCGCCTTCAGCCCGCCGCGCTCCAGGATCGGCTGCATGACCTCCGTCGTGGTGCCCGGCCACGTGGTCGATTCGAGCACGATCAGCTGGCCCTTGCGCAGATGTGGCGCGATCGCGTGTGTCGTGCTCTCGATATAGCTCAGGTCGGGCTCGCGGTGCGCCGTCAGCGGCGTCGGCACGCAGATGATGATGGCGTCCACGTCGCGCACCTCTTCGAAACGCGTCGTGGCGCGCAGTCGCCCGGCGGAGACAGCGGCGCTGATCTCCGCGCTTGGAATGTGCCTGAGGTAGCTCTCGCCGGCATTGATGCTGGCGGCCTTTTGCGGGTCGATATCAAAACCGACCACCCGGAAGCCCGCCGTCCACGCGGCCAGTGCGAGCGGCATGCCGACATAGCCAAGCCCGATAATACCGACGACGGCTTTTTTGCCGGAATACAGATCGTCCATTGCGAACTGAGGTTTGCCAGGATGAGCCTGGAAAAGGGGAAGGGAAGCTCCCTGCTTTCCCCACCCTAGGCAAGTCGGCTTTTACCCGCAATCGTTATCGGTTGCCGCGCCAAGCCCGTGCGCTCGCGCACGGGCCTCATGCATCCAAGCCGTGCGCTCGCCATGGCTCGCGCGCATCATCGATTCGGCGGTATTTATCGACGTTTGGGCGGCCCTTGGCGTCGGTGCAAAAGGCTGTTACGAACCCCGAATCGCCGTCGGTTCGGGGACATCCAATCGTGCGCATTGCGGTGATCGGGACGGGCTATGTCGGACTGGTGTCCGGCGCATGCTTCGCCGATTTCGGCCATGTGGTCACATGCGTCGACAAGGACGCCGGCAAGATTGGCGCGTTGCGAAACGGCGTGATCCCGATTTTCGAACCCGGCCTCGACGATCTGGTCGCGAAGAATGCGCAGCAGGCGCGTCTGTTTTTCGAGACCGATGCGGCGCCGGCGGTGCGCGCGGCGGATGCCGTCTTCATTGCCGTCGGCACGCCGTCGCGGCGCGGTGACGGTCACGCCGATCTGTCCTACGTCTACGAGGCGGCGCGCGAGATCGCGCGCGAGCTCGACGGCTACACGGTCGTCATCACCAAGTCGACGGTGCCGATCGGCACCGGCGACGAGGTCGAGCGCATCATCCGTGAGGTCCGCCCGGATGTCGATTTCTCCGTCGTGTCCAATCCGGAGTTCCTGCGCGAAGGCGCCGCCATCGAGGACTTCAAGCATCCGGACCGGATCGTGATTGGAACCACGGATCCACGCGCCAGGAAGGTGATGGCGGAGGTCTACCGCCCGCTGTTCCTCAACGAGGCGCCGCTCCTGACGACCTCGCGCGTGTCCGCGGAACTCACGAAGTACGCCGCCAATGCGTTCCTCGCCATGAAGATCACGTTCATGAACGAGATCGCCGACCTGTGCGAGCAGGTCGGCGCCGACGTGCAGGAGATCGCGCGCGGCATCGGGTCCGACCGCCGCATCGGCCAGAAGTTCCTTCACGCCGGACCGGGATACGGCGGCTCCTGCTTTCCCAAGGACACGCTGGCCCTGATCAAGACCGCCCAGGATCATGACGCGCCGCTTCGTATCGTCGAGACGGTCACCGCCGTGAACGAGCAACGCAAGCGCGCGATGGCGCGCAAGGTCGTCGCCGCGTGCGGTGGTTCGGTCCGCGGCAAGACCATTGCGCTGCTGGGGCTGACGTTCAAGCCGAACACGGACGACATGCGGGAGGCGCCTTCGCTCGCGATCATTCGCGGCTTGCAGGATGCCGGTGCGCATGTGCGTGCTTACGATCCGGTGGGAATGGATCTCGCGCGTACGATCCTGGACGATGTCACATTCGCCGAGGACGCCTATGACTGCGCGGAGGGAGCGCATGCGCTGGTCCTGGTGACGGAATGGGAGGCTTTCCGCGCGCTCGACCTTGGCCGGATTCGCGGTCTGCTCGCGACGCCGATCCTGGTCGATCTTCGCAACGTATATCGCGCCGATGAAGTTCGCCGGCACGGCTTCTCCTATACCGGCATCGGCCGGCCGCCAGGCGCTGACGCGAACACGGGCGATCAGCAGTTCGAGTTCGAAGTCGGCTCTTGATTCCTTTCCAATGTGCCAGCGAAATGTCACAAACGGCGCGGGCCTTATTGCGCGGCAGCGATTGGAAGAATTATCCATCGCGGTTTGTGGGCAAGGGTTGCCCACCGCGTCCCCTGACCACTCGGTCGAAACGCGTTGTTTCTTGGGATACATGGGTTGTTTCTTGGAATATTCGCGGGCCTGACGGCGTGCGTTTTTGTCTGTTAGCGTACAAACGATCCGGCCCATCTTTAGCGTACAAACGATCGCCCATCGCCAAATGGCGGATGTAATTGACGAATTTTGGTCCGGCGTTGCTGGACTTGTACTGCCCACGGCATTGATTCGGGTGCGGCAGCTTTTTCGATCCTGAAATAGGTTGTCCAAACCTATTATACGAATGCCTCGTGGGAATTCGCGGCCCGTTGTGAGTTGTGGATGACATAGCCTGCCCGCACTGATGCTTTAGTTTGGTATGCTGCGGTGGACATTGACGAATTGGCTGCAACGACTGAACATTCTCGCTTGTTTTGAAAGCCAAACGCCCAGGCTGAAAACCAATTTAAAACTCCCGCGTCGCGGTTGAAAAATATTTTTTGTCGCGGATCGACGGATCCCGGCACGGTTTGCTTGACAGGCGCCCGGCGGCCTTTTAGGTACGTGGGTGTGGGGCAGCGCTGTACGGATCGATCGGGAGGATCGGTCACTCAAACGTTTCAGATTGCTCCTGCCGAATAACAAAATGCCTTCGAGGCGCTTGCGCTCGATCTCGCGCCCGTAACTCTTTGCAGTCACGTTCCAGGTTCTAACCGAGGGGGATGCTCGTCTTGTCAGCCTACACGATCGCGTCCGCTTTTGACGCCATGCCTCGGCTGTTCGGCCAGGCATAGGCGCGCATCTATGCCAGATCGCGATAACGATCCTGGCGCCGATGGGTTCCATCCCGCGGGCACACCTATAGGTAATTCCCCAACTCACAGGCCTCCGAATCGTTCCGGGGGTGGACAACTATTTTTTGCATATTTCTCTGTTTGCCCCCGCGTGCGAGCGGGCAATGCGCCGTTCCCGCCCATGGTCCCGCCACCATCGGCGGCGGGTCCCGCAAGGATTTCAACGACATGCGCCGGCAGGCGCGCCCCGTTGAATATGGGTCGCCCGGCCGCAGGTTCCAACGATGACAGGCTTTATCGCCTAACGACGCCGGCCAGAGCTCCCGGCGCCATCCCCGATGCCGCAGCGGCGTTGGGGCCTCACTCATGAAAAGCAACCAGCCGTAGCAACTCCTTCGTCCCTCTCCCGAGGGCAAGGACGCGTGAAAAATTCCCGGGCTAAAGGAGAAAACTCAGTGGCAACTTTGACCGTCGGACTTGGTGGCACCTACTCCACGATTCAGGCTGCGGTCGACGCAGCGGGGAACGGTGACACGATCGAGATCGCCGCGGGGACCTATCGCGAGCAGGTGACGGTCGACGGCAAGAACATCACTATTCACGGCGCCGGGAGCGGCCAGACCATCATCGAGGCACCGGATGCGGCGTCGCTCGTGTCCAACGCTTCGGATTCCAACGCGCCCCGGCAGACCAAATACGCGGTCGTCACGGTCAAGGGTGACGCCGACGTCACGATCGCAGGCGTGACCGTCGATGGGCGCGACCAGGCCAGCATTCCGAATCCGCCGACCAATTACGACTTTATGGCTATCTACGTGCTCAATTCCGATGCCCACATCGACGGTGTCGTCGCGAAGGGTGCCGACGAACTGGCCGGCGCCGACGTCTCCGGCATCCAGCGCAACCACGCGATCCTGGCCACCAGTCACGACGCCGCCCATGGCGGCACCGGCGCTCACACGGTCGAGATCGAGAACTCGACCGTCAGCGGTTTCCAGAAGACCGGCATTTTCGTCAACGGATCGACGCTGACGGCCAACATCCACGACAACACCATCGTCGGCACCCATACCGCCAACACGGCACAAAACGGCATCCAGGTCGGGTCGCTGTTCGGCGTCGTCGGCGACGGCGACTTCAGCGGCACGCACGCCACCATCGACCACAACACCATCACCGACATCGGCAATAGCGGCCCTGCCGGCAGCGCAAGCGGCATCATCGTCTTCAGCGGCGATGCCAGCACCGTATCCATCACCAACAACACCCTGACCGGCTGGGCCGCCCCGCAGGCTAATGGCAACAGCGGCATCACCTTTGTCGATTCCAACGGCGGCGCCGTCACCGGCAATACGATCTCCGGCTTCGACGCCGGACTCAACGTGCTTGACCAGTTCGGCGGCACCCTCCACACGCCCGTCTCTCATTCCGGCAATATTTATAACAACGACGTCGTCAACATCGCTCTGGAACCGAACCCAGCCGGCACCACCGGGCTGACCTTTTCGGGATCGGAGGGCCACGACGAGCTCACCGGCAATGCCGGTGCCGACACGCTGTCCGGCCTCGGCGGCAACGACGCGATCGTCGGCGGCAGCGGGACTGACACCGCGGCCTATACCGCCACGATCAGCACCTCCGGCATCACCGACGACGGCGCCGGCCACTTCGTGGTGGCGACCGGCGGCAGCGAAGGCACCGACACGCTCTCCGGCGTCGAGAAGATCGACGGCGCCGGCAGCCACAACATCCTGCTCGTCGGCAACGGCGGCTACGCCACCATCCAGGCCGCGGTCAACGCAGCGGCTGACGGCGACACTATCGAGATCGCGGCCGGCACCTACACCGAAGACGTGACCATCACCGGCAAGGCCCTCACCATCGACGGCGTCGAGAACGGCAGCGCCAACAGCGTCACCCTCAACGGCCAGGTCACCGTTGCCGGCACGCTCAACGGCGCGTTCGCGATCACCGATCTCAACATCAATGCCACCGGCAAGGACTACGGCGTCCGTGTCACGGCCAATTCCACCGCATTTGCCGGCTCAGTGACGCTCGACGACGTGTCGATCTCCAACGCCAAGCAGGACGGCTTCGCCTATATCCGTGTTGGCAACGAGTCGATCCCGCGGCTGGGCGACACGATCGGCGCGGTGTCGATCCTCAACAGCCAGTTCCATAACAACGCGACCGCGAGCAGCCCGGCAAGCGGCCGCGCCGACATCCTGCTGTTCGGATACAACCAGGACCTGACCATCACCAATGTCGTCATCGATACGCCCGGCGCCTTCGCGCAGAAGGCGATCCAGATGCGCGGTATCGAGGACGTTGGCAACGTCGTCAACGTGGGCCCGTACCACCAGGCCGGCGACGTCGCGATCAACAACCTGACGATCACCGGCGCCTATGGCCAGGACGTCATGGCATTCTACCGGATCGCCGGTTTCGACAGCTTCACCGGGGCCAACAACAGCGTGAACGTCACGCGGTCCGTGAACGCGAGCTCGAACGCGACGCTCGAGCCCTGGGCCGTCATCAACATGGACGAGGTCGGCGGCTCGATCGATCTGAGCTCGTTCTTCTCGTCCGCCTCCAATCTGGCCTCGGCCAACGGCGGGCCGGGCGTGCCGTCGTGGATCGCCACCCTGCAGGGGCTGGGCGGCAACGAGATCTTCATTGGGACGTCCGGCACCGACACGCTCGTCGGCCGCGGTGGCAACGACATCCTCGACGGCGGCGCGGGTGCCGACGCCATGCAGGGCGGTGCCGGCAACGACACCTATCTGGTCGACAACGCCGGCGACGTGGTGATGGAAAATGCCAGCGAAGGCACCGACCTGGTGCAGTCGACGGTGAGCTTCACCCTCGGCACCAACGTCGACAACCTGACCCTGACCGGCAGCGGCAACATCAACGGTACCGGCAACGGCGACGCCAACGTCATCACCGGCAACAGCGGCAACAACACCCTCGATGGCGGCGTAGGCGCGGACACGCTGACCGGCGGCGATGGCAACGACACCTACGTGGTCGACAACGCCGGCGACGTGGTGACGGAAGCCGCCACCGTGGGCAGCGGCACCGACACGGTGCAGTCGTCGATCAGCTACACGCTCGGCGCCAATGTCGAGAACCTGACCCTGACCGGCAGCGGCAACATCAACGGCACCGGCAACGGCGACGCCAACGTCATCACCGGCAACACCGGCAACACCGGCAACAACATCCTCATCGGCGGCGGCAGCAACGATACCCTCGTCGGCGGCGCCGGCACCGATACCGCGTCCTACACCGGCACGCTGACCGCGGCCAGTATCACGGCGGTCGCCGATGTTGACGCGTCGACGCCCGGAAACCAGGCCGGCTGGCAGGTGGTCGCGTCGGGCGGGCAGGGCACCGACATTCTCTCCGGCGTCGAGAAGGTCACCGACGGCACCGGCCACAGCTTCCTTCTGGTCGGCAGCGGCGGCTTCGCCACCATCCAGGAGGCGATCAACGCGGCGGTCGCGGGCGATACCGTACTCGTCGCCAACGGCAGCTACACCGAGAACGTGACGCTCAAGAGTGGCGTCAGCCTGAGCGGCCAGTCCGAGGCGGGCGTCGTGATCCACGGCACCATGCTCACGCCGGCGTCGTTCGACAACGCCACTGTCAGCAATCTGACAGTGCAGAACGTCGGCGACACCATGCTGCTCGACATGCGCGCGACCAGCGAGATCACCGACGCGGTGTTCGACCACGTCACCTTCAGCCTGTCCGGCGACTTCACCGGTGCTGTTCCGATCGGCAATGGCCAGATCAGCGGCTCGATCGCGATCCACGACGGCGGGGATGCCGGCCAGGCCGGCCTGACCTTCCAGCACGTGACGATGGCGAGCAACAACCACCTCGCCGGCAGCACGGCCTTCGTCTTCACGACGACCGACAGCATCGGCGGCGCCAAGATGGTGCTCGACGATGTGACGCTCACCGGCACGGCCGCTGCGGGCGGTCTCGGCGCGCAGTGGAACATGACGAACGGCACCGGCAGGGCTGCCGTCGACATCGTCAACTCGCATACCAGCGGCGGCGGAAACTTCTACGTCTCGGGCTTCGACGGCGTCACCGTCCAGGGCAACACCTTCGACGGCCAGGGTCTGGCGCTCAACGGCGTCGACCATGCGACCGTCACCGGCAATACCTTCCAGAACATCGGCGATACCTTCACCGCCAACGGCACCCAGCACCGTGGCCTCGTAATCGAGGATGCGTGGGGAACCGATGGCGTCTCCCACATCACGGTCACCGGCAATACCTTCAACAACATCACGGCGGTCGACGGTGGCATCGCCTTCCAGCGCTTCACCGACGGTTCGCCGGCCAACACCGCGACGATCGATCGGCTGAACGACGTCAACATCCACGACAACAGCTTCACCGGCCTCGGTGCCGGGGTGAATCCGGTCTATGTGAATCCGGACTATTTCGGCGCCGGTGCGGTGCTGCCTGCGGCTTTCCATGACGCCCAGCTCATCATCGGTACATCAGGTGCCGACATCATCGTTGACGCCAGCACCGGCGCGAACGCGATCTTCGCCGGTGCAGGGGACGATTCCGTCACCGGTGGTGTCGGCGACGATTCCATCTCCGGCGGCGCGGGCAATGACACGCTTGACGGCGGGACCGGCGTTGACACGATGAGCGGCGGTACCGGCAACGACAGCTACGTCGTCGACAATGCCGGCGACGTGGTGACGGAGGCGCTCAACGAGGGCACCGAAACGGTGCAGTCGTCGATCACCTACACGCTCGGCGCCAATGTCGAGAACCTGACCCTCACTGGCAGCGCCAACATCAACGGTACCGGCAATGGCGACGCCAACGTCATCACCGGCAACAGCGGCAACAACACGCTCGACGGCGGCGTCGGCGCCGACACCATGGTGGGCGGCCTTGGCAACGACACCTACGTCGTCGACAACGCCGGCGACGTGGTCACGGAGGCGCTCAACGCGGGCACCGACACGGTACAGTCGTCGATCAGCTTCACGCTCGGCGCCAATGTCGAGAACCTGACCCTGACCGGCAGCGCCAACATCAATGGCACCGGCAACGGCGACGCCAACGTCATCACCGGCAACAGCGGCGAACAACACGCTCGACGGCGGGGTCGGCGCCGACACCATGGTCGGCGGCCTCGGCAACGACACCTACGTGGTCGACAATGCCGGCGACGTGGTCACCGAAGCGCTCAACGCGGGCACCGACACGGTGCAGTCATCGGTCAGCTACACGCTCGGCGCCAATGTCGAGAACCTGACCCTGACCGGCAGCGCCAACATCAACGGCACCGGCAACAGCCTCGACAACGTCATCACCGGCAACAGCGGCGCCAACGTCCTCAACGGCGGCGCCGGCGCCGACACGATGAGCGGCGGCGCCGGCAACGACACCTATATCGTCGACAATGCCGGCGACGTCGGTGACGGAGGCCGCTCGACGACGGCACCGACACGGTGCAGTCGTCGATCACCTTCACGCTCGGCGCCAATGTCGAGAACCTGACTCTGACCGGCAGCGCCAACATCAACGGCACCGGCAACGGCGCTCGCCAACGTCATCACCGGCAACAGCGGCAACAACATCCTCGACGGCGGGGCCGGCGCCGACACCATGATCGGCGGCACCGGCAACGACACCTACGTCGTCGACGATCGCCGGCGACGTGGTGACGGAGGCGTTCAACGAGGGCACCGACACGGTGCAGTCGTCGATCAGCCTACACGCTCGGCGCCAACGTCGAGAACCTGATCCTGACCGGCAGCGCCAATATCAACGGCACCGGCAACGGCCTCGCCAACACCATCACCGGCAACGGCGGCGACAACGCACTCGATGGCGGCGTCGGCGCCGACACCATGATCGGCGGCGCCGGCAACGACACCTACATCGTCGACAACGCCGGCGACGTGGCGATCGGAGGCGCTCAATGAGGGCACCGACACTGGTGCAGTCGTCGATCAGCTTCACGCTCGGCGCCGAATGTCGAGAACCTGACCCTGACCGGCGCCGGCAACATCAACGGCACCGGCAACGGCCTCGCCAACGTCATCACCGGCAACAGCGGCAACAACCTGCTCGACGGCGGCGCCGGCGCCGACACCATGGTCGGCGGCCTCGGCAACGACACCTATGTCGTCGACGACGCCGGCGACGTGGTCGCGGAAGCGCCCCTCGAGGGCACCGATCTGGTGCAGTCGTCGATCAGCTACACGCTCGGCAACAACGTCGAGAACCTGACGCTGACCGGCAGCGCCAACATCAACGGCCTCGGCAACGCTCTCGCCAACGTGCTCATCGGCAATAGTGGCGACAACTCGCTCGATGGCATTACCGGGGCCGACACCATGGTGGGCGGCGCCGGCAACGATTTCTACCGGGTCGACGACGTCGGCGACGTGGTCACCGAGTTGCTCAACGAAGGCACCGACACCGTGCAGTCGTCGATCAGCTACACGCTCAGCGCCAATGTCGAGAACCTGACCCTGACTGGCAGCGCCAACTTCAGCGGTACCGGCAACGGGCTCGACAACGTCATCATCGGCAATATCGGTGACAACGTCCTCACCGGCGGCCTGGGCAACGATACGCTCGATGGCGGCTTGGGCGCCGACACCATGGTCGGCGGCACCGGCAACGACACCTACATCGTCAATGTCGCCGGCGATGTGGTGACGGAGGCGCTCAACGAAGGCACCGACACGGTGCGGTCCTCGATCGCCTACACGCTCGGCGCCAATGTCGAGAACCTGACCCTGACCGGCAGCGGCAACATCGCTGGCACCGGCAACGAGCTCGCCAACGTCATCGCCGGCAACAGCGGCAACAACCTGCTCGACGGCGGGACCGGCGCCGACACCGCCGTGTACACGACCACGCTTGCGCTCGCGGACGTCGTTTTCAACGCTCCCGCCGGCACCTGGACGGTCACCGGCGGTAGCGCCGGCGGCAACGACACGCTATCGGGCATCGAGTTCATCCAGCATGCCGGCGGGCGTTTCGTGCTCATCGATCCCGACGTTGCCCATGGCGGCTTCGTCGACCTGCAGGCGGCGATCGATGCCGGTGCCTTTACGCAGCCCGGCGACACGATCCTGTTCGCCACGGCGCCCACGGCTCCACTCGACATCGAGCTGAGCACGGACGACGATCTCGACTTCACCATTCCGTACAATGTGGACACCACGGTCAAGGTCACCGGCACCGGCACCGCGCATGTCACCACCGGTTCCGGCGACGACTTCATCGTCACCGGTTCCGGCGCCGACACGATCCACACCGGAGGCGGCAACGACATCGTCCAGGCTGGCGGCGGCGACGACGAGATCGTCGGCGGACAGGGCGGCGGCGATGACATCTATGACGGCGGCAGCGGCGACAACACCGTCAGCTATCCGTCGGCCACCAACAGCATCACGGTTGATCTCAGGCTCGACGACCGCTCGGAGCAGGCGGCAAACGGCGGCGGCACGATCGGCGACCTCTTGGAATCCGCCGAGCCTCCGTACGATCCGGATCTGCAGGTTGGCTACGCGCAAGGCGTCGACATCGGCACCGACGTGCTGATCAACATCCAGAACGTCAACGGCGGCGCCGGCAACGACACCATCTTCGGCAACGACAACGCCAACATCATCAGCGGCGCTGGCGGCAACGACACCATCGATGCCGGCGCTGGCGACGACACCATCCTCTACACCGTCGGCGACGGCGTCGACATCATCGACGGCGGCGCCAACACCCCCGACGGTGACACGTTGGCGGTGTCGGGAACCGCTGGCGACGACATCATCGACGTCGTCCTCGACGTCTCTGGCGTCGTCTCCTCGATCGAGGGCATGACGCCGGACAACGTGGAGGTCTACACGGTTGACGGACTCGGACAAGGCGCGAACGGCGACACGCTCAGCTATGCCGGCACCACCGCGTTCGGCGTGACCGTCGATCTCGGCGCCGTCACTCCCACGGCAGACGGCTTCGCGTCTGTGGCCGGCATCGAGAACGTGGTCGGCGGCAGCCTCGGCGACTCGCTCACAGGCAACAGCGGCAACAACACGCTCGACGGCGGCCTCGGGGCCGACACCCTGGTCGGCGGTGCGGGCAATGACACCTACTTTGTCGACGACGTCGGCGACGGGGTGACGGAGGCCCTCAACGAAGGCACCGACACGGTGCAGTCGTCCATCGGTTACGTGCTCGGGGGCAATGTCGAGAACCTGACGCTGACCGGCGCCGGCAACATCAACGGCACCGGCAACGAGCTCGCCAACACGATCACCGGCAACAGCGGCAACAACAGGCTCGACGGCGACACCGGCGCCGACACCATGATCGGCGGCCTCGGCAACGACACCTACGTCGTCGACGATGCCGGCGACGTAGTGACGGAAGGTGCCAGCGCAGGCACCGACACGGTGGAGTCGTCGATCGGCTACGTGCTCGGGGCCGATCTCGAGAACCTGACCTTGACCGGCAGCGCCAATATCAACGGCACCGGCAACAGCGCCGACAACACGCTCGTCGGCAATATCGGGGACAACACCCTCGACGGCGGCGTCGGCGCCGACAGCATGAGCGGCGGTGCCGGCAACGACACCTACGTCGTCGACAATGCCGGAGATACGGTCACGGAACTCTCCGGCGAGGGAACCGACCTGGTGCAGTCGTCGGTCAGCTTCACGCTCGGCGCCAATGTCGACAACCTGACCCTGACCGGCAGCGCCAACATCGATGGCACCGGCAACGGCGACGTCAACGCCATCATTGGCAACAGCGGCAACAATACGCTCGACGGCGGCGCCGGCGCCGACACCATGACCGGCGGTGCCGGCAATGACACCTACGTCGTCGACGATGTCGGCGACGTGGTGGTCGAGGGTGCCAGCGAGGGCATCGACACCGTACGGACGTCGGTCAGCTACACGTTGACGGCCAACGTCGAGAATCTGATCTTGACCGGCAACGGCAACATCAGTGCCAACGGCAACGGCTTCGCCAACTCGATCACCGGCAACAGCGGCGACAACACGCTCGACGGCGGCGCCGGCCCCGTCACCATGACCGGCGGCCTGGGCAACGACACCTACGTGGTCGACAACGTCGGCGACGTGGTCGTCGAGCTCGCCAACCAGGGCACGGATACCGTGCAGTCCTCGTTCAGCTACACGCTCGGGGCCAATGTCGAGAACCTGACCCTGACGGGCGCGCTGGCGATCGACGGCACCGGCGACGGCGGCGCCAACTTCATCACCGGCAACAGCGCCGCCAATACCCTGAGCGGTCTCGCCGGCGACGACGTGCTGGACGGCGGCTTAGGCGATGACACTCTGATCGGCGGCCTGGGCGATGACATGTATGTCGTCGACAGCATCAACGACGTGGTGGTCGAGAATGTGGGCGAAGGCACCGACATGGTGGATGCGTCGATCCATTACCGGCTCGGGGCGAACTTTGAAAACCTGATGCTGCTCGGCAGCGCCGACCTGCAGGGCTACGGCAACGCCGATGCCAACCAGCTCACCGGCAATGCCGGAAACAATCTGCTCGACGGCGGTGTCGGCGCCGACCTGATGCACGGCGGCTTGGGCAACGACGTCTTCTTCGCCGACGATGCCAGCGACGTTGCGACGGAGAATGTGGGCGAGGGCAACGACACCGTGTTCTCGACCGCCCACATGAGGCTCTCGGCGAACGTGGAGAACCTGGTCCTGCAAGGCAGCGCCGATCTGCAGGGCTACGGCAACAGCGAGAACAATGTGCTCTACGGCAACGCCGGCAGCAATCTGCTCATCGGCGGCGTCGGCGTCGACATCATGCTCGGCGGAGCCGGCAGCGACGTGTACTTCGTCGACAATGCCAACGACATCGTGTTCGAGAACGCGAACGAGGGCGCCGATGTGGTCCTTTCGACGGCTCACTTCCGGCTGTCGGACAACGTGGAGGCCCTGGTCCTCCAGGGCAACGCCGATCTGCAGGGCTACGGCAACAGCGATGCCAACGTCCTCTTCGGCAACGCCGGCAACAACATCCTCAACGGCGAGGGCGGGGCCGACGCGATGGTCGGCGGCGCCGGCAACGACATCTACTTCGTCGACAATGCCAGCGACGCCGTGTTCGAGAACCCCGGCGAAGGCACCGATGCGGTGTTCTCAACGGCTCACTTCCGGTTGACGGACAACGTGGAAACCCTGGTCCTGCAAGGGAGTGCCAACCTCCAGGGCTACGGCAATGCCGGCGCCAACACGCTCTACGGCAACTCCGGCAACAATCTGCTCAACGGCGAGGGCGGTGCCGATCGTATGGTCGGGGGAGCCGGCAACGACACCTACTTCGTCGACAACATCGGCGACATCGTTCTCGAGGCCCTCAACGACGGCACCGATGCGGTATTTTCCACGATCGACTACACGCTGACGGCGAATGTGGAAACGTTGGTGCTGCAGGGAATCGGCGACCTGACCGGCACCGGCAACGCCCTGAGCAATACCCTCCATGGCAACGCCGGCAACAATACGCTCAATGGCGGAGCGGGTGCCGACCTGCTCGTGGGTAACGCCGGCAACGACACCTTCGTGTTCGCTGCCGGGCAAGCCAACGGCGACGCGATCTTCGACTTCGTGGGCAACGGTGCCGGTCCCGGCGACACGCTGAGTTTCGTCGGCTTCGGCACGGCCGGTGACGGGGCCACGTTCACCCAGATCGGTGCGACCAACCAGTGGACGATCCACTCCGGCCTCGATGCCCACGACGAGATCATCACGTTCATGAACGGCGCCCCGGTCCATCCGACCGACTTCCTGTTCGGATGAACCGGCGACCGGTTGGCGGCTACTAAGGTTGTAGGTACGCCGCCAGCCGAACCTGCCTGCTTAAGGTGGCGGGCGCCCTTGATCGGGCGCCCGCCACGTTTGGGGGGGGAAGGTCGAGGCGGAGGCCTCCTCCCGCCATCGTTCCGGCCGGCGGGGTGATGGCAACGGCCTGGACTGGCCGAATTCCACGATTTCGGGGGTAATTCCCGTTGGAATTCTGTCAAAGTCTTAATTTTTGACGGCGTGTAATTCGGGTGTAACCGCAGTATAGGTATCCTGAGAGGCTGCTACCGGGGCTACTTGATGTTTGCCACTAAAAATCCGGTCCATCCCGACGTCGCGGAGGCCTTGCGCGAGTGCCGGCGCGCGTTCGGGAGCGTTGCGCTGTTCTCGGGCATGGTGAACCTGCTGATGCTCGCCGGGCCGCTCTACATGCTCCAGGTCTACGACCGGGTCCTGAGCAGCCGGAGCGTGCCGACGCTGATTGCGCTCTCGATCTTCCTGGTCGGCGCCTATGCCTTCCAGGGCGTGCTCGACCTGATCCGCTCGCGCGTGGTGGTGCGGTCCGCGGCGGTGCTCGACCAGCGCCTCGCCCTGGCGGTGCATAGCGCGGTGATCCGCCTGTCCGTGGCCAGCCGGCACCCCGGCGACGGCCCCCAGCCGGTCCGCGACCTCGATGCGATCCGCGGCTTTCTGACCGGTGCGGGCCCGATCGCCATCGTTGATCTGCCCTGGGTCCCGGTGTTCCTGACCATCTGTTTCCTCATCCACCCCTGGCTCGGGGTGGCGTCGACCATCGGCGCCGTCACCCTCTTCACGATGACCCTTCTGACCGAGCGCGCCAGCCGCGCCCCGGCCAAGGCGCTCGCGCAGGACGCAGGCCGGCGCTCGATCATGGTGGAGGCGCAGCGCCGCGGCGGCGAGACCATCATGGCGATGGGAATGGGCGGTGCGCTTGGGCAGCGCTGGGCCGGGGTCAACAACCGCTATATCGCGGCCACCGCCAGCCTGAGCGACGTCGCCGGCGGCTTCGGCAGCGCCTCGAAGGTGCTGCGGCTCCTGCTGCAGTCGGTGATCCTCGGGCTGGGCGCCTATCTCGTGATCCGCCAGGAAATGACCGCCGGCGCCATGGTCGCCGCCTCGATCATGATGGGGCGCGCGCTCGCTCCGATCGAAACCGCCATCGCCAATTGGCGCGCCTTCATCGGCGCGCGCCAGGCCATCACCCGCCTCTCGGAGGCGCTCACACGCGCCGCGCCGAAGCGGGAGGTCACCTCGCTGCCGCGGCCGGCGCGCAGCCTCGAGGTCGAGCACGTCGCCATGGTCGCGCCCGGGGGCACGAAACCCGTGGTCGCCAACGTGCGATTTGCCCTCAGGACCGGCCAGGCGTTGGGCATCATAGGTCCGAGCGGTGCCGGCAAGACCTCCCTGGTGCGCGCCCTCGTGGGCATCTGGCGGCCAGCCAAAGGATGCGTGCGGCTCGATGGCGCCGCGCTCGACCAGTGGGATCCGGATCAGCTCGGCCAGCATGTCGGCTTCATCTCGCAGACGGTCGAGCTGTTCGACGGCACCATCTCCGAGAACATCGCCCGGATGAACGTCAATCCGGATGCCGATGCCGTGCTGCGCGCGGCCAAGGCCGCCGGCGCGCACGAGCTGATTCTCCGGTTGCCCAATGGCTACGACACCCCGATCGGCGAAGGCGGCGAAGCGCTCTCCGGCGGACAGCGCCAGCGCATCGCATTGGCGCGCGCACTCTATGGCGACCCCTTCCTGATCGTGCTCGACGAGCCCAACTCCAATCTCGACAACGACGGCGAGATGGCTTTGCGCCAGGCCATCGCCAACCTCAAGACCCGCGGCGCCATTGTCGTGCTGATCGCGCATCGGCCGTCGGTGCTCGCCGTTTGCGACCACATCCTCGTGCTCGCCAACGGGGAGCAGAAGGATTTCGGATCGCGCGACGAGATCATGCAAAAGATGACGCGGCCGGTTGCGGCGCCGGCGGCGGCCGGCAATCTCAAGGTCGTCAGCGGCACCACGGCTGGAGGCTAGAGACGTGACCGAGCAGGACCCGCGGCGCACGATCCGCAAGCTCAACCTCGTGGGATTGGCGATCACCATTTTCCTCGTCGCCGGCGTGGGCGGCTGGGCGGCGGCCACCCACTTGGCCGGCGCGGTGATCGCGCCCGGCACCATCGTGGTCGAGTCGAGCGTGAAGAAGGTGCAGCATCCGACCGGCGGCGTGGTCGGAGAGATCCTGGTCAGGGAGGGCGCCGAGGTCGAAGCCGGCCAGATCGTGCTGCGGCTCGACGATACCGTGACCAAGGCCACGCTCGGCGTGGTGCGCTCGCAGCTCGACGAGCTCATGGCGCGCGAGGCGCGCCTCCTTGCCGAGCGCGAGGACGCCGATGTCATCGTGTTTCCGAAGCAGCTGACGAGCGGCCGCGAGGAGGCATCGGCCACGACGGCAGTGTCCGGCGAGCAGAAGCTGTTCGAGTCGCGACGCAGCGCGCGCACCGGCCAGCGCTCGCAATTGCGCGAGCGGGTGGCACAGACCAACGAGGAGATTCGCGGCCTGTCGGCGCAGCAGGCGGCAAAAGAGGCCGAGCTCGAGCTGATCAAGAAGGAGCTCGCTGGCGTGACTGAGCTTTACCAGAAGAATCTCGTCTCCATCTCCCGCTTCACCCAGCTCCAGCGCGACCAGACGCGGATCCAGGGCGAGCGCGGCCAGCTTATTGCCGACATCGCCCGCGCACGCGGCAAGATCAGTGAAACCGAGCTGCAGATCATCCAGATCGACCAGGATTTCCGCACCGAGGTGCTCAAGGATCTGCGCGAGTCGCAGGGCAAGATCGCCGAGCTCAAGGAGCGGGTCACCGCGGCCGAGGACCAGCTCAAGCGCGTCGATCTGCGCTCGCCGCAGACCGGCTTCGTCCACCAGCTCTCGGTGCACACTGTGGGCGGCGTGATCAACAACGGCGAGGTCATCATGCAGATCGTCCCGCGCGCGGACGAGCTCGTGGTGGAGGCCAAGGTCGCTCCCAGCGACATCGATCAGATCGCCACCGGGTCGACGGCGATCGTGAAGGTCATGGCCGGCAACCAGCGCACCACGCCCGAAATCATCGGCGTGATCACCCGCGTGTCCGCCGACCTCGCGCACGACCCGCAGCAGCAGAATTCCGCGCAGCCGGCTCCCGCCTACTACACCGTCCGCATCACGCTGCCGGCCGCGGAGGTGGCGCGCCTCAAGGACATCCGACTCGTTCCCGGCATGCCGGTCGAGGCCTTCATCCAGACCCACGAGCGTACCCCGCTGCAGTATCTGCTCAAGCCGCTGCGCGATCAGGTCGCCCGCACCTTCCGCGAGCGTTGATCGCACGTGTGCGGCGAACTCGGTCTGCTCCCCTCCCCCTTGTGGGGAGGGGTTGGGGGTGGGGGTCGCAGTAAGAACACGATGGCATGTCCGCAAGGGACGGGCCGCGAGTCCGGGCGAAGCGCGATCGTCTGATCGTGCCGCTGTGGCGCCGCCTCGACATAGTCTGCGCGTCGTTCCGATGCAATCCCAACGAGCCTTGCTGTGGAATGTCGATTGCGCGCTTGAAGACTTCTCAGCGCAATAACGACGACCCCACCCCCAACCCCTCCCCACAAGGGGGAGGGGAGCGCACCGAGTTCTCGGCGACACTCCCCATCACCTCGGTGAGGTCTCGCGCGCAAGTATCGACTGCGCAAACCGCTTCGGTGTCATCGGGGCCGCGAACAGGCCGCCTTGCACCAGATGGACCCCGATCTCGCGTAGCGCGATGAAGTCGTCCCGCTCGTCCACGCCCTCGGCGACGGTCCGCGCGCCCATGGCGTCAGCGAGGTCGATGATGTGCCGGCAGGTCGCGAGCTTCGAGCGATCGTGCGCGCAGCCGGCGACGAGCTCGCGAGCGATCTTCAGCTCGACGAACGGAAAGTCGTTGAGCTTCGAGAGCGGCAGCCATTCGTCGCGTACGTTCTTGATCGAGATGGCGATGTTGCGAAACCGCAATTGCTTGGCGATGGCTTTCAGCAGCCCCAGCTCGGCAACGGCCGCCGCGGCGTCGATCTCGATGATGAGTCCCTCGAAGGCCCGCTGATCGGGCAACTGCCGGCACAGCGTTGCGACCGACACCGGATCCCGAAGGCAGGCGATCGGCAGCTCGACCGCGATCTCGACTGCGCCGGTCTGGGCGTGGAAGCTGCGCCAGTCGTCCGCCAGGCGGGCGATCACCCGCTCCGACAGCGCGATCCCGTCGCTCGAGCGATCGGCGGCGATCACCGCCGCGGCGCCGCTGAGCGCGAGCGTGCGCGCATCCCTCTTGGGCTGGTACATCAGTTCGGGTCGCCGCGCGCCGACAGCCTCGGCGGTCTGGACGGCGGGGGCCGGCGCTTGCTTCGCCTGAACCAGCGCCGCAACGGCGTCGCGCAAGGTGCCGGCGGTGAACGGCGTCGCCAGCAACGGCAGCATGGCGAGGCCGAGCTTGGCGCCGAGCGCCCGGACCGCTCCCACCATCGGCGAGGTGCGCGGACCGAGCACCAGGACCTTGCCGTCGTAGTCCCTGGCCGCGAGCAATTCCATCATCTCGCAGGCTTCGATTCCGCCCGCGGACGATCCGATGACGACGAGGTCGGGCGGGCCCGCATCGAGCGCCGCGTTCAACGCGGTGAGTTGTGCGCATTCGCTGGTGGCGAAGCCGAAACCTTCCAGCGTGTCGGTCAGGAACGTGCGCGTGGCGTGACTGGCGTCGGCGACGCAAGCCATCGGCATCGCCGTTGCCGCAAGCAACGTTGCAGCGTTGGTCGCAGCCTCGATCGCAGACTTGATCGTAGCCTTGGCTGCATCTTCGTGTTCTTGGTTTTTCATGACGCCCCCTGTTTGACGGGATGCGCCTGTTTAAGGCCGCGCCGGTTCCGAACAGTAAATTTGCCCGGGTCGGGGCGAGCGTATGTTCGAACAGAACAAACCCCGCGTTGCCGAGCTCGCTAAAAGTTTTCTCAATTCCGTCCCAGCCGGTCGGTTCCTTCCGCCACAAAAGGTCTTGCCTTGTGTAACCCGAATCTTGTATATTTACGTACTCTCCGAAATTTGCCTGTGAATGCCTGATGTCCGCGGCGCCGGCGTCGACGTTCATTGTTTTCCATTGTTAATCGCGAGTTCTCGAGCCGCGGTCTGCGCCCCGTTCGGGTTCCGGGTTGCGCCTGAAAACGAAGCAGAAACAATGACTTGTTCATGCATCTGCGCGGTTGCCAGCGCGGCCCGGGTGAGAGTCGCGCATTGTTATTTCATTGTTAATAACAATGACGCCGGACCTCGCGCGCGCCCCCGCGCGGCGTGGAGTCGCGAGCGTTGGAGCCGCGTTCGGTCCGGCTCGGACAGACGAAAAACGCGTTCGGGGACAGGGCCTTGACTGACACGGAGGCTGCCTTCAGCCTCGCTCGAAACGGGCAGGCGTCCCAGCCATCGCCCGGATCGTCACCGCATGCTTCCTGCGTCGCGCCTGATCACGCGCCGCTCCGCAACAAGCACCAAAGCACGCCCGATGAAACCCGCATCGTTCGAATATGAAAGGCCCGCGCATCTCGACGAGGCCTGCGCGCTGCTGTCGGCCGGGGACGACGTGCGCATCATCGCCGGCGGGCAGACTCTCGTCCCGCTGATGGCGATGCGGCTCGCCCGGCCGAAGCGGCTGATCGACATCGCCCGCATCCCCGAGCTTGCTTTCGTGCGCGACGAGGGCAGCGCCATCGTCATCGGTGCGACCACCCGCCAATGCGTGCTCGAGCACGACGCCACCGTCCGCGCCAAGGTGCCGCTGCTCGCCAAGGTCATGCCGTTCGTCGGTCATGCCCCGATCCGGGCGCGGGGAACCGTGGGCGGCTCGCTCGCCAACGCCGATCCGGCGGCGGAGATCGCGCTCGCTGCGGTCACGCTCGCGGCGACGCTGGTCTATCGCGAAGGTGACACGGTGGCCGAATGTGCCGCCGCGGATTTCTTCATCGGGCCGATGATGACGGCGCTGCCCGCGGCCGGCTGCCTGACGGCAGTGCGCTTTCCGGTCTGGCGCGAGGCGCGCATCGGCGTCGGTTTCCACGAGGTCAATGCCCGCCGGAGCGATTTCGCCTTTGCCTCGGCGGCGGCGCAGATCGCGCTCGACGACGCCGGCCTCTGCCGGCGTGTCGCGCTGGGTGTCGGCGGCATCACGCCCGTGCCGTTGCGGCTCGATGCGGCGGCCGACGCGCTCGTCGGCGGCCGGGCGGAGGAAGCGATCACCCGCGACGCCGTGCGCGCGGCGCTCGCCGATATCGAGCTGTTGTCGGATCTGCATGCATCGGCCGATTATCGCCGGCGCGCCGCGGCGACACTTGCCGTGCGCGCGATCACCGATGCCTATCGAGCCGCCGAGGGCGCGCATGCCGGTTGAATTGAACGTCAACGGGCAGACGCGCACGGTCGCGGTCGAGCCGCGCACGAGCCTGCTCGACTGCCTGCGCGAGGATCTGTTGCTGACCGGCGCCCATGCCGGCTGCGAGCACGGCGTCTGCGGAGCGTGTACCGTGCTCATCGACGGCGCGCCGGTGCGCTCCTGCCTGATGTTCGCGGTGCAGGCCGACGGCTATGCCATCACCACCATCGAGGGCCTGTCGCCGGGGCCGGGCGAGCTCTCGCCCATTCAGGACGCATTCTGCGAGACCCACGGCATGCAATGCGGCTATTGCACCCCGGCGATGATCCTCACCGCGCACGCGCTGCTGGCCAATAATCCGGCGCCGACGCGCGAAGACATCGTCGATGCCATTTCCGGCAATATCTGCCGCTGCACCGGCTACGCGCAGATCGTCGAGGCGATCGCGCTCGCGGCCGAGCGCATGCGCAGCCTGAACCGTCCGGCGGGCACGCCATGAGCGCGACGCCGTTCCGGTTCGTATCGACCGACCGCCGCGTGCGCGAGGACCGGCGCTTCGTCGTCGGCAAGGGCCGCTTCGCCGCCGATGTCGCCCTGGCGGGCACGCGCCACGTGGCCGTTGTGACGTGCCCGCACCCCGCCGCGCGCATCATCGCGATCGACAAGGCCGAGGCGCTCGCCATGCCGGGCGTGCACTACGTGCTCGACGGCCGCGAGCTTGCCGCCGCGACCCAGCCGCTGCTGGCGGGCCTCGACACCCCGAAGGTGCCGCGGCGTCCGCTCGCCGTCGATGTCGCGCGCTATTCAGGAGAATGGGTGGCGGCGGTGGTCGCGGACACGCGCGCGCTCGCCGAAGACGCCGCCGAGCTGGTGCGCGTGGATTACGAGCCGCTGCCGTTCGTGCTCGACGGCGAGGAAGCCTATGCGCCCGGCAGCCCGCTCGTGCACGCGGATCACGGCTCCAACGTGCTGCTCGATCGCACCTTCGTCTGGGGCGAGGTCGAGCAGGATTTCGCCGACAGCCCGCATCGCCTGTCGCTGCGGGTGAAGTGGGGGCGCAGCTCGACCGTGCCGGTCGAAACCTTCGCCGTGACGGCGAGCTGGGACCCCTGGCGCGAGGTGCTCGACGTCTTCGCCTCGGTGCAGATGCCGCGCTTTCCCGACCAGGTCGCGCTCGCGCTCAAGCTGCCGGGCTCCGCCGTGCGCGTCTACAACGACGTGGACGTGGGCGGCAGCTACGGGGTCAAGCGCGGCATCAAGCACGCGGTGCTGGTCGGCTACCTCTCCCGCCGGCTCGGCTTCCCGGTGCGGCTGATCGAGGACCGGCTCGAGAACATGCGCGCCGGCGACGCCCACGGTCCCGAGCGCAACTTCGATATCGAGGTCGCCTTCGACGACGCCGGCGTGATCCGCTCGATGAAGATGCGCGCGCTCGACAATGTCGGCGCTTACGCCGGGCGCTCGCCGTTCCAGCTCGGCAAGCCGGTCAGCGCGATCGTCGGGCCGTACCGCATCAGGAGCGTGCAGTACCGCGCCATCGCGGTGACGTCGAACAAGACGGTGCAGGAGGCGGTGCGCGCCTTCGGCCAGGCGCCCACCAATTACGCCATCGAGCGCGCGCTCGAGGAGGTGGCCTGGCATCGCGGGCTCGATCGCCTGGAGGTGCGGCGGCGCAACCTGATCCGCGCCGAGCAGTTCCCGTACCTGATTCCGAGCGGCACCACCTATGACAGCGGCGACTACCACGCCGTCATCGACAAGGTGCTGGCCAAGGCGGACTACGCCGCTCTGGTGGCGGAGCGCGATCGTCTGCGCGGGCAGGGGCTCCTCGCCGGCATCGGCATCGCGGCATGCCTCGAACCCAGCGGCGCCAATTCGACCTTCGAGCCGCTGCTCAATCCCAAGAACGAGACCACCACCTACACCGAGGCCTGTCGCATCAATGTCGACGTCAGCGGCGCCGTCACCGCGACCATTCATACGCTCTCGGCCGGGCAGGGACACGAGACCCTGGTCGGCACCGTGATCGGCGAGGTGCTGGAGATCGATCCCGACCGCATCCGCGTCGTGCGCCCGGACTCGCTGTCGTCGTTGCCGAGCCAGAGCCCGGTCGGCAGCCGCATGGCGATCATGATGGGCGGCGCCGCGTTCCACGCCGCCCAAAAGCTGAAGGACCGGATCGTCGCCATTGCCGCGCACAACCTCGGCATCCCATCGGAGCGCGCGACCTACGGCGCCGGCGGCGTGTTCGACCGCGCCGCGCCGCAGAGCCGCCTGAGCTGGAACGAGCTCGTCACGATCGCGCACCGCAACTTCCATCGCCTGCCGCCCGGCACCGAACCGGGGCTCGCCTTCACCCATGTGATGCAGGTGCCGACCGGGGGACAGCTCCCGACCGCCGACGGCCGCGTGCAGATGTATCCTTGCTTCGCGTTCGAGTTCCATCTCATTCTCGTCGCGGTCGACCCCGATCTCGGCAAGCCCGAGATCAAGCGCTACTTCATCGGCCACGACTGCGGCACCGTGATCAATCCGAAGATCGTGCGCGGCATGACCATGGGCGGCATCGCCCATGGCATCGGCGCGGCGCTGTACGAGGAGTTCGCCTACAACGAGGAGGGCCAGCTCATCGCGCAGAGCTTCATGGATTACCTGTTGCCGTCGTCGCACGAGGTCCCGCCGGTCGAGATCGTCCATCACGTGACGCCGTCGCCGCATACCGTGTTCGGCCAGAAGGGCTCGGGCGAGTCCGGCTATCTCGGCGCGCCCGCGGCGATCGCAAGCGCGATCAATGACGCGATCCGGCCGCTCGGGATCGCGGTGAACAGCCTGCCGATCAGGATCGCGCAGCTCGGCGACATGATCGCCGCCGCGCGCGAGAAGATGTGATCCGATGGGCTCTGGATGATGGCGGCAATCTCTCCATCATCATGCTCGCAATCTCTCCGTTGTCATGCCGCGAAGGCGGGCATCCAGTAGTGCTGGACTCGCTTAGGGTATGATTTCGGCTTCAATCGCCCCCATACGGATTACTGGGTCCCCGCTTTCGCGGGGACGACGAACCACAAACCGACGGGACCGGATATTGAAGGAAAACGGAATGATCATCGACGTTCACGGCCATCTGGTGCCGCCCGATCTGCTCGCCACGATCCGCAAGGAGAGCGGTCGCTTTGCCTCGCTGCGCCTGGTCGAGGATGGTGCCGGCCTGGCGATCGCCTTTGCCGGCGGCAAGCCGTCGCGGCCGATCATGAAGGGGCTCAGCGATGTGGCCGGGCGCCTCGCCTGGATGGCCAAGCGCGGAATTGACCGTCACGTGGTCGGGGGCTGGCCGGATTGGTTCGGCTACGAGCTGCCGGCGGCGGAAGGCGAAGCGTGGGCCCGGCAGTTCAACGACGCGCAGCTTGCCGCCGCCAAGGCCGAGCCGCGTTTCGTGCCGCTGGCGAGCGTGCCGCTGCAGGACGGCGCGCGCGCCGGCGCGGTGCTCAAGGCCGCGATGGCGGCCGGCTTCCCCGGCGCGATGATCTCGACCCTGCCGCGCGGGATCGGCAGCGTGCTCGATGCTCCCGACCTCGACCCGTTCTGGGCGGCGGCGGACGAGACCGGCGCGCTCATCCATATCCATCCGAGCTATGACGCCGGCGACGCGCGGGTGAACGACTACGGCCTCGCCAACGGCGTCGGCCGCATCAGCGACGCCATCGTGGCGGTGGCGCGGCTCCTGTGCAGCGGCCATGTCACGCGCTACCGCAACGCCAGGATTTTCGCGCCGATGGGCGCCGCCGGGCTGCCGTTCCTCATCGGGCGGCTGCAGCGCAATCACAAGATCACGCCGGGGATCGCCGATCCGTCCGAGGGACTGGGATTGCTGTACACCGACAGCATCCTGCATGACCCGCGGGTGCTACGTTTTGTCGTGGAGATGGTCGGCGCCGACCGTGTGATGATGGGCTCCGACATGCCGTTCCCGATCGGCGACGAGGATCCTGCGCAGATCGTCAACGCGGCCGGTCTGCAGCCGGCCCAGGCCGCGTCGATCACGGGGGGGCTGGCCGCAAAGTTGTTTCGGCTTCAGTGAGCGATGACGGTGGCGCGCCGGTGCGGCGTCGCCTGCGCCTGCGGCACGCGCCGCCAACCAATACTGAAAGATTTCAGGTGGAGGAAGCGATGATACCCATGAGGCTCAATGACCTTTCGCGCGTTGCGGCGGTGTTCGTCGCCGTCGCGGCAGCGACTCCGTGCCAGGCCCAGACGCTCGATAAAATCTCCATCGTGATCTTCAGCGCGCCGTCGCTCGGCGCCTTCATGCCGCCGGTGATCAAGGCCAAGAAGCTCGACCAGGCCAACGGGCTCGACATCACCTTCCAGGAGCGCACGCCTGACGCCTACACGGCGCAGTTCAATTCCGGCGAGTTCAAGGTCGGCGGCAGCGCGTCGCTGCTCACGGTCGGGCTCGCCGACAGCCGCGGCGTGAAGGTGAAGTACCTGTTCAACCTGTTCGACTTCTGGGGCGCGGTGGTCACGTCGCGGCCGGAGATCAAGACGCTCAAGGATCTCGAGGGCAAGCAGCTCGCCGGCGCGCGCGCCACCACCAACTATGTGATGTTCGAGTTCTTCGCCAAGAAGCTCGGCGTCGATGTGTCGAAGATACAGGTGGTTAATACGGCGACGCCTGGTCTCGTGGGCTATGCGCTCGCCAACCGCGCCGACGCGGTGCAGATCTGGGAGCCGGCCTACACGCTCCTGCTCGCCAAGAAGCCGGACATCCGCACGCTGGACATGGGGATCGAGAAAACCTGGAAGGAGTTTGCCGGCGGCAGCCGCATCCCCTATCTCGGCGTCGGCGCGCATTCCGACTGGGCCGAGCAGAACCCCGCGCTGGTGGCGAAGCTCTACGCCACCTACAAGGCGGCGGCGGAATGGATCGCGAAGAATCCCGATGAGGCGGCGCCACTGCTCGCGCCGGGCGCGTCGGCCGAGGACGTGAAGTCCATGGCCGCGCTCGTGCGCAGCAACGAGCGGCTTGCCATGAGCCTCGTTCCGGCGAACGACGTCCGCAAGGAGATCGAGGCGGTGTACAAGGCCGGCATCGATGTCGGCTATTTCCCGAGCATGCCGTCGAGCGAGACGGTCTACGGCAAGCCGATCCCATGAATGATAATCTGCACCTGACCCGGCTGCTGCAGGCCACCGCCAGCACGCTGGTGATGATCGGCCTGTGGCAGATCGCCTCGCTGTTCTTTCCGCCTTATCTGTTTCCCCCGGTGCCCGATATCGTCTCGCGCACCGTGGGGATCCTGCTGAGCTGGCCGCTGCTCGCCGAGGTGCTGCTCACCGCGGCGCGCATCTTTGCGGGACTGCTCGGGGCCTTCGTGCTGGGCTGCATGATGGCGGTGGCGATCGGCCGCTCGCCCCGCATCGAGAGCTACATCACGCCGATATTGGTGTTCCTGCAGGGAATTCCGGCGCTGTCGTGGGTGGTCATCGCCATCATCTGGTTTCACGGCATCGAGTTTCGCATCTTCTTCATCATGGTGATGACGACGCTGCCGGCGTTCACCTTCCAGATTCTCGACGCCTTCCGCTCCATGTCCAAGGACCTGTTCGAGATGACGATGTCGTTTCGGCCGCGGCGCTGGACCTTGTTCCGGGTGCTGATCGTGCCGACGATCGTGCCGGGCATCCTCACGGCATGGAAGGTCAATCTCGGCAATGCCGCGCGCGTGGTGGTGGTCGCGGAGCTGGTCGGCGCCACCGGCGGGGTCGGCTACGAGCTCCTGCGCCAGCAGCAGTTGTTCGACATGGCCGGCGCCATCGCCTGGACGCTCCAGCTCGTGCTGTTCGTGCTGGTGGTGCAGCAGACCATCAACGCGATCGAGGGCTGGGCATTGCGCTACCGCGCGGTGTCGGAGCGCGCGATTTAAGTTGAGCGCATGAGTCGAATGAAAGCACATGGCTGACCCGGTCATCCGATTTCGCGATGTGAGCAAGGTGTTCCGCCGCGCCAATGGGCGCGGCGACCTGCTCGCGGTCGACAAGCTCTCGTTCGAGGTCGCGCCGGGCGAGATCGTTGCCGTGCTTGGCAAGACCGGCTGCGGCAAGTCGACCATGTTCAACCTGGTCGCCGGCCTTATCGAGCCGACCTCCGGCGAGGTCGCCGTGAGCGGCCACAATCCGTTCCGCGACTTCGAGGCGTTCCGCGGCAAGATCGGCATCGTGTTTCAGGGCGACCGCCTGATGCCTTGGCGGACGGCGCTGGCGAACGTGCTGCTCGGTCTCGAAATCCTCGATACCGATCCCAAGCAGGCGCAGAAGGTGGCGCGGGGGTGGCTGGAACGGCTCGGGCTCGGGGGTCATGAGAACGACTATCCGCATGCGCTCTCCGGCGGCATGCGCCAGCGGGTCTCAATCGCGCGCGCGTTCGCGGTCGAACCGCAACTGCTCCTCTGCGACGAGCCGTTCTCGGCGCTCGATGAGATGACGGCGCGTGACCTGCGCAAGGAGTTCGTCCGGCTGGTGCGGCAGAACGGCAAGACCGCGGTCTTCATCACCCACCAGATCAGCGAGGCGATGGAGATCGGCGACCGCGTCCTGGTCTGCCACCGTCCCGCGCGCATCGCCTTCGAGGCCCGCATGGATCGCGAGGCCCCCGCCGGCACGCGTCTCGAGATTCAAGAGAAGATCATGGAGGTGCTTGCACTGGAAGCCGGGGCCGGCGGGTGATCGCGTCGGTCTAGAACTCCCGCAACAGGCGGCCGTAGCCTTCGATCCGGTCGTTCACGCCGGCGAGGCGCAGCGCATCCCAGACGCAGGCCTGCGACGCCGCCATCACGCTGACGCCGAATTCGCGCTCCAGCGGATCGATGGCTTCGATGACCGGCCAGTGCGGCGAGGGGAGAAAGATCGCGTCGGCCTCCGGATGCGCGCGCATCAGCGCGCGGCCCATGTCGAGCGCTGCCGACGCCGGAATGCGGCCGAACTGGTTGATGACCTTGCCGAAGCCGGTGGCGCCGAGGACCTTGCAGCCGTAACGTTCTGCGTCCGTGATCAGTCGCGCGTCCTCGCGCGCGCCGTAGGGATGCGCGATCACCACGTTCTTGCAGGCGAGCTTCCTTGCCGCCTTCTCCTGCGCGGCGACGCTCGACGAGACCTTGACGCCCAGTTCGGCCGCGAGCGTCTGCAGCATCGACTGGGCGTTCTGGTCGCCGCGGGAGAGATTGACCGGAACGCCGCCGAGAAATACGAGGTCGACGCCGGCGGCCGCGAGCTCGCGCGCGGCGCGCATGCTCATGTCGTAAGCCTGGTCGACCTCGCTCTTGCTGCGTTCGATTACGGTCAGCGTGGTGATGACCAGGGTCACCCCGGCCGGGGCAAGCTTGTAGAACTCGTACGGAAAGATCTCCGCGCTGAGCGGCGGACAGGTGTAGCCGATCCGGGCACGGTGACCGTACATCCCGTCGGGTGTCGATGTGTGCGTGCTCATGTCTGAACTCTGACGTGGCTGACCCGTTTCGAAACGTCGTGACGCGTGTTGAGCCGAATGTTACAACAATTCTGATGAAACCCGGCCGGGGCGGCAACGCCAACAGGCATCGGGATCATGGGGAGAACACAATGGCGAACGTCACGCTCGAGCGCGCGAAGCGGCAGGCGATAGCGGGTCTGGCGGGTTGTGCTCTGCTGTCGGGTCTCGCGCTGGATGCGGCGCGCGCTCCCGCCGACGCCGCCGATCAGGTCAAGATCGGCATCTCGCGGACCATCAGCGACGCCGGCTATTACATGGCCGACGCCATGGGCTTCTTCCGCGACGAAGGCATCGACGTGTCGATCACGGGCTTCAATTCCGCCGCGCAGATGATCGCGCCGCTCGGCACGGGTGAGCTCGACGTCGGCGGCGGCACGGTATCGGCGGGCTTCTACAACGCGGTCGGGCGCGGCATCCTCATGAAGATCGTGGCCGACCAGGCCTCGATCAAACCCGGTTACGGCTACTCCTCGCTGATGGTGCGCAAGGACCTCGTCGATTCCGGCCGCTACAAGAGCTTCGCCGACCTCAAGGGCATGAAGGTGGCGATCGGCGCGCCGGGCACCGGCACGGCCTCGGCGCTCAACGAGGCGCTGAAGAAAGGCGGGCTCAAATACAGCGACGTTGACGTCGTCTATATCGGCTTCCCCGAGCATCTGCCGACCTACAAGAACAAAGGGATCGACGCCAGCATCACCAACGAGCCGACCATGACGCGCGCGATCGAGGACGGCGTCGCCGTGCGCGTCGCCGGCAACGACATCACCTACCCCGACCAGCAGACCGCGGTGACGTTCTATGCCGATAACTTCATCAGGAACCGGCGCGATGTGGCCGAGCGGTTCATGCGCGCCTATCTTCGCGGCGTCCGCATGTACAACGACGCGCTCAGGGACGGTCGGCTGGCGGGGCCGAAAGCGAACGAGGTGATTCCGATCCTGGTCAAATACACTACGATCAAGGACGAAAGCATGTTCCGCCGCATGGTGCCGAGCTATTGCAACCCCGACGGCGAAGTGAACGTGACCAGCCTCAAGAAGGATCTCGAGTTTTTTCGCGAGCTCGGCCTGATCGAGAAGAAGGACGCCAGTGTCGATGGCGTCGTGGACAGTTCCTTCGCCAAGGCGGCCGTGGCCAAGCTCGGGCCTTATCGGGCGCAGGCCAACTGACCAGGAGCAGCGGCGAGAACGGAATGGCTACCGGATGACCACGCGCGAGCAGAACGACTCCCTGACCCAGAGCGGGCCGGGCACGCCGATCGGCAACCTGTTCCGGCGTTATTGGATTCCGGCGCTGCTCTCGGCGGAAGTACCGGAGCCGGATTGTCCGCCGGTGCGGGTCAAGGTGCTTTCCGAACGTCTGCTGGCGTTTCGCGACACCCAGGGCCGCGTGGGTGTGGTCGACGAGTTCTGCGCCCACCGCGGGGTGTCGCTCTGGTTCGGGCGCAACGAGGAGAACGGGTTGCGCTGCTCCTATCACGGCTGGAAGTACGACGTGACCGGGCAGTGCACCGAGGTGCCGTCCGAGCCGGAGGCGAGCGGGTTCTGCAAGAAGATCAAGCTGACGTCCTATCCGTGCGTCGAGCTGGGTGACGTCATCTGGATCTATATGGGGCCGGCGGAACACAAGCCTCCTCTCGCCTGCTTTCGAATGGGCAAAGGTGCCGCATTCACATCGCTTCGTGTCGAAGCGCACGCAGGAATGCAACTACCTGCAGGCGATGGAGGGCGGTATTGATTTCCGCCCACGTCTCGTTTCTGCACCGCCATGAGCTGCGGAGCGACTTGCTCCACGTCGGCAAGGGCGCCGAGCTGACCCGCGAAACCGACGCGCGTTTCGAAGTGGTCGAGACCCGTGGCGGCATGGTGATCGGCGTGCGCCGTCCGGCCGAGGCGGGTCAGCTCTATTGGCGCATCACGCAGTGGATCATGCCGTTCCACAGCATGATCCCGCCCTATGGCGACAACGCGCTCAACGGCCATGCGTGGGTGCCGATCGACGACGAGAACTGCATGTCGCGGCGCTTTACCCACCATCCCACACGCCCGCTGTCCGAGCACGAGCTGAATACGATGCGTAACGGCGGAGGCATCCACGTCAAGCTGATCCCCGGCAGCTTCCGGCCGGTGGTCAACAAGGACAACGACTATATGATCGACCGCGCCGCACAGTCGGCGCACAAGAGCTACTGCGGCGTCGCCGGCATCGCCATGCAGGACGCGGCGATCCAGGAGAGCATGGGTCCGATCCAGGACCGCAGCAAGGAGAACCTGGTCTCCACCGACAATGGCGTGATCATGGCGCGCATCCGGCTGCGCAAGGCGGCGCTCGCCGCGGCGCAGGGCAAGGAGCCGGACGGCATCGATCCGGCCACCCACGCCGTGCGCTCGGCGTCGATCATGCTCCCGGAAGAGGTCAGCTTCTACGAGGCCGCCGCCGAGGCGCTCGAGGCGAAAGAAGGAGTGACCCACACCTCGGTCTGAACGTCGTCCGACGCAATGCAGTCGAAATAGATCGAACGGGCATGCTGCGATTTCCAAGGCTCCTGCTGATCGGCTGGTTGCTCGCCGCGCTGTGTGGCGGCGCGAGCGCCGCCGAGGACGGCTATCCGTCGCGACTGGTCAAGGTCATCGTCCCGTTTCCGCCGGGATCCACGCTCGATGCGCTGGCCAGGATCGTGACCGACCAGCTCGCGCAGAGATGGGGGCCAGCCCGTCATCATCGAGAATATCAGCGGCGGCGGGGGCAATATCGGGAACGATCGTTTCGCGCGTTCGCCGCCCGATGGCTATACCTTGATGCTCAGTCCGCCCGGGCCGCTCACCATCAATCCGTTTCTCTACGGTGATGTCGCATACGATCCGGCGAAATTCGTTCCGATTACGCTGCTCGCGCGGGTTCCGAATGTTCTCATCGTTCGCCACAGTCTCGGTGCCACATCGGTCGCGGCTCTCGTCGCGCTGGCGAGAGCCAATCCGGGCAAGCTCACCTATGCATCGCAAGGCGTCGGCTCGACCGCCTTTCTGACGGCGAAGCTGTTCGAGACCAGAGCCGATGTCCGGATGGCGCACGTGCCCTATCGCGGCGCCGGGCCGGCGCTCACCGACATCGTCGCCGGCCACGTCGATATGATGTTCGACACCATCGTCACGTCGCTGCCGTTGCACCGCGCCGGCAACGCCAGGATTGTCGCCATCGCAAATGCGCAGCGTTCCAGCGCGCTGCCGGACGTGCCTACATTCGCCGAGTTCGGCATGCCGGATTTCCGGTCGATCACCTGGTTCGGCTGCGTGGCGCCTCCCGGCACACCAGTTTCGGTTGCCGAGAAGGTTCACAAAGGTCTGGTCGAGGTGCTCGCACGACCGGAGGTCAATGCGAAGCTTGCCGAACTCATGCTCGAGCCGGTCGCCAGCACGCCGGCGCAGGCGGCGCAGTTCTTCGTCGAGGAAACCGCGTTGTGGGGCAAGGTGATCAGGGACACCGGCGTGAAAGCGCAGTGACGTTTAAGCGAGCATGGCGCAGAGGCGTGAGAGGAGAACGGCGCGATCTTAACCGCGCTGGCGCCGCGGCGCGGCCTGATCCGTTTGTGCGAAGTACTGTTTGACCGTCGCGACGATGTGGCCGACGTCGTCCTCGGTCATGCTCGGGCGGGTGCCCCAGTAGATCCCGCAATCCATGACGCGGTCGGCGCCCACAAGCTCGCCGCTGATGCGATAGGCGTGATGGGCGAGCGCGGGCTGGCGGGTGAGATTTCCGCAGATGACCGGCCGGGTCTCGACCCCTGCCGCCTCCAGGTGCTGGCGCAAGCCGTCGCGCGCTTCGCGTGAACGGCAAAGCACGCTGTAGCCGAACGGCGCCGGCGTGGTGCGCGGGTCGTGGCGTATGAGCGAGATGTCGCCGGCCTGGTCCAAGGCCGCGAGACCCGCATCGAGCCGGCGGGCGGTCTCGCGCCGGCTATCGTTGAATGCCGGCAGCTTCTTCAACTGCTCGAGCCCGATTGCCGCGTTGATCTCGGTCGGGCGTACGTTGAACCCGGTGGTCAGGAACAGAAAGCGGGGATCGATGTGTGGGTAATTGGCGGCGATTTCCTTGCTCGCTTGCATGTCGCGAACCCATCCATGGGCGCGCATCGCCCGCAGCAGGTCGGCGAGCCGCGCATCGTTGGTCACCACCATCCCGCCTTCGATGGTGGTGATGTGGTGCGAGAAGTAGAAGCTGAAGCTGGCGAGATGGCCGAAGCTGCCGACCCTTTTGCCGTTCCAGGCGGCGCCCAGGGCCTCGCAGGTGTCCTCGAACAGCCAGAGGTTCCTGCGGCGCGCGATCGCCTCCACGTCCGTCACGTTGACGGCGCCGCCCAGCACGTGAACCACCACGATGGCAGAGGTCTCGGGCGTGATGGCGGCTTCGATCGCGTCCGGCTCCATCTGCAGCGAGTGCGGATCGCAGTCGACGAAAACCGGCTTTGCGCCGACCTGCAACACCGGCCAGATCGTGGTCGACCAGGTCAATGCTGGAACGATGACCTCCGATCCCGGCCGGATGCGGCCCGGCAGTGCGCCATCGGACGGAATAAGCGCATCGGCCATTGCGAACAGAGCGATCAGGTTGGCGGACGAGCCGGAATTGACCATGACCGCGTGCTCGACGCCGAGATAGTCCGCGAATTCCCGTTCGAAGGCACGGCACTGCTTACCCATGGTCAGGTTGTCGGAATTGATCACGGCTTTTGCCGCGTTTTTCTCTTCCTCGCCCATGGAGCTCTTGTTGAGGGGAATGTGCATGTCGGCCTGTCCCAATTCACGGCGCGTGTGCGCCGCGACCCGCTTGTGAACGTAACGCGGGCACCATCAAAGCGTAATCTCCCGATCCTTCGTCACCACGTGCGCATAGGGCATCGGAAACAGCAGCTTGCCGCCTTGCCGCAGATAATCCTGCTCGCGGTCCACGATTTCCTTTTTGAAGTACCACGGCAGAACCACCATGGTGCTGGGGCGAAGGTCGCGAGCGCGCTGCTCCGAGATAAGCTCGAAATCGGTGCCCAGCGTGCGCAGGCCCACTTTGTCCGGATTGCGCTCGCTGATATAGGGCATCCGCTCCTTGGTGATGCCGAAGAACTGCAGCAGTACGTTGCCCTTGGTGGAGGCGCCAAGCCCGAACACCTTTCCGCCGCCCTGGATTTCGTGCTCCAGGAATTTGTTGACGCGCCCTGCAAGGTCCTGGATTTTGCTGAAATAGTCCCGGTAGGTCTGCGCCTGATCCAATTTCAGCGCGCGCTCCATGTCGGCGAGCGAGGCGAGATTGCGCTGTCCCGCTGCGGTGACGGCGCGCTTGTTGTCCGCGTGCGCGACGAATGCGCGCAAGCTGCCGCCGTTCACCGCGTTGGTGGAGACGTCGACTACGACGAGACCGTTCCTCTCCATCAGCTTCTTGAGCGCGTCGAGCGAGTAGTACGACAGATGCTCGTGGCAAATGTCGTAGAGTTTATATTGGTCAGCGTGAGCGGCAGGTAGCTGAGCTGGATGCACCAGAGCCCGTCGGGCGCCAGAATTGTCTTCACGTCCGCCACGAAGCTGTTCGGGTCGGACAGATCATAGAACATCTCGGCGTTGCAGCCGATCGCCTTGGCTTTCGCGCCGGGAAAATGCTGCTCGAACGGCTTGGCGGAAAAATAGTCGTTGATCACGGTGATGCCCGGATCGACATGCGACCAGTCGATGTTACGCGCCGGCTCGAAGCCTACGCGGCGCAGGTGATCGGGATAGAAGGCCAGGGTGGTGCAGTCGTTCGCCCCGATGTCGACCACGATGTCCTGCGGCTTGAGGTCGAGCCGGCCGGAGATGTCCTCGACCACGTCGCGCAAGTCGGTGCGCATGGTTTCGCTCGTGGCCGAGCGATAGAAATAGCGGCGGTAGAGCAGGTCGGCGTCGACCTCCTCGCGCAATTGGAG
>CAVRXD010000012.1:0-147653 GCA_963725065.1 uncultured Alphaproteobacteria bacterium
CGAGCTCAACCGCATCGTCGCCCGCCACGGCCGCGGCCTCGACGCGGTCGAGCCGACGCGCCGGATGGAGACGGCCGACGCCGCCGTTCGCCGGATGGAGACGGCCGAGGCGGTTGCACGCCGGGCCGAGCCAGTCGATGCCGGTGCGCCTCGCGCCGGTGGTCGCGAGGAGCCGACCGCTGCCAACGGCAGCGCGCGGCCGGATCCGGCCCGCCAGCGCTCGGACATCACCGGAGTGGCTGCTCCCGTCATGCCGGCCCGCCGGGCGGAGGCGCCCTCGCTGAGCCCGGCACAGGCTGGCGGCGGGCGCACGGGATGGCTCTCCGAACTGCTCACGCGCGCCTCGCAGGAGGCCGAGCCGCTGGCGCGTAGTGAGGTGCCAGCGCGCGAAACGCCGCCGCGCGAAACACCGCGGGACGCGCCGGCCGACGGCGCGCGCCCCGAGCGCCACACCATCGAGGCCCTCGACTCTCTGGCAGTCGACATCGCCCGGATGATCGACCACGACGCGGCCGCGGAGCTATGGGATCGCTACAACCGGGGCGAACGCAACGTGTTCACCCGCAAGCTCTACACCATGCAGGGCCAGAAGGCGTTCGACGAAATCCGCAGGAAATATCGCAGCGAGCGCGACTTTCAGCGGACCGTCGATCGCTATATCGGCGAGTTCGAGCGGCTGCTCGAAGAGGTCTCGCGCGACGATCGCGGCCAGCAGTTGGCGCGCTCCTACCTCACGTCGGAGACCGGCAAGGTCTACACCATGCTGGCGCACGCCGCTGGACGGTTGGACTGAACGACCGCTGACAGAGGCGATCAAATCACGGGCGCGCCATGGCGCGCCCGTTTGGTTTTAGCGTACAACGGTGACGACGTAGGTCGTTGGTGGATTCTCCGAGGTAGTACGATGAACAGCCTCGATTTGTCTTTTTCCAACGCGGCAATAGAAAATATTCATCGGCTGCTTGATAAATTCAGGACACTATTCGGCAAGGAAGCAACACCCGCCCTTGTGTGGATTGCTTCTGGTTTGAATGTTGAAACAATCGTCGACTCGCAGCACTCTGTCGGCTTTTACGACAATAGAGCTGATATCAAAGAGGAGGACATATTTACTGTTGACGGATTGGAAATCGCGCTTGCAGTAGCTGATGAAGACTTAGCGCGTTTTGTAGGCAAGCTCTTGGACTATGAGAGAAGGATCGTTTTGTTTTAAGGGAGCGAAGCTCCGCAGCCGGCGCATGATCCACGCGTGCGAGGGCAGCCTACTTCAGGAACAGCTCGTTCCACACCTTCTCCCATTTCGGCGCCTCGTCGGTCCATTTGATCGGATCGACCATCACGTATTTATGTTGATCGAGCAGCGTCTTCTGGGTCCGGCTCGACGGCACGCGGCCCATGTCGCCGAGCAACTTTTGGCCCTCTGGCGACAGCACGAAGTCCGCGAACAGCAACGCCGCGTTGGGATGCGGCGCGTTCTTCGCGAGCGCGATCGCCTGCGGGCGCCCGACCAGCGGCTCGACCGCGACCCAGTCGATCGGCCCGCCCTTGGCTTTGATCGAATCCGCGTTGCCGCTGTAGATCGTCAGACACACTGAAAGTTCGCCGGCCGCGAGCAGCTGCGCCACCAGGATGTGGCCTTTGCGCATTTCCGGCTTCAGCGCCGCGAGCTTCTGGAAGAATTCGCGGCCGCGCGGCTCGCCCATGAAACTGCTGACGCCGTACATCCAGTCGTTGTCGGTCGCTTCGATCGAGAGCCGTCCCTTCCATTTCGGATCAGCGAACCCGTCGACGGTGGCGGGCAGTTCCTCGCGCTTCACCTTGCCGGTGTTGTAGCCGGTCACCCAGAGATTGGCCCGGTCGCTGAACCAGCGCCGGTGCGGAGGAATCGCCCACGCCGGCAGGTCGGCGAGGTAAGGGCTGTCGAACTCCGCCACCGCCTGCTCGCGGGCGAGCGCCTCGACCTCAGGCGCATTGGTCTCGACCACGTCCATGCTCCGGCGTCCGCCGCGCGCTTCGGTGAGCGCGCGTTGCAGCACATTCTCGCTCAGCGCGCGCCAAAGCTGGACCTTGACGCCGTATTTCTTCTCGAAGGCTTGGGCAAGCGGGCCGGACTCGGTCGTCGCCATCGAGGTGTAGAACGTCAGCGTGCCCTCTTCGCGCGCCTTCGCGATCAGGCGCTGATCGCGATCTGCACCCTTGTACAGATAGATCGCCGAATTGTCGGCGCCCGCGGTTTGTGCATGGACGGCCGCCGTGCAGAATGCGGCGCTTACGCAAATAGCGACCATGACGGTCGCGGGAATTGTCCGTATGCCAAAGCGCGACATTGTTGCAGCTCCTGCTCCACGCCCGGGCGCTTGTAGCGCAGTCGCCGGAGCCCAGGCAATGCGGCGAGCGGGCCGATGAGCCACCCTGCTCTCACCCTGACCGTCCGCATCGAACGCTGGCCGATCGCCGGCTCGTTCACGATCAGCCGCGGCGCCAAGACTGAGGCCGTCGTGGTGGTGGCGGAACTCTCCGACGGCAGCCATCACGGCCGCGGCGAATGCGTGCCCTATGCGCGCTACGGCGAGACGGTCGAACGGGTGGCGGCGGCGATCGAAACCATGGCCGATCCGATCGCGAACGGCCTCGATCGCGAGCGCCTGCAGACCGCGATGGCAGCGGGCGCGGCGCGCAACGCGCTCGACTGTGCGTTCTGGGATCTCGCGGCCAGGCAGAACGGCCGTCGGGTTCATGAGCTCGTGGGCCTCGCTCCCCCGCACGCCGTCACCACCGCTTACACGATCTCGCTCGCATCGCCCGACGCGATGGCGCTAGCCGCCGCCAAGGCGGCCGATCGCGCGCTGCTGAAGGTCAAGCTCGGAGGCGCGCAGGACCCCGCGCGCATCGACGCGGTGCGGCGAGCGGCGCCGCGCGCCGAATTGATCGTCGACGCCAACGAGGCCTGGACCCCGGACGATCTCGCCCGCAACCTCGCCGCCTGCGCGCAAGCCGGCGTCACGCTGGTCGAGCAACCGCTGCCCGCCGAGCGCGACGACGCTCTCGCGCAGATCCCGCGGCCGCTTCCCATCTGCGCCGACGAGAGCGTGCATGCCAGCGCATCGCTGTCATCGCTGGTCGGTAAATACGACGCGGTCAACATCAAGCTCGACAAGACCGGCGGGCTGACCGAGGCGCTTGCCATGGCCGGCGAAGCCGAACGGCTCGGGTTCACGCTCATGATCGGCTGCATGGTCGCGACCTCGCTGTCCATGGCGCCGGCCATGCTGGTGGCGCAGCGGGCGCGCGTCGTCGATCTCGACGGGGCACTTCTGCTCGCCCGCGATCGCCCGGACGGACTGGTCTATGACGGCAGCCGAATTCATCCGTCCACCCCGGCGCTCTGGGGGTGACAGGCACCCTACTGCCAGGGCACGCCCTGGGATAAGCTCAACGCAGGCGGCCGCAGAGTCGCGAATTAGATCGAGGAAGACATCCCGGGAAGGTGCGCCGTGAACGGCAAGCAATTCCTTTTGACCCGGCGGATCCTGTTGGCCGCAAGCCTGGCGGCGAACCTCGGCCTGCTCTTCGCTGGACCAGCCGCGGCGCAAGGCTACCCCAGCCGCCCGGTCAAGATCATCATGCCGTTTGCGCCGGGCGGGCCAACGGAATTCATCATCCGACTGGTCGCGGATCGCCTGACAGCCACGCTCGGGCAGGCCTTCGTGATCGAAAACCGGCCGGGCGGCGCCGGCGGCACCGTAGGGGCGAAGTCGGTCGCCGTCGCCGAACCCGACGGCTACACCCTCCTGTTCAGCTCGCCCGGTCCGCTGGTGACCGCGGCCGCCGTCTACAAGAGCCTCGACTACGATCCGATCCGGAGCTTCGCACCGATCGCGATGCTCATCTACGCACCGCAGATGCTGGTGGTGCATCCCGCGGTGCCGGCGAATTCGCTGCCGGAGTTCGTCGCCTATGCCAAGAGCAATCCGGGCAAGATCACGTTCGGATCCTCCGGCTATGGAACGCAGCCGCACATGCTCGGAGAGATGTTGAAGCTCGCGGCCGACATCGACATCATCCACATTCCCTATCGCGGCGCGGGCCAGTCCGTTACGGATCTCGTAGCCGGCCAAGTCCGGATGATCTTCGAGACCACTGCCATCCTTCTGCCTCACGTCGAAGGCGGGCGGCTGCGCGCGCTGGCGGTGGCGACCGATAAGCGCTCGGCGCTGTTGCCGGACGTACCGACCACGGCCGAGAGCGGATATCCCAAGCTTATGGCCTCGTTCTGGTCGGGACTGCTGGCCCCGGCCGGAACGCCGGCCGCGATCGTCGAGAAGCTAAACGGCGCGGTCAACGAGATCCTCAAGTCCAAGGATGCCCAGGCCGGCCTCGCGCGTTTGAGCGCGGAAGCGAAAATCGGCTCGCCGCAGGATTTCGCGGCATTCATCGGCGCCGAGGCGCCGCGATGGGCGGCGATCGCCAACGAGACCGGCATCAAGGTCGATTAGTACGGTGGATTTGAAACCGTTTCCGACGTTCGCGTCGGAGTGTGTTGCGAAGGTCTGGGACACGAGAGCCATGCTCGGCAAGGGCACATTGCTGTTCGCCATTCTGTTGCTCGCATGCGCGCCCGGCGCGGCGGGGGCGCAGTCCTATCCCACCCGCCCGATCAAAATGGTCGTGCCGTTCCCGCCGGGCGGTCCGGTCGACGTCAGCGCCCGGATTCTCGGGCAGCACCTGCCGCGCACGCTCGGACAGACGGTCGTCATCGAAAACCGTGCGGGCGCCGCCGGCAGTCTGGGAGCACGAGCGGTGGCGAGCGCCGATCCCGACGGCTACAGCCTGTTGTGCGGAAACATCAGCACGCTCGTGGTGTTGCCGGCGGTGACCAACAATCGCGATTACGACCCGAGCAAAGTCTTCTCCCCTGTCGCCAAGATCTCGCAGAACTACGAGGTGCTCGTCGTTCATCCCGCATCGTCGGCGAAATCGGTCCCCGAGCTCGTGGCCCACGCCAGGGCGAATCCCGGCAAGCTCAACTACGGCTCGGCTGGGCACGGCAATGCCACTCACCTCGCGGCCGAATTGTTCAAGCTGAGGACCGGCGTCGATATCGTGCACGTCCCCTATAAGGGCGCCTCCGAGGCCGTGACCGGCGTGCTGGGCGGGCAGGTGCAGATGTTCTTCGGGGACATCGGCGGCACGCTGCCTCTGCTGCGGGACGGCGCATTGCGGGCGCTCGCGGTATCGAGTGAACGGCGCAACGCGCTTCTCCCCGATGTGCCGACGATGATGGAGAGCGGCGTGCCGGACTACGTGGTGTTGACCTATATCGGCGTGGTTGCGCCGGCCGGCACTCCCGAGACCATCATCGGCAAGCTCAATGCAGCGATCAACGAAAGCCTGGTCGCGCCGGAGGTGACCGCGGCTTTCGCCAAGCTCGGCGCGGAGGTTCAGCCGGGCCGGCCGCAGGACTTCGGTGCCTTTCTCGCCGCCGAGACACAGAAATGGTCGACCGTGGCGCGAAGCGCCAGCATCAAGGTCGAATGAACAGCACTCGGAGCAAACATGATCGGCAAACGAGCTTTTCTGGCTGCAGTGGTGACCACCGCTATCGGCCTCAACGCTGTCGAGGCCGTGGCCCAGTCCTATCCGACGCGGCCGATCAAGATGATCCTGCCCTTCCCGCCCGGCGGGCCGATCGACACGATGGGCCGGTTGGTCGCGCAGCACATGTCCACGGGTCTCGGCCAAAACGTCTATATCGAGAACCGCGCCGGCGGCGGCAGCTCGATCGGAATGCGGGCCGCGGCAACGGCAGAGCCCGACGGCTATACGCTCTTGTTCGCCTCCTCGGGACCGCTCGCGATCACGCCGGCGCTCTACAAAAATCTCGACTATGACCCGAACAAGAATTTCGTCCCGGTCGCGACCGTGTCGAGTGGACCGATGGTGCTGGTGGTATCGCCAACGTTGCAGATTAATAGCGTGCAAGAGTTGGTCGCTTATGCCAAGGCCAATCCGGGCAAGCTCAATTACGGCGCGACCGTCGGCACCCCGCCGCACATGGCGTGGGGCTTGTTCACGATGCTGACCGGCACCGACATCGTCTACGTCCCGTACAAGGGCGCGGCTGCGGCTTTCACCGATCTCGTCGCGGGACAGATCCAGATGAATTTCGACGCCACCGGTTCGCTCCTACCCCTCATCCGCGAGGGCAAGCTCAAGGCACTTGCGGTGTCGAGCGCGTCGCGCAATCCGGATCTGCCGGAAGTCCCCACCATGGTGGAGAGTGGGATCGATTTTCTTATGAGCTTCTGGACGGCGGTGCTGGCTCCGGTGGGAACGCCGCCCGACATCGTCAGCAAGCTCAACGCCACGATCAACGCCGGCCTGGGTTCGGCCGAGATGAAAGCGACGCTGGCGAAATTTCAGGTGGAAGCAAAGGCCGGATCGGCACAGGACTTCGCCGCGTTTCTCGCCGCGGAGACGAAGAAATGGGCGGATGTCGCGAAGGCAGCGAATATCAAGGTCGAATGACAATGCGTCCGGCGAAATGCGCAGCGATCGCGCCTCGCCCGGGACCCATACGATCGTCCGGTCGAAACACGTTCCTTGTCCCTCGAAACCCAATTGCAGCCGTTTTTGCGCTCGACGAAACCAGATTTCCCTATCGGGAGTTGAACGCACGACGTCTTAACGGGCGACCAATGGGCGTCCGGACACGCTGATGCAGAGCGGAGCCGGAGGCTCACCTCAAACCTCGAGCGACCTATGTCCGAGCAAAGCAACCAGGACTGCTGCAATTTTTGCCAAAGCGGCCATGTCACTCGATACTTCCGCCAGATCGCGTTCCGGCAGCGGACGGACAAGGGGTATGTCTCCTGCAGCGTCACGATCCCGCTGGGGGTCTGCGACCATTGCGGTTCAAAGCACTGGACCGAGGACGCCGAGGCGATCACCGAAGCTGCGGTTCGGCGCGAGATGTGAAGCTTATGTCCGCAGCTTAGCCTCTAGTTTAGCTCCAGTAGAGACGATACCTTCGCGCCGGATCCGTGAGGGGCCGTCATGTCCAGAACGCACCTGTTGGTCGCGGCAGCCATCGCGCTCGGCCTGACTGCGAGCGGTCCCGCCACCGCACAATCGTATCCGGCACAATCGTATCCGGACCGGCCGATCCGCTTGATCGTGCCATTCCCGCCCGGCGGCCCGACCGACTACGTTGCCCGTCTCGTTGCCCAGCATGTCTCGGCAAATTTTGGACAGGTCGTCCTCGATAACCGGCCGGGTGCCGGCGGCACCATCGGGAGCAAGGCGGTGGCGAGCGCCGACCCCGACGGCTACACGCTCCTGTACGGCAGTTCGGCGACGCTGGGCATCGCGCCGGTGCTCTACAAGAACGTCGAATACGATCCCATCAAGAGCTTCGCGCCGGTGGCGCTGGTCTCGCGCGTCCCGTTCGTGCTCGGCGTCGCAGCCGCAGTGCCGGCGAATACGTTGAGCGAGTTCATCGCCTACGCCAAGGCCAATCCCGGGAAATTGAACTTCGGGGCCACCATCGGAACGCCCCCGCATCTGGTGGGAGAGTTGTTCAAGGTCACGACCGGCGCCGACATCTATTACATCCCGTACAAGGGCGCGGCCCAGGCGATGACGGATCTGCTCGCAGGCCAGATGCACATGACCATCGAGGGTGCCACCACCCTCCTCGCGCACATTCAATCGGGCAAGGTCAGACCCTTGGCGGTGATGAGCCCGCAGCGCCTGCCCGCGTTGCCGGATGTGCCGACGATGCTCGAAAACGGGTACAGCGGATTTCCATCCGCATCCTGGACCGGTGTGCTCGCCCCCGCAGGCACGCCCGCATCGATCGTGAGCAAGCTCAACGCGGCCGTCAACGACGCCCTCCAGTCGCCCGAGATCAGCGCGAACTTCGCCAGGTTCAGCGCGCAGGCGAAGGTCGGATCCCCGCAGGACTTCGCCGCCTTCATCGCGGTCGAAGCCCCGAAATGGGCCGCTCTGGTCAGGGACTCGGGCGCCAAGCTCGAATAGCCGCCCTTCCCCGCGAATGATGGCGGCCACGTGAAATGCAGCTGACCTCCGGTTTTATCGACACCGCCCGGTAAGCACGTAGGGCAGGTTTCGTGCCGGATTCCCGGGATTCCACATTTACCCCACATTTGATTTTCAATGATTAGGCGGGCGGTGCTGTCCCTGCAGGGGACGCGCCGGGGTCACGGAGAGGGGAACGCATGAAAATTGCTGTTCTGGCCGGCGCCGTCACGGCGGCGCTGATGATGTCGACTGCGCAGGGGGCGGTGCGCATCAAGTCGGATCCAGGAGGGCAGATCGGACCCTATCTCGAAAATCTGGTGGCGCTGCGCGGCTCGGGCGAGCGCGTCATCATCGACGGGCCCTGCCTGTCGGCGTGCACCATGGTACTCGGCGTGATCCCGCGTGAGCGCATCTGCGTGACACCCCGGGCGCGGCTCGGATTTCACGCAGCGTGGCATCCCGGCGACGACGGCCACCCGGTGCCGAGCCAGGAGGCCACCAAGCTCCTGATGGACATTTACCCCGAGCATGTGCGCAGCTGGATCGCACGGCGCGGCGGTCTCACTCCGCACATGATGTTTCTGAGCGGCCGCGAACTCACGGCGATGTACCCGACCTGCGATGATCCGCGGCCCGAAGTCCGCCGTAGCGGTCCAGGCCCATCTGCAATTCAAACGCCTCTGGATGCCAGTCGGCGAGCAGCGAGGGCGCAAACGCCGCCGGCAACGGCAAGGACCGCCATCGCTCCATAGGCGAGGCTGCCCCAGCGCGCGTAGAGCACGCCCGCGAGTGCCATCGATGCCGCCATCGCCAGGCCGAGCGCAACGGCGAGGTAGCCCTGGGCGGTAGCGCCGAGCTTGGGCGGTATCGTGCGGGCGATGAAGCCGAGCGCGCCGAGATGGGACGCGCCAAACGATAGCGCGTGCAGGCATTGCAGCGGCGGCAGCAAGATGGCGGGAGGATCGAATGCCATCGCGCCCCAGCGCATGACCGCGCCGGCCGCGCCCACCAGCAGCAGCGTGGTGGGCGCGATCGGCAGGCGCCCGGAGATCGCGAACAGCACGATTTCGGCCGCGACGCCGAGCGCCCAGAGGGCTGCGATCGCGGCGCCGTCGAGACCGCCCGCCCGCCAGTCGAGGGCGGAGAAGCCATAAAAGACCGCGTGGCTCGCCTGGATGAGGCTGGCGGCCGCCGCCACCGCCAGAAAGGCCGGATCGCGCCAAACGCCACGGGCGGACGACAATTCTGCTGCCCGCGCGCTGCCTGCATGCGGGGCGAGCGGCTTCAGCACGCAGGCGGCGGCCGCGGTGATCACGGCGGCGGCTACGATCAGCCAGATCAGGTCACGCGCGGGGGCGACATCGAGCAGGACGCCGGCGCCGAAACTGCCGGCGATGAACGCGGCCGAGCCCCACATCCGCACCGGACCGTAGGCGCGGCCGACGCGAGCGAGCCCGCGCAGCGCATAGGCGTCGGCCAGCGGCATGATCGGCGTGTAGAACACCGAGGCGAATACGAACGCCGCCGCGATGGCGGCGGCGCCCTGCGCTAGCCCGACTACTCCGTAGCCCACGACCGCTCCGGCGGCCGCGATCACGATCGCCATGCGCAAGGCATCGTGCCGGTCGGCGTGCCGGGTCGCGAGCGGGATCGCGAACACGCGCACGATCATCGGGATCGCCAACACGATTCCGATCATGTCGGCATCGAGGCCCTTCGCGGCGAGCCAGACCGGCAGGAAGGGCAATTGCACGCCGAGCGCGACGAACAGCGCGGCGTAAAACAGCGCCAGCCGCCACGCGAACGCCGCGCCGGGCTCGAATGAAAAGCGATGCAGGTGCGGAGCTGCGACGCTGCCGTCCGTGCGCTGGCTTCTGTCGTCTGTCTTCAGTCTAACGTCCCGATTCCGAAGTTCACGCGTGCCCGCGCCATCCTCTAGGCCACCAGACGATAGAACAGTTCCGGATCGACATTGCCGCCCGAGAGGACCGCGACCGCGACCTTGCCCTTCACGTCGATCTTCCCCGACAGCAGCGCGGCCAGCGCGACCGCGCCGCCCGGCTCGACGACGAGCTTGAGCTCGCGAAAGGCAAAAGCGACCGCAGCCGTCACCTCCTGATCGCTGACGGCGACACCGCCTCCCACCAGCGTGCGATTGATCGCGAAGGTGAGCTCGCCGGGCGTCTGCGCCATCAACGCATCGCAGATGGTGCCGGTCAGCGCAGGGTTTCGCTCGCGCTGCCCGCTCTTGAACGAGCGGGCGTGATCGTCGAAGCCCTCGGGCTCCGCGGTATAGAGTCGCGTCTGCGGCATGCGCGCCTTGACCGCCAACGCAATTCCCGCGATCAACCCGCCGCCCGAGGCCGTCACTGCCACCACGTCGGCCACCAGCCCCTGCGCCATGAGATCTTCGACGATCTCGCGCCCGGTGGTGCCCTGCCCCGCGATCACGAGCGGATCGTCATAGGGCGGCACCAGAGCGGCATGACGCTCGGCTGCGATCTCGCGCGCGATCACCTGGCGGTCGTCCCGCGCCCGGTCGTAAAGCACCACCTCGGCGCCGAGCGCCGCGGTGCGCTCCCGCTTCGGACGCGGCGCATCGGCAGGCATGACGATTACCGCCGGCATGCCGAGGAGGCGTGCCGCCGCCGCGACACCCTGGGCGTGGTTGCCCGAGGAGAACGCCACGACGCCGCCGGCGCGCTCCGCCAGCGGGATCGATGATACCTTGTTGTAGGCACCGCGAAACTTGAACGAACCCGTGCGCTGCAGGGTCTCCGCTTTCAAAAATATCCGTGCGCCGGTGAGCGCATCGAGCACCGGTGAGGTCACCAGCGGCGTGCGCAAGGCAATGCCCGCCAGTCGCTGCGCGGCGGCATCGACGTCAGCGGCGGTCGGCAGAGCCGGGTAGTGCAATGGCTGCTGCATCGCAGCGACGGTAGGCCGCGATGGCCTGCCCGGCAAGGGCACTCGAGCGACAATATCAGCTTCGTGATCGCTCACGCAGTCAACTGCAGCCGCCCGCCGCCGCTGCGAATCACTGCGGCGGGCACGTGGCGATGTGTCTCGCGGTCATGACTGTCGGGAACGCCGCGCGTCACACGCATGTCACTGCGTTCGTGACATAGCTCGCCCATGACGATCGCGATCTGGGTTGTCGGAGCGTATTGCATCCTCGCGACCGCTGCTCACATCGGCAGCATTCTGATCGCAGCGCGCCGCTGCCGCAAACGGAGACCCGTCTCCGTTCGGTCGGGAGGGAAAACCGCGCTGGGCGTGCTGGGTTTGACGCGCTTCCTCCGCAGACGCGGACTTCACTATGGCAAGGAACGCCTGGGAGGCGCCGCCGGCGCGGCGCTCGGCATACCCGGCGTCAGTCTGGTTCGGCCGGTCTGCGGACTGGAAAACCACATCGAGGATACGCTGCGCTCGGCCTTCGATCTCGATTATCCGCGCTACGAGATCATCTTCTGCGCGGCCGCGGCCAACGATTCCGCGCTGCCCCTCGTTCGACGCCTCATCGCCGACCATCCGCATGTCCCGGCGCGGCTGCTGATCGGCAACGACGCCATCAGCGAAAACCCGAAGCTGAACAATGTCTGCAAGGGCTGGAGCGCCGCGGCCTACGATCGAATCGTCATGGCCGACAGCAATGTCCTGATGCCACGCGACTACATCGAGCGCCTGCTCGCGGCCTGGCGTGCGGACACCGGCGTCGTGACCTCACCGCCGGTCGGCTGCCGCCCGCAAGGCTTCTGGGCGGAGCTCGAATGCGCCTTCCTCAATACCTATCAGGTGCGCTGGCAGTATGCCGCCGCCGCGTTCGGCTTCGGCTTTGCCCAGGGCAAGTCGATGCTCTACCGGCGTAGCCAGATCGAGGCCGCCGGCGGCATTCGACTGCTCGCGGCCGAACCGGCGGAAGATGCCGCCACCACCAAGCTGGTCCGTGCCGCCGGTTTACGCGTTCGCCTGGTCGATGCGCCGTTCGAGCAGCCGCTCGGATACCGATCCGCCGCGGAGGTGTGGGCGCGCCAGCTGCGCTGGGCGCGGCTGCGGCAAGCATCGTTCAGGAACTGTTACGCAGTGGAAATCCTGTCGGGCGGGGTCGGGCCGCTCCTCGCCCTGGCCTGGGTCCTGGCCGCAGTGGACTGGCCGGTGGCCGGCGTGGTTGCACTGGCGACCATCTGGTATGGCGCTGAGGCCGCGCTGGCAGGCATGGCGGGCTGGCACCTGACCGTGCGTTCCCCGCTCGCCTGGATGCTGCGGGATATCCTGCTGCCGCCAATCTGGATCGGCGGCTGGCTTGGCCGCGGCTTCGTGTGGCGCGGCAATCAGATGCAGACAGTCGAGTCGCGGGGCGCGATCTAGACCGCGCGCGCAGCGACCGAGGAACGTCTGGACATCGCGCGGGCGCGACGGTGTACAATCCTGCGCCATCCTCCCTAACCATCGGACATGCCATGGATCTCGGAATTGCCGGCCGCAAGGCCATCGTCTGTGCCTCGAGCCGCGGGCTCGGCCGCGCCTGTGCGCGCGCCCTGGCGGAAGCGGGCTGCGACGTGACCATCAATGGGCGGGACGGCAAGGCGCTGGAGCAGACCGCGGCCGAGCTTCGCCAGGCAACCGACGCCAAGGTGACCGCCGTGCAGGCCGACGTCGCCACCCCCGAAGGCCAGGCGGCGCTGCTGAGCGCCTGTCCGGAGCCGGACATCCTGGTGAACAACAACGCGGGCCCCCCGTTCCGGGATTTCCGCCAGCTCACGCGGGCGCAGATGCTGGATGGGGTGATCGCCAACATGGTGGTCGCGGTCGAGCTTACCCAGAAGGTCATCGATCCCATGACCGCCAGGAAATTCGGCCGCATCGTCAACATCACCTCGGGCTCGGTGAAGATGCCGCTATCCGGTCTCGACCTGTCCTCCGGGGCGCGCGCAGGCCTGACCGCGTTCATGGCCGGGGTGGCGCGCTCGGTCGCCGGATCCAACGTCACCATCAATTTCCTGCTGCCCGGTACCTTCGACACCGATCGATTGCAGTCGAACATCGTGGCGAACGCCAAGAATCGCGGCATCTCGGTCGACCAGGCCAAGACCGAGCGTATGGCCACGGTCCCCGCCAAGCGATTCGGCACCCCGGACGAGTTCGGCGCGGCCTGCGCCTTCCTGTGCTCGGCGCAAGCCGGTTACATCACCGGCCAGAACCTTCTGATCGACGGTGGTGCGTTCCCGGGCGCGATGTAAGAGCCCTAAATGCGAACAAGGCCGGCTTTCGCCGGCCTCGTCGCACCCCCCAAGCTTCTAAAACTGGCCCGGCAAGATCCCAAGGGTCGGGCTCGCCTTCGTGTCGCTCCCTGAGCCCCTGTCGCTTGCAGCTTGGCGCACGGGCTAGGTGCATGAGGTAATACTGTCCGGAGCTCGGTCGGATTGCAAACGTAAAAATCGTATAATCGACCCGGTTTGAGTGATCAATCTGCCGATGTTGCATATAAGCAACATTTATGGATCGCATGAGACCCCTATGTGACACACTGCTGGAAGTACGGGCGCAAGCACCTCGCTTGCTCGCCGCAGGCGTCCGACGCATGATCGCGCCCCCTGCATCCGACTGCCTTCAGATCATCAAGGAGAGAGTGCTCCCATGAAGCTCGTCCGCTTCGGCCCGCACGGCCGCGAAAAGCCGGGAATCGTCGACTCCAAAGGGGGTATTCGCGACCTCTCGAAGGTGGTGCCCGATCTCGCGGGGGACGCGCTGTCGCCCAAAGGCCTCGCCAAAATCCGCAAGGCCCCGATCGAGAAACTGCCGCTCGTTCGCGGCAACCCCCGCCTCGCCGCCTGCGTCGGCGGAGTCGGCAATCTGATCGCCATCGGGCTCAACTATTCGGATCACGCCGCCGAGGCCGGCATGGCGATTCCGAAGGAGCCGATCATCTTCAACAAGGTCAGCTCCTGCATCTGCGGGCCGAACGACGACACGATCATTCCAAAGGGTTCGACCAAGCTCGACTGGGAGGTCGAACTGGGCATCGTTATCGGTCAGCGCGCGCGGTACCTGTCCAAAGACAAGGCTCTGGACGTGGTCGCCGGATATTGCCTGGCCAACGACGTGTCGGAGCGCGCGTTCCAGATCGAGCGCGCCGGACAATGGGTCAAAGGCAAGAGTTGCGAGACGTTCGGGCCGCTCGGCCCTTGGCTGGTGACCAAGGACGAGATCAAGGACCCGCAGGGCCTTAACATGTGGCTCGACGTCAATGGCGAGAAGCGCCAGCGTGGCAACACCAAGACCATGATCTTCGATTGCCGGCACCTCGTCTGGTATTGCTCGCAGTTCTTCGTGCTGGAGCCGGGCGACGTCATCATCACCGGCACGCCACCTGGCGTCGGTCTCGGCATGAAGCCGGAACCCAAATTCCTCAAGGCCGGTGACGTGGTCACCCTCGGCATCGACGGCCTCGGCGAGCAGCGGCAGAAGGTGGTGAAGTTCAAGAAGTGAGCGTGGCCCTCATGCGAGGCCGAATGGCCGCCCGATGATGCGTCACCACCAGGCATGGAAATGGTGCACGGGACCATGTCCTGAACCGATCTTGATCCGGTTCGCCGCCGCGAGCGCCTCCGTCACGTAGGTCTTGGCGGCGCGCACCGCCTCGGCGAGCGAAAGGCCCTTGGCGAGCCCGGCCGCTATCGCGGACGACAGCGTGCAGCCGGTGCCATGGGTGTTTGCGGTCGCGATGCGGTCGGCTGCGAGCCGCGTGAATGCCGTCGGCTCGATCAGGAGATCGACGCTCTCGGCACCGTCCGCGTGGCCACCCTTGAGCAGCACCGCCCGCGCCCCGAGCGTAAGCAGGCGCTCGCCCTGTTCACGCATGGCGGTCTCGGTGTGGGCGACCGGCGCGTCGAGCAGCGCCGCCGCCTCCGGCAGGTTTGGCGTGACCACCAGCGCCAGTGGCATCAGTACGCGCCTGAGCACGTCGACCGCGTCGGGGGCGAGCAGCTTGTCGCCGGAGGTCGCGATCATGACGGGATCGAGCACCACCCGGCTCTGCCGCCAGCGTGCGAGACCGGCCGCAATGGTCTCGATGACGCCGCGCTGGGACACCATGCCGATCTTGACCGCGCTGACGTCGAGATCGGAAAAAACCGCGTCGATCTGCGCGGCGACGAATTCCGCCGGTACGTCGTGGATCGCGGTCACGCCCTTGGTGTTCTGGGCGGTCAGGGCGGTGATCACCGAGGCGCCGTAGACGCCGAGCGCCGAAAACGTCTTGAGGTCGGCCTGGATGCCGGCCCCGCCGCCGGAATCGGAGCCCGCCAAGGTGACCGCGATCGGGGTCATCGGCGCTGCCGCTGCGCCAGAGCCGCGTCCACCACGGCCCGCAACGCGCGCGCCGCCGCCTGCGGATCGGCCTGAAGCGAGAGCGCCGAGATGACCGCCACCCCGTCCGCCCCGGCGCCGACGGCCTCGCCAGCATTGCTCGCATCGATACCGGCGATGCCGCACAAGGGAAAGCTAGGCGCCCGCCGGCGGAAGACGTCGGCGATACGCGCGAGACCCCCAGGTCCGATCGGCGGATTGGGATTGTCCTTCGAGGAAGTCGCGAACACGCCGCCGACGCCGACGTAATCGAGGAGATCGAGCGGCGCCGCCTCGGCCTGCGCCACCGTCTTGATCGAAAGCCCGATGATCGCGCGGGGACCGAGGAGCCGCCGAGCATCCTCGACCGCCATGTCTTGCTGTCCCACATGCACGCCGTCGGCGCCGGAGGCGAGCGCAACGTCGACGCGGTCATTGACGAGGAGCGGAATGTTGAGCGGCGCGAGCGCCGCCTTGATGGCGCGGGCGCGCTCGACCATGGGGCGCGTGTCGCTGCGCTTGTCGCGAAGCTGGACCAGCGTCGCACCACCTTGCGCCACCAGCCGGGAAAGCTCCGCAAGGTCCCGCCCGCCCGCATGTTCGGGATCGACCAGGGCGTAGAGGCGAAGATCGACGGTCATGGCGCTATTCCGGTCACCTGTCGTGCCGCATCAGGAACGAAGCAAAAAAGAAGCGAGCCACGCGAAGCCTCTGCTCCGGGCCCCCGACTGCGTCAGGACAACGATTGCAGACAGTTCGACGTAGGCGAGGAAGCGGCGGCAGCGCAAGCATCCCAAGCTCCCTCCGCCGGCATGATCCGGATCAGGTTCGATGGGTGGGCTCGACGCCTCTCAGCCCGACGGCGCGTCCGGCGGACAGCCCATTGAGATTGCGAGCACAAACCTAACGTGCAGGTACTCGGCGTTCAAGCGCCAGAGGTGGAACCAGCTTGGGCCTTGAGCGGGGTTGATGACCCGTCGATGAGGACACGTGCAGTGATTGCGAGCACGGTAGGCGATCGCCAATACCACTGGTGTGCGTCACGGCAACGGCGCGCGGCCCTTGCCACCCGCAGCCGTATTTGCTGGATTGCGCCTCCGGCCGAGGGCCGCGCGGAGGCACGAATGGTCCCCTTCTTCGTCCAGATCAAATGCCAGCTCGGCCAATCCTACGACGTTGCGAACAAGCTTGCGGACGCCGAGCTCGCCTCCGAAATCTACTCGACCGCCGGCGACTTCGACCTCCTGGTGAAGTTCTACGTCGAGGATAAGACCGACATCGGCCACTTCGTCAACGAGAAGGTGCAGACCATCCCGGGTATCCAGGACACCCGCACCATCATCACCTTCAAGGCGTTCTGACGGAGCGCGTTGTCGGCGAGTGCTACGTGCCGGTGGGCGGGCCTTCGGCGGCGCGCGTGCGCTGCAGACCGAGTTGACGCTCGCGCCAGATCAAGAACAGCCCTGCTCCCGCGATGATCCCGGCGCCGATGAATACGTAGATCGTCGGCAATTCGTTGAAGAAGAAGTATCCGAGCAAAAACGCCCACACCATCGCGGTATAGTCGAATGGCGCCACCACGGACGCGGGCGCGAGGCGGTAGCTTTCGGTGAGCAGAATGTGGGCGAGACCGCCGCACAGTCCGACCGTCACCAGCGCCACGAACTCGACCCAGGTCGGCACCAGCCAGCCTAGGGGCCAGGTCGCGAGGCCCGCCAGCGCGCAGATCAGGGAGAAATAGAACACGATCGAGGAGGTGGTTTCGGTCTCCGTCAGGCGGCGGGTCTGGATCACCGAGCCGGCATTGCAGAACGCCCCGCCGATCGCAAACGCGAGGCCGAGCGTGGTGCCCGCTGCGCCCGCGTGCGCGGAGAGATCGAAATGTGGCCCCAGCATCACCAAGATGCCGACGAAACCGGCGATCACCGCCAACCAGCGATATATGCGCACCCGCTCTTTCAGAAAGAGCGCCGACATCGCGACGGTGATCAGTGGCGACACGAAGGAGATGGCGGTGGCGTCGACGATCGGCAGCCGGGCAAGAGCCGCGAAATTGCAGAACATGCCGCAGATGCTGATCAGGCCGCGACCGATCTGCCCGAGGGGGCGCACCGTACGCACCGCCGCAGCCAGTTCATTTCTCCAGGCATAGATCACCAATACCGGCAGGATCGCGAAAGCAGAGCGGAAGAACACGATCTGTCCCACCGGGTACGTCTCACCAAGAAACCGCACGAGCGCCGACATCACCGCGAACAGCAATGCCGACATCACCTTGAGTGTGATCGCCTTGATGACATTCATGCTTGCATTGCGCCGGTCCGCCGGACGGCGGAGGCCTCATCGGTGGGAATGCGAATTGAGCATGTCGCGATCGCTGGTGGAAGTCGTTGCGACAGGTCCGATTGCGCAGGCGCCGCGTGCACCCGGGCGGCCGCGCATCGCAGGGGGCGACCGACCTCCGTCTGCTTTGGAGCGGCGCGGAACTATTGGCGGCCGACGCGGCCGCATCGGTCCCTGAACCGCGACTATCTATGACCGGTCGCCGCTACGGATGCTTCGGCCCTTCGACCGGCGGCAGCGATTTGACATAATGCGCCATCGCGGCGCGATCCTCGGCCGGCAGCTTCGAGGTATTCCCGACGACGGGCGCCATGGGGCCACCGACGGAATCGCCGTTCGGCATATCGCCGGTTTCGAGGACGCGCTCGATGTCCCGTTCCGAGTAATCGCCGATCCCTGCCGGCGTAATGTTGGGAACCCAGCCATCGCCGCCTTCCTGATCCGGTCCGCCGGCGAAGCGCTGGCTTGCGACGATGGCGCCGAGCAGGTTGCGAGGACTGTGGCACTCCGCGCAGTGTCCTGGGCCGTTGACGAGATACGCGCCGCGGTTCCACTGCGCCGATCTTGACGGATCGGGCTTGAATGGCTGGCCATCGAGGAACAGGAACTTCCAGCCACCCACCAGGCGGCGATATTTCAAATAGATCGGGAGGTCGTGACCGCGCACCGTCCCTTGAACCGGCGGCAGCGTTTTCAGGTACGCAAACAGGTCGCGCACGTCCTCCATCCGCATGCGCTGGTACGACGTGTAGGGAAAAGCCGGGTAGTAGTGACTGCCGTCGGGCGAGGTTCCTTTCAGCATGGCGGTGACGAAATTCGCCTCGCTCCAATCGCCGATGCCATCGCTACGATCGGGCGAAATGTTCGGAGCATAGAAAGTGCCGAACGGAGATTTCAGTCCAAGCCCGCCGCCGAGCTTGGTCTTGTCCTCCTGATTCGGGATCGCGTGGCAGGACGAACAGCCGCCCGCGTAGAACATGGTCTTGCCGTTTTCCAGATTGGGGGCATACGCGGGAAGCGCGCTCGCCGGCACCGTCGCCGGGATGGTAACGAACCAGAATACTGCCGCGCCGATCACCGCGAGAATCAGCACCACAATCGCCAGCTTGCGCAGCATCGGCGTTCTTTCCCCTGCCGTCGGACGTTGCGGGTCCACCTGCCTGCAATCAAAGTTAGAGGGCGGACCGTCGTGGCGACGGCCGCCCCCGATCATCGACCAGCGTCAAATGCTCAGGTCGCCCGCTTGCGGTAAGTCTGGTGGCATCCGCCGCAATTCTTGCGCACCTCGGTGATTTGAACCTTGAAGGTGTCCAAGTCCTTCGTCGCGTCGCCGGCTGCCTTGGACTCGCTGGCAAACTTGGCGAGCTTGGCGTTGAAATCAGCCTTGTTTTCCCAGATCGGCGGAAGCGCGGCCGTGTCGCCGCCTGTCTTCGAATTGTCGGGAAACAGGGCCGGCGCTTTCTCGCCCGCCTCGGCAAACGCCACGAAGACCTTCTTGGCTTCGTCGAGATTGAAGGGCCGCTTGCCTTCGAGCATCTCGGTCGCAACCCGGTTCTGATCGCCGTTCGCCTTCATCAGGGCCTTGCGGGCCGCGATCGGATCGGTTTGGGCCACCAGCGCGGTGGCTCCGAACGCAAGCACTGCAACGCCAAGGACGGTGCGGATCATTCTCTAGCTCCCTCTGTGGATGGGTCCGCGCCAGCCCCGGCGCGGTTCGGTGGGCATCGCGTAAACACCGTATTAGTTTTGTTATTCCAATTAAGAAGAAAACGGGAACCGCCGGGGATATATCACGATTCCGTGAACATGGTGACGGCTGTCGACCAGGTTTACCAGACGGGCCCGTAAGCCCTGTTCTCCGTCCAGTGGCCCGTCCCCTGCCCCGAGCCGGACCTGAACGGCCAGGAAGTGTGGGGGTGGGTGCAACACCACCGCTTCCAAGACCGCGTCGGATACATGGTCGGCAACAGAACAGCCGGCGCCGCGAACGAGGACGTCATCCCTCCCGCCGCCTGAGCGCAACACCAGCCGAACTATTCCGCGGGGGCCGTCGGCGCTTCCATCGTATGCCGGTGCCGGGCCGTCTTCTGCGCGATCCAGCGGCAGACAACGTAAAAGATCGGCGTGAAGACCAAGCCGAACGCCGTCACTCCGATCATGCCGGCAAACACCGCGGTGCCGAGCGTTTGGCGCAGCTCCGCTCCCGCCCCGATCGCCCAGACCAACGGCATGACACCGAAGATGAACGCAAACGAGGTCATCAGGATCGGGCGCAACCGCAGCCGGGCGGCTTCGACCGCCGCCGTCCAACGATCGCGGCCCTGGTCCTCGAGCTGCTTGGCGAACTCGACGATCAGGATCGCGTTCTTGGCAGCGAGGCCGATGAGCACGATGAACCCGACTTGCGTGAGGATGTTGTTGTCCTGCCCGCGCATGATCACGCCGCTGATCGAAGCGACAAGGCACATCGGAACGATGAGGATCACGGCCAAGGGAAGCGTCAGACTCTCGAACTGGGCCGCGAGCACGAGGAAGACGAACACCACGGCGAGCGCAAACGCAAACAGCGCGGTGCTGCCGGCCCTGATCTGCTGAAACGCCAGCGTCGTCCACTCGTACCCGAATCCGTCCGGCAGGGTCTCAGCGGCGATCTTCTGCAAGGCGTCGATGGCCTGCCCTTGGGAATAGCCGGGGACGGCCGTGGCATCGAGTTCCGCCGCCGGATACAGGTTGTAGCGCGGGACCCGATACGGGCCGGCAATGTTGCGAACCGTCGTGAACGACCCGAGCGGCACGGTCTCGCCGCTCCCATTGCGCACCCGGATCTTCAGGATATCACTGGGTTCTCGACGATAGAGCGCGTCGGCCTGCGCGGTGACCCGGAATGTCCGTCCGAGCAGATTGAAATCGTTGACGTAGGCCGAACCGATATAGACTTGGAGCGCGCCGAACACGTCGGCGACGTTGACGCCGAGCATCTGCGCCTTGGTGCGATCGATATCGAGATAGATTTGCGGCGTCGAGTTCTCGAACAGGGTGAACACTTGCGTCAGACCGGGTGTCTGCGACGCCTTGGTGACCATCGCAGTGGTCGCTTCCAGCAGGGCCTGCGAGCCGCGCGCGGCCCGATCTTCCACCATCATCCGGACGCCGCCGGCGTTGCCAATGCCCGCGACGGGCGGCGGCTGAATCACCAGGATCAGCGCTTCCTGAAAGCCGGCCAGTCGCTTGAACAGCTCGGCCGTGATGCCGGCGGCCAACTCCTTGGGATCCCGTCCACGCTTGTCCCAAGGCTCCAGCGTCAGAAAGACCGCACCTGAATTCGGCGCCTGCGTAAAGGTCGCGCCGTTGAATCCGACGATGTTCACCGCATGCGCGACCCCGGGAGTTTTGAGGGCGACGTCGACGACCCGTTGCTGTATCTCGTCGGTACGGGACAGCGAGGATCCAGCGGGAAGCTGAATCACCACGATCAGATAGCCGCGGTCGACCTGCGGGATGAACCCGATCGGCGTCTTGCGGAACTCGTTGAGACCATAGGCAAGAATGCCGACATAGAGAACGAGCATAATGACGACGTAGCGCACGGCGCGCGCGACCAGCCAGTGGTAACCCGCCCCAAGCCGGTCGAAGCCCCAGTTGAAGCCGCGGAAAAACCCGCGGATCGGCCGTTCCCACCACTTCTCTTCGTGACGCTCCGGTCGCCGTTTGAGGAGCAAGGCGCACATCGCCGGCGACAACGTCAACGACACGATCAGGGAAATGATCGTCGCGCTTGCGATGGTGAGAGCGAACTGACGATAGAACTGGCCGGAAATGCCCGTGATGAAGGCGGAGGGAACGAACACCGCGCACAGCACAAGCGCGATCGCGACCAGCGCTCCGCCAACCTCATCCATGCTCTTGTAGGCCGCATCGCGCGGTGACAAACCCGACTCGATGTTGCGCTCGACGTTCTCCACGACGACGATGGCATCGTCGACCACGATCCCGATCGCGAGCACCAGCCCGAACAGCGACAGATTGTTGAGCGTGAACCCGAACATCCCCATGAAAAAAAAGGTGCCCACGAGCGAAACGGGAATGGCGACGATCGGAACGACTGCCGCGCGCCACGTCTGCAGAAACAGGATCACCACCAGCACCACCAGGATGACCGCCTCGCCGATGGTTTCGATCACCGCGTTGACGGACTCCTGGATGAATTCGGTCGGGTTGTAGACAATCGCGCGCGCGATGCCGGACGGGAAACGCGTCGCCAGTTGATCCATGGTGGCAATGATGGTCTTCGCCGTCGCCAATGCGTTCGAACCGGGTCGCTGGAAAATGGCCAATGCCACCGCGGGGTCGCGGTCGAGATAGGAATTCGAGGTGTAGTCCTGGGCGGCCAACTCGATGCGCGCAACGTCCTTGAGCCGGACCACCGCCCCCGCCGCCTGCTTCACCACGATATTGGCGAACTCCTCGGGATTGGCGAGGCGGCCGAGGGTCTGCACCGCGAACTGGAATGCGCCCTGTTTCGGCATCGGCGGCTGGTCCAGCACGCCGCCCGCGACCTGGACGTTCTGAGCCTGCAACGCGAGCACCACGTCGCCTGCGGTCAGGCCGACCGTCTGCAGCCGGTCGGGATCGAGCCACACGCGCATCGAGTAGTCGCGGCTGCCGAACACGGTGATCGAACCCACGCCGTCGACGCGCGTCAGCGTGTCGGTAATCGCGAGGGTGGCATAGTTCGAGATGAACAAGCTGTCGCGCGATTTGTCGGGCGAGTAGAGGTGCACCACCATCATCAGGTCGGGTGAACTCTTGGTCACCGTGACGCCGATGTTGCGCACGTCCACTGGAAGTCGCGGCGCCGCGATTGCAACCCGGTTCTGCACCTGCACCTGGGCAACGTCGAGATTGGTCCCGAGATCGAAGGTGACCGCGATGGAGAAACGCCCGTCCGCCGTCGAATTCGACGACATGTAGATCATGTTCTCGACGCCGTTGATCTGCTGCTCGATCGGCGTCACCACGGTCGAGGCCACCACGTCGGCACTTGCGCCCGGATACTGGCCCGACACGTTGATGATGGGCGGAGCGATCTCCGGGTACTGGGCAACCGGCAACCGCGTGAACGACACGCCGCCAATGATCACGAACACGATCGAAACGACCGCTGCGAAAATCGGACGGTCGATAAAAAAATGCGAAATTCGCATCGGCCTCTGAGCCTGCTCAATTGGTCTTGGCTTGCGGGGCGGCCGCCTGGGGCGTCGTCTGCTGCTCCTCGGGTGTCACCTTCTGCCCCGGGCGCACCCGCATCAGGCCATTGACCACGATGCGGTCGTCCGCCGACACGCCCTCCTTGATCACGCGCAAATCGTCGACGAGTTCGCCCAACGTGACGAAGTGCTGCCGGGCGACGCCATCCTGATCGACGACGTAGACGAACTTGCGCACCTGCTCGGTACCGATCGCGGCGTCGGGCACCAACAGCGCTGGATAAGGCGCCGAGGCCGGTACCTGCACCCGGGCGAACATGCCGGGTGTGAACAGGTCGTCGGAATTGACAAACTGGGCGCGTGCGCGAATCGTCCCGGTCGAGCGATCGATGACGTTGTCGATGAAGTCCATCCGGCCGTCGTGCGAAAAGTCCTTCTCGTCGATCAGCTTCAGTCGCACCGACGCAGCGCCGCGTCCGGTCACGTCCGTGTTGCCGTCTCGCGCCAACCGCTCGTAGCGCAATAGCGACGCCTCGTCGAAGGTGAATTCCAGCCGAATGGGATCGGTCGAGACGATGATGGCGAGGAGTGTGGTCGCTCCGCCGGTGCCGCCGGTCACGAGATTGCCGGGCGTCACGCGCCGGTCGCCGATGCGGCCGGTGATGGGAGCCCTGAGCTCGGTGAATTCGAGGTCGAGCTCGGCCTGCCGCACCATCGCCTCGTTCGCTGTGACCGCGGCCTGGGCATTGCGGGCCGCCTGCGAACGCTGCTCGAAAATCTGCTCGCTGATCGTCCGGTCACGCAGCAACTGCTGGCCGCGCGCCAGATCGGATTGGGCGAACACCACATTGGACTTCGCCAGCTCGAGATTCGCCCGCGCCTGATCGAGGGTGTTCTGGAACGGACGTTTGTCGATGGTGAAAAGGAGATCCCCCTGCTTCACGATCTGGCCGTCCTGGAATTGCACCTTGTCGAGGTAGCCCGACACGCGCGCGCGCACCTCAACCGCGTAGACTGCGACGAACCGGCCGACATATTCGTCCCGGTCGACGATGGTGCGGGTGACGGGCTTGGCCACCGTTACCGTCGGCGGTGGCGGCGCGGCCTGTTTCTGGGCCTCGCTGCAGCCCACAAGGAGCAGCGCCAAGCCGACCAAAGCGATCGAAGCGAGGGAGCGGGAGGAGGACATACGGTTGCGAGGTAAACTCATGACCAAAGCCGGCTATATATAGGCAGGATATTTCCTGCCGGCGGCGGTCGCGCGCTTGTGAACGGCGATCCCCCTCTTCCCCGGCGGCGTGGCGCACCCCATATCTGCGATCGAACCCCAAGTCCATCAGCCACTTGCGCGCGGTGACCGGTATGCCGGCCGTCGTAAGACGCGCCTCGGTACGAACCCATGCTCGACCAACCCACTTCCGATCTCGCGCCTCCGCCGGCGATTCCACCTGACGACGAGGCCCTTCTGGATGCCTATTCCCGCGCCGTGATCGACGTTGTCGATCGCGTCGGCCCCGCCGTGGTGCGGCTGGATGTCAAAACCAGCGGCGACCGGCGCCATGGCGGCACCGGGTCGGGGGTTATCGTGGCGCCCGACGGGCTGGTGTTGACCAACAGCCACGTCGTGGATGGCGCCGCCCGCGTCAACGTCACCACGGTGGAGGGCCGCAGCCTGGTTGCGCGGGTCGTCGGCGACGACCCCGATACCGATCTGGCGCTGGTGCGGATCGACGCGCCGGTGACGCTGCCGGCGGCGCCGCTGGGTAATTCCAAGCTGCTCAGGCGCGGTCAGCTCGTCATCGCCATCGGCAATCCGCTCGGCTTCGAATCGACCGTGACCACCGGCGTCGTCTCCGCTCTGGGCCGGTCATTGCGATCGCGTTCGGGACGGCTGATCGACGACGTCATCCAGACCGACGCCGCGCTCAATCCCGGCAATTCCGGCGGCCCGCTGGTCTCGTCACACGGCGAGGTCGTCGGCATCAACACCGCGGTGATCGTGGGAGCGCAGGGCATCTGCTTTGCGGTCGCGGCCAACACAGCCAGTTTTGTGCTGGGCGAACTGGTGCGCCATGGCCGCGTGCGGCGTGCCTATATCGGGGTCGCGGCCCAGCAGTTCACGCTCTCCCGCCGCCGTCGGCATGCGGCCGGCCTCGCCCAGGAGAGCGCGGTCATGATCGCCACGCTCGAACCGGGAAGTCCGGCCGAACGGGCGGGCCTCGTGTCCGGCGACATCATCCTGGCGCTCGACGGAATCCCGGTCACCGGGGCCGACGATCTCATTCGCATGCTCGCAGGCGAGAAGATTGGACGTCCGGTCGAGATCGAGACGCTCCACAATGGCAACCGGCGCACGCTCTCCCTGGTGCCGGACGAGCGGACGCAGCGAGGCTGATCACTCACGGCGACGGCGGCGTCACCGGCGCGGCCGTTCTCTTTCGTGTCCGCAGGGCGGCCAGCCATTGCCGGCCGAATAGCGCCAGCACGATTCCGACGTAGACGCCGCCGCCGATGACGGCGAGCACGGCGAGCGTGCTCTCGTCGCGCCACGTTGCCCAACCTGCAAACAGGCCGACGATGGGCCGCCGCGCCAGCCAGAGCACAAGCGCGAGTGCGGCGCCCGCTCCCGCCAGCCTCACCATCGCGCTACGCAGTCCGGGACTCAATGTGAGGTGCCGTTGGCGCACCGCGAACCAAGTGATCAGGGCAAGATTGAGCCACGCGCCGATCGAGGTCGCAAGCGCGAGCCCGACCTGCGCCAACGGCCCCATGAGCAGGATCTTGCAGACAACGTTGACCGCCACCGCGGTCAACGACGCCTTGACCGGGGTCGCGGTATCGCCGCGGGCGAGAAATGTCGCGGTCACGCTGCGGATCAGAACGAACGGGAGGAGGCCGAGCGCATAGGCGGCCAGCGTCTGCCCCGCAGCGGTCGCGTCCGCCTCGGTAAACTTTCCGCGCATGAACAGAGCGCGCATGATGAGATCCGGAACCAGGAGGAACGCGACGACGCAGGGGACCGAGAGCAGCAGCGTGAGCTCGATCGCCCAATTCTGCGCGCGGCGCGCACCCGCCTCATCCCCGGCCGCGATCCGGCTCGCCATTTCCGGCAACAGCACGGTCCCCACGGCGATGCCGATGACGCCGATCGGCAACTGATTGAGCCGGTCCGCATAATAGAGAGCCGACAACGCGCCCGCGGCCAGAAAGCTTGCGATGATCGTGTCGGCGAAGAGTGCGATCTGCACGCCGGCCGAACCGATGGTCGCGGGTATCAGGGCCTTGAAGAAGCGTTTGACGTCCTCGTCCCATCTCGGCCACCGCAATGCTGGAAGCACGCCATTGCGCCAAGCGTCGCCTCCGACCAGCAGCGCTTCGAGAATGCCGGCGATGAAGACGCCCCAAGCAGCGGCATGGCCCGGGGTCGGAAAGAACACCGCGACCGCCAGCGTCGCCATCATCGACAGATTGAGCAGAATGGGCGCTGCAGCCGCCGCCGCGAAGCGCGCAAGCGCGTTGAGAATGCCGCTGTAGAGCGTGACCAGCGAAACCAGCAAGAGATAGGGAAAGGTGATGCGCGTGAGTTCGACCGCCAGCGCAAAGCGCTCGGGATCCTTGGAGAATCCCGGCGCCAGCAACGAGATCACCTCCGGCGTGAAAATGAGGGCGACAACAAGCAGGACCACCTGGCTGGCGAAAAGCAGGGCGAACACGCGGTCAGCGAACAACTTTGCGGGATCGGCGCCGCCCTGCTGACGGATGCGCGCGTAGGCAGGCACGAACGCGGCGTTGAAGGCACCCTCGGCAAAGATCGCGCGGAAATGATTTGGCAGCCTCAACGCGACAAAAAACGCATCCGCGATCGGCCCGGCGCCGAGCACAGCAGCCAGGATGATGTCGCGCGCAAAGCCGGTCAGCCGCGATACCAGCGTCAGGCCGCCGACGGTGAAGATGCGTCCAATCATTGGCCGCGCCCGCTCTCCTGTGATCGTCCGCGCGCCCTCCTGCGGGCGGCGAACCGACCGTCCTTTGCGACGCTGGTGATTCTGCCGGGGAGTTTACCGGATGCGCCCGCTTTCGGGCCTGGCATCCGGAGGCTGGCAACCGGTATTCAGGCGCCGAGCGCGCGCCGCACCGCTACGATGATGCGGTCCTGGGTCGCCTCGTCGAGATAGGCGTGCATCGGCAGGCTGATCACCTCTTCCGCCAGCCGCTCGCTCACCGGCGCCCCGCCCTCCGCCACCGGAAACCCCCTATAGGGCTCCTGGCAGTGGAGTGGGATGGGATAGTAGACCGCGGTCGGAATGCCTTGGGAATTGACCGCCGCTGCAAGCGCAGCGCGCTTACCTGCCGCAAGCCGGATGGTGTATTGCGCCCAGACCGAGGTCGAGCCCCGGGCAAGCTTCGGAACGATCGCGACATCGGCGAGACCGTCAGAGTATCGACGCGCGGCACGCTCGCGCGCGGCGATCTCCTCGGGAAAAATCCTCAATTTCTCGATCAGCACCGCCGCCTGAATCGTGTCGAGGCGGCCGTTCAGGCCGATGCGCACGCAGTCATACTTGTCTCGCCCCTCACCATGGACGCGCACGCTGCGCATCACCTGCGCGAGTTCTTCGTCCTCGGTGAGCACGGCCCCGCCATCACCATAACATCCGAGCGGCTTCGCGGGAAAGAAGCTGGTGGCGGTTGCCGGTGCAAGAGCGCCGAGGCGACGGTTCTTGTAGGTCGCACCAAAGGCTTGGGCCGCATCGTCGAGGACGAAAAGGCCTTCCGCCTCAGCGATCGGCATGATGCGATCGTAGTCCGCAGGTTGTCCGAAAAGATCGACCGGGATCACGACCTTAGGGCGAAGCCCGAGACTGCGCGCGGTCGCACATGCCCGCTGCAGGCTCTCCGGATCGAGATTGAAGCTCCCTTCCTCGACGTCAGCGAAGACCGGCGTGGCCCCAACGAGTACCGCCACCTCCGCGGTCGCCGTGAAGGTGAAGCTCGGGCAGATCACGGCGTCGCCCGGCCCGACCCCCTTGGCCATCAATACGAGCACCAACGCGTCGGTACCGCTTGCGCAACTCACCGCATGGCGCGCACCGCAGAACGCGGCCAGCGCGGATTCGAAAGCGCGCACCTCGGGTCCGAGAATGAATTGGCAATGGCCGAGCACCCGTGCGATCGCCTCGTCGACCGATCGCCCGAGGCGACGGCGCTGCGCGGCAACGTCAATGAATGGTATCGGCGCGGGATCGAGGCGAGCGCGTTGATTCATGGTGGTCACGGGGTCGAGCGAGCCGGCAACCGGACCACGTCAGCCGGTCATCCGCCGGGGACCGCGGCGGCGGGCCACGCTCGGCAGCGCACGACTTTCGAGGCACTGGATGGCGATTTCGAGGCTCGCCACTCCTTCTTCTCCGGTCACGGCAGGCTCTTTGCCGCTACGGATGGCACCCACGAACGCTTGCAGTTCGGCGCGCAACGGCTCGGCATGGCCGACCGAGAGATGGCGCATCGAATAGCTGCCATCCGGCTGGAAGCCAAAGCACTCAGTGACCTGCCGGGTCAACAGGTCGCCCATGATGTATTTGTTGCGTGTCGCGACGGTGACGTTGCGCGCTTTGAACGGCGTGAGCCAATTGGTGTTGATGTGGGCGAGCACGCCTGAAGCGGTGCGGAACTGCAGGAGGGCGATATCCTCGCGCTCGGCAACCGCCTTGGAAAGCTGCGGTTGCACCTCCGCAATCTCGGATTCGGTAAACCAGCGGATGAGGTCGATATCGTGCACGGCCAGATCGATGACCACACCGACATTCGACATGCGCGGCGGGAACGGGCCGACGCGGGTGATCGCGATCGAAAGAATGTCCTCGTCGCGGATCGCGTCCTTGATCGCCTCGACTGTCGGGTTGAACCGCTCCACATGACCGACCATGAGCGCAACGCCGGCGCTCCGGGCCGCAGCAATGATTGCGCGCCCCTCTTCCACCGACGGTGCGATCGGCTTTTCGACCAGCACATGCACCCCGCGCTCGATGCATGTGAGCGCCAGTTCCTGATGAAGATGCGTGGGGGCCGCGATCGTCACGGCGTCGACACCCTCAGCCAGCAGCGGGGTAACGCCGCTGAACGCAGGGCATCCCAGCGCCTTTGAAACAAAATCGCGCTGCTTACTGTCCGGATCCGCCACGCCGATGAGTTTGACGCCGGGCAGATCTCCGAAGACGCGCGCATGGTTACTGCCCATGACGCCCACGCCGACCACACCTACGCGCAGTGGACGGTCCGCGCGATATTTCGTGGGTTGCACCATGGTCGACGTAATCCCCCTGCCGGCTCCCGCGGCGAATCTTTCAGTAGCATGACCGCACGCGGCTGGCGATGGCCCCGTATCCGGCTATGGACACGTTTTGAATCAAAGAGTTACACGTATCGGTGGCCATTGCGGAACGTTCTGAACCATCATTTCCGGGATAAACTGGACGACCAGCTGACGAAGCGCTGAACACGCTGCCGCGGGTTCCCGGGGCGTCAACTCCGGTTGCTCGGCTATACCCCTATGAGGGCCTCTACAGTTCCGTCGCACTTGCGCAAGAGTTGCCGCCTACCTCAAATGCCACCCGGCCGTGGCCCCTCGGCCAGTTGCGTTTCGCCCAGTTTAAACCAGAAATGACAAGACCTTGTGCAAGCGACCTGCTGCCAAACGAGATTCCAGCAACAAGAGTTATCCTGCCATATGATCGTTGCAACCCGGATAGCGCGCCACTCGGCCCCTCACCGCACCGGGTCCGCGATATGAACGACCTCGGGAGCGAGGCGGCGGCGCTCAAGCACTGGCTGTTCGATGTGGCTTTGCCGCTGTGGTGGGAACACGGCGCCGACCACAGTCGGGGCGGCTTCCACGAGGCGATCGACCTCGATGGCCGGCCCTTGGCACAGCCGCACCGAGCGCGGGTGCTCGCGCGACAAGCTTTCTCGTATTGCGAGGCCGGCCGGCTGGGCTGGAATGGCCCTTGGCGCGAGGCATCACACCACGCGCTCCAATACTTCAGCCGACATTTCGTCACCGCGGACGCCACCGTCGTGTCCTTGGTCGACATTGACGGCAGGGCCGTCGAATCGAATTTCGACCTCTACGACCAAGCTTTCGCACTGCTCGCCTATGCGAGCGGGCACCGCGTCTTTGGGGAGGCCGGCGGCTGGCGCCGACAAGCAGTAGCGCTGCGCCGGACGCTCACGCAATGCTATGCCCATCCACTCGGCGGCTTTCTCGAGGATCGCAGCGGCCGATTACCGCAGCGCTCGAACCCGCACATGCACCTGCTCGAATCGGCGCTCGCGTGGATCCCCCTCGACGACGATCCAGCCTGGCGCAGCATGGGCGACGCCATCGCCACACTCTGCCTGGAAAAATTTATCGATCCCGCTACCGGCGCGCTGCGTGAGTTCTTTGCTGCGGATTGGTCCCCGGCGCCGGGCGTGGACGGACGCATATGCGAGCCTGGCCATCACTATGAATGGGCATTTCTGCTCGACCGCTGGGCGCGCCTGACGGGCCGGCCCTTGCCCGAAGCGGTGACGCGGCTGATTGCGTTCGCCAATTCCTGCGGGGTCGATCGGCATCGCGGCGTCGTGATCAACGCCGTGCTCACCGACGGCAGCATCCACGATCCCGTGGCGCGGCTGTGGGCACAAGCCGAACGCGTACGCGCCTACCTCGCCCACCGGCACGCCGACGAAAAGATCGCTGCGGCCGTCACGGGGCTGCGGCGCTTTCTCGCGACACCGACACCGGGCTTATGGTTCGATCAGTTGACCTCCGCCGATGCCTTCGTGCGCGAACCAGCGCGCGCGACCAGTCTCTATCACATCATCGGCGCGGTTGCGGAACTGCCCGACGCGGCTCCTCGCACCGAATATGTCGGCACACGCGCCAATGGCTCGGTTCGTTCAGCGGCTCGCGTCATCTATCTCGTGACCGAGGATTGGTATTTCATCTCCCATCGCTTGCCGATGGCGCGCGCCGCCCGCGATGCCGGCTTCGAGGTGCATGTCGCGACCCGCGTCGACCGCCATGGCCCTGCCATTGAAGCGGAAGGGTTTCACCTTCATCCCATCTCCTGGCGCCGGGGCAGCCTTGACCCACGCGATCTGGTCCGCGTCATACGCGAGGTGCGCAAGCTCTATCGCACCATCAAACCGGCTCTCGCCCATCACGTTGCGTTGCCGGCAACCGTCGTTGGATCGCTCGCGGCCACCGGCCTTCCCATCGTTTGCCTCAATGCGATGACCGGACTCGGCACGACATTCACCAGCGACGCAGTCAAGGTCCGTCTCGTGCGCGCGGCGTTGATGTTGGCATTGCGCAGGCTGCTGAACCGCGACCGTTCGGCGATTCTCGTGCAAAACCTCGACGATCGCGCCGTGATCGAGGGCCTCGGGGTGAACGGCGCGCGGATCGCTTTGATCCCAGGCTCCGGCGTGGACATCGAGACGATGACTCCAAAGCCGGAGCCCCCCGGGCCGGTCATCGTCGCATTCGTCGGCCGTCTGGTGGAATCAAAGGGCGTGCGCACCCTGTTGGCGGCGCACAGCCGCCTCGGCCAGCGCGGGCGCCAGATCCAATTGCTTCTCGCCGGAACCCCGGACCCGGCAAACCCGATGTCGATCCCGGCGCAGGACATCGAGGCTTGGAGCAAGCGCCCCAATGTCACCCATCTCGGCTTCGTAGAAGATATCGGTGCACTGTGGGGATCGGCACATATCGCGGTGTTGCCGTCCCATCGCGAGGGATTGCCCTTGAGCTTGTTGGAAGCTGCGGCGTGCGGACGGCCGCTGGTCGCGACCGACGTACCAGGATGCCGCGACATCGCCCGTCCAGGCATCAATGCGTTCCTGGTACCGCTCGACGACGCCGAGGCACTGGCCGACGCCATCGAACGTCTCGCAGCAGATCCGGAGCTTCGGCAGAAGTTCGGACGCGCCAGCCGATGCTTGGTCGAGCAGAATTTCTCGAGCCGGCGTATCGGGAGTGACCTGGTCGACCTCTATCGCCGTCTGCTCGACCAACCGAGCTAAGCGTTCCATACGGAACGGCGCCAGGCAGGCTTCACAGTCGTCGCGCCTTGACGTTTTGGCTCCGCGCGGCTTGAAGTGACGCCTCTGTCAGAGGATATCGCGGATGTCGGCTCAAATCATTCCGGTGATCATGTGCGGCGGTGCGGGAACACGGCTGTGGCCGGTTTCGCGTGAGAGCATGCCCAAGCAGTTCGTTGCTCTCGTCGGACAAGGTTCCACTTTCCAGCAAGTGCTTACGCGTATTTCGGATCCCAGCCTATTCTCACGGCCGATCGTCATCACCAACGCCGACTTTCGCTTCGTGGTGGCGGAGCAACTGCGCGAACTGGGCATCGAGGCCGATATCGTGCTCGAGCCTAGCCGCCGTGATTCAGGTCCCGCCGTCGCGGTGTCTGCCGTGCTCGCAGCGCAACGCGATCGCGACGCGCTGGTGCTCGTACTCGCCGCCGACCACGTCGTGCGTAACCCTGAGGAATTTCGTCAAGCCTGCCGGCGCGCCGCCGATGCCGCGGCCGCGGGGCGTATCGTCACGTTCGGCATCGAGCCCACGTATCCGGCGACAAATTACGGGTACATCCGCCCGGGAAAGAAGCTCAACGGCTCGTCCGTGCAGGCGGTCGAGGCATTCGTTGAAAAGCCCGACGCCGCGACCGCCGCCACTTACGTGGCCGAAGGCTATCTCTGGAACAGCGGCAATTTCCTGTTTCACGCCGCGACCATGCTGGCGGAAATCGATCACTTCGAGCCCGCCATGGCCGAGGCCGCCAAGGCGGCGGTCGATGGTCTCGCCCGCGACCTCGACTTCCTGCGGCTTGCGCCCGAGCCTTTCGCGCGCGCGCCGAAAAAATCGATCGACTACGCCGTCATGGAGCACACCAAACTCGCCGCCGTGGTTCCCGCCGACATCGGCTGGTCCGATGTCGGCAGCTGGAGCGCGGTCTGGGACATTCTCGATCACGACGCTGCCGGCAATGCTACCGAAGGTCCAGTCGTCATGCTGGACACCCGCAACAGCCTGGTGCGCTCGGAGAAGTCCGTGCTGACCACCGTGATCGGGCTCGATGACGTCGTCGTGGTGTCGACTGCGGACGCGGTGCTGGTGAGTTCGCGTTCCAAGGCCGAGCAGGTCAAGACACTTGTGGAGCAGTTGAAGGCGCAAAATCATCGCGCGGCGGTCGAGCATCGCCGGATCTACCGCCCTTGGGGTTACTATCAGGACATCGACATTGCCCCGCGGTACAGGGTGAAGCGGATCGTCGTGAAGCCAGGCAGCAAGCTGTCACTGCAGAAGCATTTCCACCGATCCGAGCATTGGGTCGTGGTCAAGGGGACGGCCGAAGTGACGCTCGGCACTGACGAGCGCAGCGTGCACGAAAACGAATCCATCTACATCCCGATCGGGAGCATCCATCGGCTCGCCAACCCCGGCAAGATTCGGCTTGAATTGATCGAGGTACAGGTCGGCAGCTATCTGGGCGAGGACGACATCGTGCGCCTCGACGACGTCTACGGGCGCGGGTAACGACGACATCAACTCCGGTCAGCCGGCTCTGACATCGCCCGCGCCCGAGCATCCCTGCCGACGACGTCAGGCGTGACGATTGCGGCGTTCCCGCTCGGCCAGAACAGCGGCCATGTCGGCTTTCACCATGTCGCTCACCAGCGCGTCAAAGCTCGTTCTGTGTCGCCACCCGAGCTTGGCTCTCGCTTTGCTCGAATCTCCGAGGAGAAAATCCACTTCGGTCGGCCGAAAATAGCGTGGATCGACCTCTACCAGCGTCTCTCCGGTCGACTTGTCGAGGCCCCTCTCCTCGACGCCGCTTCCGTGCCAGACGATCGTCCGGCCGATGTGAGCGAAGGCCTTTTCGACGAATTCACGCACCGAGTGTGCCTCGCCGGTGGCAAGAACATAATCGTCTGGCTGATCCTGTTGCAGGATCAGCCACATTCCTTCGACAAAATCGCGCGCGTCGCCCCAGTCGCGCATTGCGTCGAGATTCCCGAGAAACAGCTTCTGCTGTAGCCCGCAGTCGATCGAGGCGACGGCGCGCGTGATCTTGCGGGTAACAAAGGTCTCGCCGCGAATGGGGCTCTCGTGATTGAACAGAATCCCGTTCGAGGCATGCATCCCATAGGCCTCACGGTAGTTCACCGTGATCCAATGGGCATAAAGCTTTGCGGCCGCGTAGGGAGAGCGCGGATAGAATGGCGTTGTCTCCTTCTGCGGGATCTCCTGTGCCTTGCCGAACAGCTCGGACGTGGACGCCTGATAGAAACGAGTCTTCTGTTCCCGGCTGAGAATACGGATGGCCTCGAGCAGGCGCAGCGTTCCAAGCCCGTCGGCATTGGCCGTGTATTCCGGGGTTTCGAAAGAGACCTGCACATGCGATTGGGCCGCGAGATTGTAAATCTCGTCCGGCTTCGTTTCCTGCACGATGCGGATGATATTGGTCGCGTCGGTCACATCGCCGTAATGCAGGTGAAACGAGACGCCCTGTTCGTGCGGATCATGAATGAGATGGTCGATGCGCTCGGTGTTGAACGACGACGACCGGCGTTTCATGCCGTGCACCACATATCCTTTTGCCAGCAGAAATTCCGCCAGGTGGGCGCCATCCTGGCCGGTGACGCCAGTGATGAGGGCTACCTTCCCTGATGATCCGGCCATGATCTCACCCAACGGCGGGTCCCCTCACCCGGCCGCAGCTCTTGTCGAATGCCGTTGAACGACGCCGACATGCGCTTGCGGACATCAATGCGGTCGACCGGACGTCCGCGCTCATCGTCCGGGCTCGGCAGAACGCCGCGAGGGTGCAAACGAATACAACAGCCACGCCAGCGCCCCGGGCAGAGAACCGACCGCAAGCGCAAGGCCGAAGCACACCGAAAACAGCAGCGCCCTTTCGGGCGGAACGCCGTGATTGCCCAGAAGCGAGATCACGGCGACCTCGCGCAGACCCCAGCCGCCGATCGAGATCGGAACCAGCGCTACGCTGATCATGACCGTGAACAGGATCGCCGCATCCGAGACCGGGAGCAGCATGCCTTGCGCGCGTCCCAGCGACCAAATGACGACGATCGTAAGGACATGAACGAGACATCCGATGCCCAAAATCGTCGGGCCGTACGGGCCAAGAAGTACGCGACGGGCGTCCACGGCCAAGGTCGCGAACCAACGGGAAAATCGCCACCGGGAGAGCCACGGAGCGACCGTCGGCGCCAACACAAGACCGAGAGCTGCGGCGAGCAGCATGGCGCCGTAAAGGACCAGCACCACCTCGCGGTATCCGCCGAGAGCCGTGAGGCCCGAAGGCAACAGCAGCAGAATGCCAAATCCGATCGCGATCAGCAGGCCCACGCCCACTCCCCGATCGATCACAACGCTGGTCACAGAGCTCCGCCAATCGCAGCCGAGCCTTACAAGCAACCACGCGCGCACCCCCTCGCCGGCCACGCTGGGCAGGACCTGGGCGAAGAATACGCCGATAGCCGACACGGCAATCGTGGCGACAGCGGTTACCCGCGCGGTGCGAACTGCGAGTGCATCGAGAATGTTGCACCAGCGCACGCCCAGAAGCGGAATCTGAAGCACGACAACGAAGATCGCAAATGCCGCCCAACGAAAATCCAACAGTGGGACCGCAGACAGAGCCTGGCGCAAATCGATTTGCCGGGAGACGTACCAAAAACACCCCCCGGTCACGATCAGCTTCGCTGCGAAGATCGCAAGTTTTTCAAACCCGCCACCGCGCGGCCGACTTGTCGTCTCAAGGTCGCTGGCCACGCTGATGCCCATTCAAACTTGCTTTGATCCCAATATCCCAAACGGAGCAATGACCTGTCCGGCACCATCAGGCAAGCGTCCTGGCAAGGTTAATGGCCGAGGGGGGGACCAAGTTCAAGCGCGGAATTGCCGAGGTCTCGGGGTTCCCCGCGTAGGACCCAACAGACGCCGCCCGAGCAAGGCGAGTCGGCAAGCGCGAGTGATCACGCAACTCACTGCGTGTGCAATAGCCAACGACGGTATTGCGTTCTGGCGGCGCGAAGCCAGCGACGAAAGCCGGTGCCGAAAACAGGCGCCAGCTTGGTCCAGATCGACAACCAGACGAGCCGCCTCGCCAGCTGAAACGTGATGTAGCCGCGGTCCTCGACCAAAGCGCGGATCGACCGCAGACGATAGTCGGGCCAGACCGCGGCCGCGACGAGCCGGGCGCGCCGGCGCTCCCAGCCGGGGCGCCGGGTCACCGCCAGCCAAGCCCGCAGGACCTCCAGCTGCGCACCGCTGCGCGATCCGGCCGCACCATACGACATTGGCGACTGGCGCACATACGATAGAGCGTCGGGCGTGTAGACGGCACCACGTTCGAACGCAGCAGCGTAGGCCGCAAGCAGGTCTCCATGCCATTTCACGTCGAGCGGGAACCCGCCGAGCTCGCGCAAGAGAGGAACATGGAACCAGACGTTTGAAACGTGAAAATAAAAGAAATGGCTCTGCATCAGATGGACGAACTCGTCGGAGGAAAAGCACCGGCGCGTGGTCGGGAGATCCAGGGGAACGACGCGGGGGCGGGAGCCGTCCGCGCTCATCTCCGCGTGATCCGAGAATACCACGCCCGTCTGCGGGAAGGCCGCTGCCGCGGCGAATGCATGCTCGACCATCGTGATGCTCAAGCAATCGTCAGCCGCGGAGAACAGGACGAAATCGCCGCTCACGAAGTCGAGACCGGTTTTGCACGCGGCGTTGACGCCACGGTTTTCAGGATGGCGGCAAATCTGAAGCCAGGAATACTTCGCCGCGAGTGCGTCCAGGAGGGCGGCGCTCCCGTCGGTCGACCCGTCGTCCACGACGACGACCTCGAACGGAGACATGGTTTGCCGCGCGATCGCGTCGAGCGCCTCCGGTAGCAGACCGGCGTGATTGTAGTGCGGGATCACGATGGACATGCGTGGGCGGGTGCCGGAAAGGTCGGTCATAGGTCCCGCAGCCTTGGCAAGGTCTGGTCGCGACTGGAAATCACGCGCTCTTCGGATTTCGGCCAGGCGATGGCGAGATCCGGGTCATCCCAACGCACCCCGCGCGCCGCTTCCGGACGATACCGTTCGGAAATGTGATAGCGCACCTCGGCGTCGTCGGTCAGGGTTTGAAAGCCATGGGCAAAGCCGGCGGGGATGTACAACATCGAGCGGTTGTCGGCGCTGAGTTCGACCGCGGCCCATTTACCCCGCGACGGGGAACCCGACCTCAGGTCAACCGCCACGTCAAACACTGCTCCACGCGTGCAGGAGACGAGCTTGATTTCTTCCTGTGGGGGAGCCTGGAAGTGCAAGCCGCGCAGGGTTCCGCAGCGCTTGTTGAATGACACGCTCCACTGCGCATAGTCCGTACAAAGCCCGTGCTGCAGGAACGTATCGGTACAGAAGACACGGGAAAAAAAACCCCGTTCATCTTCCATTCTTTCAAGCTCTATGAGAAAAAGCCCTGGAATGTCCAATGGTCTGAACAGCATTGTGGGTGGCCGGTCCCAATGCGCGGGCAAATCGGAAAGTTTCGACGGGTCGAGGCGGCCCGCGTTTCTACCAAAGCCGGTCGGATCTTCCCAGACCCGGTCCCGCCCGTGTGGAACCGTCGGCACGCGGGCGGTTCGGTCATATTCTACTAAGCTTCGCCTTTGCTTGACGTTTTTTTGGTCCTGAACCATAGGCGATTGGCGGACCGGCCGGTCGCACCTGTTTGGCAGACCGGAGCCCGGATACACGCCATGATAGAACGTTGCGAGGAATCAATTCGACGCGTGTAGCCTGCCACCGATCGCTATCGGCTCTGGCAGGCAGATGCGCCAATTCGTACCGGGATCATGTCCCGGGTTCAGACGCGGAGTAAGATGGATCTCTACGATCGTGCCCAACTCCACCGTGACCGCTGATGTCCTCGCCACGGGTTGCTCCGGATTTCTGGGGCGCCATTGCATGGAGGCCATGGTCAGGAGCGGCTTTCGCGTTCATGCGGTGAGCCGGAGCCGCGATCACGATTCCGCCGACGGGATTACCTGGCACAATGTCGACCTGCAGGTCCCACGAGCCGCGGAGAGTTTGATCGCGACGCTGCGGCCATCCCACCTGCTGCACCTTGCCTGGGTTACCACTCCCGACCGGTACCGCTACGCGACCGAGAACCTCGACTGGCTGGAATCCAGTCTCGCTCTGGTCAAGGCGTTTGGCGAACACGGCGGTCAGCGCTTCATTGGCGTGGGAAGCTCCGCCGAATACGACGTCGAAGCCGGTCCGTGCAGGGAGGACGCAACGCCGATCCGTCCGGCTTCGCTGTATGGCCAGTGCAAAGCGGCGGTCTGGATGATCGTCCAAGCCTGTGCCCAGCGTTACGGCTTTTCCGCCGCCTGGGCGCGGGTGTTTCTGCCATATGGGCCGGGCGACGAGCCACGGCGCCTCATTCCGTCTTTGCTGGCTGCATTGAGCGCAGGTAAGCCGATCAGCGTGACCGACGGCAGGCAGGTGCGGGATTTTGTTTATGCACCTGATGTCGCAGACCTGCTCGTGCGCCTGCTGGCGGCATCGGATGCAAACGGCGCCTACAATGTCGGAACCGGTCGCGGCGTTGCCGTGCGCCAAGTCATCCAAAGGGTAGCAGATCACCTCAACGCACGGGAACTCGTCCATTTCGGTACCCAGGCAAGGCGCGACGACGAGCCAGCGGCGCTCGTCGCCGACATGGCGAAGGTCGAGCGCACACTGGGTTGGCATGCTGCAACTTCGATCGAGAGCGGGCTGGAACGGCTGCTGCGGAACACAGGCACCTCCTCGCCAGCATCAAATTCGTGGCGAGGAGGCGTTGGTTCATGCGTATTGTAATTGACACGGCGGAAAATGCGCTCGTCGCTGCGGACGGCCGACGCCTCGACCTTTACGGCAAGGAAGCTTTCGAGCTGATCTCGGATCTCTGGCTCAAGACCAGCTGGAATCAAAAATATTCCTACACTTTCACCTGGCTCGGGCGTCCGATCATTCAACATCCGGAAGACTTGGTCAGGCTGCAGGAGGCCATCTTCACGTTGCGGCCGGATGTCATCATCGAAACCGGCGTGGCTCATGGAGGGTCATTGATCTTTTATGCTTCCCTGTTCAAGGCGATGGGTAGCGAGGGGCGCGTGGTCGGCGTGGACATCGAGATCCGTCACCAGAACCGCCGGGCGATCGAAACGGACGAGCTTGCAAGTTACATCACGCTCATCGAGGGCGATTCCGCGGCGCCTGATGTCGTCAACCACGCCCGCGGACTGGTTCGACCCGGTGACAAGGTCTTGGTCATTCTGGATTCGAGCCACGCCAAGGCCCACGTCGCCAAGGAGCTTGAGGCCTACGCGCCCCTGGTCACCCCCGGCTCCTACATCGTCGCCACCGACGGTATCATGGGCTTGGTGCACGATACGCCGCGCGGCAAGCCGGAATGGATCTCCGACAATCCCACGCGGGCCGCGGCCGAGTTTGCGGCCCGGCATCCTGACTTCGTTCTCGAGGAACCAAAATGGCGGTTCAATGAAAGTGAGCTCGATCGAACGATCACAGCTTGGCCGGGCGCCTGGCTCAAGCGAATCAGATGAGCCCCGCGGGGCCGTGATGCAAGACTTCACTCTTGTCATTCCGACTTACAACCGACCGAAGCAGCTGGACGCCTTGCTGACCTATCTCGGGGCACAGCAGTCGCAATGTCATGTCCTGATTCTCGATTCCAGCCAGCCGAAGCAACGACAAGCCAATCGCAAGATTGCCGAGCTGGCGAATTTAAAACTGAAATATGCGGAATTTCCGAGCGACATGCACCCCTTCGACAAGTTTCGCGAAGGCCTGCATAAGGTCACAACCGAATTCTGCGCGCTGTGCGCCGATGACGACCTGGTGGTGCTGGATGGCGTCCAGCGGTGCCTCGAAGCGCTGCGCAGCAATCCAAGCGCCTCGGTCGCCCAGGGCTATTCCTTTTCCTTCCTCTGCCGCCAAGACGGGGGCATGGATCTTGGAAACATCCTCTATTTCACCCCTACCATCGACGACGCGACCCCGCTGGCACGGCTCGCCAAGCTCTTCGCCCGTTACCAGGCCGCCACTTACGGCAACTACCGCACGCCGGTGCTGCAGCGCATCTTCGACACGCTCAAGCCGATGCAGAGCATTCTCGCCCGGGAACTGCTGGGGACCGCGCTCGCGGCGATCGAAGGGCACACGATCCGGGTGCTATGCTTCAGCCATGGCCGCAGCATGGACGCCTCAGAAAGCTACGAGCACTGGCACCCGTTGGAGTGGTTTGCAAAGGACCCTCGAGGTCTGTTCTCCGAATACCACCTCTACCGCGAGCTGATGGCACAAGCCGTCCTGGGGCGGCCCGACAACACCCACGATGCAGCCGCGGTCCGGCGCATCCTCGATCTGATCCACTTGCGATACATGGTCAGGCACGCGCCGGATGGTGCGCTTGCATTCATCGCAGATCAAAAAATGTCCGGCGTGCCTTTTGATGAATATTGGCCCCAGCCGGAAATCCATCAGCCCCTCTACGAGACCGCATGCATCGGAACCTCCGCCGCGGCCACCCCGGCCGCATCAGTCGAACGCGGCCTCTCCGGCCTGGAGCGCGACTACCATCTGCATCCGAACTTTTCCGCTCCGTTGGGCGCGGCTGCCCCGGCGCAAGCGGCGACCATGGACCTGCTGCGCAGCCTCGACGATTACCAACTGGAGGCTCCCCCTCCGAAACCCGCACGGGCGCCCCCGCCTGTTCGTGCGCGCCCTCCTGGTCGCACGCCGATACCGTCCCGCACCAGCCCGCCTTTCAAGCGGAACGTTACGGTCTCGGTGCTTTTATGCAATTACAACGATGCACGATTTCTCCCGGATTCGCTCGGTGCCATTTGTACTCAAAGCCGGCTGCCGGAAGAGGTCATCGTGCTCGACGACGGCTCGACCGACAACAGCTTGGAGATTATCGAAGACTTCGGTCGGCGCTATCCATTTGTCCGCATTCTCAAGAACGAGACTAATCGCGGGCTGCTCTACTCAATCAATCGCGCACTCCAAGAGGCGCATTGCGACTTTGTCGTATGGGCCGCGGCCGACGATCTGCTGATGCCGGGGTTTCTGGAGCGCAACGCCCAATTCCTTAGTGAGTACCCTGCCGCCGGAATGACGTTCTCGCGTCTTGCGGTCTTCAAAGACGGCTCGGAGGACATCACTTCGTTTACCGAGAAAAACTACGGCATGGCGTTTGACTTTGGGGCGGCCCCTCGATTTCTGTCGCCGCAGATGCTGCGAGACCGATTGCAGCGCAGTCACCTTTGGATTTCCGCCAACACGGCGATGGTAAGCCGCGCCGCCTTGATTCAGATTGGCGGCTTCGACGCGGAATTACGCTGGCACGCCGACTATTTCAGCTTCCTGGCGGTCGCGTTGCGACACGGCGCCATCTGCATCCCCGAAACTTTGGCTCTCATGCGCCAGCGGGCCGAGACCTATTCATCCGAAGGCATGTCCAGGCGCGACGAGCAGCGCGCCACATTGGGCCGACTGGCGGACAAGTTAACAAGCAAGGGCTGCCGTGACCTCGGCATCTCGGTTCTGCACTGTCCTTCCCTGCTCTCGCCCTTCGGCGGCCTGATGTTGGAGGCCTTATTGCGCCGGCCACGGCGCTGGCCTTTTGCGGTGACGTACGGGCTTTGGTGGGCGAACCATCAATGCGGCCAGAGAACTGATCTGCCCGCCCGCGTCGCAAGCCGCTCCGCACGGATGGCCCTGCGCGCCGTCTTGAGCACCCTCACGCAATCCGGCCGATTTGTGCGCTGGGCTCGGCGCACATGATGCACGACTTCACGCTCGTCATCCCGACGTACAACCGCTCCCAACTGCTTGCGGCCCTTCTGCGCTACCTCGAGGCACAAAATGCGGATTGCCCTGTGCTCGTCCTCGACTCGAGCAGTCCGGAGGAGTTGGCGGCCAATCGGGAGCGGGCTGCGGCCTCCAGTCTCGACCTGGAATTTGCCGAGTTTCCGGATCTGGAGCCGAGCGAAAAGTGGCGTCAGGGCCTTCGAAAAGTCAGAACGCCGTTCTGCAGCCTGTGCGCGGACGATGACATCGTCATTCTCGAAGGCGTGCGGCATTGCCTCGTCAGCCTCAGGAGCAATCTCGCGGCTTCGGTGGTGCAGGGATATTCTTTCTCTTTCGTGTCACGGCCCGATGGCGACATGGAATTGAACAATATTGTTTACTTCCGGCCCACCATCGACGACCCCTCTCCGCTGGAGCGCCTCGACCGGCTGTTCCAGCAATACCAGGCACTGAGTTACGGCGTGTTCCGCACCCCCGCGCTGCAACGAACCCTCGATGCGCTCCAATCCCTGACACAAACCCTCGCCCGCGAGCTCCTGTGGTCCGCGCTAACGGCGATCGGCGGACATGTGATTCGCCTGCCCCACTTCAGCTACGGCCGCAGCATGGGTCCCTCCGCCGCCTATGACTGTTGGCATCCGCTCGAGTGGTTTTCCAAGGATCCGGACAGTCTCATTGCCGAGTACCTTCGCTATCGCGAGCTCGCAACAGCTGCCATCATCAGACGCCCCGACAACGAGCACCTGCTGGATGAGATCCACGGCATGCTCGATCTTATCCATCTGCGCTATCTGGCCCAGCACACGCCGGATTCTGCGGTGCAATTCATCGTCGAGCAGCAAATAGCCGGCGCAAACTTCGCCGAGTATTGGCCCAGCCACGAAATCCATTTGCCGCTTTACGACGCCGCCGGAATTCGGGCGACACCCGAGCTGGAAACCCTCGGTCCAATGAGCATCCGCGGGCTCGACCGCAGCTATCACCTGTTCCCCAGTTTCTACGCGCCGCGCGGCATCGAATCTCCCCAGATGGCCGACATCGTTCGCCTGATCAACGTCCTCAACGGCTACCGGGCGGACGCACGATGCCACCCTCCCGTCAAAGGCAAGACGTGATCCGAGCAGATATCCCGCACGCGGTCGCGGCCTGGCCGCGTCGCTCGGCGATGCTCATTCGAAGAGGACAATTCGCAAACGACGAAGCGCGATCGTGATGAGGGAGTGCGTGACCGACAAGAGGTTCCTGACGCTCATCGCAGCAGACCCTTCGCGGTCATAGGCGATAAGCGGAATCTCCTTGAATGTCGCTCCCTCCGAGATCAGGCGCGTGAGGAATTCCGCCTGATAGCCGAACCCTGAGCACTCGACATGAAAGCGCATCACGTGAGATCGCCGATACAGCGGATTTCCGTTGTAGTAGGCCAGCCGATATCCGCTCGCCAGGTTGACGAGACGCGTATAGAGCTTGGATATGACAGTGCGCCGAAACGGTCGGTTTCGAATCTCCACGAAATGGGGAACGATGACATCTGCCGTTCCACGCGCGCGGATGATCTGCTCGATTGATTCCGCCGGCTCGACGTTGTCGCCAGGCACGGCGCGATAATAGGTGCCGCGGCCTTGAAACGCCGCCTCGACGAAGTTGAACGCAAGCCCGCGATTGAACTTGTTGCGAAAGAGTCGGACCGGAGCTTGCGGGTGGGCAGCCTGAAAAGCCGTCACGACAGCTGCTGTATTGTCCTGCGATCCGTCGTCAAATACCAAAATCTCGTAGCTACAGCCGACGCGGACCAGGGCGCTCATGATGGTTTCGAGCGTGCCGACGACATTGGCCTCCTCGTTCAGGCAAGGCACCATGAAGCTGACTTCAACGTCGTCGTCGGATCCGTTCTGCATCGAGCGATAGGCGATTTCAGGAAGCATGGTCGCTCCCGCGGACCATTCTCGCCACCCACCGGTTCGGTCGGCCAAACATGACGTGCAAGAGGGAAAACATGCGTACGGCCCTCTTCCCGCGTGCCGTCAGCGTCAGGCCCGCCGGACCCGTGCTGATGAAATCGCTTCGTTCAAGCTGCTCGAAACGCCGCCCGATCATAGCCTCGGCTCGATAAAAGCCGGCGATAGCGGCAGGCTCGAGCGGATGGCTCTCGAGCTTGGTCAGGAGCCCGAACGAAACGCTATTGCCCACCAAGGTAAAAAGGAAAATGTAGAATTCACAGGCGAATGCGTATGTGAGAATTGCGGCCAAGGTCGCGGGAGTGAAGCCGTAACTCCGAAGGCAATATCCGATCAGCGCGACCCCCGACACGCCTCCGATCGCCACGAAAGTCGCCACTGTCCCCGCCCGCTCGACAAATCGCATGACGATGGCGTGCACGAGCACGCTGGTCACAAAGGCTGCCAAGCTCCAGATCAGCCACATGGATCAGCCATATTGGCGAACATTGGCGAGGAAAAGCAACGTACGCCCCAACCCGACCGCGACGCGGCCCTTTGACGTAAGCGCGAACGTGCCATCTCGGCCCGGGCGCACCAAGCCGATCGCCTGCAACGCGTCGAGACGTGACGTCTGCTTGGACATTCCGATCGCTTCGAGCCCCTGGATCAGCGCGGCGCCGCCAGCGGTACCGCGCTGGTCGACGATTTCCATGATCGCAACGGAGTAACTGTCGTCCGCCAATGCCCACAGCTCGAGAAATGACAGGCTGTAGATGCCATGTAGCATCACCACGGCGACAAACCACGTCCACGCCTCGGCTCCGCCCGTCACAAGCGCCCAGATGGCAAAGACGCCGGTCACGACCGCAGCGGAAATCACATGGTACCAGAATATTCCCTTCTCGGACCCGAGGGCCGGGCGATCCCGCCGAGTTAGGACGTACAATCCGGCATGGAGCACGAGATAGAGCAGGCAGATCAGGACGGGCATGATGGCGGTCCAGGCGCGCCTAGACTGGCTTCGGCTCACGCGGGCGGCCAAGACGCATGATCAGCTCAGTCGAAGGAATCCGGCAGACGTTGTTGACTATTCTAGCCTCCAAGTCGGCAAAATGATCGCCGCCGAGACGACGATAGGACTTCTCGTCGCGAACAAATCCGCCCCGGTCGGCTTGGGCAACCCAACGGGCGAAGCGGGACTGCGTCGGCGTAAAGCATGGATCGAGTGTGACCACGCGTCCGTGCGGCGCCACGCACTTCGCCAGCAGGCCAAACAGGTCTTCGGCTACGGCATCATCCACATGGTGAATGATCCCCATCAGCATGATCGCGTCGAAGGGCTTAAACTTGGCTACATGAGCCAGCGTAAAATGCTCGCAGAAAAAACGCCCGCGGTCCGAGTAATGCTGCTTGGCATATTCGATATAGCGCGGCTCGGTATCGAAGCCGACGTAATCGACCGAAGGCATATAATCCAAAATATACCCAGGCCCGCAGCCAATATCCAGCACACGCTCTCCGTCTCGAAGCTTCAGGAAATCATCGAGACAGATTTGCCTCAGGCGATCTGCGCCCAGCATGCGTTGCCAGCGGATATAGACAGGTGGCGAGCGCAAGAAATCATGGAGATGGGCAAGTGTCATTGAAGAGGCCACGACTATATGTAAACGGCTTACCAGCCGCCTGCCGCTATTTCCGCATCCGTGACCGTCTTGAAGGAGACGCCATTGCGAAAGTCGTCTTCCGACTTTCGCATTCGTGCCACGGACTCAGGGTGCTGCGCGACCCACTGGTCCCGCTCTTCGCGCCAAGCGGCCAAGCTTGAATTGACATTCCTCGAATCGAGAACCACGCCGAAATTCGCGGGCATGTCCGCAGTTCTCAAATCGGTCATTGCTCGCGCCATCAATTCGCCCAATGCCGCCGAAAAGTGAAACGCCTCCGGCCAATACACGACCGGTCCGGTACGTTCTTCGATCAACCGGCTGTAACGCGTGAAGTCGTAAGTCGGTGCAAGTTCCGCAAGTCCTCGCTTGACCTTCTCCAGTTCCGGCCACAGGCCCAAATGGTAGGCTGCCAGGAGCACGTCGGCGTGCAGTGGACTCACGAAGAACCTGCATTCTACCTGATGCCGATTGCAATCCTCTATCATCCTTCTTGCCGCCGCCATGGGAGCCGAAGGCAGTACGGCGCCACGCTGCATGAAACCGGTGTGCAGAACGAAATTGAATACGTTCTTGACGCTGAAGTGGTGTGGCGCAAGCGGAATCGGGGCGAAGCCGTCCTCGAAAGAAACCGCAGCGGGGTTTCGCCGGTTCATCGAAACGGTGCGAATTGCGGAACCCAAGCCGCCTACCGAGAAGAATATCGAGCCGAAATCGGATATGTCGGCAAAATGTCCAAATTCGATGACCGGCGGTCTTGCGGCCTGCCCGCCGGTGACTACCAATGGCGTCGCGGACTGCGGATTTGCGAACAGCACTGGCGCAAAGACCTCGATGAAGACGTGGTGCAGGTTCTTATCTGCCCGCAGATAGTCCTGAAGATAGGCGCGGATCTCCTGGAATTTCGCACTGCCATTAATGCCGCCATTGTAAGCGGGCGCGAATGCGGTCCCGGCCACAAGCTTGGGATCGATTGACTGCTTGATTCGGGATGACCCCATGAAGATCGTCGCGGGCTGGCCCCGCCAGACGTCGTAACGCTTCGCGATCCAGTCATAGTCCTGCCGGAGCGGCTTCCAGGCGTTGAAACCCGCGATCGCCACGCGGACGGGAGAGATGCCGATCGCGTCGACCAGCAACGTAAACGCAGCCACTGCCAGGGCCGCAAGCACCCAGGTCGATGCCATCAGGGCGAGATAGCGGCCGAATTTCATCGTGCCCTCATACCTGCACCTAGAACTGAAAGTAGATGAACGGTGACAGTTCGCGTATGCGCAGGATCGCGATCAGCAACATGAGCGACAAGCACACAGCCCACCTCGAGTTGGGCGTCCAGCGCAGCCGAGGCCAGAACGCGAGATGCTCGAACGGGCGTTCCACAAGTGCCGGCCGGAACTCCCGAAAAAGTTGATACGTATTGGGCAGGATAAAAGCAACCGAGCCTACCAGCAGGAGCCAAAGGGCGCTGGACTCGGACCATCGGAACTCATCGAGCAGGCTCCATTGGCTCCGCCCGTACTCCACCAAGCCTTGGATCCCGTACTCGCCCTCCATGCCATACATGGCGGACAACATGGTACCGGCCGAACCGAGGGACGACGCCCGGAAGAGCACCCACGCACTGGTGACTGCGATAAACGTCAATGCGCACGCAGCTACACGGACATATGCCGGATCATTCCCGGGCGGGAGGCCAATGCGGCGGCGCAGATAATGCCAAGCATGGTTGATCACCAGCATCAGCCCGTGCACCCCGCCCCATAGCACAAATGTCCAGGCCGCCCCGTGCCAAAGTCCCCCGAGCAGCATCGCTGCCCCCAAGTTGGCATAGCGGCGCGCCGCGCCGTGACGATTTCCGCCCAGCGGTATGTAGATGAAGTCGCGCAGAAACCGCGAAAGCGAAATGTGCCAGCACCGCCAAAATTCGATGATGTTCACGGCTTTGTAGGGAGAATAGAAATTGATCGGCAGCACGATGCCAAACAAGCGCGCCAAGCCTATCGCCATGTCCGTGTAGCCTGAGAAATCGAAATAGAGCTGAAACGAATAGGCGAATGCGGCGACCCAGGCATCGACGAAGCTCACCGCTGTGCCGGCTTCCGCGGCCGCAAACACCGGGTTCACCCAGGGTGCCGAGAGATCGGCAAGACACATCTTCTTGAACAGACCGATGGCAAAAATGCTTCCCCCGATTGCAAAATCGCTCGCCCGGGGTCTTCTGGGCAGATGTCGAAACTGAGGAATGATCTCATTGTGGCGAACGATGGGGCCCGCAATAAGCTGCGGAAAAAATGTTACGAACAGACTGTAGTGGAGAAGATCAAAACTGACGACGCCGCCTATATAGGTGTCGATCAGAAAGGCGATCTTCTGAAAAGTGAAGAACGAAATTCCCAGCGGCAAGGGCAGCGGCTCGACCTGCCAATCAAGGCCGAACAATGCGCTGACGTTCGCTGCGACGAAGCTAGCGTATTTGAAATAGCCGAGCAGAAGGAGGTTGAATCCCAATCCGACGAGGAGAATCCAGAAGCGTTGATTTTTCTCCCCCCGAATCAGGGCGAGGGCAAATCCTGCATTGCACCCGATCGACAGCAGCAAGATCCACAGATAGCGATCGTTCCACCAGCCATAGAAAAACAGCGACGCAGCCACCAGGACCGCCATCCCGGCGCGGCGGCCCCAGAAGCGGGCAACCACAAAATACGAGACGCAAACGGCTGGGAGAAAGCCGAAGATGAACTGATACGAATTGAACAACATGACAGGCGTCTATGGATGGCGCGCGGCAGTCACGGCTTCAGGCAGGTGCCTGAAACACGCCGGTTCACCGGGACGGGACCGTTGCAACGCTGCAAAATGCTCCTTGAAAAGCCGCCCCATCCATCCCGTGGAACACTCGCTGGTTGGCATCGAACTCAACGCGCGCGCCTTGCTCGCGTCGAAGGTGTGCCTCCGGCTCGAAATGAAGCGCGACGCAAGCGCTCGGTCTTGCACCCATCGGGGCCTTTACGCAGTGTGCCATTTCTCATTTATTTCTCAACATGCTATCGATTGCCAGGGACCACTCCTAGCGTACACGCCAACTCTGCCCGGCGACAGGGCAGCGTTGGCGGTTCGTCGCGAACCGCGCGTGCCGGGAGTTGCGTACCCCCAGTGGATGTCTTTAGCTGGGGCGCGCAACTGAAGACTTCTCCAACAACCCGCCAAGACCGGAGTCCACCATGTCGTCGCTGAGCCGACACATCGGCGTGCTCGGACAGATCGCCGCCTTCTACTTGCTTCACTTCTTGTTCTTCGGCCGGCATTTCGTCGACGGATCCGCCATCTTGGTTGGTGATTTGCAGATCTCGATTAGCCTCAACAACCTGGCCACGTACACCTTCAATATTTATCATGAGTTCCTGTGGTGGGATCCCACGGGTCTCGACGGCTATCCCGCACTCGTTAACCTCACTCATGGCTGGTTCAACTACTTGAACCCCCTCGTATTGCCGGGTCACGTCTTCGTATGGATCGCCATCTCTCTCTTGCATTGGCCCCTTGTCACGGCGGTGCAGGTACAACTCTTCTCCCTGGCTTATCTGACTTCACTCATATTCGTAATCCTACTGGCGCGGGAGGTCATTCGTTCGCCGCTCGCGCGCCTGCTCCCACCTCTCGTTTTCACGCTGGGCGCCTCGGCAAACCAGTTCTTCATGCTTGCCCAGCACGGGCCGGCCCTGGCCCCGACGCTGGCGTATCTATTCGGGCTCATTTATTTCTGGCGACGTCGCACGCCATCCTCGCTGTTCGTATTCCTGGTCTTTCTGTCGTGCTTCCTCGCATCCATCAACTACATCACGTTCTCCAGCCACCTGTTCCCCCTCGTCCTGTTCACGATCTTCCTTGTTGCGTTCAATCCGAATCCTCTGTTCTCGGCCTGGGCCACATTGCGGTCGGCCATGGGCACGATCAGAGGCAGCGCACTGGTGGCTTTGGGCACGGTGTCATGCATCGTGGCCTTCGTGAATATCGGACTTACGCTGCACTACTTTGCCGCTGAAATCGTTCGAGTCGGAGATAATCTCAAGGATTTCAGCTACGCATCCGAAGGTCTCGCCGCATTGGCGACGCCTCCCAACTGGGGGATCGCGCCACAGAGGATTTTTTTGGGCTTCAACCAATGGTTTCCGTTTGACGACGCATATCGATTCGCCCTTCGCGATGAGCCTTGGCAGGACCTCTTCATCCCGAGAATCGACATGCGCTATATCGGGATTTTGACGCTGCCGCTGATAGTCTCGGCCGTAGCATTCGGCCGCCAAACCGCGCTGGTAGCCCCGCTTCTTGCAACTTACTTCCTTTGCACTTTCGTCCTGCCCTACACCTACTGGCTGGAGCCATTTCAGTACATATTCGATCATGTCCCGATCCTGCGAAATATCCGCGCAATGGCAAACACCATGCCGCGCGATATACCCGCCGTATTTGCGGCGCTGCTCGCGGGCATTGGTCTTGACGCCTTCCTGGGCACAGGTCGCAGATCACTGCCGGTGGCGGGGTTCGTCTTGGCGGTAGCATTTGGCATGGCGGTGTGTGCGGGCATTCTCGCTCTCGATCCGGCATTTCTGCCGATGCGGCACAGCCTCGCTCATATCGCTGCCTATCTTGGGCTCTCGTCGGTCATCATGGTCCCGCTGTTACGATGGGACAAACCAGCGGTCCGGACGCGGCTTGTGGCGCTGCTTCTGCTTATCACCCTCGCCGACCTCACTGTCTCGGCGTCCTACTATTGGCAGCGGGTTGCCTGGACGCTGCCAAAGCAACCGACGACGCTGCTTCCCGATCCGGTACGATTCGGCCCGATCAAACGAGAATCGGATAATTGGTTCGGAAACTACAGCGGACATGCACATGGGAGTGGACCCAACTATGTATTCGGCCTGCGTTCCTGGCTCGTCTTGGCGAGCCGTGAACGCTGGCGTCCTGTGCTCGAAAACTGGAACGCTCAAACCGGGAGGATGACAGAGTATCCAGCGCTGAGGTTCTACGGTTCCGCGACGTTCGTTCCATTCGAGCGTATTACCGAGATCGAAAACGTTCCCCCGGCGGACCCGGCAACCACGTTCTATATCCACGAAGAAAACGCGTTGACAGGACTGACCGGCGCGGCTCGAAAACTGGAGGCAAGCTGGGCTCTCACCAAGTTTACTCCCAACAGCGTTCACGCCACCATTGATATGCCGGAGCCAGGGTTTGTTCTACATCTCGACAATTTCGATCGGTTCTGGCGAGCGCGCGTCAATGGCGAGCCCGTTGATGTCTACCGCGCAAATTTCACGTTCAAAGCATTGAGGCTGCCGGCCGGCCGGAGCTTCGTTGCGCTTGAATACGATCCTTATCCGATCAAATGGGGATGGGCGGCCTACTACCTGTCCTTCATAGGATTTCTGGCAGCAGGCTGGATCGGATTCATTCGCGGTCCAGGCGGATCCGACACACTCCATCGGCGTCCCACTGATAGCCGCGGGCCGCCCCGGAGCGCTGATAGCGCTGCTTAATCTCAGATCTGCAAGACGGCCTTCGCCGGGTACGTGCGATTATCTGAAGCCGAATTGCGGTAGATCGCGGGCATCTTGCAGCCGACAGGACGTGCGCCATGGCTCAAATGCGAAGCGCAACCTGACATCTATGTTGTTCTTGAAGAGAATGCCTGTCTGAACGATGTTGGCGCGAAAGATACGCGGGCGTTCCGCACTCTTTACCGATTCGATCTGCCAGCAATGGGAAAATTGGATCGGGAGCACGACCATTGCGTTTCCTGGCGCAGAAGCCGTCAGCTGATAACCATCGCGAAGCGCAGTCAATCGAGATCGGGACGCGGCAACCAATTCAGGTAGTGGCTCGGGATGACCGAGCAGCACGACCCGCTCTCCAATCTCGCCGTGTTCGCGCAGGGCAGCCACCGCCGTCGAATAATCCGCCGCCCACATCACTCGACTGGGACTCAACTGCCCGAGATTGGTGCCCGCAAGCTCATAGAGATTGACCGTCGCATCGTCCTTCCCCGTTTCGGTCATAACCCGTTTGATCGACGGATCCGAGAGGGAGCCGTCCGCGATGACGAAACGAACGCCGAGGGCGCGAAGAAGCTGAGGATCGAAACGGTAAAGAAGAATGCTCGCCGGCAATGGATCGATTTGGTCCTGCGGCTCGGCCAACAGGTCTCGATTGAAATAATACATGTGCCTGCTGACCGACTGGCTGTACTCCTCCAGTGTTGGAATGTCGTTGTTCCATAAATCCGTCATTTGGAAGCTATTGCCGAAACGATCGGACAGCATGGCCCGGGCGGCAACATAAGCGTCATACGTCATGCGTTCGTTCGGGGTGTTGGTCAGTTTGCGGACTAGGCCGTCCGGCGCGCCAAGGAACGTGACGGCGTAGCCGCGGAATTCGCTACCCGGCTTCAAGCCGATGTGCTGCTGAAGGAAATCGAGGATCGGACCTTTGCTGGCGGGTATGTGCGCGATCGGGCCGAGCCCGAGCGGTCCGCGTCCGGGCACGCGCGGCTGGTGCGGGAGGATGAACTTGACCCAGACAAGCATTGCGACCGCCGCGACGATGCAGCTTGCCACCGCCGGCGCCCATCTTGAGCTTGCAGCTTCCCGTCCGACCAGCCAGCGGCCAACAACCCCGCCCGCCGCGACCGCCGCAGGCGGCGTCAATGGAAAGAAAGCCCACATGAGATACGGCGTACTCACAACATGCAGCCGGCCAAGGACCTGTTGCATGCTCAGCAGCGCATAGAAGTGAAGCAATGCAAGTAGGGCGATGATCACGAAGCCATAGCGCCGTTGCGCGCCGGTGGCACCGAACGCCAGAAACGCGGCCCCGGCCAGTACGGCAATCTCGAACCAGCCGATGATCGACGATGGACACATCAATTGCATCTGATTCGAGCAGAGCGGAACACTGGACAGGAGCTCTAGCCAATATGCTGGCGACAGCAGCTTCCAACCCGGGTGGAAGATCGGCGGTGAATAGTCCCCACGTGCCGACGTCATGGCCATCGCAGCCAAATAAAACGGCGTTCCCATCAATGCGAGTGCCAATAACGAGAATGCGATGGTGGCCCATCGCCACAACACGACGGCACGTTGAGCTTGAAATGGAATGAGAAACGCGAGCCACAGCGTGGCGTAAATGGGAACATACGTCACGAAAGTGACAGGCGCCGACGCAAATCCGACGAACAGGGCCGCAAGGAACACGAACCCAAAAAGCAACTTGAAGCCTACCCGCTCGTATCCAACGCGGATCAACGCGATGGTCGCCACATTCATCGCGGCGATCAGATGGGCGTTAAATGGCGCGAGCGTGTACCAGGGTAAGGCGAGGGTGTATCCGCTGAACGGAAGAAAGAAGATACAGATATACAAGATCGTCGCGAGGTAGGACTGCTCCCGCGAAAACTCGAGGTGGCGATAAAGCAAATAGAGCGACGCCGACAACTCCGCCAAGTACACCAGCATTGAAGCAAGATGCCGCAGCGGCAACGGCGCCGGAATCGCCAGAGCCAGCGCGCCTGGGTTGAGCCACGGCAAATTGGGCAGAAACGGCGACCCGGTGCCGGTGAGCGGCGATACCGGACTGAAATCCAGAAATCCGCCCCACTCCAGGATGCTGCGGGCGCTCCACGATGCCCAGTGACCATCGTGGTTGCCATACATCCCGAGAAAACTGTCCGGCAACAACCAAAGCCCGGACAGAACCACGTAGAACACTGCCAGTCCCGGCAGGACGTAGGTCATCGAGACGCGTAGCAGTTTAGCGTCGGCAGGATGTAGCAATCTCCGGTGAGCCACGAACGACGTCATCCTCGGTTCCCGGGCTGGATCCGCCCAAGCGCGACAACACAGCCCTAGCTCTTAGAAATCACTCATTCCGCCGCATGCCATCGACCATCCGATTGCGCACCCGTAGTGGATGGGCTTGATGGCGTCAAGGCATGCCTTTTGCTGCACAAATTGGCGCGCGCCAGCGGCGGCCTATCAAAACTCTTGCGTTCGGCCGCGGTCCAAATTCAGGGCGCTCAGAGCGCGTACAACGCACGTCACTCGGTACGCTCGACATAGCGTCCGGCCCGGTTCACAAGTTCGCCTAACTTTCGCGCTGCGCTACCTCAGTGCTTCCTGGGACGTAGGCACGCCTTCACGTTCAAGAAAGCCGCGCCGCAGGAGCGGTTACCCTCCATCGTCCCGAAAAAGAGAGTTCGTTCGAATAGACGCATACGTGCGTTAAACCGGGAACTTGAATTTTGCGTGCAACTAACATCATGGTGGAGGGTTCGTGAGCGACCGGAGCGTCAATATGAGCATTGATTTGCCGAAGCGTGTCTCGCCTTCGGCGGCTGCTTGGGATGACTTGGTCGAAGGCATGTCCAAGAGCTGGATGTGGTCGGCAATGGCCATGCAGGATATCAGGATGCGCTATCGCGGCTCCCTTCTGGGCCCGTTCTGGCTGACGATCAGCATGGTCATCATGATCGCTGCGATGGGGTTGATCTATTCTCGCCTGTTCAACATGGAGATCAACCGCTACTTGCCCTTCTTGACGGTCGGCCTGGTGATCTGGAATTTTGTATCGACAGTGATCATCGAAGGTTGCCAGACCTTCCTTTCGGCTCAAAACGTCATCACACAGGTGCGCATGCCCTTTTCGGTTCACGCTTGGCGTACCGTGTACCGCAACCTGATCGTACTGGCGCACAATATGGTGATCGTCCCGCTGGTGCTCATCATCTTCCGCGTGTCGGTCGACTGGACCGTCATCGTCATCGTGCCGGCCCTAGCCGTCCTCACGATCAACGGGATTTGGATCAGCATCCTCCTGGGAATGATCAGCGCACGCTATCGCGACGTGCCTCCGATCGTGGTGAGCTTGGTACAGGTCATATTCTTCATTACGCCGATCTTCTGGCCGCCGGAGGCACTCGGGATTTGGATGCAAGCGCTGCCGCTCAACCCACTATTCGCTGCCGTCGACGTGGTGCGCGCTCCCCTTCTCGGCGCGGCACCATTGACGTATTCGTGGACGGTGTTGTTGCTGGTCACGGTCGTCGGATGCATCGGCACCTTCGCGCTGTTTGCAAAATTTCGATCTCGCATCACCTACTGGATTTGAAGCATGGCGTTCCTTCGATTGCGCAATCTGTCAGTCGAATTCCCGGTGTATCAGGGCGGAAGCCAGTCGCTGAAGAAAATGCTGGTCGCTGCCACCACTCAGGGCAATCTGGCGCGCGACGCAATGGATCGCATCAACGTGCGGGCCCTGAACGACGTCACGCTCGACATCGAAGATGGCGATCGTCTTGGGTTGATCGGCGCCAATGGCGCCGGCAAGACCACGTTGCTGAGGGTTCTCGCGGGGATCTACTCGCCCAGCCGCGGAGAACTTTATTCGTCCGGGCGGGTGTCCGCCTTGCTCGACGTATCGGTTGGCCTCAACCCGGAGGCAACCGGGCGCGAGAACATTATCTTGCGTGGCATGTACATGAACATCCATCCACGGGAAATGCGCGCACGCGTGGACGAAATCGCGGAATTCACGGAGCTTGGCCCTTACCTCGACATGCCGACCCGGACTTACTCCTCCGGCATGATGATACGGTTGGGCTTCGCGGTCTCTACCTGCATACCTCCGGAAATCCTGCTGATGGACGAATGGCTATCGGCCGGGGACGCCAGCTTCCTGGAGAAAGCGCAGCGGCGGATGGAGACGTTTGTCGGCAGCTCCAGCATTCTTGTGCTCGCTTCGCATTCGACGGATCTGCTGCGCAAGTGGTGCAATCGGGGTATTCTGCTTCAGCACGGACGGATTGCAGCCGAGGGAGACATCAACGACATTATCGAGGCCTATGCTGGTGCGGTGGCGCTGCGTGCCTAGGCTTTGGCACAGCAACAAGCCGACGAGCGTGTGGCTCCTCTGGTTCCATTGTCCTTCGCCTTGGCGCCCGATCACCTGCGAGCGCACGACCTGATGGCATCACTCCGAGCAGCAGCCGGTCAGACGAGCACGGCCGCCGTCGTTCTCTGCAACTACAATCATGCAAGATATCTGTCCGAACTCGCTTGGCCATATTTGCAGGCAGACCAGGGCTGCCGACCAGATCCTGGTGATCGACGACGGCTCGACCGACGACAGTTGGGAGATCATTCAAGGATTTGCCCGCGATCATCCAAACCTGCAGGCGCACGCCAACGGCCGGAACCTGGGGCTCGAGGCATCGATCGCCAAAGCCCTGTCGCTGGTCCGTTGCGAGTATCTGGTGTGGGCCGGGGCCGATGATCGCTTGCTGCCGACGTTTCTCGCGCGCAACCTGGCTCTCCTTGCCAACCACCCGAGCGCTGCATTGAGCTTTTCCGAAGTCGTGGTGCTCAAAGGTGACAGCGCGGAGGTCGATCGTTTTGCGAGGAACCCGGCCGCCCCCCGCATTTTCGACCTCAGCGATCTTCCGGACCACTTGTCGCCCGAGCAACTCCGAGCGCGAATGAGACGAGCCTATTTGCCGATTGCGTCCAACACCGCCGTGATCCGCGCTGACGCGCTCAGGGCGTTCGGTGGATTTCCGAAGGAACTGCGGTGGTTTGCCAACTCCTTTGCCTGCACCGCCCTTGCCATGCGTCATGGCGCCTGTGTGCTCGCCGAACCACTCGCGCTCATCCGCTCACGCCCCGAAAGCTACTCCCAGACCATGCGCAACGTGCCGCAACAGACCACGGTGCTGAACGCTGTGCTGGATCTGCTTGCGCGGCCAGAGATGCGCGACATTCGTGCCTTCATGAAGGACTGCCCATCGAACCTCACGGTCTACGATCCTTTGATCCTGAAGGTCTTGGGCAAACGAGCACGCGATTGGGATTTATTCGCCGCATATGCGCGTTGGAAGATACGCAGAGTCGGCGGCAGCGATGCGCGCAAGAGAACTTCCCCGCCGGGTCGCAAACCAATTCAGGAGGCGCCGACCTTAGAGCTGCGGGAACGCCGCCGCGAACTGCCCGAACGCTGCTTCGATCGCCACACGATCACGGCTTCCAGCCATGATCTGGGATCCCTTGGCGATTAAAGGGGGCTCCTCCCCGCCCGGCGGGTCGCCGTTTGCGAGCGGAACATAAATCCCGGGACGGCCCGCGGAATGGGCAGCGAGACCAAATAAGTCCAGAACGCCAAGATAGCCATCGGCGATCTGGGCGAGGCAGATCGTATCTTGCAAACTCAGACCATGGTGGCGCGCGAACCTGATATGGGCTGGCCATTCACGCCAATGCGACGGCGGGAGGCAATTGAGCATGACGAAGGCGGCCTGCGGATGCCGCGACCGGAGGGTGTCCATCAAGCCCAGCCAGAATTCAAGTTCATCGGGCTCAACGTCGCCGTCTTTTCGCTCCGGCAAAGCAACGGCCAAAACGTACCGCCCTGGGAGTGTCAGCTTCAACAGATCGTTGGCGTATTTGCGCCCATGCGTGAGCAGCTTGATGCCGCCTCGGGTACCCTGACGTTCGACCTGACGCAGAAGCGCCCGCGGCATGTTTCCAAGATCGTCCGCTTCCCCCACGGTACGCCAGTGATCCAGCTCTCGCTCGGACAGGAGAATTGAGTTCGCTGCAATGGCGGTTTCCTGGTCCTGGAACACTGCGAAGCTGCGAACGCGTTCCAACATCAGCACAACCGAAAACAGATCGAACAGACGCGCTTCGCTCTGTGCCCCCTCGTTGAGGACAAGCGCGATATCGACTTGACGGCCATCGTAGCTCTGAAAGTAAGACGGGAGCACGTGGTTTTGCCAGATCAGCAGGTTCCTCAGCGCCTGCTGCCCCAGCGGCCCACTGAGCCGCAGCAAGAACTTACGCTCGTCCACTGACGCGCGCTCGCGCATCTGCGCATGGACGGACAGCCGCAACACCAACACGCGGCAGAGAGGGCCGACGATCGGCTTCGCGAGTGCCGGTCCGTTGACGAACTCCAAAAAGCGCGGCGATGCCCACAGCAGTCGCGCAAGCTCATCGTCTTGGTCACCCGATCCGAATTCCGATCGCTTGGCACCCGGCAGCGCCAACCAGACGACTGCGATCCCGACAACCGCGACCTGAGCGACGCGACGGACCATCCAATTGGAATGCCGCAACCACGGTTCGGCCAGCAGATAGGGTTGAAGGAGGAGGCGCTGGATCATACGGTACCAATCCCGGTCGAACGCGAGGATACGTCCCGCTGGGCACCAACGGCGGGCGCTCGCGTCTTCATGGCATCGATCGGTCGCATGCCGGCATACACTTCATCGAACAGCGACAGCAGTTCGTCGCTGGTCTCGCGCCTCCAGGTCAGGATCTGGTTGGCTTTGGCAAACGGAAAATGTCGATCGTTGATGCGAACCTCCGCGGGCCCGGCGAAGCTGTGCTCCACATTGACGATGGCGTAGGCGATATCGGTAAATGTCGCGAAGGTGGCAAAACCACTCGATGTTCCCATGAACAGGTTGGCAATCTTCAGAAGTGCGAGCTCATGAGAAAGCCTAAGACCCCAAGCGCGCGGAATGAACACATTGCGACGGCGAAGGAGACCGTGCTCCCATTCCTGAAAGCCGCCGACCATCACGAATAGTGCCTCCGGCCGCTTCTCCGCGACGGCGTCGATGAAGGCATGCCAAGCCGGTAACGGTGCATCGCGATAGGTGACGGTCGGGTTCTCGGTCAGCGAACTCTGGCGCGGATTGATGATGACGAGCGGCCGTCCCTCCAGTTCAATTGCGTGAAAACGTTGCGCCCAGGCTTGGTAGCCACGAGGAGCCGAAAGCTGCGGAATATGACCATGACGCGCATGAAAGGCATTGATCCGGCCATGATCGATCGGGAAGTCCTGCCGCATCTTGAGATGGGTACCTAGGTCCGGCCACATCGGGGCATGGTTCCGGTGACGCAACGCGACCATGAAATTGAAGGTTTGGACGTCGCGGACGAGTTGCAGGGACCGCAACAACGGATTGCAGGCGAACACCGGCATGACGTTGTCGAGGTGGGCGATGTAGTTCGCGCGCGTCACGAACGTCTGCTGTCGCGCCGACGGCCGCTCTGGGTTGACCATGACGAGGATATCGACGTGTCGAAGCCCCTGCTCCGACGCCAGGATCGCCAGATTGACCTGATTGGTCAGCAGATCGCCCAGCGCATAGTGCTGGTAGGAGAAATCGAAGATCCCGAGCAATGCTACAGGCTTCTCTGGATCGCTGCCGTGCTGCCCTGTCATTGGGTTATTCGCCTCGCGCCGCTCGCCTCAGGCCATCACTACACGTAGTCGTCGAGATGGCGGATGATATTTCGAATATGCGATGCGGTCGCTTGTCCACCATCTGCAAACTCTTGGTCCAGGAACGACTGGGAGATCAAGTAGTGGCGCGCCGCCCCATTCCGGATGGTGCGTTTGACGGTCATGGCGTCAAATGAAGAATTTGACGTGACATCGAATTTTTCGCGAAATCTGAGCTCGGCATAGACAGTTGCCAAGCGGCGAAAATTTCCAAGCACGCGCGAAGCGTGACTGGGGCGCATGAGCGCCAGCAGTTGAGCGAAGTAGTGCTTTAGGCCTCCGGCTCGACGGGTATGAGGCGGCACGAAAGTGCTCCAGATCCCATCGATGATCTGCTCGGACGTAGTATTGGAAAGCATCGATTGCTGGATCAGATAGTTCATCACACCGGGCGAGAGCATTGGGGCAAGATACTTCAGGTGGATGAGATCGAAGACGCGTTGAATCTGTTCCGGGCGATAGCTCGCGCGACATCGAGGGTCGGCCGCCAGATGCTCTAGAGCGACCACGCGATAGTCCGCGTATTCACGAAAAAGCTCGGCCGGTTCTATGGCAAAAAACTGGTGCGGATGCCACCCCTTGGTTGCGATCGAGGGATTGCTGTTGCGCGCCATATAGTATCGCGGCACACGGCACATCCCCCCGTCGATCAACGCCAGCGTGGACGTCAACAGCTCTTTGGCCCAGAGCGATTTGACGCGGTCGAGAGGGACCCGGATCGTTTTCATCGTGCTGGTACGATGGACGCCGTAGAAGATCGCCTGGTAATCGCTCATCTGTTCGACGAGTCGCGTGAGCGCGTCTTCGGCCACGATCGAAGGCGCCGAGTAGTCCGTGTACCAGATATCGAAATTTTCTCCCGGCCTGAAATTGACGTAGTACCCATGGGCGACGGCCACATCGGGGTTCGCGTCGAGGATGTCCAAGAGGCCGTTCAATTCATCCGTGAACAGAACATCGTCGTCCGCACAAAGGGAACAGTAGGTCAATTCAACCGAGGCAAGGCCGAGCTCGACCTTCTTGTGTATTGGGATCGCCGGGTCATAGACCTCATGCGCGATGTCCAGTCCACGCTCACCAACCGTCTGCCGGTTCTCGGACAAGGCACCGCCCGAGCTCGAATCCAGGATGCGGATCTGGAACTTGAACCGGCGTGCGGACAGATAACCGAGCAGCCGGCGCAAATGGTCGGGCCGGTTGTAGGTCGGGATCAGCAGCGTATAGCGAGAACGGGAAGGCATATTCGTACCGTGACGGTGGAGGTGGCGCGGCTAGCGGGGTGCCGGTGACTGTCGCGACGGACCAGGCTTGATCCGAGCAGGGACGCCCATCACGACGGCTCCGGGCGGCACGTCGGTGGTCACCACAGCGCCCGCGCCGACGGTCGCGTCGCGACCGATGGTCAGCCTGGGCAAGACCACCGCACCGGTGCCGATGAAGGCACGCTCGCCGACGGCAACACGGCCGGCGAGCCGGACGCCCGGGCCGATATGGGCTCCCGCGCCAATCCGACATTCGTGGTCGACCGATGCCGCTGTATTCACGATCACGCTTCGCTCGAGCCGAGCCTGTGCGCATACGCTCGCGTGTGCAAGGATTTGACAGCCGGGACCAAGAGCCGCGTCGGAGGCGACATAGGCGACGCGATGGACGACCGTGAGCGGCAGCAGGCCCTCATTCACCAGCCAGTCGTGAAGTCTCAAGCGATCCTGCCCGCCCACCGCGACCAGGAAATAGAGATCGCTCTTGCCCTGCCGGGTCTTCATCCAGGAGCGAAAGCCGCCTTCGCCGACGTGAAGTGGAACATCGGGAAACGGAGCGGCAACACTCACATTGTCGAACACCGCGACGATTTTGTCGTCGGTGCCGAACAAGCACTCGTTCAACACGCGCGCTTGGCCGGTCCCGCCCCAGAGAATGACCTCACGCATGCCGTACGATCGCCTGCGTCGAGTGGGGGAATGTCCTGAGCTTATGGCGCATCCGCGGCATGCGTCCGCGGAGTAGATCACCCGCTGGGGGGATCGATGCAATCATCGGCGCTCGCTCGCCATTTTCGCTCGAAGTGCCGCCGCCTGCCGGGTTGCCTGTGCACTCCAGGGTGATACTTACTAGCCGCGGCAACGTGCCAATTGATACTCGCAGCCGCTGGCCCGGCGCCGGCAGGGTATAGGTCCACCGGATGGCGAGCAATTTCTAACACGCGGCCGAGGGTGGCAAGCGCCGTATTCGCTTGAACGTGAGGGTGGAAGACGCGTGTAAGACGGGGTATTGCTCCGGCCAGGATATATCAAGGCGCTCTTCAAGGCATTCCTGGTGTGACCGATCTCGACGACCGCGCCGCATTCGAAGAAAAGAAGCGTGTCCAGGCCCTGGCGCTCGGCCGCGACCGCAGAACGTTCGAGGCCGCGGTGGACGCGTTGCATGCCGCGGATCGATATGACTATCCCTACCTCTGGAGCTGGATGGGTGTGCCCATCATACAGCTCCCTGCCGACATAATTGCCACCCAGGAAATCATCTGGGCAACCAAGCCCGACCTCATCGTAGAAACGGGAGTAGCCCGCGGCGGCTCGGTGCTGTTCATGGCGTCGATCCTGGAACTCATCGGCAAGGGCAAGGTGGTCGGCATCGATATCGACATCCGCGCCCATAACCGGGATTCGATCGAGCGCCACGCCATGGCAAAACGCGTGGTATTGATCGAGGGCAACTCCACGGACAGCAACACGCTCGCCAAGGTCAAGGCGGAGATCCCCGTGGGCGGGTCGGTCATGGTGGTGCTCGATTCGGACCACAGCCGCGAGCACGTGCTTGCCGAGCTGCGAAGCTACGGCCCGCTCGTGACGATGGGCTGCTATCTGGTGGTCGCCGACACCATCCTCGGCCATCTCGACGCCAACCAAACTCCTCGCAATCGCTCGCAGCTGTATCTCAAGGGCAACGAGCCACTGAGCGCGCTGGAGTGCTATCTCAAGGAGACGAATCGTTTCGAGACGGACCCGGTGGTGAACGGCAAACTGATCCTGTCGAGTTCGCCCGGCGGCTATTTGCGGTGCGTGGGCGGGGCGGCCTCGACCATAGGCCAGCACGCAAGCGGACGCGAACAAGAGATATCCTGATTTAGGATCCGCAGCACTGACTCGCGGACAGCGACTGGCCATGAACCTGGCCCTTCAAGGGCTTCGCCCTTCCTTCTTCCCGGCACGACCCAGCTCATCCGCTTCGCCGGGAGGCCACGATCCCGTGGTATCATTATGCACGGGAATGTGTACTCAATCGTAGAGTGTGTATAATGGGCTCGGGCGCATGACACGATTTAGTGTCGATCAGTTGCTGGGGTGTTTTGTTGACTAGCATTTCCGTCGTTGCTCCGACCGGGAGCGCCGAAGACGCCACTCTGGAACGAGCTGTTTGCGAGGCTGCCGAGCGCGGCAGCTTGAATTCCGTTCTTCGCCTTCATCAAAGCGGGGCGCGCCTGCAGGCAGGCGACAATGAAGCACTCTGCCGCGCATGCGAGCATGGCCACCTCGAGGTGGTCCGCTATCTGCACCAGATGGGCGCCGACCTGAACGCACGCGACGGCGAGCCACTATGCCGAGCATGCGAAGGAGGCCATCTTCCGGTCGTTCGATATCTCCATCAAAACGGCGTGAAACTCAACGCGCGCGATAATGAACCGATTTGTGCGGCTTGCCGCGGCGGACAGCTCGAGGTCGTTCGATATCTCCATCAAAACGGCGTCAAGTTGAATGCATGCGACAATGGGCCGATTTGCGCGGCGTGCGCCAGCGGCCAATTGGAGATCGTTCGCTACCTCCATCAAAACGGCATCAGGCTCGACGCACGCAACGACGAACCGATCTGTCAGGCATGTGCTGCCGGCGCGCTCGAGGTGGTGCGCTATCTGCATCAAAATGGCATCGACGTGACCACCCGTGATGGCGAGCCACTCTGCCGGGCTTGCGAGAGCGGTCGTCTTCCTGTCGTCCGTTATTTGACCGAGAACGGTGCGGCGTCGGACGCGCGCGACAACGAGCCGCTCTGTCGGGCGGCTGGGAGCGGGCACGTCGGCGTCGTCCGTTATCTACATAACGTTGGCATCGAGCTGAATGCACGCAACAATGAAGCGCTCTGTCGTGCATGTGAGAACGGCCAATTGGATGTTGTGCGCTATTTACAAAAATGCGGCGTCAAATTGAATGCGTTCAACAACGAGCCGCTCTGCCGTGCGTGTGATGGCGGTCAGCTCAACGTGGTGCGTTACTTGAATGAACACGGCATCAAGCTGAATGCCCGCAACAATGAGCCGATCTGTCGCGCATGCGACGCCGGTCACATGGAGGTTGTCCGCTATCTCCATCAAAACGGCGGCGAACTGACCGCGCGCGACAATGAACCCCTCTGCCGCGCCGCGGCGGCCGGTCACCTGGAGCTGCTTCGCTACATCCATCAGAATGGAGGGGACGTTTCGGCGCGCGAGAGCGAACCGTTGCGCCGTGCGGCTGCCGGCAAGCACGCCTCGGTCGTACGATATCTCCATGATTCTGGCGCAGCTACGCGATTGCTAACGGCCGACGCCCGCCGCTCGATCGACCAAATGAAGCATGAAATGCAGGCCGCGCCGGCCGTCGATCACCCCTCCGCGTTCTGGAAGGGCATGGGGGAGGTCAACGAACGGATTTTGGGCTGGTCGGGCGAAGGGAACTTCAAGCGCACCGTCAATCAGAACTATTTCAACTTCATCCCCATCGCGCCTGATGATCCTCGAATGGCACGTCTGCGTCGGCTCGTGCCCGACTTCACTCAAAATACGCTGGACCGATACGCGATCGAGGATCCCGACCGCGACCCGAGCTCGTGGATGTCGTTTTATCCGAACTACTACATTTTCAAGGACCCGGATGGTGCGGGAAAGCGAGAGCTGTACCGCGAGTACCTCGCTCTCATGTACGAGTACGCGCTCCGGCGGGACCGTTCCGGGCTGCTTGCGACCCTCGAAGAGCCCACGCTGGGCAACCCGATCGGCGTTCAACGGAGCGGGCGGCTGATATCGCAGGATCTGGTCAATTCAGTGCGCGAACGAAACTCCATCATCGGCGTCATGGAGGCAAATACCGACGCGCATTTTACGCTGGCGGAGCTCGGCGCCGGCTATGGCCGTCTCGGTTATGTCCTGCTGAAGACAACCAAGTGCCGATACTTCGTGTTCGATATTCCGCCGGCACTCTATGTTTCGCAGTGGTATCTGACGACTCTGTTTCCAAAACGCCGCGTCTTTCGATTTCGCCGTTTCGACACATTCAAGGAAATCGAGAGCGAATTGTCCCAGTCAGATCTGGCTTTCTTCACCCCCAATCAGCTGACAAAATTTCCAGCCGGCTATTTCGATTTATTTGCGAACATCAGCTCAATTCACGAAATGCGGCGTGATCAAATCAAGCACTATATGGAACTCATGGGGCGGACCACGAAGTCCGCGCTCTACTTGAAACAGCAGAAAGATTATGTGAATCCCGTCGATAATCTAGTAATCGGCAGGAATGATTACCCTCTGCCGTCCGGATGGGCTCCGGGCGTGGACCGTTTCGATCTGATCAATCCGGGCTTTTTCGAAAGGATTTACCGACGGGGCCGCCCGACGGACGTTGGAAATCCGGACACTGGCAGCGGCAGATAAATTTCTATCCAGTAGCCGCGAACGGCTCATCGGGCGAGCCGGGAGTCCGCGCGTCTGAGCTGCTTATCCTGAGGGGCGGCGAAGCCGCCGTCCCAAGGGATGGGCGGCCACCGATTGGCTTTCGTGGGCCTCCCTGCTTGAGACGCCGCATAGGACTAGAGGCCGCCCTATCATGGTCCCCGCAACAGGATCTTGAGTCTGGACGCTACGAACGCGACATCGTCTTCGGTCAGGGACAGCGCGCTTGGCAGATTGACGCCGTAGGGCGACACCGCATAGGACGCCGAATTGCGTCCGCGCGCTGCCGCCGCGGCCGGAGATGAATGGTAAGCGGGCAACATGCTCAGGGGATGAAAGAACGGCCGGCAGTCGATGTCGTGTTCGCGCATGGCGAGGATAACTTTCTCCTTCGTCCAACCCAGACTCGGCTCGAGCACGGCCGTTACCATCCAGTACGTGTTGAAGACGTCGGCCGTCTGGCTATTGAGCGTGATGCCCGAAACGTCCGCGAGTTCGCGACAGTACCAATCGAAGATCTTGCGCTTGCGGCTGATCAACTCCGGCAGACGTTCCAACTGCGCCATCCCGAGCGCGGCCTGCATGGAAGACATGCGATATTTCTGGCCGACCAGATGGCTCCAGTACATCATGTCGCCAGGCGCGCGCCCATGGTCACGTAGCGCGAGGCAGCGCCTGTACGTCGGCTCGTCATCGAGCAGCAGGATGCCGCCCTCCCCGGTCGTGAGGGTCTTGGATCCGTGGAAGCTGAATGCGCTGCATTCACCGAAAGAGCCCGCCGGACGGCGCTTGTAGGTCGCTCCCACCGCTTCGGCCGCGTCCTCGATCACCGCGACGTTGCGCTCGCGGCACAGTTCCAGGATCGGATCAAAGTCGGGCATGTTGCCATAGAGATCGACTACGATCACGGCCTTGGTCCGTGGCGTCAGTACCGCCGCGATGCTGTCCGCTGTAATGCACCAACTGACGGGATCGAAATCGGCAAACACCACTGTGGCGCCGACATAGCTTACCGGTGCGGACGTGGCGATCCACGTGACGTCGGGGACGATGACCTCGTCACCCGGACCGATACCGAGCGCCATCAGCGCGAGGTGCAGCCCCGCCGTGCACGAAGGCAGCGCAATGCCGTAGCGCCGGCCGGTGAAGGCTGAGAAATGCCGCTCGAACTCGCCCTGGTACTTGGCAGAATTCGCGTACCATCCATTGGCCACGGCGTCATTGACGTATCGGATCTCTTTGTCAGTAATCCACGGACCCGCAATTGGGATACGTGCCGACATCAATCCTCGCTCTCAGCTTGGGCCCGCTTTGGTCCATATGCCACATCGGCCCGGTGTCAGCCAGTACGTGGGGTTCAGTGTCACCTCGTCCATATCCCCGGACGAAGTCTCGCATTCCCATCGGCGAGTGCCGCGCAGGGACCGATTGACGTCTTTGACCTGTTGCCGCGATGCGAAGGGCCGCTGTCCAAATCGATGTGCCGTCGCGCCTCGATTTCGGCCAGATAGGCCAGTACGAGCCCACCGTCAGGACGCCATGGGAGGCGCCGTGACGTCGCGTGGGGGGCTCAGCGCGCCGGACTGCACCTAGCTTGCGGCGGCGCATCTCAATCGGATGGTTCTCTCAGGCTCATACGGGCGCCGCCGGGCGGAAAGCCGCGGGCGCGCCACCTTACGTCGTTTCGATCTTGCTCGAAGAGAGGCCAAGGATGTTCCGGAAAGTCGCCCTGCTGACCGCCGTCGTCGCCGTGTGGGTCATGCCTGCCCTGGCGCAGTCGCCGTTGCCGCCGCTGCCGTTTCCTCCACTACCAATGCCGCAAGGCACGCCGGAGGAACGGGCAGCCTGCGCCCCCGATGTGCACAAATTCTGCGGTTCCGACCTGCAGGATACGATGCGCGTACTGGCATGCCTGCAGGCCAATCGGCCGAAGATCAGCGCGGCTTGCAACCGGGTGCTGGTCAGCCACGGCCAGTGAGCCCGGGCGCGGCTGGCGGCTTCCGGTCCCGAGAATCCGCTGCCTCCCCATTCGCACTTGCGCCTTTCTTTGATAGCATCGGAGGGGTCGAGGCGTTTCCGCAAACGAGGTGCCCTGCGCCGGAAACCGCCAACGGCGAAGAGGCAAATCATGTTCACCGATCGCAGACGCGTCCTCACGCTTCTCGCCGCTTCCTTCACGACCCCGGTCTTTGCACAAGCGCCCGCCATGACCCGCATCACCGCCTACGCCTTTTCGTTTTCCGGGCTCGGGGGTGCAGACATCAAGCTTGCTGATCACGTTGGCAAGCCGATCCTCGTCGTCAACACGGCTTCGCTCTGTGGGTACACACCCCAGTATGCCGGCCTACAGCAGCTTTGGGCGCGCTATCACGAGCGCGGGTTGATGATCGTCGGTGTGCCGTCGAACGATTTCGGCGGCCAGGAGCCCGGCGGTGCGGACGACATCGTAAAGACGGCGCACGGCGAATACGGCGTCGGCTTCCCGCTTGCTGCAAAAGCACAGCTTAAGGGATCGAACACGCATCCCTTCTACAAATGGGCGGCGAATGAGCGTCCGCTCGAAACGCCGCGCTGGAACTTTCACAAATATCTCATCGGCCGCGATGGCCATATCGCCGCGGTTTTTCCCACCGCTATCGAGCCGATGGACGCGCGGGTCATCAACGCGATCGTGAAAGAGCTTCCGCGACCGGAATAAGATGCAGCCCGCAGTGTTGACCAGCAATCACATGCCCGGCGCATCCTCGGTCCCGAGCATGCCACTCAATACCACACAGGGAGGTTTCGTATGTCTGCTCAACCGAAACTGATGTCCGACTTGGAGGGCCTGGCGCATCAGGTCGATCCCCTGTCGCGCCGCGGGTTCTTCCTCGCCACTTCGGCCGCGGCCGCCGCCGGCTATACGCTCGCCGCAGGGCCTGTTCGCGCCGATGCCATCAAGACCGATACCGACGGGCTGACTACCGGCGACGCCAAGGTCAAGGTCGCCGACGGCGAGATGCCGGTTTACTACGCCCGTCCCGCCAACGTGCAGAATCCGCCCGTGATCATGGTGGCGATGGAGATTTTCGGATTGCACGAATACATCAAGGACGTCACGCGGCGTCTCGGCAAGCTTGGCGCGCTCGCCATTGCGCCGGATTATTATTTCCGCAAGGGCGAGGATCTCACCAAGATCACCGAAATGCCGAAGCTCATGCCGATCGTCAACAGCAAGCCGGATGCCGAGCTTCTCTCCGACCTCGACGCCACTGCGGCGTGGGCCAAGTCGCAGGGCGGTGACACCAACCGACTCGGCATCATGGGCTTCTGCCGCGGCGGGCGCACGGTCTGGGAATACGCCGCCCACAACAAGGACCTCAAGGCGGGCGTCGCATTCTACGGCTCGCTGGTCGACCCGGACACGCAGGCATCGATCTGGCCCAAGAGCCCGACCGCGCTTGCGCCCCAGATGCAGGCGCCGGTGCTCGGTCTCTATGGCGAAGCGGATCAAGGCATCCCCCTGACCCAGGTAGATGCGATGAAGGCCGCGCTGCAAGGCGCTGGCAAGACGTTCGAGATCAAGGTCTATCAGGGCGCGCCGCACGGCTTCCATGCCGATTATCGCGCAAGCTACCGCAAGGAAGCCGCCGAGGAGGCATGGAAAGAGATGATTGCGTGGTTCAAGAAATACAAAGTGCTGAGCTGAGGGACGCGCGGTTCACCACCGAGCGCGGGGCTCCGGCGCTGCGCTCGGTCGCGAGGCACCGAAACCCAGACCTGAGCTGTGCGTTGAAGGCACATGGCTGCCACCGCTTCTTCCGCCATTCTGCGCATCTGGTATGAGCCGAATGACGAGTCGCTTTTCGTCACCTTCGTTGGCGGCAAGACCTACGCTTATGAGGGCGTGCCCGGACAGCTCTGTCGTTCGTTCCTCGCGGCTGAATCGCGTGGCAGATTTTTCAACGTGCACATCCGGGATCGCTATCCTCACCGGCTCGTGAAGTCTCGTCGGACGAGTTGAGCAGCAAAGGCGCTTGTCGGTCTCGGCATCACCGGCCGCGGTGGCTTTCGCTCAGAGATCGATGGCGCCCTCATTTCGGAATCTGCACCAGTTCCTTCAACTGCTCGGATGTCAGCGGCGCTGGAATGAACTTCGCCGCCACCGCGTCGGCCATGATCTGATCGACGCCCTCGATGTGGTCGGTCGCCAAGCTTTCCTTCGGGATGAGGTTGCGCACGCGCAGGACGATCTTCTCGGGCAAGTTGGAATATTCGGCATATGCCTTGAGCGCGGCCGGATCGGAATACATCCACGCCACCGTATCCTGATAGGCCCGATTGAACCGGGTGATGGCATCGCGGCGGTTCTGCAGGGTATTCACGTTGGTCAGATTGACGCGCACGGTCCGGGTGCGCAACGACGCCACCTCGTTACCCGTAGCGATGATGCGGATTTTTCCATCCTCCGCGAGGTCGAGACCGAACGGCGCAGCGCCGAATCCGACATCGACTTGCCCTGTCATGGTCTGCGTGATCGTCGATGCGATATTGCCGGTCGACGTCGGCTTGGCAGTGAGCTTGTATTGCGCGATGAGCGCGAGCAGCGCGGCATGGCTCGATGAACCGGTCAGGGAATAAGCAACCGTCTTGCCGTTGAAATCCTCGATCTTCTGGATCGGCGAATTGGCGGGCACATACCAATAGAGATCGGGAGCGCCGATCATTTCGCTGCCGATGATGCGGATCGGTGCGCCCTTGGCGAAGGTACCCACGGCGGCGGACACACCGGCCGCGGTCGCGATATCCATGCTGCCGCCGATCACCGCCTGGATCGATTCCGGGCCGGCCTGGACGTAGAGGATTTCAAGATCGAGCCCGTGCTTCTTGAAGATGCCCCCGCGCTGGCCGAGTTCGGCGACACCGGCGTCCCAAGCGCCGCGCTGCGGGATCGCAACCTTCAACGTTTCCTGCGACCAGCCATCGCTGCCCGCGCCGGCGGCCAGAGCGAACGTGCAGAGGGCCGCGATCAATTTTGCCCTTGTCATTATGTTCCTCCCGTCGTCGCGGCCAGCCACCGCTGCTGCGACCGTGACCATATGAGCCGATACGCGCCGCGCCTTCAAGCCGACGCCCCGCCCGGATTTGCACTCGACAGCAGGATGGTCGCCGGTAAATGATGGGGTCAGCAGCACACGCGCGGATCGTCCGATGCTTCACCGCAATATCAAGCCTACGTTCGCAGATTTGCTCGAAGACGAATTCGCTCAGGAGAAGGCGTCGGCGCTTGGCCGACTGGGGCGGACACTCGAGGCAAAGCTCGCAGCCCTAACCCGGTTCGACGCCAGCCTGGGACGCGAAGCGCCATCCCCTGCACAGCGGCAATTGCGTGCTTCGTTGGTCGCCGAGGCCAGTTCCGCGCTCTGGCATTTCGCAGTGCAACGCGAGGCCTGTGGGCTTCGCGACATGCGTTACGTGCTCCGCGACTACGGCGTTCCGGCGGAGGTCGCTGCCCGCATGGGCGCCCTGCCGATCCACCCGACACCGTCGCGCAAGCCGAACGGCAGGTCATAGAGCGCTCTCGGGCGAAGCAGACACCCTCGAGCGAAGCCGGCCCGTGCGATCATAGGCTCTGTCAGCTGGGTTCGGCGCCGGTGGTCCCATGGCGTCGAACCATTTTCCCACCCCCCGTGTCAGTGCCGCTGAAACCCGCTAGGATACCGCTACTTCCGGCCGAGCTCGGGCCACCGATTCCACTCTGAAAGGGCCATACGCATGAACGTCATCATTGGCGTGCTCATCACCTTCCTGGTCATTATTTTGGTGCTTTACCTCGTCAACATGCTGCCGATTGATGGCCGCGCCAAGCAGATCGTGCGAATCATCGTGATCATCATCGGCGTTATTTCGCTGCTGAAGTACCTCGCCGTATTCTGAGCGTTACCCGCCCCCGGCATGCCGGCCCCAAGCCGCATCGAGGCCTTCGCCATCATTTCCGCCGATGGCATGATCGCCGATGCAGCCGGCCACATGCCGGATGCGCTGAAGATCGAAGCCGACCAGCAGTTTTTCCATGCCGGCCTGGATCGCGCGGCGGTGGTCGTACATGGGCGGCGTTCTCACGAGGGGGGGCCGAATGCGGCGCGGCGCCGTCGACTGATCGTGACCAGCCGCGTGCCCCGGCTGGCACCTGCCCCGGCTTACCCCCACGCGCTGTTGTGGAACCCGATAGGCGCTTCGCTCGCCGAAGCGTGGAGTGGGTTCGGCTCGCCTGCCGGCACTCTTGCCGTCGTCGGCGGCGCGGATGTCTACGCGCTGTTCTGGGGCGTTGGCTACGATGCCTTCCACCTCACCCGCGTCGCGCAGGCTCGGCTTCCCGGCGGCCGCCCGGTCTTTCGCGGCCTGTCAACCATTCATAGCCCGGAAGACGTCCTGGCGAGCCATGGGCTGCGTCCAGGCCGGACGCAGATGCTCGATCCGGCGGCCGGAGTGACGCTCGTGACCTGGCAGCCCTGATTATCTGCGGACGCGCCGCGGCGGCGGCTTCGGGGCAGCCAATGCGCGCGGATTTTGCGCGCAGCTTCCCCCGAGGCCCCTTGCGGTCGCCATGCACTGATCGAACGTGTAGTAGCCGCAGTCCCAGCCGCCATCGCGCCCGCCCATATTCGCGCACCATGGCGCGGTCTGGGCCCAATCGGCTCTTGCTACAGTCCCGGATATCAGCACCCCCGCGCCGGCGAGCGCGATCGTCAGTGCGGGCAGCCAAGAGGAGCGATTGAACGCCATGGAATCACCCAGAGTTACTCTTCAGGCAGCATGATGACGGGTTCTTCCATCGCTCGCAATCTTGCCCAAAACGCGACCGGCGCAGCCCCACGCGAGGCGGCTTGTCACGCCCAGTTCCTCGGCGCAAACTTGCGGCGAGAAGCCAAAGGAGAAGCCTGATGAGCATGAGCGTCGGTGTGCTCGACCACTACAATGTTTCGACCCGCAACCTCGGCGACACCGTTCGTTTTTATGAGGACGTCTTAGGTCTCACCAACGGGCCAAGGCCGCCGTTCGATTTCCCGGGCGCGTGGCTTTACAGCGAAGGCCGCCCGGTGCTGCATCTCAACGATATCTCGCCCACCGACCAGCCGCAGCGCCCGGATTCGGGCGTCATCGATCATGTCGCCTTTGGCAGCCGCGGCTTCGAGGCCATGAAGCGTCACCTCGCGCAAAAAGGCGTGTCGTTTCGCGTCAATGTGGTGCCGAACAGTTCGCGCCGGCAGATCTTCGTAACTGATCCGAACAATGTGCTGATCGAGCTCAACTTCGACGTCGCGAACGAGCCGGCCGCCGCCTAGACCGTTCATGCACGGCGCACCCGCGGCTGCCGCCGATTTGCTTTCGCAACGTTCTCGGCAATGAAACGGGGCAGCGCGAATGCCGCCACGTGCACCTCTGGAGTCCAATATTTGGTCGGGAAGCGGCCAGCCTTGCGGTAGCGCTCGGCGATGGTCTTGACCGAAATCTGACGCATCCTGGCGTCATCGGTGGCCCACCCCATGGCCATATGGCCCCCGACATAGGTCGGGATCGCCGCGATATAGCAATAGCTGTCGGCGAACAACTTGCGACGCTTGACGACGGCGGACGTGAGCTCACCCGGTTGAAACATCGGGACGCCGTTCTGCGTAACCATCACCGCGCCCGTAGTCATGCAGCGTCTGCAGGCGGCGAAGAATTTCTGGCTGAACAGCACCTTGCCGGGCCCGTGGGGATCGGTGGAATCGACGATGATGACGTCAAAGCGCCGATCGGTCTTGGCGACGTATTTCATGCCGTCGGCGATGATCAGATCGAAGCGCTTGTCGGCGAGCACCGGCTTGGTGAACTCCGGAAAATGCTCCTTGGAGAATTCGACGACGGAGGCGTCGATCTCGACCTGGGTGAGGCGCTTGACTGCGTTGTGCTTGAGCACCTCTTCCGCGATACCGCAGTCGCCGCCACCGACGATCAGCACTTCCCTGGCGTTGCCATGGGCAAGGATCGGCACATGGGTCATCATCTCGTGGTAGACAAACTCATCGGCGGTCGTGACCTGGGTCGCGCCATCGAGCATCAGGATCTTGCCGAAGAACGAGTGCTCGAACAACACGAGGTGCTGATGCTCAGTCTGCGCCTCATAGATGACCCGCTTGGCCTCATAGGTCATGCGGAAGCCGAGGTCGTCGAACAGAGTTTCGGGAATCTGGCGTTTTCCGGCCATGATCGACATCAAATGACAAACGACGGCGACGCGGACCTCCCGTCGCCTATGTTCCGTCGTCTGTCCTCTGCTTTAAGGCGCTCGCCCGCGCAGAATTTCGTTGACGTCGACCCGCTTCGCCTTGAAAGCCTCCCGCAGCACGGGGATGCAGGCGTCTGGAGAAGCCTTGCCGCACATGAACACGTCGAGCGCAGCATAGCCCGCGTCAGGCCAAGTGTGGATCGAGATATGGCTCTCGGCCAGCACCGCAACCCCGGACACGCCATTCGGCTGGAAATGGTGGACGTGAATATGCAGGAGCGTCGCCTGCGCGGCGTCCACGCAGCGGCGCAGGGTGGTTTCGATCAAATCGATGTCGTTGAGACCTTCGGCTCCATGCAGATCGATGATGAGATGTACGCCTGCGCAACGCACGCCGTCGCGAATGGCGAAATGATCATCGCGATCTTCGGCAGGCGCCGCCTTGACCACTGCAACGTGAGCCGCATTGTTTCGGGCGGTGGCCGGAGCTTCCGAGCCTTTCCGCGATCGCAAGAGGGCGTTCTGGCGCATTGCCGTCCTCCCCAACCGAGTGATCCATCCCGAGTACCGGCGAGCGGCGTCAGGCAAGCGAATGCCGCCCGACCAGTCCGCGCACGGACAGGTCACAGCGGCTGGTCCCCAAATAAGGCTCGGGTCCCCGGAGTCAAGAAGATTCTCATACAGCACGGTCGGAAGGGCTGTCCGGGCCGGCAGACGTGACGCGCGCATTCTTCGAGCGTTGATGACGCCGCGCCACAGCCCGCGTACCGAGCCGACCCCAGCCTGGAACAGCCCTCCCACAACGGTTATGGTCGCTCGTATCCGTCGGTCCTGACGGAGCCATACACAACAATGAACACGAGGCAGGGATGAGCGCCAATTCCACCCGACGCAAGTTTTTCCGCAGCTGTGCGTGTTGCGAGCCATCGTGTTTGCCCGCGAGCCCGGCGCGGCGAACGTTCTTGGCCGGCGGTGCGGCTGCGCTGGGCCTGGGGACGCTGGCGACCATCGACCGGATCGCGACCCCCGCCGTTGCGCAACCGGCCCCTGCCCGGCCGCGGATCGACGTCCATCACCATTTCATCCCCCAATTCCACGTCGACTCCATGATGGCCCCTGGACGCCGCGCTGGAGCACCCCCGCCGAAGTGGTCGCCGGCCCTATCGCTCGAGGACATGGACAAGAGCGGGATTGCGACCTCGATCCTGTCGATCGCTCAGCCCGGCATCTGGTATGGAAACAACGTCGAGGAGTCTCGCAATCTTGCGCGCCAGCTCAACGAATACGGCGCCAAGATGGGAAAGGACCATCCCGGCCGCTTCGGTCTCTTTGCCGTGATTGCGCCGCCAGACGTGGACGGCAGTCTCAGGGAGATCGAATATGCCTTCGATACCCTCAAGGCCGACGGCATCGGGCTGCTGACCAGTTACCAGGACAAGTATCTCGGCGATCCCTCCTTTGCGCCGGTCTATGAGGAACTCAACCGGCGCAAGGCGGTAATCTACGTCCATCCGACCACGCCCGACTGCTGCCGCGGCCTCGTCCCGGGCATCCCGCCGGGGTCGATCGAATACGCAACCGATTCCACCCGCACGATCGCGCACCTGGTCTTCAGCGGCACGGCCATGAAGTTTCCGGATATTCGCTGGATCTTCTCACATAGCGGCGGGACGCTTCCGTTTCTCAGCGGTCGCTTCGTGCGGCTCGCCGAGGAGCGCAAGCTGGCGAACCTGCCCAATGGTCCGCTGCCCGAGTTCAGGAAGTTTCACTACGAGCTCGCGCAGGGCAATACCCCCGGCCAGATCGCGGCGTTGCTCAAGATGGTGCCGATATCGCAGGTCATGTACGGGACGGACTTTCCATTCCGCGATGGCGCGGAAGTGAACCAGGGCATCGCGGCGTGGGGCTTCAGCAGCGACGATCTGCGGGCCATCGAGCGCGAGAATGCGCTCAAGCTGCTGCCGCGCGTCAAGGCAGGGTAAATCGTTCCGCCATGGGCGAGAGGCCCATGCGCCTGCGGATGCGGTGGCGCAAGGTCGCGGCCTTGGCTGCTTCCTTGGTCATGTTCGGTACAGCCACCCCTGCCTGGCCGCAATATCCCGGCAAGCCGGTGCGCGTGATTGTGCCGTTCGCGGCGGGCGGCACGCCCGATGTGGTCGGGCGCATCGTCAGTCAGCAGCTTGCCGCGCAGACCGGGCAGGCGTTCGTGGTAGAGAACCGACCGGGCGCGGACGGCGTCGTCGGCGCGCAGACCGTGGCGGAAGCGCCGCCCGACGGCTACACGCTGCTCGTCACCTCGAGTTCGTTCGTCGTCAATCCAAGCTTTCACAAGAAGCTGCCGTTCGACGTGGTGCGCGACTTCGAGCCCGTGAGCAATCTCGCGCTCACCGAAGCCTATATCCTCGGGGTCAATCCCGGCCTGCCGGTGCGCACTGTTCAGGAGCTGATCGCGCTGGCGCGGCGCTCGGACAGCAAGATTTCGTTCGGCTCTCCCGGCGTCGGCAACGGGCTCCACTTGGCCGCCGAACTGTTCAAGTCGCTCACCCGGACGCAGATGGTGCATGTGCCGTACCGCGGGGCCGCGCCGGCCATCACCGGGCTGATCGCGGGCGACGTCCAGGTCATGTTCATGACGCCGCCGTCGTCGCTCCCCTTCATCGAGGGCGAGAAAATACGGGCGCTGGCCTACACTGCCGCCAGACGTTTTGGGCGCCTCCCCGACGTGCCGACCATGGCGGAAGCCGGCGTACACCGGAATGGAGGGGCTCGCCAGTTGGACCGGAATGTTTGCGCCCGCAAAGACGCCCGATGCGATCCTCGCCCGGCTCCACGAGGAGGTGCGGAAGGCGGTCGCAACCGCTGCCCTGCGCGATCGGCTGACCGGCATCGGCGTTATTCCGCTCGGTAGTGCGCCGGCTGAGTTCAAGCTGTTCATTGCCGCGCAGGTCAAGCAGATCGCCGATATTGCGCGAGCCGCCGGCATCGAGCCGCAGTGAGCGTCGAGCCGCTTCGTCATTCCGGAGCCACCGATCTCAGGAAACCCGAGATCGGTGGAGCGCCCCGGATGACGGCATTATTTTTACCTCACCCCGCGACTGTGGCCCATTTCGCCGCCAATTGCTCGGCCCCGCGCAGGGACACGGCAAGGATCGTGTAGGTCGGATTCGAGGCACCTTCGGTCGGGAAGATGCTAGGCCCCGCGACGTAGAGGTTCGGCAACTCGTGGCACTGGCCAAAGCTATTGACCACCGAGTTGGCCGCGTCCGTACCCATGATGGTGCCACCGTGCAGGTGGGTCGTCGGTATGGCGGCGCGCCCCACCCAGACCTCCTTGGCGCCGGCGGCCTTGGCGGCCTTCTGCCCCTCTTCGAGGTTGGCATTCCACAGCGCGACCGCGTCCTGGTCGAAGCTGTGAGTGAGGCGGCCGAGCGGCATGCCGAACTCGTCCTTGTCGCTCGCGAGCTCGATCCGGTTCTCAATGTTTGGCAAGCCCTCGCCGAACATGCTGATCCGGGTAAAGCCACGGGCAGCACGTTTCATGTAGTCATGCAGGTCAGGGCCGAACAGATCAGGGCGGGTATTGGCAAAGTCGTGCGTCTTTTGCGCCGCACCGCAGGTGATGTAGGTGCTGCCAAACGCGTCCTTATAGCTCGTCTTGCCGTAGCGGTCGTAGGACATGTACTGCGCGCCGATCGTGCCCAGATGGTTTTGGATGTCTTCGTCGAAGATCGCGTTGATCCCCGCGATCGAGTGCGTCATCATGTATTTACCGACGAGGCCGTTTGAATTGTTGAGCCCCTTCGAGTGCTTGTCGGTCGCCGAGTTGAGCAAGAGGCGGGAGTTCTGTCCCGACCACGCGGCCAGCACGACGACGTTCGCTTCCTGGACTTGGCGCACTTTTTTTTCGTCATAATACTCGACGCCGGCGACCTTGGTGCCCTGGGCGTTAGTCAGCACGCGCGTGACGCTGCAAAGCGCGCGCACCTCGGCTTTGGCCTTTCTGGCCTCGCTGAGGTAGGTGACCGTCGGATTGGCAAGCGCACCGGTCGGGCAGCCCACATGGCACCAGCCGTCGTAGATGCAGGCCGGCCGCCCCTTGAATTCGGTCGAGTTCATCGCGACCGGCGCCGGCACCATGCGGATGCCCAGCGACTCGAAGCCCTTCACCCAGATTTCGCCGTGGCGGAAGGTCTTCATCGGCGGCATCGGATAGGATTGGCCCGCCGGGCGCCACTTCTCCTCCGCCTTGGCATCGCCCGACATGCCGATGTCATGGGCGACCTTGTCGTAGAACGGCGCGACATCCTGATAGGAGATCGGCCAATCAAGCGCGCGGTTGTGCTCGCTCTTGATCTTGTAATCGTTCGGCAGAAAACGTGGGTGATTGGCGAAATAGTGCAGCGCTGCACCCCCCACGCCCCAGCCGGCCTGGCCGGCATAGCCGAACGGATTCTTGCCTTCGAGCAGAAAAGGGGCGCCGGCCGGCCTGATCCGCCGTCCCCACATCTCCGAGCTGATCAGGTCGGACATCTGCCAGTCGGGACCGGCCTCCAGCAACACGACCTTCTTGCCGGCCTTGGCCAGCACCGATGCATACACCGAGCCGGACGCGCCGGCGCCGACGATGACGACATCCACTTTTTCGTTCGCCATGTCACCACCTCTTCGTTGGCACGATGTGGGCTTGGTAGGGGATGCCGAGGGCGGCGTAGCCCTCCATCGTTCCGTACACGACATCGACGGCATCGCTGCGCAGGATGGTGTAGACAAACCCTCCGCTCGGTCCGGTCCAGCCTTCGATCTTGTTCTGGCGCATATTGTTGACGAAATCGCGCTGATCGGTCGTCGACAGCGCCGCAAATTTCCGGCCGGTGACCTTCTCGCTGCCGCGGTCAACCGCGCCGATGGCGGCGCGATAGAAATTCGCAAACGGTGGACGCACGTTGAAGATGCGCGCCTGCAGCAGCGCCTCCTCCGCCGGCACTGAGATCTGGTGGTCGATGAAATGCGCAATGCCGGCCTTGCGCGCGCCGGGCACCAGCGTCTCGCCCAGCGCCTCGATGGTTTCGCCTTCGTTGGCGTTGAGCAGCCGGAACGGCACACCCTGCGTCCGCGCCGCCCCCGGGGTAAGCAGCACTTCGACGCCGCCTACCGTGAAGGCGAGTACGCCGCTTCCCGCGCCCTTCATAAAGGCGCGTCGTTCTATCTGATCCATGCAGTCCTCCCTATCGGCGCTCCCAAGCGCTTCGCCGGTCGTTGCGTCCGGCTTGTTCTGAATTATTCCAAAGTGATCGTGACCCTCCTTTTCATCCCCGTCAACGCTGCTCGCGCATGCTTCAGCGAGATCAGCTCGCGATGCTGTTCCAGTTCGTGACTAGCTGTTCGGCGCCACGGAGCGACAGCGCGTTGAGGGTGAAGGTTGGATTGGCCGAGCTTTCGGTCGGGAAAATTCCGCATCCGGCCACATAGAGATTGGCAACCTCATGAGTTTGGCCGTAGCTGTTGACAACCGAGTTGCCCGCGGTCGTGCCCATGATCGTGCCGCCGAGCAGGTGCTGGGGCGCGATACCCCCGCGCCCCGGCCAGATTTCCTTTGCGCCGGCGCCTTTCGCGATCTCCACGCCTTCGTCGAGCGCAGCGTTCCAAAGCCCCACCGCATCCTGATCGAAGGTGTGATTGATGCGCACGAGCGGAAAGCCGAACTCGTCCTTCTCGGGCGCGAGGTCGATCCTGTTCTCGAGTTTCGGCAAAGCCTCGCAGATCGCCGTGATCCGGCTGAGGCCGCGTGATTTGCCTTTGAGGAATTCATCGAGCTCTTTGCCGATCAGATCGGGACGCACATTGGCGATGCCACGAAGGTCGGTGGGCTTTTGCGCCGCGCCAGTATTCCAGAAGGTGCTTCCGAACGCGGTCTTGCGGCTGGTCTTGGGGTGTCGGTCGTAAGACACGAACTGGTAGCCGAACGAGCCCAGGTAATTCTGCAGGTCTTCGTCGAAGATGGCCGACACGCCCGCACCTGCATGGGCCATGACGTACTTGCCGAGAAGGCCGCTCGCATTGGCGAGACCGTTCGGGTGCTTGTCGGTCGCGGAGTTGAACATCAGGCGCGGATTCTGCGAAGCGAAGGCGGCGAGCACGACCAAGCTCGCTTCTTGCACCTGACGCTCTTTCTTGCCGTCGAAATACTCGACGGCAGTCACGCGCGTGCCTTGTGCATTGGTGAGGATCCGCGTCACGTAGCTCATGGCCCGCACTTCCGCGCCCTTGGCACGCGCCTCGCCAAGATAAGTGGCTTGCGGATTGGCGAGTGCGCCGGTGGGACAACCCGCACCGCACCAGCCGTCGTGGATACAGGCGGCCCTGCCCTGGTATTCCGTGCTGTTGACGCCGACCGCACCCGGCGCAACCGTGATGCCGACCGACTCGAAGCCCGGCACCCAGACTTCGCCATGGCGAAACGTCTTGAGCGGCGGCATCGGATAAGGGGCTCCAGGCGGCCGCCAGCGCTCCTCCGCCTTGGCGTCGCCGGAAACACCGATCTCGCGCGCGACGCGATCGTAATAGGGGGCAACGTCGGTGTAGGAGATCGGCCAATCCAGCCCGCGGCCGTGCTCGCTCTTCATGTTGAAGTCGGACGGCAGCAGGCGGGGAAAATTGGCGGAGTAGTGCAGCGCCGCGCCGCCCGTGCCCCAGCCATGATCGGCGGTGCGACCGACGGGGTGACGGCCCTCATAGACGATGGCTGGACCACTGCCGCGCAGGCGTCGAGCCCAGATGTCGGAGCTGATGAGGTCGGAGAGCTGCCAGTCCGGCCCCTGTTCGAGCACCACCACGTGCTTGCCGGCGCGCGAGAGCACCGCTGCGAACACCGCTCCCGCCGCTCCCGCTCCGACAATGACGGCGTCCGCCTTCTCGCGTGTCGCCATGTCACCAGCTCCGCTCGGGAAGGATATGGGGCATGTAGGGCACGCCTAGCCGCGCAAAGCCCTCCACCGTGCCGTAGGCCACATCGATCGCATCATTGCGAAGCGTCCCGTACACGAACGACTGCGACGGTCCCTGCCAGCCCTCGATCTTGTTCTGGCGCAGACGGGTGACGAGATCGCGCTGCTCGTCGGCAGTGAGAGCGGCATACGTCCGGCCGGGCAACGACTGGCTCGCGCGCTCGATCCCGCTCAGGGCGGCACGGTAGAAGTCGACATATGGCGGGCGAACCTCGCTCATGCGAAGGGTCAGCAGCGCGTAGCCCGGAGGTAACGCAAGTTGCTGGTCGACGAAATGCGCGATCCCTGCTTGTCGCGCACCGAGGGCCAGCGTCTCGCCCACCGCCTCGAGCGTCCGTGCTTCGTCCGGCGTGAGCACGCGCAAGGGAACACCCTGTGCCCGTGCCTGTGCTGCCGTGAGCAGGACTTCGACGCCACCCACTGTGAACGCGAGTGCTCCGATCCCCACGCCCTTCATGAAGGCGCGACGTACGATGTCGTCCATGGCTTCCTCCCCCGCGCGGTGCGAGCAACGCACCTTTGTGCGGCCGGCTAAAGCAGCCGGCGCGACGACCCGTCGGGGCAACTGGAAGGCCGAGACGGCCGCCGCCTTTTTTGGAACAGTTCGAAAAGTGAACGCCGATTTTGCGCTCGAATCAAGCGGCCTCACGCCGTCCTCACGCGAACGCCGGGCGGCGTCGCCCGACGCTTGCGCCTAACGACTGCGCCATTGCCGTGGGCAACGCGCCTGCCTGATTGTCGAGAGAGGTTGACGGGCCGGCTATCGGCCGGCGCCATCCAAAATACAGAACCGCGGGGCCAGTCAGCGTCTTTTCGGGCAAATTGAGCCGGATATGCAGTTCGCGCAGTTGCCTCGGAGTGACCTCCGCAGGCGCGCCCATCATCAAGTCCTCGGCGCGCTGGTTCATCGGGAATAGCACGACCTCGCGCAGATTCTCCTCGCCGCACAACAGCATCACGATGCGATCGATGCCCGGTGCGATACCGCCGTGCGGAGGAGCGCCGAGCGAAAGCGCATGCAGCATGCCGCCGAATTTCTGCTCCAGCGTATCCTCGCCGTAACCGGCGATGGCGAACGCCTTACGCATCACTTCCGGCCGGTGATTGCGGATGGCACCCGAGGAGAGCTCAATGCCGTTGCAGACGATGTCGTATTGGATCGCTTTGATAGAAAGAATCGTCTCGCGATCCGTCGGATCGAGCGCGAGGAATTCCTCGAGTGCCATGTTGGGCATGGAGAACGGATTGTGGGAGAAATCGATCTTCTTCTCCTCCTCGTTCCATTCGTACATTGGAAAATCGACGATCCAGCAGAACTCGAATCGATCCTTCGCGATGAGACCGAGTTCCTCACCGATGCGCGTGCGTGCGGCACCCGCCAGCCTGGCGGCGGCCGCGGGCTTGCCGGCGGCAAAGAACACGACGTCGCCGGCGCCGACGCCGGCTTTCGCCATGATCTTCGCCTGCACGTCGGGCGGGATGAATTTGGCGATGGGTCCCTTACCCCCGTCCGCATCAAAGACGATGTAGCCCAGGCCTGGCGCACCCATATCCTGCCGCGCCCAATCGTTGAGCTTGTCGAAGAACGAACGCGGCTGCGCGGCGGCAGCAGGTCCCGGAATGGCGCGGACCACACCGCCGGCCATGATCAAATTCTTGAAGGCGTTGAACGTGACGCTCGCCTCATTGAACTCTTCGGTCACGTCGGAAATGACGAGCGGGTTGCGCAAGTCCGGCTTGTCCGTTCCGTACTTGAGCATTGCGTCCTTGTACGGGATGAGCGGAAATTTCGGCGTGACCGTCTTGTCGCCAGAGAATTCCTCGAACACGCCGCGCATGACAGGCTCGACGGCTTCGAACACATCCTGCTGGGTAACGAAACTCATCTCGAGGTCGAGCTGATAGAACTCGCCGGGTGAACGATCGGCGCGTGCATCCTCGTCGCGGAAACAAGGCGCGATCTGAAAGTAACGATCGAAGCCGGACACCATGATCAGCTGTTTGAACTGCTGCGGCGCCTGCGGCAGTGCGTAGAATTTTCCCGGATGGAGCCGCGACGGCACGAGATAGTCGCGGGCGCCTTCGGGCGAGGAGGCCGTCAGGATCGGGGTCTGAAACTCGAAAAAGCCCTGCTCCTTCATGCGCCGCCTGATGGAGTCGATCACCGCGCCCCGCATCATGATGTTGCGATGGAGCCGCTCACGTCTCAGATCGAGGAAACGATACGTCAGTCGGATGTCTTCCGGGTACTCCTGGTCGCCGAACACGGGCATCGGCAGTTCGCCGGCGGGACCGAGCACTTCGATCTCGCTGATGTAGATTTCAATGGCCCCGGTCGGCAGGTCCGGGTTCTCGGTGCCGGCTGGACGCTTGCGCACCTTGCCGTCGATCCGCACCACCCACTCCGAACGCAGCTTCTCCGCGTGCTTGAAGGAAGGCGAGTCCGGATCGGCTACCACCTGGGTCAGCCCGTAGTGGTCGCGCAGGTCGATGAACAGCAGACCACCGTGATCGCGAATACGGTGGCACCAGCCGGAAAGCCGGACCTCTTTGCCGATGTCGCCTTCGCGCAGGACGCCGCAGGTGTGGGTGCGGTAGCGATGCATGATGATGAACGAGCCTCGATACTTGTGGCGCGGAAAGGCACATGCGCGGCCTCGCTTGTCAAGGACGGGAAAGCTATGATGGCGCAGGACGTTCGTACCGCCTGAAGCGGTCGGCGCGTTCGCCAACGCGGGAGGAACCGATGCGTGTGCAGCGTGCGATGCTGCCGCTCGTGGCAGTGCTCCTCGTCACGGTCACCGCCAGCCCCGGTGCGGCGGAAGAGGCTCCGCTTCTGCCCCTGAACGTCTTTTTTGCCAACCCGGACGCCAGTTGGGACTATCGGGTATCGCCCGACGGCACCCGGCTTGCCTGGATCGCAATGAACCGAGGCCGCGCCACTCTGCATTTCCGGCGGCTCGACGAGACCACCGCACGCATTGTCGAGACGCCGCGCGAGGCGCGCGCCCCCTGGCCCGGCGCGGACACCTACGGATGGAGCCGCGACGGAAAGCGCCTTTTGTTCCTGATGGACGGCAACGGCGATGAAAATGCTCATCTCTTTGCCGTGGACACAGACGCGGTGGATCCGGTCGCCAGGGATTTGACACCACTCGATGGCGTACGCGTCCAGCTCGTCCGCGCGCTCAGCGACGATCCCAACGCGGTCATCGTCAGCCACACGGGGCGCACCGGGCGGATGTTCGACCTCTACCGGCTGAACCTCACGACCGGGCAGCTCGCGTTGTTCGCAGAGAATCCCGGCGACGTTTGCGGGTGGTCGATGTCGCAGGCCAATCGCCTGCGCATGCGCTTCCGGTGCCTGCCGGACGCCGGCTGGGTCGCCGAGGTCCCTGATGGCGTGGGCGGCTGGCGCGAGGCGATCCGCGGCGCTTACGGAGATCACGTCCGCATCCTCGGGTATCCGATGAACCCGCGCTATGCCTGGGCGCTGTCCAACCGCGGTCGAAATCGCGTGGCGCTGGTGCGGATCGACCTGCGCAATGGCCGTGAGGACCTGCTCTATGAGCATCCAGTCGCCGACCTCTATGGGGGGCGTGTCCTCGAAAGCGGCGCGGTGAGCTACGTCTGGGCGTGGCCAGGCTTCCAGGATTGGCGCTTCTACGACGCGTTCCTGCAAGCCGATCTCGGCCCCTCGCTCGCGCGCGAGCGCAGCGCATTGCGCATCCTTAGCGAGGATCGGCAGCGCCGGTGGCTCACATTCGCCGTCGAGTCCGATCGCGGCGACGAAGCGGTGTATCTTCTTGACCGCTCCACCGGCGAAAAGAAAGTCCTCGCACAGTCACCGCTTGGTGCGCACCGGGATGAATTGGCCCCGATGCAGCCAGTGACCTTTCCCGCGCGCGACGGTCTGACGCTGCACGGCCTGCTCACCGTGCCACTCGGAACGACCGGACCACGACCGATGGTGCTGCTGGTCCACGGCGGTCCCTGGGCGCAGGACCACTGGGGCTATGATCCGACGGTGCAGTTCCTGGCCAATCGCGGCTACGCCGTACTGCAGGTCAACTATCGCGGCTCGACCGGCTACGGTCGCGATCTGCTCCTCGCCGGCACGCGCGAGTTTGCCCGCAAGATGCACGATGATCTCATCGATGGCGTGCGGTGGGCGGTCGAAGGAGGCTTCGCAGATCCCAAGCGTGTCGCGATCATGGGCGCGAGCTACGGCGGTTACGCGGCGCTCTCCGGCGCCGCTTTCACCCCCGACGTGTTCGTTGCCGCCGTCGATCGGGTCGGGATCTCGGACATGATCAGTCTGATCGAGGACTGGCCCGCGTATTGGCGCGTGGGCGATATGGGGTTCTGGTCACGGTTCTATGGCGACCCCCGCAAGCCCGACGAGCGCAGCGTGCTCGCCGAGCGCTCCCCGCTCAACCATGTGGACGCAATCCGTGTGCCCTTACTGGTCGTGCAGGGCGCCAATGACGTCCGTGTGCGGCGCGATCAATCCGATCGCCTCGTCGCTGCGCTGCGCGCGCGCAATCATGACGCGGAGTATCTCCTGTTCCCGGACGAAGGACACGGACTGAATCGCACTGCGAATCGAGTTGCCTACATACGCGCGGTCGAGCGGTTCCTCGCGCGCAATCTCGGCGGCCGTGACGGCGGCGACCCACCGGACTAGATCGGCGGATCGCGAGCGCGCTTTATTTAGGCCAACGCAATCCAAAAGGGCCTCGACAGCGTCATCGCGATCTGCACACTCGGCGGGCCTTTCCCGAAGTCCGAGCCCCCATGACAGACCCGGCGCAAAGCAACCAATCCCCTGCCTCTGCGTGCATGCGCATGACGACGGCCGAGGCGACCGTTGCCGCGCTCGTCGCTCACGACATCGATACGATCTACGCGCTGCCGGGCGTCCACAACGATTCCCTGTTCGACGCGTTGTTCCGGGCCGGCGACCGCGTCCGCACCATCCACACGCGGCATGAGCAAGGGGCGGCCTACATGGCATTGGGCGCCGCGCTGGCGACCGCGAAACCGCAGGCATATGCCGTCGTGCCCGGTCCCGGCCTGCTCAATTCAGCGGCCGCGTTGCTCACTGCCTATGGAATGAACGCGCCAGTGCTCGCGCTGATCGGGCAGATAGCGCAATCGGCCATCGGCCGTGGGCTCGGGCATTTGCACGAGATTCGCGACCAGCGCGGCATCATCGACCGGCTGGTCGACTTCTGCGCGCGTATCCGCGAGCCAAACGAAGCCGCGGGACTCGTCGCCCAAGCCGTCCAGGCTATGCGGACCGGCCGTCCAGGCCCCGCGGTGCTGGAATGCGCGATAGACGTGTGGGGTCGCAGCGCTCCGGCAGCCGCGGTAGCGCAACCCTTGCCGGCATTGCAACCGGCGCTGGACGAAGACGCGATCCGCGACGCTGCCAAGCGCCTCGCTGCTGCCAAGCGACCGCTGATCGTCGCGGGCGGCGGCGCGCAAGGCGCATCAGCTGAAGTCACCGAACTGTCGCGACTGCTGCAAGCGCCGGTACTTGCCTATCGGCGGGGCCGCGGCGTGCTCGACAGCCGCGATCCGCTCAGCGTCACGCTGCCGCTCGGCCGCGAATTGTGGGGCGAGGCCGATGTGGTGCTCGCCGTCGGCACTCGCCTGTTCTACGGCTTTACGCAGTGGGGCATCGACCCGGGCCTCGCCATCATCCGCGTCGACGCCGATCCCGAGGAGCCCGAACAATTCGCGCCACCCGCTGCAGCCCTCATCGGCGATGCAGGTCCGATCCTGAGCGGCCTGATCGACGCGCTCTCCGGCCATGGCCGTCCGTCCCGCCGCGCGGAAATGGAGGACCGGCAAGCCCAGATGAGCCGGCGACTGGCGAAACTCGCGCCGCAGATCGGGTTTCTCGACGCGATCCGCGCCGAACTGCCCGAGGATGGCATCTTCGTCGATGAAGTCACCCAGATCGGTTTTGCCGCGCGGCTGCTGCTTCCGGTCTACAAGCCGAGAACCTTTCTGTCGCCGGGCTATCAGGACAATCTCGGCTGGGGGTTTGCGACCGCGCTTGGCGCGCAGCACGCCCGCCGCGACGTCCCGGTGCTCTCGATCTCCGGCGACGGCGGCTTTCTTTTTACCTCGAACGAGCTTGCCACTGCCGTTCGCCATCGCATTCCGCTGACGTGCGTGGTCTTCAACGACGGTGCATTCGGGAATGTGCGGCGCATTCAGGAGGAGCAGTATGGTAACCGAATGATCGCGAATGATCTCGCCAATCCCGACTTCGTGCGCTATGGCCAGAGCTTCGGCGCCGAGGCCGAACGCGCACACAACCCGCAGGAACTGCGGGCAGCCCTCAGGCGCGCGTTCAAGCGCCGCGACGGTCCCACTCTCATCGAGGTTCCGGTCGGGCCGATGCCGTCGCCATGGGAATTCATCCACATGCCCCGCGTGCGCGGGAACAAGTGAGACGCAGCATGGAAGCGCGCAACGACGTCCAGGGAACCATCGACGAGCGCGAGCCGCTGATCATTCGCCGGGTTGACGCGATCCCGCTTGGACTACCCCTGGCCAAGCCGGTAGCGATGGCGGGAGTCACGGTGAGGCAGGCACTCAACATCCTGGTCCGCATCGAAAGCGCCGACGGAACCGTCGGCTGGGGCGAGGCCGCCTCCGCACCCACGATGACCGGCGATACGCTCGGCAGCCTGCTGACCGCCGTGCGCGACCACCTCGGTCCCCTGCTTATCGGGGAGGATGCTTGGATGCGTGCTGCCCTGCGGCACAAGCTCGAGCGCGCCATGTTCGGCAATACCGGCGCGCACTCCGCGATCGAGGTTGCCCTCCTCGATCTTGCCGGCCGATCATCGGGCCTGCCGCTGGTCGATCTCATTGGTGGCCCCATGCGTCGCGCGGTCCCGCCGATGTGGCTTCTCGGCAATCCCACGCCCGAACAGGACATCGCCGAAGCGCATGCAAAGCGCGCACAGGGCTTCGGCTTCTTCAAGCTCAAGATCGGCACCAAGGCGGTGGACCGTGAGATCGAGTCGACGCTTGCGCTGCGAAAAGGCCTCGGCATCACGACTCCACTCTGCGCCGACGCCAATTGCGGGCTGACCTTGGCCGATGCGTGTCGCTATGTCGAAGGCGTGCGTGAAGCCGGCTTGCTGTTCGTCGAGCAGCCGCTCGCGCACGCAGACCTCAAGGGGCTCGCGCGGCTGACACGCATCTCGTCCATTCCGATCGGCGCGGACGAAGGCATCCACTCGCTCGCCGATATCGAGGCTCATGAGCGCTGCGGCGCCGGGGGCGTCTCGCTCAAGCTGATCAAGCTCGGCGGCATGAGTGCAGCGGTGGAGGCGGCGCAGCTATGCCAGCGTCTCGGCCTCTCCATCAATATTGCGGCCAAGATCGCGGAATCCAGCATTGCGTCCGCCGCGGCGATCCATCTCGCCTGTGCCGCACCCGCGGTGGACTGGGGCGTGAGCCTCACCCACTTCTATCTCGCCGAGGACATTGCGAGGGAACCGCTGGCGATCAGCGACGGCGAGGTCGCGCTCCCGGCCGGCCCCGGGCTCGGCATTGACGTCGACGAGGCCCAAGTCGAACGCTTCAGGCAATCGACCAGCGCACTGTCGGGCTGACCGCGCCTGCCCCGCTGCAGGGTTGCCGAACAATCCCTGGGTTGGTCAACGGGAATGAGTCAAAAAGAAGGAGGTCTCTGACAACCACAAGCTGGCGCTGACCAGAAGCTGCCCCCGGTGGTATGGAGCCAATGCGGCCAGCGATGCCCCAAAAACGCAGACTACATGGCTGCGCACGTGATATCCCCCCTCAAACCCTTCTTATCCACCCCTGACAAAGCAACTCGTGTACGCTATCTAGCGCCATGCAGCCGATTACGACCACCCGAAACCTTGCCGACGCGTGTGCGCGCATGGCGCGCCACCCCTTCGTCACCGTAGACACCGAGTTTCTGCGCGAGAGCACTTATTATCCCCGGCTTTGCGTGGCACAGATGGCCAGCACCGATGAGGCGATCGTCATCGACACGCTCGCCGAGGGCATGGATTTCGCTCCTTTCTTCGCGTTGATGGCGAACCAGAACGTCATCAAGGTCTTCCATGCCGCCCGCCAGGACATCGAAATATGCTGGCACGAGGCCGGCATCATCCCGTCGCCCATCATCGATACCCAGGTGGCGGCCATGGTTCTGGGCTACGGCGATGCCATCTCCTACGACCAGCTCGTGCAACGCATCACCGGGGACAGCCTCGACAAGTCCAATCGCTTCACCGATTGGACGCGGCGCCCTTTGAGCGAGGCGCAGCTGGCCTACGCCATTTCCGACGTCACCCATCTGCGCGACGTCTACCTCAAGCTCTCCGCCGATCTCGACCGGCGCGGGCGCAACGATTGGATGCGCGAGGAGATGAGGGTCCTGACATCTCCCGCGACCTATCGCTTTGAGCCGGAGCACGCCTGGGAGCGTTTGAAAACGCGGGTGCGCAAGCCCAAGGAACTGGCGGTGCTGATCGAGGTTGCCGCCTGGCGCGAGCGCGAAGCACAGGAGCGCGACGTACCCCGCGGCCGCGTGCTCAAGGACGACGTTATCGGCGACATCGCGGTGCAGGCGCCAACGACGATCGAGCGCCTCGCGAGCCTGCGCTCGCTGCCCAGAGGCTTCGAACGGTCGAAATGGGGAGAGGCGATCGTCGAGGCCGTGCAGCGCGGCCTGGCGCGCGATCCCAAGACGCTGCCGCGGTTCGAGCGCCCGAAGCCTCCCATCAATGGGCAGGCCACAGTGGAGTTGCTCAAGGTGCTGTTGCGCATGACGGCAGAGCGACACGCGGTGGCCGCAAAAGTGATTGCTACCGTCGACGACCTCGACCGCATTGCCGCCGACGATGACGCCGATGTTCCGGCGATGTCCGGCTGGCGGCGCGAGCTTTTCGGCGAGAAAGCGCTCGCGCTCAAGCAAGGGCGGCTCTCGCTCTCCGTCGAAAAAGGCCGCGTCGTCGCGGTGGAGCGCGAGTAATCCTCTCCCCGCCGTCTCGCAGATCGGGCTATGATGATCGCGCCCGTGACGAGGGAGACATCAGATGTCGGCGTTCCTCCGCAATCAGTGGTACACGGCCGCGACCTCGGCCGAGATCGGCGACAAGCCGCTGGCGCGCACGATCTGCAACGAACCGTTGGTGATCTTCCGCAGCGGGAACGGAAACGTCGCCGTGCTGACCGATCGCTGCCCGCATCGCAAAGCGCCGCTTTCATCCGGCGAAGTGGTCGGCAACGACATTCAGTGCGGCTATCACGGCATCCGCTTCGCCCCCGACGGCGCCTGCACCCGCGTTCCGGGCAACGCCCAGATCGGCCGCAATTTCCGGGCAAGAAGTTTCCCTGCACACGAAGTCCATGGGCTCATCTTCGTCTGGCTCGGTGAGGCCGCGCTGGCCGATCCCGCGCACATCCCCGACTTCAGCGAGAACGTGAAGCCCGGCTGGACCGGCGTGCACGGGATGCTTTACGTCAAAGGCAACTACCAGCTTCTGATCGACAACATCCTCGACCTCACACACGTCGTCTTTGTCCATAAGACGACGCTCGCCGGCGGCGGCGTGGCGGAGACGCCGCTCGACGTCGAGATCGACGGCGATGTGGTGCGGGCGCAGCGGCTGATGCGCAACGTCGATACCGCGCCGATCTACAAGGCCGCCCGGAATCTCCACGGTAAGATCGATCGCTGGCAGTTCCTCGAATTCCGTCCGCCGATCTATGCCCGGATCACACTCGGTGCCCGCGAAGCCGGCAGCGAGGTTCCGTTCGGCACGCCGACGCATATCGTGCTCAACAGCTTCACGCCTGAAACGGAGCGCACCACCCACTATTTCTGGTCGACGGTGCGTTCCTGGGGGCTCGACGACGCCAACGTGTCGAAGGTCTATAAGGACATGACCGATCTCGCCTTCGCCGAGGACGCACGCATCGTTGAGTTGCAGCAGGAGTTGATCGACAGTGACACGTCGGGTGCCCCGCTTGTGAGCCTCGCCTTCGACCGCGCCGGCCTCGGTGCACGGCGCATCATCAAGCGTAAGCTCGACGAAGAGGCGTCGGCGCTGGCGCAACTGGCCCCCTCCCCGGTGACCGCGCAGGCGCGGTAGCGCTCCGGCGCCTGCAACGATACAGATCAGTTGTCGAGGATCGCGATGTTCTTCGGATTACCCCGGCCGGAGAGCGACCGCAGGAACAGGTCGATGTCCGCGATCTCGCGGTCGGACATGATCGGCTCGGAGCAAAGGCAGGTACGGTTTCGGCGTTAGTGCTTCGGACGGATCCTCCGCAAGAACTCCCATGTCGGCACCGCGCTGATCCCGCCGACGGCGCCGCTGAGATAGCTCGGGATGTCCGCAGTGAACATCCATTGCCAGAGCAGCCCGACGAGGTAGCTTGCCAGCAGCATCACTGCGAGCGTGATCAGCAATCTCTGCCAAAGTGGCATGGGCATCCTCCCAGGAGCGTCCGTCATGGCCACGTTCGTCACCTGATGGCCTGGATGCTCGGACCAGGCATGGCTCGATGCGGGAGCCGGCGCGCAACCAGCATTGAGACGCTAGCCCACCACGCTCGGTATCACGCGGCTTCCATGACCGGCTCGCGTCCGACGAGCCGCGCCAACTGGCGCAGCCGCACGAATACGCGCTCGCCCGCGAGTGCCTTGAAGCCGTTCTCGAAACGCAGCACCAAACGACCCCGCTCGACCACCATCGGCGTCTTCGGCAACACGCCCGTCGTCGAGGCTGAGATCAGATAGGCGACGCGCAATGCCGCACCGAGCACGCGCGCGCGATCGAGCAGGCGGGTCGACGCGAGCTCTCGCAGCCGAGGCGAAAGCTCCTCGTCCACCAGCCCCATATGACGGAAGAACACGGCCAGCGAAATGAAGGTCCGGCCGGGATGATCGACCGCAACGAAGGCCGCGTTGGCAATGATGTTGAGAGACTGCTCGCCACGATAATCGGGATGGGCCCGCCAGCCGATGTCGGCAAGAAGGCAGGCGGCATGGCGCAGCCGGCGCTCTTCCGCCGTCTCATCGAGCCCGGACGATGCCATGAAGCGATCCGTCCATTGTGTCAGCTCTTCGCCATGGGCAGGCGAGCGCGACCGCAGCACATTGAGCTCGCTCGCGGCCGCGATCAGCGGATCCTTCTCGCGCTCCTTGGCGTCCAGCATGGAGTACAGCAGGCCCTCGCGGACCCCGAGGGCAGAGACGACAACCTCCTTGGGCTTCGCGATCCGCACCAGGTTCTCGAGCACAAGCGCCGCATAGGCCAAGAGCGGCCGGCGGGCGTCGGTCACCACCTCGATCTGCGACAGCATCTCGGGATCGACCCGATGCACGAGGCTGGAGAAATCGAATGCCTCCTTCGCCGGCATGACATAGCCATGCATGACATGAAGCGGATAGCCGGTCTGCCACATATGCAACCGCGCGAGCGCGCGCCAAGTGCCGCCGATGGCATAGAGGGTCCGACCTTTGCCATTTTCGAGCGGGCGGGCATCCTGCAGCGCCCCCCGCACGATCTTCTCGGCCTTCTTGATCGACTTCGACGAGATGTCCTGCAGCGCGAGCCCGCCCAGCGGAAGCGTCAAGCCGGTCTTCACCCGATGCCCCTGGACCTCGGTCAACTCGAGCGAGCCGCCGCCGAGGTCGCCGACGATACCATCGGGCTTGTGAAAGCCCGACACGACACCGAGCGCGGCAAGTTCGGCCTCGCGCTTGCCGGAGAGGATGTCGATCTTGGTGCCACAAATGCTCTCGGCTTCTGCGACGAAGGCCTTGCCGTTCTTGGCATCACGGCAGGCGGCAGTTGCGATCGCCCAGAGCTGGGCCACCTCCATGCGATCGCACAGCGCGCGAAAGCGCCGTAGCGCCGCCAGCGCCTTCTCGACGGCGTCGGCTGCGAGCAGGCCGGTCGTCTGCACCTCGCGGCCAAGCCCCGCCAGAACCTTCTCGTTGAAGATGGGAGTCGGGCTGCGGGTCAGCCCCTCATAGGCCACGAGGCGCACGGAGTTTGAACCGATATCGATGACCGCGACCGGCGGCCCGTAATCGAGACGACCTTGCGCGATATTCATAGCGGGCCGACGCCGCTTACGAGCGGTCGAGACGGCGTATAAGACTACGCGGTGACAATTCTTTGAGCGATTTGCCACGACCCGAGAGGCTCGGATTAGTCATGAAGTATTTGTGAGCGTTGAAGGGCTCCTCGCCCTCGGCCACTTTTATGCAATTCGACGTGCCGTCGGGTAACAATTTCCAGCTTTGTTCGTTGTCCTTGAAGTTCGCCACCATGATCTGATCGAGCACTTGTTCGTGCACGGTGGGATTGAGAATCGGGCACAGGACCTCGACACGCCGGTCGAGGTTGCGCGGCATCATGTCGGCGGACGAGATGTAGACCGCGGCCTTGGCATGCGGCAGGCCGTGCCCGTCGCCGAAGCAATAGATGCGGCTGTGTTCGAGGAATCGGCCGATGATCGATTTGACCCGAATGTTCTCGGACAGGCCTGGCAAGCCCGGCCGCAGGCAGCAGATTCCGCGCACGACGAGATCGACCGCGACGCCCGCCTGCGAAGCCTCGTAGAGCAAGTCGATGATTTCGGGATCGACCAGCGCATTGTCCTTCATCCAGATTGCCGCGGGACGACCGGCCTTGGCATGCGCGGTTTCCTGCTCGATGTGGTCGCAGACGCGGTCACGCAGAGTGAGCGGCGACACCGCCATCCTCTGGAGCTCCGCCGGCTCCGCATAGCCGGTCACGTAGTTGAAGATGTGCGCCACGTCCCGCGCAATGACGGGATCGGACGTGAAGAATGAGAGATCGGTATAGATCCTGGCAGTGACCGGATGATAATTGCCGGTCCCAACATGAACATAGGTGGCGAGCGCACCACCTTCCCGGCGCACCACCATCGACAGCTTCGCGTGCGTCTTGAGTTCGATAAACCCGTATACGACCTGAGCGCCGGCGCGCTCGAGGGCGCGCGACCAGCGGATATTGGCCTCTTCGTCGAATCGGGCCTTGAGCTCGATCAGCGCGGTAACCGACTTTCCGGCTTCTGCCGCCTCGATCAGCGCGCGGACGATGGGCGACTCGGCCGACGTGCGATAGAGGGTCTGCTTGATGGCGACGACGTCGGGATCGCGCGCCGCCTGCTGCAGAAACTGCACGACGACGTCGAACAACTCGTACGGGTGATGGACAACCAGATCTTTCTGGCGAATGGCCGCGAAGCAGTCGCCGGCATGGTCGCGAATACGCTCGGGATAACGGGGGTTGTACGGGACGAATTCGAGGTCCGGACGATCCAGGCTCATGAGCTGCGACAAGTCGGTCAGCGCGAGCACGCCGTCGACCAGGAAAACTTCATCGTCACCGCATGCGAGCGCCTGTTGCACGAACCGGCGCAGTTCCACCGGCATGGCTGCCTCGAGCTCGAGCCGGATGACCGAGCCGCGCCGCCGACGCTTGAGAACCGTCTCGAACTCGCGCACCAGATCTTCCGCCTCTTCCTCGATCTCGATCTCGGAATCGCGAATGACGCGGAATGCGCCCTGACCCTTGACCGCATAGCCGGGAAACAGGCGCGCGATGAACAGGCCGATCACCTGTTCGAGCGTGATCACGCGGGCGCTCGGCAGCCGCACGAACCGCTCGATCTTGTTCGGCATACGGATGAGCGCGTTCATGGCCTTGCCGTCGCTCGCCCGCGCCAAATGCAGCGCTATGGTGAAGCCGAGGTTGGGGATGAAGGGGAACGGGTGGGCCGGATCGATGGCAAGCGGGGTGAGCAGGGGAAAGATCTGCCGAAGGAAATAATCCTCCAGCCACATCTTTTCCTTCTTGGTCACCTCCGGTCCGTCGATCAGAACAATGCCCTGCTCGGCCAGCATCTGCCGAAGCTCGCTCCAGCGCTTCTGCTGATCCCTCGCCAGCGCCCCCACGGCTTCCCCGATCCGGCTGAGCTGTTCGGCGGGCGTCAGCCCGTCCGGGCTCTTGATCGTGATGCCGGCACGCAGCTGGCCCTTGAGGCCGGCGACGCGGACCATGAAGAACTCATCGAGGTTGTTGGCGGAAATCGAGAGAAACCGGACCCGCTCCAGCAGGGGATGGGCGTCGTTGGCGGCCTCCTCGAGCACCCGGCGATTGAAGTGCAGCCATGACAGCTCACGGTTGATGAAGCGCTCGGGGCTCGCGATCAGATCGAGAGGGGGGACTCGGCCGTGGCCGGAGCCGCGGGCGCGACGGGTTCGCCTTCCACAACAATGAGTTGGCTTCGATCAGCCATGTCCAAATGCTTTCTGCTGAGGAGCGCAACATCGTCGTCAAAGGTGACGACTGCATGACATAAGGCGTCGGCACCCCGCCCCGTCAAGCCTCGGTGGCACGCAGAATTTCAGCCGCGAACGCCCTGGTTAACGGCCGCTTGTGGCGCATCGCCTCGGCGTCGAGGCGCGCGACCACCGCCTGCGCGGCCGCGAACGACCGTTCGATCCGCAGCGCCACATAGCCGATCACGGTTTCATCGACCGCCAGTTGCCGATCGTCGAAGAGCTTCACCAGGACCGCCCGCAGCAGCGCGTCGTCGGGCGGCGTCATGGCCACGACCGGCAGGGCCATGACGCGGGATGCAAGGTCCTTGACCGCGAACGTCGCCGGGGGGGTCCGCGCAGTGAGCAGCACGAAGGCCCCCTCCTCGCGCGCAAGATTGAGCAGATGAAAGAGCGCCCGTTCGTCGAGCGCGCCCGCGACGATATCCTCCACGACCAGAGCGCCGGTGGCGAGCGCCGCGGGGACCGTCGTCTGTTCCAACGCGTGGGACGAAATCAGCCGTGCCCCCGCCATTTCCGCCCAGATCGCGGCAAGGTGGCTCTTGCCGGAACCTTCCGGGCCGGTGAGCATGACCGTCGGGTGAGGCCATGCCGGCCACGTGTCGATCAGGGCGAGCGCGGCCGCATTCGACGGCCCGCTCAAGAAATCTTCGCGCGCAAAACTCTCCGGATGATCGAGGGCCAAGGCGAGCTGACGCGGACCGGTGCGCATCAGGTCGGCTTTTCCCCGGTATAGAGCGGACTCGCGAAGTATTGTCGCAGCGCGAACCGCAACAGGACGGCGAGCGCGGCCGCGAGCGGCACTGCAACCAGGAGACCCACGAATCCGAAAAGATACCCAAAGGCGAACATGGCGAAGATCATCCAGACCGGGTGCAATCCCACGCGTTCGCCGACGAATTTAGGCGAAACGATATTGCCTTCGATGAACTGGCCGAACAGGAAAATGCCGACGACAATCGCGATCCGCTTCCAGTCGGGCCAGAACTGCGCGATCGCCACGCTCGCAGCGATCATCAGCCCGGTCATTGAGCCGATGTAAGGAACGAACGTAATCAAGCCGGCCACGAGGCCGATCAGCAGCGCAAAGTCCAGTCCCACCAGCATCAGCGCAATTGCGTAATAGCAGCCGAGTACGGCGCACACGCCGACTTGGCCGCGCAAGAACCCGCCAATTGCGGCATCGATCTCGCGGGCGAGCCGTCGGACGGTTTCACGCTGGTGCACCGGCACCCAGCTGTCCACGATCTCGATCATCGGATGCCAGTCGCGGATCAGGTAAAAGGTGACGACCGGCATCACGATCAGAACGGATGCGAACGAGACCAGCGCCTTGCCGCCGGTCCAGATCGAATACACAAAACTCAGTAGCCACGTGGCCACCTGGCTGACGAGGCCCGAAACGGTCTCGTTTGCATCGCCGGCGCCCATCAGCGTGCTCAGCCATGGCAGGTTGCTGTCGGCGATGAGGTCCTTCACGCGCTTGAAATAGCCCGGGATGTGGGAGATCAATGCCGAGCCCTGCTGCAGCAGCAGAGGAACGAGCAGCACCGTCAGCGCGATCAGGGTCACAATGAAGACGGTGACGATCAGCAGCGCCGCCACGGTGCGATTCATTCCGACGCGTTCCATCCGGTCGGCGATCGGTGCATACACGTAGGCGAGCGCGATACCGGCGACGAACGGGAGCAGAATGTCGTGCAGCAGCCACAGGCACGCCGCGAGCACGAGAAACGTAACGAGCCAAAACCTGAAATGGCGCCCGTTCATCATCGCGTCGTCCCTTTGCCAAGGACCTTCACCTGAGAGCTAAGCCGGTTCAGGGGCTCACGTCTGCGGCGTTCATGTGGCGCACCCACTCGGCGACATAGAAGGCAACGGAAAGCAAGGTCAAGGCCGCGACCAGCGGCGTCAGCAGCACCATGGCGACACTGGCGTCAAAGTCGAATCCAAGCGCGGCCATGACGACGCCCGCGAGCACGATTTGCGCGACCGTGTTGAGCTTGGAGACGGGAAGCGGTCTGAGCGGCACGGGTTTGTCCACCACCCAGGACAGGATCACCGCACTCACGATCATGATGTCGCGCGAAACCACGAGGATCACGAGCCAACGGGGAATGGCATCGGTGACCCCGAGCGCGACGTAGATCGAAACCAGCATCGCCTTGTCCGCCAGCGGGTCGAGATAGGCGCCGAGCTCGGTTGCCATGCCGAACCGCTTGGCCAGGAAACCGTCCACGGCGTCGCTGATGCCGGCCGCAAGGAAAAGCACAAAAGCAATTTTCATCTCGCCGGCCGTGATCGCCCAGACGACCACCGGCACCAGGAGGATGCGGCCAAGCGTAATGAGGTTCGGAATACTCAAGTCTGCGCCCCGGCTCGGCCCGCGCCTCGCCGTCCCCAGCGGCGCACGTGGCCATGCATTGGTCAGTATAGCTGTGATCAAGCCATTGCACAGTCGCGGATTCCCAAGTACCGAAGCGCGCGAGCAGCGAAGGATACGCCATGGCAGACAAGGGCCTCACCTATGCCGGGGCCGGCGTCGACATCGATGCCGGCAACCGCATGGTGGAGCTGATCAAGCCATTGGTTCGCTCGACCGCGCGGCCGGGAGCGGACGCAGAAATCGGCGGATTCGGCGCCCTGTTCGACCTCAAGCGCTTGGGATTCGCCGATCCGGTCCTGGTGGCCGCGACCGACGGTGTCGGGACCAAGCTCAAGATCGCGATTGAAACCGGCACGCATCATACGATCGGCATCGATCTCGTCGCCATGTCGGTCAACGATCTCGTCGTGCAAGGGGCGGAACCGCTGTTTTTCCTGGACTATTTCGCCTGTGGACAACTCGATCCCGAGGTCGGGGCACGCGTGATCAAAGGTGTGGCGGAGGGCTGCCGGCAAGCGGGGTGCGCCCTGATCGGCGGCGAGACCGCGGAGATGCCGGGCTTGTATCAAACGGGCGATTACGACCTCGCCGGATTTGCGGTCGGCGCAGTTGAGCGCGATGCGATCCTCCCAAGGCCCGACGTGCGCGCGGGCGATGTCATTCTCGGACTCGCCTCATCCGGCATCCATTCCAACGGTTATTCGCTCGTGCGCAAAATCGTTGAGCGGACGGGGCTGCGCTGGAGCGCTCCGGCACCATTCGATCCCGCCAGCGAACTCGGCGTCGCATCGTTGGAACCCACGCGCATCTACGTGAAATCGTGTCTTGCGGCGCTACGCGCGACCAAGGCGGTCAAGGCGCTGGCTCACATTACCGGCGGCGGATTTCCCGACAACATCCCGCGCGTGCTGCCGCAGGGGCTCGGAGTGACGCTCGACCTGCACCGAGTGCCGGTGCCGCCGATCTTCCGCTGGCTTGCCGATGTGGGACAGGTCGCCGAGGCCGAAATGTTGCGCACGTTCAATTGCGGCGTCGGCATGGTCGCGGTGGTCGCGCCGGGCGAGGCCGATGCGGTCTGCAACGCGCTGGTCCGTGAAGGCGAGACAGTCGTCCCCATCGGGGAGGTTGTCGCAATCGCGCGCGACACCGCGCGGGTCGCCTATCGCGGACACCTCGATCTCGCCTGGTGACGCATGGCCAAAAAACGCGTTGCCGTCCTCATCTCCGGGCGCGGCTCCAACATGGTGGCCCTGATCGAAGCGGCGAAGGGTCCCTCATATCCGGCTGAGATTGCGCTGGTGTTGTCGAACAGGCCCGGGGCGGCCGGGCTCGCGCGCGCGCAAGCGATGGGCATTCCGACAGCGGTGATCGACCATCGACCGCACGGAGAGGATCGCGCCGCCTTTGAAAGCGCGCTGCAAGGGGTGCTGGACCAGTACCGCGCGGAGGTTGTCTGTCTTGGCGGCTTCATGCGGCTGTTTACTTCGGACTTCGTGCTGCGCTGGCAAGGTCGTATGCTCAACATCCACCCGTCCCTCCTGCCCGCGTTCCCGGGCCTCGATCCGCATGGGCAGGCGCTGCGCGCGGGCGTCAAGATCTCCGGTGCAACGGTTCACTTCGTCATCCCTGAGACCGATGCCGGCCCGATCATCGCGCAGGCGGCGGTGCCTGTGCGCGACGACGACGATGTCGACACGCTTGCGGCTCGCGTCCTTGCAGCCGAGCACCGTCTGTACCCGCAGGCGCTCGCTCTCGTCGCGGCCGGACGGGTCAGGATCGTCGGCGCTCGCTGCCTGATCGAAGGCGGTCGACAAACGCCTCCCGAGGCACTGATCGTGCCAGAGACATGATTCACGAGGGGCCTTCCCCCGCTGCCGGAATTCTCGCCCGCCTTTCGGTGTTATCCGACGAGCAAGCCGAGATTAAACCCGGGGGAAACGCATGACCGCGATAACGCCCACTTCACGCAGCGCGACGGCCGGCGAGCCGAGGCCCATCATCCCGCCGCTCGCGGGGTTCTATTCCCATGCCCGCGATCTCTCCTGGCTCGTCGTGCGCCTGACGGCCGGTGGGATGTTGCTGGTCCATGGCATCATGAAGGTCATGCCGATGGCCGAGAAAGGCTTCACCGCCACCATCGAGGCATTTGCAGCCGGCAGCATGGCCCGGCGCGGAATCGAGCCGGCGCTGGCCGCGGCTTATGTGGTGTTCTTTCTCGAAACGATCGGCGCAGTAATGATCATGCTGGGGCTGTTCACGCGGTTCATCGCGGCTGCCCTGGCCGTGGAGTTCGCGATCATCACCTTCGTCGCCCACTGGCCGCAGGGGTTCACCTGGAGCAGAGGGGGATGGGAATACCCGTTGTTCTGGGGGCTCATCATGTTCGCGATCGCCCTGCGCGGCGGCGGCCCGTATTCGCTCGACCGCAAGCTCGGTTGGGAGCTCTAACGCCGCGCGCGCCAATCCCGCAGGCACCAGTGGTCATTCTTTCCGACCGCTGGTGCCTGAAGAGCCCGGCTATTCCGCCGCCGCGCGCACCTTCTGGGCATGCGCGGCCTGCTTCGAACGGCGCCACAAGCCACCTATGACGACGACCAGAACCGCGCCGACGAAGGCCGCAGCAAGCTCGATGTAGTGGAATCCCTCGGGACCGAACCGGGGCTCGAGGTAGCCATGGAGGACCGGGTCGGTGACGATCACCTCGCCGACGATCCACCCGAGCAGCGCGGCGCCGGCCCAGACCAGGATCGGATAACGGTCGAGCAGCGCCATGACCAAGGCTGCCCCGGCCACGATCAGCGGAATGCTGATGGCGAGCCCGATCACGAGCAGCGCAACGTTGCCTTGGGCAGCCGCAGCGATCGCGATCACGTTGTCGAGGCTCATGACGATGTCGGCGATGGCGACGATCCGCACCGCCCGCCACAGGTGCTCGACCGCCTCGACCTCGTCCTTGTCCTCATCCTCCGGCACGAGCAGCTTGACCGCGATATAGAACAGCGCGAGCCCGCCCACGATCTTGAGCCACGGCAGCAGCATCAGTGAAGCGACGACGGCGGTGAACACGATGCGCAGGACGACCGCTACGCCCGCGCCCAGGATCATGCCCCACACCCGCTGGCGATGGGGAAGCCCCCGGCAGGCCATCGCAATGACCACGGCGTTGTCGCCGGAGAGCAGGATATTGATCCAGATGATCTTCAGGAGGGCGACCCAAAACGCGGTGTGGCCCATATCGTGCCACCCGGTCCCCAGCACACTCAGCCACGTGCTCGGATCCATCATTTGTCCCATCGAACCCACCGGATATTCCTCTCGCTTTTCCCCGTTCGCTGGCGGCTGTTCTGAGCTGGCCGCCCGGCCGAGCTAGTCTACAGGCGAAACCCATAGGCTGGCCAGCACGCCGAAACGCATGGAAGGCGCTGCCCCGCCCTTACCGGACGATTTCGTTGCTCGAAAAGAACTGAGCGATTTCCTGCTGCGCCGTCTCCGGCGCATCGGAGCCGTGCACTGAATTCTCGCCGATCGACTTCGCATGGGTCTTGCGGATCGTTCCCGACGCCGCCTTGGCGGGATCGGTGGCGCCCATGACGTCGCGATATTTGGCGATCGCATTCTCGCCTTCGAGCACCTGGACGATCACCGGCCCGGAAATCATGAATTCGACGAGCTCGCCGAAAAACGGCCGCTCGCGATGGACTGCATAGAAAGCCTCCGCCTGTTCGCGGCTGATGCGCACGCGCTTTTGCGCAATGATGCGCAAGCCAGCCTGTTCGATCATGGCGTTGATCGCGCCAGTCAGATTACGGGCGGTGGCGTCGGGTTTGATGATCGAAAAGGTCCGCTCGACCGTCATGGGATTGTTCTTCGAGGAGGGATATGGGGGAGAGCCGTCAGCGGCGGCTTATAGCGGCGGTGCCGGCGCGCGGCAAGGCTCGTGACCCGCGCGGCGTTGCCGCACAGGCCGGAACCAAGGGAAGAAGGTAGCCGCCTGCCCTCGCGGGAGCATCACGGCAGGATGGCGAAGGCGCGCGCGGGAAAGCCCAGGCCGTCCTTGACCTTGGGCCAGGCGACGACGATAAGCGCGCCGGTCGCGGGAACCTGGTCGAGATTGGCCATGACCTCGATCTGATAGCGGCCCTTGTGCAGGATGTAGGTTTCCGATTCCATCTTTTCGGTCGTGTCCGTGTCCAGCGATTCATGGCCGATCGCGGTCACGCCGCGCTGCTCGACCAGGAACTTGACGGTCTCGGGCGACCAGGCCGGAAAGGGACTGCGCTTGAACCGCTCGGGATCGCTGTCCCAATCCTTGTACATATCGGTGCGCAACGCTGCGAACGCCCCCTTCGGTACCCGCCCGTGCTTCTTTTCCCACGCCCGCAAATCGCCGACCGAGAACGCGTGGTTCGGATCCTTGACGAGGAGCGGTGTCGAATCGAAAACAACAAGCGGAAGGATCATCTGCTTGAGCGGAATTCGATCCATGGTGACGCCGTCTTCGGCGAAATGCGCGGGCGGATCCACATGGGTGCCGTACTGTCCGACCATTTCGTAAAATGTGCTGCGAAATCCGTCCTTGGCGATGGTGTAAGGCTGCCGCGTCTGCGGATCGACGGCCGGCGTCATCTTCGCTTGACCGAAGCCCGACCATACCGGCGAGTTGGGACCGAAACTGTGGGTCAGATCGACGAATTGCTTACCCGCGATGATCCGATAGGCGCGACCGAGTTGCGTCTCTGCCTGCGCAGTGGCGACGAGACCAAATCCGATCGCAGCAGCCGCAAGCATGCTCAGACAGGCACCAGCGAACCTCGCGTGACTCATCATTCCCTCCGCAACGCAGCGAGCAAAAGCTCGAGGTGAACCGTTGATGACGGACAATGTATCACCTTCGAGTCTGCTTTCCATGTCGGCCCCGGACGCGTGCGGGACGACAGGTTGCGGTGAGCAGCGCGGTTGGTGAAGACATTCCATGCTCGTGATCACCGACCTCACCTATCGGATCGGCCGCCGCGTCCTGCTCGACCACGCCACGGTGACGGTGCCGGCCGGCGCTCACGTCGGGCTGGTGGGCCGCAATGGCACCGGCAAGACGACGCTCTTTCACATCATCGCCGGTGAAATCATGCCCGAACAAGGTCAGGTGCTGATCTCGCCGCGCGACCGCATCGGCCGGCTCGCCCAGGAAGCACCCAACGGTCCGGAGAGCCTGCTCGATATAGTGCTGCAAGCCGATGCCGAACGCACCAAGCTGCTGGCCGAGGCGGAAACGGAGCGCGAGCCCGCGCGGATCGCCGAGATCCAGTTACGCCTCGCCGACATCGGCGCACATTCGGCGCCCGCGCGCGCCGCCGGGATCCTCGCCGGCTTGGGCTTTTCCCACGCCGACCAGCAACGCCCATGCGCCGAATTCTCCGGGGGATGGCGCATGCGGGTTGCGCTTGCGGCAACGCTGTTCGCCGAGCCTGACCTCCTCCTTCTCGACGAGCCGACCAACTATCTCGACCTCGAGGCGACGCTGTGGCTGGAAGCGCACATCACGCGCTACCCGCGCACGGTGGTGGTCATCAGCCACGACCGCGATCTACTCGACAAAGCCGTCGACTGGATTCTCCACCTGGAAGCAGGAAAGCTCACGCTCTATCGCGGCGGTTACACCGCCTTCGAGCGTCAACGGCGCGAGCGCCAGGCGCTCGACCGCAAGTTCGCGGCGCGGCAGGAGGCGGAGCGAGCGCGACTGCAGGCCTTCGTCGATCGCTTCCGGGCCAAGGCCACCAAGGCACGCCAGGCTCAGTCGCGCGTCAAATTGCTGGCCAAGCTCGAGCCGGTCGCCGCCCTGGTCGCTGAGGAGGTGCCGCGGATTGAAATTCCGCCGCCCGCAAAGGCGCTGTCGCCTCCCATCATCGCGCTCGACGATGTTTCCGTCGGCTACGAGCCGGGCCATCCGGTGCTGCGGCGCCTCACGCTTCGCATCGACGACGATGATCGCATCGCGCTCCTCGGAGCCAACGGCAACGGCAAATCGACCTTGGCGAAGCTCCTGGCCGGCCGGCTTGAACCGATGTCCGGGCAAGTGACCAGGCCGCAGCGGCTCGAGATCGCCTATTTCGCCCAGCACCAGCTCGATGAGTTGCACCCCGAAGACAGCGCCTATGAGCACCTGCGCCGGCTTATGCCCGATACGCCGGAGGCCAAGGTGCGCGCGCGCGCCGGCGCCGTCGGCTTTTCGCAGGCGCTCGCCGATACGCCCGCCGGCCAACTGTCCGGCGGGGAAAAGGCTCGCCTGTTGCTGGGTCTGGCCACCTTTTCAGGGCCTCATCTCACCGTGCTCGATGAGCCGACCAACCATCTCGACATCGACAGCCGCTCCGCGCTCATCGCAGCGATCAATTCCTACCCCGGCGCTGTGATCCTGGTGTCGCACGACCGACACTTGATCGAGGCCTGCGCCGATCGCCTCTTGCTGGTCGCGGATGGACGGGCCCTGCCCTTCGATGGTGATCTCGATGATTACCAGAAGCTGGTGCTGAGCCAACGCGGGACGAGCGGCCCGAATGCCGTGCGTGACACCGAGCGCGCTCCGCAGCGGGCGGGACGCGCGGATCTCCGGCGGGCCGCGGCGGAACGACGAGTGGCGCTCGCCCCCCTGCGTCGGCGGATCGCCGACGCGGAAGCCGCCGTCGTGCGACTCAATGCTGAGATCGCGCAAATCGATGCGCTTCTGGCCGGCTCCGAGTCATTTGCACGCGATCCGGCAAAGGCCGCCACGCTCGCCAAGGCGCGCGCGGACCATGTCAGCGCGCTCGCCAAGGCGGAGGAGGACTGGCTGGAAGCGAGCGCGCTCGAGGAAACCGCGACCAGGGAGTCATGATGCAAAGGCGCGACGCTCGGATGGCGTCCGACGATGCCCAGTCCTGCGTGCCTCAGGTGCCGGCGGGTTTTTTCGGAGCTGCCTTTTGCGCCTTGGCGGGTGCAGGCGGTGGGCCCGGCGCTCGCTCGATCGAGACCAGTCGGCCGCCGACAAAGCGGTAAACCCCCGCGGAAGGCCCACGAAGATACGTCAGGACCACGGCGCGCTCGCCTCGATCGTCAGCGCTGACATCGATCTTTTCGACCGCGCCTGCCCGTCGCACAACGTCGCATTCCGTCATCTGCAATGCGATCCCGCCCGCGCCGGGTCCACTTCCCGCCGACGACGAGTCGGCGAAGCCCGCTGCCTGCTCCGTCGCGGCGGCGCATACGCCATCCGCATTGACGAGATCGGCCGGAGTAACGGGCCGCAGCGAGAAATCGGTCTTGCCCGGTGAAATCGCCGCCCAGTCCGGCTTCCGCATCATGGTCTCGGGCTTGGGCACCAGCGTGAGATTGTTCAGACTGAGGTCCGATGAGCACCCTGCGACGGCCAGCGCAAGCGCCGCCACTGTCATGTGCAACGGAATGCCTTTCAATCGTTGCATCGCCAAGTCCTCGACCTCTACCACCTCCGGCTTTGCAGTCAGCCAAGAGTTTGCGTCGGCACCATGACCTTGATCAATAGGTCTTTTTTCCGCTTCACGTGCCGGTTCAGTGCCCGACCGGCGCGGGACGGCGCTCGGCCTCGGCGAATGATCCCTCCAGCGAACCCGCCCCCCAAAATCGCGATGGCTTCGAGTGCGGCAGGTCTGTTCGAACCAACCACGGCTGGGTCGTGCCCATGCCGAAATCCTGGTTTGCTGGCCGCGTGCCGCGATCTTCCACACTTTGGCTATGTCCGCAACACCTCCACGATCGCCCGACCGCGGCGGCCGGCCTGTCATCGATGTTGGCTCAGCCATGACGCGCGGCAGACGACGGAGTTTCCTCCACCCCAGGCTACCGCACGAAAAGCCAATATTCCGTTGCGAAAGCGCCCCTGTTGCACCGTGGTCCAACAGCAAATCCCTTTCACCGTTGCCCAAATATCACAGCCATCCGCACCAAGACACGGTAAGGTGAGTCTACCAGTCGATGATGACTCCAACTGGTCTAACGGGGAACCTTGGGGGGCCTAGCTATGAAGAAGTTCTTACTTGGAAGCGTGGGGCTTGCGGCGATGCTTGCGGGACCTGCGATGGCAGCGGACATGCCGATCAAAGCACCACCTCCTCCGCCGGTGGCGTACTATGATTGGTCCGGCGCCTATATCGGCTTCAACGCCGGCGGCGTGTGGAATGAGATCAATCGCTCCTTCAAGGTGGGTGGGGCAGTCAATCCCAACTTCGGGACGAACGACAGCGATGGCATCTTCGGCTTCCACGCCGGCGCGCAGTGGCAGTGGGGCGCCTGGGTTCTGGGTGTCGAAGCGGCCCTCAGCGGATGCTTCAAGGAGTGCGTGAGCCAGACGGGCACTCTGCCGGTCAACGCGGGCTTCGCAGTCAACACTTCCGCTCAGCACAAGCTCACCAACCTGTTCACGGTCGGTCCGCGGCTTGGCTATGCTTGGGATCGGTGGATGATCTTCGCGACCGGCGGTTGGGCTTCGGCCAACCTCAAGGGAACGTATTGCTCGACCGTCACCGGCGCTTGCGACGGTCCCGGTTCCTTTGCAAACGGGGCATCGCGCAACGACGGCTGGTATGCCGGCGGCGGCTTCGACTACATGGTCCACAAGGGCCCGCTGGTCGACGTGATCTTCGGCCTCGAATATCAACACTACGACGTCAGCGGCAAGACGGCGTTCTGCGCCACCTTCTGCAGCCCGTTGACCATCGCTGACTACGATCTCAATGCCAAAGGCGACATCGTGCGCGCTCGCCTCACCATCAAGACCCAGGGTTACGGGTTCTACTACCGCTGATCGGTTTCAGACAACCGACGCGAAAGGGCCCCGGGCAACCGCCCGGGGCCCTTTTCGTTGCGCCCGCGCGCGCAAAAACGAATCGCGAAACATCCCGACAGCCGCGCGAGCAAACGGCCGCCGAATGATGACCGGAAGGCTGCGGGCCTTTCGGACGGCAGGCAAGCGCACGCACGACCCGGTTCGACATAAAGCGATTTCATTCATTCACTCCGCAGCCCGCGGCCGCCGATGCGGCTGTGGCCAAACATCGAATCCGCCCCATCGTTGCGCATATGTCACAGCCAAACCGATTGGAACCTGTTAAAAATGCACAACTTAATTCCTAACGGGGGGTTCAAATGAAGAAGTTCTTACTTGGAAGCGTGGGGCTTGCGGCGATGCTTGCAGGACCTGCGATGGCAGCGGACATGCCGATCAAAGCACCACCTCCTCCGCCGGTGGCGTACTATGATTGGTCCGGCGCCTATATCGGCTTCAACGCCGGTGGCGTGTGGAATGAGATCAATCGCTCCTTCAAGGTGGGTGGGGCAGTCAATCCCAACTTCGGGACGAACGACAGCGATGGCATCTTCGGCTTCCACGCCGGCGCGCAGTGGCAGTGGGGCGCCTGGGTTCTGGGTGTCGAAGCGGCCCTCAGCGGATGCTTCAAGGAGTGCGTGAGCCAGACGGGCACTCTGCCGGTCAACGCGGGCTTCGCAGCCAACACATCCGCTCAGCACAAGCTCACCAACCTGTTCACGGTCGGTCCGCGGCTTGGCTATGCTTGGGATCGGTGGATGATCTTCGCGACCGGCGGTTGGGCTTCGGCCAACCTCAAGGGAACGTATTGCTCGACCGTCACCGGCGCTTGCGACGGTCCCGGTTCCTTTGCAAACGGGGCATCGCGCAACGACGGCTGGTATGCCGGCGGCGGCTTCGACTACATGGTCCACAAGGGCCCGCTGGTCGACGTGATCCTCGGCCTCGAATATCAACACTACGACGTCAGCGGCAAGACGGCGTTCTGCGCCACCTTCTGCAGCCCGTTGACCATCGCTGACTACGATCTCAATGCCAAAGGCGACATCGTGCGCGCTCGCCTCACCATCAAGACCCAGGGTTACGGGTTCTACTACCGCTGATCGGTTTCAGACAACCGACGCGAAAGGGCCCCGGGCAATCGCCCGGGGCCCTTTTCGTTGCGCCCGCGCGCGCAAAAACGAATCGCGACCGGTGGCAAACAGCACGACCACTCGGCGTTTAGCCTTTCGCGCCGCTATCCCTTGCGTTGCCAGCGCCCATTCTCATCGGCCTGCCAATAGGTGACCTCGAAGCCTTTCGCCTTGCCTTCGCTCCAGCGTTCGCGCGCGGCGGCGACCGCGTCGGGATCGTTGCCGTCGACGAGGAGCACGATGCGCTCATAACCGGCAGCGTCCACCGGTACCGGTGCCCCGTCGACCAGAAACCGCACCGCCGCGCCGTTCGGGTTGCTGTCATGGACCGTCAGCAGGACCGGCTGCTCCGCTGCCTCGGCCTCGCGCCAGGTTCCATGCGGCAGAAAGCTGTCGTCACGGAAAATCCATAGATGGGCGTCGAGGGCCTCGACCCGCTCTTCCGAGGCGGCCTGCACGACCACCCGCCAGCCGCGCTCGAGCGACTTTTCGACCAAAGCCGGCAGCACGCGCTCGAGGGGGTGGCGCTGCAGGTGATAGAACAGAATTTCCGTCATCGCGTTTGCGCCGTGACTGCCCAGCAGAGCGTCGGGTCACTTCTCGGAGTCGCATTACTTCTCGTAATAGTCCGCGACCAGCCGGTCCAGCAGCCGCACGCCGAAGCCGGACGCCCAGCTTCTGTTGATGTCGGTCTGCGGCGAGCCCATGCCGGTGCCGGCAATATCGAGATGCGCCCACGGCGTCTTGTCCACGAACCGCTGCAGCAGCTGCGCTGCGGTGATCGCACCGCCGAAGCGTCCGCCGGTGTTCTTCATGTCGGCAAATTTCGAATCGATCATCTTGTCGTATTCCGGCCCAAGCGGCATCCGCCATACACGCTCGCCGACCTCGTTGCCGACCTTCATCAGACGCTCGGCGAGCCGGTCGTCGTTGGCAAACAGACCGGCATATTCCTGCCCGAGCGCAACCATGATCGCACCGGTCAGCGTGGCGAGATCGATCATGAATTTCGGCTTGAAGTTCTTGTTCACGTAGTGGAGCACGTCCGCGAGAACGAGGCGGCCCTCGGCGTCGGTATTGATGATCTCGATCGTCTGTCCCGACATCGTGGTGACGATATCGCCCGGCCGCTGTGCCCTGCCGTCGGGCATGTTCTCCACGATCCCGATCGCGCCGACCGCATTGACCTTCGCCTTGCGGGCGGCGAGCGCATGCATGAGACCGACAACGCAGGCAGCGCCCGCCATGTCGCCCTTCATGTCCTCCATCCCCGCTGCCGGCTTGATCGAAATGCCCCCGGTATCGAAACAGACACCCTTGCCGATGAAGGCCACCGGCGCGACACCCCGCTTGCCGCCGTTCCACCGCATGATCACCGTGCGGCTCTCGTGCTGGGAACCCAGGCCCACGCCGAGCAGCGCGTTCATGCCGAGCTTCTTCATGTCCTTGACGTCGAGCACGTCAATGAGCACGCCGAGTCTCTTCAGGCTGCCGGCGCGGCGAGCGAATTCCTCCGGGTAGAGCACATTGGCCGGCTCATTGACCAGATCGCGCGCAATCACGACCCCGTCGCCAACCGCGCGGTACGGCGCGAACGCCTTCTCGACCGCCGCGACGCCCGCGACCGCGATCGTGACCTTGACCTGTGCCGGCCGCTCCTCCGCGTCCTTGCGCTTGGTTTTGTACCGATCGAAGGTATAGGCGCGCAGCTGAACGCCGAGCGCAAGATCGGCGACCCGATCCGGCTTCAGCGACCCGCCGGGGAGATCGACGAGGATGGTCGCCTCCCCGGCGGCTGCCGGGATCCTGCCCATGACCGCGCCGCCAAGCTTGACGAAATCCCTGGTCTTGAGGTCACGGGCCTTGCCCACGCCCACAACCACAAGACGTGTCGCCTCGAGCCCGAGGGGGGCGACAATATCGAGCGCGGACCCGTTCTTGCCTTTGAATCGGTCGGCGGCCGCCGCCCTGGTGACGAGGTCGCCGGTCTGCTTGATCACGCGGAGGGCGGCCGACCCGAATTTAAGGCCGTCCTCGCAGAACAGGACGAGAACACCCTTGGCGGGCGTGGCAAGGGGAGCAAATTCAAGCTTGAGGGCGCCGGACATCGGAATGGGACCTCTTGATCGGGTTCAACAAAACGGGAGGCTTCGCGCGCCCGCCGGCGGATCCTACCCGCTTGGCGAACGCACCGCCTGACGACTCATACACGGAGGATCCGGCGGGCTCTGCCCCCAAAGCCCTGTGGCCGCTGGGCAACGCGGCCCAGATTAACGTTTTGTTGTGCATACTCAAAGGGTTTGCCTTGGCCAAGCCATTTTGTTGCGGGATCAAATAGAGGGTAAAAAGGGGATCGGCTTACCATCGGCGCGCCGTTGAGGGGCACGGAGCCGGCGCACCGAGGTTTTGCCGTGAGCGGGGACGCGTAATTCGTATGGGGTCCATCGGCCGCTATATTTTTCGCACCACGTTTGGTGCGTTCCTGGTGATTTGCGCCAGCGTGACCGCGCTGATGTGGATCACGCAGGCGTTGCGCGACATCGACCTGATGACGAATCAGGGCCAGAGCATCTTCGTCTTCATCGGCATCACCGGCCTCATCATTCCGCTGCTTGTCCTGATCATCGCGCCGATCGCGCTGATGATCGCAGTCGCGCACGTACTCAACAAGCTCGGCAACGATTCCGAGCTCATCGTGATGAACGCGTCCGGCATGCCACCGTGGGTTCTGTTTCGCCCCTTCCTGGCGGTCGGGATCGTCGTGTCGCTGCTGGTTGCCGCGATCAGCATCTACGTTTCGCCATGGGGGCTGCGCGAACTGCGGCGGTGGGCGACCGAAGTTCGCGCCGATCTGGTTTCGAACATCGTGCAGCCGGGCCGCTTCACCAAGCTCGAAGAGCGACTCACCCTGCACATCCGCGAACGGCGTCCCAACGGACAATTGCTTGGCATCTTCATCGACGACCAGCGTGATCCCAAGGAACGAGCCAGCATTCTCGCCGAGCAAGGCGACATCGTAAAGAACGAGCGCGGCCTGTTCCTGATCCTGGAGAACGGCACCGTGCAGCGGCACGAGACCGGCCAGCGTGATCCCGCGATCGTGCTGTTCAACAGCTACGGATTCGACTTGTCGTGGCTCTCGAACAACAAGCAGAGCCTGAAATATTCGGTGCGGGAACGATATCTCTGGGAGCTTTTTGATCCGACGCGGACCGACCAGATGTTTGTCGATGCGCCGGATCAAGTCAGAGCCGAATTTCACGACCGAATCACCGCCCCACTCTACCCGCTGGCCTTCGTCGTGATGACCTACGCCTATCTCGGCGCGCCGCGCACGACGCGGCAGGGCCGCACCATGTCGCTCATGGGCGCGATCAGTGTGGTCGCAGCACTGCGCGGTCTTGGCTTCGTCGGCATGATTGCCGGCGTTCAAACCCCGATCGTGCTGGTGCTCCCCTACATCGCCCTGATCGTAAGCTTCGTGCTGGGATACTTGGCCATCTCCCGCGGGGTCATCATCGAGCCCCCGGCTTTCATTGCCAATGCGATCACCGCGATCATGGAACGCATCGCTCAACGCGCCAGCGCTCTCATGGGGCAGCCGTCATGATCGCCGGCAAGCTCTCACGTTATTTCGGTTGGCGCTTCCTCTCGGCGGTTCTTGCCGTGTTCGCGGGCACCCTGGTGCTGACCGCGATGATCGACTTTCTCGAGCTGTTGCGGCGCTCCGCGGACATCAAGGACGTCTCGGCTTTCGTCATCGCGCAGATCACGATTTTTCGGGTGCCCTTCATCACCGAACGCGTGATGCCTTTCGCCGTCCTCGTCGGCGCGATGTTCTGCTACTTGAATTTGTCGCGGCGCCTGGAGCTCGCGGTCGCGCGCGCCGCCGGCGTTTCGGCCTGGCAGTTCATCTCGCCCGCCATCGTCATCGCCGCCCTGATCGGTATCGCATTGACCACGATCTATAATCCGATCTCCGCCAACCTGCGCGAGCTGTCGACCCGACTCGAGGCCGAACTGTCGGGCCGCGACAAGGGCTTCCGCAATTCTGGCAGCGGATTTTGGGTGCGCCAGCGCAACGATGACGGCCAGGCAGTGATCAACGCCAAATCGAGCCGCCAACAGGGAATCGAGTTGGGCGGCGTGAGCATTTTCCGGCACGATACCTCCGGCCACTTCCTCGATCGCATCGAGGCCAAGCGGGCGACCCTGGAGCCCGGCTATTGGCGGCTTGAAGAGGCCCGCATTTACGCCAGCGGAGTTGCAGCGGTTGAGCGCGACGTCTTCCGGCTGAGCACGACGCTCACGCCCGCGCAGGTCGGCGAGAGCTTCGCGACGCCGGAGACTGTGCCGTTCTGGCAACTGTCGTCTTATATCGATACGGCAGAGAAGGCAGGCCTTGCCGCCGCCGGCTATCGACTGCAGTACTATCAGCTGTTGGCACAGCCCTTCTACCTCGTGGCCATGGTGCTTCTGGCCGCGTCGGTCAGTTTGCGCTTCTTTCGGTTCGGGGGCGTGCAGAAGATTGTCTTGGGCGGCATCGGAGCAGGCTTTTTGCTTTACGTCATGGCGAAGGTCACCGGAGACTTGAGCAAGGCTGGCCTGATGGGTCCGATGACGGCGGCAGGACTGCCGCCGGCCGTGGGCGGCGTGACCGGCTTGATCGCGCTGCTGTACCAGGAGGATGGCTAATGGCGCGGCCGGCCACCCCTCCCCGATTGTCGCGTCGGCGCGCCTGGTGCGGCGCATTGGTCGCTCTGGTGGCCGCCACCATGCTGGTCGGCGGCACGGCCGGCCTGTCGCCGGCGCTCGCCCAGATGCTCGCGTTCCCGCCGCGTCCGAAGCCGCCGGTCAGACCCGATCGCGGGCAGGAGCAGATGCTCGTGCGCGCCGCGGAGATCAATTACGACTACAGCAACGAGCGCGTGTCGGCCGTCGGCAACGTTCAGCTCTACTTCGGCAACTCGACGCTCGAAGCCGACCGCGTGATCTATGATCAGAAGACCAAGCGCCTGCATGCCGAAGGTAATGTCACGCTGACGCAAGGCGACGGCTCGGTCACCCATGGCGAGATCATGGATCTGAGCGACGACTATCGCGACGGTTTCGTCGATTCGCTCAGACTGGATGCGCCGGAACAGACCCGCTTCGCCGCCGAGCGCGCGGAGAAGTCGAACAATTTCACGGTCTTCCATAACGGCGTCTATACCGCCTGCGAGGCGTGCCGGGACGATCCGAAGAAACCCCCGAAATGGCAGGTGAAAGCCGCGCGGATCATCCACGATCAAGGCGAGAAGATGCTTTATTTCGAGGACGCTCAGCTCGAGTTCCTCGGCGTTCCGATGGCCTACTTTCCGTATATGTCGGCGCCCGATCCGACAGTGAAGCGCAAGACCGGCGTGCTGACGCCAAGTTACAGCACAAGCTCGGTCTACGGGCTCGGGGTCTCGGTCCCTTACTACTGGGCGCTCGCGCCAGATTACGATTTCACCTTCACGCCCATGATCACGAGCCGGCAAGGTCCGCTGCTGCAGGGCGAATGGCGTCAGCGGCTGCTCAATGGGGCTTACAGCATCCGCGCCACCGGGCTGTTCCAGATGGACAAGGAGCTGTTTCTGCAAAACGGCGTTGCTACGCCGGGCTATCGCGACTGGCGCGGCAGCATAGAAACGGCGGGCCAGTTCAATCTTTCGGACAAGTGGGTCTGGGGATGGAACGGCACGCTGCTGTCGGACAAGAACTATCTCTACGACTACGGCATGCTCAGAAACATTCAGACAAGCAATCTGCTCACGTTCATCACGCCCGACTACACCTTGTCCCAGCTCTACCTCGCGGGCCGCGGCGATCGCAGCTACTTCGACGCACGCACGATGTACTTTTATGGCCTCTCGCCAGTCGACGTTCAGGGCCAGCTTCCGGTCGTGCATCCGGTGATCGACCACGACTATGTCTTCAAGAACCCGATATTCGGCGGTGAATTGAGTTTCCACAACAATCTGACCAGTGTGTCCCGCGATACCGCCAGTTTCGACCCGATCTCGAAGGCCGCCGTTAACGGTGGATTATGCGCGCTGACGAGCGCCGATCCTGCGGTCAAGAACGCGAACAATTGTCTGCTGCGCGGCGTGCCCGGTACCTACACCCGGCTCTCATCCGACTGGAATTGGAAACGCACGGTCATCGACCCGTGGGGCCAGGTGTTCACCCCCTTCTTCTCCGTGCGCGCCGATGTCGCCGACGTGAACGTCGCCGGGCAGCCGGGCGTGGCCAATTACATCAACGTCGGCCAGACCGACATCGGACGCGTGATGCCGACCGCCGGTGTCGAATACCGCTATCCGCTCATCAACGTGCAGGCCTGGGGCACGCAGACCATCGAGCCGATCGCCCAGCTCATTGTGCGGCCGAACGAGACCTACGTCGGCTCGTTTCCCAACGAGGATGCGCAGAGTTTGATTTTCGACGATTCGAACCTGTTCAAGGTGAACAAGTTCTCCGGCTGGGATCGCGTGGAGGGCGGCGGACGCGCCAACGTCGGCGTCCAATACACCGCCCAGTTCAATCGCGGCGGCAACGTCAATCTCTTGTTCGGACAGTCGTATCAGCTGTACGGGTTGAACTCGTTCGCGCTCGGCGGCACGACCAACACGGGCCTCAACAGCGGCCTCGACACCGCGCAGTCCGACTATGTGGCACGCGCCTCGTATCAGCCGAACTCACTCCTGACGTTCACGTCCCGGTTCCGGATGTCCGAGAACGACTTCACCCTGCAGCGCACCGAGTTGGAGACCACCGCGACATTCGGCCGGTGGACGACCACGCTGATGTACGGCAACTATGCCGCCCAGCCCTTGATCGGGTTCCTGGACCGGCGCGAAGGAGTCCTCGGAAGCGCGCGGCTGAAGGTGAACCCGAACTGGGTGCTGCTGGGAGGAGCGGGCTATGATATCCACGCCAAGTCGATCACCCAAACTCAGATCGGCGTCGGCTACATCGACGACTGCCTCATCTTGGCCCTGAATTATATTACAAGCTATGCCTACAGCGGCAGCGTGTCGGTCAACCATACCTATATGATGCAGGTCAGCTTGCGCACGCTGGGGGGGACAACGAACAATGGTGCGCCATCCACCGGCAGCACCGGCGCCTTCGGCAACACGCGATAGCACTGCGAAGTTGCAAGCGGCGAGTTCGATCGGAGGATGATCAGAGCCTTGCATCGGCGAGAAAGCGGATGGAGCGATGATGTTCGATAGTCTCATGGCATTCCGCAAATTGATGGCTGCCACGTTTCTCATGTTTGCCGCCGCGATCCCGGCAACCACCGCCGGCGCGCAGCAGATCGTCGTCATCGTCAACGGCGAGCCGATCACCGCGCTCGACGTCGATCAGCGCAGCAAACTTAGCCAACTGTCGACGCATAAGGTCCCTCCACGTCAAGAAGTGCTGGATGAGCTGATCAACGAGAGGCTCAAGCTGCGCGAGGCCAAGAAATTCGGGCTGGACGTCAGCGTTTCCGAGGTCGACACGGCCTACGCCTCGATGGCGAGCCGTATGCGGTTCACGGCCGACCAGTTGACCCAGCAACTCGCGAAGTCAGGCGTCAACGTCTCCACGCTCAAAGCCCGGATCAAGGCCGACATCGCCTGGTCGCAGATCGTGCGCGGGCGATACGCGTCGAGCCTGCAGATCGGCGACAAAGATATCGTCTCCGCCATGGACCCGAACTCGGACGCTACGGCCGGCTACGATTACACCATGCGTCCGATTCTCTTCCTCGTCCCGGCGGGGTCGGCGGAAACATTCATCGAGGGGCGCAAGCGCGAAGCGGAGGCTCTGCGCGGCCGCTTTCAGGGCTGCGAGGAGGGCATCACGTTCGCCCGCGCGCTCAAGGACGTCGCCGTGCGCGAACAGGTCATTCGCAGCTCCGCCGACATTCCCGCGGAGCTGCGCAAGGTTCTCGAAGGCATCGAGGTGGGCCGCTTGACGCCGCCCGAAGTCACCAAGTTCGGCGTCGAGATGTTCGCGATCTGCGCCAAGAAGGAATCGACGGCCGACAACTCCCCGGGCAAGCGTCAGGCCAAGGAGAGCCTTATGGCCCAGCGCTACGAGCAGCGATCCAAGCAATATCTGAAAGAGCTACGTCGCGGCGCGATGCTCGAATACAAGTAAGGCCAGGCTCGATGCCATCACCTTTGGCGCTGACGCTGGGTGAGGCGGCCGGAATCGGACCCGACATCACCTTCGCGGCGTGGCGCCGGCGCGCCGAGCTTGATCTGGCGCCGTTCTATCTCCTGGCCGATCCGAAATTTGTGGCGCGGCTCGCCGAGCGGATCGCGCCCGACGTGACTATCGCTGTTGTCGAGCCCCATGCGGCCGGCGCCGCCTTCAAGACCGCGTTGCCGGTAGTCGATATCGGCGTTCCGGTCACCGCCGAGCCCGGCCGTCCCGATCAATCGAGCGCGCCCGCCGCGCTTGCGGCCATCCGTCGCGCCGTCGCCGATGTCTGCGCCGGCGCCGCCAGCGCGATCGTGACCAATCCGATCGCCAAAAACGTACTCTACCGGTCGGGCTTCGCCGAACCCGGCCATACCGAGTACCTCGGCAAGCTCGCCGAGGAAGCCACCGGCATCGCGGTGCAGCCGGTCATGATGCTGTGGTCGCCCGAGCTTGCGGTCGTCCCGGTCACCATCCACCTCCCCCTCAAAGACGTCGTTGCCAGGCTCACCACCGATCTCATCGTCAAAACCGGACGTATCGTCGCGCGCGATCTGCGCGACCGTTTCGGCATCGAGCGTCCGCGCCTCGCCATTGCGGGGCTCAATCCCCATGCGGGCGAAGATGGCGCGCTCGGCGACGAAGACAAAACCGTGGTGCAGCCCGCCGTCGAGCGTCTCAAGTCCGAGGGCATCAGTGTTCGCGGACCGTTGCCGGCCGACTCGCTGTTTCACGAGGCGGCACGGGCGAGCTATGACGTGGCGCTTGCCATGTATCACGACCAGGCATTGATCCCGATCAAGACGCTCGCCTTCGACCATGCCGTCAATGTCACGCTGGGCTTGCCATTCGTGCGCACGTCGCCCGATCACGGCACCGCCTTCGACATCGCTGGAACCGGCCGCGCCGATCCCGCCAGTCTGATCGCGGCCTTGCGACTTGCAGCAACGCTCTCGGCCCGCGACCGGGCGCGCCCGGCTGCGCTTGACGACAATAGTCCGCGAAGACGGGCGTAGACGCCCTTGAGCGCCATCGATGATCTTCCGCCGCTGCGCGAGGTGATCCGGCGACACGGTCTCAGAGCCAAGAAGTCCCTCGGCCAGAATTTCCTGCTCGATCTCAACCTGACCGCGCGTATCGCCCGCGCGGCGGGCCCGCTCGACGGCTTGGACCTGGTCGAAATCGGTCCCGGGCCTGGCGGACTCACCCGCGCGCTGCTGGCTGCGGGCGCGCGCCGGGTGATCGCGGTTGAACGCGATGATCGCGCCATCGCCGCGCTCGCGGAAATCGCCGAGCGATATCCCGGCCGCCTGGAGATCGTCGCGGGCGACGCTCTCGAATTCGACCCACGGGCGCTGATCGGCGGAGCACCGGCGCGCGTGATCGCAAACCTGCCCTACAACATCGCGACCGCCCTGCTGGTCTCCTGGCTCACGCTCGAGCCATGGCCACCCTGGTATGACCGGCTCGTGCTGATGTTCCAGCGCGAGGTTGCCGAGCGCATCGTCGCCGCTCCCGGGTCCAAGACCTACGGACGCCTTTCCGTTCTCGCCGGCTGGCGGTGCAAAGCGCGCATCCTTTTCGATGTCGCCGGCAGCGCCTTCGTCCCGCCGCCCAAGGTGACATCATCCCTGGTGGACCTGGTGCCGCGCGAACAGCCCCTCGCCTGCGAACGGCGCGCGCTCGAACGGGTGACCGAAGCCGCGTTCGGCCAACGCCGCAAAATGCTGCGCCAGAGTCTGAGGTCGCTTGGCCTCGATGCGACGGCGCTGCTGGAAGCCGCGGGCATCGAACCCACGGCCCGCGCCGAAGACATTCCGGTCGAGGGCTTCGTCGCGCTCGCGCGCGCGTTTGCCGCAAGGTGACTTTATCGACAGGCTAGGCGCTATCGTTTGCCCGGGCCGGCCACGCGCAGCCTGCCCACAACGCTCTTGCTCTCGTCCCCCAGGATGCCGACCGCCCAGGATCACAGTTCTGCCTGCAGACGGCGGACAAAATCGGACAGCCCCGTCTGACGCTCGCGCTTGAGACGTTCGACAGCCAGTATCGCGCGCACCTGCGCAAAGGCGGATTCGATGTCGTCGTTGATGATGACGTAGTCGTATTCCGGCCCAGTGGCTCAATTCCTCTCCGGCCTTCGCCATGCGCTCTTGAATGACATGCTCCATATCTTGAGCACGGAGGCGTAAGCGCCTTTCTAATTCGGGTATTGTCGGCGGCAGGACGAAAATGCTTGCCATGTCGCCGCGCGCTTTTTCGCGCAACTGCTGCGTCCCTTGCCAATCAATGTCGAACAGAATATCGCGCCCCTCGGCCATTGCCGCCTCAACTGGGGCACGCGGCGTGCCGTACAAATTTCCGAATACCGTGGCCCACTCCAGAAACTCGTTGTTGTCCACCATTCCGTAGAAGCGCGTCCGTCGATAAAGTGGTAGTCACGTCCATCGACCTCATTCGGCCCGAGGCGCGCGCGTGGTCGCCGACACTGAAAGCTCGACACCCGGATCGGCGGCCAGAAGCTTGCGGGACAACGTCGTCTTGCCGGCCCCAGACGGCGAGGACAGCACCAGCATGAGCCCGCGGCGGGCGATTGCATCCGCTTGTTGGTGACCACCCCCTGCCGTCGTCATGGGCTCATTCCAAATTCTGCACCTGCTCGCGGAACTGTTCGACCACACTCTTGAGTTCAAGGCCGATATTGGTGAGCTCGACATCGTTCGATTTGGAACACAGCGTGTTGGCCTCACGGTTGAGTTCCTGCGCGAGAAAATCGAGCCGGCGGCCAATGGCACCGCCGTCTGCGATCAGTCGCTCGACCTGGGCGACGTGCGACGCCAGCCGATCGAGTTCCTCGCGGATATCCGCCTTGCTCGCGATCAGGATTGCTTCCTGATGCAGGCGATCAGGATCGAAGCGGTTGGAGGTGTCGAGCAGCATGGCGATCTGTTCGGCGATGCGCGCCTTGATCGCCTCAGGCCGGCGGCCGGGCGCGGCGTCCGCCCTGGCAGCGAGCGCGGCGATTTCCTTGACGCGCTGGCTCAAGATTTGCCCCAGCGCCTCGCCTTCGTGTCGGCGCATCGTCGCGAGTTCAGCGAGCGTCGCCCGGAATCCGGCGATGACAGCCGCTTCGGCGGCCCGGCGATCGTCCTCGCGCTCGTCTTCGTCGATGACCTCGATCACCCCTTTGAGCGAAAGGATTCCGTCGAGCCGCGGCTTGGCGGCATCCACCCGGCCGGCAAGCGCGTTGATGGTCGCGAGCACGGCCGCCAGCACCGGTTCATTGACGCGCACAACGGGCGCAACGCCCTGCCGTCCTGCGGTGAGCGTTCCGTAGACCGTGCCCCGCGCGAGCACCTGCGCTGCGCTATTGCGCGCGGGCCCCTCGACCGCGTCCCAGCCCGGCGGCAGGCGCAACCGCAGATCCAGTCCCTTGGCGTTGACCGATTTGAGCTCCCAGGCCCAGCTATAGGTACCGTTCACGCCGTGGCCACGCGCGAAGCCGGTCATGCTCGAGAGCGCCATCGGCCTCTACCCGCAAACTATCTTGGATGACGGAATTGGGCGGACCTTACCGGCGGCGCGCGGCGGTCACAAGAGCCGGGGTGTGCCGCGATCGCAGCGTGCTATTGCGCCGCGCCGGCCGCCCGTGACGAGCCGTTCGCGCTGCGCCTGCCCCGCTGCGTCGGCGCGGGCGTAGCGCGCCCCGGCGCGGGCGCTTGCACATCCGGAGCCGACGCCTCTCCCCTCTGCTCGCTTTCGAGCGCGCGCAGACGCGCGACGTTCTTGAGGTGCTGATCGTAGGTCTCGGCGAACGCATGTCCCCCGGTGCCGTCGGCCACAAAAAACAGTTCCTTTGTGCGCGCGGGATTCGCCGCGGCCTCGATTGAACCCCGCCCGGGATTGGCGATCGGGCCCGGCGGCAGGCCGTCGATGACGTAGGTGTTGTACGGTGTTGGTTGCGCGATCTCGCTCTTGGTCAGCGGATGACCGAGCGTACCTTTGCCGAAGACGAGGCCGTAGATGATGGTCGGGTCGGACTGCAGCTTCATCTTCTGCTTCAACCGATTGGTCAGAACCGCCGCGACGCGCGTGCGCTCCTCGGGCTTGCCGGTCTCTTTCTCGATGATAGAGGCGAGAATGACGAGCTGCTCTGGGGTCTTGAGCGGCAGGTCGGGATTTCGCCGCTCCCAGACTTCACGAACCAGCCGGTCTTGCGCCTGACGCATGCGCTGGATCATCTGCTCGCGCGTGAAGCCGCGGTTGAAGTGATAGCTGTCGGGTAGAAGGCTGCCTTCCCGCGGCACGTCCTTGACGTTGCCCGAAAGAATGTCGCTCTCCAGCAGACGCGCGACGATCTGCTCGGACGTCAGCCCTTCGGGAACGGTGAGCTGGTGCTGGACCACCTTCCCCTCGACGATCGTGTCCACCACGTCCTTGACGCTGGCCCGCTTGGGGAAAAGATATTCGCCGGCCTTGAGCTCGGAGCGCGCGTTGAGCGCGAACACGCCGCCAATGAAGACGAGCCGATGCGCGTCCATGACCCCCTCGCGCGTGAGGAGGTCGGCGATGTCCATGATGCCGGAGCGCGGCGGGATGTTGACGATCTTGTCTTCCTGCAGCGGACCGGGCGCCTCGAAGTGGCCTTTCCCGACGACGAGCGCGCCTCCCACGACGATGAGAACAAGCACCAGTACGGTGATAATGGCATTGCCTACGATCACGAACGGATTGCGCGCGCGCCGCGAAGGACGCGTTGGCATCGGCACCTGATCGGGCTCGAGAGCGGCGCGGGGGCTGCGCGGGGTGATGCGTTTCGGCTCCATGACTGACGTTGCAAATCCATCCGGCCGACCGGATATGGGTGGTTCCGGCTCGCCTAGTACCACGCGCGCGGGCCCCGCTTGTTGCGGAGTGACCGGGTTCGGCATCGACGGGCTCGGCGCGACCGAAGCCGGCGTCATCTTACCCGACCTCTGCCCCTCCGCCACCGGCAAATCCGGCGTCGCCGCCGCGCTCCCTGGCGCCGCCTGGACATATTGCGCGCCTTTCACCTGCGCTGCTGCCGGCAGCGCATCGGCCGCCGGCGCGGGCGCCGATGCAAGGGGTCGGAGACGCAGGCCAGCCATTGCCGGGGGATGATCGGGCCGGATTTCACCCTTGGTTAACCCTGACGGCGGTGGCTGCGGCGGCAGCCCGCTCGCAACCCGGTGGCGCCCATAAGGCGCGTCGGGACGGTCCGGAGCAGGTCCGCTCGACACTGGTGGCAGCCCGCCCGCCCCGCCGGACCCACTGGACGAAGGGAGCGCACGAGGCCGCAGGTGCTTGCCCGGGCGCGACCGGCGAGGTGTCGGATTGCGCCTGATCGCCGCGATCACGCGCAGGCGGTGTGCTGTCCGAATTCACCGCCAAGCCCCCACTTCAACGCCCACGCTGACCATAGCCGCCACCACCGCATCCCATCTGGCAATCGACCCGCGCGCCCGCCGCAGGAGGGCAATACCCGGGTGTGCCGGTCTGCGATCGCGTCCCACCGGAATCGGCCGACTGAACCGCCCACATTACGCGCGAATATGGCCAAAGGTAGGAACCGCCGACGCTGCACATTCTCCGATCGCGGCTGCGTTAATGTGCGCAGCCAACAATTGAACAGATCCAAAATGCGGATGCGGCAAGGCAGCGCCTTATTCGCCACCTTGCGCGGCGGCCGCGCGCGCTAATGCGCGACGCGGCGAAATACCAGCGACGCATTCGTTCCGCCGAACCCGAAAGAATTGGAAAGAACCACGTCGATGTCACGCTGTTTCGAGCGATGCGGCACGAGGTCCATCGCCGTCTCGACTGAAGGGTTGTCCAGATTGATCGTTGGCGGCGCGACGCCGTCGCGCATGGCAAGGATCGAGAAAATGGCTTCGACTGCTCCCGCTGCGCCCAGGAGGTGCCCGATCGACGATTTGGTCGAGGACATGCACATACGCGCCGCGGCGTTGCCGACCAGACGATGCACCGCGCCAAGCTCGATCTCGTCACCCAGTGGCGTCGAGGTGCCATGGGCATTGATATAGTCGATCTCCGCCGCCGAGATGCCTGCGCGCTTGATCGCTGCGTTCATGCAACGCAACGCGCCGTCGCCGTTCTCGGCGGGTGCGGTGATGTGATAGGCGTCTCCCGAGAGACCATACCCGATGATCTCGGCATAGATCTTGGCTCCGCGGCTCTTGGCGTGCTCATAGGTTTCGAGCACGACGATGCCAGCGCCTTCGCCCATGACGAAGCCGTCGCGATCTCGGTCGTAGGGGCGTGATGCGCGCTCCGGTGTGTCATTGAATGACGTCGACAGCGCGCGGCAGGCAACAAATCCAGCCATGCCGATCCGCGAGATCGGCGACTCGGCCCCGCCCGCCACCATGACCTCGGCGTCGCCAAGGGCCACGAGTCGCGCGGCATCTCCAATGGCATGGGCGCCGGTCGAACACGCCGTCACGACGGCATGATTGGGTCCCTTCAGGCCGTGCGCAATCGACACGTATCCCGATGCCAGATTGATCAGGCGACCGGGAATGAAGAATGGCGAGACGCGGCGCGGCCCCCGCTCTTTCAGCACGATAGCAGTCTCGGCGATGCCGGTGAGACCACCGATCCCGGACCCGATCATCACCCCGGTACTGATCTGATCCTCGTGGGTGACCGGCTTCCAGCCGGCATCGGCGAGCGCCTGCTGGGCGGCGGCGACCGCAAAGATGATGAAGTCATCGACCTTGCGCTGTTCCTTCGGCTCCATCCACTGGTCGGGGTTGAAGCTGTCGCTCGAACCGTCGCCGCGCGGAACCTGGCAGGCGATCTTGGCCGGCAGATCGGAGACGTCGAACGTCTCGATGCGCCGTGCCCCGCTGTCGCCATTGATCAGCCGTCGCCAGGTCGGCTCGACGCCGCAAGCGAGCGGCGTCACCATGCCAAGCCCTGTGACGACGACGCGTCTCATCTGCGACTCCATAGAGCGCGTTCAGCAAAAGTGGAAGCCGGTTTTGCGACGAGTTGTGATTCCTGGAGCGAGCACGCGTGCACCAACACCGACTTGCCTCGGTCGGCCATGGTACCGCTTACGTCGGCGAAAACCGATCCGCCCGCGACCGCCCGGTCTGTACCCGACAGCGCGGCCACGTCGCCGACATCATACGTCGGCGACGCTGCGGGACGCCAAGGCAAAGGGTGATCGCACAAGCCGTCAGTTCCGCCCGGATGGCGGTCGTCAGCTTTTTGCGTTCTTCTCAAGGAACTTGATGGCATCGCCGACCGTCAAAATGGTCTCGGCGGCGTCGTCGGGGATCTCGCATCCGAATTCTTCCTCGAATGCCATGACGAGTTCGACCGTGTCGAGACTGTCGGCACCGAGATCATCGATGAAGCTTGCGTTCTCGGTCACCTTTTCGGCCTCGACGCCCAAATGCTCCACGACGATCTTTTTCACCCGCTCGCCAATGTCACTCATCGCTGCAACCTCGTGTCCTTTGAATTGGGCTCGATCGGTCAGCGCCCCCGAGCCATTACGTATGGGCTTGCGTGGGTACCCGGCGTCGGATCATCGGGTCGCGAGCGGACCCCCCTGTGATGATTGGAACCGTTGTGCCGCCCCAGCCAAACCGGAGTCCGGTTATCATACTTCAAAAGCCTTGACCAGCGCAGCTACGCCGCATCGGGCGGCTTGCTGGGCTTCCCGGAAAGACCCTCAAATCATCGCCATCCCGCCATTGACGTGAAGCGTCTGACCGGTGACGTAACCAGCCTCGTCCGATGCGAGAAATACCGCCGCAGCAGCCACGTCCGCCCCGGCGCCCAGCCTCCCCGCCGGCACGCGGGCGAGAATCGCGTCCCGCTGCTTGTCATTGAGCTTGTCGGTCATCGCCGTGGCAATGAAGCCGGGCGCGATCGAGTTCGCCGTTACCCCGCGTTTGGCATATTCAGCGGCGATCGACTTGATCATGCCGATCATGCCAGCCTTGGTCGCGGTATAGTTGCCTTGCCCGGCATTGCCGGTGACGCCGACCACGGACGCGATGCCGATGATTCGGCCGAAGCGGCGCCGCATCATCCCCCGCAGGGCCGCACGCGCAAGGCGGAAAGTGGCGGTCAGATTGACCGCGACCACCTGGTCCCAGTCCTCGTCCCGTAACTGGACCAGCAGATTATCCTTCGTGATGCCGGCATTGGCCACCAGAATGTCGAGTTGGCCCATGGCCTCTTCGGAGTTCGGGACCAGCCCCTCGACCTCGTCCTTGTCAGCAAGGTTGCACGGCAGCACGTGGACGCGGTCCTTGAGCTCGCCCGCGAACTGGTCGAGCACCTCTCGTCGTGTGCCGGAAATCGCGACAGTCGCGCCTTGATGATGAAGTGCCCGCGCGATCGCGTTCCCGATCCCACCGGTCGCTCCGGTGATGAGCGCGGTCTTGCCGGTCAGATCGAACATTGATCGCGTTCCTTCGTTGAGACTCGTCTGTCGCGGCCCGAGAAACACGGGAATGGCCGTCCGGTCATATGTGCTGCCCCTGTCAGGTTATCGTACGTGCGCTCGTGATCGGGCCAGCGATCGCGAGCATATCATCGGTTACACGCGCCCGATCCCAGCTTTCCTCATCGAGAGGCGCGCCGGAACAGGAGCGCTAGGGGCGCGGCGTCTTGAACGCCGCCACGTCATCCGGCGTACCGACCGAAACACCGATTGCGCCTTCGGCTATTCGTTTGACGAGTCCGCTCAAGACCTTGCCGGCGCCCACCTCGCAGAATCGGGTTACTCCCGCATCCGCCATGAAGCTGATCGAGTTGCGCCAGCGTACCGTCCCGGTAACTTGTGCAACAAGCGCGCCGACGATGTCGGCGGGATCGCGGATCGGCTTGGCCAGCACATTGGCGACGACCGGCACCACCGGCGACTTCACCGTGACCCCGGCCAGCGCCGCCGCCATGGCGTCGGCCGCAGGTTGCATCAGGCTGCAGTGGAACGGGGCGGACACGGGCAGCATCATCGCGCGCCGCGCACCCTTTCCTTTGGCGATCTCGACCGCACGCTCGACCGCGGCCTTGTCGCCCGAGACGACCACCTGTCCGCCGCCATTGTCGTTTGCGGCCTGGCACACCTGATCTTCGGCGGCCTCGCCCGCCACGGTGACAGCCTGTTCGAAGTCGAGGCCGAGGAGCGCGGCCATGGCGCCAGTGCCAACCGGCACCGCCTTCTGCATGGCACGACCGCGAATGCGAAGCAGCCGGGCAGTGTCGCCGATGCGGAGGGCACCCGCCGCCGCGAGCGCCGAATACTCTCCGAGCGAATGACCGGCGACGAACCGCGCGTCGCGCGCGAGATCGACGCCGGCCTCGGTTTCGAGCACCCGCATGGCCGCGAGCGATACCGCCATCAGCCCGGGCTGAGCATTCTCCGTCAGCATAAGGGTCTCGGCCGGCCCTTCCCAGATGACCTTGGTGAGCGCCTCGCCGAGGGCCTCATCGACCTCTTCGAACACCAGGCGCGCCGCCGGGAAGGCATCGGCAAGGCCCCTGCCCATGCCGACCGTTTGACTGCCTTGGCCAGGAAAAATGAAAGCGAGCGACATGCCCGTCCCTTGATGAGAACGGGCCCTAAGACACCCCGCTATCCGCGCTGTCAAGCCGAGCTGGGCTCGGTGTGGGCCGGCGCGGTCTGCGGCTTGCCTTTTAGTCGAAAGACCCTATAACCCGCGTTTCCGCTCGATCCCGGCCGGGAGCTGAACGGACGGTCGCATGGGTAACCACCCGTGCGGCAGGGCCTGATGGTCCGGCGTCCCGTGTTCCCGCCTTCTGAGCATTCGAGCCTTTCCCGAAAGGGTTCGAAGGGCTTCGCGCCGGGGGAGCATGACACAGGGAAAGGCATATCGATGCCCCTCTATGAACACGTCTTCCTGACGCGCCAGGATGCCAGCGCGCAGCAGGTCGAAGAACTTACCGCCCAGTTCACCGGCATTTTCGAGCAAATGGGAGGCAAGGTCGTCAAGACCGAGCAATGGGGCGTGAAGTCCCTCTCCTATCGTCTGCGGAAGAACCGCAAGGCGCATTTCACACTTTTCAACGTCGACGCACCGTCGGCGGCTCTCAACGAGGTCGAGCGCCAGGAACGGCTCAGCGAGGACGTGCTGCGCTACATCACCGTGCGTGTGGACGAGCACGAGGAAGGTCCATCCGCGATGATGCGCAAGGTCGATCGCGACCGTGAGCGTGACGATCGCGGATTCGGTTTCCGTGATCGCGACCGCGGCAGTTTCCGCGATCGAGATCGGGATCGCGGCGAGCACCGCCGTGACCGCGACAGCCGTCCCCCCCGCGACGGGGCTGACGAAGCTCCTCCCGCCGGAAACGAGGGGTGATGGTCATGGCATTTTCTTCGACACAGACGCGCCGCCCGTTCTTTCGCCGCCGAAAGACCTGTCCGTTCTCGGGGGCCAATGCACCCAAGATCGACTATAAGGATGTGCGGCTTCTGCAGCGCTACGTCTCCGAACGCGGCAAGATCGTGCCGAGCCGCATCACTGCGGTCTCCGCCAAGAAGCAGCGGGAACTCGCGCGCGCCATCAAGCGCGCTCGCTTCCTCGGCTTGCTGCCCTATGTGATCCGGTAACGGACCTCAGACGAAGACGGACGACACTCAGAGGCACTTTCCGTCCTCTGTTCTCCGTCGTTCGCGATGAAATGGTTGGGACGGACCTGTTCCGTCTCTAACCGCTGATGAAGCGGGACAGCTTGAGATGATCCAGATCGTCTTGGTCGGACTTGGAGCTGGCGCGGCGGCGGCGCTCCTGTTTGCTTCCGTCGTCTCGGGATCGCTCGCGGCGGTCTTCCTCTTCTATCTCGCGCCGTTGCCTATCATGATCGCCGCGCTCGGCTGGAGCCACCTGGCTGGGCTGATCGCGGCGGCCTCGGCTACCGCGGTCGTCGGAGTCCTCTCCGGCGTCTTCCTCATCGCCGTGCCCGTGATCGCGTTCGGAGCTTGGTGGCTCGGCTATCTGGCGATGCTCGCGCGACCGGCGACGAACGGTGGCGGCGACGTGCTCGAATGGTATCCGGTCGGTCGGCTGGTGTTGTGGGCGGCGGTGATCGGGACCCTGATCGTTGCCGCCGCCGTCCCCAATTTCGGCATGGACCAGGAAAGCCTCCAGGCCGCTTTGCGCAAGACCTACGAGCGCATTCTGCGCGATCAGGCGCTGATCGATGTGCTGGTCGTTGCGGTTCCGCCCGCTGCCGCCATCTTCTCCACGATCACCAGCGTGTTCAATCTCTGGCTTGCCGCACGTGTGGTGAAGATCTCCGGCCGCCTGAAGCGACCATGGCCCGATCTGGCAGCCTTGGCGTTGCCCCCATCCAGCTCGGCGCTGCTCGCTGCCGCGATCGCGGGCTCGTTCCTGCCTGACCTCGCCGGCGTGCTGTCCGGCGTGTTCGCGGCAAGTCTGCTCATGGCGTTTGCGATCCTCGGCTTTGCGGTCCTGCATGCGATCACGCGCGGGATGAGGGCCCGGATCGTCATGCTCACCGGCCTTTATGCTGCCGCCGCCGTGTTCGGCTGGCCGGTTCTGGCGGTGGCGCTTCTAGGCCTCGCCGAATCCATCCTCAACATTCGCAGCCGCGTCGCACGTAAACGGGGACCGCCGAGTTTGCGGACCTGATGTATCCGATCGAACAGATGGAGAGACGAAAATGGAAGTGATCCTGTTGGAACGCGTCGGCAAGCTCGGCCAAATGGGCGACGTCGTACGAGTCAAGGACGGCTTTGCGCGCAACTTTCTCTTGCCCAAGGGCAAAGCATTGCGTGCGACCGAGGAGAACCGATCCCGCTTCGAGAATATGAAGGTCGATCTTGAAGCGCGTAACCTCGAGCAGAAGGGTGAGGCGGAAAAGGTAGGCCAGAAACTCGACGGTCAGAACTTCTCCGTGCTCCGCCAGGCAGCGGAAGGCGGCCAGCTCTACGGTTCGGTCTCGCCGCGCGATCTCGCTGACCTGGTGAGCGGACAGGGGTTTGCGATCACCCGTGCTCAGATCGCACTCAACACGCCCATCAAGACCATCGGATTGCACAAGGTACCGATCTCGCTTCATCCCGAAATCGAGGTGACGATCAACGTCGCGGTCGCGCGCAACGCCGACGAGGCGGCGCGGATCGCGCGCGGCGAGGACGTCACGATTCCCCGCGATGAAGCAGAACAAGCCGCCGAGGAAGCCGCCGCCGCCGCGGAAGCCTTCTTCGAGCCCGAGGCGGCGGAAGCCCGCCGCACCCAGGAAGCCGGCGCCGATGCAGACGCTGCCGAAGGCGAGTCGGAGAAATAGCTGGCTTCAGGATGGCGATGTTTCGGGGCGCCGCACTGCAGCGAGACCGAAATTCGATTCGCGAGGCGCCGGGAGGTCCGGCGCTACTCCTCGAATTCTTCGACGGCATGTGACCGCGCGGGGGCGGCGGTCGCGGTCTGCGGAGGTGCTGCCTCCGCGCCGCTGTCCCCTTCGGCGACCGGAAGCCTGCCCGTTTCCACGCTGTCGGATGGGCGGCGTGGCTTCATCCCGCCCGATTGGGCCGGATCCGTCGCTCCAGGCGTACGCCGTCCAGGCGTCGCCGGCAGCGCAGCCTGGGTTTCCGTCGGCTTGCCCTGTTCGGCGCCCCGGGCGCCACTCTCGGTCGGGCTCGCTGCCTGCCCTGCCCCCAAAGTCGGTGGCCGGCGCTGCTGGACTGCCCGCGGGTCACTACCCACGGAGGCAAGATATGCGGCCATCGCCGCGGCTTCCCGCGGTCCGGTGGTATAATGTTCCCGAAGAAATCCTGCGCTTGATTGCTTGAGTTCCCGAGGACTGCGGTGGCAGGCGTTGCAGGTCGCAGAGAAGATCTGCGCCGCGGACTTGCCGGCATCGAGGTTCGATTGCGCCTGCGCCGGGAGCGCTGCGAACGAGAGGGTTGCAGCAACCATCCACGGCAAGACCTGACTGACCCTTGGCACGGCTACCCCTCCGTCGCTGCCGGCTTCTGCGCCGGCCACCATGATCTGCTGCGAATTTTTGGCCAAAAAAGGATTGACCCTGCTCGCTGCCCTATTCCCCCGGATTGCAGCTCAATCGAGTTGCCGTCGCGGAAGGACTTTGTTCTAATTGCCGGTGTCGGGCAGGCTGCCGGTCGCCTTCGACCGCAGCTGGTCTGGTTCGCGCCGACGCCGGTGAACGCCAATTGTGTCACGCGCGTGGCGTGGCCAAGGCCGGCGAAGGAGGTAGGAGGCGGCCGGTGGATCGGTTGCTTCGAGCGGTATTCGAAAAGTTGGTCCGGGTCGGGAATCTTAGGGTCACGACCGCGGGACGAATGACCTTTGCCTGCGGCGACGGGGCCGGCCCGCCGGTGGCGATACGCTTCGCGACACAGGCGGCCGAGCGCGCGGTCCTGATCGACCCAGAGCTGAGATTCGGCGAACTCTACGTGGATGGCGACATCGTCATCGAGCAGGGCTCGATCGCCGATTTTCTGGATCTTGCCATCAAGAACCTCAGCCGAGCCCAGACGAGCGTATGGAGCAAGGGCCTGCGGGCTTTGCGCTCGCTCACGCGCGCTATTTTTCAACACAACAACTTGTGGCGGGCGCGGCGCAACGCGGTTCATCACTACAACATCGACTATCGCCTCTATCGATTGTTCCTGGATTCCGATCTGCAGTACTCCTGCGCGTATTTCGAGAACGGCGACGCTTCCCTCGATCAGGCACAGCTCGCCAAAAAGCGGCACATTGCGGGCAAGCTGCTGCTCAAGCCCGGCCTCAGGGTGCTCGACATCGGAAGCGGATGGGGCGGCCTGGGGCTCCATCTCGCGCGCGACGCCAAGGTTTCGGTGGTCGGCATCAATCTGTCCGACGAACAGGTGCGGATCGCGCAGCACCGCGCCGCGGCGGAGGCGGCCGCGTGCGAATTCCGCGTTCAGGATTATCGGCACGTCTCGGAAAAGTTCGACCGTATCGTCTCCATCGGCATGTTTGAGCACGTGGGCAGGCAGAACTACGAGACGTTTTTTCGGAAATGCCGAGACCTGTTGACAGACGACGGCGTGATGTTGCTCCACACGGTCGGACGCTGGGACGGCCCGGCGGATACCAATGCTTGGGTGTGGCGCTACATCTTTCCCGGCGGCTACACGCCGGCTTTGTCGGAGCTTGCACCCGTCATCGAACGGTCGGGCTTGATTGTCAGCGACGTCGAAGTGCTGCGCATCCACTACGCGGACACGTTGCGCGCCTGGCGCAACAATTTTCTGGCCAATCGTAACGAGGTTGTCAGGCTGTTCGAGGAAACACCGAGCTTGCGAACGCGGTTTGGCAATTTCGAACGTTTCATCCGGATGTGGGAATACTATCTTGCCGGGTTCGAAGCGTCCTTCAGGTACTACGGACTCGTGGTGTTCCAGATCCAGCTGATCAAGAACATCGATGCCGTCCCGCTCACAAGAGACTACATGTACGCCAGAGGGCGCAACGTTCATTCAGCGACGAAGCTCGCGGAAGCCGCCGAATAGACAAAACCCCGCCGCGCTGGCACCTGCTGCTGCCGGGCCGGCGGGCATCTGGCCGCCTCGGTGATGTTTTCCGGCGGGAACACAACAACCTCCGCAACTCGTGCAACGCCGCGACGTTGCTTTGCTGAAAGACTTCGGGCAGCCGCCCGGCACTGCGGCTCGCTGGAGAATGAGGCGCCCTCCTCTACCACCAGCGCTTGATGGTCATCCGCCGCACGAGTGCATTTAGATGGTCAAGGGCGGCGCAAGTCCATTTCGACAGTTATTTCGTCCGGTGGGTAACGGGGAAAGCAGCAATGAACGGTCGCGCTGAAATGGTGAGGGGTGTAATTGCGCCACTCTTCCGACAGATTGGAAAGCGATTCGCTCCGACATCATGGCACCCCTCGATTCGACCGCGCGCAAGCAACCGGGCGAGCCGGCGCCGCCCTATCGCGCCGCACCGCACAACATTGAAGCGGAACAGGCGCTTCTGGGTGCCATCCTCGTCAACAACGAGGCACTTTATCGCGTAAGTGATTTTCTCGAGCCCCCGCATTTCTTCGAGCCGATCCACCAGCAAATCTACGACATCGCCCGGAGCCTCATTCGCACCGGCAAGCTGGCCTCGCCGGTGACCTTGAAGACGTTCCTGCCCGCCGAGATCGACATTGCCGGGCTGACGCTCGCTCAGTACCTCGCCCGTCTGGCAGCCGAAGCCACGACCATCATCAATGCGGTGGATTATGGGCGCACGATCTACGACCTCGCGACCCGGCGCGAGCTGATCACCATCGGCGAAGATATGGTCAACGTCGCCTTCGACGCGCCGGTCGATTTCGCGCCGCGCGACCAGATCGAGGATGCCGAGCGTCGCCTTTATGAGCTCGCGGAGATCGGGCGCTATGGCGGGGGCTTTCAACGGTTCGAAACGGCGCTCACCACCGCGGTCGACATGGCGGCACGCGCCTACCAGCGCGAAGGAAGGCTCTCCGGCCTGGCAAGCGGTCTCAAGGACCTCGACAACAAGATGGGCGGTCTGCAGGCCTCAGACCTGATTATCGTCGCCGGCCGCCCCGGCATGGGCAAGACCGCACTCGCGACCAATATCGCCTACAACGTCGCCCGCGCTTGGCGCGGCGAGGTACGTGCCGATGGACACATCGACACGGTGAACGGAGGCATCGTCGGCTTCTTCTCGGTCGAAATGTCGGCCGAACAGCTAGCCACGCGCATTATCGCCGAGCAGAGCGGCATTCCGTCCAGCACGATCAGACGCGGCGGCATCAACGAGCGCGATTTCGAGAAAATCAAAGACGTGGCGGTCGAGCTCCAGCACCTGCCGTTCTTCATCGACGAGACCGGTGGACTGACGGTTGCGCAGCTTGCCGCCCGGGCGCGGCGGCTCAAGCGCCAGAAGGGTCTCGATCTGGTGGTCATCGACTATATCCAGTTGCTGCAGGGTTCGAGCCGGCGCTCGCAGGAGAACCGCGTGCAGGAGGTGACCGAGATCACCACGAACCTCAAGGCGCTCGCCAAGGAACTCAACGTGCCGATCATGGCGCTCTCGCAATTGTCGCGGCAGGTCGAGAACCGGGACGACAAACGCCCGCAGCTTTCCGATCTGCGCGAGTCGGGCTCGATCGAGCAGGATGCCGACGTGGTGATGTTCGTGTTTCGCGAGGAGTATTACCTCAGCAACAAGGAGCCCCGACCCGGCACCGACGAATATACCAAGTGGCAGGTGGAGATGGCCGCCGTGCACGGCAAAGCCGAGATCATCATCGGCAAGCAACGTCACGGCCCGACCGGCACCGTCAATGTCCAATTCGACGCGGCCGTCACGCGCTTCGATAACCTCGCGCGCGACGATCAGATGCCTGAACCAGCGTAAGCGTAAGGCCGGAGCTCGCGACCCCGCGCCCCGCTTGATGCGCCGCCACCGTCGGCCGCAGCGGCGACCGTGTGCCGTTGGCGCTCTTGGCTGCTCGCCAACACTAGACGGGCGGGCGCAGCCCCGCCATAAGTCTCGATCATGACCATCCACGAACCCGACCTGCGTACCGCCGACGCGGCGGCCGACGCTACCGACCCGACGGAAGCGGGTGGTCTTCTCAGCATCGACCTTGCCGCCATCGAGGCCAATTGGAGGATGCTCGCCAGCACCACCGTGCCGGTCGAATGCGCCGCCGTCGTCAAAGGCGACGGCTACGGCTGCGGGATCGAACCGGTCACGCAGACACTGTCGAGAGCCGGCTGCAGGACCTTCTTCGTCGCCGACGTCGCCGAAGGGCGGCGGGTGCGGGCACTGGCGCCCGAGGCGACGATCTACGTGCTCAGCGGGATCATGCCGGGTTCGGCGCAGGCCTTCGCCAACGACTACTTACAGCCGGTCATCAACAGCACCACCGAGCTTGCCGAATGGGATGCGTTCGTCGCCATTAACAACTGGCGCGGGGGCGCCGCGCTCCACATCGACACCGGCATGAACCGGCTCGGGCTCACGATGGACGAAGCGGTCGCCATCGCGCCCCGCCTCCAATCCGAAAGCCATGGCTTCACGCTGCTGATGAGCCATCTCGCGTGCGCAGACCTCCCTGACCACCCGATGAACGACCAGCAGATCCGGCAGTTTCGCGAAATTCGCATTCTCTATCGCGGGCTTGCGTCCTCGCTCGCCAATTCTTCCGGAATATTCCTCGGCGGCACCGTGTATTGCGACCTGGTTCGTCCGGGAGTGGCGCTCTACGGTGTCAACCCGACCCCGGGGCGCAAGAACCCCATGCGTCCGGTGGTCGAGCTCAAGGGCCGGATCATCCAGGTGCGCACGATCGGCAAGGGCGAGACCGTAGGCTATGGCGCCACCTTTACCTCCGGCCGGCAGAGCCGCATTGCGGTGGTGGCGGTTGGGTATGCGGACGGCTTCCTGCGGTCGGCAAGTGCGTCCAAGGGCAAGTCCGCAGCCGAGGTCGTCGTGGCCGGCCGGCGCTGCCCTGTCGCCGGCCGCGTGTCGATGGATCTCTTCGCCGTCGACGTAACGTCTCTGCCCGAGGGCACCGTGCGTCGCGGCGACCTTGCCACCCTGATCGGCGATGGCATGAGCATCGATGATCTCGCCGCTGCGATGGGCACCATCGGCTATGAGCTGCTCACCAATCTCGGGCGGCGCTATCATCGCGTATACAAGGGCGCGTGACTTTGAGTCGGTAGGGCACAACGTGTGCGCAATCCGATGACGCCGATGACTTGTCCGCGTTGCGACGTGGTCGAGCCGCCGCAGACGTAGTCCACCGTCTGCATGCGCTTCGCACCGCGCAGCAGCCGGAACACCGGCAGGAAATTAGCGGTAATCCGAACGATGGCCCGTCGCGAAGCGAGTTTCATCTGCCAGAACTGCGGCGCGGTCTATGGTCGCTGGCAAGGCAAGTGTGACGCCTGCGGTGAATGGAACACCATCGCCGAGGAAAACGCGGCCAGCGCGCGCCCGCAAATGCCCGGCCGCGCGCCACGCAAGGGGCGCGCATTCGCGCTCGAGGCGCTCGCGGGCGCGACCCATGACGCCCCCCGGCTCGCCTCTGGGATCGCCGAGTTCGACCGCGTCACCGGCGGCGGCTTCGTGCGCGGCTCCGTGCTGCTCCTCGGCGGCGATCCCGGGATCGGCAAATCGACGCTGCTGATCCAGGTGGCAGCGACGCTGGCCCGCGCCAAGCAGCGCGCGGTCTATATTTCCGGCGAAGAGGCGGTGGCGCAGGTGCGGCTTCGCGCCGAGCGGCTCGGCCTTGCGGGTGCTCAGGTCGAGCTTGCCGCCGAGACCTCGATCGAGGACATCGTGGCGACGCTTGGCGAAGGCGAAACGCCGCGTCTGGTCATCATCGATTCGATCCAGACCATGTGGACGGACTTGGTCGAATCCGCTCCTGGCACCGTCACCCAGGTACGCGCAAGCGCGCAGGCGCTCATTCGTTTTGCCAAGCGCTCGGGCACGGCCATCATCTTGGTCGGTCACGTCACCAAGGACGGCCAGATCGCCGGGCCGCGCGTGGTCGAGCACATGGTCGATGCAGTGCTGTCGTTCGAAGGTGAGGGCTCGCAGCAGTTCCGCATCCTGCGCGCGGCCAAGAACCGATTCGGTCCGACTGACGAGATCGGCGTGTTCGAGATGACCGGCGGCGGATTGCGCGAAATTGCCAATCCGTCCGAGCTCTTTCTCTCCGAGCGCGATCTCGGTTCGCCCGGGACCGCGGTCTTTGCGGGGATCGAAGGAAGCCGCCCTTTGCTGGTGGAAATTCAGGCACTGGTCGCCCCCTCCTCGCTCGGTACACCGCGGCGCGCGGTGAACGGGTGGGATCAGAACCGCCTGTCGATGGTGCTTGCCGTGCTTGAGGCTCACTGCGGCGTGCGGCTCTCCGGTCATGATGTCTACCTCAATGTCGCGGGCGGCCTGCGTATCCAGGAGCCGGCGGCCGACCTCGCGGCCGCGGCGGCGCTGGTTTCTTCGCTCGCCGGCTCGTCCCTGCCGGCCGATGCAGTCTATTTCGGCGAAATCTCGCTCTCGGGCGCGGTGCGGCCGGTGGCGCAGACGGCATCGCGGCTCAAGGAAGCGCAGAAGCTCGGCTTTGCCCGCGCCATCCTTCCCGACGCCGCGCGCGCGGAAGGGACGGGCGAGGCCGGACTATCGCTCCAGTCTGTCGGCAGTCTGGCGAGCCTGGTCGCAGACATCGCCGCGCAAGGGAAAACGCAGGACAGACGGCAGCCGAGCGACGGCCGACATGAGAAGAGCGACGATAGAACGCCTGCGACAGACGCGAGAGCGCGGAAGGCAGATGCTGGATGAGGACGCAACGCTTGCGGGCACACATCAAGTAGAGAAACCCGAAAGCCCCCGACGGGAACGGCAGTCCACCGGCCGTCCCCGGCACCGCCCCCGGCGGGGATCAAGACGATCACAAGACGGGTGACGGGCCGCCCCCATCCGGCTATACAGCGCCCGAACCGCCGAACCTGCGTCCGTACGGGCCGGCGGGCGAATAACGGCAGGAATCTTGATAAGTTGGGGCAATTCTTCGGCAAGGGCTTGCCGGCAAAGCGAGGCGCGCGAAGGTTAGTATAGATCGACTTGCCGATTCGACCGGCGCCGTCCTGGACGTGTCAGAGAATCCGAACTCAACCATGCCCATCACTCTCCTCGACATTATCCTGATCGGCGTCATGCTGATCTCCGCCCTGCTGGCCATGATCCGTGGCTTCATGCGCGAAGTGCTGTCGATCGCCGCCTGGGTGATCGCCGCGGGAGTGACGCTGTACAGCTATGCGAAGCTGCTACCGTTCGCGAAGACCTATTTCAACAACGACATCGTCGCCGCGGCGGTGGTGGTCGGCGGAACGTTCCTTGGCACCCTCCTGATCGTGTCCATCATCACCGTGCGGTTCTCCGACATGGTTCTGGACAGCCGCATCGGCGCCCTCGACCGCACCCTGGGCTTCCTGTTCGGGCTCGCGCGAGGGCTGGTCATCGTGGTCGTGGCCTTCCTGTTCTTCGCGTGGCTGGTGCCTGATCGGAGCCAGCCGGACTGGGTCCGCAGCGCCAAGTCGCGGGTCGTGCTGCAGGGAACCGGCGATTGGCTGATGTCGATGTTGCCGGACGACCCAGAGAGCACCATCTTGAAACGGTTGAAGAAGCCTAAGCCGGAAGAAGAGGAGCCGACGCCGGGCCAGCGCTCGGGCCTCGACGCCCCCGGCGAGGCCGCCGGGTACGGAGCCAACGACCGGTCCGGCATGCAGCAGTTGCTCCGCGGCAAGGCTTCGCCGCGGTGATCGAGCCGGGAATTTCAACCAGGAGATGGGCAAGATGACGGACACTCCTAGCGACGCCGGGCTCGATCTTGGCCGCGGTCGGACGACCCCGACCTCGGCCGATCGTGAAGCGTCGAACTGGGGCGCATCCGAGCTGGACGGCGACCGGCTGCGGGAAGAATGCGGCGTCTTCGGCATCTTCGGGCATCCGGACGCGGCTGCCATCACCGCGCTCGGCCTGCATGCCCTCCAGCATCGCGGGCAAGAGGCGGCGGGCATCGTCTCCTTCGACGGCAAACGGTTCCATTCCGAGCGGCGCTTGGGTCTGGTGGGCGACAACTTCTCGCGCCGGGAGGTGATCGAGCGTCTGCCCGGCATGTCGGCCATGGGCCATGTGCGCTATTCCACCACCGGCGAAACCATCCTGCGCAACGTGCAGCCGCTGTTCGCCGAGCTCGATGGCGGCGGCTTGGCGATCGGCCACAACGGCAATCTGACCAACGGCCTGACCTTGCGGCGCCAGCTGGTGCGCGACGGCGCTATCATGCAGTCGACCTCCGACACCGAGGTGATCCTGCATCTCGTCGCGAGCGCCAAGCGCAACCGCTTCATCGACCGTTTCATCGAGGGGCTGCGCCAGCTCGAAGGCGCCTATGCGTTTGTCGGCCTCACCAACAAGAAGCTCGTCGGCGCGCGCGACCCGCTCGGCATCCGTCCGCTGGTGATCGGTAAGCTCGACGGGCAACCGATTCTTGCCTCGGAGACCTGCGCACTCGACATCATCGGCGCGAAATACGTCCGCGACGTGGAGAACGGCGAGGTGGTCGTATTCGACGAAGACGGCATGCACTCGCACAAGCCGTTCCCGCCGATGGCGGCGCGGCCCTGCATCTTCGAATACATCTATTTCGCGCGCCCGGATTCGGTCGTTGGCGGCCGCAACGTGTACGACGTGCGCAAGACCATGGGCGCACAGCTTGCCCGCGAGGCGCCGGCAACCGCCGACGTGGTGATCCCGGTCCCCGATTCTGGCGTTCCGGCGGCGATCGGATACGCCCAGGAGTCGGGTATTCCCTATGAGCTCGGCATCATTCGCAATCACTATATCGGGCGCACCTTCATCGAGCCCAGCCAGCAGATCCGCCAACTCGGCGTGCGACTCAAGCACAGCGCCAATCGTGCAGTCGTCAATGGCAAGCGGATCGTGCTCATCGACAACTCCATCGTCCGCGGCACCACTTCGGTGAAGATCGTGCAGATGATGCGCGACGCCGGCGCCACCGAGGTACATTTCCGCATCGCCTCGCCGCCGATCACCCATTCCGACTATTACGGCATCGACACGCCGGAGCGCGACAAGCTGCTGGCGGCGACCCACGATCTCGAAGGCATGCGCACCTTCATCGGCGCCAACTCCCTCGCGTTCCTGTCGGTCGAGGGGATTTATCGCGCCATGGGTTACGAGCAGCGCGATCCCCTGCGGCCGCAATTCACCGACCATTGCTTTACCGGCGACTATCCAACCCCGCTCACCGACCAGACCGGGCAGGAAGCGTCGCCGCGACAATTGTCGCTGCTCGCCGAAGCGGGTTGACGCGCGGCGCTTCAGCGCCGCGGCCGCGATCCACGATCGTCAACGTTTGAATTTCTCAACTCCGCGGACTATGGGTTCAGCTCTCGCGTGCAGCCGCGCGTGCGCGGCCTGCGCAAGGTGTGACCTCGTGTCCAACTGAGGAGAGAGCGCAAATGTCCCCTCCCCTCGCCGATCGCATCGCGCTCGTCACCGGCGCCTCGCGCGGAATCGGCTACGCGGCTGCGCTCGCGCTGGCCAAGGCCGGCGCGCACATCGTCGCCCTCGCGCGCACGGTCGGCGGACTTGAGGAGCTCGACGACGCGATCAAGGCCGCGGGCGGCTCGGCCACCCTCGTGCCGCTCGACCTCAAGGACTTCGCCGGGATCGACCGCCTCGCACTTGCCTTGCGCGAGCGCTTCGGCCGGCTCGATGTGCTGCTCGGAAATGCGGGCATTCTCGGGCCGCTGTCCCCCCTCGGCCATGTCGACGCAAAGACGTGGGACGAGGTCATGGCGGTCAACGTGACCGCCAATTGGCGCCTGATTTGCGGCATGGACCCGTTGTTGAGGCTTTCCGACGCCGGCCGCGCCGTCTTCATCTCTTCCGGCGTGGCGGCGCTGGCACTGGCCTATTGGGGACCGTATGCCGTTTCCAAGGCGGCGCTCGAAACGCTGGCGCGCACCTATGCGGCGGAAACCGCAACAACCACTGTTCGCGTCAATCTGTTCACGCCGGGCCCGATCCGTACCCGCATCCGCGCGCAGGCGTTCCCGGGCGAGGATCCGATGACGCTGGAAACCGCGGACAAGGTCGCGGACAGCCTTGTCGCGCTGTGCCTGCCGAGCATGCAGGAGACTGGCAAGCTCTACGACTATCGGGACGGCAAGTTCCTCCAGTTCCGCCCCCCGTCCTGAACACCGCAACGGGGCGCACGGAACACGAACCGCTGCGTAGCGCGAAGTTCCGCGTCTCGCGGCGGCAATGACCGGGGCGGCCGGCTAGCATCTTGATTTCGTCACCCCTGCATGACACCGCACTCCCCAAAGGAGAAGTCTCATGGCAATCGGACGCATTCAGCCGGGGCTCTGGCGCCAGTTTGTCTTGTGGACATTGACGGCGGCACTCCTCCTCGCAACCGTCGGATTCGAGCGGAAGGCTTGGGCCGAGGCAGGCGAAGAGCCTTCGATTGAAGAGCTCAAGAAGTCACTGGACGAGATCGAGGCCGCGGTCGACAGCGAGGACATCACCGCCGAGACCCTCGCCGGCTTTCGCGACAAGCTCAACTCGGCGACCGACATCCTGCGGAAAAAAATCGACTGGCTCGAGCCGCGCGCCAAAGAAGCGGAGGACCGGCTGAAAGAGCTCGGCCCCGCGCCGGCCAAGGACGCGCCGGCCGAAAGCGCAGAGATTGCCGGCCAGCGCAAGGAGCTTACGGACGAATTCAACGACATCGATGGTGAGCTGAAACAGGCCCGCGTGCTCACGGTCAAGACCGACCAGTTGGGTGATCGTGTCGCCCAGAAACGCCACGCGCTGTATGCCAACGAGCTGTTCGCGCGAAGCGCCAGCATACTCGATCCGTCGTTCTGGACCGAAGTTTATCGCGCGCTGCCGATCGAGTTGCGCAGCATAGAGGCGCTGGTCGACGCCTGGAGCGAGCATCATACCCGCCCCCGCTGGGCGGGAGCGGCCCTGATCATCGTCATCATCATCGCAATCGTGGTCGTATTGACCCGATGGTGGCTGCCACGCCTGATCGGGGAACCGTCGAATACCCGCTCGGCCAAGGCATGGGCCGCGTTGTGGGTCTTCATCTGGTTTGCGATCCGGACGCCGCTCGCGGGCTTCGCGGCATTGCTGGCTCTGACCACGTTCGGGCTGCTGACCGTTCGTCTCGAACAGGTTGCTCAGGGGGTTGTCGCGGGCATGGCCGCGGCCGCTTTTGGCCATGGCGTTGCGCGCGGGCTTCTTGCGCCCGAGCACCCGCACCGCCGGCTGGTGCAGGAGGACGATGAAACCGCGCTGTGCTTCTACAATCACCTGCTGTGGGCCTCGCGTGCGCTCGGCGTGCTGATCGTCCTGCAAGTCATTCACAAAACCCTGTTCGCACCACTCGTCATCACCGTCGCCACCAATGCCTTGTTCGCCGCGACGACGGCAGCGTTCCTGGTGCACCTCGTCCTCCGCCTGGGCACCATCAAGAAGAACCGCGGCGAAGCGCTCGTAGCCGCATCCTGGGCTCACCCTCTGGGGCTGCTGATGGCGGTGTTGATCGGCATAGCTCTCGTGGCGGGCTATGCCGGCGTCGCAGCGTTTATCTCACTGCGCGTGATCGTCGCCGCCGCGGTGTTCGGCGCCTTGTTCCTGCTGCTCGTCATCACTCAAACTCTGTTCGCTTCGATCAATGAACAGACGCCGAAGGGGCAGATGCTGGCGGAAAACCTCGGCATCGATCCGCGCACCCTCGGGCTGAGCGGCGCACTGCTGTCCGCACTGATTCGCGTGATTCTGATCGCAACCTCTTTCCTGCTGATCATCGGCCCGTGGGAGGTGTCGACCGCCGATTTGTTCGACACCGTCCGCAACATCCCGTTCGGGTTCAAGATCGGCGAGATCCGCGTATCGTTCCAGGCGATCCTGGCGGCCATCTTGGTGCTGGTACTGCTTCTGGTCCTCATGCGCATCATCCAGCGCTGGCTCGAACGGGAGCTGCTGCCGCGGACCGGGCTCGAACCAAGCCTGCAGCTCTCCATCGTGACCATCTTCGGCTACGTCGGCGCTATCACCGCGATAGCGCTTGCGCTCAGCGGGCTCGGATTCGATCTGCAAAAGATCGCGTTGATCGCCGGCGCTCTTTCGGTGGGTATCGGGTTCGGCCTGCAGTCAATCGTGTCGAACTTCGTTTCCGGGCTGATCCTGCTCACCGAGCGGCCGATCCGCGTCGGCAACTCCATCGTCGTGAAAGGCGAAGAAGGTTGGGTCCGGCGCGTGCGGGTGCGCGCGACCGAGATCGAAACGTTCGACCGGGCGAGCGTCATTATTCCGAACTCCGAATTCATCACCGGCGTCGTCAAGAACTGGACGCGCGCAAACCGGTTGGGCCGGATCGTGGTCAAGGTCGGGGTCAGCTACGAGACCGATCCGGATCGGGTCCGCGACATCCTGACCGACATAGCCAATGCGCACCCGCAGATCGTTCAGACCCCTCCTCCCGCCGCCTACTTGGTGGCCTTCGGAGAAACGCAGCTCGAATTCGAGCTGCGCTGCGTCGTGGCCGAGGTCGAGAAAGGCCTGTCGGTCAGGAGCGAACTCCACTACGCCATCATCCAGAAGTTCCGCGAAGCCGGCATCGGAAGGTTCGGGCCGAAGATCGGTGACACCTGACCGGTTCGAGAGGCCAACGCGCGCCGGCAGATTTCGACCGTGACCGACCGGCCGCGCTGCTTCCCAGTGAGCCCACGCCCTAGTCCGAAGAGGGCGGCAACTTGCCGAACGCATCTTCCAGATCCACGGTGACGGGAACCTTGTCATCCAACGATCCGGATTGCTTCCATGTGCTGGCGACGAGCGTGTGCGGTCCGGTGAACTTGAAATCCGCGGACAGTGTCGGCTCGCCTTTGATCATATCGCTGAATTGCGCGAAGCGATTTGCGGCGCGGCCGTACACCGCGATCGGAAATTGCCATGGCGAATGGCCGCCCGAAGAGGACATGCTGTAAACAAAGAACTTCGAGTCGGGCGACCACTTTGCGTTGACGACATAGTACCCGTTGAACCCGCGCGGCGAGGCATAGTCCTTCGACGTCAGCGTGTCGCCCTTGCTGGTGCGGATCACGACCCGGCTCTCCATGTCGGACGTGGCATTGAGGCTGATATCGACGGGGTACACCACGGCACGCAACGTACCATCGGGCGACGGGTAGACCTGCGGTTTGACATTGCTGCAACTCAACTCCGCCCGCGGCGCGCGCAGCAGCTTGTGCCCGGTGCACGGGCCCGCAGCCAGCGCGTCAGCCGAAAGCAACGATGCCAATGCGACGCCGAGAACCGAAAGCGAGGGCACCCATTTCGGTTTGCGACGCATCGTCCTGCTCCAGGAGCTCAAGAGGCGGAGATTACCGTCGCGGCTATCCCCGGGACTTCTTTTTGGCAAAGGGATTCTTCTTCTCCCGCAGCATGAGCCGGATGGGCGTGCCGGGCAATGCGAAGGAGTCGCGCAGACTATTGACGAGGTAGCGGCGGTAGGCGTCCGGCACGGCATCGGTGCGGCTCATGAACAGCGCGAAGGTCGGCGGCCGGCTCTTCGGCTGGGTAACGTAGTCGAGCCGGATGCGCCGGCCTGACACCGCCGGCGGCGGATGGGCGGCGACGACATCGGCGAGCCAGCGATTGAGTCCACTCGTTCCCACGCGTCGATTCCACACCTCATGCGCATCCAGAACCGCTTGCATCAGCCGGTCGAGTCCCTCGCCGGTAAGGCCTGAGACCGCGACCACCGGAACACCTTTGACCTGCGGCAGCCAATGGTCAGCCTGTTCGCGCAAGGTCTTGAAGGCACCGGAACGCTGTTCAACGAGGTCGGCCTTGCTCAGCCCGATGACCAGCGCGCGCCCCTCGCGCTCGACCAGGTCGGCGATGCGCAGATCCTGTTCCTCAAACGGCCTTTCCGAATCCATCAGCAGGACCACCACCTCGGCGAAGCGAATGGCATTGAGCGCGTCGGCAACGGACAGCTTTTCGAGCTTCTCCTCGATCCGGGCCCGGCGCCGCATCCCTGCGGTATCGTGCACGCGGAAGCTCTGGCCGTGCCAAGTCAATTCGACCGCGATCGCATCGCGCGTAATGCCCGCCTCCGGACCGGTCAGCAGCCGCTCCTCGCCGAGCAGCCGGTTGATCAGCGTCGACTTCCCGGAATTGGGGCGACCGACGACGGCGATACGGATCGGGCGGGCGGGCCTGGGCTCCCCGCCGCCGCTTTCGCTTTCGTCATCGGCCGGCTCCGTGTCGTGCGCGGGCACGGTGGCATCCGGCAGCGCCGCGCGCAGCGCATCGTAAAGCTCGGCAAGGCCCTCGGCGTGCTCGGCCGAGATCGCGACCGGCTCGCCAAGCCCGAGTTCGTAGGCCTCGAGCAGGCCGGGCCCCGCAGCCCTTCCCTCGCACTTGTTGGCCACCAGGATGGCCGGCTTGCCTGATCGGCGCACGACATTGGCAAACGCGCGGTCGGCCGGAAGCGCTCCCGCACGGGCGTCGATCATGAACAGGATCGCATCGGCGCCTGCGATCGCGGTTTTGGTCTGCTCTCGCATGCGGCCGCTCAGGCTCTCGGGCGCGGCCTCTTCGAGCCCGGCGGTGTCGATGACGCCGAATGCCAGATCGCCGAGGTGCGCTTGGCCCTCGCGCCGATCGCGCGTGACCCCGGGAAGGTCATCCACCAATGCGAGACGCCGCCCGACGAGGCGATTGAACAGTGTCGACTTGCCGACGTTAGGCCGTCCGACAATGGCGACGGTGAAGCTCATGACCGCCGCCCGTACGCTGTGCATGCCGCCATGTCCAGCGGCTGCGGTGAACGCAATCAGCGCGTCGGTGGCGGATCGGGCCAGGCGACCCCACCGCCCGCAGGCTGCGGCGATCCGGGCCAGGCGCCGCTGGCGGCGGGCCGCTGCTGCTGCGGCGCCGGCGGATCAGGCCATTGGACTTGGGACTGCGGTTGCGACTGCGCCTGGGCTTGCGGCTGCGCCTGAGCTTGCGGTGGCGGCGCGGACGGCCGGACCGTGAGAACGGTCGGGGTCGATTCTTCCTTCGGCTTGGCCACGACTCTCGGCTTGGGCGCGGGCTTGGGCTTCGCCTTGGCCTCTTCCGGCGGTGGCGTGGCGGCTTGCGCTTCCTGCGACTGCGCCGCGGGGTCCTGATAGCCCTTCACCAGCTCCTGCGGCACACCCTGCGGCACGCCCGGCGTGCCTTCCGGGAACACCGGCTTGCGCTCGCCCGGCAGCTTCTTCTTGGTATTGAAAATTTCCATGTCGAAGACGGCGGTGGGATCGAAGCTGCTCGGATCGAAGCTCCCACAGCCGGCGAGCAAGGTGCTCGTCGACAGCAGTGATGCGCTCAAAGCGACGCGCGCGAAGCGATTCATGATGCGCCCCTCAGGTGTTGCCCGGACTGGCGCCGAGCGCCATCAGTTTCTCGACCCGCATGCGGGTGGCGGCCGGGGTCTGTACATCGGTCATCATCAAATCAAACCATCGTTTTGTCGCCGCGCTGTCGCCGGCGCGCGAGGAGGCCAGCACCAGGAATTCGCGGGCGGTGTGACGGAACGTGCGATCGTTGGCCGTCAGCGGCTCCAGCCGGCGGCGTGCCTCCTCGTAGGAGTTCGCGTCGATGAGCAGCGCCCCGGCGCGCAACGCGGCCAGGTCCTGCAGCACCGGGCCGACCGCGCCATCAGCGGAGATCTTGTCGTAGGCCGCGATGGCGGCCTTGGGATCGGTCTGGGCAAGCTCGGCCGTTTCGCGCAAGCGCGCGAGATGGCGATAACCGGAGGTGCCGTCGGCGGCGATCTTGCCGAACGCGGCCTCGGCCTCGCTGCGCTTGCCGGCCTCGGCCAGCGTACTGGCAGCCTCGAAGGCCGCGCCGGCCTCGGCGGCCTTCCTGGCCTCCCACCACGCGTAGCCGCGCCAGGCGGCAACCCCGACGACCACGAGGATGAGCGCCGCGACGACAAAGTTGCCATACCGGTCCCACAGCTTCTTGAGCTGATCCCGGCGAACTTCCTCGTCAACTTCCCGGAAAATATCGGACACGGAACTTTCCAACCCACCGACGCGCCGCGCGCGCCTGCCCCAACCAGCGCCGGTTACCCTATCGATGTGGCATTGGCAAGGCAAAGCGACCCGCGGGGGCCTTTGCTAAGCTATTGAAGGCGCGCCTACTTTCCCTTGGTGCGGAGGGGATAGACATGCTCCGGACCGGGGAAGGCGCGGGCGCGAACATCTGTCGCATAGGCCGCCACCGCGGCTTCGATCGAGGGGCCGAGCTCGCCATAGCGTTTGACGAATTTCGGCACCCGCGGCGAGAGCCCGAGCATGTCCTCGAGCACCAGGATCTGCCCGTCGCAGGCCACGCTTCCGCCAATGCCAATGGTGGGAATCGGGACCGCGGCCGTGATCCGGCGCGCCAGCGGCTCGGCCACCGCCTCGATCACGACGGAAAACGCGCCGGCCTCGGTCACCGCGCGGGCATCGTCCTCGATCGGCCCCCAGTCCGCCTCGTCGCGCCCCTGCGCACGGAACGAACCGATGGTGTTGATGGACTGCGGCGTGAGCCCGATATGGCCCATCACCGGCACGCCGCGTTCGACCAGAAAGGCAATGGTCTCGGCCATGCGGCGGCCGCCCTCGAGCTTGATCGCCCCGCAGCCGGTCTCCTTCAGCACCCGCGCCGCGGACAGGAAGGCCTGCTCCCTGGACGCCTCGTAGGAGCCGAACGGCATATCGACGACAACGAGTGCGCGCCTCGATCCGCGCATGACGGCGCGCCCCTGCAGGATCATCATGTCGAGCGTGACCGGCACCGTGGTCTCGAGGCCGTGCATCACCATGCCAAGCGAATCGCCGACAAGAATCAGATCGCAGTGGGCATCGAGCAGCCGCGCGGTATGCGCGTGGTAGGACGTGAGCGAGACGATCGGGTCGCCGCCCTTGCGGGAGCGGATGTCGGGGGCGGTCAGCCGCCTGATTTCGTTCTGGATCGACATGGTCGAAGACTTTAATACGCCGCCCGGCCGAAAATCGGTATCCCGACGACGAGGGGATGGAAGATCAGACCGAGCGCAAGATAGAGCAGCGTGCCGAGGACGATCGCGATGATGTCGTTGCGGCGCCCGCCGACCGGGAACGGCGGCGCGCCGGGATCGGTGCGGCGCTTGAGGGTGATCCGGTCATAGACCGCCCAGGCGAGGACAGAGCCGAACAGCACGATCGAACCGAGATCGCCGTTCGAAATGAGATGCGCGACCGCCCAGGTCTTCACCCCAACCAGCATGGGATGCTTGAGCGTGCGCCAGATCTGGCCCCGGCAATACGCCGCGACCACGCAGATGCTGGCCGGCCACATCAGCAGCTGGGTGACGTAGTTCGTCCATCGTGGCGGAGACCAGACCTGGACCCAGCCGGTGGCCCGATAATGCCCGAAGCCGTAGCCGATCAGAACCAGTCCCACGAGCGCGACGACCGACATCAGCCCCTTGTAGGGCCACTCCCCGATGCGCGCGATCACGGCAGCGCGCGGTCCGCGCAAGGTCACGAAGACATGCGCGCCGAGAAACAACACCAGTCCAATCACCAGTACGCCCATGTCCCCTCCGAAGGCGTGCTTCGTGCTGTTCCGTGTTCTGGAACCAGTCTAAGCGGCGGCAGTAGAGGCTATGGCACGTCCGGAGGCAAGCAGTCGCCCGGCGGCCGAGGGTTGTCTTGCCTGCCGAAAGCAGGCATCCCGTACTCTCCGCACCGGCAGCGCATACGTCGCCGGTGATGACCCGATATGTATTAGTTGATCGCATCGCCGAACGCGCGAGAGACCCGATGAAGAGAACTCTGGCTATCGCACTGGCGGCAGCGCTGTTCATCCCGGCCGCGGCAGCGGCGCAGGACTGGCCCACGAAGAGCGTCAAGATCGTGGTGCCGTTCGGGCCGGGCTCCACGCCGGACATGGTGGCGCGGCTGATCGCGGACCGCCTGCAGCAGAAGCTCGGACAGACCTTCGTGATCGAGAACAAGCCGGGAGCGAGCGGCAATCTCGGAACCGACACCGTCGCCAAGGCCGAGCCCGACGGCGCCACGATCGGAATTTCCATCGGCGGACCACTGGCCATCAACACGTTGCTGTTCTCCAAGCTTCCCTACGATCCGGCCAAGGACATCGCGCCGATCACGCAATTGGTCACGCAACCGAGCGCGCTGGTGATCAACACCAGCCTCGGCGTCAATTCGGTGCCGGAGCTGGTGGCGCTGCTCAAGCGCGAGCCGGGAAAATACAATTTCGGCTCGATCGGCAACGGCTCGCTGTCGCACCTCGCCATGGAAGCGATCGCGCTCCGCAGCGGGACGCAGGTGGTGCACATCCCCTATCCCGGTTCACCGCAGGCGATGACCGCCGTGCTGCGCGGCGACGTGCAGATGGCGTGCCTGCCGGCAATCTCGGTGACCCCGCACGCCGGATCGGACAAGGTGAAGATCCTCGCGGTCTCCACCGCCAAGCGCTCTGCGCTGCTGCCCGATATCCCGACGCTGAAGGAATCCGGGATCGACGTCGAGGCGGATGCCTGGATGGGGCTGATCGCCCCCGCCAAGACACCCGACGCGATCATCGCGCGCATCCACGACGAAGTCGTGGATGCGATCAGGACTCCGGAGGTACGCGAGAAGCTCGCGCTCCAGGTGATGGAGCCGATCGGCAATTCACCTGCCGAATTTCGCGCCGCCATTGATGCCGAGATCGTCCGCTGGGCACCGGTCATCAAGGCCTCCGACATCAAGATCAATTAGACCCGATTCCACGCGCTTATGCCTCTCGCTCCGCTTGTCATTCCGGGGCCCGAGCGTTCGCCGCGGCCAGCGGCCGCATGCATTCCGGCCCGTTGCATGCTAGACGCACCGCGGCCCAGAACACCGCCGGTCCGCACGCATCCAGGCCAGACACGGCAAACCACCGCGAATGCGGGGCACCAGACAGAGGAAACGACATGTTCAGGTTATCCCGTTGCTGTTTACTGGCTCTTCTTGCATTCACCGTCGCGCAGGCGCACACGCCGGCCCTGGCGCAGAGCTATCCCTCCAAGCCGGTCACGATCATCGTCCCGCTCGCCGCCGGCACCGGCATGGACACGCTCGCGCGCCTGTACAGCGAGCAACTCTCGCACGCGCTGGGCAAGCCGGTCGTCATCGAGAACAAGCCCGGCGCCGGCCTGATGCTCGGGACCGCGGCCATCGCCGCGGCGCCTCCCGACGGTCACACGCTCGGCATCTCGACCGCCACGCCGATGGCGGTCAACCAGGTGCTCTACAAGAAGATGTCCTACGATCCCGACAAGGATCTCACACCGGTCTATTTCTACGTGAAGTCTCCGTTCGTGCTGGTGGTCAATCCGGCGCTGCCGATCAACTCGGTGCCCGAACTGATCAAGTACGCCAGGGAGAGCGCGAACCCGATGAGCTACAGCACGCCGGGCGCCGGCACGTCGCAGCATCTGGCGATGGAGTTCATGGCGCAGCGCTTCGGCCTCAAGGTCACGCACGTGCCGTATCGCAACTCGCCGCAATCCATCACCGACATCGCCGCCGGCCACGTCAACCTCGGCTTCGCCGAAGCCGGCGCATCCTTGCCGTTGATCCGCGAGGGCAAGCTGCGCGCGCTCGCGGTGTCCTCCCTGGTCCGCCTGCCCACATTGCCCGACGTGCCGCCGTTCGGCGAAGCCGCCGGCGCGCCCGATTTCGAGGCGGTGTCCTGGCACATCCTGTTCGCCCCGGCGGCAACGCCGAACGAGATCGTCGAGCGCCTGCACGCCGACATGCGGCGCATCATGTCGGCGCCCGACATGAAGAAACGCGCCGCGGATATCGGACTTCTGCCGCTCGATTCGCCTCCGATCGACGGCATCCGCACTTACGTCAAATCCGAGCAGGAGAAGTGGGGCTCCCTGGTCAAGAAGCTCGGCCTCGACGGCACGCAGTAACAATCGCGGCGCAGGCCGCCGTGCTCGCGCCTGATGGCGCAGGCCTGCGTCCCGCCATTGTTAATAACAATGAATTAACAATGCGGCCGCACCCCCGCCCAGCTTCGCGCGGCGGTCGAAGTGCGTTCGATAACGCCTTGTGCCGCATGGTGAATTAAACTCCCGCGCAGGTGCAGGGTGAGGCCGCGTCGGACACATTCGCCGCGGCCGGCAACAATGAAGAACAATGACGCGCACGATCGCGATCCGCGCCCGCCGACAAGCCGGTC
>CAVRXD010000013.1:0-13129 GCA_963725065.1 uncultured Alphaproteobacteria bacterium
CCCATTCGGAGAACATCTTGGCGTCCATGTAGAGCCGGCAGAGACCGATCACGACCAGGGCAAGGAAGAAGCCGAGCGTGGCCGTGGTCTGGATGAAGCTCGTGGTGTAGCCGCGTTCGTTCGGCCGCGAATGCTCGGCGACATAGGTCGCGGCGCCGCCGTATTCACCACCCAGGGCGAGGCCCTGACACAGGCGCAGCGTCACCAGCAGGACGGGCGCCAGCCAGCCGATCTGGGAGAACGTCGGCAGCAGTCCGACGAGGAACGTCGCGGTGCCCATCACGACGATGGTCACCAGGAAGGTGTATTTGCGACCGACCAGGTCGCCGATGCGGCCGAAGATCAGCGCGCCGAATGGACGCACCAGGAAGCCCGCCGCGTAGGTCGCGAAGGCCGACAGCAGTGCGGCCGTGTCGTTGCCGGGCGGGAAGAACAGCGCCGCGAAGAACGGTGCCAGCGTCGCATAGAGATAAAAGTCGTACCATTCGAAGACCGTGCCGAGCGATGATGCGAAGATGACGAACTTCTCGTCCTTCGTCATGCCGCCCGCGCGGACTGACGTTTCTGCCAGCGTTGCCATAGGCGTTTGTCCCTGATTGCTCTCATGAGGGACGGTTCACACGCCAACCGTGCAGCAGCCAAACCGCCCCGAATCGACGCTATGTCGCGCCGGACCGCGTGTCTGTGAGCAACTCGTATTAGACCAAAGGTTATAGCTGGATTTATAAGCCTATGTTTATAAATGACTTTTTCGGAAAATCCGATGCGGGTCGGAAAGTGCGACAAACCGCCGAGGGACGCCGCTGGCAACCCTATAGTGAGCTGTTCGGAGCCGCGCGGGAGAGGTTCAATCGGGCAGATTCGGCGCCCAAATAGGAGCCGACGGTCGTTCATGCGGCACGATCCCGATCAGGATGGTCGAACCTCCCTCCGGCAGCGTCTCCGCAATAGCCTGTGGCCGGTTCTCAAATCGCTGGTGCTCGTAGGCGTAACGACGATCGGACTGCTGATCTTGGATCAGTTCTTTGCGCTGCGACACGTCACCCTTGTCTATCTGGTCCCGGTCGTCATCGCGGCGACGAAGTTGGGGATCGTGCCGGCGGTGATCGCGGCGATCGCTGGCGGTGGTGCGTCAGCGTTTTTCTTCTATCCGCCGATCTACAGCTTTCTCGTGCAAGACCCGCAGCATCTGATCGAACTCCCGCTGTTCGTGTTCGTTGCGATCGTTACCGGCCACCTGGCAACCAATCTCAAAAGACAGGCTGAGCTCGCGCGCCGGCGCGAAACCGAAGTGCAGGATCTGTACGCGTTCTCGCGCCAGCTCGCCGCTGCCCACACCGCAAACGACATCTACACCGCTATCCGGCAGCACCTAACGTCGATGATCGGCCGTCGAACGATCCTGTTCGAAACAGCACCGCGAGGCGGCGTCGGTGCGACATTGTCCAACGAGGAGAGGGTGCCAGAACGGGTCAAGCGCGAGACCGAGGCGGTGATTGGACGCCGCAAGGATTCGCGCAGCGATAGCGTCGTCGATGACGGTGAAGGTCACCTGTGGCTCGTGCGCCCCGTTGCTGGAAAGGCGGAGGATTTCGGCGTTTTGGCAATCGATCTTGGCCAGCAGGCGGGTGCAAAGGCCGATGCCATCAGGCAGCGCGTCGATACCGTTCTGGACGACGCCACAACCACGCTGGAGCATCTCGATCTTGGCCAAGCCATCAGCGAGGCGAGGGTGCGCTCCGAGACCGAGGCGCTGCGCGACGCACTTATCGGTTCGGTCTCGCACCAGTTGCGCACGCCGCTGGTCTCGATCCTCGGCGCGGCGACGGTGATCAGCCGGGCGCCGGGCAACAGCAGCGACCCGCGGCTCGCCTCGCTTGCCGATATTCTGCGCGACGAGGTCGATCGACTCAACAGCGACGTCCAAGATCTGCTCGACGCGGCGCTGATCTCCAGCAAAGGCGTTCGGCTGGAGTCCGAGTGGGTGGAGCCTGCGGATATCGTCAATACGGCGATCGACCGGCGACAACGCCTGCTCGCCGGGCACCGTGTCGCACTGGATATCCCGAGCGAATTGCCCTTCATCTACGTCGATCCAATCCTGCTCGAACAGGCACTCGGGCAGATCGTCGATAACGCGGCGAAGTATTCTCAGCCGGGCTCGGCAATCCAAGTTGCTGTGAGAAGCGACAGCACCTCGGTCATACTGTCGGTCAAGGACGAGGGCTTCGGTTTGGTGGGAGAGGAAAGCACGCGCCTCTGGGAACGCTTCTTCCGCGGCGAACGGCACGCATCGAATGTATCCGGATCCGGTCTCGGGCTTTGGATCGCGAAAGCCTTCGTGACCGCGAACGGCGGCGAGATCGAAGCGTTCAGCGAAGGCGCCGGCCGCGGTACGATCGTGTCAATTCGCCTGCCGGCAAGCGAAGCCCCGAAGCCGGACCTCATGGTGGGCGACGATGGATAGCTCCAGCATCCTCGTCATCGACGACGAGCTCCATATCCGACAGTTCCTGCGCGCGGCCTTCGAATTTGAGGGATTTGCGGTGCAAGAAGCGAGCGATGCGGAGGAGGGCATTCGGTCGGCGACGCTAAAACCGCCCGACCTCATCATCCTCGATCTTGGCCTGCCGGACCGGGACGGCTCCTCCGTCATCGAGCGGCTGCGATCATGGTCGAACGTCCCGATCATCGTGCTCACCGTGCGCTCCCGCGAGCGCGAGAAGGTGCGGCTGCTCGAGCTGGGCGCGGATGACTACGTCGTCAAACCGTTCGGCATCGGGGAGTTGATCGCGCGCGCCCGTGCAGCGTTGCGGCCCCGCGCGGTCACACCGCTCGGCGATCCTGTCGTCAGAGTCGGACGGCTTGAAATCAACCTCGCCACCCGCGCCGGGACATTCGACGGCAAGCGGCTTGTCCTTGGCCCGAAGGAATATCTTGTCCTGCAGATTCTCGCACAGCACGCCGGCAGGGTCGTAACGCGTCAACAGATCATGAAGCAGGTTTGGGGTGGGTCTCATCTGGACGACACGCATTACCTGCGCATCGTCGTCCGCAACCTGCGCAAGAAAATCGAGGTTGATCCGACTCGGCCACGCATTCTGTTGACCGAGCTCGGGGTTGGCTATCAACTCGGCACCTAGTGTCCCGATTCCGAGGAAGCCGGGTCGGAGCGCGTGCGACGCATGCTACCGAACGGACAGCGTTCGACTTACGTAAAATTTACGGATGCTTCATCGAAAGATACTCGCGGCCTTACGTCCCTGCTCCTAGCCTTTCTCTCCACAACTGAACGCAAGCCACTGGCGCGAAACGGTTTTTACCGACCGGGCCAGGCGAGCTTTCGGCGGCCGAGAAAGCTGGGCGATGTCCCCTACGATTTTACAGCCGTGGGTGAAGGCGCCGGGGCGCAAATCCAACGCGCCACGCGCGGCGCGACCCGTCGCACGCATCCCTCGCCAGGCACTGATCGACCGGCGCGATCACTGCATGGTCGCGATCGCGCGGTTCTGGTCCCAGCCAGGCGACAGGGGCAGCCTTTTCGAGAAAGCGCGGCAATTGCTGACGCGACATTGGTCCGCGGCGTCGTGGCGAGCCCGCGCAGATATCCTGCGTACCGCGGAGTGGCTCATCGGCATTGGCACGACGGGTGCGGATCCCACTTCGATCAGCCCTGATGGTGCCCGCGTGATTCGCTCCGCTCGCGATCGATCAGGCGACGATCGAAACCGGGGCGCATGAGGCTGCTGCATTGGAGGCTCCTTCCAATGACGCCTTGGACGATCTTCCTCGACATTATCCCCGTGTTGGCGCTGGGTCTTGCGATCGTGAGCCTTCCATTGATCGCCGATGGCCCGCCCGGTGTCGAAAAATAACCGTCATGTGCCGGCGAAAGAGAACAGCAGCGCCAAGACCCACATGACGATGGCAACCGCGGAGGTCCATTTCGCGAAGGTGAGATAGGTCTCGCGCAGCACGACGGAGCTAGCCCATTGGGCATAGGCCTCGGGCGGCCGGACGTCCTTTTCCAGGTAGAGCCACATTTCGGTTCTGCGGTAATTCTTCGTCAGGGCCTCGCGCGCCTTGAACAGGAGAATCCCGGCCATCAGCGTGGTCAGAAATCCGCCCGCCTGAAAGGCCGCGCGCGGCTCGAACGACAGGCCGATCATCACGCAGAAGATGGCGAGCGAACCGAAGCCGCAGGCGCGCAGCACGGTGGCAAAGGCAACCTCTCGCATATGTTCCATGTCGCGCCCGTGCAGGGAAAACGGGTCCGGCGGCTGCGATCTTGCCGCGAATCCGCCGGCAACGCCATCACAAGCAGGTGTTTGCGGGGCAGCATTGCGGGGGGACTGGAAGTTCAAAGCCGAATGTTGAAGAAATTTCCCATCGCAGGAAGGGTCAGGAGAGCGGTCCCAGCCAGCCAAATCCACAACGAGACTTCGGTAGAATCTTCCTTTGCCCCGGTGACGTGCTCGTAGATGGCGGCGGGAATACCGCCGAGAATGATGGTCGCGGTCGAGACCATCAACGACGCGAACATCAGGGTCAGCCCCACGCTGCCGAACAGGAGGGCCGGGGAGAGAATCTGCGCGTGAATGAGCGCGAATAGCAGCCAGGTCTGGTTGAACAGACCATTGATCATTCCGAAGAATGCGATGCCGATATAGTAGAACGTGCGATCCACGGTGTGGCTCAACTCGCCTTGGGGACTGCGCCGAGCAACAGGAACACGTAAAGAAAACCGACCCGCAGCCAGAATAGCCAGACGACTCCGAACAGCCAGACCACCACCGGCGCCGCGGCTCTCGGTGTGATCGGCGCAATCAGCGCGACGAACGGATCGGTGATGCGGCAAAAGAAGCGCCAGATGTAATTCGAGGAATCCGGCGCCACAATCAGGCCGAGCACGGCGCGGCCGAGCAGTGTGTACATCAGCGCTGCCAGAACGAAGTTCGGCAGGTGGAAATACCAGTAGGTCAGGAGCGGATGCGACGTTCCCACGGGGAGTCCCGGCTGTTCGAACTTGGATCGGCCGCACGCATTCAATCAGGGAATGCCGGTGACCGCACGCCCCAAAGGAAGCGGGGCCCCGCAGGGCCCCGCGCGCGATTGGCTGCAACTTCGGTCAGGTCTTCTCTTCGAGCACCGTTCTACCACGCGGCTTGCGGATCTCGTCCACGTAGGCCTGCATCTCCTTCGACGGCTCCTTGCCGAGCAGGCTGACCACGATGATCACCAGGAAGCCGAGCGGCATCCCCAACAACCCGCAATTGATGTTGTTGAGGTCGAACCAGCCGACCTTGTTCGCCAGCGGGATGGGCGAGCGTCGGCCACATCTCCATGGCATTCGGCAATGCCATCGCTGCCGTTAGATCGGCAATCACCGGCCTACCCGTGAGCGGGTTCAACAGCGAGGTCATGCCGAAATACTTCACGCCGGCGCCGGGGAAGTACCGGGTCACGACGAGATAGAACAGGCAGAGGCCGAATCCGGCAATGATGCCGCAGATCGCACCTGCCGCGGTCGTGCGTTTCCACCAGATGCCCATGACGAGTGCCGGGAAGTTGCCGGCCATGGCGAGCGAGAACGCCCAACCCACCATGGCCAGGATATCCGACGGTCTCGTCGCAGCGGTAGCCGCCGCTGCCACGGCGACGAAAAACAAGAGAACTCGGGCGACCGTGAGCCGACGAATGGTCGGCGCGTTCGGGTCGAGCATCTTGTAGTAGACGTCGTGGCTGAGCGCGTTGGCGATGGCGAGCAGGAGCCCGTCGGCGGTGGAGAGCGCCGCCGCAAGACCGCCCGCCGCGACCAAGCCAGAGATCACGTACGGTAGTCCGGCGATTTCCGGCGTGGAGAGCACGATCACGTCGGTGTTGATGACGAAATCCTGCAATCGGACGATGCCGGGGTGCCCGGCGATCGCTTTGCAAGCGTCGATGACCGCTTGCACGCTGGCTGCATTCTTTCCGCAGATTTGGATCAGGCCCAGCTCGCCCCAACTGAACATCCAAGGCCGGATCGAGGTGAGGTCCCTGCCGATGATGTTGGTGTAGACCTCGAGCTTCGAGAATGCCGCATAGGCCGGCGCCGAGAAGTAAAGCAGGAAAATGAAGAGCAGCGACCACGCCACTGATTGGCGCGCCTCACGCACGCTCGGCGTGGTGAAGTAGCGCATCAGGATGTGCGGCAGCGACGCCGTGCCGACCATCATGCAGAAGATGATGCCGAAGAAATTGAGGGGGCTGTAGTTGATGAACGGCTCGATATGCGGCTTGAGCGCCCCGGCCGGACAACTCGTGGACGTGCAGAGGACGGCAAGACCATCTTTGAGCATCTGCCCTTCGCGGGCTATGATCTCCGCGATCGCCCTGCCATAGGTCAGTTCCGGAATCGGAATACCGTAATGCTGCGTCGACAGGATCACGATCGGCGTGAGGTAGGCGATGATCAACACGATGTACTGGGCAATCTGCGTCCAGGTCACCGCCCGCATGCCGCCGAGCATCGCGCAGAGCAGGATGCCGACGAGGCCGGCGAACACCGCGAGCTCGAACTGCATGCCGAGGAAGCGCGAGGCAATGAGACCGGTGCCGTAGATCTGCGCCGTCACATAGGTGAAGGAGCAGCAGACGAGCACGACGACCGCGAGGAATCGCGCGAAGTTGCCGCCGAATCGGAACGACATGAAGTCGGGCACGGTATAGGCGCCGAACTTGCGCAGATAGGGGCCGACCAGGATCGAGACGAGCACGAAGCCGCCGGTCCAGCCCAGCACCCAGGCAAGACCATCGTAGCCCAGCAAAAACAGCGTGCCGGCCATGCCGACGAAGGAGGCAGCCGACATCCAGTCGGCGCCGGTCGCCATGCCGTTGTAGAACGCCGGCACGCGCCTGCCGGCGACGTAGTACTCTGAAATCTGCGCCGTGCGCGTCATCACGCCGATGACGGCGTAGACCGCAAGCGTGAAGAACACGAACAGATAGCCGAGGACCTTGTTCGGCACGCCCACCTGCTCGAGAATCGCGAGCAGAACGATGAAGCCGATGAAACCGCCGGTGTAAGTGCCGTACATCTTTCCGAGGTTCTTGATGAAATCGGAAGGGCCGGCTGTCTGAGTAGCCATGATCGTATTCTCCCTCAGTCGTCTTCGGCGACGCCGAACTCGCGATCGATCTTGTCCTGCTGCCTTGCGAACATGAACAGCATGACCACGAACACGATCAGTGAGCCCTGCGCGGCCATGTAGAAGCCGAGCGGGAAGTCGAGCACCGGGATGATGATCCTATTGAGCGGCTTGACGAACATGTGGATGACATAGCCGAAGAAGAACCAGACCCCGAGATGCATCAGCATCAGGTTGGTCGTCTTGCGCCAGTGCGCCTCGTCGTTTGCGCTCGTGCGCGATGGACTGCTTGATTGAGCCATGGATTGGTACCCTCCCTTTCGTCAGTTCGCCCGGACCCGGGGCCGATGTGATAACCGCGGGACGCCGATCATCGGCTATGGCGGCGCCCCCTTGTGCCATTGCTGCTGCCCCGCTCTTGGGTCGGGTTGCGAAGCAGTGGAAAAAGGTACCATCGGCGTGGCGGCCACCCTTATAAGACTTTCGGACTAGGAGCCGGCCCTTAGTCCTTGAAGTTGCTGCTTCGATCGGGCGTGATCTGCACTGGCGCGGCGTACCTGGCCCAACGCCCATTCCGGAGGGACCCTTGGGGCTGTTCGACTTTTTCCGCCGCCGCCCGCCGATCCGCGATGCGCAAGCGCTGGCCGACTTCATCGATCGGCAAGCTGCTTTCCTGATGCAAAAAGGCCTTTACGAATACGCCCGCGCCCGCGCGGGACATTATGCCAAGGTCCTTTTTCGCGAGCCGGGCTTCCAGGCGGCCGTGGAGCAATCGCGCTGGCGCGCCTACCCACTCGGGCTCGCGATGGTGGCTGAACTGGTCGAGGGGATGCTGCGACCTTATGGCACCGACAGGCAGCGCCAGCTCGATGCGCTGAGCGGACTGGTCCTCTCGGTGTTCGACCGCTACCCCGTCCCGCCCTCGCTCGGCGAGCAAGCCTGGAGCGAGGCGCGCGTCGAACTGGCGCGCCGGGTGCAACTCGCCGGCATGCATGCCCCCAAGCGGGCCTTCGACATCTGCGAGCCTTGGACGGAAACCTATTTCAATCTCATGCCGATCCACGAGAAGCTGCGCGGACACGACTTCCCGACCATCCGCAATTATCTCAGGGTAACGCTGTGCAATATCCATGACGAATTCAGCAAACGCATGGACGCGCCGGCCTTGGCCGCGATGCTGCACCGCCACGGCGCCTGATGGGTCACGACGCCGCGGGCGGGCGGAGCAAATCTGATGGCAGTCGTCGGCAGCACGACCCCGCTCATTGCGCTCGACGCAGTGGTCATCGACAGCGAGACGACCAGCCTTGATCCGGCGAAGGCCCGGATCGTGGAAATCGCGGCGGTGCGGCTGACGGCTGGGCGGGTCGACTCCGCCGACCCCTTCCGGCGCCTCGTTCGACCGGACGAACCGATTCCGACAGCGGCCATCGCGATACATCATATCGATGACGGCAAGGTCGCAGACGCACCTGCCTTCGAGCAAGTCTGGCCGGAGCTGCTCGCCTTTATGGGCGAGACCGTGCTGATCGGGCACTCGCTCGGCTTCGATCTTGCAGTGCTCAAGCGCGAATGCCAGCGTGCGAAAACTCCATTCCGCCCCCCGCGCACGCTCGATACCCGGCTGCTCGCGGAGGTCGTCCAGCCCAACCTTGCGAGCTTCACGCTCGAGGGGCTGTCATCCTGGCTCGGCGTCGAGATTAAGGACCGCCATTCGGCGCTCGGCGATGCGGTCGCGACGGCCCACATCTTCTCTGCGCTCGTGCCCAGACTGCGCGAGGCCGGCGTCCGCACGCTGGGGGAGGCGATGGAGGCCTGCCGGACGCTCACGGACGCGCTCGACCAGCAGCATCGTGCGGGGTGGCTCGAGGCGCCGGCGCGCATCGATGGCGAGCGCACCCTGAGCCGCATCGACAGCTATCCTTATCGTCATCGTGTGCGCGATGTGATGCGGGCGCCGGCGAAATTCGTCCCGGCGCGGCACGTCCATTGGCGATGCGTTGGCACGGTTGATGGAGGAGCGCATCTCGTCGCTCTTCGTGTCTCCCAATGCGACCGATCGGAGCGGGCTGACGGCGGCCGAGACCGGCATCATCACCGAGCGGGACGTCTTGCGGGCGCTGTCCGGCCAAGGGAGCAATGCATTCACGATACCGGTCGAGCGCATCATGAGCCACCCGCTCGCGGTCGTCCCTGACGGATGCCTTCGTCTATCGCGCCATCGGCAGAATGAGCCGGCTCAACGTGCGCCATCTCGGCGTCGTCGACGAGACGGGATGCGTGATCGGGGCGCTCTCCGCCCGCGATCTCTTGCGCCTGCGGGCCGGCGAAGCCGTCGCGCTCGGCGACGAGATCGATGCGGCCGATGATGTCCATGCTCTCGCGCGCGCATGGGCGAAACTGCCCGCGGTCGTGAGCTCCCTCTTGGCGGAAGAGGTGAACGCGCGCGACACCGCCGCGGTGATCTCGCGTGAGCTCGGCGCACTGACACGGCGGGCAGCCGTGATTGCGGAACGCCGAATGCGGGATGCCGGCCGAGGCGAGCCGATGTGCCCTTATGCCGTCGCGGTGCTGGGCTCCGGTGGGCGCGGCGAGAGTTTGCTGGCCATGGACCAGGACAATGCCCTCGTGTTCGCCGACGGCGCACCGGGCGGCGCGGAAGACAGCTGGTTCGAGCAACTGGGCGTTCACATCGCCGACATTTTGCATGAGGTCGGGGTGCCCTACTGCAAGGGCGGGGTGATGGCCAAGAACCCGCAATGGCGCGGCTCGCTCGCGACGTGGCGGGAACGGATTGGCGATTGGATCGGCCGATCGACTCCGCAATCCCTGCTGTCGGTGGATATCTTCTTCGACATGCTCCCGGTGCACGGTGACGGCAGTCTGTGCACGACGATCTGGCGCGACGCGTTCGATGCCGCTCGCGGCCAGCTCGGCTTTGCCAAGCTTCTGGCGGAGGCCGCCGGTGGTGGTGAAAGCGGTCTGGGACTTTTTGGCCGGTTCCGAACCAGCCAGGGGCGGATGGATCTGAAGAAGGTCGGGCTGTTCCGCATCGTGACCGTGGCCCGCGCGCTCGCGATTCGTCACCATGTCGTAGAGCGTTCGACCCTCGCACGGCTCGCCGGGGTCAAGGCGCTTGGCATCGGTGCGGCAGGCGATCTCGACGCGCTGATCGTCGCCCAGGAAACGTTGATCGACCTCTTGCTTGCGCAACAGACCGAGGATATCGAGCGCGGGATGCCGCCTTCAAATGCGGTCGCGGTCAGGCGCTTGTCGTTGCAGGACCGGGATCGCCTGCGCTCCGCGCTCGAAGCCGTCGGACATATCGATGAGGTCATGCGCGGCCTTTTGTTTTAAACCAGGAGGCCGGACGGCAGCATCAGCGGCCGTCGCAGGTCTTAAGAGCGTTCAGCGAGCCTGGCTTCCAGGATGCCGTTGAGCAATCGCGTCGGCGGGCGTGTCCACTCGGGAGCGTGCGATGCCCGTTGCCGCTGTTTCCACCGGGTCTGTCCAGGAGACGAGATGCAATTGTTCGGCGTGCCGGTTGAGTTCATTCTGTTTGCCTTCACCCTGGTGGGAGTCGCGCTGCTCCACCATTACACGCTGTATGTTGCGCTCGCGGGTCTTGCGGTCATCACCGGCTACAAACTCGCCTTCACCGGCTTCAAGTTCGGCGCGGGTTTTGCCGGCCTGACGCTGCATCTGCAGCACGAATGGGTGATCCTCGCCAATCTGTTTCTGCTTCTCACCGGCTTCGCGCTGCTGTCGCGACATTTCGAGGCCAGCCGGGTGCCGGACGAGATGCCTGCGTTCCTGCCGGACGACTGGAAGGGCGGTCTGGTCCTGCTCGTCGTCGTGTTCGTCCTGTCGGCGTTCCTCGACAACATCGCCGCCGCCTTGATCGGCGGCACCATGGCGCGGCACGTGTTCAGAGGAAAGGTTCACATCGGCTATCTGGCCGCCATCGTCGCGGCTTCGAACGCCGGCGGCGCCGGCAGTGTGGTCGGCGACACCACCACCACCATGATGTGGATCGACGGGATCAGCCCACTCGCGGTGCTCCATGCCTATGTGGCGGCCGGGACGGCGCTGCTGATTTTCGGTATTCCGGCGGCGCGGCAGCAGCAGCGCTTCTCGCCGATCGTCAGGCAGGCGCCGAAAAGCCTGCATATCGAATGGACACGCCTGTTCATCGTTGCGGCCATCCTGATCTGTGCGATCACTGCCAACGTGATCGCGAACCTGAAGTTTCCGGCACTGCTTGATGCAGTACCCTTGATCGGCATTGCGGTATGGACGGTGATTCTCGCCACGGCCCCGCTGCGGCGGCCCGATTGGGCGATCCTGCCTGAGACCGCCAAAGGCACGATCTTTCTGCTGGCGCTGGTGGTTTGCGCGTCGATGATGCCGGTCGAAGAACTGCCGGCGCCGTCATGGCCGACCGCGCTGGGCCTCGGGTTTGTCTCCGCGGTGTTCGACAACATTCCGCTCACCGCGCTGGCCCTGAAACAGGGCGGCTATGACTGGGGCTTTCTGGCCTATGCGGTCGGGTTCGGCGGCTCGATGGTCTGGTTCGGCTCCTCGGCGGGGGTCGCGCTGGCCAATATGTACGGGGAAGCGAAGTCGGTCGGCTTGTGGCTGCGTCACGGTTGGTACGTTGCCGTCGCCTATGTGATCGGGTTCTTCGTCATGCTCGCGATCCTCGGCTGGAATCCTGACAGCCCGCACCGCAAGCGCGCCGATCTTCGTGGGATCGAAGCGTCATTTGGCACGCCCGCTTTTGCGTTTTGTAACGGGAGCAAGCGGACGTTGAGCTAGCCAGTCGACGCGGGAGCCTGCTACGCCGTGCGTTTGCTGGCGACATAGAGCGCCAGTGCTGCCGCGTTCGAGACGTTGAGACTCTTGATGCGTCCGGGAAGATCGAGCCGTGCCACTCGGTCGCACGTCGCGCGCGTCAGTTGCCGCAGTCCCTTGCCCTCCGCGCCCAGCACCAGCGCCAGCGGCGCGTGCAGCGGCGCGTCGCCGAGGTCGATATCTCCGGTGCTGTCGAGGCCGACCAGGAGGTATCCGCGCTCGCGCAGCGCCTCGAGCGCGCGGGCGAGATTCTGCACCGTGACAATGGGCACGTATTCGAGCGCGCCGGAGGCGGATTTCGCCAGCACGCCGGTCGCCTCCGGACTGTGCCGCGCCGTCGTGACCACCGCCGCCACCGCGAAGCCCGCCGCCGTGCGCAGGATCGCGCCGACATTGTGCGGGTCGGTGATCTGATCGAGCACGAGCACGATGCCGGCGGGTTCGAGCTCGTCGAGCTCGGGCGAGGGCAGGGGATCGGCTTCCGCCAGCAGTCCGTTGTGCACGGCATCAGGTCCGAGCCGGTGCGCGATCGCGTCCGGTCGTACCAGTTCGGTCTCGATCCCGGCCGCCAAGCCATCTTCCGACAGGCGGCGCGCGGCGTTCTCGGTGGCGAACAGACGTCGGATCCGCCGCGCGGGATTTTCCAGCGCTGCCTTCACCGTGTGCCAGCCGTAGAGGATGACCGCGCCGTCGCCGGACCGCGCCTCGGCGCCGCGCGGGGCGCGGCTTCGCTCGGGCTTGCGGTTCCAGCCGGTCTTGCGCGGCGGACGGGCGCGCGGCGGATGGGTGGTGGGCGGGCGGGGGCCGCGTTCGCGCATGGAAGGTCCTGCTGTCGACGCCACACTCCCGTGCCGGCGGTGTAAGATCAAGCCGGTGGGGTGCTTGGCGTGGCACCGTCCCCGGTCGCGCCGCTTCAGGCGCAAGAACCGGCGTGGCCGCGGTCGCATGGACGGACCAGCGGGAGCCATTCTCGCGTGGTTGACACCGCGCTGGGGGCTCCCCATAACCCCGCCCTGCTAACGGGAACGCGCGTCCGCGAGGATGCGACGTTCGACGGCGGGGGAGTGTCCCGAGTGGCAAAGGGGGCGGACTGTAAATCCGCTGGCTTACGCCTTCGTAGGTTCGAGTCCTACCTCCCCCACCAT
>CAVRXD010000014.1:0-96662 GCA_963725065.1 uncultured Alphaproteobacteria bacterium
GCTCTTGCTCCGACTGCCGATTGATTGAATGATCCGGCTCGCTCGCGCTCCGGCCAACCGCAGGTGGAGAAGCTCCGATGAAGCAATGGATGATGATCGCGGCCGCCATTGCCGGGTTTGCATTGCAACCGGCGGCATCGGCCGTGGCGGCGGATTATCCAGTGCGTCCGATCACGCTGATCGTTCCGCAGGCGCCCGGGGGCGGCAACGACGTGATCGCCCGTATCCTCGCGGAAACGATGAGCCGCACATTGGGCCAACAGATCATCGTCGAGAACCGTCCCGGAGCCGGCGGCACGATCGGTACGCGCCAGCTCGCGAAAAGTCCGCCGGATGGATACACGCTCGTCATGGGCAGCACCGGAACGGTGGCGATGGCGCCGTCGGTGTTTCCGAATGTGGGATACGATCCGCGCAAGGACTTCGCACCGATCGGACTGATCGCACGGAGCGCCATCGTCCTCGTGGTCGGCCCTGCCGTGGCGGCGCAGTCCGTGCGCGAGCTGATCGAAGCCGGCAAGAATGAACCGGGCAAGCTGACCTACGGATCAGGCGGCATCGGCAGCGGCAATCATCTCGCCGGTGCGCTGTTCGCGACCATGGCCGGCATCAAGATGACACACGTGCCGTTTCGCGGCGCCAATCCCGCGATCAACGACGTCATCGGGGGCCATCTCGCAATGATCTTCAGCAGTCTGCCGCCCACGCTCGGTCACATCAAAAGCGGACAACTGCGCGCTCTGGCGATTGGCAGTCTCAAGCGCTCTCCAATTCTCCCGGACCTCGCGACCATCGACGAATCCGGATTGCCTGGCTTCCAGGCGCAACAGACCTATGGCCTGCTGGCTCCGGCCGGCACGCCGGCAGAGATCGTCAAGCTGCTCAACGGCGCATTGCAGGAGGCGTCGGCCTCGGACCTCGTGAAGGCGCGCATCGCCGCCGACGGCGCCGAGCCGGCGCCCGGATCGCCGGAGGATTACGCCCAGGATATCGACCGGGAGGAAACCAAATGGTCGAAAGTGGTGGAAGAGGCCGGCGCCAAGGAGCGGTGATCCCGATCCCCGGATCATCGTCCGTCGATATCCGAACGCAAAGAGGTAAGCCCCGCGATGCAGCGTGACCCGCAGGTCGATCTGATCTTCTCGCACTTCATTCCACGTTACGAGGCCACCGGCGTCGACCCGAACGATCTGCGCGCGCTAATGCCGCGGGTGACGCAGTGGCAGGACTGGTGCCGCCTCTGGTCGGAGGAAGGCGCGCGCCATGAGGCGCTGGGCGAGGAAGCGAAAGCGAAGGGCTACCGCAGGACCGCGGCGGAATCGTTTGTTCGCGCGGCGATGTACTACCACTACGGCAAGCACCTGTTCGCCGATCGGGCGGAGGCATTTCAACGCGCGCACGAGGCCATGCTGCGCTGCTATTCCGCCGGCGCGGCGCATCTCGATCCGCCGATCGAGCGCGTCGAGTTTCAGTACCGGGGCGTGGCGATGCCGGGGTGGCTGCGCAAGCCGCGCGGCGTCGCGCGGCCTCCGGTCGCGATCATCCTGCCGGGGCTCGATGCCTGCAAGGAGGAGCTGCATGCCTGGGCGGAGGGCTTCGTCGATCGCGGCCTCGCCGCTCTGACGCTCGACGGGCCGGGCCAGGGCGAGACCTCGTTTCATCTGCCGGTGACGCACGAATGGGGCGGCGTGATCGGCGCCGTCATCGATGTGCTGGAGCGACGCGACGACGTCGACGGGTCGCGCGTCGGCGTCGTGGGGCAGAGTCTGGGCGCGCTCTATGCGCCGCTCGCCGCAGCCGGCGAGCCTCGACTCAAGGCTTGCATCGCCAATTGCGGTCCGTTCGACTGGGGCACCGTGCTGCCAAAAATGCCGAAGGTCTCGCAGGAGGTCTTCCGCGTCCGCTCGCACTCGAAGACGATCGAGGAATGTCACGAGCGCGGCAAGGCTTTGACGCTCGAGGGGCGCGCACAGAACATCAGGTGTCCGTTGCTGGTGATCTTCGGTGCCGGAGACCGCCTGATCCCTCCCGCCGACGGCGAGCGGCTGGCGCGCGCAGCATCGGGGCCGTCCGAGCTGGTCGTCTACCCAGAAGGCAATCACGTCTGCTTCAACATCAGCTATAAGTTCCGCCCGCTCTCCGGTGACTGGATGGCGAAGACGCTGGGACAGGCGTGAAGACCGCGCGCATCGGCACCGTTCGGTCAACAACCGGCGATCGTGACGAGCGGCGTGAGAATGCGAAGGATGGCGCTCGCTTCGCGCTTTGCGACCATGCCGGCGCGGGTTTCAACCGTCACCTGCGGCCGGATCGTGTGATTGCGACGCGGTGGAGCGGAGCGCGGATGATGCTTCTACCTGGAACACGTTGACATCCGTCCGACGCGGCCTTCATCCTGACGGCAAAAAGCATAATGCCATTGGGAGGATGTCTTGCGCCGATCAATCGTCGCCGCCCTGGCGGTCACCGTCTTCACTCTTGTCGCTCTCGTCCGCGCCGATGCGCAGACACCGATCCGCGTAGGTTTCATGACCACCAAGACCGGACCGCTCGCGGCCATCGGCCTGCAGATGGAAACCGGCCTTCTGCAGTTTCTGAAGGAGAGAAACTACCTGCTCGCCGGCCGCAAGGTCGAGCTTTACACGGTCGATACCGCCGCCACGCCGGCGGTCGCCAAATCCAAGCTGCAGGAGCTGATTCAACGCGACAAGGTGCATGTTGTGCTCGGTCCGCTGGCGGCGTTCGAAGCGCTCGCCATCGACGACCAGATCCGGGAAGCCAAGCTGCCGATCATTTCCACGTCGGCGGCGGCCGAGGACCTCACCCAGCGCAACATCAATCCGTGGTTCGTGCGGGCGACGTCGAGCTCGGCGCAGCCCAGCCATCCGCTCGGTGAGTATGCGGCCAAGGTGCTGGGCTACAAGCGGATGGCGATCTTTGCCGACGACTTCGCCTATTCCCAGGAGGTCAGCAGCGGCTTCCAGCGCGTGTTCGAGGACAACGGCGGCAGGATCGTGCAGAAGATCTGGACCCCGATCAACGCCACCGACTACGCGCCCTATCTGTCGCAGATCAACCCAAAGATCGACGCGATCTTTCTCGGCTCGGCGGGATCGAACAGCCTGCGCTTCCTCCGGCAGCGGGCCGAGTATGGGCTGAAGGTGCCCATCGTCGGCGCGCAGACGGTGAGCGACGAGGCCATTCTCCGCAACATGGGCGACGAAGCCCTCGAGGTCATCACCACCCGCTGGTATTCCGCGACGATCGACACGCCCGCCAACAAGAAGTTCGTCGCCGATTACGTCAAGGCGAACGGCTACGAGCCGGGCACGTTCGCCGCCGGCGGTTACAGCGGCGGGGTCTTCCTCGAGCAGGGACTGATCGACGCCAAGGGCGACATCGAGAACAAAGAACAATTCATGCGCCACCTCAGAACCATGAAAATTACCGGCGACCCGCGCGGCCCGCTGCGGTTCGATGAATACGGCAATCCCATCGAGACGATGTTCATCACCAAGGTCGAGCGTGTCGGCGGCAAGCTGGTGAACAGCGTCGTCGCCACCTACCCGGAGACCAGCCAGTTCTGGACCTACGATCCGAAGGATTTCCTGTCCAAGCCGGTCTATTCCCGCAACTCTCCGCCCGCCCGCTATCTGGAGTGAGCCGGCAGGTCGGCCCGCAACGCAGCACCGCGCAGCGACGGCGCGCTATTTGCGCCGATAGGACTCCAGGGCGCGTTTCAGCAAGGTGCGGGCGGGTTCGCTGCCGTCGAGCGGTCGCAAGGTGCGGCGCTTGATCCGCCAACCCTCGTCGGTGCGAACGAGGTCCCAGCGCGTGGCCACCACGCGATGGATTCGATAGCCTCTCGAAGTCCCGTGATTGACCAGCTCGATTTCTTCGGCAGTTGGATGCGGATGAATGATCTGCAGATAGGACGTGACCGTTGCCGTGTCGCCGTTGAGCGCGATATGCGGCAGGCCGGCAAAATGCGCGAGACCGCCGGAGATCGCGGCCTGATGCCCCGGCGACTGCAGCATCGCCGCGATCTTCTTGCCGCCGGCCGCTCCAGTCAGGTCCTCGCCCCGGTCAAAGACGCCGTCTTCGGCGTACACCGTCTCGGCGTAATAGTCGGCCCCGGTATCGGCGCTCGGCGGATGGCCGGCGATCAGGTTGTAGATTTCCAGCCGGTCTTCTATGGCACGGATGCGATCCGACACCGTTGCGCGGCCTTCAGCGGTTTTACCCATTTCGCATCCCTTTCGATCGCGTGATGAGCACGGATCCGCACGCTCAGCATCAATGATATCGAGGTTCGACCGCATGTACGAGCAGCTTGTGGAGATCGCCACGCCCAGCGGCGCGATGGAGACTTTCATCACGCGTCCGCAGGACGGCGGCCCGTTCGCGCCGGTCATCCTCTACATGGACATCTGGGGCGTGCGCGAGGAGCTCTACGATATCGCGCGGAAAGTGGCGACGGTCGGCTACTGCTGTCTCGTGCCCGATCTCTATCACCGCCAGGGCCGGGTACGACACGCCTTCTACGACGACAACGGCCGGATGATCACGCTGGAATCGCTCAGCGAGGAGCGCAAGGAAATGGTGCGCGCCCCCGGCCGCGCGCTCAGCGACGACATGGTCGTCGAGGATACCGGCGCGATGCTGAAAATGCTGGCGCAGGATCCTTCGGTGCGGCCGGGACCGGTCGGCGCGCTGGGCTACTGCATGGGAGGCCGGCACGTGTTCCGGGTGGCGGGCGCGTATCCGGACCGGTTCAAGGCGAATGCGTCACTGCACGGCTCCGACCTCGTCATCGCCGGCAAAGACTCGCCGCATTTGAGCGCAGCGAAATCGCAGGGTGAGCTCTATTGCGGCTATGCCGAGCACGACAGCTACGCCACCAAGCCGATCATGGCCGCCATCGCGGACGCGATGCGCTCGAGCCAGGCCGTTTACCAGCCCGTGGTGCACATCGGCGCGGAGCACGGCTACGCGCTGCCGGATCGCGACGTCTATGCCAAGCATGCCGCCAATCGCGACTGGGAATCGATCTTCGCGATGTTCCGCCGGCAGCTGGACCGTTAACCCAGCGTGACCATGCCGCTCCAGAACTGCTGACCTTTGGCGGTGTCGACGTCGTATTTGCGCACGAACGTGAGCCGGCCGTCATCGCCGATGCGATAGACCATGATGCCGGTCGTCAGTGTCTTGCCGTCGCGCAGCGGCATCGGTCTGATGCTGGTGGCCACCAGCAGGCGCCCGCTCGGGTCGATGCCGAAAGTTCGCAGGTGGATGCCGTGACCATCGATGGTCTGGATCAGCTTCGGCTCGCCGGTCTTGTCATCGATCGCGAACACCGCGACGTTGTTCTCGCCGCCGTTGAAGACCTTCTTGCCCTCGACGTCGACCTCGCCCTGGTTGCGATTGGTGACATAGACGAAGCGGCCGTTGGGATGGACGTGGATCGGACCCGCGCCCTGGGCCGGCTTTTCGTTGCCGGGATCGGCCAAGGTGTCCTTGATGAATATAGGCTCACGGCCGAGCCCGCCGTCCGGTTGGAGCTGGTAGACATAGAGCTTGTTCTGCCGCTCGATCGACACGTAGACCCAGGGCCGGGTCGGGTGAAAATCGAGATGCCGCGGCCCGAAGCCGAGCCCGTTTCCGGGAGCGACCGAGGCGAGATTCGTCAGCGCGCCGTCCTTGAATGTGTAGAGCTTGAGCGCACCCGGATCTTCCGGCTTGCCGCTGGCGGCATTGTTGCCGCGGCTCACCAGGATCGCGGTCTGATTTGCCGGCGTGGTGCGGACCTGGTGTCCGTAGATGCCGGCATCGGGCTTGCTCGGCTGGCTCACCGCATCGCCGAGGGTGCCGTCGCTCTTGATGCGATGCACCGTGACGTTGCTCGGATCGTTGTAGGCGGTGAGCAGATACTCGCCCGATTTGTCGACACTGGTATGGATCGGGCGCGATGGCAGCGCCTGCGGCTCGCCGTGCGGGGTCAAGGCGCCGGACGCCGGATCGACGCGGAAGGCGCTCGCAAGATGCTTATCGCCCGCGACACCTGGGCCGCCGTTGCTGGACACGACATAGAGATACCGCCTCGACGGATGCGGCCACGCGTATTGGATGTTGGCCGGAAGCGTCACCGCGCCGCGCTTCTGCAGCGCGGCGTCGGCAACGTCGATGTCGAACAGCGTCATGTCGGGTCCGACGCTGGTGTAGAAAACAGTCTTTGCTGTCACTGGCTCACTCCACGCACGCTTGGGGGCTGCGACCGTGCCGGCAAGGAGCGCGGCAAATGTGCGGCGATTGATCATGGGGTTTCCTCCGCTGAGCTTCTGTTTGTTCTTGCCGACAATGGTAGCGCGGACGGCCGCTGGGCGAAATCGGGGAATGCCGGGCAGGTCCGCTGACGTGCCGGCTATTTCCGCGTAATATCGCGGCATCGCGAACGGCCGTCGGGCGGATTGAGTGATGCCGTCCGCACCAAGACATAAAGCGGGAGGAAGCGATGATGCGCAGGCTCGTGATGGCAGGCGCCGTCCTGCTGCTCGGCACGTGCGGCACGGTGCAGGCGCAGCAGGCGCCCAAGCTCTACAACACGACAAAGCAGAAGCTGCTAGACGGCAAGCAGGTCGTCGGCGGAACGGTGTTCTCGCCGGACCCCGCGATGTACTGCGCGATGGCGAGTGCCGGGTTCGATTTTCTCTGGATCGAGATGCAGCACAGTCCGCTGACCTATCAGGAGGTGGCGCGCATGATTTTCGCCTGCCGGGGATCGGCGGGGATGCCGTTCATTCGCGTGCCTGACGCGACCGAGGGCGACATCCAGAAGGCGACCGACATCGGCGCCATCGGCGTCATCGTTCCCACCGTCGATACCGTCGAGAAGGCGGAGGCCGCGGTGAAGTGGACCAAGTACCCGCCGTTCGGACGGCGCAGCCAGGGCGGCGGCCAGTACCGCGAGCTCTGGGGCAACGACTACCGGCAGACCGCCAACGACAACATGATGGTGGTGATCATGATCGAGACGCCAGAGGGCGTCGCCAATGCGCAGAAGATCGCGGCGGTGCCGGGGATCGACGTGATCTTTGCGGCCTCGACCGATCTCGGCAATTTCTCCGGCCACAAGCAGGGCGAGCCGGCCTACGAGGCGCTGGTCACCGGTATCAAGGACGCCACGCTCGCGCGCGGCATCAAGCTGGGCGGCCCGCTGGCGTGGAAGGATCGGCCAGGCTTCAGCTTTTTCCAGGCGCCCGGAGAAACCGTTCTGATCAACGCCGGCGCGCAGGTGATCCTCAAGAACGCACCGGCGCCGGCAACGCGATAGTGCGTGATCCCGAAAAGTGGGCACCGATTTTCGGAAAAGATCACGCACAAACAAAAAATCAGAGTGGCGTGATAATTGAGCGCTTCGCCCGTCCTGCGGGCTTAGTCCAACACGATATTTGAATTGCGGATTACGCCTGCCAACCGCGCGCTCTCGTCGCGGATGAAGGCGCGGAATTCCGCCGGCGAATTCGCGATGACGTCGGCGCCCTGTTCGACGATTTTTGCGCGCACGGCCTGATCCTGGAGAATGGCGACGGTCGCGCCGTGGAGCTTGCCGATGATGCCCGGCGGCGTCCGGGCGGGGACGAGCATGCCGAACCAGGTGCCGGTCTGGTAGTCGAGGCCGCTCTCCTTGAAAGTCGGCACGTCCGGGAGCAACTCGGAGCGGCGATCGGACGCGACCGCAATGGCCTTGAGCGTGGCGCTGCGGAGCATGCCGAGCACGGGCAGCACGCTCGAAAAAAGCGCCTGCACCTGGTTGGTCATCGCGCCCAGCGCGGCCGGACCGCCGCCGCCGTAAGGTACATGCACCATCCGGGTACCGGTCATGTCCTGGAACAGCTCGGTTGCGAGATGCGGGCCGCTGCCGACGCCGTAGGAGCCGTAATTGAGTTCGCCCGGGCGCGCTTTCACATAGGCGATGAATTCGGCGAGCGTGCGGACCGGCAGCGACGGCGGGACCGCGAGCACCGTCGGCGAATTCGCGATCAGCGTAATCGGCTCGAGATCGATCTGCGGTTCGAACGCGAGCTTCTTGTACAGCGAGGGATTGGCGGCGAGGCCGATGCTCGCGATCAGCAGCGTGTATCCGTCTGGCTTGGAGCGGACCGCGGCCAGGGTGCCGAGATTGGTGTTGGCGCCGGGACGGTTGAGCACGACGAACGGCTGGCCGAGACGCTTGCTGAGCCCGTCGCTGATCAGCCGCGCCAGCAGCTCGGACCCGCCGCCGGCTGCGAACGGAACGATGATCTCGACCGGGCGGGTGGGATAATCCTGTGCGCGCGCCGATGCGGAGATCGCTGCGGCGATGAAAACAGCACCCAGCAGGAGCACGCGAGCTTTAAGAGCGAGCAATGAGGGTCTCCGCGAGCGTGCCACAAGAATGGTTCGTCATGCCCGCGCCAAGCGGGCATCCAGTACCCACCGAACGATCGGTTGCCGTGACGGCGTGTCCTGCACCCCCTGCGGCGATGACTGGATCAGCTGCCTGTGCGGGCGACGACGGCATTCGGGCAGGCATGTACGTCAATTGCGGAAGGACGGGTCAAGCTGATCGGCAAGCTTCATCAGCGCCGGCCAGTCGCGGTCGTGAACGCGCCCATTGCCCCAGAAGATCTGCGCCGACTTCTCGCACGACGCTTCGCTCGGCAGGCTGTAGGGTTGGTTCGAGGCGAGCACCATCATCTGGGTCTCGCAGCTCTTCTCCAGGTAGTACATGAGATTGAACGCCTCGCCGATATTGACGCCGGCGGTGAGCAGGCCGTGGTGTTTCATGATCAGGCACTTGTGGTCGCCGAGATCGGCGACGATACGTTCGCGTTCGTCGAGATCGCTCGCCACTCCCTCGAACTCATGATAGCCGATGCGCTTGTAATAGCGCATGGCGCTTTGATTGAGCGGCAACAGCCCGCAGTCGAGCGCCGACAGCGCCTGGCCGGCGACGGTGTGGGTGTGGATGATGGCGTGCAGGTCCTTGCGCGCCATGTGAATGGCGCTGTGGATGACGAAACCTGCGCGGTTTACCTGGTAGGGCGAGTCGTCGAGGACATTGCCGTCGACGTCGATCTTCACCAGGCTCGAAGCGGTAATCTGCTCGTAGAGCAGGCCGTAGGGGTTGATGAGGAACTGCTCCTCGGTGTTGGGCACGCGCAGCGAGATGTGGTTGTTGATGAGGTGGGTCCAGCCGTAGTGCGCGACCAGGCGATAGGCGGCGGCGAGCTCGACCCGCGCCTGCCATTCCGCGTCGCTCACCCGCGCACGCACCGACGGCACTTCGACGAGTTTGGGCATTGCTGTCTCCCGGAGCGCCACTGGCGGCGCGCGACATTTGTTGTCGCAGGCTAGTGTCCCGTTTCCGACGTTCGCATCATCTCGCAGGACGCACGGTTACGAACGTCGGAAACAAAGGGACACTAGCAAATTTAGCAGTGCTAGTGTGGCTTTGCATTTGACGTTCCTATGATCACTCGCGGCAAAGACTGATAGGAACGTCAAATGCGCCACCCTAGACTAACCGGCCTTCCCCTGCGCGATCAATGGAGCGCGCATGAGGCTCGTCTCGGGCGGGCCATTGCGATTAAGCTGGCGACTGATTTCCATCGCAGCCGAGGTTCACATTCACATGCGTCTCAGGGACAAGGTCGCCATCGTGGTGGGCGCCGGCCAGTCGCCGGGAGAGGGCATGGGCAATGGTCGCGCCACCGTGATGCGCTTTGTCCAGGAGGGGGCCAAAGTGCTGGCTGTCGACAACAACCTCGCTTCCGCCGAGGAAACGGTGGCGATGGCGCGGCAGCCGGGCGGAGAATGCGTGGCGTTCGAGGCCGACGTCACCAAGGAGGCGACACTCGCGGCGATGACCGACGCCGCGCAGCAGCGTTGGGGCCGCATCGACGTCCTCCACTACAACGTGGGTGTGAGCATCGCCGGGGGTGATGCGCCGCTCGACCAGATCACCGAGGCGGCGTTCGACCGTATTGCCGCGATCAACCTGCGCGGGGCGATCATGGCCTGCAAGCACGTGGTGCCGGTGATGCGCGCCCAGCGCGCCGGCTCCATCATCATGATCTCATCGGTGGCGGCGTGGGAACAGTATCCCAACGTGGTCTACAAGGCGACCAAGGCCGGGATGGTGGCGTTCACCCAGCAGGTCGCGATCCAGAACGCCGAATTCGGGGTACGCGCCAACGTCATCCTGCCGGGGCTGATGAATACCCCCATGGCGGTTGACACCCGTGCCCGCGCCAGCGGCAAGAGCCGGGCCGAGGTTGCCGCCGGGCGTGACGCGCGCGTGCCGCTTCGCCACAAGATGGGGACCGCCTGGGACGTCGCCAACGCGGCCCTGTTCCTGGCCTCCGATGAGGCGAATTTCATTACCGGGGTCGCACTGCCGGTCGACGGCGGCGCCCTGGTGCAGATCAACTGAGCCGCGGCGCTGACGCGATCCGGCGGCGGATTGCACCACGATTAAGGCATATTCCGCGGCCATACCCGCAGGCTCGGGACGTCGAATATTTACGAGTTTCGTGCCAAGGTTGGCGGCGGGCACGCCGCCCGCCGTTGCGGAACAGAACCGTCGAGACCAGCCCATGCGCGTCGCACCATCGCTTGCCTGCATCGCTGCGGGTTTTTTGGGTGCATGTTCGTCGTTCGGCGGCGACAACAATCCGTTCACGGTCTTTGCCGACCCCGGCCAGTTTCAGTACCACAGCTGCGAGCAGATCGCCGCGGTGCGCTTGGGTACGGCCAAGCGCGCCCAGGACTTGAAGCAGCTCATGGACAAGGCCGAGCAAAGCACCGGCGGCGGGATCGTCAACGTGATCGCCTACAAGACCGACTACGTTTCGGCCACGGAAGAGCTCAAGGTGCTGGACGCGACCGCGCGCTCCAAGAACTGCCCGGCGACGAGGTAGCCCGCCGCTGCGGCGGCGGCGAAGTCAGCTGAATTTCTTCCGTGCCAACTCCGCGCCCTTGCCCAGCGCTTCGAGCTTGCCGAGCGCAATGTCGCGCCGCATCGGCGCCATGCCGCAATTGGTGCCGGCGATGATGCGCTCCTTGGCGACGTATTTCGCCGCCTCGCCGATCACCGCCGCGACCTCATCGGGCGACTCGATCTCATCGCTCGCCACGTCAATGACGCCGACCTGCACGTCCTTGCCGTCGAGCAGCTTCAACAGAGCAATGGGCACGCGGGACTTGCGGCACTCGACCGAGACCTGATCGATCCGGCTGCTGGCAAGCGCCGGGAAAATCTCCTCGTATTGGCGCCATTCACTGCCGAGCGTCGCCTTCCAGTCGATATTGGCCTTGATGCCGTAGCCGTAGCAGATGTGGACGGCGGTGGTGCAGCGCAGGCCGTCGATGGCGCGGTGCAGCGCCTCGATGCCCCAGTCCTTGACCTCACGCATATAGACGTTGAAGGCCGGTTCATCGAACTGAATGACATCGACGCCGTCGGCTTCGAGCGCGCGCGCCTCGGCGTTGAGCAGGCTCGCGAACCCCATGGCCATCTTCACGCGGTCGCCGTAGTGAGCATCCGCAATGGTATCGACGATCGTCATTGGACCCGGCAGCGTAAGCTTGAGCTTGCGCGTGGTATGGGCGCGCGCCAGCCGGGCCTCCCGCGCGTGCACACGCCCCCTGAGCCGAAGCTCGCTGGTGACTGTCGGCACCATCGCCTTGTAACGGTCGGCGCGGATCCCGATTTCGACCTTGCGGGCGAAATCGATCCCATCGACGAATTCGAGAAAGCCATGGACGAAATGCTGGCGCGATTGCTCGCCGTCGGTCACGACGTCGATGCCGCAGTCCTCCTGCAGCTTGAGGGCGAGCAGCGTGGCGTCGCGCTTGGCCTCGTCGAGCTCGGAGCCTGCCACGCGCCACGGCGCCCATAATTTGTTCGGCTCGGCGAGCCAGGCAGGTTTCGGCAGGCTGCCCGCGATCGTGGTTGGGAATACCGGCATCTGGGTGCAACTCCTACAGGTCAGGCCGCCTTCCAGCCATAGAGCCAATCGTAGCTGGTGAGGAGCCGGTGTCGGCCCATGGCCGTCAGCGCGAGCATGCGCAGAAAGGCCGCAGGCCCGGCCATGTGATAGATCGCGCCATTACGGCGCGCCGCGCGCTGGGTGCGTGCGGTGCGCCGCTGCCGCTGCCGCTCGTAGCGGCGCATGGCCCCGGCCGGATCGTGTGGCGTATCGGCCAGCTGTTGCGCCAGCACCGCCGCATCTTCGATCGCCATGGCGGCGCCCTGGGCGAGATAGGGCAGCATCGGATGGGCTGCGTCCCCCAGCAATGTCACCGCGCCCTGGCCCCAGTGTGCCAGCGGCGCGCGGTCATAGAGCGCCCATTTGGCCCAGTGCCGCGGCGCAGCCAATACGGCGCGCGCCGCCGGGGACCACGCTGCCGCGGGATATCGGGAGAGGATGTCGGCGCGCTCGCCGGGGGCGCTCCAGCCGGGCTCGCGCCAATCGTCGCGGATGATGGCAACGATATTGATGAGGGCACCACTCCGCACGGGATAATGGACCAGGTGGGCATTGCTGCCCAACCAGAGATCAATTGCCGGCGCACGCTGATCCGGGATCAGCGCGTCGGCGGGAACAAGGGCGCGCCAGGCGGTGTGACGTGCGAAACGCGGCGTTTGCCGGTCGCCGATGCGCTCGCGCAAGCTCGACCACAATCCGTCGGCTGCGATCAGGGCGAGGCCGCGTTGCTCGAACGGGCGCGCAGCGCGGGCGGTGATCGTGACGCCCTCGCTGTCCTGCGTGAAGTTCTCGACCCGGGTGCCGAGCACAAGCGCGATATCGGGATGCTCGCGCACGGCATCCAGCAGCACGGTTTGCAGGTCGCCGCGATGGATGACCCAATAGGGCGCGTCGTAGCGCTCGGCTGCGGTCGCGCCGAACGGCGCCCGCGCCAGCACCCGTGCCGTCCTCGCGTCCCGCACCCGGAGCTCCTCCGGAACGACCACGTGCGGCTGCAACCGCCGGCCGAGGCCGAGCGCAAGCAGGATGCGTGACGCGTTGGGGGAGAGCTGCAGGCCCGCGCCGGCCTCTTCCAGGCGTTGCGCCTGGTCGAACACGGCGACCGGGAATCCGCGCTGCGCGAGCGCAAGCGCCGCGGTGAGACCGCCAATGCCCGCGCCGGCGATGATGACGCTGCGCGAGGATGCCACGGTCGCGCCTCCGTCGCTGGACCGAGGCTAGTGGTCCGATTCCGAAGTTCGTAAGCGTTCGCGGCACGTTCAGATACGAACTTCGGAATCAAAGGACTACTAGCAACTTTATGATTCTAGTGCGGTTTTGAATTTGAAGTTCCTATGACGACCATGCCGCAGCAACTGATAGGAACTTCAAATTCACCGCACTAGGCGGTCACTCCGTCCGCCAGTGCGCACTCGGCCGGTCGTGCCGCATGGGGGTCGAGGGTCGGATCCAGACGGAACAGGGTCGAGCAATAGGGACAGATGATCTCGGTGGCGTCGCCCATGTCGAGATAGACATGGGGATGGTCGAACGGCGCCACTTCGCCCTCGCACATGAACTCGTGCGCGCCAATCTCGATCACCGCGACGCCGGGCGTGTTATGGAAGTGAGGAACGACCCTGTCGGCCATGCTGTCCGTCCGCTTTCGTCCGCTGCTCACTGGGAGCGCCGCCGGAAATGCTCGCACCCGGATTTGATGCGCCTCCGCCAGCGTCAAAACCGGCCTCGGCAAACGCGGCGGACCATAGCCATCCGCGCCGCCGCTGGCTAGAACAAACGGTGCTAATCGGCGGACGGAGCAAGCCTTTTCGGAAATCCCGGCGCTGGCCACCGGTCGGGTGGCGGCAAATCTGCTGATTTTCCTGACCGGCATCTTGCCGGCGCAGGCGTGGCTGACGAAATTGGTGGGGTGAAGGAGACGAGTCCCATGACCGGAGTGCGGATCGCGGCGCCGCTGACCGTGGCGGTAGCATTGGCGATCGCCGCGCTCACGCTGGCGCCGCGTGCCTTCGAAGCCGGATTCCTGCTGTCCTCCCGGGACGATCCGGTGGCGCTCGCCGATCATGCCGTCGCGCGCTCGTTCGACGCCACGGTGGCCGCACGCGAGATCGAAGGCGCGCTCGCCGCCAACGACCCCGACCTTGCCAACAGTTTCCTCGATCTCGCCCGCGACCGGAATGTACCGGTTGACGCCGCGTTGGCGGCAAAAGTCGACACGGCGAATGCCGGCGCGGCGAGCGCGGCGCGTTCGGTCGAGAGCTTCGCACGCGGCCTCATCACCGGCGAGCCCGATGACCTGTCAGGGCTCGCTGGAACCGCGCTCGGCGACCTGTTCGTGTTCGGCGATATCCGCGACGCGGTGCGGGAGGGGACGCGGTTCGCCACCGGCCAGCAGGCGGACGAACTGATCCTCGGCTTGGCCTGCGTTGGGCTGGCGATCACCGCGGGAACCTATGCCAGTCTCGGCGCAGCGACGCCGGCGCGGGTGGGGATGACGGTGGTCAAGGCCGCGCGCAAGACCGGGCGGATCGGCGGCCAGATGGGCGCCTGGATCAGCCGGTCCGTGCGCGAGGTGGTGGATTGGACGTCGCTGCGGAGCGCCATCAAGGGCGCCGGCATGACCCAGCCCGCAGCCGCCGTTCGCGCCGCGCGCGAGGCGGTCAAGGTCGAGAAGGCGCGCGATCTGGTGCGCCTCGTCGGCGACGTGGGCCGCGTCCAGAGCCGCGCCGGAACGCAAGCGGCGCTCGACGGCATGAAGCTCGCACAGGGACCGCGCGACATGTCGAAGATCGCGCGCCTCGCGGCGACCAAGGGCGGCAAGACCCGCGCGATCCTCAAGCTGGCGGGGCGCAGCGCCATCGTACTCACGGTGGGCGCGTTCAATCTCGCAAACTGGATGTTGTGGGCGTTCGTGACCGCCTTCGGTCTGGTCTCGGCGCTCAAACGGATGACCGAACGCGCCACCGAACGCTCTTGCGCGCGCCGCCGACTGCGCCGAGCACGCCAACAGCGGGCGCGCGAGCAGGTGGAACGGCGCGCGCGCGAACAAGGTCCGCTCGCGCCGAGGACGGACGAACTGACCGTCATTGCTTTCCCGGCGCCGGCCTTGGTGCCTGCGCTGGTGCCGGTGTCGACGCCGAAACGCGGCTCCACTCAAGTCGAGCCGTCGGCGAGCGCGGCCATCCCGTTTCCACGTGTCGCCAGCGGCGGCGCCAGGATGCCATAGGCCTCCCGGCCGCCTCGCATCACAACCGTGGCAACCCAGCATTCGCGCGATCGGACCGACATGCAGCGCTTTGCCCACGACGGCGTCGACATCGCGTTTCTCGATGAAGGGGCGGGCGCGCCGATCGTGCTCGTGCACGGCTTTGCCTCGACCGCACAGGTGAACTGGGTCTATCCCGGCTGGGTGTCGACGCTGACCAGAGCCGGCCGCCGCGTCATCGCGCTCGACAATCGCGGGCATGGCGGTTCGAGCAGGCTCTACGACCCGGCCGCCTACCACAGCGCCGTGATGGCCGAAGACGTCCGGGCACTGCTGGATCATCTCGATCTCGAACGCGCCGACGTGATGGGCTATTCCATGGGCGCGCGCATTGCGGCGTTCTTTGCGCTCGCACATCCGCAGCGCATGCGCCATGTGGTGTTCGGGGGCTTAGGCAGCCACTTGATGGATGGGGTCGGGCTGCCGGAGAGCATCGCGGATGCGCTCGAGGCGCCATCGCTCGCGGACGTCCAGGATCCTATGGGACGCACGTTCCGCGCGTTTGCCGAGCAGACCAAGTCCGACCTGAAGGCGCTCGCGGCCTGCATTCGCGGTTCGCGTCAAACCTTGACGCGCGATCAGGTCGCGTCCATCGGCGCGCCGGCACTGGTGGCGGTCGGCACCAAGGACACGATCGCGGGCTCCGCGCACGAACTTGCGGCCCTGCTGCCGGCGGGCCGAGCGCTCGATATTCCCGGGCGGGACCACATGCTCGCGGTGGGCGACAAGGTGTTCAAGGAGGGCGTGCGGCGGTTCCTCGCCGAGTCGCCGTGAGGCACTTCGAGCGCGCGTAACGCCAGCGAGCACAAAGTTCCAACGACAAAGCGAAAAAATTCCGCGGCGGCCGACTGCGTGCGTGCGAACCAGCGTCTGCCGAAACGGTTCTATCAACGGTGCTGTTGCCGTCGTTGAACGATCCGAGGAACTGCCATGCCTATTCTTTTGTACATCGCGATGTGGTCGTGGGCGCTGGGTGTTGCGTCGTGTGGCGTGCCGACGAGCAGCGAGCGCGAGTCCTAACTCTTAGTGCGACTGATGTCGGCGCCGCCAGCGTAAAGTCGCTGGACGGGTCGAGAGCTGAATGGAAGACATTCCGGGCCCGCCTCAACGGCGGGCTCTTTGTTTGCTTTCTGCCGGCTGGCAACACACCTTCCCGTGAAAGAGGCGCATTTTCAGGTATGGTCCATCGCGTGGCCGAATGTGCTAGGCTTGCGCGGGTAATGGAGTGTGCGGAGACGATCATGGCCCAGCAGCAGGTGAGAGCCGGAGGGCTGGATAAGGTAGACCCGGTCTGGGCGCGCATCCGCCGCGAGGCCGAGGAGATCGCGAGGCGCGAGCCCGAGCTCGCGACGTTCATCTATTCGACGATTTTGCATCACGACACGCTGGAGGCGGCGGTCGTTCACCGCGTTGCCGAGCGTCTTGATAGTCCGCAAGTCTCGGCCGAACTGATCCGCCAGGCCTACGCCGACGCGCTCGAACACGAGCCTGCGATCGGCGATGCCTTTCGTGCAGATATCGTCGCGACGCTGGACCGCGACCCCGCCACCAATCGGTTTCTCGAGCCGGTGCTCTACTTCAAGGGCTTCCACGCGATCCAGACCCATCGTCTCGCCCATTGGCTATGGGGCAGGGGTCGCAAGGACTTCGCTTATTATCTGCAAAGCCAGTCGTCTGCGGTGTTCCAGACCGATATCAATCCGGCCGTGAGCATCGGACGTGGTATCTTCCTCGATCACGCCACCGGCCTCGTGGTCGGCGAGACCGCGATGATCGAGGACGACGTGTCGATCCTGCAGGAGGTGACGCTCGGCGGTACCGGCAAGGAAGCGGGAGATCGTCATCCTAAAATCCGCCGCGGGGTGTTGATCGGTGCCGGCGCCAAGATACTCGGCAATATCGAGATCGGTCATTGTGCGCGCATCGCCGCCGGCTCCGTCGTGCTCAAGTCGGTGCCGCACAACACCACAGTGGCCGGAGTTCCGGCGAGGGTCATCGGCGAGGCCGGTTGCCCCGAACCGTCGCGCGCGATGGACCATTTGTTTCAAGACGGCGAAATTTGACAGAGGGGAGCGCGACCGGTGGACGTCCAGGAAATCAGGAAGCTCGACGCGTATCTCAAGCGATTGTTCGGCAATCCGCGTATTCGTGTGGTGCCGAAGAAGAGCGATTCCGCTGACGTCTTTGTCGGTGAGGAGGCCATCGGCTCCCTCGTTCTGGACGAAGACGAAGAGGACGACGAGCGTTCCTACAATTTCGAGGTGAAGATCACCTTGGGCGACGCCACCACCACGGCCCCCGACCTCAAGAAGCTCGACGCCTACCTCAAACGCAAGTTCGACAACGAGCGCATCCGCGTGGTGCCGCGGCTCAAGAAAAAGGACTCCGCCGAGGTCTATGTGGGCGAGGAATATATCGGTGTCCTGTTCTTCGACGAAAAGGACGCGCGCTCATCCTATTTCGAACTGCCGATCCTCGCGCTCGATCTCGACGAGCCCGGTCTGCTCAAGGGATAGCGCGGCATAGAGTAGCGCTCTGCTGCGCGTTAGAGCGCGTCGCGATTACGTCGACTCGATCGTGTGCGGCCGCGCTCTAGATCCTTTGTGTGGTCGCATTTTCTTCGGAAAACCGGAAGTACACTTTTCCGGAAAATGCTCTAGCCATGCGACGGCCGCAGGCGCGCGACCAGCCGGTCGATGGTGCCGGCTACCGTGTGCCAATCGTCCAGCCAGTCGCGCGGGAAGCGCACCACGACATCGGCGGCGTCGATCCGTTGCTCATGGAGGCAGATGCCGGGCGTGGGTCCGGCGCCGCGGCTGCAGCGGACCAGAAATCCTGGGCCTGCGGGATCGTAGATCAGGTCCTCGCCCTGATAGGGCGTGCCTTCGCGGAATGCCAACACGGCGAGCCCGCCCGGGCCCGACACCGCTTCGGCCGCGGCGTAGCGCGGATAGATGCTCGCCATTCGCTCGGCCGGCGCAAGCGTGTTGCCGGCGGCCGAGATGGTCATGAACACGCGCTCTACGATCGGCGGCGCCGCCGCTGCCGGCTGCAGCGGCGGCTTCGCGTTTGCGTCGGGCGGCTCGAGCGAAGGCCACAGAAAAGTGAGGTCGAGACGCTCCTGCGCGCCCGGCCGGCGTTGCACCGGCACGCGGATGGCGGCCGGAGGCACGTTAAAGGTGACGCCCGCGATGGTGATCGGCAGTGCCGGCGCGTCGGCGCCGACCGGCGGACCGGGCCAGCGCGGCCAGAGCACATAGACCACATAGATGAACGCCATCGATGCGACCGCCGCGAACACGACGAGCGGCAGCCAGAGCAGCCGATGATGCCCGCGCCGGGCGCGCCGGTGTCGCGGACTTCGTGCTCCGGTCACGTGCGCAGCGGTCATGGTTTCAGTCCTGCGAATCAATCGCCAGTATGTGTGAACGCGGATCAGAAGTCAGGACCGAACGGCGGGAATCAGAACGCATATGGACGTGGCGGGAATCAGGCGCGCGCAATGAGACGTTGCGAATTCCTGCCCGTCGGCGGGCGGTCGCCGGCGAAATTAACCCTTAGTTAAGGATATGGTGGCGCCCCGCTCCGTCTCCTGCCAAGAATCGGATGGGGATATGAGGGGGGACGTGTCTTGTCAGTAAAACGCTTCTTCTTGGCGCTTGCGATCGCGTTTGCGGCCGCCGGCTGCTGGAGCCTGGTCTCGACCACGGTGGTGCTGATGGGGCTGAGGGCGTTCGGCATTTCGGTCGGCTGAGCGCTCTCCGGACGACGGCCCGCCGCCTCGCCAAGTCTCATGCGTCGCCGCAAGATCGCGTCCCAAATCATTGGGATTGCACGTTCATCTATGTCGGGATGCGCGGAGGAGGGCGACAATGGCGATCTTCGAGCTTGATGGCGAGAGCCCGGACTTTCCAGCGAGCGGCCGTTACTGGATCGCCGACACCGCGGTCGTGATCGGGCGGGTGCGGCTGGGGACCGACGCCAGTGTCTGGTTCGGCGCGGTGCTGCGCGGGGACAACGAGTGGATCGAACTCGGGGAGCGCTCGCAAATCCAGGACAACACCACGCTGCACACCGACCCCGGCTTTCCCATCACCATCGGCGACAATTGCGTCATCGGCCATAACGTGGTCCTGCACGGCTGCAGCGTTGCGTCCAACAGCCTGATCGGCATGGGCGCCATCGTGCTCAACGGCGCCAAGATCGGACGCAACTGTCTGGTCGGTGCCGGTGCGCTGGTGACGGAGGGGAAGGAGTTCGGCGACAATTCGCTGATCGTGGGCGCGCCCGCACGCGCGGTGCGCTCGCTCGATGACGATGCACGGGAAGCGATTGCCCGCGGCGCCGACATCTACGTGCGGCGCTGGCAGCAATACGCGAAAGGTCTCAAGCGGATCGGATGAAGCGCCGGTACCCGCATCCGGACGAAACGCCCCCGTGCATCCAGCCATGGAAGAAAAAAGCCGGCGGCCGGCCTCCGGGGGGCCGGCCGCGTGCGTATCGTGCGCGGAGCGCGATGATCGGCCTTCGCGAATTCGAGGGGCCAAGCGCAATCAGCGCGATGTGGCGGTGGCGGGGGCCGGCCGCGTGTCGCCGAGCGCGATCCAGGCGTTCGGGTCGGTCTGGGACTGCCGTTTCACGAAACGGTAGCCGGTTTCCGACCAGAGCATGACTTGCTCGTTCTGATTGTCGAGAATGAACTCGCCTTTGTCGGTCTTGACGGTGAGCACGGCATGGCCGTCGCCCTGCTTGTCGCGCACCACGGTGATGAGCAGGGCCTGACGCGGCCATCCGGCTTGCATCAGCATCCGGCGCTTGAGCAGCACGTAGTCCTCGCAATCGCCGAAGCCATCGTCAGGATAGTTCCAGCGCTCGGCGACACCCCAATGCTCCAGGTCGGTGACCGGCTTGATCTTGTCGTTGACCAGGTCGTTGATCCGCACCAGGTCCTTCCACGCCTTTGCCGTCAGCAGCACGTCGCGCGCCTCGACGGTCTTGGTCTCGCACTCGGGCGCATGTTCGGCACAGAACTCGATCCAGCCAACCGGCGCGCGGGCGGAGGAGCCAAGCGAGATGAAGAGCGCACGGTCGCTTGCGGCACTGGCGGGGGTCGCCGCCAATGTTGCTGCCAATGCGCCTCCCGCGCATGCAGCTCGGAGGATGTGGGTAAGGTTCCATTTCATTTTGTGGCCGCTCCCTGTTCTTGAGGCCACATTTCCCACAAACGATTTGAACCCCCGCTAATCTCGCAAAGTCATTTTGAGGACAAGGCAAGTAAACACAACGGCGAATACTATGATCATTCGAAGCGCATTTGTCTAAAATCCGAAATACTACAATTTGAATCAAATTCCGGCATTAACCGTTGCGGGCCGGCGCGGAATGATACCGCCGCGCGCCCGCGCTGCCATCGTTAACGCCGACGGGCCGCGCCTGCTGGACGCGTGCTGGCCGCCATGGGCGCGTCGTGGCGCAAATCCGACCGCGGCGCGCGATGCGAGCCTGCTCCTCATTTACCTCCCGGTGACGCTGTCATGGAGAAAGCGTGCCGGTATCGGTTGCGGCACTATCGTGAAGCCATCGCTTGCCCGACTGTGCGCGGCATCCTATGTGAGCGCGACGGATCGCTTCGCCCCTTCCCCTTCAACCCGCCCGCTTCAACCAGATCACCCCAACCATGCTCGATGAGCCGCGCCGGGAACGAATGCTCAACGTGCCCGCGATCGTGGTTGCGCTGCTGGTCGCGCTTGGGCTCGTTCACGTCCTGCTGTCGTGGGTGTTGACGCCGGAGCAGACGACCGAGTTCCTGTTGCTGTTTGCTTTCATCCCTGCGCGCTACGACGCCAGCGTGCTGCCCGACATCGTCTGGCCGGGAGGCTGGGCGGCCGACATCTGGACCTTCGTCACCTATGCGTTCATCCACGCCGATCTCACTCACCTGACCTTCAACGCAGTGTGGTTCCTGGCTTTTGGATCGCCGGTGGCGCAGCGATTTGGCCCTATGCGGTTTGGGGCGTTCATGGCGGCGACGGCGGCCGCCGGCGCCGCTGTCCACCTCGTCACTCATTTCGGCGAGCTGCTGCCGATGGTGGGCGCCTCGGCCGCGATTTCCGGCGCGATGGCGGCGGCGATGCGGTTTGCGTTCCAGCGCGGCGGTCCGCTGGGGATGTGGCGAGATCGCGAAGCGGCTTGCCGGGTGCCGGCGGCCCCGCTTGCCGCGAGCCTTCGCGACCCGCGTGTGATTGCCTTTCTGCTGGTGTGGTTCGGCGTCAATATCTTGTTCGGCGTCTTTTCGATCGGCGCGGGGGGCGTTGATCAGGCGATCGCCTGGCAGGCGCACATCGGTGGGTTTGTGACCGGCCTCGTTGCGTTTGCGGCGTTCGATCCCGTCCCGATGGCGACCGGGCACGGCGGCGACACAGGACCGGACTCCCCCACAGGTATCCACTAGTCACTCCCGGGGTCCGGCGCTTACGCGCATGCACGTCGTGCGGCCCTTGCGGGGTTGGCGATGCCAGCCGATCGTCTTACACTCACCTCAGCGCCGTGCTCGGTCGCGGTCGATTGCGATGTCGCAATGCCGAGCCGCCTGCTCTTGTGGTGCACAGGTCAGCGCGCCCGTGCACGGGTCGCATGCGCAGCTGCCGCGACGGAACGCGGGGAAACATCGAGCAGTATCAGAATTGTCCGGCCGCTCCGCGCTGGAGCAAGCCGGTCATGGGAGGCGACAAATGATCGTGAAGGCCATTCTCTCCGCCAAGGGCGGCGACGTCATTTCGATCGACCCCACGGCGACCCTCGACACCGCGGTCAAGACGCTGGCCGAGCACAAGATCGGTGCGTTGCTGGTGCTGGGCACGGACCGCAGGGTCATCGGCATCTTGTCAGAACGCGATATCGTGCGGGCGCTGGCGGCACGGGGCGCCGGGGTGCTCTCGGAACCGCTCGCGCAGGTGATGACGCGAAAGGTCGTCACCTGCAGCGAGTCGGATAGCGTGGGCGTTCTGATGGAGCGGATGACCACGGGCAAGTTCCGCCACCTGCCGGTGATCGAGGACGAACGGGTGATCGGAGTGGTGTCGATCGGCGACGTGGTCAAGCACCGGCTCCAGGAGATCGAGCAGGAATCCGCCGCGCTGCGCGACTACATCCAAACGGCCTGAAGACGGCGATAGCGGTCGATCGACAACGGACGACGTCGCTCCGAGGCGCCGTTCGTTTGCTATTCGGCGGCCGTCGTGCGCGCCGTGGTCGGGCGGGCGATCGCGAACACCTCGTCGACGACGGCGTAGTCGGCATAACCGCAACGCGCGAGCGGCTGCAACGCCGCGGTGTCGAGGCGACCATTCTTGATGAAGCGGTCGTCGATGTGGATGCCGACCACCTGTCCGAGCACGACGAAACGGTCGGCCGGTTTTCCGTCCAGGTCCTTGAGATCGATGATCTGCAGGAGCTTGCATTCGAGCGCGCAGGGCGAGGCGGCGACGCGCGGCGGCCGGACCAGCCGAGAGGGGGCGGGAGCGAGCCCCGATTGCTCCATCTCGTTCACGCCGCGCGGAAACTGCGCCGAGGTTTCCACCACCGCGGTGCGGAGGTCATAGGTTGCGAGATTGCAGACGAACTCCCTGGTCTGTTCGACGAAGACCAGCGAGTCCTTGGGCCCTTCGCTAGAGAACAGCACGATCGGCGGAGCATCGGAGACAGCGTTGAAGAACGAGTAGGGCGCGAGATTGATCTCACCGTTCGCGCTCATGGAGGTGATCCAGCCGATTGGCCGGGGGGCGACGATCGCCTTGAATGGGTCGCGCGGAAGGCCATGATCGTTCTTCGCGGTGTCGTAGAACATTGAAGACCCCGGAGCGCTCTGCGCCGTGCGGTTCGCGCGAGTGCGTTTATCGGCCCGTGAAACGCGTCGCGATCTCGTTGAGCGGCGGTCGAGGCCGGTCTTCGGGCGGCTCGCTCGGCCGGCCGATATGGACGAAGCCCGCGATGCGCTCGTTCTCGTTGAGGCCCAGCGCCGCCAGAACGCCGCGGTCGTAGGCGTACCATTCGGTGATCCAGTTGGCGGCGTAGCCGAGCGCATGGGCTGCGAGCACCAGGCTCATGGCAGCTGCGCCGGCGGACAGGACCTGCTCCCACTCCGGGATCTTCACGTGCGGGGCGGCGCGGCTCACCACCGCGATGACCAGCGGCGCGCGCGCAAGGCGGGCCCGTTCGACCTCCACGTGCTCGGGCTTGGCCTCCGGGTACTTGGTCCGGAACCCGGCCACGATCGCCTCGCCGGCGGCCAGGCGCGCATCCCCCTCGAAGATGATGAAGCGCCACGGCACCAGCTTGCCATGGTCCGGCACGCGCGAGGCGACCGTCAGCAGGGTTTCGATCTCGGCGGCCGAGGGAGCCGGACCGATGAGTTCGACCGGCTTGATGGAACGGCGGGTCTTGAGCAGTTCGAGAGCGTCGGGCATCGGCATGGTCGGTGTGGCGCCCAGTTTTGCTGCGCTGGGCTGCGCGTAGCATACGCCGGCAAAGGTGACAAACCGCGTCCCGGCGGCTTGAATTTGCCGCTATTTCGGTCGAAAACCGCGGCCATGAGGAGCGGGGGGACGAGGCCCAACAGGGGGGGCCAATTCGTTTTGGCCATCGGCTTGTGGCTCGCGGCGTCGCCCGTCGCAGCCAACGCGCAGCTATTCGGCAATGCCCAAGAGGGCTCGTTCACGCTGCGGCCGCCCAGAGACGTGCCGTCGGTCGCGCCCGGACCGGCCCAGAGCCTGATTCCACCCAGCGGCAATCTGGCCGCCCCGAAAGGGCCGATGCTGCAGTCGCTGCCGCCGGCCAATAACCCAGGCGTGCAGGTGCATCCGGCGCCGACGACCACGGCAGCGCTGCCCGCCGGGCAGGGGGCGCTCGCGGTCAGCGCGCGTTTCGGCCGCGATCTGCCGCAGATCAATGGTGGTTTGCATTGGCGTGTCTACCGGACCGGGGAAAACGGAGTCCCCCGTCTGGTCAAGGAGGAGAAAGGGCCGGCCCCGACCTTCACGCTGCCGCACGGCGCGTACATCGTCAGCGTCGGCTTTGGCCTCGCGAACGTGACCAAGGCGGTGCAGGTGCGCGCCGAGACCGCGAAGGACGTGTTCGAAATCCCCGCCGGCGGGTTGCGCATCGAAGGCCGCGTCGGTGACGCGCGCATCCCGCAGGGGCAGATTTCCTTCGACCTCTATAAGGGCAGTCAGTTCGAGCCGGGCGACAAGCGGCCGATCGCCACCGCCATCATGACCGGCGACATGGTGCTCTTGCCGGAGGGCACCTATCACATCGTTTCGAACTACGGCGATGCCAACTCGACGGTCCGTTCCGACATCCGGGTGGAGGTGGGCAAGCTCACCGATACGACGGTCAATCACCGCGCCGCGATCATCACGCTCAAGCTGGTGAACGAGCGCGGCGGTGAAGCGCGCGCCAACACCCAGTGGTCGGTGCTCACGCCCGGAGGCGACGTGATCAAGGAGTCGATCGGAGCCTTCCCGCGCGTGATCCTGGCCGAGGGCGAGTATCGCGTCGTGGCCCGCAACGACAACAAGACCTTCGAGGGCGAATTCCGGGTGGTCAACGGCGTCGACCGCGAGGTCGAGGTCATCGCGCGCTGAAACGACGCCAGCGGCAGGCTCGATCGAAGCGCGCCATTTCCATCGCACCGGCACATGATGCGTGCGTCGCCGTCCGCGAAGTCAAGATATGCGAGTGACAGCGAGCATGGTCTGGAGGATCGCCCCCGTCCTGCTGCTCGCCAGCACGGTTGCGGCCGCGGCGGCGCCGCTGGTACCGCCGAGCGACCAGGCCGGCCGCGAGCGCTACCGCTTCACGCCATCGCCGCTCGACCGCTTCATGGAGCCGAACCCACCGGCGAAGCCGCTGTTGCGCTGGGACTGCGACGAGCGCCGATCGTGGCGCGGCCAGGTGCGCTCCCGGCGAAACCGGAATTGCTGAGCGGGATGCCCGGCGCGTAGTGTCGGAAAAATCGACGGCCGCTCACGCCGCCTGCTTCAGCCGCCGCACGTCCGGTGCCACCGCCTCGTCGACAAGCGCCTTGAGCGCCACATCGAGCGGCAGCACGCTCTGGCCCTCCTTGCCGAGGCGGCGGATCGAGACCGTGCGCTCGGCCGCCTCCTTGCGGCCGACCACGAGCAGGGCAGGGACCTTGGCGAGCGAATGCTCGCGCACCTTGTAATTGATCTTCTCGTTGCGCAGGTCGCCTTCGACGCGCAGGCCCGCGCGCTGCGCCGCGACGATGACCTCGCGCGCGTAGGCATCGGCGTCTTCGGTGATGGTGGCGACGACGGCCTGCAGCGGCGAGAGCCAGAGCGGCAGGTGGCCGGCATAGTGTTCCAGCAGGATGCCGAAGAAGCGCTCGAGCGAGCCGAACATGGCGCGGTGGAGCATCACCGGCGTCACCTTGTTCGAGTGCTCGTCGATATAGAAGGCGCCGAGCCGCCCCGGCATGTTGAGGTCGACCTGCACGGTGCCGCACTGCCAGTCGCGGCCGATGGCGTCACGCAACACGTATTCGAGCTTGGGCCCGTAGAACGCGCCTTCGCCCTTGTTGAGCGTCCACGGCCGGCCGGACGCCTTGAGCGCGGCCATCAACGCGGCCTCGGCCCTGTCCCACACCGCATCATCACCGATGCGCTTGTCGGGGCGGTCGGAGAATTTGACGGTGACGTCGGAGAACCCGAAGTCCTCGTAGATCGAGAGGATCAGGTCGTTCATCGCCAGCGATTCGGCCGCGATCTGTGCGTCGGTGATGAAGGCGTGCGCATCGTCCTGGGTGAAGGCGCGCACGCGCATCAGCCCATGCAGTGCGCCCGAGGGCTCGAAGCGGTGCACCTTGCCGAACTCAGCCAGCTTGAACGGCAGATCGCGGTAGGACTTGAGCCCGTTCTTGAAGATCTGGATGTGACCCGGGCAGTTCATCGGCTTGACCACGAAGGTGCGTTCGTCCTCCGCGCGCGGCTCGGTCAGGAACATGTTCTCGCGGAAGGTCGCCATGTGACCGGAGGCGACCCAGAGCGAGGAGTCCATCAGCTGCGGCGAGTTGACCTCGACATAGCCGGCGGCGGTCTGGCGGCGGCGGATGTAGTTTTCGAGCAGCTGGAACAGGGTCCAGCCCTTGGGGTGCCAGAACACCGAGCCCGGCGCCTCCTCCTGGAAATGGAACAGATCCATCTCGCGGCCGAGCTTGCGGTGGTCGCGCTTCTCCGCCTCCTCGATCTGCTTGAGGTAGGCGTCGAGCTCTTCCTGCTTGGCGAAGGCCGTGCCGTAGATGCGCGAGAGCATCTCGCGGTTGGAATCTCCACGCCAATAGGCGCCCGCGACTTTCATGAGCTTGAACGCGTTCCCGACCTTGCCGGTCGAGGTCATGTGCGGCCCGCGACAGAGATCGAACCAGTCGCCCTGCTTGTAGATCTTGATCTGCTGGTCCGCGGGGATGGCGTCAACGAGCTCGACCTTGAACGCTTCGCCCTTGTCGCGGAACACGCGCTTGGCCTCGTCGCGCGACCATTCCTCCTTGGTGAAGGATTTGTCGCGCGCGATGATCTCGCGCATCTTCTTCTCGATCGCGTCGAAGTCCTCCGGGGTGAACGGCTGATTGCGGAAGAAGTCGTAATAGAAGCCGTTCTCGATGACCGGGCCGATGGTGACCTGCGTGCCCGGCCACAGGCTTTGGACGGCCTCGGCGAGCACATGGGCAGCGTCGTGCCGGATGAGCTCCAGCGCTCGCGGGTCGTCGCGGCTGATGAATTCGATCTTGGCGTCGTGCTCGATTGGGTCACCGAGGTCGGTGAGCACGCCATCGAGCGCCATGGCGACGGTGCGCTTGGCGAGCGAGGGCGAGATGCCCTTGGCGATATCGAGCCCGGTTGAGCCGTTGGGGAAATCCCGACGCGCGCCGTCGGGAAAGGTCAAAGCGACCATCATGGACTCCTGTTGCTCACTCGCTGCCTACGAATGCAGGTAAGCGTGGCCGGACGGGTTCTGGATGGCGGGGGTGTCGGTCCGGGCGGCACCGCCGCGTGCTTTGAAATGCAAGCGAGGTCACGATTTATATGATGGCCCCAAACGGTGCAACGATTGCATCGTGGAGCTGCTAGCCCCTACGGGGCGCTCAAGGCGGCGCGGGGTTGACGGCATCATTGGTCCCGCGCCAGCGGCCGTAGCGCCAGGGCAGGTACCAGCGCGAATGGTCCGGAAATGACGCCGGCACGAAATCGAGGCCCGAGGTCCCGAACGGATGGCAGCGGCAGAGCCGCGCCAGCGTCATCCACCCACCGGCCCACAGGCCGAAGCGTCCGATCGCCTCGTGGGCATAGCTGGAGCATGTCGGCAGATGCCGGCACTCGAGCCCGATCAGCGCGGAGAGGGTGTGGCGATAGAGCTGGATCAGTCCACGCGCGAGGAAAGCCGGACCGCGGGCGATGTGGGCCAGAACCACTTGGTGGGGACTTCGCTGGTTCATGGAAATTCCATCCCGCAACCACCTCCGGCTTGCATCACCTAATTGTGGCAATGCTCCAGGTCATCGGCGCTGCGGCAAATTTAGGCGGTTCCCGCCGCGATTTCGGGCTAGACCCGAATCTCGCCCGCCTCTAAAACGGGCAGGCAAGTACTGTGGGCACAGGACGCAACGGACCGACGTCGACCAAGAAGCGTCAGGCGAAGCGTCATCGATGAGGGTCAGCATGCTCCGACTGTTCTGGAGCGCGTTCGCGCTCGCATGTGGCGTTACCCAGGCATTCTCAGCTCCCCCGACACCCGCTGACGACAGTGGCAGCGCGCCCATGCGTTTCGAGTGGAGGCGCGAGGGGCCGGCCGAGTCCTGCGGAGCGAACTGCCGCATCTGGATCTCCGCAGTCGGATACATCACGGCCGACACGCCGCGCGAGTTCGAGGCCTTTGCCAAGGATCCCAGCGTCCGCGGGGCGGTTCTGGTGCTCGATTCCGACGGCGGCTCTGTGCTCGGTACCCTGGCGCTCGGCCGCTCCATTCGTAATCTTGGGATGATCACCACCATCGGCAAGACGGCGACCCTGCCTTTGACCGGCGACGGGCAGCGCCGCGCCCTGCTATCCCCCAACGGCAATTGCGAATCCATGTGCGCGTTCCTGCTGCTGGCCGGCGCAAGCCGATACGTGCCGCCGGAGGCGCATGTGCTGGTTCATCAGATTTGGCTCGGCAAGAAGCGCAAGCAGGCGCTGGAGTCCAATTATTCCGCCGAGGAGCTCAACGTGGTCCAGCGCGACATCGGACGTCTCGCGCAGTACACCATCGAAATGGGTGGCAGCGGCGATCTGCTCGAAACCGCCCTGCGGATTCCGCCGTGGGAGCCGCTCTATCGGCTCTCCCCGGATGAGCTTCAGCGCATGAAGCTCAATACCATCGATGCGCTGTTCGACCGAGACCTTCCCGGAGCTTCGCCGGCAAAGTCGACGACGTCGCTGGCGACCGTGGGGCATCCCGGCGGCCCGCGCGACTGATCGCGGTCGCTTCAGCGAAACCGGTGATGTTGCCTGATGGTCGGCAACAGCGACGCTAGCGCGTTCGCTTGCACCGGTGCTGACTGAACAATTTTGAGTACTCCGCCCGCGTCTTGTCCCATTCGGCGACGGCCGGGGCGTGATCCGGCTTCGGGCAGCGCGCCGCGTGAGCCTTCACGCGGCCTGCGAACGCCATGATGGTCTCGAGCGTGATGCAATAAGGCGGCCGGTCCGCCGGCGACGCCACTTCGAGCCGCGGCAACTCGGATTCTTCCCGGATAAGGGCCGCAGCATCGGCCGCGCAATCCACTGCCGGCGCGGCGGCGGCAGCCCAGGTCATGGCGAGAAGCCCGATTCCGTGGGCAGCGGCGCGTGCAAGCAGCGCATGGCAGCCCGGTGGCCAGCGGGGAACGCGCCGGTTGGCCATGGGCGAACGCTCTTATTCAGCTGCCAATGCCGCCCGCCGCTTGGCTTCGATCTGATCGATCGCAGCGGTCACCGCATCGAAGGTCAGCAGGGTGGACGCATGGCGCGCCTTGTAGTCGCGCACCGGTTCGAGCACCGCGATGTCGGCCCACTTGCCGCTGGGCGGCGCGCCGTTCTCCTTCAGCATCCGTCGCACTGTCTCGCGCAGGCTGCGCAACTCGTCCGCTTTGGCGCCGATCACGTTGCGCGCCATGATCGACGAGGATGCCTGACCGAGCGCGCAGGCCTTTACGTCATGGGAGAAGTCGGTGACGGTATCGCCCTCCATCTTGAGGTCGACGGTCACGGTCGAGCCGCAGAGCTTGGAATGAGCGGTTGCCGTCGCATCGGCGTCGCTCAGCCTTCCCAACCGGGGAATGTTGCCGGCAAGCTCAAGGATGCGGCTGTTGTAGACCTCGTTCAACATGGTGTTCGGCAGTGCTTGCTGGCCGGCAACCCGATTGCGCCGGCCCGGTGAAGGAATATATATGGTGCGTTTCGCCGGCGCGAGAAGGAGCCCTTCGATCCGGCGGGAGCTTCGCATCGAAGCGAAGCGGATGCGGAAGCCATGTAAAATGGGAATGCGGCGTCCGGCTGTTGCGCATGGGTCGAATCTCTCCAGGCGCGTATGGCTGATGCGGCCGCCCCGGTGACACCCCCGGCCTCGAAGGCCGGTCGAACGGAGAGACCGCGATGGATGCTGTCGTCAAGCCTTGGCCCAAATCTTCTCCGGCCGAGAAGCCCGCCCTGTCCGAACACGTGCGCGCGGCGCCCGAGCCGGTCGTGCCCAAGCCGTCGCGCGAGGAAGCGCTGGCGGCGGTGCGCACACTCATCGCCTATGCCGGCGACAATCCTCACCGCGAAGGTCTCCTCGACACGCCAAAGCGCGTGATCGATGCCTACGAAGAACTCTACAGCGGCTATCGCGAATGTCCGGCCGACGTACTCGAGCGGACTTTCGGCGAGATCGGCAAGTACGACGACTTCGTGCTGGTGCGCGACATCGCCTTCAACTCCCATTGCGAGCACCACATGATGCCGTTCATGGGCAAGGCGCATATCGCCTACAAGCCCGTGGACCGGGTGGTGGGGCTGTCCAAGCTCGCCCGCCTGGTCGACGTCTATGCGCGCCGGCTGCAGACCCAGGAGCACATGACCTCGCAGATCGCGACCGCCATCGAGGAAATTTTGAATCCGCGCGGCGTCGCGGTGATGCTCGAGGCCGAACACATGTGCATGTCGGTTCGCGGCGTGGAGAAGCCGGGCTCGTCGACCATCACCACCCAGTTCACCGGGAGCTTCCGCGACAACCCCGACGACCAGGTGCGCTTTATCACCATGGTGCGCGGGCTCGACCGCTGAGCACCGGCTGCTCCTGTAGCGGCGAAATTGGCCGATCGCAGAAGTGGCGTGCCTCGCCCCGATCAGTCGCGGGCGGCGCCGCAACACGAAGTGCGATATAGTGCGCCGCGTCGCATACCAACTACGGTGATGACGGTCGCGCGTTCGCGCGGCCGATGACACCGAGAAGTGGGCCGAGCGTGCCGGATAACACATCCCCATTCGCCGTCCGCGGTTCGAGCGATCAAGTCGAGGAAGGCGCGGTCTTGGCGCCCAAATTCGATGCCGACGGGCTGGTCACCTGCGTTGCCACCGACGCGCGCTCGGGCGACGTGCTGATGGTTGCCCACATGAACGCGCAGGCCTTGCAGCGGACCATCGCGACCGGCGAGGCTTGGTATTTCAGCCGCTCCCGTCGCGCCCTCTGGCGCAAGGGTGAATCCTCCGGCCATGTGCAGCGCGTCGTCGAGATGCGCATCGACTGCGATCAGGACGCGGTGTGGATCAGGGTCGAGCAGGAGGGCGCCGGCGCCTGCCATACCGGCCGGCGCTCGTGCTTCTATCGCGCGGTGCCGCTGGGCGAGAGCGGTGCGGTGCGGCTCGAATTTCGTGACGGCGAGAAGACGTTCGATCCGGACGCCGTCTACGGGAAGAAGTAGCGCAGGCCAGGGCACGACAGCGGCATCAGCCCGATCCCGCTGCGGCTGCGCGTGCCAGCAGTCGCCGCGCGCGTTCGAGGTGCGGGCGATCGTACATCACCCCGTCGATGCCGACGGTACCCTGGCCTGGATTGCCATCGAAGGCGGCCACGACGGCGCGCGCCTTGGCGAGGGCCGCCGGAGTTGGCGTGAACACTTCGTTGATGACGGGGACCTGTGCCGGATGGATCGCCATCTTGCCGGTGAAGCCGTCGCGGCGCGCTTCCTCGGTTTCGCGGCGCAGCGCCGCGACGTTTCGAAAGTCGACTGTGACGGTATCGATCGCCTGCACTTGCGCCGCGGCGGCGCCCGCAAGACAAAGCGCGCGCGCCAGCCGATAAGGGTCGAGGAAGCGGCCCTCGGGGTCGCGGTTCGCTTCCGCACCCAGTTCGGCGGACAGGTCTTCGGCGCCCCAGGTCAGCCCTTCGAGCCGCGCGCTCGCCCCACGATAAGTGCCGGCGAGAAACAGCGCCGTCGCGGTCTCCGTGGCGATGGCGACAATCTTGATGTGACCATCGGCCAGGCCGCTGATCGCTTCGCGCACTCCCAGCTTCGCATCGGCGTGAATGACGCCCGCGCCGCCTTCGGCTTTCGGCAGCATGATGGCATCGGGGCGAGCGGGCACGATGGCGTCGAGGTCGGCATCGGTAAGGCCGGTCTCAAAGCCGTTGACGCGGACCAGCAGGCGAGGGCGCGTGGCGGCTTTTACAGCGTCGGCGACGAAAGCCGCGGCGCTCTTTCGAGCCTCGGCTTTGCCCGCGGGCGAGATCGAATCCTCCAGATCCACAATGACCGCGTCGGCGCCGCTCGCCATGGCCTTGTCGAGCTTGCTGCCGCCGTTGGCAGGCACGAAAAGCAATGAACGCATCAGCGCGGCCGCATGCGCATGAAAACCTGGCGGCGACACTCCGCCACCAGCTTGTTGTCCTGGTTGTAGGCGCGGTGGTGGAACTCGACGATGCCGGCGCCCGGCCGGGATGTGGATTCGCGCTTGCTCATGACCTCGGTCGTGCAGTGGACGGTGTCGTTTTCGAACAGGGGATGCGGGAACTTCACCTCGGTCATGCCTAGGTTGGCGATGGTGGTGCCGACGGTGAGGTCGTTGACCATGATGCCGATCATCAGCCCGAGCGTGAACAGGGAGTTCATCAGCGGCTGACCCCATTCGGTTTCCTGCTCGCAGAAATGGCGATCGATGTGCAGCGGCTGCGGGTTGAGCGTCATGTTCGAGAACAACATGTTGTCCATCTGCGTCACCGTCCGCGTGAGCGGATGCTCGTAAAGATGGCCGACCGGGAAGTCGTCGAAATAGATGCCGCCACGCTTGTGGCGACGCAGTTCGGTGTCCTGAGCCATCGGGTTTCTCCCATAACCGTGCGGCGCTGAAGGCTGCCGCACCATGACGCCCGCGCCGGGCGACGGTCAATTGCCGAATATCTCGCTCAAGAACCCGGCCGCCGCCGGTACCGTCAGCGTGAGCAGGGCGGTTGCAAGAACAACCGACGCGACACCTGTGTTTTTCATATTTTCCTCCTCAAAGTGGAAACGAAAGCCTAGGCCGATGGCGGTGTCCGGTCCAGCCGACTACCGCCTTTCCGCCATGGTCAGGGTTGCGATATCATCCCTCGCGTGGCGCCCGCATTTGAAATGCCAACAACGACAATATCTGAGGCGACCACGGGAAACGTGTTGGAGGATCGGTAATGAAATACGCGCTCTCGATTTCTGCTGCGCTGCTGCTGCTGGCCGTAGGTCAGTCCGCGCCTGCGCAGGCTCAATCGCCTCGCGAGCTCGTCAATCAGGCGATCGCCGCGGAGGGTGGCCTCGACGCATTGCGTGGATTGAAGGGGCTTGCGATCAAGGCCGACGCCATGCACTGGGAGCCCGGCCAATCCAAAACCGCCGATGGCGAGCCGCGCATGCTGGGCAATACGACGCTTACGATCACCTGGGACCTCGCCAACGGCATGGCGCGCACCCAATGGGATCGCGACATGAAATATCCAGCGGTTGAAAAGATCAAATATACCGACGTGGTGACCCCCACGCTCGGTTACGTGATCGACGACAAGGGCGCCAGCAAACCGATGTCGGGCATCCGCGTCGCCGCGACGCTGCGCGAACTCGAGCGCGCCTCGCCCACGTTGCTGCTCAAGGCGCTGGACGCCAAGAGCGGATTGCGGGCAGCCGGAAACCAGAAGCTCGGCAGCAAGACCCTGCGCGCCGTCGGCTTTGTCGATGGGGGGACGAACTTCACCGTTCTGTTCGACCCGCAAAGCAAGCTTCCGGCCGCCATTCGCACGCGCGATGACGACAATATCGCGGGCAATTCGATCTATGATCTCGTTCCGAGCGATTGGAAAGCGGTCGGCGGCGTCAAGGTTGCCCACACGCTCTCCTATCAGCTCAACGGGGCAGAGGTCGGTAAGGTCACCTACAAGGAGGTGACGGCAAATCCGACCATCGCGGCGGACACGTTCGCGGTGCCCGAGCCTGTCAAATCCGCGGCAAAGGCGCCGGCGACCGGGAATGTGCCGTATCAATGGGTGCTCCGTCGGCTTGCGCTCGGTCGGTTTCTGGACAGCGACGGCATCATCGTTCCGCCCGGTGGAAGCCTCAAGCTGGTCGAGCTCGCGCCCAACGTGCAGCACGTGCAAGGCGGTGCGGCCAACAACTTGATCGTCGCGATGAAGGACCATCTGGTCGTGTTCGATGCGCCTTATGGTGAGCTGCAATCGCGCTGGGTCATCGATGAGGCGAAGAAGAAGTATCCGGGCAAGCCGATCCGATACCTGGTGCTCACCCATCATCACATGGACCACACCGGCGGCACCCGCACCTTCATGGCAGAAGGGGCCACCGTGATCGTGCCGAGCCCGGACAAAGCCTATTTTGAGAAGGTCGCCCGCATGCCGCACACCGTGGCGCCGGACGAGCTCGCAAAAAAACGCCGGGCCGCCGTCAAGGTGCAGGAGGTGAAGGACCAACTGTCGCTCAAGGACGACAGCGAGGAGATTCGCCTCTACAACATCACCAATCCGCACGTCGATGGCATGATCATCGGACACTTGGTCAAGCCCAATATCGTGTATGTCACGGACATCCTGTCGCCGCGCGGGCCGATCGAGCGCAATCCCGGCACGCTCGCCGTCGGCGAAGCGCTCAAGAAGAACGGCATTACCAACTCCACGATCGCGGGTGGTCATGGTACGACCGCCAAGCAGGCGGAGATCGGCGCTGCCCTGGGGACGGAAGTGAGCAGCCGCTAGCTTCGGGTCCGCACGTTGCGCGGCGTCCGGTCATGAGCCGGGCGCCGCCTTTTCCGCACTCGTCCGCGCTTGCGCGCGCCGCGATCCGCAGTCGCCATCACTGTACCGTTGCGCTTGTCGTATCTGGCGTCGCGTTTCCTGCGCGTCAGCCGATTAGGTTCCTCGAATTCACGCAGGCCGCCGTCAAAGCTCGACATCCGCAGGCATCTGTGGAATCTGACGGCCAATGTTCTCGACCGACCCGTCCCCGACCAGACGTCCTGCCGTACTGTTCGCACTGATCCTGCTGGCCTGGGCCACCTCGAGCCCGCATCCGGCGGTCGCGCAGACCTCGGCCGAGGGGGAGCAAACTCCGGCGCGCTTGCTGGCGGCGGCGAAGAGCTGGGGTTACCAGCTGCACAAATTCGATCCTGACACGCTTGCCGCCTCTTCCTACGATATGCTGGTGATCGACTATTCGCGCGATGGTAAGCCCGCGCGCGCATTGACGCCGGAAGAGGTCGACAAGATCAGGGTCAAGCCCGACGGCGAGCGACGCATCGTGCTCGCCTATCTCTCGATCGGGGTGGCGCAGACATATCGCTACTATTGGAAATGGTACTGGGGTTGGGTCTTTGGTGTGCTCTCCCCGCGCTGGCTCGGAAGCGAAAATCCGGAGTGGCGTGGGAACTACGGTGTGCGCTATTGGCACGAAGGCTGGCAGAAAATCATCCTCGGCGGCGAGAACAGTTATCTCGAGCGCATCGTCAAAGCGGGGTTTGACGGCGTCTATCTCGACGGGGTCGATGAATACGTCGACATGGTCAAGGAGAAGCGCAATGCCCGGGCGCTGATGATCGCGTTCGTGAAGGCAATTGCCGAGCGTGCTCGCGTGCTCAAACCCGGGTTTCTTGTCGTGCCCCAGAACGCCGAGGCGCTGCTCGCCGACGCGTCCTATCGCGCGGTCATCGACGGAATCGGCAAGGAGGATCTGTTGTTCGGCGATGACGTCAGCCAACAGCCGAACGATCCCAAATCGATTGTGTCCGATGTCGTTCGCTTGAAGCTGCTGACCGCCGACCACAAGCCTGTCTTCGTCGTGGAATATCTCGACGCGCCGCAGGAGATCGAGCGGGCCAGGAGACGGCTCGAGCGTTACGGCTTCATCCCATATTTCACTGACCGCGCGCTGGATTCCATGCGCGTCGGCGACGTTCCTGCTCCCGACCACGCAGCCGACAAGAAATAGGCGGGTGCGGCAACGTCGCCTGAATTCGTGCACGATGGTCAAACCGGCGGACGGGAATGACCCTGCAGCGGTTTATTTGCCGATAAGCGCTCAATACCCGAATTGCTCGCGCAGGATACGTTCGTCCAGACTGTGGCCGGGATCGAACAGCATCTGCATCGAGATGCTGTGATCCATCTGGATATCGACCGTGCGGACCGCCCGGACCTCATCATGGTCGGCGACGGCGGCGACCGGGCGCTTCTCTGGCTCCAGCACCTCCACGCGGACCCGCGCGGTGTCGGGCAGGAGCGCACCGCGCCAACGCCGCGGCCGGAATGGGCTGATCGGGGTCAGCGCCATCAGCGGGGCGTTGATCGGCAGGATTGGCCCCTGAGCCGACAGATTATACGCGGTCGATCCGGCGGGCGTTGCCAGCAGCACGCCGTCCGCGACCAGTTCAGGCAGCCGCTCCTCGCCGTCGATCAGGACGCGCAGTCGTGCCGCCTGATAGGTCTGCCGAAACAGCGAGACCTCGTTGAAGGCGTGAAACTCCACCCGGCCGCCGTCCTCATCATGCGCGCACATCAGTAGCGGATGGATCACCGTGACGTGGGACTTTGACAGCCGTTTCGGCAGATCGTCCGGGGAATACTCGTTCATGAGGAAGCCGACGGTGCCGCGGTGCATCCCGTAGATCGGCTTGCCCGTTTTCATGAACCGGTGCAGGGTTTGCAGCATGAGCCCGTCGCCGCCTAGCGCCACGATGACATCGGCGTCCTCGGCGGAGACGTTGTCGTAGCGGGCGGACAGCCGTTGGAGCGCCTCATGCGCCTCACCGATTGGGCTGGCGACGAAGGCTATACGCTCGAAGCTCGCGTTCGCGGGGCTCATGGGTGAATTTCGACACACGATCAGCCGGCCAGTGGCGCCCGCGCCCGGCAAGGTGGGTGAATATGGAGCGCGCAGTCCTGGTCTATACGACGTTTCCCTCGATTGTCGAGGCGGAGCGGGCCGGGCGCGTCCTGGTCGAACGACGCTTGTGCGCCTGCGTGAACATTCTTCCCGGCATGGTTTCGCACTATTGGTGGCAGGGCGCCGTCGAACGTGGCGAGGAAGTGGTGATGATCATCAAGACCCGCGGCTCCCTCGCCGAGCATGTTGGTACCGCCGTGAAGGAGATGCATTCCTACACCACGCCCGCGATTCTGGTCATTCCGATCGAGAGCATCGATAAGGGCTATCTCGACTGGCTCATGGCCGAGACTGATCCGGAAGCGAAGGGCTGACGCGTGTCGGCGCCGCGCCGGTCGGCGGCGCAGGCCGAAGCGCCGCAGACGAGCGCAGGTCCTCGCAGACCGCGTGGGGGGCCGACACGCTGGCGCTCCGGGTGTGTCCCGCCGACTACAAGAGCACACATTCTGCCTTTCGCCACGCCCGCGGCAGTCACCGGCGTTGACACGCTCCTTCCGACTTCCCTACCGTGAACGTCGACGGTTCCCTTCGGGGATCAATAGGGAACGCGGTGAGGCGAGAGATCGCTAATGCCGCGGCTGCCCCCGCAACTGTAAGCGGCGAATCTTCCGTCATCGTGCCACTGGGCTCTCGGGTCCCGGGAAGGCGGCGGAAGGTAGTGACCCGCGAGCCAGGAGACCTGCCGTCAGCCGTGGTCACACGCGAGCATGTCGGCCGGGGTGTCCTGACAGAGCCGAGCCAGCTCGTACGGTGGTACGTCTGGTGAGACTTCGTTCGCAGGTGACGTGCCACAAACGTCGCGCCCGAGGTCTCGTATGTTTTCCATCGCCGTCGCGGCACATCGTGCCGCAAGACTCCACCCTTTTCTCCTCACATCGACCGTACTCGTTTCTTTGGGGCCTCTCTGTTCCTCGCCCGCTCTCTCGCAGCAGAGCGCGTCCCCAGACTTAAGCCTGCCGGAAGTTGTCGTAGCGCGCCCGGTCGTGCGGCCGCGCGCCCCGGCGCCCGCGCCGCGATCGTCGAGCGCGCCCCCGCGCACGCAGTTGCCGCCCGCCGAGGCCGCACCTGAGGCCAATGCACAGGTCGTGTACAGTCCGACCGCGGTAGCGACTCCAGCCCGTGACATCGCAAGCTCGGTGACGGTCATCACCGCCGCGGATATCGAGCGCGAGCAGCGTCGTACGGTGCCGGATGCCCTCGCCAACGTACCCGGCCTCAACATCGTGCAGACCGGCGGGCCCGGCGGCCAGACCTCGGTCTTCATGCGCGGCACCAACGCAAACCAGGTCAAGGTGCTCATCGATGGCATTGACGTCAGCGATCCCAGCAACCCCAATCGCTCGTTCGATTTCGGCCAGTTGCTGACCGCCGACATCGCCCGCATCGAGGTGCTGCGCGGCCCGCAGAGCGGCCTCTATGGCGCGGATGCGATCGGCGGCGTGATCTCAATCATCACCAAGAAGGGTGACGGGCCGCCGAAGGCGACGGCCGTGGTCGAGGGCGGCTCGTTTGGCACCTTTAACCAGATTGCCAGCCTCAGTGGCGGCGACCAGCGCGGCAATTATGCGTTCACGGCAGCACATTTTCGCACCGCCAGTACACCGGTGACGCCGCTCGAGCTGCTGCCACCGGGCCGTCCGCGGATAAACAACTCATACGAAAATTGGACCTACTCGACCAAGCTCGGCCACAACGTATCTGACAACCTCGCGCTCAATTGGGTGGGACGATTCACCGATGCCACACTGCATTTCACCGGCGACGATTTCTCGGTCTTCCCTTCGGTGCCAAATGCAGTCCAGAGCATCCAGGCTGCGCACCAGTTTTACCAACGCGGGGAAGCGGTATTGACGGCGCTGGACGGCCGCCTGGTGAATTATTTCGGCGTCAACTACACCGACACATTTAACTGGAACAAGGCTCCCGACCCGGCGGCGCCAGGCATCAACAAGGGCGACCGCACCCGATATGACTGGCACTCGGTGTTCGAGCCATTGCCCGGTCAGTTCTTAATTACAGGCCTGCAGCAGGAGACTGAGCGGCTCGATACCGGGACGCTGATGGCGTCGAATGGGACGACTTCGGCTTTCGCAGAGTTGCAGACGCAAGCTCGCCCAGCGTCTGTTCCTGGTCAGCAACGTCCGCTACGACGAGAACGACGCCTTCGGCAATCGCACGACTTACCGCCTCGCGCCGGCCTTCATAGTTCCGGTGACCGAGTCGAAGCTGAAGGCGAGCTTGGGTACCGGTTTCAAGACACCGACCCTGAGCCAGTTATACGTCGATTTTCGGCCGGCCTTCAATTTTTTCGGCAATCCTAATCTGTTGCCGGAACAGAGCGTCGGCTACGATTTCGGATTCGAGCAGCCGCTTGCCAACGACCGCTTTCGCTTCGGCGTGACCCGCTACCACAACAATATCACCAATCTCATCAACACCAATGCAACCGGCACCTCGTACATCAATGTCGGCGAGGCGATCACGTCGGGCTACGAGGCCTTCGCATCGGCCGCCGTCACCGACCGCCTGCGGCTGCGCACGGACTACACCTATACCAAGGCGATTGACGCGATCACGGAGCTCGAATTGCTCCGGCGCCCGCGACACAAATACACCTTGGCCGCCGAGTGGAATCCCACCGATCAGCTTCTTCTCTCGGCGACTTGGCTCCGCGTCAGCACCTGGATCGACGGCAATCGCGATTTCTCGATCCAGCGCCTGACCGCACCCGGCTATGCCGTCCTCAATCTAGCGGCCAACTACACCGTCAACCAATACACGACCGTGTTCGGTCGCATCGACAACCTGCTCAACGAGCGTTATCAGAACCCGACCGGCTTCGACCGCCCGGGTCTTGGTATCTTCGGAGGGATCCGGGTTGCCAATCGATAGCGGCACAAGACGATCGCGGATCGCGGCCTGACAAGAGGATGTTTGCAACGGTGCGCTGTCGTCGTCTCATCCTGAATGCGGTCGCGTTGCTGTTCGCGATCGCGCACCTGGGTGCGACCGACGCGCCGGGAAAGCCCCGGCGCATCGTCTCGCTCAACATGTGCGTGGACGAGCTCGTTCTGCGGCTCGCGGAGCCGCAGAACATTGCGTCGGTTACCTGGCTGTCCCGCGATCCGAAGAACTCGAACGTAGCGGAGCTGGGTGCCCGCATCCCCGTCAATCACGGGCTCGCGGAAGAGATCATCCCCTTGAATCCGGATTTGATCATCGCGGGCATCTACACCGCACGGACGGCGGTCGCGATGTTGAAGCGTGTCGGCATTCCGGTATTGGAGATTGGTGTTCCCAAGAGCCTTGACGACGTCCGTGCGCAGATCCGTGAAATCGCCGGGCTGATCGGCGAACGGGAGAGAGGTGAAAGCGTCGTGGCCGACATGGATCGGCGCCTCGCGGCGCTGCCGCACCCGCCGTCGTCGGACCGACCGCGCGCCGTGGTGCTCAATCCAAACGGCGCGACCGTCGGGAAGGGAACGCTGGTCGACGAGATCATGACCCGGGCCGGACTCACAAACGTAGCCGCGGAGCTCGGCATCGACAGCTATGGACAGATCCCTTTGGAAGCAGTGGCCGCGAACGCGGTCGACGTTCTGATCGTCAGTGCAAGCCGCGACGGACCGCCCGCACTCGCGACGGAAATCCTGCGCCACCCCGTGCTCGCCGCGCTCTCGGACCGCACCCGGGTCGTGGTGATGCCGGGGCGGCTATGGAACTGCGGCGGCCCTGCCGTGGTCGAGGCGATCGAGCGACTGATGCAGATCGCGACTGAGGTTCGCGCCGAGGCGCAGCCAAAATGATGCGCGCTTCGGCCGTCGATCCGGTGCGGCACGCCCGCGTGCCGCCATACGGCGTTCTGGTGGCCGGCCTCGCGATCCTCGTTGTCATCCTGATGGGGGCATCGCTTGCGATCGGCTACGCACCGCTCGATCTGGTGCAGGCGTTCCGGGATGTCTTCAAGGGCGAAAAAACGCTCGCCACGCTGGTGCTCACCGAACTGCGGCTGCCGCGCGCGCTGCTCGGCTGTTTCGTCGGCCTCAGTCTCGGCATCAGCGGCGCCGCCATGCAGGGGCTGTTGCGTAATCCGCTCGCCGAGCCGGGCATCATCGGTGTGTCCGGCGCGGCGGCATTCGGCGCCGTCACGGTGTTCTATTTCGGCTTGGCCGGCGCGCTGTCGCTTGCGCTCCCGCTCGGCGGCATCGCCGGAGCCGCGGCGGCAACCTTCCTGCTCTACGGGCTCTCGGGTCGCGGCGCCGGAACGATGACGCTGATCCTCGCGGGTGTGGCCATCAATAGCTTTGCGGGAGCGCTCACGTCGCTCGCGCTCAATCTCTCGCCCAATCCGTACGCGGTAACGGAGATCGTATTCTGGCTGTTGGGATCGCTGGCCGACCGTAGCTTGCCCTATGTGTGGCTGATCCTGCCTTTGATGATCATCGGATGGGGGCTGCTGCTGGTATCGGGTCCGGCGCTCGACGGGCTCACGCTCGGCGAGGATACGGCAAAGAGCCTGGGCTTCGACCTCGGTCGTCTGAGGCTGCAGCTCATCGCCGGGACCGCGCTCGCCGTCGGCAGCGCCGTTGCGGTGACTGGCGCGATCGCGTTCGTCGGTCTGGTCGTGCCGCACCTGCTCAGACCCCTGGTGGCCCACCGGCCGGGACGCCTTCTGCTGGTGAGCGGGCTTGGCGGAGCGGCTCTGACCCTTGCCGCCGACATCAGCGTTCGCCTCCTGCCGATCCGGCCGGAGCTCAAGCTCGGGGTGGTGACCGCGATCATCGGAGCGCCGTTCCTGTTCGGCCTGATCTACCGGTTGCGCGAGGAGGAGGCGTGATGGAGATCGAGGCGCAGGGCATTGCCATACGCTTTGGGCCGGTATCGTTGTTGGAAGGCGTCGATCTGGCAATGCGGGGCGGCGAGATGGTCGGCCTGATCGGGCCCAATGGTTCGGGCAAGACAACACTGTTGCGGGTGCTCGCCAATCTCCGCGCGCCCGAAGCGGGCAGGGTGCATTACGCCGGACGAACCGCCGCCGAGATTGGGACGCGCGAGCTCTCGCGCCAGATCGCCTACCTCGCCCAGGGGGGCGCCGTCCATTGGCCGATGCGGGTCGAGACCTTGGTCGCGCTGGGCCGGCTGCCGCACCGGCGCCCGTTCCAGGGCCACGATGCGGCGGACCGGCATGCGATCGAGCGGGCGATGACCGCAGCCGACGTCGCTTATCTTCGCACCCGGACGATGGGACAGATCTCGGGCGGCGAACGCTTGCGTGTGCTGCTCGCGCGCGCCCTGGCCGTCGACGCCCGGGTCCTGCTGGCGGACGAGCCCATCGCCGCGCTCGATCCGCTGCATCAGCTGCAGGTGATGGAATTGCTGCGAATGATCGCGAGCGAGGGACGGGGGGTCATCGTCGTGTTGCATGATCTGGCGCTGGCGACGCGCTTTTGTGACCGTCTCATCCTGCTTGCGCGCGGAGGCATCCTGGTGGAAGGCGCGCCGGCGCAAGTCCTGACCGATGCCCATGTCGCAGAGGCCTATGGCGTGGAGGTGGTTCGCGGCGAGCGTGACGGTGTGCCGTTCCTGTTGCCGTGGAAGCCATCAGCGCAATCCGAGGGAGACGTGCCGTGAACGCCCTCGCGAACATGTGCGAGTTTCTTGCCGTGCAGATGGCCGACCACGAGGCGAACTGGAGCTTGGGGACGTTCGGGGCGATCGCCGAGTTCATGCGCGACGCGCATGAACCCGTCGCCCTCTCGAGCGGTGATGCGCGTGTCGCGGCGGTGACCGCGCGCGGAGGCATCCGGATCGAGCCGCGCGAGCACATGCGATTGTTCGCGTCCGAGTCCACGACGCGCGAGAGCTGGAGCCATCGTGTTTCGTTGTGCCTGCCCCAGGCTGGCTGCGCCATGAACGGACGAACAGTGCTGACCGCGCTTGGTCCGGACATACAGGCGTTGCGGGAAGAGGATCGCCAGGCCACGCTGTTCGATCTCGGTCTTGGTGCTCTGCAGGTGGACGTGTGTATCCGGGTGGCCGATCCGAAGGTCACCGCGGAGCTGTTGTCGCACGCTGGCCGGCCTTTGTTCGAGCCTGGCAATCCGGCGATGAGCGTCATTCTCGCCAGCAGCCCGCACCGGGTATTTGCGAGCCGGCTCGGACGGATCGAGGTCTTTCAGCCGATCCCGCCTCCCACCGGCCAAAGTCCGGAAGGGCCCCACACACACGTGCTTCCCAAGCTGCTGCAACATCGGCGCACCCATTCGGCGACGGAGCCTGTTCCCGTCGGGTGGATTCCGTGCGCCCACCTGTATCCGCCTCATCCCGTGACAGACGGGTCTGGGCACGCGCGAGCATTCGACTGGGGCCGCCACGAGGCGTTTCAGGAGATGCTGCGGCGGTTCGGAGATCCCGAGTTGGTTTCGCTCAAGCAACGCGTCGTTGCGGCTGTTGCAGCGGGAGGGGATCCGTCCACCGTCCCTGTCATCGACAATCGTTTCGCGCGCACCAACATTCGCGTCGTCTTGCGGCAATTGAACGCGGCGGATGAAGCACTGCCCGCGCTTGCCGCGTGGATGGCCGCGCACGAACGCCCCGATCGGATCGAGTCCGACGACGAACCCCATCGGCACGATTGAGGTGGCGGCAACGGCAACCTGTTGTCAGTCGGCCTTAATGCCCTGCTCGCGTGCGACCGCTCCCCACACCCGCATCTGCTCGCCGACGAACTTGCGCAGCTCTTCGGGGCCGCCCAGCACCAGCGAGACCTGCTGGGTGTCGGTGAGCTGCCTGGCAACGCGCTCCTCGCGCACGCAGGCCGTGAGCTCGGCGCCGAAGCGGCCGGCGATGGCCTTGGGCGTGCCTGCCGGCGCGAACACGCCCCACCAGGCATAGGCCTCGAACCCGGGAAAGCCGCTCTCGGCCACCGTCGGCACTGCGCCGAGCGTCTGCGTACGCGCCGTGCCGGTTTGCACCACGCCCCGGATGGTGCCGACCTGAATTTGCGGAATGGAAAGCGCCGTGCTGCCGACGAGAAGGTCGACGTGGCCGGCCACCGCGTCGTTCATGGCCGGCCCGCCGCCGCGATACGGCACGTGGACGAGCTGCACGCCCGCCTGCTTCGACAACAGCGCCATGGCGAGGTGGCCGACGCTGCCGCTGCCGACCGAGGCGTAGCTGACCGCGCCCGGTTTGGCCTTGGCCGCAGCGATCACGTCGGCGAGCGACTTGAATGGCTTCTGCGCCTGAGTCGAGACGACGTAGGGTGCCGTGCCAATAAACAGCACGGGGTCGAGATCCTTTTCGGTGTCATACGGCAGGTCCGGCAGCACGAACGGGTTAGCCGCGTGGTTGTCGAAGACAAGGAGCCACGTGCCGCCATCCGGAGGCGACTTTGCAACCGTCGCCGTGCCTACGCTTCCCGACGCCCCCGCCCGATTCTCGATGATCACGGTCGTTCCGAGCCGCTGCTGGAGACAAGGCTGCACCAGCCGCGCGATCACGTCGGTCGAGCCCCCCGGTGGATAGGGGACGATCAGCTTGATGGTGCCGGCGGGCCAGCCGAGCGGGTTACCTTGTGGGTTACTTTGAGCGTGGACGCCGTATGCCCCTAGCGGCGCGGTCATCGCCGCGAGCAGGACGAAACGTCTTGTGAGTGTGCGCATGTCAATCCTCCCCGCAATATTGTGCCGATATCGACGGCTTTTGTATCCTTCCGGTTGCGACGGTAGATGAAAATGTACATCGGCTCCACGGCCCGTTAGGCTGATCGAATGGGCGCGGAAATTGCACGGGCCCCGCGCGGGTCTTTCAAGCCGGGAGCGATACAATGACGGACGACTTCGAAGATCACTGCTGGAAAGACGTCATCACGCCCGACGTGCTGGAGGTTTATTCCTGCTACCGGCGCAAGATCTTCGTAGGCCCGCGTCCGGCCCTGCTCGCCGTCGATCTCTATGACGTGGTCTATCGCGGCGGCGCGCGGCCTCCGGCCGAACTCGCCAAAACCCACCCCAACACCTGCGGCGAATACGCCCATGCCGCGATCGAGCCCACCAAGCGGTTGTTTGCTGCCGCGCGCGGCGCCGGCCTGCCTGTTTTCTATTCGACCGGCGACGTGCGTCCGGAAAGCCGTCCCGGCTCGGTGAATGCGACCAAGCGCAACAGGCCGCCGGTCGATCCGTCCGATTACGCCATCCGGCCGGAGTTCAAGCCGCAGCCGCACGACGTGGTCATCACCAAGCAGCGCGCGAGCGTATTCTTCGGCACGCCGCTCGTTGCCCATCTGACCCAGCTTGGGGTGCAGACCCTGATCATCTGCGGCGAGAGCACGTCGGGCTGCGTGCGCGCGACCGCCGTCGACGCCTATTCCCACGGCTATCACGTGGTGCTGGTGGAGGAGTGCTGCTTCGACCGCAGCATCTTGTCGCACAAGATCAATCTGTTCGACATGCACCACAAATACGTCGATGTGATGCACGTCAACGACGTGGTTGCGCATCTCGACGGCATGGCGATCAGGAAGGCGAGCTAGAAAAAGTCGGCTCGATCGGCGTCATGCCCCCTTCTTCCTTCGAGACGGGCGCTGCGCGCCCGCCTGAGGATGACGGCGGAGGAACCGCTACATAGGCATGTAATGAAGCCTTCACCGTACGGCCCGTTTCCCTATTCCCCCGTCATCCACCGTCCGCGCCTGAACTGGCCGGGCGACGCCCAAGTCGCGCTCTGGGTCATTCCCAATATCGAATTCTTCTCCTTGATGGAGAAAGTACCGGCGGGCTCCGGCGGGCCCGGCACGCCGGTACCCGACATCCCTTCGTGGTCGGCCCGTGACTACGGCAACCGCGTCGGCGTGTTTCGGCTCATGCGGGTGCTCAACCGCTACGGCATCCGCGGTACCGTCGCCCTCAACAGCGATCTCTGTGCACATCATCCGGAGATCATTGCGGAGGGGCAAAAGCTGGGCTGGGAGTGGATGGGCCATTGCGAAAGCAACACCCGCCGCCTGAACGAGGCCTCGCCCGGCGAGGAAAGAGGGATCATCCAGCGCACGTTCGCGACCATTGCCAAGGCGAGCGGCACACGCCCGGCCGGCTGGCTGGGCTCCGGTCTGCAGGAGACCTGGGACACGCTCGATCTGCTCGCCGCCGAGGGTTGCGAGTATGTCTGCGACTGGACCAACGACGACCAGCCCTATGCGATGAGCCTCGATGGCGGGCGGAGTCTGATCTCGGTGCCCTACAGCCACGAGATCAACGACAAGCCGGTGTTCGAACGCGCGCACCGTACCGCCGACGAATTCCGGGAGATGATCTGTCGGCAGTTCGATGTGCTCTATCGCGAGGGCGCCGAATTGGGCCGCGTCATGGCGATTGCGCTGCATCCCTATCTCACCGGCGTGCCGCATCGCATCGACGCCTTCGAGGCCGCGCTCGCCTATATCTGCGGGCATCCGCGGGTGTGGAAGGCGACCGGGTCCGAGATCTCCCGCCACTATCGCGCACAGACCGAGAAGCGATGAGGAGCCGATCATGATCCGATCCCTGAGAACCGCGTTTGCGGCACTCCTCGCGGGGGCGGCCATCGCCGTCTCGCCGCCGGCCAAGGCAGAGACCGTCATCGTCGGCGTGGTGGGCGCGGTATCGTCCACCCATTGGCCGGTCTACATCGGCCTCACCAAGGGATATTTCGCTGCCGAGGATCTCAAGCTCGATCTCGTGTTCATCCAGTCGAGCGCGGCGCTGGCCCAGCAACTCACGGCCGGATCCATCGACCTGGCGCTGTCGACCGGCCTGGCCGATCCGATCCGCGCCATCGACAAAGGCTCGCCCATCGCGATCGTGCGCATCGAGATGCAGGCTCCGCCGTATGCCTTGCTGGCCAAGCCCGCCATCAAGAGCTGGTCGGATCTCAAGGGCAAGACCATCTCGATCGGCGGTCCGAAGGACATTACGCGCATCTATCTCGAGCGGATGGCCGGTCCCAATGGCGTGAAACCCGGCGACTACGACACGGTGTTCGCAGGTGCGACGTCGGCGCGTTTCTCGGCGCTGCAAGCAGGCGCAGTCGACGCCGCGATCCTGCTGCCGCCATTCAATTTCTATGCGGAATTGGCGGGCTTCACCAACCTCGGCCTGACCATCGATTATGCGAAGGAGCTGCCGTTTGCCGGTGCGGTGGTTGGCCGCTCCTGGGCCGCGTCGCACAAGACGACTCTCGCCAAGGTGCTGTCGGTCCACAACAAGAGCATGGCCTGGTTCTCCGATCCGCAGAACCGTGCCGAGGCGATCAAGATCATGGTCGACGCCAGCAAGCTGAAGGAAGCGGACGTCGCAAAATCCTATGATTTTCTGCACCAGCACGAGTTCTTCGAAAACACTGGCAAGGTCTCCAGACGCAAGATGAGCGCATTGCTCGATGCGCTTAAAGCCCTCGGTGACATCGAAGGCTCGACCGATGTCGAGCGTTTCCTGCTGCCGGGCATCACGCAACTGACGGATTGAGCTGGAGCCGGCATCACGTGAGCGGTGTGGAGGGGATCGAGGTGGAGCGCGCGGCCCAGCCGCAGGTACATCGCAGACTGCCGCGCTTCTATTTCGCAGGCCTGCTTTCGGTCCTGGGCGGGTTGCTGCTGTGGGAACTGGTGAGCCGTTTCCTCGTCGCCAACACGCTGTTTCTCGCCGCTCCCTCGCAGATCTTCACGGCCATCGTGGCGCTGGCCCGGAGCGGCGAGCTGTGGCGGCACATGTCGGTCAGCGCGATCGAGTTCGCGCTCGGCTATGTGATCGCGAGCGTGCTCGGCGTGATCATCGGCTTTGCCATGGCCGAAAGTCCCACCGCCAAGCGGGCGTTGCAGCCGTGGATTTCGGGCCTCTATGCCACTCCGACAATTGCGCTTGCGCCCTTGTTCATTCTCTGGCTCGGGATCGGCATCTGGTCGAAGGTGCTGGTGGTGATCTTCCTGGTGCTGTTTCCGGTCACCATCAATACCGAGGCCGGGCTGCGCACCACGAGCGAGCGGCTCATCGAGATGCTGCGGTCGTTCGGAGCGACGCCGCGGCAGATCTTCTTCAAGGTGTCACTGCCATCGGCCGTGCCGTTCATCCTGGCCGGGCTCAAGCTCGGGATCGGCCGCGGTCTCATCGGCGTCGTGGTCGCGGAACTGTTCGGCTCCCGCGCCGGGCTCGGCCGGCTGATCGCCCAGTCGGCCGACGCCTTCAACATGCCCGAACTGTTCGCCGGTGTCGTCGTGCTCGCGGCCGCCGGGATCGTGCTGACAGCCGGTTTCGGATGGATTGAAAAACGGCTCGTGCCGTGGACCAAGGACTAGAGGCTCCCGCATGGCGCCGAAACTGAAGATTTCCCATCTTGGAAAGACCTTCAACGACCTGCACGCGCTGCAGGACGTCAACCTCGACGTCGAGCGCGGCGAGTTCATTTCGGTGGTCGGCCCTTCAGGCTGCGGCAAGACCACCTTTCTTCGCATCGTTGCCGGACTCGAACCGGCGAGCTCGGGCGAAGTGCTGCTCGACGGGCGCGCGGTACACCGTCCGGGCGGCGACCGCGGCTTCGTGTTCCAGAACGACAGCCTGTTGCCCTGGCGCACCGTGTTCGCCAACGCGATCATCGGCCGCGAGGTCGCGGGCCAGGTAGGCGCCGCCGAGCGGCAGCGCACGATGGAACTGCTGAAGCTCGTCGGGCTCGAGGGCTTCGAGAACTACCATCCGCGCCAGCTGTCGGGCGGCATGCGCCAGCGCGTCAACCTCGCGCGTGCGCTCGCCATCGATCCGGAAATCCTGCTGATGGACGAGCCGTTCTCCTCGCTCGATGCGCAAACCCGCGAGATCATGCAGACCGAGCTGATGCGCATCTGGGAAGAGGGGCGCAAAACCGTCCTGTTCGTCACCCATCAGATCGACGAGGCGGTGTTTCTGTCCGACCGCGTGCTGGTGTTCGCGCGCCGGCCGGGTCGGCTGCTGGAGAGCGTCGTGATCGAACTGCTGCGTCCGCGCGCGCTGGCGATCAAGCGTACCGCTGAATTTGTGCGCTACGTGGATCACATCTGGCGGCTGATCGAGGACGACGTGCGCGCCAGCGTGATCGAGGAGAAGGTGTGACGTTTCGTCCCCGTTCGCCCGCTACCCGGCCCTCCAATCCCTGACGGTGTTGCGCGTAGCGCGGACCCGTGCTTCATCCCGAACAAAAAACGGCTACCGGGCGCTTCGCTTGGGCGAGGCGGGAACGCGAGGGATAGCGGCCATGATCAAGATCGGAATCACACGGCGACAGTTTTCGACGGGGCTCGCCGGGTCAGCGGGAATCACCGGCATATGTCCGCCATTCGCTCGCGCCCAGCAAGGATATCCCAATCGTCCGGTTCGGTTCATCCTGCCTTTCGGCGCCGCGGGTGTCGCCGATATCACTTCGCGGCTGGCGGCAGAGAAGCTCGGCGACAAGCTCGGGCAGCGGTTCGTGGTGGAAAATCAGCCGGGGCCCGGCGGCATCGCGGCGGCGCGCTCCGTGCTTTCCCAGCCGCCAGACGGCTATACGCTTGGCCTCGTCACCAACGGCACCTCGATCAGCGCCGCGATCTACAAAGCGCTGCCCTTCGATCCCGTGAAATCATTCGCCACGATCTCGACCATCGGCTCGTTCGACCTCGTCTTCGCCACCAACGCGGAGTCCGAGTTCAAGACGCTGCAGGATTTCATCAAGGCAGCACGCGAGCAGCCGGGCAAGCTCAATGTCGGCACCATCAATGTCGGCGGCACTCAGAACCTCGCCGCGGAATTGTTCAAGTCGCTGGCCGGGCTCAACTTCCAGATCGTCCCGTATCGCGGCACGCCCGACGTCATCGTTGCCCTGCTCAGGAATGACGTGCAGATGCTGGTCGAGTTCTATGCTCCCATCAAGCCGACGCTCCTCGACAACAAGATCCGCGCGGTTGCTACATCAGGCACCGAGCGCTCCCCGTTCTTCTCCGACGTGCCGACCGCGGCCCAGGCCGGTGTGGCGGGATACGAGGTGACGTCGTGGAACGGACTGTTTGCTCCGGTCGGGACGCCGGCGGAAATCATCGACCTCTTGAACAAGACGGTGCGCGAGATCGTCGCGACGCCCGAGGTGAAGGAACGCTACGCCGACCTCGGCATCGAAGCCCAGGCCAGCACGCCCGAGGCGTTGAAGAAGAGGCTCACGGACGATATCGCCAAATGGGCGGCGGTCATCGAGCGTGCCGGGATTCCAAGACAATAGGCATGTTCGCCGGCGCGCCTCGGTCGGGCGGACGGACGTCGAAGTTCGAGGATTCAACGGAGCTGCACCGGCTTCCTGTCGATGGTGACCGAGGTGCCCCTGGCTTGGTGGTAGCCGGCCGGTAGACCGAGCCCGCGGTAATACGAGCCATTTCGCCGAATCGTTCTTCCGGTTTCTCGGCACCCGAGTTTCCAGCAGGCGATGTCGGCCTGCGCCGCCGTGGAGAAAGCGACCATTCCCACAAAAAAACTGGACGCAGTGGGAACCCCGAAAGCCAACGCAAACCCCATCGTGGCGAGCGCGCAATATTTCATAGCGTCCCTCCCTGCTACGAGCGGTTGCGGCGATGGTAAAATGGCACGCAGGACGATCCGATGCAATCCCTGATTGTTTAAAAAGGAACTTCTCGTAACGTCTTTGACAGATTGGCTTGTCGACGGGAACAGGCGACCGGGACCGATCGCTATTCGTAAGGTGCGAACTGCTCCGCGCGCCATTTCAGCGCGGCCGCCATGCCCTTCTCGCGGCGGATGGAGTCGAATTGCGACGCCTCTGGCGAGCCGATGGAATCCATCAGCGCGCAGACCTCGGCGCCGTAGGCGATCGCCTGCCGCAGGCCCATGGTCTCGAAGCTGTTGTTGAGCGCCTTCTTGTTCATCTGCAGACATTCCAGCGAGACGCGCGACATCCGCTTCGCGATCTTGGTCACCTCCGCCTGCAGGGCAGCCTTGGGAAATACCTTGTCGACCAGGCCAAGGCGGAACGCCTCGTCCGCGGTGATCGTGTCGCCGCTGTAGATCAGAGCGCGCGAGCGCTGTCCGATCAGCCAGGGCATGATCAGGGTGGCGATGCCGTTGGAGAAGCGCGCCTCCAGCGCCGCGAAGGTGGAGACGTCGGAGCAGTAGCGCATGTCGCAGCACATCGCGAGTTCGAGCGCGCCGGCGAGGCAGAAGCCGTCGATCATGGCGATGACGGGCTTGGAACAGTCCCAGACCGAATAGGTGAACTGGATGTCCTTTTGCATGCGGACGCGCCAGTCCGCGACGGTGCGCTTGGGCTTCTCAGCCAACTCCTTGATGTCATAGCCGGAGGAGAACGCCTTGCCGCCGGCACCGGCGAGGATGACGATCCGCACCTCGGGATCGCGGTCGGCCTGCGCCACCGCCGCCACGATCTCGTCGACGAGGGCGACGCTGAGCGCGTTGTGGCGGTCGGGACGGTTGAGCGTGATGGTGGCGACGCGGTCGTCCATCGCATAGAGCAGGTTCTGGTAGCTCATGGATGTGTCTCCGAGGCAGGCGCGCCGAACGGCTCGAACAGCACGTCGACTCCCTTGGCGCCACGGGGTCCGACGATCAGCGGGTTGATCTCGAGGCTGGCCAGCGTCTCGACGCGGGCCGCACCGAAACGGGAAAATGCGGCGATCGCCGCCGCGGCCGCATCGAGGTCGCAGGCAGCCTTGCCGCGCGCGCCACGCAGCAGCTTGCCGGCGGCGGTCTCGTCCAGCATTGCCCACGCCTCGTCTGGAGTCACCGGGCCGAGACGGACGCTGGCCTGGTTGGCAAGCTCCACCAGCACGCCGCCGGGGCCGACGATCACGAAGCTGCCGAAACCCTTCTGGTTGCGGATGCCCACGATCAACTCGACGCCGGCCTCCGCCGTCGCCTGCACCACGATCTGGCCTGGGGCGTCCGGCCGCGAATGCTTCGCCAGGGTCGCGGTCAGGGCGTCGAAGGCGGCGCCGACATCGTCGGCGTCGCTGAGGCCGAGTTTCACCAGGCCGAGATCGCTCTTGTGCGGCAGATGCGCCGCCACGCCCTTCATCACCACCGGATAGCCCAGGCGCTGCGCCGCACTCACCGCCGCATCCCGACTGCCGATCGTCTCGGCACCGATCATGGGCACGCCGGCGTCGCTGAGCAGCCGGAAGCAGGCGGCTTCGTCGGTCGGCAGGGGGGCCGTGGCGCGTTGCACGGGCGGTTGCGTGCGGTCGACCACGGGCGGCGGCTTCAGCTTCACCGCATGGCTGATAGCGGCGAGCGCCGGCCGCATACCCGACAGATAGGCGATGTGTCCCGCATCGGTGATCTTGCGCACATCGGCGTTGACACCGGAGCCGGCAGTATTGTTCAGGAAGACGATGCGCTTATCGGTCTTGGCATCGACGCAGGCCTGCGCCATGACGCAGGCATAGCTCACGTCGCCGCCGCCGCGACCCGGCGCGTCCACGGAGAAGCCGATCAGGTCGATATCGGGATCGTCGAGCAGGGCGTGCAGGACGATCTTGAAGCGCTCCTCGTTGAACCCCAGTCCCCATGCGTCCACAGGATTGTTGATGGTGGAATAGGGCGGGAAGGCCGGCCGCAGGCGCGCCAACGTCTGCGCCGCCAGCTTGGGAAATTTCAATCCATATTCGCTGCCGATATCCGCGATCAGCGCGGCCTCGCCGCCGGACAGCGTCACCATCGCCGCGTTGCCGCGCGGCAGCGGGTCGCTGTCCATCGACAGCAGCGTCGCCGTCTCCAGCATCTCGTCGAGGTCGCGCACGCGGATGATACCGAGAGCCTTGAGAAAGGCATCGTAGAGCCGGTCCTCGCCGGCGAGCGCCCCGGTGTGGGCCTGCACCAGCGCGCGCGCTTCCGCGCTGGCGCCGAGCTTCAGCGCGACGATGCGCTTGCCGCGGCGGCGCGCCTCTGCCGCGGCAATGGCGAACGCCTGCGGATCGCGCAACGTCTCCAGGAACAGGAGGATGACCTTGACGCGGTCGTCTCTCGCCATCGCGGAGAGATAGTCCGCGACGGTGGCGACGGCTTCGTTGCCTGCGGTGATCAGGTAGGCGAAACCGAGATCGCGCTCGTCCTCGCTCAGGATTAGTGCGATGGATCCGCTCTGCGAGATGACGCCGAGCGAGCCGGGCTCAAGCACCTTCATGTGCCGCGGCGCCCACATGGCGACGCGATCGTGCACGTTGATCAGACCGAGATTGTTGGGACCGCAGATGATGATGCCGTGGCGCGCGGCGATCTCCTCGACGCGGCGCTGCAGCTCCGTCCCCGCTTCGTCGCCGTCGGCATAGCCGTTCGCATTCAGAAAGAGGGCAGGGATGCCGCAGCGCCCCGCCTCTTCAACCAGGTCGGGGCCACTCGCCGACGGAACGGCAAGGAAGGCGGCATCCACTTTTTCCGGCAGCGCCGAGAGCGAAGGGTAACAGGTGAGCCCATGCAGCGAGGCATGGCGCGGGTTCACCGGATAGACCGGGCCCGCGAAACCGATGCGGCGGAGATTGTTGAGGACACGCGTGCCGATTGCTTCCGGCCGTTCGGAGACGCCGACGATGGCGACCGATCGCGGATTGATCAGCTTGTCGAGGGAGAGGCTCATGCGGTTCACGTGAAGCGCGGGCTGGCGCTCCGCCTGGAATGAATGATCGTTCAATCGGGCGCGGGCGAAGCGCCCTGCCGCGAGGGACTTGGGCCGCCGCGGTCGTCGTCCGCCGCGCCGTTCACTGCGGGACGATGCCGATCTTCGGCGCCAGCGCCCGGTAGTCGGCGATCTCCGCGTGGATGATCTTGGCGAAGTCGGCGGGGCTCCCGCCGCCGAGCAGCAGGCTGCTCTTCTCGAAGGCGGCACGGGTTTCCGGCTGGCTCATGACCTCGATCGCGGTCTTGTTCAGCTTGTCGACGATGGCCTGCGGCGTGTTCGGGGGTGCCAGCATGCCGATCCAGCTGCTGACGATGAACGGCAGGCCCGCCTCGGCGAAGGTCGGAATGTTGCCGGCATTGGGCAGCCGCTCGGTCGCGGCCACGGCGATCGCCTTGATCTTCCCGGCGTTGATCAGGTTGAGCGTCACCGAAGGCGCATCGAAGGTGTACTGGATCTGCCCGCCCATGAGGTCGGTGAGCGACGGCCCGCTTCCGCGGTAGGGCACATGCAGGGCGTCGATGCCCGCGGCGACCTTGAAGCGCTCGCCGTTCACGTGGTTGAGGGTGTTGTTGCCGAAGGAGGAGTAGCTGACCTTTCCCGGATTGGCTTTCACATAGGCGATGAATTCGGACAGTGTGTTCGGCGGGAAATTCGGTGATGCGACCAGGATCTGCGGCCACCTCGCCAGCTGGATCACCGGCACGAGGTCCTTCTCCGGGTCGTAGGGCAGCGCCTTGTAGGTGGCAGGCGCGATGGAAATCTCGGAGATCGCCGCGATCAGCAAGGTGTAGCCGTCCGGGTCGGCGCGGACGACGGACAGGGCTCCAAGGGTGCCGCCGGCGCCGGGGCGGTTCTCGACCACGACAGGCTGGTCGAGCAGCTTGGACATGCGCTCGCTGAACAGCCGGGCAATGAAATCGGCGCCACCGCCGGCCGGATAGGCGACGACGAACTTGATCGGCTTGGTCGGCCAGTTTTGCGCCTGGGCCGCGCCGGGCGAGCAGGCGAGCGCGGCTGCCGCCAATGCCGTCCCCAGCCAGACCCGAGAACGGCGCCAGTCGGGACCGATCGTTCGTCGGCTGAGATGTTGCACCTGCCGAACGACGAAGCCGGACATGGCCATTGTGAACCCTTCCATCACCGATTTTTCCGGATGGAACCTTGAGGTCCGGAGAAACCGTCGTCAACCTACGCCCGGTAGCGGCGGCGTTCGCTTCTCTCAACGGGCGCTCATCCGATATTTCGCGAGAACGAGACGCGTCGACCTGCTCAATGGCATGGCATGGCGAGCGTTGGCAGGACCATTGTGACTCTCGCGGCCAACGTCGAAGCAGCCGGTCTGTCTTGCAAATGGCATTCAGTTTGCCGCGAAGGAACAGCCGCTCCGGCCGATTCCGGGTTGCGCCTTTGGAAACGTTCCCATAAGATTTCGACGGCAATCGGAGGGAATTATGCACAAAGTGCAACGTCGCTGACGACATCCGGTGAGAGTCGCGCCGCCCGGAAAGCATGCCGGACATCTCCCAGAAGATGCCGCGCACTTGAGCGCCGACGTCGTCGAGGAGTCACATGGCTCATGTTGCGCGCGAGCTCCCAACGTATCGCGAGATCATTGCCCGGGCCGGCATGAAGAAGCTCTAATCCCGCCGCAAGCCCGGGTCGACGTTTCAACGGCAAATCGTGATGATCGGCAAATCTGTTTCGCGCCTCGAAGACGCTCCAATGCTCGTCGGGGCGGGCCAGTTTGTCGACGACATCCCGCTGCCGGGCACGCTGCACGCTGGTTTTCTCCGCAGCAGCCATGGTCATGCCGTCATAAAGCGTTTCGATGCCGACATCGCCAAATCGATGCCCGGAGTCGTCGCGGTCTACCATTTCGCCGACATAAGACCTTTCCTGTCCGAAGAACGGCTGGTGGTAGCGCTACCGAGCAAGGCCTTCCGGCAGCAAGTGGACCGTCCGGTTCTCGCAATCGACGAAGTCGTCTATGTCGGCGAGCCAGTCGCGGTAGTCATCGCCGAGAGCCGGCAGCAGGCGGAAGATGCGCTCGCCTCGGTCGAGATCGAGTACGAGCCCTTGGAAGCCGTCGTCGATTGTGTTGCGGCAGTGTCGCCGGGCTCTCCGACGGTCCACCGCGGAGCGCCGCACAATGTGGTGGCGAAATTGGACCTGACGTTCGGACATGTGGATGAAGCCTTCGCTCAAGCCTCGCACGTCTATTCCGATAGATTTCATCAGTCCCGAGGCGGCAGTCATTCTATCGAGTGCCGCGGGGTGCTGGCGGCTCACGATCCCGCCCAGGACGTCCTGACGGTCTGGAGCTCGACCCAGACCCCGCATGCGGCCATGCGGCTGCTCGCACACATGCTAGGTCGGGAAGAGAAAACCGTACGCGTCATCGCCCCGGATGTCGGAGGAGGATTCGGCCCTAAGCTCGTATTCTACAGCGAAGAGCTCGTGGTCGCGCTCGCGGCAGTTTTGCTCAGGCGCCCTGTCAAGTGGGTTGAGGATCGTCGCGAGCACTTCGTTTCCACGACGCAGGAGCGAGATCAGGTTTGGAATCTCGAGATCGCGGTCGATTCCGAAGGTGCGATCCGGGGTGTTCGGGGATCGATGATCCACGATCACGGAGCGTATACCGCCCGAGGCATCAACGTCGCATTCGAGGCGATGCAGACGCTGACGATGCCCTACAACGTTCCGGCATGTTCGTTGAAGGTGACGTTGGCGCTCACGAACAAGGTTCCGGTAACGCCCGTTCGCGGCGCCGGGCAGCCCCAAGGCGTTTTCGCGATGGAGCGCTTGCTCGATCGCGTGGCGGCCGGCCTGCGGCTCGATCGGGCGGATGTTCGCAAGCGCAACCTGGTGCGGCGCGAACAGATGCCGTGCTCTAAGCCGTTCAAGACGCGCGCGGGCGTACCCGTGGTGATCGACTCCGGCGACTTTCTGGCATGTCAGGACAAGGCGCTTGCGCTAGCCGGCTGGAGCGATTTTTCGCGGCGGCAAAGCGAAGCCAGAGCCAGCGGACGGTATTTAGGCATAGGTCTGGCCAATTTTGTCGAATTGACCGGTCGGGGCCCCTTCGAGCCCGCGACAGTCCGGATTACGTCGTCCGGCAAGATTCACGTGCTCTCGAGCGCGGCGGCGATGGGACAAAGCACCAAAACGATGCTCGCGCAGATCGTGTCCGCCCAGCTTGGCGGCGACATCGCAAACATAATCGTCACCACCGGCGATTCCGCAACGTCGACCATCGGCTTCGGCGGGTTTGGTAGCCGGCAGACCGTGACGGCGGGATCGTCGGCGCACGTTGCGGCCACGAAGGTTCGCGAGAAGGCGCTGGCGGTGGCAGGACATCTTCTCGAAGCCGCGCCGTGCGATCTCGATATTACTGGCCAGTACGTGCACTTGAAGGGCGCCGCGGAGCTGAAGGTGGGGCTTGGAGAGATCGCAAGAGCGTCGCTTGGCGTCGCTGGTGCCTACCTTCCCGCAGGGCTGCCACCCGGGATGGAAGCCTCCGAAGCGTTCGTCGTGAACGAGATGGCATATTCCAACGGAACCGCGGTTGCGATCGTGGAAGTGGACGTCGAAACCGGCGGAGTGAAGATATTGGACTACGTCATGGCGCACGACTGTGGGCAGGTGATCAATCCGGCGATCGTCGATGGCCAGGTTGCTGGAGGGATCGTCCACGGAATTGGCAACGCTTTGCTGGAGCGAATGCATTTCGATGCTTCGGCGCAACCACTGACCACCACGCTCGCCGAATATCTCTTGCCGACGTCGATGGACATTCCCGGAATTCGGATCGTCCATCATTGCTCGCCGTCACCGCTCAACCCACTGGGCGTAAAGGGCGTTGGAGAATCGGGCGTCCTGCCGACCGCGGCGGCCATAATAGGTGCCGTGGAGAATGCGCTCAGCGAGTTCGGGGTCCAAATCAGCTGCGCTCCGATCGCGCCGAGCGACATTGTCGAGCTGATCCGCCGTCAGCCTCAGCGGCCGCATGCCTGAGGGCACGAGTGAGATGTACGCGCTTCTCATTCTGATCTCCGCGCTTTCGATATCGATCAATCGTGGGCGCGCCGGGCGGCCGCTACAAGCACGTGTCATGCAGCGTCGTGAGCCCGCTGCGGCCGAATTGTTGACAAGGCCTATGAAACGTTTCAATAGCCAGCCGACCGCCGGTCCGGCCGCGATAAACCGAGGGGTGAGATGAAAGCTGCAGTCATCGAGAAGCAGGGCGGTATCGAAAATATCGTCTATCGCGAATTTGCCGATCCCGTTGTCGGCCCTCGAGACGTTCTCGTCCGCTGCAAGGCCATAGGTCTGAACTATTTCGATATTTTCGTGCGACGCGGCATGCCTGGCCTGCCGGTGCCAATGCCGTGGATTTCCGGTGCAGATGCCGCCGGCGAAATCGCCGCCATTGGATCGGAAGTCCAGGGTTGGAAGGTGGGCGATCGCTGTCTGATCGACCCGCTGACGAACGAAGGCATGATGGGTGAGGAGGTCCAAGGCGCGTTCGCGGAGTATTGCCGCATTCCGCAGGACTTTGTCATCCCGTTGGATCCGCGTCTTTCCTTTGTGGAAGCTGCCACCATTCCTGCGAACTACGGCACGGTCTATCGCATGCTGTTCACCAACGGCGGCATGCAGCCGGACGACCTCGTTCTTGTACTGGGCGCGAGCGGCGGCGTCGGGACCGCGACGGTTCAGGTGGTGAAGGCGTACGGCGGCCGAGTTATCGCCTGTGCCGGCTCCGATGAGAAATGCGCAAAGCTCAAGGAGCTCGGCGCCGACCATGCCATCAACTACAGCACCCAGGATTTCTCGCGCGAAGCGTGGCGGTTGAGCGGCAAGAAGGGCGTGGACGTGTGCGTCAATTTCACCGGCGGAGACACGTGGAACCCGTCGATCCGCACCTTGAAGCTGCACGGCAAATTGCTGACCTGCGGTGCAACGGCCGGTTTCGACGCTCAGACCGACATTCGCTATATCTGGCAACGCGAAGTGAAGATTTGCGGTTCGAACGGCTACACCAAGGAGGACGTTCGGCGGGGAATGATCGATATGGCGGACGGAAAAATCAAGAAGCCGGAAGTCCGCACTTTCCCTCTCGCCAAGCTTGGCGACGCCGAAGCGCTCATGGAAGCGCGGGACTTCTTTGGGAAAATTGTTATGATCCCCTGACCAGAGTGGGAGACTGCGGGTTCGAGCCGCGCCTTTGCCTTTGGTGTGCATCAGCCACCATTATGTTGGCTGGGGGGCGTAGATGGCCGGCAATCCGACTATTCGCGACGTCGCGCTCGCTGCGAATGTTGCCATCGGGACTGTGTCTCGTGTCCTGAACGGTCATAAGTCCGTCAGCGATGGCGTCCGCCGCCGTGTTTTGAAGGCGATCAAGAAGCTGAAATACGAGCCGGATCGCGTCGCGCAGAGCATGCGACTGGGCGTAACGCGGACCGTGGCACTCGCGGTGCGCGACATCTCAATTCCCGGCTTCGGCGCCATCGTCAACGCTGCTGAAGAGGTCCTGCGGAGCAGCGGCTATACGTTGCTGCTGGCCATTACCGACGAGCGCAAGGAGCGCGAGCTCGATCTGATGCGGATCTTCCAGCAGCGCCGGGTCGATGCCGTGATCATGACGACGAGCAGCGAAGACGATGCGTACCTGTCGAAGACTATCAAACAGCTTGATGTTCCCATCGTCCTGCTTGATCGCGAAAATCCGCCTGAACTCGACGCGGTCACCCTCGACCATCGTCGCGGAATCCGGGCGGCTACCGAACACCTTCATGGTCTCGGCCATACGCGGATCGCTCTGTTGACGGGTAAGCCATCGACCTGGCCGGCGCGCGAGCGCATTGCCGGGTTCAAGGAGGCCTATGCCCGACTGGGAAAACAGGCGAACCAAAGCATCATTCGAACGGGCAGCTTCTCGGCGGAGTTCGGCTTTCGGGAGGCGTCGTCGTTGCTGTCGTTACCGACGCGTCCCACGGCCATCATTGCCGGAGGAATGGCGATGCTGTCGGGCGTGCTCCAGGCGGTTCGCGCCCGGGGGCTGGTCATTCCAAACGATATCTCCGTGATCGCCGGCGCAGACAGCGACCTTGCGGCGCTGACGACCCCCTCGGTCACCGCGGTGCGGTGGAGCGGCACTGATGAGGGGCGTATGGCGGTTCAGTTGCTGCTGAACCGTCTCGGCGGAAACCGGAAGGGACCGGTTCAACGCGTGATGCTGTCCACCGAGCTCATTCCCCGCGAATCCTGCGCGCCGCCGTCAACTGCCCATTGACCTGAAGCGACACCGCACGGCCCGCTGCACCGAAGGCTGGAAACGTTTCATTGACATGCCGGTGTTGTTTATTGTTGTTTATTGCGGAAGTAACTCGATCAAGGGCGCGCCGATGCCGGACGGTGGAAACAAGCAGCTTCGATCCTGGATGTTCGTTCCGGGCAATCGGGATAGGTTCATTCAAAAGGCGAAAACGTCGGGCGCTGACGCAATCCTTCTCGACATCGAAGACGGCGTTCTGCCGGCAGAAAAGCCGGATGCACGGCGCATGATCGCCGCGGCCCTGCCGCAGCAGGACTTCGGCCCGCGGCGATACGTGCGGGTCAATGCGCTTTCGACCCCGTGGCTCCAACCTGACCTCGAAGCCGTTATCGTTCCAGGCATCGAAGGCGTTTGTCTTACCAAGGTGGTGAGACCCCAGGATATCCTGGAGACTGCGTCGCTCATCGAAGGCCTGGAAAAAAAGCGCGGCCTGGAGATAGGCAAAGTCCGCATCCTGGCAGCCGTCGAGAGCGCGCGTGGTCTCATGAACGCACTGGCGATTGCCGATGCGCATCCCCGCGTGATCGGTCTGATGTTCGGCGCGGAGGACTACGCGCTCGACCTCGGCCTCGGTGCGCGCCGTGAAAAGGAAGCAGCCGAACTGCTGTTTGCGCGTTCGCATGTCGTGAATGCGGCGGCGGCGGCCAACGTTCTCAGCATTGACGGCGTGTTTCCTAACCTCGACGACCCTGAAGGCTTGGTCGCGGATGTCCGGCAGGCGCGACGCCTCGGCTTTACATCGAAGTCGACATTCAACCCGCGGCAGATCGATGTCATCAACCAGGTATTTTCGCCGCAGCCGGACGAAATCGAGTATGCGCGCAAGATTGCCGCAGGTTTTCGCGCAGCGGAGGCGAAAGGCGACGCTTCGGTCGCGGTCGGCGGACAGCTCGTCGACCGGCCGATCGTTCTGCGGGCCTTGAGAATCCTGGAAGTCATCGGAGAGTAGGAGGGGTTCGATGGGGACCGTGAAGGACGGATGGCTCGGACGGTTTTTCGAAGATTTCAACGTCGGCGACGTTTATCGCTCCCGACTCGGCCGCACCATTACCGAGGCTGACAATATCCAGTTCACGCTGCTGACGAACAACACCAACCAGATTCACTTCAACACCCATTACGCCAGCCGGACCGAGTTCAAACGGCCGCTGGTCAACAGCGCGATGACGCTGTCGGTGATCGCCGGCTTGGGCGTGGCGGATATCAGCGAGAACGGATTTGCGCTCGGATGGGACTACATCAAACTGCCCAATCCAGTGTTCCCGGGCGATACGCTTTATTCCGAGTCCGAGGTCATCAGTGCGCGCGAGTCGAAGTCGCGGCCGGACCAGGGAGTCGTGAAAGTCCGCACTCGAGGCGTCAACCAGGATGGGGTGATCGTCATCGAGTACGAGCGGTCGGTGATGGTGTGGAAGAAAGGGCGTGCGCCGCTCATGGCGCTTTTTCCGGAGGTAAAGGGCGGCTAGCCGTCGCAGGATAGGGCGATATTCCAAGGCCTTGCGGCTGGAAACGTTTCATTGACAGCGGGCTCCACGTTGCCTAAGACCTCGGCATTCCAATGCTGCATCGCTGCACCTCGGTTGAGGGGATTGGCATATGTTGAATCGACTGCCGCTCGAGGGCGTCACGGTGATCGAAATGGGTCACAGCGTGGCGGCGCCTTATGCTGGCGAAATTCTTGGCGATCTTGGTGCCGATGTCATCAAGATCGAGAAGGCCGACGGCGACGATGCACGCAAATGGGCGCCGCCCTATTGGGGCGAGATGTCGTCCACCTTCCAAAGCCTGAACCGCAACAAGCGTTCGGCGATCGTGAATCTGAAGGACCCGGCCGAGCGCGAGGCCCTGCGCAAGCTCATCATCGAGCGTGCGGATGTTGTCATTCAGAATCTTCGGCCTGGCTCGGCGGAGGAGTTCGGACTTGATGCCGAATCGCTTCGCGTCCTGAAGCCCGATCTCATCTACTGCACGATCGGCGCGTTCGGGGCGAAGGGCCCCCTCAAGGACCGTCCAGGATACGATCCTTTGATGCAGGCCTTTGCCGGGATGATGAGCGTTACCGGAGAGCCGGATCAACGGCCGGTTCGCGTCGGCACCTCCATCATAGACATGGCTGCCGGCATGTGGGCGGTTATCGGCGTCTTCTCCGCGCTCCTGCAGCGCAAGAACGACGGATCAGGTTCGACGGTCGACACTTCGCTCTACGAAACTGCGCTTGGCTGGATGTGCTATCACGCCGCCAATTTCCAAGCGTCCGGCGAATTGCCGAAACGCCAGGGCTCCGGTGCCGCGATGATCGTGCCCTATCGCGGCTATGCAACGAAGGATGGGTTCATCGTCATCGCTGCGGGCAACGATAAGCTGTTTGCATCCCTTGCAAAGGTTCTCGGGCATCCTGAATGGATCGACGATCCGCGGTTTTTGACAAACCCGGATCGTGTGAAGCATCAGGAGGTCCTGTACCAATGGATTGAGGACATCGTCAGGGAACGCCCGAGCGGGGAGTGGCAGGCCATCCTGGATGCGGCAGCGGTTCCGAACGCGCCGATGCAGACGATTGCCGAAGTGCTCGATCATCCTCAGACAAAGGCGCTCGGCATGATGCAGCAGAGCCCCTTGGGCGACATCAGCCTGCTGGGACTTCCGATCTCGTTCGACGGAGCGCGGCCAGGCTTTCGTAAGCGTCCACCGGCCTTGGGCGAGCATACGGCGGAGATATTCGGCGCGGCCGCGACGCCGCTCGCCGCTGCCAAGCGGGCGTAACCGCGGCGGACTGAGGTCTTCCGCGGTCGCCCAGGCCGGGGAATGACGTTGATGCGAACGCGCGAGATTTCACGGCTCTGGCTGCAACCCCATGACCGAATCCGTTGCCAATGACGATCCAGTCCAACTGACGCTGGGTGAAACCTATCCCGAAATCCGGGAGCTGGTCCGGCGGATATGTTCCGATTTTCCAGGCAGCTATTGGCGTGCGCTCGAGGAAAAGCAGGCTTACCCCACCGAGTTCGTCGCGGCGCTGACCAAGGCCGGTCTTCTCGGATCACTGATTCCCGAGGAGTACGGCGGGCTGGGCATGCCCCTGGGTGCCGCCGCGGCGACGCTGGAGGAAATCCATGCGTCCGGCTGTAACGCGGGCGCCTGCCATGCGCAGATGTACATCATGGGGACCGTGCTGCGTCACGGCAGCCCGGAGCAGAAGGAGAAGTATCTGCCGGATATCGCCGCCGGCCGGCTCCGGCTGCAGGCCTTCGCGGTGACCGAGCCCACCAGTGGCTCCGATACCACGAAGCTCCGGACGCGGGCCGAGCGGAGGAACGATCACTACCTTGTCACCGGCCAAAAGGTCTGGACGTCGCGCGCGCTGCAATCCGATCTCATGCTGCTGCTGGCGCGTACGACGCCATTGGACGAGGTGAGGAAGAAAAGCGAGGGGCTCTCGGTGTTCTTGGTCGACGTCAAGGAATCGCTCGGCCACGGACTGGACATCAAGCCGCTGCGAGCGATGGTCAATCACAATACGACGGAAGTCTTTTTCGAGTCCCTGCGAGTGCCGATGGAGAACTTGATCGGCGAGGAAGGCAAAGGCTTCCGCTACATTCTCGACAGCATGAATGCCGAGCGCATCCTGGTCGCGTCCGAAGCAATTGGCGACGGGCGGTGGTTCATCGAGAAGGCATCGAAATATGCCGGCGAACGCACGGTGTTCGGTCATCCGATCGGCCGCAATCAGGGCGTCCAGTTTCCGATCGCCAAGGCTTACGCCAATGTCGAGGCGGCAGCGCTGATGGTCCGCAAGGCCGGGGCCTTGTTCGAGGCCGGCAAGCCGTGCGGTCCGGAGGCCAATATGGCCAAGCTGCTCAGCTCAGAAGCGTCCTGGCAGGCCGGCGAGGCCGCGCTGCAGACCCACGGCGGTTTCGGCTTCGCTGCGGAATACGATATCGAGCGCAAGTGGCGCGAGACGCGATTGTTTCAGGTCGCGCCGATTTCGACCAATCTCATCCTCGCCTATCTCGCGGAGCATGTGCTTGGCATGCCGCGCTCCTACTGAAGGGACAGGAGATCGGACGCTCCATTCAGCCGCTCCAGGTTCATGAGCTTCTCGAACGTGTTGGTCTTGGCGTTGTCCGCAAGTTGGTCGCCGACGCAGTCCAGGAACTTGTCCTCCAGTTCGCTCGGCGACAGCGGCCGTTGCATGCTGCCCTTGGCATGAACGATAGCGTCGCTTGTGAAGGTCTTGCCGCTGACGGTCGTGATCTCGACCAATTCCGAAGGCGCAAACGCGGACCCGTTCATGGTTTCGGTGGTCGTCGTGATGGAAACGCGCGGAATCAGCGACTGGACCGCAGGCCGGCTGACGAACTGATCGGTCAGTTGGGCCAGGCCGACGTTCCTCGCGACCAGGGAAGCCGCCATCGCGAACTGCATGCTGAATTTGGCCTCGAACGCGGTCTTTGGCCGGTCATTGCGCAGCATCAGCATTTGCATTTGGCCGGTGGAGACCCGGATCTGCCCGACATCGTCGGGCTTGAGATCGTGGCGCACGGCGAGATCGAGCGCGCCGTCGATCGCGCGGTGGGTGGCGTAGCAGATCGGATAGCGCTTGAGGTTGAGGCCCCGGCTCGCCAGGTACCACTCCTTCCGCTTCGGATCGAAGGCGCGGGACAAATCGGCGTTCCCACCGGGAGAGAAGGCGGCCAGAAAACCGGACTGATGTTCGAGCGTGTCGGGTGAGGCGGTAAGACCTGCCTCCGCCAAGCGCGCCGCGAGGACGCCCGATTGGGCGGCCCGCCCGACCTGAAAACATTTTGTCAGGCTGCCGAAGTTGGCAACAAGGCCGCCAGCCATGGACGCCGCGATCGCGAGGGCCGTCTGGCACTGCTCGGGGGTCAGCCGGCGAAGTTGCGCGCATGCGGCGGCGGCGGCCACCGCGCCGCGGACCGCGGTCGGGTGCCAACCCTTTTGATGCAACGGCACGGGCTCGCGCATCAGAAGCTCGGCCCAAACCTCGTAACCGGCGACATAGGCGGTCAGGAGCTCGGAGCCACTGGCGCCAAAGGTCTCGCCCTGCGCGATGATGGCCGGCACCAGGACGGCGCTGGGGTGGCCATCGAGCGTGACATCGTCGTAGTCCAATACGTGGGCGGCCGCGCCATTGACGAGAGCCGCATCCTCGACGTTTCGTCGCTTGAGCGACGGAATGAGCGAGGCGAGGGCGCTGCCGTCGGAGCCGGCCATTTCCCGATCGATGAGTGCGACCACCGGATCCTGCGCGCCGGCGATCATCACGCCGAAACAATCGGTGATCCCCGTCTTGGCGACCGCCTGGGCCTCGGCCGGGATGTCCTTCAAGGTGAGGCCGGCCACGAAATGTCCGAGTTCGGCGGTGAGCGCGGGCATGATTGGTCTCCTTGCGTCGCGGGGACGATATCACTCCCGATCACCCTCGGGGAGCATCAATATAATGCCGATTGATGAAACGGTTCCAGCCCTTCTGCTGGCGGGGAGCGCGGAGCTGTCTTCAGCCTCGGATCGGCCGAGGTTTGGCGGATCGCTGCGTCTTGACGGGTGGAGTCGGAACGTCCAATGATCCGGATCGATGAAACGTTTACAAGTCCGATGAACACCATCTTGACGCTGCAGGACGTCGCGCGCGCGCGGGAATTCTACCAGCGCGGTTATTGGCAAACTGACACGCTCTACATGCTGCTGCGGGCCTGGGCCGAGGCGACGCCCGAGCGTTTCGCGCTTCGAGACACCAACGGTCGGCTGACGTTCAGTGATGCCCTGCATTGGGTTGATGCCATCGCCGAGGATCTGCACGAGTCCGGCGTTCGCCCGGGAGATCGTGTCTCGATCTGGCTTCCCAGCAGAATGGAAACGGCGCTCGTCTTTCTGGCGTGCTCACGCATGGGCTATGTGTGCAATACGTCGCTCCACCGCGACTACACTTGCAGCGAGATCATTGCGCTATTGGAGCGCGCCGGTTCGGTGGCTTTCTTCGGCCAGCCGGGATACGGGGCGGATGCCGAGAAGAACGATATTTTCTCGGCGATCGGCAGTCTGCCGAAGCTGAAAAAAGTCTACCGCCTCGCTCCGCTCGAACCCCAGCCTTGCGACCGTGACCCGGCCCTGCGTTTCGGACCGCTGTTCCGTCGGGCCGATGGTCCGCAGCCATTCTCCACCGATCCCGACCGCATCGTGTACCTGGCCTACACGTCAGGTACCACCGGACAGCCGAAGGGCGTGATGCATTCGGACAATACGATTCTCGCCAACAGCCGGGCCATGGTGAAGGACTGGGGCTTCGATCAGAGCACGATCGTCTATTCCTTCAGTCCATTGAGCCACAATATCGGCATCGTCGGGCTCGCCGTCGGCATCGCGGCAGGCGGGGAGGTGGTCGTGCACACGCCGTTCGATGCGCCCCGGATGTTCGACCGGGTGGTGGAGACTGCAGCGACGTTTCTTCTGGGCGTCCCGACCCACGCCCTCGATCTTCTCGCTGAAGTTCGCCGGCGCGGCATGACCACCCTCGGGCAGGTCAAGGCGTTTGAGATTGGCGGCTCCGCCGTCCCGCCTGCGCTTGTGCGTGGTCTCCTGGATATCGGCGTCACCACCCAGAACGCCTTCGGGATGACCGAGAACCACTCGTTTCAATACACCCGGCCCGATGACTCCGCCGACACGATTGCGGCAACGTGCGGACGCCCGTGCGAAGGCATGGAGATCGCGCTTTGGAGCGAGAGCAACCAGGATGAAGCGGTGGCGCAGGGAAGCGTCGGCGAGCTCGGCGTTCGCGGTCCGTCCTTGATGCTCGGCTATTTCGGCGATCAGGCGAGCACGGAACGCTCGTTCAATCGGCATGGCTGGTTCATGACCGGCGATCTGGCTCGGTTGGACGAGTCCGGAAATCTCCAGATCGTCGGCCGCAAGAAGGATTTGATCATCCGAGGCGGTCACAACATCTATCCGGCCCGGATCGAGGACTTCGCCATGCGTTGCAGGTCGGTCGCAAAAGCGGCCGCGTTCCCGGTATCGGATGAAAGATTGGGCGAGCGCGTCTGTCTTGCCGTCATACCCCGTCCGAATGAAACGATAGCGCCGGCGGAATTGCTGGCGCATCTCAACGCGAATGGCCTGTCCAAATACGACATGCCCGAATATTTCATTACGGTCGAAAGCTTCCCGTTGACCGCAAGCGGCAAGGTGCTCAAGCGCCGGCTGGTTGAGATGGTCGCGCAGGGGGAGCTAAAGCCCGAACCGGTGCGCTGGCAGGGCTGAGGGGGAGGTCGTTTTCGCGTGAACGGCCTGCGATGTTTGATCGCATCCGCAACGTCTCGAAATTGAAGAACAATTGGGCACCGACAGGTGAAAAAAATGTCGTGGCGACCCTCGAATAATGCCGTATTATCCGTTATGGAAACGTTTCTATGACGCGTTCCCCGCGGTCCATCCTCGTCAGGTCCAGTCGATCACATGGCTCAAAGCACGTTCGAATTCGTTCGCGACAATATCGCCCAGACGCCGTTTCATCAGTGGCTTCTGCCGGAGCTCCTGGAGGTCAACGAGGAGGCGGGTAGTGTCACCATTCGCCTGCCGGTCAGGCCTGAGTTTTGCCGTCTGCCGGGACGGCCGGAGCTGCACGGGGCGGTGGTCGCGGCGATGGTCGACATCTCCGGTCATGCCGCGGTCGCGGCAAAGGTGCTCCACAGCGTCGCAACGATCGACATGCGTGTAGACTATCTGCGCCTGGCCTCCGGCACGGAGCTGATGGCGGTCGCGACGGTGGTCAAGATCGGCCGCACGATCGGCGTCGTCGATGTCCGTATCAATGACGATCAGAAGCGGCTGGTTGCGATCGGGCGGGCGGCGTACGTCACGATGGATGTTTAGGCCGGCGGTGGGGTCGACTCTGGCATGACTGCGATCGCGGCATCCTCACTTGGCCCGGAACGGACTGCGCGCCGGACGTCGCCGGGCGCAAGCTGGGTGCTGCTGTCGCTTCCCATGTTGTTGACGCTGGCCCTGGTTTTCGCCGTTCCGATTGGCTGCTTGATCGGCCTGAGCTTCTACAGCATGACCGGCCCCGCGACGGTCGGCGACCAGCTTACCGCGGAAAACTACCTGAACTTTTTCACCGACTTTTTCTATTTCAGGATCCTGCTCAATACGTTCTGGCTTGGCGCGGTCGTGGTGATCAGCTGCCTCGTCATCGGTTATCCGGTTTCGTATTTCCTCGCGCGCACGCAAAGCCGTTGGCGCGGATTTTTGCTGTTCCTGGTCGTGGCGCCACTGTTGGTGAGCGCCGTCGTGCGGAACATCGGCTGGTTTCCGATCCTGAGCAACAGCGGGCTGGTCAACTGGCTGCTGCTGAAGTTCGGGCTGGTCAGTCAGCCGGTTCCGCTCATCAGCAACTTCACGGGCGTCGTCATCGGTCTGGTCCACGCATTGCTGCCGTTCATGATCCTGACGCTGACCACGGTGATCCAGCGCATCGAACCGGAGCTCGAGGAGGCGTCGGCCAGTCTCGGCGCCGGGCCGGTTAGAACCTTTTTCGAGGTGATGCTGCCGCTGAGCCTGCCTGGCATGATCGGGGGCTCGCTGCTGGTCTTCACCATGGCGATCGCCGCCTACACCACGCCGGTGATCATGGGCGGCAACCGCGTGCTGGTGATGGCGACTTTCATCGGCCAGCAATTCCGCACCGTCCTCGACTATGCGCTCGGCGCGACCGCGGCGGCGGTCCTGATGCTGCTGGCAGGCCTGCTCACGCTACTGGCGGTGCGGTTAGGCGTGCAGCGGACGGACGTGGCGCGATGACCAAGGTCATCCTTCCGGCCGTGCTGACGGCGACTTTCGTGTTTCTGCTGGCGCCGATTATCGTGGTCGTGCTGGCGTCGTTCAACGGTGTCGGCGTGCTCTCATTTCCACCGCAGGCCTTCACCACCCGCTGGTACTACGAGATCGATCCGAGCTTCTATCGCGCGCTCTGGGTCAGCCTGCTGGTAGGCGTCATCACTGTGGTCCTTGCGGTCCTGGTGGGAGTGCCGGGTGCGCTCGGGTTGGCGCGGGGGCGTTTCCGTGGCCGCGACGCGATCAACGCGTTCTGCCTGTCCCCGCTGATGGTGCCGGCGCTGGTGACCGGCGTGGCGTTGTTCCAGTTCTCCCTGGTGTTCTGGGACCTGTTCCGCGTCACGATCGGCGGCACCATCGCGGGCTTGGTGATCGGCCATCTCACCTTCGCGATCCCCTTTGTCATCCGATCGGTTTTGGCCAGTCACACACGGTTCGACCACGCGCTGGAGGAGGCCGCGGCCAACCTCGGCGCAACACCGCTGCAGACGTTCTTCCGGGTCACGCTGCCGATTCTCAAGCCGGGCATCGCGTCGGGGGCGATCTTCGCCTTCCTGATCTCGCTCGACGAGGTGCCGATTGCCTTGTTCATGGGCGGCGGCGACGCCACCACATTGCCGGTCAAGATATTCACTGCGATCGAGATCAGCTTCGGCGGCGACATCCTGGCGGTGGCGTCGCTGGTCGTCTGCGGATCGGTGGTCCTGATGCTGGTCCTCGATCGGCTGGTCGGTTTGGAACGGCTGTTTGCAACCAAGAACTGAGACAACCTTGAGCAGAGGACGCGAGCAATGAAGCTCCTGAAGCACGTCATGGCTGCCACCCTGGCGGTGGCGATCGGTTCCATCCCTGCCGCTGCCCAGCAATCGAACATCACGTTGCGCGTCGCCTCGTTCGCCGGACCGTTCGGTGAGGGCCTGCAGAAGTATTCCGGCGATCTGTTCACCAAGCGCACCGGCATCAAGATCGAGTACATCTACGGCAATCCGGCCGATCATCTCGCCAAGATGATCGCCAGCCGCGGTCGCGAAGCGCCATTCGACCTGGTGGCAATGGACGACGACGTCAATTCGCTGGCGGTCGAGGCAGGCGTGCTCGGGCAGATCGATCCAACGATCGTGACCGAGCTCAAATATCTCTATCCGGAGGCCGTCGACAAGGATCGGCGCTACGCGGCACTGTTCTTCTTCGCGTTGGGCATCGCGTACAACAAGGACAAGTTCAAGCAGGCGGGCATTGCCGAGCCGACCTCCTGGAAGGACCTGTGGGACCCCAAGCTGTCCGGTCACATCTCGATCCCGGACATCGTCAACATCCAGGGACGCGATTTCATCATCCAGACCGCCAAGCTGCATGGCGGAGGCGAGGCCACGCCGGACAAGGGCATCGACCAGATCGCCAAGATCAAGGCGCATTCCTATTACACCGGCTCCAACACCGTGCAGGCGCAACTCGAGTCCGGCGACGTCTGGGTCACGGTCTGGAACAACATGCGCGCCGGGGCGATGGCGGAGCGCGGTTTGCCGATCGGTTTCGTGATGCCGAAGGAAGGCACGATCGGCAACACCGACACCATCGCCATGGTGGCCACGACCAAGTATCCGCGCGAGGCGCAGACGCTGATGAATTACATGCTGAGCCCGTTCGGGCAGCTCGGCATGGCCAAGGCGCTGCCGGTTGGCCCCACCAACATGCTGCTGAAGGATATCATCGCCGCCGATCCGGAATGGGCGAAGAAGGCGCCGGTGTCGCCGGAGGCGCATCGCGCGCTGTATCTGCCGAATTGGGAGGTGTTCAACCGCAATCTCAAGAAGGGCACCGACTATTGGAACCGGGTGATCCTCAAGTAGCGCGGCGACCGCGGCCGGCGACGGCGGCCGCCGATGGTCAATAAAAAAGAAGCAGCGATGGCAGGCGTCGTCCTCGACGAGGTCCACAAGGTCTACGGCGACACGGTTGCGGTACGGAGCGTCGACCTGCAGGTGGCGCCCGGCGAATTCGTGACGCTGCTGGGTCCCAGCGGCTGCGGCAAGACCACGTGCCTGCGGATGGTGGCGGGCTTCGTCGAGCCGACCGCCGGACGAATCATGATGGCTGGGCGTGACGTCACTCACGTGCCGCCTCATCGGCGCGACACCGGGATGGTGTTCCAGTCCTACGCGTTGTTTCCACACAAGACGGTTGCCGCCAATGTCGCCTTCGGCATGAGGGTGCGCGGTGTCTCCCGCAGCGAGACCGATGAGCGGACGCGGGAGGCCCTTCGCCTGGTGCGGCTGGAGCAGCTGGCGCATCGCTATCCCTCGGAACTGTCGGGCGGGCAGAAGCAGCGCGTGGCGCTGGCGCGGGCGGTCGTCATCCGGCCGCAGGTGCTGCTGCTCGACGAACCGCTTGGCGCGCTCGATCTGAAGCTGCGCGAAGAGTTGCAAGTCGAGATCAAGCGGGTGCAATCGACGCTTGGAATCACCACGATGTTTGTGACGCACGACCAGGGCGAGGCGCTGGGGATGTCGGACCGCGTGGCCGTGATGCGTGACGGCGAGATCGTGCAGATCGATACGCCGAACGAGCTTTACGAACGACCGAACAGCGAATATGTCGCCAATTTCGTGGGCCGCACCAATCTGATCGAAGTGCTGGTCACCGGCCGCAATTCGGACGGGTTCTATAGCGCCGAGGCCGCCGGCGCGCGCGGCACCACATTCAAGGTTGCGGGCCAGCGGCACGCCTCGTTCGAGGTGGGTGAGCGCTGCCTGCTGGCGGCGCGGCCCGAGAATTTCACCATTGGCGCGGAACAGGAGAACGTCACACCAGCCACGATTCTCGACATCATCTACCGCGGCAGCACTTGGAATGTTGAGCTTTCGGGCGCGCGCAATGAAACGTTCAGCGCCGTGGTTCGATCCGGCGGCGCCGTGCCGAGGAAGGGCGAATTGGTGTCGCTGACCTGGGCGCCATCCCGGTGCTTCCTTCTCAAGATGGAAAAGCCGGCACCCGCTGCGGGCGACGCTCCCGCGCGCGCGTAATCGCGATTTGGAAATGGGACAATAAATGACAAAGAAGCTGGAGTTGACGATGGCGTGCGGCCTCTACGATCGCATGCTCGATCTCTATCGCGGGGACGTGCGGCCGGACGGCATCACATTGAATTTTATTCCCATGGATGGCTCGGCCGGCGCCCGCGAGATCTTCGATCGGATGGCCGGAAATCTCGAGTTCGACGTCGCCGAAATGTCCTCTTCGGAGTTCATCGCGCGAAAATCCGCCGGCCAGACCTCCCTGGTCGCCTTGCCGGTGTTTCCCTCGCGGGTGTTCCGCCACGGGATGTGCACCGTCAACCGGCGCTCGGGCATCAAGTCGCCCAAGGATCTGGAAGGCAAGCGGGTAGGGTTGCCGATCTACACCATGAGCGCCGCGGTGTGGATGAAGGGCCACCTTCAGCACGACTACGGCGTCGACATCTCGAAGATCGCGTGGGTGGAGGGCGCGATCAACCATCCCGGTCAGCACGGCCATCCCAGCATCCTGCCGCTGCTGCGGCCGGCACGGATCGAAAAGAACACATCGGACAAGTCGCTCAGCGACCTTTTGGAGAGCGGCGGCATCGATGCCATCATCGGTACGGTGCTGCCCGATGCGTTTCACACCAATCCGGACATCCAGCGGTTGTTTCCGAACTACCGCGAGGAGGAGAAGAGCTATTACAAGCGAACGAAGATCTTTCCGATCATGCATCTTCTGGCGATGCGCCGTGACGTCTATGAGGAGCATCCGTTCATGGCGTCGAGCCTGTTCGATGCGATGTGCGAATCCAAGGAACGCGCGCGCCTGCGGATGCGTGACCTTGGAACCCTCAATTACATGTTGCCGTGGATGACTGCGGATATCGATGAGCTCGACGAGGTGTTCGGTGGCGATGCCTGGCCTTATGGGATCGAGCCCAACAGGCCCACGCTTGAGGCATTGGTCACCTACCTGTCCGATCAGGCCATCATCAATGGGCCCATTCCGATCGACGATCTGTTCGTCCCCAGCCATGGCCGATACGACCGCAAAACCGGCCGTTCCGCATAGGTTGCTTCCGGTGGGAGCGCCGTGCTGGCATATCGGGACGTCATCGGGGAGGTCTGTTTGAGCGACTTGTCATTTCCTGCAGCCGAATTCGAAGGCCGCCTTGCCGCGATCCGCGACAAGATGAAGGCAGCCGGCCTGGATGCGCTGATCCTGACGCGGGGTGAGAACATCTTCTACGCGAGTGGCTTTCGGGCGTCGCACTTTGCAAGCTGGCTGTCTGAGCTGCATGCGCTGATCGTTCCGGCGCAGGGCGCGCCGCGCTTGATGACCCGGGCGCTCGAACGGGAGATCGCCAAGCTGCAATGGACGGGCTCGCCGCAGCTCTATCTGGATCACGAGAATCCCTATGAGCTTTTGGTGAAGATTCTCCGCGAAAGCGGCAACGAAACCAAGACGATCGGCATCGAAGAGCGCGTTCTCAACGTGAGCCAGTTCAGGCGTATTCAGCAACACCTGCCGGGCGCAAGGCTCGTCGATGCGTCCGGGCTGGTGGAAGGTGTCGCGGCCAGCCCGTCGCAAGCTGAATCCGACTGCCTGCGCAGGGCGGCGCGCATCACCGACATCGGATTTCAAGCCGGGGTTCGCGAGCTCCGCGAAGGGATTTATCCCTACGACGTCATCGGCAAAATTCATGCTGCCATGTATCAGGCGGGCCAGCGCGATTTCGACATGTCCCTGGTTTGCGTCTGGTCCGGCCCGCAGGGCGGACGCATGCACGACACTTCGACCACCGAAAGAATCACAAAGGGCGATATCGTCACGCTCGAGGTGTGGGGCGTCGACAACCACTACAAGGCCGGCGCGCAAGCCAGCATCTACATTGGCGACAACCCGCCGGCGAACATCGTCGCCGCTTACGACCTCAACGTCGAAATGCATGCCAAGGCGCAGAAGGCGGTCGAGGCCGGGGCCACCGCGGGCGACGTCTTTGCTGCCGCCAATTCGGTCTATCGCGCGGCGCGAAGTACGAATTATTTTCGACGTTGCGGCGGCTCGATGGGCCTTACCGTCTTCACGATCGATCTGGTCAACGGCCGCCAGGATATCCTCAAGCCCGGGATGGCCTTGCTCGTGCAGACGCTGGTCGACGATCCCGTTCTTCTGACCTGTGCCAGCACGGTCATGGTCACCGAGCGGGGCTGCGAGGAGTTGACCTCGCCGCTCTTGCAGTTGAAGACGGTGTCCTAGCCTCCCGGCGACAAAGGGCGCCATGAAACCAAAGGTAGTTGTGCTTACGACCGGGGGTACGATTGGACACCGCTCGCAGCAAGATGGTGTCGCAGTCATGGATTTCGACCCCCGGGGGCTGATCGCCTCGATAGGGCTGCCGGACGTCGATCTCGAGTTCAGATCGATCTTCCGAAAAGGCAGCATGGACATCGTGCCCAGTGACTGGGTTGTTCTTGCCGAAGCCGTCGCACAGGCGGTTGCCCTGCGGCCGCGTGGCGTGGTCATCCTGCACGGCACCGACACAATGCACTACACCGCGTCGGCGCTGGCATTCATGCTGCGCGACCTGGGCGTGCCTGTTGTCATGACCGGGTCCATGATTCCGGGCGGAGACAGCGGCAGTGATGCCATCCCAAATCTGCGCGACGCCGTCGTGGTGGCGGCCGAGGCGGATTTCGCCGAGGTCTGTGTCGTGTTCTCGGCGGATGCCAAAAGAACGAAGGGCGTCATCATCCGCGGATGCAGAGCCAGGAAGGTGCATTCCCACGCGATCGACGCCTTTGCCAGCATCAACGTCCCTGCCATCGGGTGCGTCGCCGGCAACACGATCGTTCGGTCCGGGCTGGACACACGTCCGCGCACGTCAAGGCAACTTCGACTGGCCATGGACGTCGACCGGAACGCAATGCTCATCAAGCTGACGCCGGCCGATACCCCCGAGTCTCTGGCCCGGCAACTGCAGGGGGCGTCGGGTGCGGTGCTCGAGGGCACCGGCGTGGGCCACATCCGGACCGATCTGCAACCCGTCGTTTCCAAATTCGCCAAGCCCACGCTCATCAGCACCCAGACGGTTTATGGCGGTGAGCGCCTGGGTTCGTACGACGTCGATCGCAACATTCTCGCCATCCCGAACGTCATTCCCGCCGGCGATATGAACAGCGACTGCGCGTTGGTGAAATTGATGTGGGCCCTCGGGCAGGGGGGAGACGTGCGGTCCATCATGAGAACCGACCTCGCAGGCGAGATCAGCGTCCCGGACAGGCGGTGATCTTCACCGCGTGCGCGCGATGAAGCGGTTCATCCCGACATCCGGCTCCCACATCCGGCGATGCGCCTCCCGCATGTAGGGCAGGGCGTGTGCGCGCGATTTCACCACGGCATCATAGTCCGCGATGAAGTGGCGCATCAGGCTCTCGACTTCGCGGCGCAACGCGTCGGTGTCGATGGTGGTCACGCGGCGCCCCTGCATGACCATGCGGCCATCGATCATCACGCTGTCGATGCCGCGGCCGGTCTCGGTATAGACCAATTGCCTGGCGGCACTGTTGTAGGGCAGGTAGGCGGTGTCGTTGAGGTCGATCAGAACCAGGTCCGCCTTGTGCCCGGCCTTGATCGCGCCGACCTTGCCCTGCAAGCCCGCGGTGCGCGCGTTCCCGAGCGTCGCATGGCGCAGCACCTCATGCGCCAGCGGCGCCCCCGGCTCAGGGTCGCTGACCGCGGCGAACAGGCAAAACGTCTTCATGGCCTGGAAAATGCTCTGCACGTCGCTGCCGCTGCAATTGTCACAGCCCAGCCCGATCCGTACGCCGGCGTCGCGCAGATCGAGCACCGGCGCAATGCCGCTCTTGAGCTTCAGGTTGCTGAGGTGATTGAGAACGATGCCGGCATCGGCGGCCGCCATGCGATCCATCTCCGGCCGCGTGATCCAGACACTGTGCACGATGTTGAGCTTCGGCCCGAGCAGGCCGTTGCGTTCCATATAGGTGATCAACGAGCCGTCGTGCTCCGCGAACAGCTCGCGCGCAATCAGCCTTTGGCCGCGGGTCTCGTAGACGTGGGTATAGACCGGCAGATCGTGCTTGTGCGACAGCTCCGCGCAGCCCTGCAGCATCTTCGGGGAGCAGCGCTGCGGCGCGAACGGTGCGACGGCCCAATGCAGCGGACCGGTCCCGGCATGGCGGTTGAACTGGCGGTCGAGATAGTCGAGCTGGTCCTGGATCGGCCGGCCGACGGTGCCGAGCATCTCCTGGACATCCGGTGGCAGCGAATCCTTGTGTCGCACCATGGCGATGGGCGGGATGTCCCAGACCATCGGAGAGAACACGACCCGTAACCCGATGTCTCGATAGGCGTCGACCACGACATCGGTCGATTCGTCATCGAGCGGGAACAGCCCCAGCATGTCCTGAACGCAGGTAATTCCGCATTGGATCGACTCCAGGGCGCCCACCAGGGTGCGCGCGCGCAGCTCCTCCTTGCTGCGGTTGATGCCCAGCGGCAGCGTGTAGAGCAGCCAGAATTCCAGCGGCAATTCCTCGAACAGCCCGCGGCAGAGCGTGTCGTGCGAATGATAGTGGGCGTTGATGAGGCCCGGGACGACGAGCCTGTTGCGCGCGTCCACAATCTCGGCGCCGCCGGCGTCGAGATTGTGGCCAACCGCGACGATGGTGCCGTCCTGGATCAGGATGTCGGCGACCTTGGGCTTATGGACGTCGCCGTCGTGATCGTAGACCTGGCCACCACGGACGACGATCGTTTTTTGATCACTCATTTGTGCCCCGATCCGATTTCAGTTCCTGCTGGTACTTCTCTTGCTGCTGGTGGAATTCAGCCTCGTGACGCTTGCCGAACTTGGTGCCGAGATAGGCCTTGATGACGGCGGCGTCCTTGAGCACCTCCGCCGGCGGACCATCGCTCAGCATCGCACCGTGGTGGAGCACGATCAGCCGCTTCACCAGGGACAGCACGATCCGCAACACGTGCTCGATGATGATGATGGTGACACCCATGCGCGAAACCTTGCGGATGAGCTCGAGCGCATTGTCGATCTCGCTGGAGTTGAGGCCGGCGTTGACCTCGTCCAGGAACAGGAGGCGCGGCTCCATGGCGAGGCTCTTTGCGAGTTCGAGCCGCTTGCGGTCGGCGAGGGACAGTTCCGACGCGGAATAGTCCGCGAACCGGTCGAGCCCGACGAACTCCAGGAAGTGGCGCGCTTTGGCGTCCGCCTCCCTCATGGTGCCACGCTGTCCGGCAAACAACGCGCCGGCCATGACGTTCTCCAGAACGGTCATTTCGGCGAAGGGCTGAACGATCTGGAATGTGCGCGCAATGCCGTTGCGGGCGATCAGATGGGGCGGCAGGCGGGTGACGTCTGTTCCTTCGAAGAAGACCTGTCCGGCCGTCTTCGGCACGAAGCCGGTGACCAGATTGACCAATGTGGTCTTGCCGGCGCCATTGGGCCCGACCAGACCAACGATCTCGCCTTTGGGAATGCTGACGGAGACATTGTCGACCGCGGTCACGCCGCCGAAGCGGCGCGTCAGACCCTCAAGTCGCAGTGCGGGCTCGGTCATGGCGCTCGATCCGCCCGGCTTGGACGGAGCAGTCGCGCGGACATCTTCGACCAGGCCGGGCCTTGAAACAGCCGCAGGACACCGCGTGGGACCACATAGATCACTGTGATGATGATGATTCCAAGAATGGCGGTGTGAAAGTTGATGAAGTTCACCCAGACGACTTCCTTCAGGAAGATATAGAGGATGGCGCCGACCAGCGGCCCGGCGATGGTGCCGGCGCCGCCGAGCATGACCATGACCGGGATTTCGATTGAGAGCAGCACATTGAAGACGTCCTTGGGTTCGATGAAAGCCACCATGGACGCGTAGATGGATCCGGCGGTGGAAACGATCAGGCCGGACAGGATGAAAGCGGCGCACTTGGCGCGGAACACGTCGATGCCGACCATGCGGGCTGCGTTTTCATTTTGCCGGATGCAGCGCAGGCTGAAGCCGAACTTCGATTTCGCTATGAAGGCGGTGAGCGCGAAGGTGATGGCCGCCAGCCCCCACATGACGAGATAAAAGAAGATCCCCACCTCGCGCGGCGAGCCGGGGACGATCGGAATGTTGATCCCGACCGCGCCTCCGGTAAGTCCTTCCCAGTTGTTCGCCACTTCGCGCATGACCTCGACCACCGCGATCGTGCCGATGGCGAAGTAGTGCCCGCGAAGGCCCAACAGAACGCTTCCCAGGGATGCGGCAAATACCGCGCCTCCCACCGCGGCCGCGAGCCACGCCAGTCCGAGCCAGGCGCCCGCGTCCTGGGCGATGCCCCCGATATACGCGCCGAGGCCGAAAAACGCAGCCGTCGCGAACGAGGGGTAGCCCATGAACCCGCCCACGATGTTCCAGGCCAGGCAGAGCACCGCGGACATCGCGAGCGTGGTCCCGGCTTGCAGCAGATAGTTGTTGGCGGAGAAGCCAAAGGCGAGAACGGCTCCGGTCAGAAGCAGGGCAAGCGCGGCGCGCACGACCGCGATCGAAGGCCGGGCGTTCATTCGAAGCCCTTTCGTCCGACCAGTCCTGACGGCCGTACCACCAGAACCAGGATCATCAGCGCAAATCCCACAGTCGTGCTCCACTGTGAGCCAAAGACGACGGCGCCGAAGCTTTCCAGCAGTCCGAGCGCCAGGCCGCCAACCAGCGCGCCCGGCACACTGCCGAGACCGCCCAGCACGCAGATCACGAAAGCCTTGCCGAGGAATACGCCGCTCAGCAGCGGGGTGATCGGGAACACGACCGCCATGGCCGCGCCCGCGGCTGCAGCCATCAGCGCGCCGATGCCGAAGGTGATGGCATAGATGTGCTCGACGCGAATGCCGAGGAGCCGGGCCGCATAGTGGTCCATCCGCACCGCAATGATGGCGCGGCCCATCTGTGAATGACGCAGCAGCCAGTAGAGCAGTCCGGTCAGCACCAATGCCAGGACCATGGCGCCCAGCCGCGCAATCGAGAGGCTGACGTTGAAAATCGTGATGCTGCCATAGTTCAGAATCAGGGAGCGCGGGGTGGCCGTGAACGCCTGGATCATGGCGTTGTTGAGCAGGAGGTCGAGGCCGAAGGTCAGGGTGAAGGAGATGAAGATCGGCGCCGTGACCACCTCGTTGATGAGGTGACGCTGGACCAGATAGCCGAATGCGAACAGCACCGCGCATCCGATCATGGCCGCGATGAGCGGCGAGACACCGAGATAGAGGGTGCAGTAGATCGTCACGTATGCGCCGAGGACGACGAACGACCCGTGCATGACGTTGATGATGTTGAGCACGCCGTAGATCAGCGAGAAACCGACGGCAAGGCACGCATAGAGCGAGCCGATCAAAAGTCCATTCGCAATGTACTGTGCTATCATCGCTGCGCCAGATCAACGATGAACGGGCAGCGAGGTCAACCGCGTCGCTGCCCGTTGATCGCTATGCCCGGCTATTTTGTTCCGACGCCGACCTTCAGTTCGCCGGTCTTGACGGCTTGCGGATCGAGAACCGCATATTTGCCGTTCTGGATTTGCAGGATCATCGGGCTGTTGATCGCGTTCTGCCCCGATGGTCCGAACTGAATCGGGCCGTAGAAGGTCTCGAACTTGAGCGTGCTGAGCTGTTTGCGAACCGCTTCGGGATCGGTCGAGCCGGCCTTCTCGACCGATTGAACCAATACTTCGCAGCCGGCCGTGGCGGCGGCCTCGAGATAGGTCGGCTCCTTCTTGTACTTTTCCTTGAATGTCGCGGTGTACTGCTCGGCGCCGCCGAAAATGTAGCTATCCTTGTAGGTGGCGCTCGGATGCCACCATGCATTGGTGGTGACGTTGTTCGAGAGCGGTCCCAGGTTCTGCTCGAATTCCGGATAGGCGGCGCCGGCCGTCATCGTGACGATGGGAATGGTCATGCCCAGATTGTCCATCTGGCGGCGGATGACGATCAGCTCCTGGATATAACCGGTCGCATACAGCCAGTCCGGGTTGCCCGCCTTGATCTGGGTCAGCGCATTGGCGAAGTCGAGCGTACCCTGCGAATACAGGCCGTCGAACACGACCTCGAAGCCATCCTTTGCGGCGGTGTCACGCAGCGCGGCCGCGATCGCCTTCGGGAACAGCGAGTTCAGCGCAAAGACGGCGAGCTTTTTCGCCTGTGGCACACGCTCCTTGTAGTATTTCACCTCGGTCTGAACCATGGCGTTGTTCGGGAACAGAATGCCGAACAGGTTCTTGCCTTTCTGATCATAAACCGCCTCGGAAGCTGCCGAGGTTGCGATCATCGGGATGTTGTAGCGTTCAGCCAGCACCGCCGTAGCCTTGGTGTCGCCGGACCCGTAAGGCGCGAACAGGAAATCGACCTTGTCGACGGTCAGCAGGCGCTGAACGATCTGTACCGCGCGGCTGGTTTCGCTCTGATAGTCGTACTTGACCGCTTCAAGCTTGCGCATGTCCGAGCCGACCTTCACGCCGCCTCTGGCGTTGACGGCGGCGATGCACATGTCGAGTCCCTGTTGCTCCTTTCCGCCTTCGTCGGCCAACGCTCCGGTGAGCGAGAGCGGCGCACCGATGCGGATGGGATCCGCGGCTCGGGTGAGTCCGGTGGACCCCAGGATGAAAATTCCACCCAGCAACAAGGGCAACGTGCACTTCGAAATAGGGTTGGCCACGCGCACCTCCAGCGGTTTGATTTGGATCGACCGGCCCTGGGAATGTCATCATGGCCGGTGGCGCATGTCAATTTTTCGCGGTGAAAATGCCCAAAGGAAACGATTTTTTGGGCGCTACAGCGGATCTGCCGGGTATACTCGGGTCGATCCGCGGCGCGCCTTTCGCGAATGCGGCGCATTATGAGGCACTGTGCTAGATACCGGACAACGTCTGCAGATCGCGCACGCAATGGATCATGAAGCGATGGATCAACCACTACTGCGTGTTCGGGGATTGGAAGCCGGATACGGCGACGTGCAGGTGCTGTGGGGAATCGATCTTGACGTTGCTCGCAACTCCATCGTCGCGATCGTGGGCCCGAACGGCGCCGGCAAGACCACCTTGTTGTCGGCAATATCCGGCATGATCCGGCTGAGAAGCGGATCGTTTCATCTGGATGGCAAGGATCTGACCGGCTGTTCGCCGGACGCGATCGTTTCGGGGGGGATTTCTCACGTACCGGAGGGCAGGCGGCTGTTCAGGACGCTGAATGTCCGCGACAACCTTCTCCTCGGGGCCTATCACCGCGTGGATCGGATCGAGACGCAGAACGATCTCGAGCTCGTTCTTTCGATGTTTCCCATCCTCCGGGAACGCGCATTTCAAGATGCAAGTACGTTGTCGGGCGGTGAGCAGCAGATGTGCGCGATCGGACGCGGCATTATGGCGCGGCCGAAATTGCTGATCATCGACGAGCTGTCGCTGGGGCTCGCGCCGGCGGTGGTCGAGACCTTGGCGGAAAGCCTTCCGAAAATCCGCGCGCAGAATTTATCCGTGCTGCTGGTCGAGCAGGACGTGGCCACGGCGTTCGAAATCTCGGACTACGGATATGTGATGGAATCCGGTCGCGTGGCGTTGCATGGCCGCTCGAGCGACCTCCTTGCCAGACCAGACGTTCGCGACGTCTATCTCGGCATCGCCTGATGTCGCGCCTGCGGCGGCCATCCAGCATTCATAGCTCCAACCGCTCAATCCCCTCGCTGCTTGTTGGCATCGCGGGCGCGAGCGAGGGCATCCAGAACTCTTTCGGGCGTGAACGGCTGGTGCAGGACCTTGGCGCCGAGCGGCTTCAGCGCGTCGTTGACCGCCACCCACACCGATCCCATGGCGCCGATCAGGCCGGCTTCGCCGATGCCCTTGGCGCCGAGCTTGGTCGAGGTTTCCGGCGTCTCGACATGCGCAACCACGATGTCGGGCATCTCGTTGGCCATCGGCACGAGATAATCGGCCATGGTGCCGTTGAGCAGATTGGCGTCTTCGCTGTAGACGCATTCTTCGAACAGAACCGCACCGATGCCCTGGACGATGCCGCCGCGCACCTGCTCGTCGACCAGCAGCGGATTGATGATCCGACCGCAGTCGTCGACCGCCCATTGGCCGAGAATCCTGATGAAGCCGGTGTCGCAGTCGACGTCGACGTAGCTCGCCTGCACGCCATTTGCCATGTAGTACAGCTTGTCGTTGGCGACGAAGCTTGCGCTCACCGACAGTTGCGTGTCGTAGTCGCGCGGCAGGGTGTCCTGCCGGAAATATCCGATGCGCCCGACGTCAGCGAGGCTGATCACGGGCTGCCCGGTCCTGGTATTCACGACTTGCCCGTCGACAATATCGAGCGCATCGGCCGGGGTTTGGGTGATCGTGCCGGCCAGCGCCAGGATGTTCTGCTTGAGCATGCCGCCGGCGCGCAGCGCCGCTTCGCCGCCGACGGCCGTGCCGCGCGAGGCCCATGCGCCGCCGCCATACGGAGAAATCGAGCTGTCGCCGCCGGCAACGCTGACCAGGTCGATTGATATGCCGACGCTGTCGGCCACGATCTGCGCAACGCTCGTCAGCGTGCCCTGACCCTGGTCGGTGAGGCTGGTGATGCACCGGACCGAGCCCGACGGCTCGAGTCGCAGCGTGCAGCCGTCCTGGGTCGAGATCGGCGCGCCGGAGGGACCGTAATAGGGCGGCCCATAGGCGGTCTGCTCGCAGAACGTCGCGATGCCGATACCGCGATGGACACCGCGCTTGCGCAGCTCGCCCTGCTCCTTGCGCAACGCGTCGTAATCGATCATCGCCACGAGCTTTTCCAGGCATTCGTGGAACGAGACGGTCTCGAGCCTTTGTCCGCCCGGCGTCACGCACGGCAGCGAGGCCTTCGGGCGATAGGTGCGGCGCTTGAACTCGACCGTGTCGATCCCGAGCTTGTCGGCGGCGAGGTCGGTGAGCAGTTCCGTGGCGATGCAGGCGAGCGGCATGCCGACGCCGCGATACATGCCGATCAGGTTCTTGTTGACGTAGACGCTGCGGGTGCGGGCCTTGTAGTTGTCGAAGCTGTACGGGGCGCCCATGATGGTGATCGCCATCATGCCCTCGGCGACATTGAAGCGCAGCGGCATCCCATAGGCGCCGACGGCGCCGATGTCGTCCATCTCCATGGCGAGGATCTCGCCGGTCTTTTTCAACGCGATCCGGCATTTGAGCCGGTGGTCGCGCGCCTGGGCGTCGGATACGAATGATTCCAGCCGGTCGGCGCAGAATTTGACGGGTCGGCCCAGCATCATGCTGGCCACGACCGTCGCGATCTCGTCGGAGTAGATGTTCAGCTTCATGCCGAACGCGCCGCCGATGTCCGGCGCGGTCACGCGCACCTTGTGCTCGGGAATGTGCAGGTGGCGGCTGAACACATCCTGCATCTGGAATGGCGACTGGTGCGCATGAATGACCGTGAGCGTGCCTTCGCTCGGATCGAAGTCGGCGATCAGGCCGCGCGCCTCCAGCGTCATCGCCATCTGGCGCTCGAATCGGAGCTCCTCCTCGATCACGAGGTCGGCCTCGGCGAACGCCTTGGCGGGCTCGCCTTTCTCGATCGAGAAATCGAAAGCGACGTTGTCGGCGAGCTCGGGATGGATGATGGGCGCGCCCGGAGCGATGGCCTGGAGCTGATCGCCTACCACCGGCAGCGGCTGCCAATCGACGGTCACCAGTTCGGCCGCGTCCTCCGCCTCGGCCCGGCTGTCGGCGACGACCACCGCGACGGGCTGGCCCTGCCAGACGGCGCGGTCCGCGGCCAGCAGCCGTTGCGGGGCGGAACGATGGCCCGGCCGATGCAATGCGACGCCGACGAACGGCTCGCAGCGCGGGTTGATGTCGCTCGCGATCAGCACCGCGGCGACGCCCGGCGCTTGCTTTGCGGCTTCGATGTCCACCGAAACGATTTTTGCGTGCGGGTGCGGACTGCGCACAAAGCAGGCATGCAGCATCCGCGGCAGCTTGATGTCGTCGATGTAGCGGCCATGCCCGCTGAGCAGCCGTTTCAACTCCCGCCGCGGGATGCGCGCACCGATGCCGGTGGCCGGGGAGGGGGAGAGGGAGGGGGAGGGAAAGGGAAACTGCGCCATCAGCGGCGGCCTCGCGTTGTCATCACCGCTTCGACGGCGTCGATGATGGCATGATAGCCGGTGCAACGGCACATGTTGCCGGACATGGCTTCGCGGATATCGGCGCGCGACAGATGTTCACCGCTCAACAACAGCTCGTGGGCGGTCAGCAGCATGCCGGACGAGCAGAAGCCGCATTGCGCGGCGTTGCGTTCGATGAATTCCTTTTGCAAATCTGCGAGCATCCCGTTCTCGGTCAGGCCTTCGATGGTTTCCACCGATTTTCCGGAAATCTGCGCGGCCAGGGTCAGGCAGCCGCGCGCGGTGCGCCCGTCGATCAGTACCGTGCAGGCGCCGCAGATGCCGTGCTCGCAACCAAGATGGGTTCCGGTCAGCTCGAGCTCCTGGCGCAGGAAATCGGCCAGATGCTGCCGTGCCTTGACGCGGCGCCGCAATGGCTTGCCGTTGAGCGTCGCGTCGACCTCGATGTCTTCATGGCCGCTGAGGTCCGTCGTGCTCATGCGGCGGCCCTCGCGGCCAGGCCGCCAAGGACGCGGCGGGTCAGCACCTTGGCGAGATGAACCTTGGTATCGGCGCGCATGTCAGGGGTGTCGTCGGGCGCGAGGTCCTGGCTGATGGCCGCGTCGAGCGCGGCGGAAACGGCCAGCGGCGGGCGAAGCCCGACGACCGCGGCCGAGACCGCATGCGCCACCTTGGCGCGGTCGACGCAGCCGAAATAGACCAGCCGCGCGCTGTCGATCCGATCGCGCTGCATGTCGGCGATTGCGGCAAGGCCCACCATGGCGAAGTCGCCGTGCCGGCGTGAAAGCTCGGCGAAACCGGCCGCCGTCCCGTTCTGCACGACCGGAAATTTGACGGCCACGATCAACTCACCCGGCCGCAGATCGGTCTCGAACAATCCCTTGAAGAAATCCTCGGCTTTCACCTCGCGCTCGCCTGCGCTGCTGCCCAGGACCAGCGTTGCTCCAAGCGCGACGGCACAAGCCGGCAGCTCTGCCGCCGGATCGGCATAGGCCAGGCTTCCGCCAAGCGTGCCGCGGTTGCGGATCGCGATGTGACCGATGTGAGGGGCGGCGTGGGTCAACAGCGGTAAATGTTTCCGGACCAGTTCGGAGCGCAGCAGGTCGCCGTGCCGCGTCAGGGCGCCGAGGCGGACAACGCCGCCGACGTGCGAGTGATCCATCAGCTCTCGGATGTCGCCGATGTCGACCAGCAGCTTCGGCGCCGACAGACGCATGTTCAGGCCGGCCAGCAGGCTCTGGCCGCCGGCAATCGGAACGGCCTCGCCGTCGGCGTCCGTGAGGATCTGATAAGCGTGGGCCAGCGACGCCGGTCGAATATAGCGAAAGCTTCTGGACTTCATGGAAACGCTCGACCGAAACGTCCAAGCAGGAGGGCTGTGCGGCGCCCAGCTTGGATACGTTTCCACGAGCCGGCAGGCAACCGCGTTGAACGGACGCCCTGGTGCAGGGCGCATTGAAGCGGATCGTGGCCGAATTCTTTCCGCCTGCGGTCCGAAGTTGCGAACTAGGCGATATTCAAATTTTGGGAGTTATCCTCGCGAGGTGGTCGGATTTGAATCCGCCCCCCATCTCCGTCCGATCATCGACCCGATGTGACGCCAAGGTGGAATGATTGGTGCCGGGTGAGAGGATTGAACTCCCGACCAACGGTTTACAAAACCGCTGCTCTACCGCTGAGCTAACCCGGCGTCTCAAACTAGGTTCGTCTGAGCGGGCGTTTTGCCACCGCCGTGGCACCGCGCGCAAGTGATCGCCGCAGCGCTCGCACCCTCGGCAGAAGCGGCCGTCCGGCCGCGCAAGGACGCCCAGCGAACCCGTCGCTGCCGGGATGTGCGCATCGACCCGGCCGGATGCAAATCCGGATCGTCTAGCACCGCTGTTTGCAGATGAGCTGTTGCGTGGTGCAGCTCAGGCTGCACTGCGGGTTGGCCGGCGAGGCGGGGCCGAGGCCCACGCATGTATTCAGGCAGTTCATGGCCACCGAATCGCAGGTGATGGCGCAGGTGCCCGCGGCCGTTGCCTGCGGCAGCAGCTGTGGCGGCGGCAGCGCCGGCGCGGTCTGAGTCTGCGCCAGCCGGATCGGGTCGGCCCCGAACGCGGCCGATGTCCCGAGCACCACGAGCAGGATGCTCAACTGCAGCAAATACCTCATGGGTCCCTTCCATGGGTTGGACCAATCACGCGAACAATACTCTTTTCACCCCGGCCGTGAAACCGAAGCCGACGCTGCACGGCGTCGCACAAGCCGGCCGACCAATTGGGTGTGATGCATCCAGACGAAGAAACCCCGGCCGTGGGTGGCGGCCGGGGCTGGGTGCTTGAGACCGGATGTCGGAGGGTGTCCCGACGGTTCGACCCTGCCAGAAGATGGTTAGCGATCGGTAAAGACGGCGTGCGGCACGCACCGGCGACGATCCGGCAGGTGGGCCGGCTTCGCTGATCCGCGGTCGGGCATACCGGCGTTGAGAGTTCTGTCGGCAGAGCGTTTCGACCTACGCGATATCAGCGGTTTAAGAGATTGAATTAAAGCGTTACGGCAGCCTCCGCCGAGGGGGAACGCACGCCGGATACGGCGTGCTCGCCGCAGCGAGCCGGCGCCGAAAAATCTTTCACGCCGGCGGGAACCGGCGAGGGGGGATCGGAATTGGCTGCAACGGGAAGAGCTCAAGGACCCTCGAGCTCGTTCGTCCCACCACTACAACCCCGCCTCGGCGGGGTTTTTCTTTGGCGGCGGGCAGCAGGACATCGGGACGCAGAGTCGTCCCACGGTAACCGCCTCCGCCAGCGGTCAAGTCGTGTGTCCGGGATCGAGCGGCGACGGGGTCTGCAGCTTGCTGTCTTCCGTCATGGTCGCGGTGTCGGGAACGCCTTTCTCGCCGCGCGGCCCGAGCTCCTTGCGGGCGATGTCGTCCTCGGTCAGGCGATCCTCTTCCCGGTTCTGGCGTATCTTGGCCTTCTCACGAATGGTCTGAGCCATCATCTTCACCCTTCAAGAGACCTGCATCCGTCAACACGCCCCAGCCCAGAATAGGCCGGAACTTTGTTCCAATCGATAGCCTGTTCGCGGCCGCTGACGGTCCGTCACTTGGCGACGCTCGACCGACTTTTTGAGGGCTCGCCGTTCTTGTTTCGCGAAATTCCTTTCCTAAATATCGGCCAGTGTCGCGTCCCTCCCAGCCCCCCTGCGATACGCGACATGAAGAAGCCCCGGCAGCGTAAGTTCGCCGGGGCTTCGGATTCTGAGACCCTGCTCGCGTCCACGTCAGCAGGCTCCGGGTGCGAGGCGGGCAGGGGATCTGCCCGTCTCGACCCCCGCTCAATATTTTGTGATGTCGACGTCCTTCGTCTCCGGCAGGAAGAAGAAGCCGACGACGAGACTCATGCATGCGATCACGATCGGGTACCAGAGACCGGAGTAGATGTTGCCGGTCGCGGCCACGATGGCGAACACGATCGCGGGCAGGAAGCCGCCGAACCATCCGTTGCCGATGTGATAGGGCAGCGACAGGCCGCTGTAGCGAATGCGGGTGGGGAAGAGTTCCACCAGCCACGCGGCGATCGGCGCATAGACCAGGGTGACGAAGATCACCAGGATCGACAGCAACAGCACCGTCATCGGGTAGTTGATCTTGCTGGTGTCGGCCGCAGCCGGATACCCATGCGCGGTGATCGCCTGTCCGAGCACCGAGGCGAAGTTCGGCGTGTTCGCCGGGATCGTCTGTTCGCCGATCTTGACCTGGGCGACCGTGCCTTTCGGCGCGGCCTGGTGATGCGCCCCGATCGGTGGAAGCCTGGGCACCATGAAGAAGCCCCGGCGAACCAGGTTCGCCGGGGCTTCGGATGGTTGGGGGCGCCGTTCGGCCGGAAGTGCCGGTTAGGCCGGTCGCAAGAAAAAGGCGGGGCGCGAACGCCCCGCCCTGTACGCGGTGATGCGCGGCTCAGGTCTTCTGAATGGCCACGCCCGAACTGGTAGAGATATTGACGCCCTTGGTGTCGCGCAGGAATAGCGAGCCCACGATCAAGGTCATCACCGCCACCCCGATGGGGTACCAGAGGCCGGCGTAGATATTTCCGGTCGCGGCCACCACGGCGGTTGCAAGCAGGGGCAGCATGCCACCGAACCAGCCGTTGCCGATGTGATAGGGCAGCGACATCGAGGTGTAGCGGATGTTGGTCGGGAACATCTCGACCAGGAAGGCGGCGATCGGGCCGTACACCATGGTCACGTAGATCACCATGATGACCAGGATCAGTTCGGCCATGAACCAGTTGACCTTGTTGAGGTCGGCCTTCGCCGGGTAGCCCGCGGCATTGAGCGCCGCCTGCCACTTCGCGTTATCCCAGCCCTCGACCTTGGTCGATCCGATCGTCAGGTCGACGCTCTTCGCTCCCGGCGCGCTCACGGTCTTGAACGACAGACCCGACTTGGTCATGAAGTCCTGAGCCCGATCGCACTGGGTGAAGTTCGACCACGGTCCCACGAAGATGTGGAAGTTGCAGGTCGTTTGGTCGGCGGAGATGGTGATCGGATTCTTCTCCGCGAACGCTTCGAGGTCAGGGTTGACGTAGTGCGTCAAGGCCGCGAACAGCGGGAAGTAGGTGAGCGCTGCGATTGCGCACCCCGCCAGGATGATCTTCAACCGGCCGATCCGGTCCGACAACCAGCCGAACACGATGAAGAACGGCGTTCCGATGATCAGGGAGAGTCCGATCAGCGCGTAGGCATAGAGGAAGTCCAGCTTGAGCGTGATCAGCAGGAAGAACAGGGCGTAGAACTGTCCCGTGTACCAGACGACGCCTTGGCCGGCGGTGGCGCCGAGCAGCGCCAGCAGCACGTATTTGTTGTTGGGGTAGCGCAGGAAGCTGTCGGTCAGGGGGGCCTTGGAGCCTTTGCCCTCTTCCTTCATGCGCATGAAGATCGGGGACTCGCTCAGCCGGAGCCGGATGTAGACCGAGAACACCAGCAGGACCAACGACACGATGAACGGGATTCGCCAGCCCCATTCGGCGAACATCTTGGCGTCCATGTAGAGCCGGCAGAGACCGATCACGACCAGGGCAAGGAAGAAGCCGAGCGTGGCCGTGGTCTGGATGAAGCTCGTGGTGTAGCCGCGTTCGTTCGGCCGTGAATGCTCGGCGACATAGGTCGCGGCGCCGCCGTATTCACCACCCAGGGCGAGGCCCTGACACAGGCGCAGCGTCACCAGCAGGACGGGCGCCAGCCAGCCGATCTGGGAGAACGTCGGCAGCAGTCCGACGAGGAACGTCGCGGTGCCCATCACCACGATGGTCACCAGGAAGGTGTATTTGCGACCGACCAGGTCGCCGATGCGGCCGAAGATCAGCGCGCCGAATGGACGCACCAGGAAGCCCGCCGCGTAAGTCGCGAAGGCCGACAGCAGTGCGGCCGTGTCATTGCCGGGCGGGAAGAACAGCGCCGCGAAAAACGGTGCCAGCGTCGCATAGAGATAAAAGTCGTACCATTCGAAGACCGTGCCGAGCGATGATGCGAAGATGACGAACTTCTCGTCCTTCGTCATGCCGCCCGCGCGGACTGACGTTTCTGCCAGCGTTGCCATAGGCGTTTGTCCCTGATTGCTCTCATGAGGGACGGTTCACACGCCAACCGTGCAGCAGCCAAACCGCCCCGAATCGACGCTATGTCGCGCCGGACCGCGTGTCTGTGAGCAACTCGTATTAGACCAAAGGTTATAGCTGGATTTATAAGCCTATGTTTATAAATGACTTTTTCGGAAAATCCGATGCGGGTCGGAAAGTGCGACAAACCGCCGAGGGACGCCGCTGGCAACCCTATAGTGAGCTGTTCAGAGCCGCGCGGGAGAGGTTCAATCGGGCAGATTCGGCGCCCAAATAGGAGCCGACGGTCGTTCATGCGGCACGATCCCGATCAGGATGGTCGAACCTCCCTCCGGCAGCGTCTCCGCAATAGCCTGTGGCCGGTTCTCAAATCGCTGGTGCTCGTAGGCGTAACGACGATCGGACTGCTGATCTTGGATCAGTTCTTTGCGCTGCGACACGTCACCCTTGTCTATCTGGTCCCAGTTGTCATCGCGGCGACGAAGTTGGGGATCGTGCCGGCGGTGATCGCGGCGATCGCTGGCGGTGGTGCGTCAGCGTTTTTCTTCTATCCGCCGATCTACAGCTTTCTCGTGCAAGACCCGCAGCATCTGATCGAACTCCCGCTGTTCGTGTTCGTTGCGATCGTTACCGGCCACCTGGCAACCAATCTCAAAAGACAGGCTGAGCTCGCGCGCCGGCGCGAAACCGAAGTGCAGGATCTGTACGCGTTCTCGCGCCAGCTCGCCGCTGCCCACACCGCAAACGACATCTACACCGCTATCCGGCAGCACCTAACGTCGATGATCGGCCGTCGAACGATCCTGTTCGAAACAGCACCGCGAGGCGGCGTCGGTGCGACATTGTCCAACGAGGAGAGGGTGCCAGAACGGGTCAAGCGCGAGACCGAGGCGGTGATTGGACGCCGCAAGGATTCGCGCAGCGATAGCGTCGTCGATGACGGTGAAGGTCACCTGTGGCTCGTGCGCCCCGTTGCTGGAAAGGCGGAGGATTTCGGCGTTTTGGCAATCGATCTTGGCCAGCAGGCGGGTGCAAAGGCCGATGCCATCAGGCAGCGCGTCGATACCGTTCTGGACGACGCCACAACCACGCTGGAGCATCTCGATCTTGGCCAAGCCATCAGCGAGGCGAGGGTGCGCTCCGAGACCGAGGCGCTGCGCGACGCACTTATCGGTTCGGTCTCGCACCAGTTGCGCACGCCGCTGGTCTCGATCCTCGGCGCGGCGACGGTGATCAGCCGGGCGCCGGGCAACAGCAGCGACCCGCGGCTCGCCTCGCTTGCCGATATTCTGCGCGACGAGGTCGATCGACTCAACAGCGACGTCCAAGATCTGCTCGACGCGGCGCTGATCTCCAGCAAAGGCGTTCGGCTGGAGTCCGAGTGGGTGGAGCCTGCGGATATCGTCAATACGGCGATCGACCGGCGACAACGCCTGCTCGCCGGGCACCGTGTCGCACTGGATATCCCGAGCGAATTGCCCTTCATCTACGTCGATCCAATCCTGCTCGAACAGGCACTCGGGCAGATCGTCGATAACGCGGCGAAGTATTCTCAGCCGGGCTCGGCAATCCAAGTTGCTGTGAGAAGCGACAGCACCTCGGTCATACTGTCGGTCAAGGACGAGGGCTTCGGTTTGGTGGGAGAGGAAAGCACGCGCCTCTGGGAACGCTTCTTCCGCGGCGAACGGCACGCATCGAATGTATCCGGATCCGGTCTCGGGCTTTGGATCGCGAAAGCCTTCGTGACCGCGAACGGCGGCGAGATCGAAGCGTTCAGCGAAGGCGCCGGCCGCGGTACGATCGTGTCAATTCGCCTGCCGGCAAGCGAAGCCCCGAAGCCGGACCTCATGGTGGGCGACGATGGATAGCTCCAGCATCCTCGTCATCGACGACGAGCTCCATATCCGACAGTTCCTGCGCGCGGCCTTCGAATTTGAGGGATTTGCGGTGCAAGAAGCGAGCGATGCGGAGGAGGGCATTCGGTCGGCGACGCTAAAACCGCCCGACCTCATCATCCTCGATCTTGGCCTGCCGGACCGGGACGGCTCCTCCGTCATCGAGCGGCTGCGATCATGGTCGAACGTCCCGATCATCGTGCTCACCGTGCGCTCCCGCGAGCGCGAGAAGGTGCGGCTGCTCGAGCTGGGCGCGGATGACTACGTCGTCAAACCGTTCGGCATCGGGGAGTTGATCGCGCGCGCCCGTGCAGCGTTGCGGCCCCGCGCGGTCACACCGCTCGGCGATCCTGTCGTCAGAGTCGGACGGCTTGAAATCAACCTCGCCACCCGCGCCGGGACATTCGACGGCAAGCGGCTTGTCCTTGGCCCGAAGGAATATCTTGTCCTGCAGATTCTCGCACAGCACGCCGGCAGGGTCGTAACGCGTCAACAGATCATGAAGCAGGTTTGGGGTGGGTCTCATCTGGACGACACGCATTACCTGCGCATCGTCGTCCGCAACCTGCGCAAGAAAATCGAGGTTGATCCAACTCGGCCACGCATTCTGTTGACCGAGCTCGGGGTTGGCTATCGAACTCGGCACCTAGTGTCCCGATTCCGAGGAAGCCGGGTCGGAGCGCGTGCGACGCATGCTACCGAACGGACAGCGTTCGACTTACGTAAAATTTACGGATGCTTCATCGAAAGATACTCGCGGCCTTACGTCCCTGCTCCTAGCCTTTCTCTCCACAACTGAACGCAAGCCACTGGCGCGAAACGGTTTTTACCGACCGGGCCAGGCGAGCTTTCGGCGGCCGAGAAAGCTGGGCGATGTCCCCTACGATTTTACAGCCGTTGGTGAAGGCGCCGGGGCGCAAATCCAACGCGCCACGCGCGGCGCGACCCGTCGCACGCATCCCTCGCCAGGCACTGATCGACCGGCGCGATCACTGCATGGTCGCGATCGCGCGGTTCTGGTCCCAGCCAGGCGACAGGGGCAGCCTTTTCGAGAAAGCGCGGCAATTGCTGACGCGACATTGGTCCGCGGCGTCGTGGCGAGCCCGCGCAGATATCCTGCGTACCGCGGAGTGGCTCATCGGCATTGGCACGACGGGTGCGGATCCCACTTCGATCAGCCCTGATGGTGCCCGCGTGATTCGCTCCGCTCGCGATCGATCAGGCGACGATCGAAACCGGGGCGCATGAGGCTGCTGCATTGGAGGCTCCTTCCAATGACGCCTTGGACGATCTTCCTCGACATTATCCCCGTGTTGGCGCTGGGTCTTGCGATCGTGAGCCTTCCATTGATCGCCGATGGCCCGCCCGGCGTCGTGACCGCGCAAAAATAACCGTCATGTGCCGAGCGAAAGAGAACAGCCAGCGCCAAGACCCACATGACGATGGCAACCGCGGAGGTCCACTTGGCGAAGGTGAGATAGGTCTCGCGCAGCACGACGGAGCTCGCCCATTGGGCATAGGCCTCGGGCGGCCGGACGTCCTTTTCCAGGTAGAGCCACATTTCGGTTCTGCGGTAATTCTTCGTCAGGGCCTCGCGCGCCTTGAACAGGAGAATCCCGGCCATCAGCGTGGTCAGAAATCCGCCCGCCTGAAAGGCCGCGCGCGGCTCGAACGACAGGCCGATCATCACGCAGAAGATGGCGAGCGAACCGAAGCCGCAGGCGCGCAGCACGGTGGCAAAGGCAACCTCTCGCATATGTTCCATGTCGCGCCCGCGGATGGGAAAACGGGTCCGGCGGCTGCGATCTTGCCGCGAATCCGCCGGCAACGCCATCACAAGCAGGTGTTTGCGGGGCAGCATTGCGGGGGGACTGGAAGTTCAAAGCCGAATGCTGAAGAAATTTCCCATCGCAGGAAGGGTCAGGAGAGCGGTCCCAGCCAGCCAAATCCACAACGAGACTTCGGTAGAATCTTCCTTTGCCCCGATGACGTGCTCGTAGATGGCGGCGGGAATACCGCCGAGAATGATGGTCGCGGTCGAGACCATCAACGACGCGAACATCAGGGTCAGCCCCACGCTGCCGAACAGGAGGGCCGGGGAGAGAATCTGCGCGTGAATGAGCGCGAACAGCAGCCAGGTCTGGTTGAACAGACCATTGATCATTCCGAAGAATGCGATGCCGATATAGTAGAACGTGCGATCCACGGTGTGGCTCAACTCGCCTTGGGGACTGCGCCGAGCAGCAGGAACAGGTACAGCAAACCGACCCGCAGCCAGAACAGCCAGACGACTCCGAACAGCCAGACCACCACCGGCGCCGCGGCTTTCGGTGTCATCGGCGCAATCAGCGCGACGAACGGATCGGTGATGCGGCAGAAGAAGCGCCAGATGTAATTCGAGGAATCCGGCGCCACGATCAGGCCGAGCACGCGCGCGGCCGAGCAGTGTGTACATCAGAGCCGCCAGAACGAAGTTCGGCAGGTGGAAGTACCAGTAGGTCAGGAGCGGATGCGACGTGCCCACGGGGAGTCCCGGCTGGTTCGAACATTGGATCGGCCGCACGCATTCAATCAGGGAATGCCGGTGACCGCACGCCCCAAAAGAAGCGGGGCCCCGCAGGGCCCCGCGCGCGATTGGCTGCAACGGTCGGTCAGGTCTTTTCTTCGAGCACCGTGCTACCACGCGGCTTGCGGATCTCGTCGACGTAGGCCTGCATTTCCTTCGACGGCTCCTTGCCGATGCAGGCTGACCACGATGATCACCAGGAAGCCGAGCGGCATCCCCAGCAACCCGCAGTTGATGTTGTTGAGGTCGAACCAGCCGACCTTGTTGGCCAGCGGGATGGGCGAGCGTCGGCCACAGTCTCCATGGCATTCGGATCGGCCATCGCTGCGCGTTAGATCGGCAATCACCGGCCTACCCGTGCGCGGGTTCAGCAGCGAGGTCATGCCGAAATACTTCACGCCGACGCCGGGGAAGTACCTCGGGTCACGACGAGATAGAACAGGCAGAGGCCGAATCCGGCGATGATGCCGCAGATCGCACCGGTCGCGGTCGTGCGTTTCCACCAGATGCCCATGCACGAGTCGCCGGGAAGTTGCCGGCCATGGCGAGCGAGAACGCCCAACCCACCATGGCCAGGATGTCCGACGGTTTCGTCGCAGCAGGTAGCCGCCGCGCCACGGCGACGAAAAACAAGAGAACTCGGGCCACCGTGAGCCGACGAATGGTCGGCGCGTTCGGGTCGAGCATCTTGTAGTAGACGTCGTGGCTGAGCGCGTTGGCGATGGCGAGCAGGAGCCCGTCGGCGGTGGAGAGCGCCGCCGCGAGACCGCCGGCCGCGACCAGGCCGGAGATCACGTACGGTAGGCCGGCGATTTCCGGCGTGGAGAGCACGATCACGTCGGTGTTGATGACGAAGTCCTGCAATCGGACGACGCCGGGGTGACCGGCGATCGCTTTGCAGGCGTCGATGATGCGCATCGCACGCTGGCTGCATTCTTGCCGCAGATTTGGATCAGGCCCAGCTCGCCCCACTGAACATCCAAGGCCGGATCGAGGCATGAGGTCCCTGCCGATGATGTTGGTGTAGACCTCGAGCTTCGAGAACGCCGCATAGGCCGGCGCCGAGAAGTACAGCAGGAAGATGAACAGCAGCGACCACGCCACCGACTGGCGCGCTTCACGCACGCTCGGCGTGGTGAAGTAGCGCATGAGGATGTGCGGCAGCGACGCCGTGCCGACCATCATGCAGAAGATGATCCCGAAGAAGTTCAGCGGGCTGTAGTTGATGAAGGGCTGGATATGCGGCTTGAGCGCCCCGGCCGGACAGCTGTGCGTGCACAGGACCGCGAGCCCGTCTTTCACCATTTGCTGTTCGCGGGCTGTGATTTCCGCGATCGCCCTGCCGTAGGTCAGTTCGGGGATCGGAATGCCGTAGTGCTTCGTCGACAGGATCACGATCGGCGTGAGGTAGGCGATGATCAGCACGATGTACTGCGCGATCTGCGTCCAGGTCACCGCCCGCATGCCGCCCAGCATCGAGCAGAGCAGGATGCCGACGAGGCCGGCGAAGACCGCGAGCTCGAACTGCATGCCGAGGAAGCGCGACGCGATGAGGCCGGTGCCGTAGATCTGCGCCGTCACGTAGGTGAACGAGCAGCAGACGAGCACGACGACCGCGATGAAGCGCGCGAAGTTGCCGCCGAATCGGAACGACATGAAGTCGGGCACGGTATAGGCGCCGAACTTGCGCAGATAGGGGCCGACCAGGATCGAGACCAGCACGAAGCCGCCGGTCCAGCCCAGCACCCAGGCAAGGCCGTCGTAGCCGAGCAGGAACAGCGTGCCGGCCATGCCGACGAAGGACGCCGCCGACATCCAGTCGGCGCCGGTCGCCATGCCGTTGTAGAACGCCGGCACGCGCCGGCCGGCGACGTAGTACTCGGAAATCTGCGCCGTGCGCGTCATCACGCCGATGACGGCGTAAACCGCAAGCGTGAAGAACACGAACAGATAGCCGAGGATTTTGTTCGGCACGCCGACCTGCTCGAGGATCGCGAGCAGAACGATGAAGCCGATGAAGCCGCCGGTATAAGTGCCGTACATCTTGCCGAGGTTCTTGATGAAATCGGGAGCCGGCTGTCTGAGTAGCCATGATCGTCTTCTCCCTCAGTCGTCTTCTGCGACGCCGAACTCGCGATCGATCTTGTCCTGCTGTTTCGCGAACATGAACAGCTGGACGACGAACACGATCAGCGAGCCCTGCGCGGCCATGTAGAAGCCGAGCGGGAAGTCGAGCACCGGGATGATGATCTTGTTGAGCGGGACGACGAACATGTGGATGACGTAGCCGAAGAAGAACCAGACCCCGAGATGCGATCAGCATCAGGTTGGTCGTCTTCCGCCAGTGCGCTTCGTCGTTGGCGCTCGTGCGGGATGGAGTGCTTGGTTGAGCCATGGATCGGTACCCTCCCTGTCGTCAGTTCGCCCGGACCGGGGCCGATGTGAATATTCGCGGGACGCCGATCATCGGCTGTGGCGGCGCCCTCCTTTGCCATTGCTGCGGCCCCGCTCTTGGGTCGGGTTGCGAAGCAGCGGAAAAGGCTACCATCGGCGCGGCCGCCGCCCTTATAAGACTTTCGGACTAGGAGCCGGCCCTTAGCTCCTTGAAGTTGCTGCCTGATCGGGCGTGGTCGGGAGGGGCGCGACGCCGGTTGGCCCAACGCCCATTCCGGAGGGACCCTTGGGGCTGTTCGAACTATTTCGCCGCCGCCCGCCGATCCGCGATGCGTAAGCGCTGGCCGACTTCATCGACCGGCAGGCCGCTTTCCTGATGCAAAAAGGCCTTTACG
>CAVRXD010000015.1:0-67544 GCA_963725065.1 uncultured Alphaproteobacteria bacterium
GGGGACGGATCTGCGGCTTTATGTGACGCCGCTGCACGCCGCCATGCGGGAACTCTTGGTCGCGCTCGGACTCGGAGAGCGATACGAATTCTGGCTCAGGGAACTGGTGCGCATCAACGAGGAGGAGGCCGCGCGCGCCGGCAGGCCGCCGCTGCCGCTGTGGGATTTCAGCGATGCCAATACGATCACGCGGCGAACCGGTTCCCCCGTCCACCGACATGACTCCAATGCGATGGTTCTGGGAGCATTCGCACTACCGCAAGATCACCGGCGATCTCGTTCTCGACCGGGTGTTCGGAACCACCGCGCCGGAGCGGCCGCTGCCGGCGGATTTCGGCGTCCGGCTGACCGCGGCCAATATCGACGCGCATATCGCGCGCGCCGGAACCGGCCTCCGGGCCTGGGCCGCCGCCAATTCCGATCTGGTCTCGCCGATCGTGCGGGCGGCGCCAAACCTCGCACAGCCGCCAGGCCGAGGCGACCTGCTGGTAGGCCGCAACTCGACCTATCGCCGTTCCGCCGTGGCACATGGCCAGATCGCGGGATTTCGTGCTTGCGAGGGGATGCGGGGGCCTGCGTTGACGCTCATGGGGCCCTTGGATATGGTCCGCCGTCCCATTTGCACGCCAAAACCCGCCATACGGATGCGATAACGATCTGCCCATGCTACGTCTGTTCCGTCGCGCTCTCACCGGTGCCGCCGAACGCCGGCGAGCTCCGTCAGGCAGGCGAGACGAGCGGGGGGAATCAGATTGGGACATCCCCATGCATGAGGACTTCACGCGCGAAGAGAAGGTTCAGGGCTCTTCCGATCGCTCGTTCGGACTGGTCATGGCGGGATTCTTCGCCATCGTGGCCCTGCTTCCGCTGCGGCACGCGCCGTTGTCCTCGATCCGGTGGTGGGCGCTCGCGGTCGCCGCCGTGTTTCTTGTCTTAGCGCTGCTGTGGAGCGCGCCGCTTCGCCCGCTCAATCGACTGTGGCTCAAGCTCGGGCTGCTGCTTTCGAAGGTCGTCAGCCCAATCGTGCTGATGATCCTCTTTTACGTCACCGTGACACCCATCGGCCTGCTCATGCGCGCGACCGGCAAGGACCCGCTGCGCCTGCGGCGTAACGCGGCGGCAAAAAGCTACTGGATTCCCCGCGAGCCGCCGGGGCCGGCGCCCGAGTCGATGAAACAGCAGTTCTGAGGTTCGCATGTTGTCGTTTCTGCAAGAATTCTGGATGTTTCTGCGGGTCCGCAAGAAATACTGGCTGATCCCGACGCTCATCATGATGATGATCTTCGGCAGCCTGATCGTGCTGACGCAGGGCTCCGCGATCGCGCCGTTCATCTACACGATTTTCTGACCGGGGCTCGTTGCGGAATGCGCATTGTCGGGCTTTCGGCATTCTATCACGACAGCGCGGCAGCCCTGGTCGAAGACGGCCGTGTCGTGGCGGCGGCGCAGGAGGAGCGCTTCACGCGCAAGAAGCATGATTCCGGTTTCCCGCACCATGCCCTCGCCTATTGCCTGGAGGCGGCGGGAATTCCGTTGGAGTCCGTCGATTACGTCGTGTTCTACGACAAGCCGTTTCTCAAGTTCGAACGCCTGCTGGAAACCTACCTCGCATTCGCGCCGAACGGCTTTCGCTCGTTCCGGATGGCGGTCCCGCTGTGGCTGCGCGAAAAGCTGTTCCAGAAGCGGCTGCTGCACGACGAGCTGAAGAAGTTTTCGCGCGACTGCGACTGGGACAGCAAGCTCCTCTTCACCGAGCATCACCAGAGTCACGCCGCCTCGGCGTTCTTCCCCTCGCCGTTCGAGGAAGCCGCCGTCCTGACCATGGACGGGGTCGGGGAGTGGGCGACGATGTCGGTCGGCCTCGGCCGCGGCAACGACCTCACCATCCTCAAGGAACTCCACTTCCCGCATTCGCTCGGGCTGCTTGTACTCCGCCTTCACCTATTACACCGGATTCAAGGTCAATTCCGGAGAGTACAAGGTGATGGGGCTCGCGCCGTACGGCGAGCCCAAATTCGCGCAGCTGATCCTCGACAACATCATCGACCTCAAGCCGGACGGCACGTTCTGGCTGGACCAGTCCTACTTCGACTATTGCACCGGGCTGCGCATGACGAACGACAAGTTCGATCGCCTGTTCGGCGCCCCGGCGCGCAAGCCCGACGAGCTGCTGATCCAACGCCACATGGATCTCGCGGCCTCGATCCAGGCGGTCACGGAGGAAGTCGTGTTGCGCCTGACGCGCTCGCTCGCAAGCGAGACCGGGGCGGAGAATCTCTGTCTCGCGGGCGGCGTGGCGCTCAACTGCGTGGCGAATGGCAAGGTGCTGCGCGACGGCAAGTTCAAGCGCATCTGGATCCAGCCGGCCGCGGGCGACGCCGGCGGCGCGCTCGGCGCCGCGCTCGCCGCGTATCACATCTACAAAGGCGAACGGCGCGAGGTCGACAACAGGCTCGACGGCATGAACGGGGCGTATCTCGGGCCGGCCTTCGACGACGACGACAGCGCCGGGCGCCTCGCGGCAGCCGGCGCGCGCTTCGCGCGGCTCGACGACGGCGCGCTGATCGCGCGCACGGCGGACGACCTCGCGGACGGCAAGGCGCTGGGCTGGTTCCAGGGCCGGATGGAGTTCGGTCCGCGCGCGCTCGGCAACCGGTCGATCATCGCGGACGGACGCTCGCGCGACATGCAGTCGGCGCTCAATCTCAAGGTCAAGTACCGCGAATCGTTCCGGCCGTTCGCACCGGCGGTGCTGCGCAGCGATGCGGCCGAATGGTTCGATCTCGACGACGACAGCCCCTACATGCTGCTCGTGGCCGACGTCGTGAAGCGCCGCCAGCGCTCGATGACCGCCGCGGAACAGGCGCTGTTCGGCATCGAAAAACTCAACGTGCCGCGCTCCGAGATTCCCGCCGTGACCCACGTCGACTATTCGGCGCGTATCCAGACCGTCCACGCCGAGACCAACCCGCGCTTCCACGCGCTGCTCTCCGCCTTCAAGGCCAAGACCGGCTGTCCGGTGCTGGTCAATACCAGCTTCAACGTGCGCGGCGAGCCCATCGTCCATACGCCGGAGGACGCCTTCCGCTGCTTCATGGGGACCGAGCTCGATGCGCTCGCGGTCGGCAACCTGTACCTGGTCAAGGGCGACCAGGATCCCGCGCTCAAGCGCGACTACAAGAACGCGTTCGAGCTCGACTGACGGTCCGGAGCCCGCACGATCGGCGCCAAGCTAATGAACTCGAGGGAAGCCCCAGCGAGATCTTGCGTCCCTCTTTGACGCCGGCCAGCACATAGTGCTGGATGCCTGAACGAAACATCGTGCTGAGCACGGAGTTGCGGACGTCGCCATACATGATGAGGTAGCCTTCCTCGTCCCAGCCGGAAAAGCCGCCCTTGCGGTTTTCAGCCGCGCCGACTTTCATGAAATGCTCCTCGCCGCTCTTGAATTTGCCCGCGGCCACGGCCGCGACAACGTCGGGATTTGCCAGCAGATAGGTTTCCTCGATCCAGCGCATGCCAAGGCCTTTGCGGCGCCCTTCCGCCTTGCCCTGCCTGACGTAATGCTCGTATCCGCTGGCAAAGAGTCCCTGCCCGATCAACGGCACGACATCCGGATTGTCGGCGAGATATGCGCTCTCGTTCCAGGCCGGGAAGCCGCCGACCCTAAATTCGAAGAACCCGGCCGAGCGATAATGCTCGAACCCGTTCTGAACCTTTCCCTCGGCGACCAGCGCGGCAACATCCGGATTGGCCGCCAGATAGCCCTGCTCGTCCCAATTGTGCGGCGTTCCTTCGACGTGAAGCTCGCGCCAGTTCGGCAGGCTCTGTCCGTCATACAGCACCTTGACGATTTCATCGGCCATGCGGCCGGCCAGCAACTCGGTTGCCACGCTCCTGTCGATCGACTCGTATTTCAAGTGGGCGAGGTCGGCGAAAGCCTGCTCGTGAATGAACATGAGGCTCAGGTCCACGAAGTGGAACGAAGGATGTTCGGACGCCGCTTTTTCCAGCTTGGCACCCAGCACCGGAAAGACCTCGTCCATCCACGTCAGCAGGGAGGGCTCCTGCGCCTTGACGACGGCCTGGTCGGCCTCGCCCAGCACCTTGTGCTTGATCGAGAAATACGGCTGCAGGAAGCCGACGAATTTCGCGCCCGATCCCGCGGAAAGATAGGACATGGCCAGCTGGTTGTTGACGTAAGCATCCAGGCGTTCCGGATGAGCGGTCGAGTAGCCGGCGCTGGTCGGCGGCGGCAGCGGGGCCTGCGGAGTGCGGGCGGCGGACTGGGCGCGCAGCGCCGCAATCAATGGGGTCTTGGACAGGACCTCGAAGAGCGCGGACTTGCTGGCGACCTGATCCAAAATTCCGGGCAGCTGGACCTGCCCGGTCCGCGGGTCGAACACCTTGCCGATTTGGATTTGCGACGTGTGATAAAGGGAATGCTTGAACAGCCCGGGACCATTCATAACCAGCATCGTGCGTTCATCGAGCACGAGGATGTCGTTGATGCCGTTGAGCGTGGTCACCACGTCGGGCTGGAAGGCGATGGCGTCATGCGCCAGGGTGCCCAACGAAAGACTGGAGAAGCCCGCCGGTACAGTGGCGTCGATCACCTCCCATTCCTCGCCGGTCCGCAGCTCGAGCGCCCGCTTCAGCGTCCCGCCGAGGGAGACCTCCGCGCGACAGCCCCAACAGGAGAATGCCACGCTGTCGCCGAGCAGGACCGCGCGCCTGACCGACTTGTCGCGCGCAATCGTCGGCTCCGGACCGCGCCAGCCCCAGCTGTTGATGACGGTCGGCACCCAATTGCCGAGCTCATAGCGGAACCCCGGCGTGCTGCGATAGCCGGCCCAGGGGTGATAGGCGGCGTGCTGATTCGCCACGGTGATGGCCGTGGTCTCCGGCGCGGGAGGCACGACCGACCGCGCCCACCATTCTCCGATCACCAGGCACACGATGACGAGAATCGTGGTGTTCCCCACGATCAGGGATGCGGCCCGCAGGAAATGTCCCAGCGAAGTGAAATATCGCAACCTGGATGCCTTTGTATGCGTAGAGGCAAGACCCAGTAAGGGGAGCGCCGTTCGGGTGTCAACCCTGGGGCGCGCCGAACGCAGGGATCACCGCCGCGAACGCCCGGCCCCGCCTCAGAATTCGAAATAGATGAACTGGGCGGGACTCTCCGCACCGATGGCGATGGCCAACACGAATCCCGTGAGGATGATGGCGCCGACCACGGCCGGAGGCAGTGTTTTGGCCATGATGCGGACGCGGCGCCCGTCGTCCCAGGGTGGATCAGGAAAGAACGCGAGGATCAGCACGCCCTCAAAAAGGTGCGCGGCGATGAACGTGGCGGCGCCCTCGAAGGACGCTCCGCCCAGACAGCCCTTGAGCACGGTGACAGCGGTCGAGATGTCGGGGGCGCGGAACAACACCCACAACAGCGCCACCACGTGAAAGGTCACCAGAATCAGCACCCACCGCGGCGGACGCATCCAGAGCGGCGCGTGGCGGCGGAGCAACTGGCTTGCCGCGACGCCGATGCCGTGCAGCAGGCCCCAGATCAGGAAGGTCCAGTTGGCGCCGTGCCACATCCCCCCTATCGCCATGGTGATGATCACGTTCCGGATCGTCGGGCCGGTGCCGTCACGGCTGCCGCCGAGCGGGATGTAGATGTAATCGCGCAGCCAATGCGACAGCGTGATGTGCCAGCGCCGCCAGAAGTCGGCGATGGACGTCGCCAGATAGGGGCGCAGGAAGTTGCCGGGCAACCGCACGCCGAGGATCAAGGCGGTGCCGAGCGCCATGTCGGTATAACCGCTGAAGTCGCAATAGATCTGGACCGAGAACCCGTAGAGCGCGAACAGATATTCGGCGGCGCCGCGTCCGTCCGGCTGAGCGTAGATCGCCGTAACCACCGCGCCGATCGGATCGGCAAAGACCATCTTCTTGATCAGGCCCGAGGTGAACAGCGCAAGGCCCGGCAACAGGTTGCCGCGTCGGATCGGCATCTGCCGCTGCAACTGCGGAATCAGCTCGTGCGGCCGCAGGATCGGGCCCGCGATCAGGTGCGGGAAAAACAGCGTGTAGCCGAGCAGCCAGCGCGGCGACGCCGGAGCCGGGTATCTGCCGGTCGAGACGTCGACCAGATAGGCGATCAGAGTGAAGGTCACGAACGAGATGCCGAGCGGCAGCGCGAAATTCAAGAGCCTGCCGTCCGGCGCGATCCCTTCCAGGTTCACCAGGGCCCCGATCACGTCGTGCCAAATGAAATTGGTGTACTTGAAGACCAGGAGCGGCGTCAGCAGCACGACGATGCTCACCCCCAGCCGAAGGCGCCGTTCGCCCGGCGCGGCCGATACGGTCCACCAGGTCGTCAGGAAGGCCAATAGAACAAGCGCAAATGGAAGGCCGGTAAAGATCCAGTTCCAATAGCCGTAGAACACCGTGCTGCCGGCGATCATGGTCCACAGCCGGAAGCGCTGCGGCGTCAGCCAATGAACAATCAGGTAGCAGATTGGTCTGCCCCCTGAGAAGTGGTCCTCCCTGATGTATGGCTTATGGCCTGATGGAGGACTGAAGAATGGCAAGGAAGCGACACACTGCGGAAGAGATCGTCACGAAGCTGCGGCAGGTTGATGTGCTGGTTTCGCAGGGCCGTCCGATCGCGGAAGCGGTTCGGACGATAGGTGTGACGGAAGTAACGTACTATCGCTGGCGCTCGGAATACGGTGGCCTGAAGGGCGACCAGGTCAAGCGGCTCAAGGAGCTGGAGACTGAGAACAGGCAATTGCGTCGTGCGGTCTCTGATTTGACGCTAGAAAAGCTGATCCTCAAAGAGGCCGCCTCGGGAAACTGGTAAGCCCCGCCCGCCGCCGTGCCTGTGTGGATCATGTCATTGCCAAGCATGGTGTCTCCGAGCGCCTTGCGTGTCGGGTTCTTGGCCAGCATCGATCCACACAGCGCAAGATACCAACGATGCGAGATGATGAGGCGGCTCTGACCGCCGCGATCATTGCGTTCGCCACCGAGTACGGCCGTTACGGTTATCGACGGATCGCAGCCATGCTGCGGGACGCCGGGTGGGTGGTGAACATCAAGCGCGTCGAACGGATCTGGCGGCGGGAGGGGCTGAAGGTTCCGCAGAAGCAGCCGAAGAGAGGCCGGCTGTGGCTCAATGACGGATCGTGCATCCGTCTGCGGCCGCTATATCCCAATCATATCTGGTCCTACGACTTCGTCGAGGATCGAACCCACAACGGGAGGAAGTACCGCATGCTCAACGTCATCGATGAGTTCACGCGCGAATGCCTGGCAATCCGTGTGAACCGAAAGCTCAGGTCGACCGATGTGATCGACGCGCTCTCAGACCTGTTCATCCTGCGTGGAATCCCTGGGCACATTCGTTCCGACAATGGCCCGGAGTTCGTCGCCATGGCCGTCCGCGAGTGGATTGCCGCCGTTGGAGCCAAGACCGCCTACATCGAGCGAGGCAGTCCATGGGAGAACGGCTACTGTGAAAGCTTCAACTCGAAGCTCCGTGACGAATTGCTCAACGGTGAAATCTTTTACACTCTGCAAGAGGCCAAGGTGATCATCGAGAACTGGAGACGGCACTACAACACTATTCGTCCGCACTCTTCGCTCGGCTACCGACCACCGGCACCGGAGGCCTTCATGCCCGCGCGTCCGGCTCCGCAATCCGGCCCAGCCGCTCCGCACGCGCTCACGCTGGCACCGCGCCCATCCCTAAACTAACATCCCCACCGGACCACTCGATCGGGGCAGGCCGGCGCCGGCGGCGCCGATACCATGATTGGGGGCACGGGCAACGACACCTACTTCGTCGACAATGTTGCCGATATAGTGCTCGAGAACGCCAGCGAGGGCGCCGACGCGGTCTTTTCCACGGTCGACTATACTCTGTCGGTGAATGTGGAAACGCTGGTGCAACAGGGGGCCGGCAACGTGGCCGCCACCGGCAATGCGCTCGCCAACGGCATGTTCGGCAATTCCGGCGACAACTCGCTCGACGGCCAGGGTGGTGCGGACGTGCTCACGGGCAATGCAGGCAACGACACCTTCGTGTTCAATGTCGGGCAAGCCGACGGCGACACCATTGTCGACTTCGCCGGCAACGGCGTGGGGGCCGGGGATTGGCTGAAGTTCGTCGGCTATGGCTCAGGTGCCACCTTCACTAACATCGACGCCATGCACTGGCAGGTGAACCACAACAGCGGCGCCTCGCACGACATCATCGCGTTCAGCAACGGGGCGTCGATCGATGTGAACGATGTTCTATTCGCATAACGCCGAGGCCGACGAGCCGAGCCGTCGACGGCCCGTGTTTTCGCAAGGTGGGTTTTTGCAAGGCGTGGCGGTCACCGAGCATTTAGAAGCTGACCTACGCAAGAAGCGCGGACACATCGGACCAGCACCCATCTGGACTATTTTTCCGGGACCCGTCCGGGCGGGAACCGCCGCTGCGTCCCTCCCTCCGTCCGGCGACCAGATAGTGGTGATAGCCGCTGACGAAACGGCCATCGGCGACCGCCGCGGCGACATCCAGTTGGGACTTCAGATACTGCGCCTCATTCCAGTCGTTCGCGACGGTGGTTGGAGGTTCAAGCCTGCGGGCCCTCGTGGAACTCAAGGTCCACGTTAACCGTGGAGCGGCGCCGGATCGTACACACAGCTGCTGTTATGATATGTTATGGTCGGCTTGCTGGGGTCCTTCCGCGAGGTCAAGGTCTTGAAGGCGACAACATTCTTGATCAAAATCGTTAACGGGACAATGTTTAGAATGAGCTGACCTTGGCGGCGTATCATAGGCCCATCTGTGAGACTCACTAGGGTGCTGTTCAGAAAGTTGCTTAAGCCGGTCCCGCTCCTCGTGGGCTCGGCGATAATTTTGGTTTCTTTTGCGGCGACTCTCGCGTTGGTCGATCACTTGACTGTGCGACCGGACCCATTGTCGTCGATCACTCCGAAATCAGTTCCGGTCACCGAAGCCACATCCCTGCAGCAGTTGCCGCGCTTCGTCCGTTCGCAGACATACGCCGAGGACTGGGACGGCGAATACCTCGTGCAATGGGAGGGGATCGAAGGCCTTAACGCTCGTAGCAGCCTCGACGTCCCGATGGTGAAATATCATCCGGCGATGGAGCTGGTTCCTGTGCCCGTCGACGGGATGCATCGCCTGGGTATTCAGGCAAGGGGCCTGACACCAAAAGTGATTTTCCAGGTCGGCGTTTGGATCAAGGGCGGACCGAACACGAAAATAGCAATGAATGTTTTCGACGGATATTACGTGACCACCGGAACGAGCTCTTTTGACCTGAACAACGGAACGGTCCTGTCTTCAGTGGGCGCTGTGCGCAAGGCCGGCGTCAAAGCCGGCTCCGACTACTGGTACAAGGCCTGGCTCAGAATGCTCAGCACCAACGGATGGCTCGTGACTTATATCCAAGTGCTCAATGGCGACGGCGCTGCCACCTACAAGGGTGACGGAAAAAAGGTTGTCGTATTCGGCGGAATAGAAATTATGCCGACGGTAGAGGAATTGTTGACAAGATAAAATCTTTTCGCGCCGTCGCCGCCACCGAACAATCATCCTTCACCGCGAGCGGCTCACAAATGCCGCATCGACCAACGTGGAGCTTGGTGCTCGGCCACGGTTGAGTGATTGATTGCCAACACTGTCTCGAGATCGCAGCGCGACGTGCCGAGGCCGCGCACCTGCTTGGCGGAGATCGCCTCAGAGGCTTGGTTCGTGCCGACGCCCGCCGCTCAATTCAGCCGGGTGGGCCGATGGGGAGGCTGGTCCGGGTGACCGGGCGAGAGCGACGGCGCCTCCTCGCCCTGCGGCCGTGGGCGTGCGTCCGGGCTCGCCGGCGCCGCGCTCGCGGTCGCGGCGTCCTTGCGCTCGTGCCTGCGGTAGGAGAGCCAGCCCAACGGCAGGCTCGCAAGATAGAGCACGGTGCCGATGGTCAGCACGATCCACGGATAGGACACCAGCAGCGCGAAAAACAGCACCACCGCGACGAACACCGGCAGCACCATTTCGGGCGCAATGCGTTTGCCGACCCGCTTGCCGGAGAACACCGGCAGCCGCGACACCATCAGAAAAGCGATGGCGAGCGTGTAGACCAGCGTCACCGGCGCCACGAACGCCAGCCGCGGCATGCCGAGAAAATAGACGTAGATCGGCAGCAGCACGGTGATCGCGCCGGCGGGCGCCGGCACGCCGACGAAGAAGTTTCCTGCCCAGGCCGGCTTGTTCGGATCGTCGATCATCACGTTGAAGCGCGCGAGCCGCAGCCCGGTGCTGATCGCAAACACCATGGCGGCGATCCAGCCGGCATTGCCGAGCTCGTGCAGTCCCCAGAAATACAGGATCAGCGCGGGCGCGACGCCGAAATTCACGAAGTCGGCAAGGCTGTCGAGCTCGGCGCCGAAGCGCGACGTGCCCTTGAGCATGCGCGCAACCCGCCCATCGATGCCGTCGAGCAGCGCGGCGAAGACAATAGCCGCGACCGCCCATTCGAGCTTGTCCTCGACCGACAGCCTGATCGCGGTCAGGCCGGCGCATAGCGCCAGCAGGGTGATCAGGTTCGGCACCAACGTGCGCACCGGGATGAGCCGGAAACGCCGGCGCCTGGCGTCAACACGGGCGGGGTCGAACGGCGAGTATGGCATGGCGCCAGTGTAGCGGAGAGCATGCCACGGCACCAGCGCCGAGACGAATTAACCATTCTCGATGATGAGCTTGGAGCAGCCCGTATGGACTCCCCGCCGGAACAAACCGTCAGGATGCGCCCTACCCTACGCGGAAGGTACGTTGCGGATCGCCGGCGCGCAGATCGGCGATAATGGTCTCACCGGCGATGGCGGTCTGTCCCTCGGCCACCAGCGGCCGTACGCCGTCGGGCAGATAGACGTCGAGACGCGAGCCAAAGCGGATCATGCCGATGCGCTCGCCGACGCCCACGGTGGCGCCCGCGCGCACGAAGCAGAGAATCCGGCGTGCGACCAGTCCGGCGATCTGCACCACGCCGATCCGGCCCTTCTCGGTCGCAATGACGAGGGAGTTGCGCTCGTTGTTCTCGCTTGCCTTGTCGAGGTCGGCGCTGAGAAACGCGCCATGATGATAGGCGATGCGCTCGATCTTGCCGGTGACGGGGCTGCGGTTCACGTGACAGTCGAACACGCTCATGAAGATCGACACCCGCGGCAGGGGGCGCTCGCCGAGCTCGAGGTCCTTGGGCGGAACCGCGTTGGTGATCCGGCTCACGCGCCCGTCGGCGGGCGACACCACGATGCCTTCGCGCACGGGCGTCACGCGCTCCGGATCACGAAAAAAATAGATGCACCACAGGGTGGCCATGGTGCCGAGCCAGCCCAGCGGCGACCACAGCCAGAACAGAAACAGGCTCACCAGAGCGAAAGTGCCGATGAACGGCAGACCCTCGCGGTGGATCGGCGCCAGCTGGGAGCGGATGGAGGCGAGAACGGACATGATCACTCCGCTGCGTCGGCACGGTCGATCGGCGGCTCGGGCCGCGGCTCGTCATCCGACGGCTCGGCCAGAATCTCGGCGACCGTCGGCGGATTGCGGTTGGGCGCGGCCGGCTCGTCATCGACCAGCGCGAGCTTCTCGCGCGCCTGCGCCGCCTCGCGCTGCCGGTTCCACATGCTGGCATAGAGCCCGCCTTTGGCCAGCAACTGGTGGTGACTCCCGCGCTCGACGATCACGCCCCGGTCGAGCACGATGATCTCGTCGGCGCTGATGATGGTGGAAAGCCGATGGGCGATGACCAGTGTGGTGCGGTTCTCCGACACCCGTTCGAGCGCGTCCTGGATCTCCATTTCGGTGTGACTGTCGAGCGCCGAGGTCGCCTCGTCGAGCAACAGGATCGGCGGCGCCTTGAGGATCGTGCGGGCAATGGCGACGCGTTGCTTCTCGCCACCCGAGAGTTTGAGGCCGCGCTCGCCGACTTCGGTGTCATAGCCCTTGGGCGAAAGCCGGATGAAATCGTCGATCTGGGCGAGCCGCGCCGCCTCCTCGACCTCCGCGTCGGTCGCCTCCCAGCGGCCGTAACGGATGTTGTAACGGATGGTGTCGTTGAACAGGACGGTGTCCTGCGGGACCATGCCGATCGCCGAGCGAAGCGATTTCTGCGTGACGTCGCGGATGTCCTGGCCATCGACCGAGATGCGCCCGCCGCTGACCTCGTAGAAGCGGAACAGCAGCCGCGAGATGGTCGACTTGCCGGCGCCGGAGGGGCCGACCACCGCCACCCGATGGCCGGCCGGGACCTCGAAGCTGATGCCCTTGAGAATTTCCCGCTCCGGGTCGTAGGCGAACGAGACGTTCTCGAAGCGGATGGCGCCGCGCTTGACGTCGAGCGGCTTGGCGCCGGGCTTGTCCTTGATCTCCGGCTCGCGCGCGAGGATGACGAACATCTTCTCGATGTCGATCACCGCCTGCTTGATCTCGCGATAGACCATCCCCATGAAATTGAGCGGCTGGTAGAGCTGGATCATCATGGCGTTGATCATGACGAAATCGCCAACGGTGTTGGTGCCCTGCTTGATGCCGTAGGCGCACATCACCATGACAGCGGCAAGCCCGATGGTGAATATGGTGGCCTGTCCGGCGTTGAGCACCGCGAGCGACACGTAGGCTTGGACGCTGGCCTTCTCGTAACGCGCCATCGAACGGTCGTAGCGGCTGGCCTCGCGCTCCTCGGCGACGAAGTACTTCACCGTCTCGTAATTGAGCAGCGAGTTGACCGCCTTGACATTGGCATCGGTGTCGCTGTCGTTCATCCGGCGGCGAATGTTGATGCGCCACTCGGTCGCCTTGTAGGTGTACGCCATATAGAGCGCGACGACGCCGAGAATGACCACGACGTAGCGCCAGTCGAACTGGTAGAGCAGCACGACCACGATCAGCGCGAGCTCGATGATGGTCGGCACGAGCTGCATGATCACCATGCGAACGATGGTCTCGATGGCATTGCGGCCGCGCTCGAGAACCCGCGTCAGGCCGCCGGTCTTGCGCTCGAGATGGAAGCGCAGCGAGAGCTGGTGCATATGCTCGAAGGTGCGGAAGGCGAGCCGGCGCACCGCGTTCATCGCTACCTGCGCGAAAATGCCGTCGCGCGCCTGGGTGAGCAGCGCCATCAAGATGCGCGTCCCGCCATAGGCGATGGTCATCGCCACCGGCGCCGCGAACACCCACAGCAGCCAGGACGACGGAGCCACCGGCGCGGTTCCCTCGCCGGTGAGCGCGTCGGTCGCCCATTTGAAGGTGAAGGGCACCGCGATGGTCGCGAGCTTGGCCGCCAACAGAAGGAGCATCGAGAACCCGACCCGGCGCTGCAGGTCGGGACGGTCGGTGGGCCAGATGAAGGGCCACAGCCCGCGCATGATCGCGAGGAGCGAGCCGCCATCCTCGGCCGACACCTCTCGCTTCAACGCTTCGCTCGACCGCGGCTGGGAATCCATTCTTGCTGGCCCGGAGTGACGGGCCGCAGGGGGGCGAGCCGTCGAACCCTCCTCATATAGAGATTTTCCAGACTGCAATCACCCCACGGGAGAAAATCCGACCATCAAAGCGCCAGCCGCCGCCAAGGCCATGCCACGCGGTGGCTTGACGGGCCGCTCCCCTGAGGCCACATCCATCGGCCATGAGCACAATCAAATCGATCTGCGTCTATTGCGCCTCCGGTCCCGGCAAGAATCCCGCCTACATGCAAGCGGCCACCCGCTTTGGGCGGATTCTGGCCGAGAATGGCATTCGCCTGGTCTATGGCGGCGGCGCCGTCGGCCTGATGGGCGCGCTCGCCGAATCGGTCCTCGACCACGGGGGACTGGTGACCGGCGTCATCCCCGACTTTCTGGTCAACCGCGAGCACATGCTGACGCGGGTGCAGGAGCGAATCGTCACGCCTGACATGCATGAACGCAAGCGGGTGATGTTCGAGCGCGCGGACGCCTTCGTCGCCTTGCCCGGCGGGGTTGGCACCCTCGAGGAGCTGGTCGAGCAAATGACCTGGGCGCAACTCGGCCGGCACAAGAAACCGATCCTGATTCTCAACGTCGATGGGTTCTGGGACCCGCTCTGCGTACTGCTCGACCAGATGGAGAAACTGGCATTCATTCGCCCGGGACTTTCGGTCAAATACCTGGTCACCGACCGGGTCGAGGAAATTTTGCCGCAACTGCTTGAGGCGGCGCGCGCCGTATCGGAAGCGGAAAAGGAAATGGCCCCGGTTGCGGCCGAGCGGATGTAGGCTTCGCGGGGGCAACGCCGCGGAGAACGGCATCCTGCGTCACCGGCAGCCGGGCGTGCCGTCGTCATGGACGAGCTGGAACGGTCCCAGCTGCGCCGCCACCTCGCCCACCCAGCCGACGGGCGCGATCTTGCCGATCGGAACCCGGTCGGCGACGAGCTTCTCCTTGAGAAATGTGTCCTGAATGTCGCTGACGCTCGCCTCGAAGATGCGCCCATGCACGTCGGTCGCGCCCCATTCGATTTGATTGATCAACGCGGGGTCCTTGACGTCTGAATATTTCGCCAGGATACGGGTGATCTCCTCCCGGTTCGGACCGCGATGGTAGGCATTGCAGTAGTCGCGCACGCCGCGCAACGTCGCCCGCACGAATTTCTTCGCCGCGTCCTCGTTCTGCCGCATCCAATCCGTGTTCATCTGCCACACCGATACCAGGACCGGCTGCGCCTTGATCTTGCTGTCAGCGTTGATCCATTTGATCCCGATGCCCTTGGCTTCGACCTGATCCTGCAACGGCGAGATCATCAGGGCGGCGTCGACCGCGCCGGTGGTGAGCGCGGTCGCCATCTGACCGAAGGGAATATGTTTCAACTCGATGTCGCCAAGCGAAAGCCCGCCGGCCTCGAGGATCTTGGCGAGCTCATAGACCAGGATCGCGCCGCGGGCAGCGACCGCGACGGTGCGGCCCTTGAGATCGGACGGCTCCCGGAGCTTCGTTTTCAGATCGGGGCGGATCATCAGGTAGTGGAAATACGGGCTGGTCGCCCGCGCCATCAGCAGGCCGATCGGGAGACCCTTGCTCAGCGAATTGAAGAAGCCGGCCGAGAGTGCGCCGCCGATGACTTGCAGCCGGTTCGTCGCCAGCAGCACCGCCATGTCGCTCGAGGTTCCGCTCATCTCCAGCTGCACGTCGATGCCGGCCTCGCGGTAGTACCCCTTCTCCAGCGCCACGTAGAGCGGCGCGCCGGAGAGTGACGGATTGTCGCCGACGACGACCCGGGGTGCGCCCTGACTGAAGGCCGCGGTCGACAGGCCGGCCGCAATGATCAGCGCCGGAATCAGGATACGCGCACGCATCGAGGTTTTTCCATTGCTTCCGTGGAGATCACGAATCGGCCTTGAGAAAAGTCACCGCTTCCAGGCGGTTGCCGTCGGGATCGCGGATGAACCCGGCGTAGTAACCCTCGCCGTGCTGCGGTCGCAATCCCGGCGCGCCATCGCACGTGCCGCCGGCGGCGAGCGCCGCGGCATGGAACGCGTCGACCAGTTCGACCGTGCGCACGCGCAGCCCCACATGCGAACCGCAATCGCTGGCGACGGGCGCCATGGTGGCTCGCAAGTTGATCCAAAACTCCGGGTAAGTCTTGCCGAAGCCGACGGTCGCCGGGCGGGCCTCCAGCTTCGTGTAGCCGACCGCGCCCAGCACGGCCTGGTAGAAGCGCGTTGCCTGGTCGAGATCGCGAACGCCAATGGAGACGTGGTCGATCATCAAAGGCTCACGCCGGCGCGCCCGAGCGCACCAGCTTGTATACGATGGAATCCATCAGCGCCTGGAACGAGGCATCGATGATGTTGGGAGAGACGCCGACGGTGGTCCAGCGCTCGCCGCTTTCGTCCTGGCTCTCGATCAGGACGCGGGTCACCGCTTCGGTGCCGCCATTGAGGATGCGCACGCGGTAGTCCGTCAGCTCGAGCCCGTTGATATAGCCCTGGTATTTCCCGAGGTCCTTGCGCAGCGCAAGGTCCAGCGCGTTGACCGGACCGATGCCTTCCGCGGCGGAGATCAGCGTCTCGCCGTCAACCTTGACCTTGACCACCGCCAACGACACCGTGACGCGCTGGCCGACGGCATTGTCGCGCTGTTCGATATTGACGTCGAACTTTTCGACGTCGAAGTAGTTCGGCACCTTGCCGAGCACGCGCCGCGCCAGGAGTTCGAACGAGGCATCGGCAGCCTCGTAGGCATAGCCGATCGCCTCGCGCTCCTTCACCACGTCAAGGAGCTGCATGATGCGGGCATCGTCCTTGTCGACCTTCAGGCCAATTCGCTCGAGCTCCGCCAGCACGTTGGATTTTCCTGCCTGATCCGACACCAGAAGCTTGCGCCGGTTGCCAACGCGATCGGGCGAGACATGCTCGTAGGTCGCGGGATCCTTCATGATGGCGGAGGCATGGATGCCGGCCTTGGTCGCGAAAGCGCTTTCTCCGACATAAGGCGCGTGGCGATTGGGGGCGCGGTTGAGCATCTCGTCGAGCGTATGGGACGCATGCGCCAAGCTCTTGAGCTGTGCATCCGATACGCCGATCTCGAAGCGATCGGCGAATTCCGGCTTGAGCTTGAGCGTGGGGATGATGGACACGAGATTGGCGTTGCCGCAGCGCTCGCCGAGGCCGTTGAGCGTGCCCTGAATCTGGCGCGCACCGGCGCGCACGGCCGCCAGCGAATTGGCCACCGCCTGCTCGGTGTCATTGTGAGCATGAATGCCGACGTGATCGCCGGGGATCAGCTTGATCACCTCGCCGACGACCGTCTCCACCTCATGCGGCAGCGCACCGCCGTTGGTGTCGCACAGCACGATCCAGCGTGCGCCCTGGTCATAGGCGGCCTTGGCGCAGGCGAGCGCGAATTGTGGATTGGCCTTGTAGCCGTCGAAGAAATGCTCGCAGTCGAGCAGCACCTCGCGTCCCTTGGCGACGGCCGCGCCGACGCTGTCGCGGATCGAAGCCAGGTTTTCCTCCGGCGTCGTCTCGAGCGCGACGCGCACGTGGTAATCCCAGGATTTCGCCACGAAGCAGATGGCGTCGGCATTGGCCTCGAGCAGCGCCGCGAGCCCGGGATCGTTCGAGGTCGAGCGTCCCGGCCGCCGCGTCATTCCGAACGCGGTGAAGGTGGCGCGCAGGTTGCGGTCCTCGGCGAACAGCTGAGTGTCGGTCGGATTCGCGCCGGGATAGCCGCCCTCGACATAGTCGATGCCAAGATCGTCCAGCATTTTGGCGATCGTCAGCTTGTCGCCAAGCGTGAAATCGACGCCGTTGGTCTGCGCGCCGTCGCGCAACGTGGTGTCGAAGAGATAGAGACGTTCGGGCGCCATGGCGTCACCAAAGGTAATAGTTCAGCGCCAGCGCGACGGCCACGACGATGGCCACGATCGAGAGGATGAAATGATGCCGCTGGAAGCGGGGTGCCGGCATTTCGGACTTGTGTTTCATGGCGTGCGCTCCTTGGCAGCGAGCTTCTTTTCCATCGTGGTGTTGGCGAGCCACTCGTCGCCGAGCGGAGTGGTGTTGCGCTGCTGCGGCACGAACCCGCGGCGCTTGAAGAACTCCTCCGCGCTGTCGCTGACATCGGCTGTCAGCCGCGGCGCGCCGCGCGAGGCCGCGAGCTTCTCCAGGGCGTCGATCAACATGGAGCCGACGCCATGCCCCGCTGCCGCCGGATGCACGTAGAGCATGGTGAGGCGCTCGGGCCCCTCGAGCGAGGCGAAGCCGACCGGCGAGCCGTCCATCGTGCCGAGCAGGGTCAAGGCCTTGGCGAGCCGCGCGCCGAACGCGGCCTCGTCTTCGGCCGTGGCGGCCCAGGCCTCGCGCTGGGACTCGCTGTAGTCGTCCGCGGTAAGCTCCTCGATGCTGGCGCGAAAGATTTCGACCAGCATCGGCACGTCAGCCGGCAGGAATGGCCGCAGCGCCAGTTGGGGATGCGCGCGTGCCATCATCACCGCACGACCTTCCAAGTAGTCGTTCCGTCTTTATGGTCCTCAAGTTCAATACGCATCGCCTTAAGCTCATCGCGGATGCGGTCGGACTCCTTGAAATTCCTGGTCTTGCGGGCAGCATTGCGCGCATCGATGAGCTTCTCGATCGCCACTTCATCCAAACCACTGGATGTCTTAAGGGCCTCAGCCGTTTTCATTGCCTCCCAAGCGAGGAAGCTTGCGCGATCAAAGCCTAGAAAGGCCAAATTCTGGGCCAGTTCCACGGCATACGGCCCAACTCCTGGGTCACTAATCCGATTTCGGATCGCATGCAGCTCTGCAATAGCTTTCGGCGTGTTTAGATCATCGGTGAGAGCCGCGAGCACGGTTGGAGATATCTCCGGCGGGGATGCTGGTACTGCAAGCCTCCACCAGTCCTCCAACGTCGCCCAACTTTGCTCCAGCCCGCTTTCCGTCCAATCGATCGGTTGACGATAGTGTGTTCGCAGCATGTTGAAGCGCAAAATCTGGCCATGCCAATCGGTAAGCAAATCCCGGATCGTGAAGAAATTGCCGGCGCTCTTGGCCATCTTCTCGCCTTCGACCTGCAAGAAGCCGTTGTGCATCCAGTAGTTCGCCATGACGGGCGTATTGAACGAGCACCGCGATTGCGCGATCTCGTTCTCATGGTGCGGAAACACGAGATCGATTCCGCCGCCGTGGATGTCGAAGGTTTCGCCGAGGTGCTGCCACGCCATCGCCGAGCACTCGATGTGCCAGCCCGGACGGCCCGGTGTCGCGATGCCCGCCGGCGACGGCCACGCCGGCTCGCCCGGTTTCGAGGGCTTCCACAGCACGAAGTCCATGGGGTCGCGCTTGTAGGGCGCGACCTCGACGCGCGATCCCGCGATCATCTCGTCGAGCGAACGCTTCGATAGTTGCCCGTAATCCTTCATCGCGGCCACGCTGAACAGCACGTGATCCTCTGCCACATAGGCGCTGCCCGCGGCGACGAGACGCTCGATCAACGTCTTCATCGCCACGATGTGCTCGGTCGCGCGTGGCTCGAGCGTGGGGCGCAGGCAGCCGAGCGCGGCGACGTCCGCGTGGAATTGCCGCTCAGTCTGTTCCGTGACCCTGCGGATCGCCTCGTTCAGCGACAGGTCGGGATAGTCCTGCGCCGCCCGCGCGTTGATCTTGTCGTCGACGTCGGTGATGTTGCGCACATAGGTGACGTGGTCGGCGCCGTAGAGATGGCGCAACAGCCGGAACAGCACGTCGAACACGATGACCGGCCGCGCATTGCCGATATGGGCGAAGTCATAGACCGTCGGCCCGCACACATACATCCGCACCCGCGCGGGATCGATCGGCGCGAACAGGCGCTTCGCGCGCGCCAGGGTGTCGTATAGCGTCAGCTCCATCGCACCACGTCTCATCCGATCGCGATCGTCCGTCTCGACCTTGCAGGTGCCGAAACGGAACAGTGTCACCCGGCCTTGCTGGCCGGGCGTCCCAAACTCTCGATCAGGAGAACAGACGGCCGCAGCCAGCGCAGGTCGCTAGCAAATAATCTCGCGGCAAATGCCGCAGATATGGTCGAGGCCGCACATTGCGGCGGAGAATGGGCAAGCGCAGAGGTCGCGTCAAGAGCCAGCTAGGGCCGCATCCGCGGGCCGAGCGGCCGCGCGCTAGGCCCCGGTCCTGACCCCCGGTCGCGGGCGACCGCAAGATAGATCGGCAGTGTGGCTTTCATGTCCTAGTCACATACCGCCAAAGCCCGCTAACACACACCCTGGTTCGGCGTGGGGACGGGGCGGTTCGGTTAGGGGCGCCTTAAGCCTTTCCCACGCAAGATCGGTGTTGCGTTTCGATCTCCCGGACAACCGGGAATGGGGGGGTCAACGATGCGGTATCTGTTCGCCGCGCTCGTCATCGCGGGCGCTGCTTTCGGCACGGCTGCGCAGGCCGAAACGCGGGTATTCATCATCAGCAACAATTCCGACGGCTATGGCGTCGACCGCTGTCTGGCGACCGGCGCGAGCTGCGGGATGATGATTGCAACCGCCTATTGCCAATCCCACGATTACGTCCAGGTCGCCTCTTTCCGCAAGATCGAGCGCGAGGAGATCTCGGGTACCGTGCCCACGACCACCGGCACCAGCGCGCGTGACGAATTCGTCGCCATCGAGTGCCTGCGATAGAGCCGTGCGGGCCGTCGCTGCGTCGACCAGGCCGTTGCCGCCGTTGCGCGGCCCATGATCTTCGGCCAATGTTTCGCCCAGCATTGCGCAAGATTGGCGGTCGGGCCTGAAACCGAACCGCTCCACCGCTTGGGAGCGCGGTCGATAATGAACTCCGGTCCTGTCCGTGAGAACACCGCGCCGGCCGGCTCCGCCCCATCCGAGGCGCCCCTGCTCCGGCTCGAGGAGTTTCTGCCCCATCGGCTCAACGTGCTGTCCAGCCTGGTGTCGCAGGCCCTTACGCGGGTCTACGGCCGTTACGGTATCGGAATACCCGAATGGCGGGTGCTGGTCACGCTGGGCGAGAACGGCGTCCTGACCGGCAAGGTGGTGGGCGCCCAGACCCATATGCACAAGACCAAGGTCTCGCGGGCGGTGGCGCAGCTCGAGGAGCGCAAATTCCTGACCCGCCGGGCCAATCGCGCCGACCTGCGGGAATCATTCCTGTCCCTGACGCCGGCCGGGCGCGCGGTCTACGAGGAGCTGGCTCCGAGCGCGCTTGCATTCATGGATCGCCTCGCTGAAGTAGTCGCGATCGCAGACCGTCCCGCCTTCGACCGCGCGGTGAAGCAGTTGACCAAACGCTCGGCCGAGCTCGTCGCGGAAGCCGAAGACAGCCAAGACCTGAGACGGTCCGGTCCCTGCCGCATCGACGCCCATCCTGCAAGGAGAAGCCGTGCAGCTCTATACCTACTTTCGCTCCTCCGCTGCCTATCGGGTTCGCATCGCGCTCAATCTCAAGGGCCTCACCACCGAGATGATCCCGATCCACCTGCAGAAGCAGGGCGGCATGAACAAGAAGCCGGAATACCGCGCAGTCAATCCGCAGATGCGGCTGCCGGCGTTGAAGCTCGATTCCGGCGACGTGCTGATTCAATCGCTCGCGATCATCGAATATCTCGACGAGGTGCATCCGCAGCCACCGCTGCTGCCGGCCGATCCGCTCGAGCGCGCCAAGGTGCGGGCCCTGGCGCAAGTGATCGCCTGCGACATCCATCCGCTCAACAATGTCGGACCGCTGCGCCATCTCAAGAATGAACTCGGGCAAGATCAGAGCAAGATCGATGCCTGGTATCACCATTGGGTCGCCGAGGGCTTCGAGGCGTTGGAGGCGCTGATCGAGCCCGCTCCCTACGCCTTCGGCAACACGGTCACGCTCGCCGACCTCTGCCTCGTGCCGCAGGTCTACAACGCGCGCCGTCTGAAGGTACCGCTCGAGCGGTTTCCCAAGGTCGTCGCCGTCGATGCCGCATGCGCGAAGCTGGCGGCGTTCGAGCAAGCGCGGCCCGAGAACCAGCTCGACGCGGAGTGACCGGTTGGACCTCGTCCATCCCCCTCCCCGCGGATCCTGAGCGCCCACAGCTCGGAAGCAAAACTAACGTGCCAGCCAGAAACCTCGTCGCCGTCGTCCTCTGGATGACCGGAGCATTGCTGTCGTTCTGCGCGATGGCCGTTTCGGTGCGCGTTCTCGCCGGAACATTGAGCGTCATGGAGATCCTCGCGTTGCGCGCGGGCCTTGGTTTGGCGGTCATGGCTTCGCTGGCGGCCACGCGCGCCGATCTGCGCGCGACCATCAACAGCGGGCACCTGCCGCTGCACCTGTTTCGCAACGCGGTTCACGTTGGATCGTCGTATCTGTGGGCCATGAGCCTCCTGCTCATCCCGTTGGCGATGACCTTCGCGCTGGAGTTCACCACACCGGCATGGACACTGCTGCTCGCCGCGCCGGTATTGGGCGAACGGCTCACGGCGAGCCGGGTCGGCGCTGTGGTGTTCGGTCTATTCGGCGTGCTGGTGATCCTGCGTCCCGGTCTGACGGCGTTTCAGCCGGGCGCGTTGCTGGTGTTGATGGCGGCGTTCGGGTTTGCCGTCACGCTGGTGGCTACCAAGAAGCTCACGCGCACGGACAGCCCTTCGCCATCATCTTCTGGATGATGCTGATCCAGTTGCCGCTCGCCTTGATCACCTCCGATCCGCTGTTCCTGATGCAGGCTCAATCAGGCACAGATCCCCGCCGTCATCGCTATCGGTGTGTCGGGCCTGGCATCGCATTACTGCCTGACCCGAGCGTTCCGGGCCGGAGACGCCGGCGTGGTGGTCCCGCTCGATTTCATGCGCATTCCGCTGATCGCGGTGATCGGCTGGTGGTTCTACGGCGAGCCGCTCGATGTTTTCGTGTTTCTCGGCGCCGGGCTGATCATCACCGGCATCCTATGGAACCTGCGCAGCGAAGCCGCACGGGCGATCGAGCCGACGAAACCGGTGCTGGAGAAAACCGGTTAGCGCTCCTCGACAATTCCCGGTCTGCGCGCCCTTGGCAAAAGCCGCGTCAGCCCTTCGATCCGATGAGGTCGATTTCGACCAGCGTATCCTTCACCAGCAAGGCGGTGCAGCCGATGGTGGTGCGCGGTGGCGGCTGCTTGAAGTAGCGCTTCCACACCGAATCGAAGCCGTGGAAGTTGTTGAGGTCGGTGAGAAACACCTGCGCCTTGACCACCTGATCGAGCGAGGAGCCGGCGGCCTCGAAGGTCTTTTTCAGGTTTTCCAGAATGTACGTCGTCTGCAGCTCGATATCCGAGCCGTAGAACGGAAAGCCTTCGTGTTTGCGTGCCTCCGGCGGAACACCGGTCCGGTAATCGCTGGCGATCTGGCCGGCCGCGAACACGCGGCTGCCGACCGTGAAGCCCTCGCTGTAGTGCGCGAGCGGACGGGGCACACCCGACTTGACGACCTCGTGCTTGAGGCCCTTGCTCGGCACGTAGCCGATGAGATCGATCTCCACCAGCGTGTCTTTGACCAGCAATCCCGTGCAGCCGATGGTCGTGCGCGGCGGCGGCACCTTGAAGTATCGTTTCCAGACCGAGTCGAAGCCGTGGAAGTCGTCGAGGTCGGTAAGGAACACCTGCGCCTTGACCACGTGATCGAGGGATGAGCCGGCGGCTTCGAAGGTCTTCTTCAGGTTCTCGAGGATGTACGCCGTCTGCAGCTCGATATCCGAGCCGTAGAATGGAAATCCGTCCTTCTTGCGCGCCTCGGGAGGAACCCCGGTCTTGAAGTCGCTGGCGAGCTGGCCGGCGGTGAATACGAGATCGCCGACCACGAACGCTTCGTTGTAGTTGGCCAGCGGGCGCGGGATGGACGAGGTGACGACCTCGTGCTTGAGGCCTTTGCTCGGCACATAGCCGATGAGATCGATCTCGACCAACGTGTCCTTCACCAGCAGCCCGGTGCAGCCGATGGTGGTGCGTGGCGGCGGCTGCTTGAAGTAGCGCTTCCACACGGAATCGAAGCCATGGAAAAGATTGAGGTCGGTGAGGAAGACCTGCGCCTTGACCACGTGATCGAGCGACGAGCCGGCGGCCTCGAAGGTCTTTTTCAGATTCTCCAGGATGTAGGTTGTCTGCAGCTCGATATCCGAGCCGTAGAACGGAAAACCGTCCTTCTTGCGCGCCTCCGGCGGAACGCCGGTCTTGAAGTCGCTGGCGAGCTGGCCGGCGGCGAAGATGAGGTCGCCGACCACGAACGCCTCATTGTAGTTGGCGAGCGGGCGCGGAATGCCCGATTTCACGACTGCAATCGTCACGTTTTCCCCCTCAGCTGCGCGCGTCCGTCTCTTTGATGTCGACGATCCGAACCATGTGGGTGACGAGCGTCGGATCGCCCTTCTGATCGAACTTGAATGGCCCGCGCACGCTTTGATAGTCGGTCTGGCGCATGGCATTGCGAACCGCCGTGCGGTCGCCGCTGTTGGCCCGTTCGATCGCCGCGATCGCGATATTGATCGCGTCGAACGCCTGCGCGTGAACGTAGTCCGGCGGCTTGTTATAGGTCTTGCGCATCAGCGCTATGAAGGCCTGCGCCGCCGGCAGGTTCGATGATGTCGCCGGACTGAAATGGGTGGGATAGATGACGCCGTTGGCGGCGTCCTTGGCGAGATCGAGAAATGCCGGCGCCGCGATGCCGTCGGAACCGAACCGCGGCAGATCCCATCCCATCTGCTTGATCTGGCGATGGATGAGCGCGCCTTCCGTGTAGCGCGACCATTCCACGAGTGCGTCCGGATTGCTCGAGCGGATCCTGGTCAGTTGCCCGGTGAAGTCGAGGTCGCCGCGGGAATATCGCTCCTCGGACGTGATGCTCATGCCGTACTTCTTGGCTCCTTCGACGAACGCGTCGAAGCCGCCTTTGCCGAAGTCGTCATTGACGTAGAGGAATCCGAAGCGTTTGAGCTTCGGCATTTTCTCGTTGATGAAGTCGACCATGTCGCCGACCAGCTTGCGGTCAGGCACGGCAGAGCGGAATACCCACTCGTTGCCCTGCGTCGTGATGCGTTGAGCAGTCCCGCTCACCACGATCTGCGGCACCTCTTCCTCTCGAAATACCTGCGCCGCGGCAAGGCTTGCCGGGCTGCTCACGCTGCCGATGGCGAGCGTGACCTGATCGCGGCTCGCAAAGCGGCGCGCCACGACGGCCGCCTCTTCGGGCTTGCCGGCGTCGTCGCCGATCACGACCTCGATCGGCCGGCCGAGCAGGCCGCCGGCGGAATTCTTCAGATTGACGGCCATCTCGACCGATTCGCGTATGCTCTGTCCCTGCGCCGCGGCATTGCCCGACATCGGGCCGAAGGCACCGATCTTGGCGGGACCGCGCGACTGCGCCCAAACCGCCGGGGCCGACCAGGCGAATGCCGTAGCACCTGCTCCGGCGCCGAGAAACTTGCGTCGATTCATGGTCATGATCGTTCTCCCGCGAAGGGTCGCCTGTCACGATATCCGAACATCCTTGGTCCGCAAAGCAGCGCAACGCCGTCGGTCAGCGTCCCGATCCTTGCCGAGGAGCTGCCGCTTTCGCGCCAAGATAGCTCGCCCGTATGCGCTCGTCGGCGAGAAGCTGTGCGCCGCTGCCGCTCATGGTGACGTTGCCGGTCTCCATCACGTAGGCGCGGTCCGCAAGACGCAACGCCAGGTTGGCATTTTGCTCGACCAGGAATACGGTCACGCCGGAATCGCGAAATACGCGAATTGAGCGCATCACCTCGGCCACCATGAGCGGCGCGAGCCCCAGCGAGGGCTCGTCGAGCATGAGCAGCTTCGGCTGCGACATCATGGCTCGACCAAAAGCAAGCAATTGCTGCTCACCGCCCGAAAGCGTGCCGGCGAATTGCCGGCGTCGTTCCTCCAGCCGCGGGAAGCGGGCATAAACCTCCGCCAGCGTCGCCCGCATCTTGGCCCGCGTGTCGACCAGGTAGGCGCCAACCCGCAGATTGTCTTCCACCGAAAGCTCGGGGAATATCCGCCGGCCTTCCGGGACCTGCACCAATCCCAGCGCGACGATCGCGTCCGGGCTGCGGCCGGCGATGGTTCGGCCGTCGAACTCGATGGTCCCTTCGCGCGGCGTGAGCAATCCGGACACCGTTTTCAACGTCGTGCTCTTGCCGGCGCCGTTGGCGCCGATCAGCGTGACGATTTCGCCGCGGCGCACCTCCAGCGATACGCCGCGCAGGCAGATGACGTCATCATAGGCCGTCACCACGCCATCAAGCTTGAGCACTCTCGTTCTCCAATGAGCGGCCGAGATAGGCCTCGATCACGTCGGGATCTTCTTGAATCTGTGTTGGCGTTCCGTGTGCGAGCCTGCGGCCATAGTTGAGGACGGTGATTTCGTCACTCACACGCATCACCACGTCCATATGGTGTTCCACCAGGATCACGGTCGTTCCGGCATCGCGAATGCGGGCGATCAGCTCGCTCACATGCGCCGCTTCATTGACATTGAGCCCCGCTGCCGGTTCATCGAGCAGGAGCAGCGCCGGACGCGCCACGATGGCGCGGGCAATCTCCAGCAGACGGCGATGCCCATAAGCGAGCGCACCAGCACGCATGGCGGCGATGCCGCCGAGCCCGACGAAGCGTAGCGCCTCCATCGATCGATCGCGAATGTCGCGCTCTTCGCGGCGATGGCGCGGCGTGCCCAGCACCGCATCGAAGAAACCAGAGCACGTGTCTGCATGCAGGCCGATCGCGACGTTCTCGAGCGCCGTCATTTCCCCGAACAATTTGAGGTTCTGGAATGTCCGGCGAATTCCGGCGCGGGCGCGCTTGGCGGTCGAATAGCGGGTGATATCCCGCGCGCCAAAGTGCAGCGTCCCGCTGCTGACCCCGTACACGCCGGCAACGAGATTGAGCAACGTGGTCTTGCCGGCGCCATTGGGCCCAATCACACCATGCACGCTGCCGCGCCCGACCGAGAGATCGACGCCATCGACCGCCAGCAATCCGCCGAACCGCCGCGTCAGGCTCCGCGCCTCGAGCAGCCACGCCTCGTGCGCCGATACGGTGCTCATTGCACGCTTTCGTTGCTGCCAGCGGGCTTCGGCGCCAGGCGCGTCACCAGGCCCCCCAGGCGCCGTCCCAATGTTGTGCAGATCGCGGCAAGGCCCCCTTCCCCGAACAGCATCGTCGCGATCAGGATCGCGCCGAATACCAGCATCCGGTAGTCGCCGATGCCGCGCAAAAACTCGGGCAAGCCCACCACCACAGCGGCGCCGAGGATGGCGCCGGCCAGACTGCCTACGCCTCCGATCACCACCATGATCAGAATTTCGATCGACTTCCAGAAGGTAAAGTCGTTGGGGGCCAGATAGCGCACCTCATGCGCATAGAGCGACCCCGCCAGGCCGGCCACGAACGCCGCGATGACGAAACACTCGCTCTTGAGAAGGGTGACGCGAAGACCGCAAGCACGAGCGGCGTCGGGGTCCTCGCGAATGGCGTTGACCGCACGCCCGAAGCGCGAGCCCTGGATGCGGGCGAAGGTGAGATAGACGATCGTCGCCACGCCCACGTTGAGATAGTAGCTGTACATCGGATCTCGCAGCACGAAGCCGAACAATGCCGCGCGCGGAATGCTGATGAAGCCGTACGAACCTCCGGTCAGCCACTCCTCGTTCTTGATGACGAGATAAACGATGATGGAGAAACCCAGCGTGGCGACGGCGAGGTACGCGCCCGTCAGTCGCGTGATCGGCACCATCAACAAGCTGGCGACGGCCGCGACGATCCCGGCGCCGAGCAGGGCGAGGGGAAACGGCAAACCGAGCTTGGTCGTCAGCAGCGCGGACGTGTACGCGCCGATGCCGTAGAACGCGGCCTGGCCGATGGAGAGCTGTCCGGAACAGCCCAGCAGCAATTGCAGCCCCATGGCCACGATCGAGGCGATCGCGATCAGACTGAGAACATGCAGCACGAACCGGTCGGCCTCGAGCCAGGGCAGCACGATCAGCGCTGCCACCGCCAGCAGCGTCACCCAGCGGGTGGCTCCAATTCGCGCCGCGGCCGGATCGAGGGATATGGTCACCGGCGCCTCTGCCACAACCCGACCAGCCCCGACGGCAAAACCAGCAGGATCGCGATCAGCAGGATCATGCCGATGGCGTCCTTGTAGGCCGATGACAGGAACACCGTACTGAATGTCTCGATCAATCCGAACAGGATTCCGCCGAGCATCGCTCCGGCAATGCTGCCCAGCCCGCCCAGCGTCGCCGCGACAAATGCCTTCAACCCCGTGATGAAGCCCATCTCAAAGAATGCGAAGAACATCGAACCGAGCATGATGCCGGCGGCGCCTGCCATCATTCCAGAGATTGCAAAAGTGTAGGCCATCATCCGTGTCAGGTTCGCGCCCATGAGCTGCGCGGCCTCCGGATCCTGGGCCACCGCCTGCATGGCAATGCCGGTGCGCGTGAGTTTCAGAAATAGCTGCAGCCCACCCATGATGGCGACGGCCATGACCATGATCCAGAACAGCTGCGGCGAGATGCGCACGCCGCCGAACTCGTAGGCGGTGGTGGCGAACAGCTCCGGGAAGCGCAGCGGCTCCGAGCCCCAGATGATGCGCGCCGCGTTGATGCACAGGATCGACATGCCCACGGTGGCGGTGATGATGTTCATGATCGGCACGCGCCGCCGCCGCAGCGTCCGGTAGACGAACAGCTCCATCATCACGGCGATGATGCCGGACGAAACCATGCCCACCGCCACCACCAGGATGAGCGGCAGCACCGGGAGCAGCCACAACGACGTCAGCCCGCACATGGCTCCCAGCATCATCAGTTCGCCCTGCGCGAAATGGATGATGCTGGTCGCGCGCATGATCATCGCGAAGCCGAGGGCCACGAGGCTGTACACGCAACCGACGGCAATTCCGCCGACAAGCAGGTCGACGAATTGGGAGGCACCAAGAGAGCCCATGCGCGCACCTGACGTGGAAGGCTCGGCTGCTCAATTCATAGGTCACCATGAGCACAAAGGTTAGCGTTTGATCTCGCGCAGACGGATTGAGTTCGGCCTCCGGTTGTGTTGCCGAGCTAGAGGGGCTTCCCGCCATCGCGCGCAAGGCCGCGCGCTGACACATCGAGGCCGCGCCCCGTCGTCGCGGGCGGGAAAACCCCGTCCCGTGGCGCCGGGACGAGCCAAGGTTTCCACACTTTGGTCACCATTCCGCCGCTTCCATCGTCGACTGTAAGCTGCGGGTCGGGCTCCAATTTATGACTGTGACAGGCATCGCGAATTCGCTGCGCGGATTGGGCATCGGACTGCCCGTCCTCATTCTGTGCGTGGCACCGGCCGCAGCCCAGTATCCCGGACAGAATCCCGGACGCAGCCAGGCCTGCCTGCGGCTCGAAAGCCAGCTCGCCACCCTCGATCGCGGCGTCGGCGTCGATCCCGCCCGGGCGGACCAGATCAAGCGCTACGAGGACGCCTCGGCGAAGCAGCAGGCCGAGCTCGACCGTCTCGGCCAGCAGTCGCAACGCCTCGGTTGCCAAGGCGGCGGCTTTTTCGCGCTGTTCAGCGGCCAGTCGCCGCAATGCGGTCCGCTCAACAACCAGATCCAGCAGATGCGGGCGAACCTCGACCGCAACCTGACCGAGGTCCAACGGCTGCAGGGCAACAGCGGCGAGCGCGAGGGACAACGCCGCGGCATCCTGGTGGCCCTCGGACAGAACGATTGCGGCCCGCAATATCGCCAATATGCCAACAGCGGACCCGGCGGCTTCTTCGAGAACCTGTTCGGCGGCGGCGGTGTCACGCAGGCGCCCGATGCGCCGCTCGCCGGCACCTATCGAACGTTGTGCGTGCGAACCTGCGACGGCTATTACTTCCCGATCTCCTATTCGACCGTCCCGGGCAAGTTCGCCGACGACGAGCAACTGTGCCGACGCCTCTGCCCGGCTTCCGAGGTCGCCCTCTATAGCCATCGCAATCCTGGCGAGGACGTCGCACGCGCGGTCTCGACCAGCGGCAGATCCTATTCCGAACTGCCCAACGCGTTCAGCTACCGCAAGCAGTACAATGCCGCCTGCCAGTGCCGGGCGCCCGGCCAATCCTGGGCCGACGCGCTGCGCCAGGGCCAAGGACTTGGTCCCGACCAGACCGTGGAGCGCGGCGATATCGTCGTCACCGAGGAGCGTGCCAAGCAATTGTCGCAGCCGCGCTTCGACGCGCAGGGCAAACCGGTCAAGCCCGACGCCAGCCGCCCGGCCGCGAACACCGTTGCCGGCTCCACAGCGCAGCCCGCCGCGGACGCCCCGCCCGCGCCCGCCGCGGAGGAGAAGGTCGACGAGCCGGGCAAGCGCAAGGTGCGCGCGGTCGGCCCGACCTTCTACCCGGTACGCTGACGGCACGCCGCGCCTCCCTTGCATCTGTAATCCTACCGCCGTCGCAAGCGCCGCCTTCGTTGCGGCAAGATGCGTGCGACAACCGAGCTCTAGAAAGGCTAACCTCCCCGCAAAACAAAAGCGGGAGGACGTCATGGATGGGCAACGCCGTCCGCGGAACGCCGCGCCGACGCCGCTACTCCGAGCATCGGAAATCTCACGCCGCGCCGCGCTTGCCGGCCTCGCCGCCTGCGCCGCCGCGCCGGTTTGGGCGCAGAGCGCTTGGCCCGATCGCGCCATCACCCTCGTCCACGGCCTCGCGCCGGGTGGGCCGAGCGACATCATCGCGCGCATCGTCGCCGACGGGCTGACCCGCAGGCTTGGTCAGCAGGTCGTCGTCGACGCGCGGCCGGGCGCCGGCGGCAGGGTCGCGGCCGGGCAGGTCGCCCGCATGGCGGCTGACGGCTATACGCTGATGGGCATTCCGTCCGGCCACGCGGTCGCCGCGGCGCTCTACAAGTCGCTGCCATATCGCACCATCGACGACTTCTCCATGATCAGCCTGCTCACCGAGTACCCGTTCGTGGTGGTGACCTATGCTGACCATCCCATCCGTACGTTTCCCGACCTCATCGACATGGCGCGGACGCGGCCGGCGCCGCTGCTGTTCGGCAGCGCCGGCAACGGATCGCTGCAGCATCTTGCCGGCGAACTCCTTGCCAAGACCGTGAATGCCACGTTCCAGCATGTGCCCTATCGCGGCAGCGCGCAGGCCATCACCGATCTGATCGCCAAGCGCATCGACTTCATCGTCGACTCCCCGACCGCGGAGCTCGAATTCATCCGTGCCGGCCAACTGCGTGCGCTCGCGGTGACGAGCGCGGCGCGCTTCTTCAGCCTGCCGGAGGTGGCGACCACGGCCGAGGCCGGCGTTCCCGGTTACGCCTTCACCTCGTGGCAGGGACTGGTGGCGCCCGCGGGCTTGCCGCAGTCGGTGGTCATTCGATTGAGTACCGAGGTCGCCACGATCCTGGCGGAACCAACGACCGTCGAGCGGATCAGGCTGGTGGGCAACGAGCCGAGCCCCTCCAGTCCCGAAGCATTCAGAGCCCGCATCGCCGCTGATATCGACAAATGGACCAAGGTGGTCGACGCCGCCAGGATCGAGCGGATATGAGCGGCGCGTACGCCCCTGCACGCGAGTGAACCGCGCAGGGACAACGTCTACCGTGCGCGCGGGTGCTAAGTCTTCGTCGTCGTGAGGGTGTAGCGCTGCTCGGCGGCCAGGCATTCCGCTTCCGGAAGTCCCAGCTCCTTGCGCACGATGTTGGTGCCCAGCACCATCGCCACCATCTTGTAGGTGGCGTGGCGGCGACCCATGCCTTCGCGGCCCATGCCGCAATCAGACGAGATGATGAGCCGTTCCGGCGGAATATGCTTGAGCGCCTCCCGGATCAGCGCGGCGATCTCGTCCGGCCGCTCGACCTGCAAGGTGTGGTGGTCGATCACGCCGATGACGACCTTCTTGTCCTTGATCACCTCGCCGATCGCCTTGAGGTCGCCAGGGCCGGAGGAGCAGGTCTCGAAGGTCAACGCGTCTGCCTCGATCTTGTTGAGCGCCTCGAGCGTCGGCTGATAACTCTGCACGTCGCGGAAGATGCGCTGCTGGGACGGGTTGCCCCAGCAGGTGTGGCACCACACTTCGGTCTTGCCGCGCAGGCCTTTCACGGTGTTGTTGAAGATATTCACGAGGTCATCGACATCGAGCTTGCCGAAGGTCTTGCCGCGCGCCGGCACCATGTGGATCTGCGGCTCCTCCATCTGCAGAACCGGGCAGCCGGCATCGGCGAGCTCATTGAGCTCCGCGTTGAGCGCATCGCTGATCGCCCATGTCCGCTCGACCGGATCCTTGTAGTAATCGTCTTCGACGGACGCGGCGATCAGCTCGGGCAGGATGGTCCCGAACTTGATCGGCTTCTTGGTCATGCGCTGCGCCGTCTTCCACATCGCGGCATATTGCAGTCTGCCGCGTCCTACCGGCCCGACGATCCTCGGAAACACGCGGGCTTCGAGGAAATCGTGCAGGATATGCCCGCGCGGATACGCGACGGCGCCGATCTTGTAAGTCATCGCCTCCGCTACGTCCGCAAACCCGTCCATGTGGGTGAGCGGATAGCTCTGCCAGCTCATGCCCCCGACTTCTTCGTCGTAGTGCGCGTCACCGTCGGTGCAGATATCGAGGCCGGCGATTTCCTGCGCCCGCAGAAAGCACGAGACCGCGTCCTCGTACTGCTCGCGGTAACGGGAGTTCACCATGGCCTCGAGGAAACTGCGCGAGCCCAGCACCGCGGTGTACCAGTTCGGCCGCGGCAGCGAGCCGATGATCGAGGTTGGCAGAGCGATACCCGCGGACGCTTTGTACATCGTTTACTCTCCCGTTGATGGTGTTCTGGCTTTCCGGCGGCGACCGCTCAGAAATCGTATGCATCGCTCTTCGGAGCGACGTCCCGCAACAGCGAGCGATCGGGCGCCGGCAGCGGCTCGCCGGAATCGCGGAAGCGGTTCACGATCGGATAGCGCCGGTCGCGGCCGAAATTCTTCAGCGTCACCTTGACGCCGGGCGCCGCCTGCCGGCGCTTGTATTCGGCGAGGTTGAGCATGCGTTCGACCTTCGTCACGGTCTCGCGGTCGAAGCCATCCGCGACGATTTTCGCGATCGGCTCCTCGCGCTCGACCAGTCGTTCGAGGATGGCATCGAGCACGTCGTAGGGCGGCAGCGAATCCTGGTCGGTCTGGTTCTCGCGCAACTCGGCGGTCGGCGCACGCGTGAGGATGTTATCCGGGATCACCGGTCCGTCGGGGCCGAGCGCACCGTCGGGCTTCCAGGCGTTGCGCAGTCGCGACAGCCGATAGACCTCGGTCTTGTAGAGGTCCTTGATCGGGTTGAAGCCGCCGTTCATGTCGCCGTAGAGCGTGGCATAACCGACCGACATCTCCGACTTGTTGCCGGTCGTCACCACCATCAGTCCGAACTTGTTCGACAGCGCCATCAGGATGGTGCCCCGCGCGCGCGCCTGCAGGTTTTCCTCGGTGACGTCGCGCGGCATGCCCGCGAAGATCGGCGCCAGCGATTTCTCCAGCCCCAGCACCGCGCTTTCGATCGGCAGCACATCGTATTTCACGCGCAGCGCTGACGCGACGCGCGCCGCATCATCGATCAATTCCTGCGACGTGAAGCGGTACGGCAGCATCACGCACCGCACGCGGTCGGCGCCCAGGGCATCGACCGCCAGCACCGCCACCAGGGCGGAGTCGACGCCGCCGGAAAGGCCGAACACCACGCCCTTGAAGCCGTTCTTGTTGACGTAGTCGCGCAGCCCCAGCATGCAGGCGAGATAATCCGCCTTGTCGCCCTCTTCGATCGCCGCGACGGGAGCGTCGACGCAGCGCCAGCCGTTGCCGCGGCGCTCCCATACCAGCGTCTTGACGATCTCCTCGAAGGCCGGGAGCTGGAACGCGAGCGAGCGATCGGCATGCAGCCCGAACGAAGCGCCATCGAACACCAGCTCATCCTGGCCTCCGATCTGGTTGGCATAGATGAGCGGCAGATCGCTTTCGGTGACGCGCGCGACCGCGATGTTGAGGCGAACCTCCTCCTTGTCGTGCGAGTACGGCGAGCCGTTGGGCACGACAAGCAGCTCTGCACCGGTCTCGGCGAGACACTCGACCACGTCCTCGTAGTCGCCCCACTCCGTCCAGATGTCCTCGCAGATCGGCACGCCGATGCGCACGCCGCGAAAGTTGACGGGACCCGGGGGCGGGCCCGGCGCAAACAGGCGGCGCTCGTCGAACACGCCATAGTTGGGCAGGTTCACCTTCATGCGCACCGCCGCGATGGCGCCGCGGTCGAGCAGGCAGCAGGCGTTGTAGAGCTTGCCGTCGTCCGCCCAAGGCGTGCCGATCAGCAGCGCCGGCCCGCCATCGGCGGTCTCGCGCGCAAGCTCCTCGATCTTGGCGCGGCACGCCGCCTGCATGGCCGGCTTGAGCACGAGGTCCTCGGGCGGATAGCCGCACAGAAAGAGTTCCGGCAGCACCACCAGATCGGCGCCGTCGGCGGCAGCCTGCGCGCGCGCACGGCGAGCCTTGTCGGCATTGCCGGCGATGTCGCCGACGGTCGGATTGAGTTGCGCAACCGCGATCGCGAGGCGGTCAGTCGGACGTGCGTTCATGGATCTAGGTCTAGCGCGTCGGCCCGGCGCACGGCAATCGCTCCGGCGGTCGCAGTCAAATCAGGCCCAAGCGCTCGGCCAGCGCGAGCAGCCACGTGATCCCGGCGATGAGCAGCGCAAGGCCGACGGCGGCGGAGCCCATGTCCTTGACCCGTCCGATCTGCGGATCGATCGCGAGGTTGACGCGATCGGCAAGTTTCTCGATGGCCGTGTTCAACAGCTCGACCACGAGCACGAACACCACGACGCCGATCAGCGCCAGCCGCTTCCACCCCTCGTCAGCCAGCAGGAACGCCAGCGGCACCGCCAGAACGAGGGCGACCAGCTCCTGGCGAAAGGCCTCCTCGCTGCGCGCGGCGGCGAGCAGGCCGTGCCAGGTATTGATGGTGGCGCGCAGCAGTCGTTCCATGGATGCATTCGAAACGCGGAGGTCGGGGGATGATCGTGTCGGCTCGGCTCGCAATCTATCGCCCTGCCCCGCTAAATCCAGCGCGGCCCCGGCCCGCGCTGGACGCGCGCCTGAGAAAGGTTAATGTCCGCGACCGCCGGGGGTGAAACCCCGGCGACGCCAAGTGCAGCTGTCCGATCAAAGACCGGCGGCAGCCGGCAGCGGCCGCGCCTTGGCGGTGCGCTCGGCCTTGAGCAGGTCCGCCAGCAGGAACGCCAGATCGATCGCCTGCTCGGCGTTGAGCCTTGGATCGCAGACGGTGTGATAGCGGTCCTTGAAGTCCGCGTCGGTGATCATGCGGGCGCCGCCGGTGCACTCGGCCACGTTCTGGCCGGTCATCTCCAGATGCACGCCGCCGCCGTGAGTGCCTTCGGCGCGGTGGACCGCGAAGAAGGTCTTCACCTCCGACAGGATGCGCTCGAACGGTCGCGTCTTGTATCCGGTTTCCGAGGTGATGGTGTTGCCGTGCATGGGGTCGCACGACCACAGCACGATCTTGCCCTCGCGCTGCACCGCGCGGATCATGGCCGGAAGTTGATCGCCGACCTTGTCCGAGCCCAGCCGTACGATCAGCGTCAGCCGGCCCGGCTCGTTCTCTGGGTTGAGGATGTCGATCAGCCGCAGCATCTCGTCAATCTTGCTCGAGGGGCCGCATTTGAGCCCGAGCGGATTCATGATGCCGCGGCAGAACTCGACATGGGCATGATCGGGCTGGCGGGTGCGGTCGCCGATCCACAACATGTGGGCGGAGGTGCAGCAGAAGCTGCCGGGATGGGTCGAGTCCTCGCGCGTCATCGCCTGCTCGTAACCAAGCAGCAGCGCTTCGTGGCTGGTGTAGAACTCGGTGTTCTTGAGCTCGGGATGGCTCTCGAGGTCGAGCCCGCAGGCCTGCATGAAGCCGAGCGCCTCGGAGATGCGATCAGCGAGCTCCTCGTAGTGATGCGACTGGGGCGAGTCCTTGACGAAGCCGAGCGTCCATTGCCGCACATTGGCAAGATTGGCGTAGCCGCCCTGCACGAACGCGCGCAGCAGGTTCAGCGTGGCGGCGGAGTGGCGGAACGCCTCGATCTGCCGTGCCGGATCGGGCCGGCGCGCCTCGTCGGTGAATTCGACGCCGTTGATGACGTCGCCACGATAGCTCGGCAGCTCCTTGCCATCCTTCTTTTCCATCGGCGAGGTGCGCGGCTTCGCGAACTGGCCGGCGATGCGGCCGACCTTCACCACCGGCAGCGCGGCGGCATAGGTGAGCACCACCGACATCTGCAGGAACACGCGCAGGAAGTCGCGGATGTTGTTGGCGCTGAAATTGTTGGCGCTGGGCTCGGAGAAGCTCTCGGCGCAGTCGCCCCCTTGCAGCAGGAAACCTTCGCCCATGGCAACGCGGCCGAGCGCCTTCTTCAGGCTGCGCGCCTCACCGGCAAAGACCAGCGGCGGAAAGCCAGCGAGCTGCCGCTCGACCGCTTCGAGCGCCGCCTGGTCGGGGTATTCAGGGACCTGGAGAACGGGCTTCTTGCGCCAACTGTCGCGCGTCCAACGCTCGGGCATGACGCCCCTCCACTCGACTTAAGCCCAAGTACGGGCGAGATTTTCCACGGGCTTATACACGACGGCAGGCGCCGCAAGCCAGGATTTCCGTCCCCCGACCACCCGCCAGGGCGGGTGCCGCGCGCCGCCGGTGATTGCCCTAACTCTTTGTTCCATCGGTACTTTTACGTACGGACTGCCCAGCGTGCCCGTCCCAGCTTGCCGCATGGCTTGCCGAGAAGAAGCGAGCAGTCCCAAGGGTCCGCTTCATTGTTAATAACAACGAATTAACAATGAGCGGGACGCATGGCTGCGCGTGAAAGCCCCGCAGAATGCGGGAAAAACGCGCGCCGGGCGCTCGCAGGCTTGGCTGCGATAACAATGGAAAACAATGCAGAACAATGCCGGCACCTCCCGATCGTTCGAACGCATCGAGGTGCGGCCGACCCGCCCGGCCAATAGTGGCCGCGCCGGCCTGATCAGGGCCGCAACGCATCGATGGCGCATGTCCGGATGATGGTCCTGTATAGAAGATTCGTGTAACGCAAGGCAAGAAAAAAGCGCCGCTTGGCGCTGGTTTCGCCGGCTACCGGACCCGCTACTCCGCCGCCTCGCGCACGCGCGTCAGCGCTTTCGTCCGCAGCGTCACCAGTTCTTCCGCGGCGGTCGGATGCACAGCCATGACCGCATCGAAATCGGCCTTGGTCGCCTTCATCTTGACCGCGATGCCGACGAGCTGGATCATCTCGGCCGCGTCCGGCCCGACGATATGGCAGCCGACCACGCGGTCGGTGTCGCCGTCGACGACCAGTTTGAAGAACGCGCGGGTGTCGCGGCCGGCAAGCGACATCTTCATCGGCCGGAACGTGGTCTTGTAGATGTCCACGCGCGCCAGCCGCGCGCACGCCTCCGCCTCGGTCATGCCGACCGCCCCGACCTCGGGCTCGGAAAAGACCGCGGTCGGCACATCGGCGTGGTCGGCCGAGATCTGCTTGCCACCGAATACGGTGTCGGCAAAGGCGTGTCCCTCGCGGATCGCCACCGGAGTGAGATTGATCCGATTGGTGACGTCGCCGATCGCGTAGATGTGCGGCACGCACGTCTGCGAAAACTCGTTGACTGCAATGCCGCCGTTCTTCGCGAGCGCGACGCCGGCCGCCTCGAGCCCGAGGCCCGAGACGTTCGGGCGACGCCCGGTGGCGAACATCACGCGGTCGACCGTGAAGGTCTTGTGATCGGCCAGCTCGACGCAGTAGCCGTGCTCGACCTTCGCGACGAGGTCGACCGTCTGCCTGGTGATGATCTTGATGCCGCGGCGCTCCATCTCCGAGCGCAGATGCTCGCGGACGTCGTCGTCGAACCCGCGCAGGATGTTGTCGCCGCGATAAACCAGCGTCACCTCGGAGCCGAGCCCGTTGAAGATGCCGGCAAACTCGAGGGCGATGTAGCCGCCGCCCTGGATGAAAATGCGCCGAGGCAACTCCGGCAGATGAAACGCCTCGTTCGAGGAAATGACGTGCTCGAGCCCGGCGATCTGCGCGCCGGGATAAGGTGCGCTGCCGGTGGCGATCAGGATGGTCTTTGCCCGCACACGCTCGCCGGTCGCGGTGAGACGTAGCGTATGGGCGTTCTCCAGCACCGCACGGCTGGCGACGATCTTGACGTTGGCACGCTCGAGCGCCGACGTGTAGGCGAGCTCGAGCCGAGCAATCTCGCGATCCTTGTTGGCGATGAGCGTCGGCCAGTCGAACACCGGCTCGCCCAGGGTCCAGCCGTAACCGGCGGCATCCTCGAAGTCGTCGGCAAAGCGGGCGGCGTAGACCAGCAATTTCTTGGGCACGCAGCCGCGGATCACGCAGGTGCCGCCGACGCGAAACTCCTCCGCCACCATGACGCTCGCGCCATGGCCGGCAGCGATCCGCGCTGCGCGCACACCGCCTGATCCGGCCCCGATGACGAAGAGATCGACCTCCTTGTCGGCCATGTCGTGCTCAGAAATCCGCCGCGGAAACAATCATCGGCATGGAAAGCTGCAACGCCGCGATCCGTCGCCGGAAAGGGCCTCGCAATCCCAATATGTTCCCTGCCGATGCGGTTTGCTAGATCTCGTGGCCGCGTCGCTTCATTTCGGTGCGGATCTTGCCGATGACCTCTTGCGACAGCCGGTCGGCCCAGCTCTGCGCGTTTCTCATGCTCTGGTCGAGGATCGAGGGCTCCTCGATCAGAAGCTTTTTGCCGAGCGGTGATTTGTAGAACGCGAGCATGTCCTTGAGCTCCTGCTCGGTGAACCGGGCGGCGTAGAGCTTGGCAACCTCGTTCACGACCTCTTGGCTGCGAGGAGCGTACTCGGCGCGCAATTTGAGCGCGACTTCGTTCAGGTCCTTGAGCAGGGTCGGGTTGGCCTGGACGAATACGCTCTTGGCCTGCTCGATGACGCCCGGAACGAGCGGATCCCAGAGCGCGGTGGCGCCCTTGACCGTGATCACTTCCTTGGCGGTCGCGACCGCGGTCGGCGAGGGTTGTTGCGCATCGGCGCCGCCGACGCGCACCGCGACGGCGAGCGCAAGCGCAAGGGTGATGGCGCAAGACGTCCTCGCGATTGGGTTGGCAAACATGGGCACCTCCTTTGGCGGTGATTGAGTTCAACGCCGCTCGACGACGCGCACGCCGTCCGAGCCGGCGATCACGACTGCGTGCGCGAGCCCGACGAAGAGGCCGTGCTCGACCACGCCTGCAATACCATCGAGACGCTCGGCGAGCGATCTCGCATCGGCGATCCGCCCTAACGCGGCATCGAGAATCCAGTGCCCGCCGTCCGTGACGAAAGCGTGGCCGTCCTTCCCCGGTCGCAGCACCATCGGGCCGCTGCAACCGACGGCCGCGGTGCCTTGATCGAGCGCCCGTCGGGTGGCCGCGAGCCCAAAGGGCACGACCTCAACCGGCAGCGGGAAGCGGCCAAGGACGGGCACCCATTTCGTTTCGTCGACGATGACGATCATGCCGGCCGAGGCCGAGGCGACGATCTTCTCTCGCAACAGCGCGCCCCCGCCGCCCTTGATCAGGCTCAGATCAGGGGCGACCTCGTCGGCGCCGTCGACGGTAAGATCGAGCTGCGGCATCTCGTCGAGCGTGCTGAGCGGCACGCCGAGCCGCTCGGCGTCGCGCCGGGTCGTCTCCGATGTGGGCACGCCGATGATGTCGAGGCCGGCGTGGACGCGCTCGGCCAACAGCTCGACGAAATGCTTGGCGGTCGAGCCGCTGCCGAGACCGAGCCGCATGCCGGGACGCACGAACTCGAGCGCGCGGGCGGCGGCTGCACGTTTCTGGCCTTCGACATCCATTGCGATCGAGACAGTCCGCCCGCGGATCGGAGCAAATAAGGTGGGTCTACCCAGTGCGGTGGATTTGAAGTTCCCACTACGATGGTCGAGACCTCGCGCAGGAACTTCAGAGGGGCCGCGAGGGCTTGCAAACTCTGGAATGGGACACTAGCGCCGTTCAACCGCAGAGCATAGTCCATTTGCCGGGGATAAGTCTTGCCGGGGAATAAGGTCGCGCCGCGCCTTGTCATCCCGCCGTTCAGCAGATAGCGATTCGCGGATGGTGGCTCCTACCGTCGTTCTGGATCTCGACGGCACGCTGGTCGACAGCGCGCCCGATCTCGTCGCCACCCTCAACATCATTTTCGCTCGCACCGGCCTGCCGCCCGTTGCCTACGATGCAGCCCGCAACATGGTCGGTGGCGGCGCGCGGGCGCTGATCGTGCGCGGGCTGAAGGCGGAGGGCCGCACGCTCGACGTGATCGAGATCGACCGGATGGTGCGCGACTTCATCGACCACTACGCCGCGCACATCGCGGATCAGTCGCGGCCATTTCCCGGGCTCGAGTCCGCGCTGGACACGCTCGCCGCGCGTGGCTGCCGGTTGGCGGTCTGCACCAACAAGCTGGAATGGCTCGCGGTGCGCCTCCTCGACGCATTGGCGCTCTCCCAACGGTTCGCCACCATCTGCGGCGGAGACACGTTCGGGTTGCAAAAACCGGACCCGGAAATGCTGCGGCGCACGATCGCCCGCGTCGGCGGGGACGCGGGCTCGACCGTCATGGTGGGAGACTCCCTCACCGACATTGCCACCGCGCATGCGGCCGGAGTGCCGATCGTGGCCGTGGATTACGGCTATACCGAAAGGCCGGTCGCCGAAATGGGCGCCGATCGGGTCATCGGCGCGCTGTCCGCGCTTCCGGACGCCGTTTTCGACCTGCTCCGGACCCGCCAAGCGACCCCGGCGGCACGGCAATAATCGGCATTTCACCTTATCGCCGCCACACTTAGGGGCTTTTTTTGGCGGGTAACCATACAAGGCGGGAGCGCTGAACCCGCGTTGCGCGGGGGGTGCCGCGCTTCTATGGTTGCACCCTGGGGATGGGGCGGGCGTCTGCCGCCCAAGTTGGTGGGATCAAATCATGAGCCGAGTCATTGCCATCGTGGCATGTGGCTTAAGCGTTGCCGCATGCTCTGCATCAATGCCGAGCCTGGACTTCCTCAAGTCCTCTCCGCAGACCGAAGCGCTGGCGATCGAGATCCGAGCCGCCGGGCGCCGAGGCGAAGGCCTCGACGGGACAGAGCTGCCGTACGCCCTGTCAACTCACGGTCCAGCCGGGCGGTGAACTGTCGGTGACGCTGGCACTCAACGGCTATCAGCCGCAGACCGTGTCGGTGCGCGAGGCCGAGGGTACCTCGAAACTTGCGCCGAATCCGGTCTATGTCGAGTTGCAGCCGGGCGCCGCGCCGTCGGCGCGCAAGCCGGCTGCGAAGAAGAAGCCGGCCACGGCGGCCGTGCGCAAGCCGGCGCCGTCAGCGACCGCATCGGCCGTGCCGCCGTCGGCGACCGCATCCGCCGCGCCTGCGCCGACGCCGGCACCAGCCGCTGCGCCGGCGCCTGCGGCGTCCGCCGAGCCGGCAGCGTCCGCGACCAACTATCCTTGGCCGTCGCGATAGCGACGGCTGCCGGTTGGTAGCAACTGGCGACGACGACCGGCGGCGCCCAGCCCACGGCGGGGCGCTGCGATGCACTGGCCGATGTCCGTCAGAATCCCCATATAAAAAGCGGCGGAGAAGGCCCCCTCCGCTTTTGTTTGTCGTTCCCCGCGCTGATCCCTATGATGCGCGGCCCCGGGACGAGGGGTTGCAGGCTGTATCGGACCCGTAGCGATGGCTTACGACGCGCCCACTCTCGCATTCGATCGCCTCGGGCATGGGACCGCCCCTGCCCTCGTCGATCCGTTCGGGCGCGAGATCACCTATCTGCGCGTCTCGGTCACCGATCGCTGTGATTTTCGCTGCGTCTATTGCATGTCGGAAAACATGGCGTTCCTGCCCAAGGCCGATCTGCTCTCGCTCGAAGAGCTGGACCGGCTGTGCAGCGCCTTCATCACCCGCGGCGTGCGCAAGCTGAGACTCACCGGCGGGGAGCCGCTGGTCCGGCGTGGCATCATGACGCTGTTCAGCTCGTTGTCGCGCCATCTCGCGAGCGGCGCGCTCGACGAGCTCACCTTGACCACCAATGGCTCGCAATTGCCGAAATATGCCGCCGAGCTCGCCGGCCTGGGCGTGCGGCGTATCAACGTCTCGCTCGACACCCTCGATCCCGACAAGTTCCGCGCGATCACGCGCTGGGGCGAGCTCGACAAAGTCCTGGCCGGAATCGACGCCGCGCAGGCGGCGGGGTTGAAGGTCAAGATCAATGCCGTCGCACTCAAGGGCGTGAACGAGGACGAATTCCCCGCCCTCCTGGAATGGGCGCACGGGCGCGGCATGGAACTCACCCTGATCGAGGTGATGCCGCTCGGCGACGTCGGCGAAGGCCGCCTCGATCAATATCTTCCTTTGTCGATCGTGCGCGCCCGCCTGGGTGAACGCTTCACGCTCACGGATATCGACTATCGCACCGGAGGCCCCGCGCGTTACGTCAATGTCGCGGAAACCGGCGGCCGGCTCGGCTTCATCACGCCGCTGACCCACAATTTTTGCGAATCGTGCAATCGGGTGCGGGTGACCTGCACCGGAACCCTCTACATGTGCCTCGGCCAGGAAGACGCCGCGGATCTGCGCACGCCGCTGCGCGCGTCGGAGGGAAACGACCTGCTCGATGCCGCGATCGATGACGCGATCGCGCGCAAGCCCAAGGGGCACGATTTCGTCATCGACCGGCGCCACCAGCGGCCCGCCCTGTCACGGCATATGAGCGTGACCGGGGGTTAGGCATCACGACGGAGGAATGAGAGCGGAAAGGCCGTTCCTGTGCCCGTCCCGCCGTCCCTCCGCATGATCCGACTCCCATCCTCCTCCCCCTTGTCCGTTTTACCAATTGACGTTCGCGCGGGCGTCAAGGAAGTTCCTACACACCGGCTAACCGCCGGGACCTAAGCCCGGGGCGACAACCGGGCGGCATTCGGACCACCGCACGGGGGAATGGTCGTGGAGGGTTTGCTCAGGCTGAGCCGCGCCATCGACGCGGTCAATTTGCGGGTCGGCAAGGTGTTGTCCTGGCTGATCCTGATCGTGGTGATCATCTCGGCCGCCAACGCCACGGTGCGCAAGGTCTTCGACATGTCGTCGAATGCCTGGCTGGAGCTGCAGTGGGTCCTGTTCGGAGCCATTTTTCTGCTGTGCTCGCCGTGGACACTTCTCTCCAACGAGCACATCCGCATCGACATCGTCAACAACATGTTGCCGAAGCGATGGCGCGACGGCATCGACGTCTTCGGCCATCTGTTTTTCCTGTTGCCGCTGACGATCGTGATGATCGTCACGTCGGTCCCGTTTTTTCTGCGATCGTTTAACCTCAACGAGCAGTCGATGAATGCCGGCGGACTGCCGCAATGGCCGGCGAAGTCCCTCATCCTGATCGGCTTCGTGCTGCTGTTCTTTCAGGGCATCTCCGAGCTGATCAAACGCGTTGCGGTGATGCGGGGTCTTATTCCCGATCCTTACACCATCGGTGGAACGCACTCCGCCGCGGAAGCGGAGGCCGAACGCATCCTCGCCGTGGCCAAAGCCGATGAGCAATAGCGAGCAGGACTAGGCGCTGGAGCGACGACCATGGTGGCGATGCTCATCCATTACATGGCGCCGATCATGTTCGCGTCGCTGGTGATATTCCTGCTGCTGGGCTATCCGGTTGCATTCTCGCTTGCCGCCAACGGCCTCATCTTTGGCTTGATCGGAATCCAGCTCGGGTTGTTCCACCCCGATTTCCTGCAGGCACTGCCAGAGCGCATCTACGGGATCATGAACAACGACGTTCTGCTTGCGATTCCGTTCTTCACGTTCATGGGACTGATCCTCGAGCGCTCCGGCATGGCGGAGGACCTGCTCGACACTATCGGACAGCTGTTTGGAACGATCCGGGGCGGCCTCGCCTATGCCGTGATCTTCGTCGGCGCGCTCCTGGCGGCGACCACGGGCGTGGTCGCCGCTTCGGTCATCTCGATGGGGTTGATCTCGCTGCCGATCATGCTGCGCTACGGCTACGACCGGCGTCTGGCATCGGGCGTGATCGCGGCCTCCGGAACACTGGCGCAGATCATTCCACCCTCGCTGGTCCTCATCGTGATGGCGGACCAGCTCGGGCGCTCGGTCGGCGACATGTACGAGGGCGCGTTTCTCCCCGGCCTCATGCTGGCGGGCCTCTATGCCGGCTATGTGGTGCTGGTCACCCTGCTGTTCCCCAAGCTGGCGCCCGGTCTGCCGGTCGAGGCGATCGAGTACCGCGAGGACGACGGCGGCCGCGGTCTCGTCTCGCTGGGCGTCCTGTTCGTCGCCAGCAGCGTCGTGGCGGTGCTTGCGATGCGCGGCTCGGCGACCCGCGGGGCGGATTACGTCGTGATCTTGATGTTCGTCGGTATCGTCTTCGCCTTCTGCGTCGCCGTGGTGAACTGGCTTTGCGACCGGATGCTCGGGCACCGGTTCCTGTCGCGGCTTGCCCAGCAAGTGACGTTCGTGATGGTGCCACCGTTGTTCCTGATCTTCCTTGTGCTCGGGACCATCTTCATCGGGCTCGCTACCCCGACCGAAGGCGGGGCCATGGGCGCCAGCGGCGCGTTGATCCTGGCGCTGATCAAGCGGCGGCTGACGTGGGATTTGACGCGTCAGGCGGCGGAGATCACCGCCAAGCTCTCGGCTTTCGTGGTCTTCATCCTGATTGGCGCGCGCGTGTTCTCGCTCACGTTCTATGGCGTGGATGGGCACCGATGGGTGGAGGAGCTGCTGGTTTCACTGCCGGGCGGCGTGGTCGGATTCCTCATCTTCGTCAACGTGTTCGTTTTCTTCCTCGCCTTCTTTCTCGACTTCTTCGAGATCGCCTTCATCGTGATCCCCCTGCTCGGGCCGGCGGCGGAACGGCTCGGTATCGATCTCATCTGGTTCGGCGTGATTCTCGGGGTGAACATGCAGACGTCGTTCATGCACCCGCCGTTCGGATTTGCGCTGTTCTATCTGCGCTCGGTCGCGCCGCGAGAGTCGTATATCGACCGCGTGTCCGGCATACGCATGGCTCCGGTGACGACCGGGCAGATCTACTGGGGCGCGGTGCCGTTCGTGGTGATCCAGTGCATCGCGGTCGCGCTGGTCATCGCCTTTCCGGCACTGGTGATGCATTACAAGGGAGAGGGATCGAAGATCGATCCGTCGAAGATCGAATTCGAGATCCCGCAGCCCGACATGGCGCCGCTCGACCTCGGCGAGTCGCCGAGAAGGTAACGATCGCCGCCCGATCCGAAAATTCCGCACCGATCCCGGCGGCAGGCAAACGACAGTGCGCCAGCGGACTAGCCGCGGCAGAGCATTCGTTCGCGGTCCTGTCTTGCGTTCATCCGGCTTGCATCAATAGGTTGCGCTTACGCGCTCGTAATTTCCACGCCTAGGTCCGGGTGCGATTGCGCACGAGATAGTTGTCGTAGGTCAGCTCGGCGACCTGCCACCACAGATATTCGTCGTTGCGGAACGCGAGCATCGCGTCGAAGGCTTTCTTGAAATCCGCGTTGGTCTTTCCGACCTCGGCGTAGAGATCGAACGCCGCGCGCAAGGACGCGTCCATCACCGGCTGCGGGAACGGCCGCAGCTGCGCGCCGGCCGCGACCAGCCGTTTGAGCGCCGCCGGATTCTGTGCGTCGTACCTTGCCTGCATCCACTCGTTCGCCATCGAGGACGCGGTCCGCACCAGCGACTTGTAGGCCGGCGGCAGCCCGTTCCACTTATCGATGTTGATGAAGTTGTGGATCATGGGGCCGCCTTCCCACCAGCCCGGGTAGTAATAGAACTGCGCGACCTTCTGAAAGCCGAGCTTCTCGTCATCGTAGGGGCCGACCCACTCGCAGGCGTCAAGCGTGCCCTTCTCCAGCGCCGGATAGATGTCGCCGCCGGCGATCTGCTGCGGCACGACGCCGAGCTTGGAGATGACGCGGCCGGCGAATCCGCCGATCCGCATCTTGAGCCCGTTGAGATCGGAGACGTCCTTGATCTCCTTGCGAAACCAGCCCCCCATCTGCGCGCCGGTATTGCCGGCCGGAATCCCGTAGATGTTGAACTTCTTGTAGAAGTCGTTCATCAGCTCCATGCCGCCGCCGAAATACATCCAGGCGGTCTGCATGCGGCTGTTGAGCCCGAACGGCACCGCGGTGCCCAAGGCGAATGTCGGATCCTTGCCGAAGTAATAGTACGACGAGGTGTGACACATCTCGACCGTGCCGTTCTGCACGGCATCGGCGGCCTGCAGGCCCGGCACGATCTCGCCCGCGGCGAAGACCTGGATCTGGAACCGGCTGTCACTCGCTTCAGCCACCGCCTTGGCGAAGGCTTCCGCCGCGCCGTAAATGGTGTCGAGGGACTTCGGGAAGCTCGAGGTCAGCCGCCACTTGAGCTCGGGCAGGGATTGGGCGACTGCGGGCCCGGCGACGGCGGTGGCCGCGGCAGCGAGGCCGGCGGCCTGCAGGAATTGACGACGTTTCATGGAGCACCTCTTGAACGTGTCGGTCGCGCGTGACGCAGGAGACGTTCGCGACCGCTCCGATGCAAGTCAGGCCCGCCCAACCCCGGGCGGGCCTGGATCCGAGGATGCCGGCGACCGCTTGGCGTGCAGATCTAGTGTCCCGATTCCGAAGTTCGCATCATTGTGCGGCCCGCTCGCTTGCGAACTTCGGGATCGAAGGACACTAGCAAACCTATTAACCTAGTGTGGCTTTGGTTCAGAAGCCCGCATTTCGGACTCGCCGCGAGAGCGATGCGGACTTCTGAACCGCCACACTACCGGAGCCTCACGTGCGCGTGCGCGTGCGGATCATGAATCCGTCGTAGGTGTATTCCGCGACCTGCCACCACAGATACTGGTCGTTACGGAAAGCCTGCATCGAGTCCAGGACCTTCTTGTAGTCCGGATTGGTCGCCGAGATCTCGACATTGACCTCGTTCGACGCCTTCAGGCACGCGTCCATCACCGGCTGCGGGAACGCACGCAGCTGGGTGCCGGCGCCGAGCAGGCGCTTCATCGCGGCCGGATTGCGGGCGTCATAACGCGCGGTTTCCTCGACGTTGGCCAGCCCGGCGGCCGCCGTGACGATCGCCTGATAATTCTTCGGCAACTCGTTCCACTTCGCCTGATTGATCAGGAAGTGTTGCGCGGTGCCGCCTTCCCACCAGCCGGGATAATAATAGTAAGGGGCAACCTTGTTGAAGCCGAGCTTGTCGTCGTCGTAAGGCCCGACCCACTCGGCCGCGTCGATCGTTCCCTTCTCCAGCGCGGGGTAGATATCGCCGCCGGCGATCTGCTGGGGCACGACGCCGAGCTTCTGCAACGTCCGGCCGGCGAGGCCGCCGATGCGAAACTTGAGACCCTTGAGATCGTCGACGGTCTTGATCTCCTTGCGGAACCAGCCGCCCATCTGCGCACCGGTGTTGCCGCCGACGAGCGCGTAGAGATTATATTTCTTGCCGAATTCGTTCATCAGCTTCATGCCGTCGCCATCGTAGAACCAGGCATTCTGCTGACGGGTATTGAGGCCGAACGGAACGGCGCAGAACAGCGCCCAGGTCGGATCCTTCCCGATGAAATAGTACACCGCGGTGTGGCCGATCTCGACCGTCCCATTCTGCACGGCGTCGAGCACCTGCAGCCCCGGCACGATCTCGCCGGCGGCAAAGGACTGCACCTGAAACTTGTTGTCGGTTGCTTCGGCGACGTATTTGGAAAAGGTTTCGCAAGCACCGAACAGCGTGTCGAGCGATTTCGGCCAGCTCGCGGTCAGGCGCCATCGCACCTCCGGCATGGATTGCGCGATGGCAGGTGCTGCCACCGCCGAAGCTGCCATTCCGGCTCCGGCAACCTTGAGAAATTCGCGGCGTTTCATGGGAATGTTCCTCCTGCTCACGGACGCTCGGGAAGGCAATTCGGCGCCGTGGGTGATGTTGAAACTTTGGGCTCAAGAGCCGTCGGTTCGACGTTCCCACCGATGACTTGCGGCAATGCTGGCAGGAATCCGCCACGCTAGATTGTCCCCCGAACACGGCGCGCGCAAGGGGGCGAGCTTGCGACATGGCGGTCATTTAAGGCGCGACATCGACGTAAAGCTCCATCTTCGGATGGATGCCGCAGAAGACAAGGAACGAGCCGGTCGCGGGGAAATCGATCTCGACCGTTTCGCCGGGCTCCTGGGCGCCGGAATCGAAGTCGAGCGCGGGATCGAAGATCCGCACATTGTGGGTGCGGGTGTCGTTGTTGACGATCCACAGCCGCCCGCCGCGCGGGATCGCCACGTGGCCGGGATGGAACGTCTTGTCATCCTGCGAGACCGTGCTGACCTGCTCCGCCGGCACCGCCGGACCGCTCGCGACCGGCACGATCTTGTCCGGCAGTCCAGGCGCCTGCTCGCTGGTCAGCGTGCCGAGGAACGCGATGAGGTCGGCACGCTCGGCGTCCGACAGCTTGATCCCGCGCGTCAGATCCTTCGACAAGGTCGGCCGGTCCACGATGCCGCTCACGTAGTGCCGAAGCACGTCCTCGAGAGTGGCCAGCGAACCGTCATGCATGTAGGGCGCGGAGCGGCCGATCTCGCGCAATCCCGGCGTCTTGAATGCGTGCTCCGCCGCTTCGAGCCGCAGCACCGCGCCGCGACCGCGATCGTCGCCAGGCAGACCGATATCGTGGAAGGCATAGTCGGTGAAGGTAAAGCCGCTGTGGCACTTCACGCACTGCGCCTTGCCGGCAAACAGCTTGAACCCGGCAATCTCGTTGCGGGTCAACGCCTGCTCGTCGCCGTCGATCCAACGGTCGAAACGCGTTAAGGGCGACACGAAGGTCCGTTCATAGGTCGCGATCGCCTTGGCAAGATTGGCGGCATCGACCCGCGGCGCCTCGGGAAACGCCTCGGCGAACGCGCGCGCGGTGGCGGGATCGGCGGCAAGCCGCTCGATCAGCGGGCCGAGCGGCTGCGCCATCTCGTCCGGCGATTCGATCGGGCCCGCGACCTGCTCCTCGAGGCTGCGGGCGCGCCCGTCCCAAAACACGGGAGCGGACCAGGCGAGATTCCACAAGGTCGGCGTGTGGCGCTTGAGCGCACGTCCGGGCACGCCGCGACCCTCGACCTTGCCGTCCGCGAAGCCCTTGCCGCGCTCGTGACAGCTTGCGCATGCCAGGCTGCCATCGACGGACAGGCGCTTGTCGTGAAACAGCGCCTCGCCCAGCGCGCGCTTTTGCTCGGAGTATGGATTGTTGGCCGGAAACGGCACCTTCGCGGGCCGGCGGAACGCTGCCTTGAGCGCGGCGAGATCGTCGGCGGAATGCGCGGCCGGCGCCGCGAGCACAGGCGGCGGCCGCATCAGCAGAGCCGCGCCCACGCCGACCGCACCGCCCGCGACAAATGCCGCGGCGAGCAGGCGCATGGTCACCTGCGCCGACACGGCCTTCACATCAGCTTGCCGGCGGCAAGCTCAATCTTGGATACTTCGGCAAGCACGCCGCCATAGTCCTTCACCGGCGTGCGCGGCGGCATCGGCGAGGGAAACACCTTCTTCAACTCGACCAATCCCGCGCGCACCTGGCCGAGCGCCGCGGGGTCCTTCTGTTGCAAATCCGGCGCGACGCTTTCGATCATGCGATCCGCCTGCAAGATGAAGCCGCGCGCATCCTGATATTCGACCGGCTTGGCGATCCTGTTGCCGACGACCGCCTGCTGGTATTCGCCGGTCGCGGCCTTGAGCGCCTCGACCGCAGCCTCGACCACGAAGCCGGGCCAATTGGCCTGCTTTGCCTTCATCCCGGCATCGGCGGCGGCAAGCGCGTCGTTCACCGCCTTGAGCGCCTTGGCGTAGTCGGCGCCGCCCTTCTTGGCCTTGACGACGTCGGACAGCGTCTTGAGCGCCGCATCGAATGGCGGCACCCGGTACTCGGCCAGTTGATCCTTGATGTCGCCGTAAATCTCCTCGGTCGGGTGCAGGAAATGCGGCAGCGCCGCGTTCCATTGCTGCTGCCTGACCAGCTCGTCACCGACCAGAAGGTGGCCGCGCAGCAGCGTCACCCTGGCGGCAAAGGCCAGATCGGGCGGCAGGTTGGCGAGACCCTGAGATTCACCGCCCTCGCCGGCGTCGTGACCGGCATGCTGAGCCATGACCACACCGCGCGATGCCGCCGGCGACGTCGCCGTGTCCGGCGACCGAGCGGGCAGCCCGCTCACGCCGGACGATGTTTCAGCGGCGAGCGGGGGAATGGCGCTGGTTGTGGTGGCGCCGCTCCCCGCGAGCACGAAGGCCCCGACACCAAGCCAAATCTTGGTCTTTACTTTCATCGCAAATCCCGACGACGAACGGTCCGGTCGCCCCGCACCTGATCGCAACATATCCCGGCCACGCAGAGCAGCAAGGCGGGAGGGCATGCGCCGGATACATATGGCCGTGGCCTGAATCCGTCCAGTCACGTCTTAGTTTCTCATCATTCCAGCCAGAAGAAACCGCTGTCAGGCCACAGGTGGCCGCAGGACAGGACTTGCCGGGGGACCGCGATTGCGTGTTCGATCAGCCGGCCGGATCATGCCGCGCCGGCGAGGAAAAGCCGATGCACATCGCGATCGCCAATGTCCTGTCGCCCGAGGAGACCAGCGCCGTGCGCGACGCGCTCGAGCGCGCGCGCTTCATCGAGGGGCAGGCGACCGCGGGCTTTGCGGCGCGCACGGTCAAGAACAATCGCCAGGCCGCGGGCGACGACCGCTCGCTCGAGACGATCCGCAAGCTGGTGGCCGAACGCATCCTGGGCAATGAGCTGTTTTGCCTGGCGGCGAGACCGAAAGCGCTCTCCCCGCTGCTGTTGTCGCGCTACGAGCCCGGCATGGAGTACGGCAGCCACGTCGACGACGCGTTGATGGGCGGCATGCGCAGCGATGTGTCGTTCACGCTGTTTCTGTCCGACGCGGCGAGCTACGACGGCGGCGAGCTCATCATCGAAAGCGCGGGGGGCGAGGAGGCGTTCCGGCTCGACGCCGGCTCCCTCATCGCCTATCCCGCCACCTCGCTCCACCGCGTCGGCGCCGTGACGCGCGGCGCCAGGCTCGCCGCCGTCGGCTGGGCGCGGAGCTTCGTGCGCGATCCGGCGCAGCGCGAACTCCTGTTCGATCTCGACACCGCGCGACGGCAATTGTTCGCACGCGAGGGCAAATCGACCGAGTTCGACCTGATCTCGAAATCGTTCGCCAATCTGCTGCGGATGTGGGCCGACGATTGATAGCGGCCTCGGATGGGCAGAAGGCGGCATGAGAACGCAATCTCGCGGCACAAGCCGGGATGGCGCCCCTGCCCGGGACGCGCACCGACGGGCGCCGGGTTACGCCGGCGCGGCGAGCGGTAGCGACACGCGGAAGCGGGCGCCGCCACCCAGCTCTATTGGTCTGACCGACAAAGCCCGCAGCGCCACGCCTGCCGTCATCCTCGCCGATGCCGGCCTCGTCACTCGATCACGATCTTCGGCGCGGCGCGGCCGGCGCCGCCCTTGAGCTGATCGCGCACCCTGGCGGCGATGTCGCGATAGATTTTCGCATGCGGACCATCAGGCTCGGTCGCGACCACGGGCAGGCCGGCATCGGACTTTTCACGAATGGTCATGTGCAGCGGCACCTCGCCGAGGAACGGCACACCGAGCCGTTCGGCCTCGTGCCGCGCCCCGCCATGACTGAAAATGTCGGAGCGCGTGCCGCAATGCGGGCAGAGAAAATAGCTCATGTTCTCGATCACGCCGAGCACCGGCACGTTGACCCGCTTGAACATGGCGATGCCGCGCCGGGCATCGATCAGCGCGAGGTCCTGGGGCGTGGATACGATGACCGCGCCCTTGAGCGGCACCTGCTGGGCCATGGTGAGCTGGGCATCGCCGGTGCCGGGCGGCATGTCCACGACCATGACGTCGAGCGTCCCCCATTCGACCTCGCGCAGCATCTGGGTGAGCGCCGATATGACCATCGGCCCGCGCCAGATCATCGGCGTCTCCTCGTCGATGAGGAATCCGATCGACATGACGGTGAGCCCGTAGCGCGTGATCGGCTTGAGCCGGGTGCCGCCGAGCGTCTGCGGGCGCTCCTTGATGGCCAGCAGCTTCGGCAGCGACGGGCCGTAGATATCGGCATCCAGGATGCCGACCCGCAGCCCCAGCGACGCGAGACCCAGCGCGAGATTGACCGCGGTGGTCGATTTGCCGACCCCGCCCTTGCCGGAGGCGACGGCGATGATGGCCTCGACCCCAGGCACGCCCTGAACGCTATCGCCGCGGGGAGCGGGACGCGCGCCGGCCGGCGCCGGGCCTGGCGGCGTGCGCGCCGACGGCGCGCCCGCCTTGCGTTCCGCGGTCAGCGCGACGAGCGCAGACTGCACACCGGGTAAGGCACGCACCGCCTTCTCGGCGCGCTCTCGCACGGCTTCCCAGGCCTTCACCTGCGCCGCGTCGACGCTGATCGAAAAGAACACCTTGCCGTCGGTCGCGACCACGTCCGAAAGCGTGCCGGTATCGGGCAGCGGGATGCCCTCGGGGCTCTTGATGCCCTGGAGACACGCGAGCACCTGCTCTTTGGTCACTGCCATGCCACACGCTTTCTGTCGCCCTGTCGGGTCATATCCGGGCGGCACCATAAGGACGGCGCGGCCTCGGTCAATGCAATCACCGTTGACGCCGCGCCCGGGCCGTCGCAATCACTGCCCATATAGGCATCGGCGCAGACGCGCGGCAGTGCGCTCGAGGGAGGACAGGATGGCGAAAGCAGCTTTTCTCGGTCTTGGCGTCATGGGCTACCCCATGGCGGGCCACCTCAAGAACAAGGGTGGCCATGACCTGACCGTCTACAACCGCACCGCCGCGAAGGCAGAAGAATGGGTGGGCAAGCACGGCGGGCGCAGCGCGCCGACGCCCAAGGCGGCGGCCGAGGGCCAGGACTTCGTGATGTGCTGCGTCGGCAACGACAACGACCTGCGCGAAGTCACGCTGGGGACCAACGGCGCCTTCCACGGCATGAAGAAGGGCGCGGTGTTCGTCGACCATACGACCGCGTCGGCCGAGATCGCGCGCGAGCTTTACGCCGAGGCGAAGAAGCGCGGCTTCGCGTTCATCGACGCGCCCGTTTCCGGCGGCCAGGCCGGCGCCGAGAACGGCGTGCTCACGGTGATGTGCGGCGGGGATGCCGAACCCTATGGCCGCGCCGAGAAGGTCATCGCCGCCTATGCCCGCATGTGCAAGCTGCTGGGGCCGGCGGGCGCGGGCCAGCTCACCAAGATGGTCAACCAGATCTGCATCGCCGGCCTGGTGCAGGGACTTTCCGAAGGCATCCACTTCGCCAAGAAAGCCGGGCTCGACGTCGACGCCGTGATCGAAACCATCTCCAAGGGCGCGGCGCAGTCCTGGCAGATGGAAAACCGCTACAAGACCATGGCCGCCGGCAAGTTCGATTTCGGCTTCGCGGTCGACTGGATGCGCAAGGATCTGTCCATCTGCCTCGGCGAAGCGCGCAAGAACGGCGCCAGCCTGCCGGTGAGCGCACTGGTCGATCAGTTCTATGCCGAAGTGCAGAAGATGGGCGGCCGGCGCTGGGACACATCGAGCCTGATCGCGCGGCTGGAAGCGGTGAACGAAGCGTAGATATTCCAGAGCCCTTTCAGGTCGGTTTGATTCAGCGCCGCGCCTTCAGAGGTGACGCTCGGGCAACCCGACCCCGGCGGTCCATGCCAGCCGTCCTAAGAGCTTTGCGTGCTCTTCGCAATACTCTTGCCAAGGCGATGGATGCGCGGATTCGAGCCCGCGCATGACGACCTCGTCGATTCCCGGCATGACGGCATCAGGCGAGCGCTCAAAACTCGATCACCGCGCCGTCCTCGGCAACGAGCACGCCGGCGGCGCGGGCCTGGTCGAGATGGGCGAGCATGAGCGGGCTCATGTGGGTCAGCATGATCCGGCGCGCGCGCAGATCGGGCAGCCGCGGCTCGAGCACCTCCCAGCTGAGGTGGCCCGGCATATGTCCGGAATAGCCGTAGCACTCGACGATGAAGAGATCGGCGCCGTCGGCGACGGATACCAAGGCATCGACCCATTCGGTGTCGCCGGAATAGGCGAACAGCGTCTTGCCGTCGGAGAGGCGCAGCGCCGTCGATGGCGCGCCGGAATAGTGCACGACCTCGGTGGTCGAGACCGAATGTCCCAGCACGTCGGTCTCCCGGCCCACCTCGATCTCCATCACCTTCCACGAAAACCGCCACTTGTTCGCGGTGGAGCGCGGAAAGAATACTTCGAGCGCCGCATCCAGCCGTGCGCGCGTGCCCGGCGGCCCCGCGATCAAGAGCGGCCGCTCGCGCTGGGCAAGGAACTGGGCATCGAGCAGGAGGAACGGAAGTGCGCCGAAATGGTCGCCGTGCAGATGCGAGAGCACGATCCCATCGATGCGATTGGGATCGAGGCCGTGCGCCTTGAGCGCGACCAGCGAGGTGGCACCGCAATCGACCAGGAGCGTGCCCTTCGCCGACTCGACGAAAAAACACGTGTTGAACCGGCCGCCGGAGCCGAAGGCATCTCCCGATCCTACGATCGTCAGGCGCATGCTCAGGCCGACGCGCTCGGCCGCGCGGAAACGTCGGCGTGCCAGCGTTTGAGATTGGTGAGCTCGTCCGGCACCGCAAGCTTCGCCGGCTTCATGAAATCCACGGCGACCAGGCCGGTAATATCCGCGATCGAGAATGCATCGCCGGCGACAAACGCACGATGCTTCAACTCGGCATCGAGCAGGCGGATGAATTCCTGGATGCGCGGCTTGTTGGCCTCGGCCCAGGCGGGGACCTGCGGCACCTCCATCTCCTTCATGGCCGGATGCGAGTTGCGAAAAACGTGTGACACCGGGAACAGCAAATGCAGCTCGAGACGCCGGTTCCACATCTCGACCTGCGCCATCGCCAGGGCGCCGCGTCCGAACAGGGGCGGGTCGGGATGAAGCGCCTCGAAGTAGCGGCAGATGGCGACCGACTCCGTGATCACCGTGCCGTCGTCGAGCACCAGCGCGGGAACCCGCATGAGCGGGTTGACCGCCGCATAGGCCGGGGACTTGTGCTGCAGCGCACCAAGGTCCACCTGCTCGACCGGCAGGCTGATGTTCTTCTCGGCCAGGAAAATCCGCGTGCGTCGCGGATTGGGCGCCCGTCCGCCGTCATAAAGCTTCATGTGGACCGCCATGCTTCGCGCCCGCCACAGTCGACCACATGGACGTGCGGTTGTAAATTACCTCTTCTACACTCCACAACGGCGTTTATTCCCTGGTGAAGGTGGAGCACATCACCGGACGGCGCGCCCGCGCGAAGCGCCGCGCAGCCGAACGCCGCGCCGGCGGCAGCTTGCGCGACGCCGCGTACCGGGGAAAGCGTCCGGCGATTGCCTTCCGCGCCGGCCTCCTTATCTTGCCCGGGCCTATCCCACGGCAACTCATGAGCGGCATCGAGAAGTCCTTGCAACAAAGTGTGCACGCTTGATCCGATCTCCGCATCGTGTATCGGGTGCGGGCGCACTCTTGCCGAAATCGGGGACTGGAGTCGAATGAGCGACGCTGAGCGCGCTCGCATCATGGCGGAGCTGCCGCGACGCCTCGAGGCACTCCACCGACATTGCGCCGACCGCGCGGATTTGGGCTGAAGGACATCGTCGGTGCGCCGCCTCCTCTGGATCCTGCTCGCTGCGCTGACGATTGCCCTGCTCATCCTCGTGCTGCGGCAGAACGAAGCGGCGCTCGACGAACTCTCCCATTTCGAGAACGCTTCGCTCGGAACCAAGATCACGGCGCTCATCCTTATCGGGCTCATCGCGCTCACGCTGTTTCGCCAGCGTTTCTCCCACGTCCTCGAATCCGTGCTGATCTGGACGGCCCTCGCGCTGCTCCTGCTGCTGGGATACACCTACCGTTTCGAGTTGCGCGATGTCACCGACCGGGTGCTGGCCGAGCTGGTGCCGGGCCGCGCCGCGACCAGGGGGCGCACCGTCGAGATTGCGCGCGGCGGCGGAGGCAGTTTCTCGGTCGCGACCCAGGTCAATGGCGCGCGTGTCGCGATGGTGCTCGATACCGGCGCGAGCTCGGTCGTCCTCACCCAGGAAGCGGCCAAGGCCGCGGGCCTCCCGCTCGAGGTCCTCAACTATTCGGTCCAAGTCGACACCGCCAACGGCCGCGCGCGCGCCGCGCCGGTCACGCTCGACCGCATCTCGATCGGGGCCATCACGGAACGATCCGTCCCGGCGCTGATTGCGCAACCCGGGCAGTTGCGCACGAACCTGCTCGGCATGAGCTTCCTCAACCGGCTGGAAAGCTGGGAGGTGCGCGGCGACAAGCTCCTCATGCGCGGCTATCCGTGACCATCATCCGATCAGGCTCGCGGCAAAGCGCACGCAGACGATCAGCAGAAAGCACCCGAAAGCGACCTCGAGCCGACGCTTCGACAGCGCGTGCGCCAGGCGGGCGCCATACGACGCGGTGAAGCTCGACACCGGCGCCATCAGCGCAAAGCCGATCAGCGAGACGAAGCCGAGCGACAGCGGCGGCATCAGCGACTGCTGCGGCAGGCCGGCAAGGATATAGCCGATGGTCCCGGCGATCGTGATCGGCACGCCAAGCCCGGCGGAGGTCGCGACCGCGCTGTGCATGGACTTGCCGTGCAGCGTCAAAATCATGTTGGAGATCGATCCGCCGCTGATGCCCATCAACGAGGCCGCCAGCCCGACGAAAAACCCGTAGGCGGTCATGCCGCCGGAGCCGGGCAGATCGTCGGCGAGCCGCCAGCTGTCGCGACCGACCAGGAGCTTGATGGAAATCACGCTTCCGACCAGGACGAACGCCAGCTTGAGCACCGCCGCGGGTGCGAAGGCCGCGATCGCCGAGCCGACCGCAACGCCGACCACCGCGGGCGGCGTCCAGGCGCGGACCACGTCCATCATCACCGCGCCCTTGTCGCGGTGGGTGAGGAACGAGAGCACATTGGTCGGCACGATGATCGCGATCGACGTGCCGACGCAAAGCTGGAAACGCACCTCGTCGGGCACATCGAGCGCGCGGAACACTTCGTACAGAACCGGTACGATGAGCGCGCCGCCGCCGATGCCGAACAGACCGGCCAGGATGCCGGTGACGAATCCGCCGACAATGATCAAGGCCGCGAGCAGCAGTAGCTCGCTCACGGGCACGCCCAGGATCATGTCTTGCTCCGGAGGGACAACGGCACGCAATGGCCGTCGACGGATCACGCGGCGGCGGTGTGCGCCATTCGCGCATCCATGTCCACCACGAGGGCGAGCGCGGCACGGAAGGTGTGAGCGTCCGCGCCCGGCTTCACGCCTTCGGTTGCCAGATGGCGGCGGAAGGCACGCGCGCCCGGGACGCCGCGGAACAGGCCGAGGACGTGCCGGGTGATCGGCATGCAGCCGCGTGCCGCGGGCAAGCTCGCGCTCGAGATAGGGGATCAGCGCCTCGGCCGCTTCCCGCGGGGAGGCAAAGCGGGCGGGCTCGCCGAACAACAGCGGATCGACCTCCAGGAGACGCCACGGCTCCTGATAGGCGGCGCGCCCCATCATGACGCCATCGAGGTGCGCGAGATGGGTCCTGACCTGATCGAGATCGAGCACGCCGCCATTGATCACCACGGCGAGACCGCGATGCGCCGCCTTGAGGCGGTAGACGCGGGCGTAGTCGAGCGGAGGGACATCCCGGTTTTCGCGCGGCGAGAGGCCAGCCAGCCACGCCTTGCGCGCATGCACGATGAGCGCCGCAACCCCGGCCTGCTCCACCGCATGGGTCAACGTTTCGAGCGCCTCCTCCGGGTCCTGCTCGTCGATGCCGATGCGGCATTTGACGGTGACCGGAATCTTGACGCTGCCGGTCATGGCGGCGACGCAATCGCCGACGAGCGCGGGCTCGGCCATGAGGCAGGCGCCGAAGCGGCCCTCCTGCACCCGATCCGACGGACAGCCGACGTTGAGGTTGACCTCGTCGTAGCCGAGGTCCGCGGCGATGCGCGCGCATTGCGCAAGCTGCCGGGGATCCGAGCCGCCGAGCTGGAGCGCAACCGGATGCTCGGCCCGATCGAACGCCAGCAGCCGCGCGCGATCGCCGTGCAGCACCGCGCCTGTCGTGATCATCTCGGTATAGAGCAGCGCCCGGCGCGTGAGCAGGCGATGGAAGAACCGGCAATGCCGGTCGGTCCATTCCATCATCGGCGCAATGGAGAAACGATATTTCATGTTCTCGCAGTCATTGGCGCGGCACGCGTCAGAGGACCTGCCACCTAGCACACAAGGCCGCGGGCGAAAACGCCGCTTCCCCACGCGGTGAGGGAACGGCCGGGATCGCCCGAAGCCTTCGCCCGGTTCAACTGTAAGAATTCACATCATGACAAGCGCAACGCGCGCCGGAACCCATCCCCGCGGCAAGAAGAACAAATAACGAACATATCCCAGCCTCGCGAGAGTGCATCGTTCCTTTCTGTCACGCCGAGTTCCATTCACGGCGGCGCGCGCTGTTCTTGCGCATGTGCTGCACGTCGTCTGTGCAAACACGTCTTCAAGCGCGCCGTCAGGTGCAAACAAGTTCGCGCGTCCTGCAGGTGGCCTGAAAGATGCATGAGGGTCGGCAACGACAAACGAAGGGAGGTGAGAAACCAGTCATCGAGAGGTTGAGACACGATCAATGCACCACTTGCTCACTTCGCTTCGCGCAACTGCAATCTTTCTGCTCACACGCGCAACGGCGCGCCGCGCCGCTCCCCTCCCCCGTCGACGACCATCGGCCCTGGCGATCGCGTTCGCGCTCTGCGCCATGTGGTCCTGCGAATCGCACGCGTCGTCCGACTGGCCGACGCGGCCGGTGACCATCATCGTGCCGTTCGTGGCCGGCGGAAACACCGACATGATGGCGCGGCTCGCAGCGGAACGGCTGTCGGCAAAATTCGGCCAGCCTTTCGTCATCGAGAATCGCGGCGGCGCCGGCGGCATCACCGGCGCGGCGCAGGTGGCGCGCTCCGCGCCGGACGGCTACACGTTCCTGTTCGGAGCCGGTTCGCAGCTGGTGCTGGCGCCGCTGCTGCAGAAAGTCGGCTACGATCCGGACAAGGATCTGATTCCGATCACCGAGTTCGGAACCGGACCGCAGATCCTCGGCGTGAAAGGCGACATGCCGGTCAACACGCTGCAGGAGTTCATCGACTATGCGAAAGCGCGCCCGGGCAAGCTGACCTACGCCGGCGTCGGCATGCAAACCGTCACGGCGATCGCGGCCGGCGTTCTGATTGCCCGAACCGGATTGGAGATGACGCTCGTCCCTTACAAGGGCGGCGTGCAGGCCGTGGGCGACCTGCTCGCAGGTCATGTCGACATGTATTTCGGCAACGCGTCCGAGATGCTGCCGCACCTCAACGGCGGGAAGATCAAGCTGCTCGCGGTCGCAACTCCGAGCCGGATTCCGCAGGCGCCCGACCTGCCGGCGGTCGCCGAAACATTTCCCGGCTTTCAGTTCGGCTCGTGGAACGGCTTCATGGCGCCGGCGGGGACGCCGAAGGAGATCGTCGACAAGCTGGTCGAGGCCTCGATCGAGGCGGTCAACACGCCATCAGTCAGGGAGAAGCTGGTTCAGAGCGGCATCGTGCCTGGAGGCACCACGCCGGCGCAGGTGGCCGAACGATTCAAGGCCGACAAGCAGCTCTTCGCCGACGCGGTCAAGCTCATGGGGATCAAGGGCGAATAGCGGTTGGCGCCGGTAGCGGCAGGCTGCGGGGTTTTCTCTTTTTGCTCACGTCCCCGGACGACTATGATCCGTAACCCGGCCGGGCGGCGATCAAGACGAGGTGCTTGCGCTCCACGTCGTCGATGACGAGTTCAATCCCGAAGAACGCCACGTGCTCGAACATCTCACGCTGCGGATCCGCCACCGCCGCTTCGTCGTCCGGCCAGGCTCTGGGTTACGCAGCGGGAATTTCGGCGATACAGCAACTAATTGCTGTCTCCGGCGGGACGCCCGGGCTGAAATCGCGGGACTCCGAGGAGCCGCGATACTGTCCGATCATTTTACCAGCGATGGCTTGCCGTTCGACGCGGCTTCAGTCCCTGAGGCGGTCGTGCTCAAGAGCGATCGCATGCGTCTCGAGATCGCCTGGGGCGATGGCAACGCGGCCGAGGTCAGCGCCCCGCGCCTGCGCGCGGCCTGCCGGTGCGCGTGGTGCACGCGCGAGCGCATCGATGGAACGTTCGCCGCGTCGTTCGAGACCATCACCATCGACCGGCTGGCGGCGGTCGGAGACTACGCGATCAACATCGCCTTTTCCGACGGCCATGCTCGCGGAATCTATCCATGGGCGTACCTGCAAAAGATCGTCTCGGCGGATGGCCGCGCTGCGACACCGATTGCGTCGAGCGCGGCCGCGAGCGCGCAGTTTCACGGCGGACCATGCGAATGACGAGCGACGCCAAGACCGAAGTGATCGAGACCGATCTGCTGGTCCTGGGCGGAGGCACCGGCGGCCCGATGGCCGCGATCAAGGCCAAGGAGAAGAACCCCGCCCTGCGGGTCGTTCTCATGGAGAAGGCGAACGTCAAGCGCAGCGGCGCAATCTCCATGGGAATGGACGGGCTGAACAACGCGGTCATTCCCGGCTACGCCACGCCGGAGCAATACGTGAAGGAGATCACCGTCGCCAACGACGGCATCGTCCACCAGAAGGCGGTCATGGCGTACGCCCAGGGCAGCTACCCCATGATCCGCTTCCTCGATGCGCTCGGGGTCAAGTTCGAGAAGGACGGCTCCGGCGAATTCAACGTCCGCAAGGTCCACCATATGGGCACCTATGTATTGCCCATGCCCGAGGGCCATCACGTCAAGAAGATCCTGTATCGGCAGTTGCGCCGCCTGCAGGTCGCCGTCACCAACCGATTCATGGCGACGCGGCTGTTGAAGGCCGCCGACGGCCGCATCGCCGGCGCGATCGGGGTCAACACCCGCACCGGTGAATTTCTGGTGGTGCGCGCCAAGGCCGTGATCCTCGCCTGCGGCGCCGCCGGCCGGCTCGGGCTGCCGGCCTCGGGTTATCTGTTCGGCACGTATGAGAACGCGGCCAATTCCGGCGACGGTTACGCCATGGCCTTTCATGCCGGCGCCGAGCTCGCCAATCTGGAGTGCTTCCAGATCAATCCGCTGATCAAGGACTACAACGGTCCGGCCTGCGCCTATGTGACCGGACCGTTCGGCGGCTATACCGCCAATAACCGCGGCCAACGCTTCATCGAGTGCGACTACTGGTCCGGCCAGATGATGCTGGAGTTCTGGCGCGAGCTCCAGAGCGGCTCGGGACCGGTGTTCCTGAAGCTCGACCATCTCGCATCCGAGACCATCGGCGAGATCGAGACCATCCTGCATTCGAACGAGCGGCCGTCGCGCGGCCGATTCCACGAGCGCCGGGGCACGAACTATCGGCACCGCATGATCGAGATGCACATCTCCGAGATCGGGTTCTGCTCCGGTCACAGCGCATCCGGCGTCTGGGTGAACGAACATGCCGAGACGACCGTTCCCGGTCTCTACGCCGCTGGCGACATGGCCAGCGTTCCGCACAATTACATGCTCGGCGCCTTCGTGAACGGCGGCATCGCCGGCCAGACCGCGGCCGACTACTGTGCAGAGATCGATCTGCCCGCGCACGACACGGCCGACATCGCGGCCGAGCAGGCGCGCGTTCTCGCGCCGACGCGGCGCGAGGACGGCCTCACCCCCTACGAGATGGAGTTCAAGACCCGGCGTCTGGTCAACGATTATCTGCAGCCGCCGAAGATCACCGCCAAGATCAACATCGGGCAGGAGCGGCTCGCCGAGGTGCGCGCGGACCTGGACCAGCTCGTGGCCCGCGATCCGCACGAGTTGATGCGTGCGCTCGAGACCCAATCGATCCTCGACTGCGCCGATCTGGCGGCCGCGGCCTCGCTCTATCGCACCGAGAGCCGCTGGGGCCTCTATCACCTGCGCGTGGACTATCCCGAGACCGACAACGACAACTGGTTCTGCCACAGCATGCATTACAAGGACGCTAGGGGCCGCATCGCCCATCGCAAGCGCGAGGTCGCCCCCTATATCGTGCCGGTCGCGGCGGACGAGATGTCCGCCTATCACCATCTGCGCATCAAGACGCCGGTTGCGGCGGAGTGAAGAGGGCCGACAATGCCGATCGCCAACCATGCAACCAGCGTTCCCGTCATCGTCGATGACGAAAAATGCATCGCCGCACAAGGGCTGCAAGGTCTGCGTCGAGGTCTGCCCGCTCGACGTGCTCGCGATCGACGAGACCAAGGGCAAGGCCTACATGAAATACGACGAGTGCTGGTATTGCATGCCGTGCGAGGTGGACTGCCCGACCGGCGCAGTCACGGTCAACATTCCCTACCTGCTGCGGTAAGCCCGCCAATGGCTCTGTTCGACGCGCTCGATTCCGATCTCGACGATATCGCCGCGCGCTGCACGGACGACGACGCCGGAGTGCGGCGCGTGGCCATGCTTGAGCTGGCGGAGGTCACCGACGAGGGCGCGGTGCCGCTGCTGGTCAAGGGACTGGGCGATGCGGATCCGGCGGTACGGGAGGCGGCGGCCAAGGCGCTGGACGAACACAGCGGCGAGGGCATCGTATCCGCGCTGGTCAATGCGCTCGAAGACCCGGTCGCCGCGGTGCGCGTGGCCGCCGCGGAAACGCTGGCGGAGAAGAAGGATCCCGAGAGCGCGGCGCTTCTGATCGCGCGGGTCGACCATCCCGAACCGTTCGTGCGCGCCGCGGCGCTGCGCACCGTGCGCGAACTGGTCACGCCGGAGGCTTTGCCCGCGGCGCTTCGCGCGCTCAAGGACCAATCTCCGGAGGTCCGGCGGGAGGCGATCGGCGTGCTCGGCTATCTCAAGGCCGATCAGGCGCTGCCGGCGTTGATGGCGGCCGCAGGGGACGCCGACCCCTCGGTCCGGCGCGCAGTGATGTCGGCGCTGGTCTTCACCCGGCCCGGCGGGCCAGGCGCCGCAGCCTTGCTCGGCGGTCTCGCCGATACGCAATGGCAGGTGCGCGAGCAGGCAGCGGCGTCGATCGGCAAGGTGCGCCTCCCCGAAGCGATTGGACCGCTGATCGCGACGATGAACGATGAGAGCTGGCAGGTGCGCGCCAAGGCCGCCAACGCGCTGGGGCGGATCTGCGCCCTCCCCGCCATCCCGGCGCTGGGCCAGGCGCTTTCACACGAGGTCAGCAACCTGCGCAAAGAGGCGGCGGCCGCGCTCGGCGAGATCGCGAGCCCGACGGCGCTGGTGTTCCTGGAACCGGCTGCCGGGGATCCGGACCCTGACGTGCGCAAGCTCGTGCGCTGGGCCATCGGCCGCTGCCAGGCGGCGGTGTAGCGTCCACGCTCCGCGCGGCATCCGGCACGACGTTCCATGCGCGTGCGGCCGGCGCCATTTTTTTGCCGTACGCGAACGTTCTCGTCCTGCCGACCTCGCGGGAGGAGATTCGATGACGTATCAACAATTTAGAATTCGGCTTAGAACTGGCACAGCTTATGCTCCTTGTGCACCGACGCAACATGGAGCATCCCGATGCAAGACCGGTCCGCGCTTGCCGAGCCCGTTCTGTCGGTCGCGCCGCGTGAGTCGCAGTCATCGCGCGGAAACGATGCTCAAACCCTCCTTCTGGTCGAAAGCCGGTCGCTCGTCGGCGGACCGTCACCCTTGCTGGCATGGCTCAACCCGCGTGAGCGCGAACTGGTGCTGAGCCAAGGCCGCCGGCGCGTGCTCAACCGCGGCCAGACGCTTTTCAGCCAGGGCGCTCCGCACGAAGGCATCTATCTGGTCGAGTCCGGCCGTATCCGTGTCTTCTACATGGCCCCGTCCGGACGCGAGATCACCCTCGCCTACTGGAATCCCGGCAACTTCGTCGGCGGGCCGGAAATCTTCGGATCGGGCCCGCATATGTGGTCCGGCGTCGCCGCCGCCAACAGCAGCGTGGTCCAGATTCCCGGGAAGACATTGCGCGCGCTCGTCATGCAGATTCCGAGCCTTGCCGTCGGCCTGATCGAGGGCCTGACCTTCAAGGGCAAATGCTATTCCGGGCTCGCCCAGATGCTCGGTACGCGCTCGATCACCGAGCGCCTGGCGCATCTCCTGCTCCACCTCGTCGATATCTACGGTGTCGAGGACCGCGACGGCATTCTGATCGGCGCCACCTTCACCCATGCCGACCTCGCCCACATGGTCGGCGCCACACGGCAATGGATCACGATCAGCCTGAAGCGGCTGCAGGACCAGGGCGTCGTCGTCTGTCACAAGTCCCGCATCGTCGTTCGCCGGCTCGATGCGCTGGAGGAGATGCGGGGACAGGACGGATAGCCGGGATGCCCACGGAATCGGCGCGTGCCAGCTCGGCTGCCGAAAATCTGCGCAACGATCATTTTTGGGCAACTAATCGACCGCGCGGGCGACTCTCGATTTGCCCGCCATGCGACCCAGCCCAAAGATGACGAAAAGCGCGAGGAAGCCCCCGAGGCGCATCGAACCGCGAGAAAGGTGAGCCATGGGAAACCGTCATTTCACAGGTCCGGCGATCATCGCCGCGCTGCTGCTCTGGCCCGGCGTTGCGAGCGCACAGACCACCGTCACCATCGGCATCGGCACCCAGGATACCACGACCAATACGGTGACGACCGGCACCGTCATTCGCGAGTTGAAGCTGTTCGAGAAGCACCTGCCGAAAGACGGAAAGTACGCCAGCATCAAGTTTCAGCTCGAGTGGAACAACTTCACATCGGGACCGCCCGTCACTAACGGCATGATGGCGAACAAGCTGCATATCGGAATGATGGGTGACTATCCGCTGGTGGTGAACGGGTTCACGTTCCAAAGCAACCCCGAGAGCAAGGCGCAGCTGATCGCGGTTGCCGCCTACAATATCTACGGCTCGGGCAACGGGCTCGTGGTGCACAAGGACTCGCCCTACTTCGAGCTGTCGGATCTCAAAGGCAAGGTGGTCAGCGTGCCGTTCGGATCGGCCGCCCACGGCATGGTGCTAAAGGCCATGCAGGACCGCAAATGGCCGGCCGACTATTTCCAGCTTGTCAGCCAAAGTCCCGAGGTCGGCTCGACCAACCTGCAGGAGAAGAAGATCGACGGCCATGCCGACTTCGTGCCGTTCGCCGAGCTTCTTCCGTTCCGCGGTTTCGCCCGCAAGATATTCGACGGCGTGGAGACCAACGCTCCGACCTGGCACGGCGTCGTCGTGCGTACCGACTTCGCCGAGAAATATCCCGAAGTCGTGGTGGCTTACATCAAGGCCGTGGTCGAGGCCAATGCCTGGGTCCGGGCCGACCCGAAGACCGCGTCCGAAATGATCGCCAAGTGGACCGGCATCGACAAGGAGGTCGTCTACATCTTCCTCGGCCCCGGCGGAATCATGACGATGGATCCGACCATCAAGCCGGAGCTCGTGCAGGACGCCGCCGAGGACGCCAAGGTGTTGCAGAACCTGGGCCGGATGAAGGAGTTCGATGTCGGAAAGTGGGTGAACGACAGCTATGTGCGCAAGGCGTTCTCCGAGCTCGGCCTCGACTACGAGAAGCAGCGCGCGAGCTTCGAGAATTACGAAGTCAAGGGCGAGGACGCCTTCTGCAAGAAGCCGATCAGCGAGCCGCGCAAGGCCGGCGAACTCTGGGTCGACGGCGAAGGCATCGCATCCTTCAGCAGTCCCGCCTGCACGCTCGGCGCTTATGTCGACCTGAAGGCCAAAGGCAAGAAGATCACCGTCGCCTATGTCTTCGACACCGAGCGCGGCATCAAGCTGTTCGCCGATCAGGCCTTCTTTGCCGTCGGCGGCAGCGAAATCGCGCCGTTCCTGCTCAAGAAGGACGCCGAGGCCCATGCCGCCAAGATCGGGGGCAAGGTCGTCAATTTCAACGATGCGCTCAAGTCGGCGATGAGCGGAGGGTGAGAGTGGAGCGGCTCGCTCTCAAGGCGGACGCCGCCGAGCCGGTCGACATCTCACCGCATGTCGCCTCGGAGATTTCGTCGCCGGAGGCCGCGGCGGCGCCGATTGCCGCCGCACCGATCGCGAAGCCCGTCCGGCGCTGGCTCGCCCTCAACCGCGGCCGGCTTTGGGCCGTCGTTCTCGGCGCGCTGTCGCTCTTTGCTTTCCTCCTCGCCTGGCATCTGCTGACCAAGTACCGCGTGAACATCTACGTGCGGTTTCTCAACGTGCCGGCGCCGGAGCAGGTGCTCGACCGCGCGATGCGAGCATTCGGAGATCCGAAGTTCTTCTCCCATGTCGTGCTGAGCTGCCGCCGTATTCTGATCGGCTTCCTGATCGCAACCCTCGTCGCTGTCCCGCTCGGTCTGGTGATGGGCCGTTTCCGCGTTATTCGCGAGCTTGTCTTTCCGGTGTCCGAGGTCTTTCGGCCGATCCCAGCGATCGCCTGGGTGCCGATGTCGATCATGCTGTGGCCCTCGAACGAGGAGAGCATCGTCTTCATCACCTTCCTCGGCTCGTTCTTCCCCATCCTCATCAACACCCTCCACGGGATGAAGATGGTCGATCAGGTGCTGGTGCGCGCGGCGCAATGCCTGGGCGCAAGCGAGGTCGCGATTTTCCGAGAAGTTTATTTTCCTGCCGCCCTACCGCACATCTTCACCGGCCTGACCGTCGGCATGGGCGTCGCCTGGGTGTCGCTGATCGCGGCCGAGATGATCTCCGGGCAGTTCGGGATCGGCTACTTCACCTGGGAGGCCTATTCGCTCGTGCAATACTCCGACATCGCGCTCGGAATGATCTGCATCGGCGTTCTCGGGCTGGCTTCGAGCGCGGCGATTCGCGGCCTCGGACATGTGGTCATGCCGTGGGCACGCACGACATGAGCAACGAGCCAAAGGGATTCGTCGATATCCGGGATTTCCGTCTGTCGTACGATACGCTCTACAGCGAGGTCGAAGCCGTCCGCCACGTCTCGCTCCGTGTCGAGCCCGGGGAGTTCGTCTCGATCATCGGGCCGTCGGGCTGCGGCAAGTCCACCTTGCTCAATGCCGTTGCGGGGTTCCTCAAGCCGACGGGCGGCACGATTACGGTCGATGGCGAAGCGATCGACGGACCGAGCGCCGACCGCGGCATGGTGTTTCAGCAATACTCGCTGTTTCCATGGAAGACGGTACGAGAGAACGTCGAGTTCGGCCTCAAGATGAAGGGCAAGAGCAAGCATCAGCGCGAAGTCGCCGCACGCACGCTGCTCGGCCTAGCGGGCCTGCTTGCGTTCGAGAATCATTATCCGGATCGTCTCTCCGGCGGTATGAAGCAGCGCGTCGGCATCGTGCGGGCGCTCGCCACCGGCCCCAAGGTGCTCCTGCTCGACGAGCCGTTCGGCTCGCTCGATGCACAGACCCGCGTCATCATGCAGCAGATCCTCACCAATATGTGGCAGCGCCTGAAGATATCGGTGCTGTTCGTGACCCACGACATCGACGAGGCGATCTTCCTGTCCGATCGCGTGTACTGTATGACCGCGCGTCCCGGCACCATCAAGGCGGAAATCATGGTGCCGCTCGAACGTCCCCGCCAACAGGCCATGATGATGTCGTCCGAATTCCTGGCGCTGCGGCGCGGGCTGATGTCACTCATCCGCGAGGAAAGCCTGAAGGCGATGGGCGGCGAGATCAGCGACCTCGCGCTGCAGGGACTGAGCATCGATCTGCACGGTCAGAGCCTGGCGGACATCATCTAGGTTCGTCGACAAGCCTGCGCCCCACCGCGTCCCCCGGCACGTTACGACGTCGAGGCCTGCAGCGGCCTCGACGTTCGGACGCCGCCCGGACCAGGCTCCTTCTTCAATGCGCGCTTGTTCGATCTGCCGGCACGGACGTTGGCGTGAAACGCGC
>CAVRXD010000016.1:0-113320 GCA_963725065.1 uncultured Alphaproteobacteria bacterium
GAGCAACCGCGCTCGATCCTAGCCCACAACCTTGCGATAGATCGTCCAGTAGACAAAGCCAACCAAGCCGGCGCCGCCGACGATATTGCCGAGCGTTACCGGGACCAGATTATGGATGATCCCCGGGATCGTGATCACCGACGCGTCGAAACCTGCAGGGACCTGGCCGGTCTCGGTCAGCAGCCAAGCCAACGGCAGAAAATACATGTTGGCGATGCAGTGCTCGAAGCCGGCCGCGACGAACGCGGAGATCGGCAAGATCAGACCGACGATCTTGTCAGTGACCGAGCGACCCGCATAGGCAAGCCAGACCCCCAGGCAAACGAGCACGTTGCACAAGATGCCTTTGAAGAACAGCGTCACCATGTCCGGGCTGATCTTTGCGGCCGCCGTGTTCAATATCGACAGGCCGATGCGGCCGCCGTTGAAATCAGGATGATGTGAGAGCAGGACCAAGATGACGAGCCCAAGGCTGCCAACCAGGTTACCGCAGTAAACGATGAGCCAGTTGCGCAGCACCTCGGTCGTGGAAATCTTGCCGCTCGCCCAGGCCATCACGATCAGGTTGTTGCCGGTGAACAACTCGGCGCCTCCGATCAGGACGATCGCCAGTCCGAGCGAGAACACCAGTCCGCCGACCACGCGGATGGTCGCAAAGCTCAGGTCAGGGTCGCAGGCAACGATGGTGTAGTAGAGCGCGCCGAGACCTATGCTGCCGCCCGCCACCACCGCCAGCATGAAGGAAGGCAGAAACGCCATGGTCGCCTTCTTGACCCCGACTTTCTCGATTGCCTCGTGGATTTCCGCTGGGCTATAGGCATTGAAATTGAAAATGGGTGGTGGCGGCGCGGGTGCCGGGTCAGTCATGTCGCGCCTCCGCTGCGATAAGCACACGGGCCCCAGGGAGTCGGCCCCTGCGGCCGAGCGGTCTGATAGCCGTCTGTGATCCTGCTCAGCCTCAGAACCGCCAACGCGAGAACTACCACAACCAGACCTCGTTTCGCGCGCGCCCAAGCGAGAAGCCGGCAAGTGTTTCCCTCGTGTGCCGAGGTCATGTTCAACCAGCGCCGGTGGCGACCAGCAGCCCGACTATCTGCACGGCGATGACTTTCACGATTGTCATTGACGGAAAGATCATCGCGTACGCGATATCAGGCCGCTCGGTCGGCGCCATTCGCGTCGAATACACCAGAATGGCAGGATTTCCGGTCGCGCCCGATGCGACGCCGACCAGATCGTCATAGGGGATCTTCAGCAGGTAGTAGCCGACCAGCAATACGATGATCACTGTCGTCAGCAGGACGGCGGCGCCGATGAACAGCATTGTCAGCCCCGCCTCCGAGATCGTACGCACGAAAGGCTGCCCGGCATTGATGCCGACGGCGGCAAGGAACATGGCCAGGCCGAAGTTGCGCAACACGATGTTCGCGGGAAGCGGCATCACCCAGAGCAGCGGACCGGTTCGGCGCAGCTTGCCGACGATAAGGGCCACGATCAGCGGACCACCCGCGATGCCGAGCGTGACCGTCCCGACACCAGGGATGGGAATGGGTATCAGCCCGAGCAGCACGCCAAGCACCATGCCGAGCCCGAGTGAGACGTAGCTGAACTCCGCGGTAGCTTTGACGGTGTCGCCGAAGTGCCGCCGGATGTCCTCCTTGCGGTCGGCTGGCATGAGCACGCCGACCCGATCGCCGAACTCCAGGGCCAGATCGGGGCTCGGGACAAGATCCATGTCATAGCGGCGGACATGCAGGAGATGAACCGGAAAACCGGTCGGCAGCGGAAGGTGTGAGAGCGGCACGCCGACCACATTGGCCTTCCCCACGAAAACCCGGATGTAGTCGAGGGCAGAACGATCTTTCACGATACGGCCGGGTTCCAGCCTTCCCAAACGTGCGGCCGCTTCGGCGATTGCGTCCTCGCGTTCGGCGATGATCAGGAGACCATCTCCGGATGCCAGGAGCATATCGGTCGACGGAACAACATTCTGGCCGCCTTTGCGGACCATCGTCGTCTGCACGCCGCTTGGCATATCCTTACTGAGCTCGGCCAGCGTGCGGCCAGCGCAGTTGTCGCCCAAAGTCACCTCGCCCATGTGGAACCGTTGCGCCTTCGGCGGGAATTTCGGCTGGAATTCGGCGCGTCATGAAGTAGATGCACAGGATCGGGCCGATCACGCCGAAGGGATAGGCAATCGAATAGCCGATCGATGGTTCGCTGTTGCGCATGACGTCGAGGGCGGCCTGCAGCGTTGCGGTGCTCGTCATCGAGCCCGCGAAAATGCCCAGCGTGTGGCCGGTCTTGATCCCGAAGACATGGCCCAGCCCCAATGCGACCGCGAGCCCGGCGACGACGGCAACGAGCGCCAGCAGATTGTATTTGCGGCCTTCGGCGCCGGTCATTCCTTCAAAAAATTGCCGGCCATAGAGGATTCCAATTCCGTAGAGGAACATGATCAAGCCGGTAAGGCTGATCGGTCCGGTGATCTGGGCTTTCGGGGCGAAGGCTCCAATGGCCAAGCCTACGAACAGGACGGCGCCGACGCCGAGCGAGAAGCCTCCGATGTTGATCTGGCCGACGACGTAACCGACGCCGATGGCGAGAAACAACGCCAGAATAGGCTGCGTACCGATGATGTCGCGCGCCATCTCAAGCATGACAATGTCTCCGGCTATGGACAGGCCTCGAGTTCAGTCAGCGCGCGCGGCAGCCCGCGGCTCGAAATTGTTCGATCACCCGATTCACAAGGTCAGGAGCGGCCGCCGCCGTGTTCGCATGCTTGTAATCAAGCTTCATCGCCTTCCATTTGAACGCGCCAAGTTGATGGAACGGCTGCACCTCGACCCACTCGACATTCTTCATCGGGGCGACGAACCGGGCGATCTTGTCGACGTTGGCGGGATCATCGGTGAGTCCCGGCACCAACGTGAAGCGCACCCATACCGGCTTGCCGATTGCGGCCAACCGCTCGGCGAAGCGCAGCGTCGGCGCCAGATCCCGGCCGGTCGCGGTGCGATAGGTTTCCGGATCCCCGCTTTTGATGTCCAGCAGCACGAGATCGAGGCGCGACAGATACCTGTCGTCAGCGCGGTCACCGAGAAAACCCGATGTCTCGATCGCCGTATGAAGGCCCATCTGCCTGGCCGCAGCCAATATTCGCGCTGTGAAGCCGAGCTGCACCATCGGCTCTCCGCCCGAGATGGTGAGGCCGCCGTCAAGCGATCGTAACGCCGCCGCAAACGTGCCGAGGCGGTTGATGACGTGTTCCGCAGAGACGTAAGTGCCGTCTTTAAGATGCCAGGTATCAGGATTGTGGCAGTAGGAACAGCGAAGGAGGCAACCCGACACGAACAGCACCACACGGAGGCCCGGTCCGTCGTATCGGGACGATGAACTCGTAGGAATGCACGTATCCAAAAGCGCCTTCGCCGTCGTCGCGAAAGTCGGCTGCATCGGGCGCGTCGGGCGAGAGGCCGACGAGCAGATCGTGGCGGCTGCCCGCCTCGAGGTTGCCAAGCCGTGACATGAGGCTCTCCTCTGTCTCAGATTTGGCCGTGGAAAGTCCGGTTGATCACATCCAGCTGTTGCTCGCGCGTCAGGCGAATGAAGTTGACGGCATAGCCCGACACGCGGATCGTGAGCTGCGGATACTTGTCGGGATTCTTCATCGCGTCTTCGAGCGTGTCCTTGTCGAGGATGTTCAAGTTCATGTGGAAGCCGCCCTGATCGAAGTACGTGTCGAAGGCTTTGACCGCGCCATCGACCAGTTCCTCGTCTGACAGGTGCGCCTTCTGCGGCGCGACCGAAACGGTGTAGCTGATGCCGTCCAGTGCATCCCTGTAGGGCAGCTTTGCGACCGACAGGCACGACGCCAGCCAGCCATGACTGTCGCGGCCGTGCATCGGGTTGGCGCCAGGCCCGAACGGCTCGCCCTTGCGGCGGCCATCCGGCGTGTTGCCAGTGTGCTTGCCGTAGACCACGTTGGAGGTGATGGTCAGCACGCTTTGGGTGTGGGTCGCGCCTCGATAGGTTGGATGCTTGCGGATCTTCTGCATGAAGCGAGTGACGAGATCCGCGGCGATGCTGTCCACCCGATCGTCGTTGTTGCCGTATTGGGGGACAACATTCGTGCCCTCGATCGGGCCCTCGATGCGATAGTCGACGGCCAGTCCGGTTGCGTCCCGGATGACGTGGACCTTGGCGTATTTGATCGCCGCCAGGCTGTCGGCGACCACCGACAGGCCGGCAATGCCGAACGCCATGGTGCGCAGGATGTCGCGGTCGTGCAGCGCCATTTCAAGGCGTTCATAGAAGTACTTGTCGTGCATGTAATGGATGCAGTTCATGGCGTGCACATAGGTGCGCGCGAGCCACTCCATCACGCGGTCGAACTTCTCAAACACCTCGTCATAGTCGAGCACGTCGCTGGTGACGGGCGGCGTCGCCGGCGCGATCTGATCACCGGAGATCTCGTCGCGCCCGCCATTGATCGCATACAGGAGGGCTTTTGCGAGGTTCACGCGCGCCCCGAAGAACTGCATTTGCTTGCCCAGCTTCATCGCCGACACACAGCAGGCGATGCCGTAGTCGTCGCCCCAGTGAGGCCGCATGAGGTCGTCGTTCTCGTATTGCAGCGAGGAGGTTTCGCGGCTGATATTGATGCAGTAGCGCTTGAAGTTGTCAGGCAGGTATTTCGACCACAGCACCGTGATATTCGGCTCCGGCGCCGGACCGAGATTGGTCAGCGTGTGCAGCATGCGATAGCTGCTCTTGGTCACGAGCGGCCGGCCATTCAGGTCGATGCCGCCGACGCATTCGGTCGCCCAGTAGGGATCGCCGCTGAACAGCGCATCGTATTCGGGCGTGCGAAGGAAGCGCACGATGCGGAGCTTCTGGACCAACTGGTCCCACAGCTCCTGTGCGCCGGCTTCATCCAATGTGCCTTCATTGAGGTCGCGCTCGATGAAAATGTCCAGGAAGCTCGAGATGCGGCCGATCGACATCGCCGCGCCGTTCGCTTCCTTGATCGCGCCCAGATAAGCGAGATACGTCCATTGCACCGCCTCTTGCGCGTCTGTCGCCGGGTGCGTGATATCGCACCCGTATAGTTTCGCCATGGCGGCGAGGTCTTCGAGCGCGCGCATCTGGTCCGCGAGCTCCTCGCGCATCCGGATGATCTCGTCGGTCGGCCACATGTCGTCAATCTGCGCGCGTTCCTGCCGCTTGGCGCTCATCAGGCGCTCGACGCCATAGAGCGCGACGCGGCGGTAATCGCCGATAATCCGGCCGCGGCCATAGGAATCCGGAAGGCCGGTGATGATGCCGGACCTGCGACACCGCATGATTTCGGGCGTGTAGGCGTCGAATACGCCGTCGTTGTGGGATTTCCGGTATCTTCGTAAACGCCTGATGCACCTGCGGATCGGCTTCGATGCCCGCCGCCTTGAGGCCGGCCTCGACCATCCGCAAGCCGCCGAACGGAAAAATCGCCCGCTTGAACGGTTCGTCGGTTTGCAATCCGACGACCACCTCGTTGTCGCGGTCGATATATCCCGCCTTGTGCGCCAGCATCGTCGACGGCGTTTTTGCATCAACGGCAAGCACGCCTCTCTTCCTCTCGTCCTGGAAGAAGGGCTGGAGCTTGGCCCAGACTGCCTTGGTGCGCTTCGACGGCCCCGCCAGGAATTTCTGATCGCCGGTGTAGGGCGTGACGTTGCAAACTATGAAGTCGCGGACATCGACGGCGTTGCACCAATTCCCCGGCTTGAAGTCTCGCCAGCAGCCTTTGTCCTTCGTGCTGTTCGCAAGTGCGGCGGCTTCCATGGCATCTCTCCCTCGGCTCGTTTCATTTGTTGGTTGTGCGTTGGTACGTCGGCTTCAACGTCATCAAGCCATTCTTGCGCCTGTTGCCTTCCCTTCGGTTCGCCCTCGCGGCAACGCCGCGGCATGCTGCGTGACCATCAGCTCCTCGTCGGTCGCCACCACCAGCAGTGCGACTCGTGAGTGGCGCCAACCTGGTATCAGTCCGCGCTCCGCCATGCCTCCGGCTTGGTCGTGATCGGAGGGAGCCAGCGCTTGTGCAGTTTGCGCGCGAGCTTTCTATCGATATGGGGCCTTATCAAGGTTTCGAATGCATGCGAGAGCTGAAGATATTCGCGCTCGCAGCCCACCGCGCGGTCCTCGGGCAGGAATCCTTCCTTGATAACATCGGCAAACAGTTTCGGGTCGCTGCCGTAGGCCGTGCACAACAGGTTGAAGAAGCGTTGCGCGGGCGTGCCGTGCTCGTCCGCAAAGTTTTGCTGGTTCACCGTTAGCGTCGGAGACGCCAAGTCGCCCTTGTATTGATACGCGCTGCCCAGGATCAGTCGGCGAGCTTCTTCCTTGTCGAACCTCAGCATGAGGTAGGTCGAAAACTGGTCGGCGGCATCTTCGTTGCGGCCGAACAGCGGAACTTTCAGGCTGCGGAACGTGGCATGACCGGCCTCGTGCAGGAATACGTCCAGCAACGGGCCGATCATCGCATCAATGGGAGCAACTCCCGAGGGCGTCGTGCGCTCGGGTACATTCTTCCAGATGTCGTTGACGTACTCGTAACAGACCGTGACGTTTTCCTCATTGGACCACGCATTGGAAATGCCGTCACAGTCCATCGTCTGCAGCAGCAGGCGGTGCGGCAGCCGCAGCGGGCGCAACAGCTCGCGGATCTTCTCCAGCACCCGGTGCTCCTTGAGCAGCTTGTATACCGGCTGATTGGCCGCGGACTTCGGTTCCACGTAAGCGATGTCGATCCTGTCGGGTCGGAGCTTGGCCGAAACGCCTGCCGTGCGCGCTTCGACCTGAGCGACAGCCAAGGCTAACGCCGCCGCCAATGCAGTCGTCACGATCCGTTTCATGGCACCGACGTGGCCGGTTGCTTCATCAGGCAACGCAGCGCGATTGCGCGCTTCGGCTCTCTCCGAGCCTGTTCAGAACTTGTTGGACTTCTTGAGATCGAACCCCAATTGCTTCATGCAGGCGCCGCCGTGGAGATACCTGCCCGTAGTCTCGGTGGCCGTCGGATAGGTGCGGTCGACTTGCTGTTTGCACTGCCGATAAGCCTGCTCGTAGGTCAGTTTCTTCTGGGCGAAAGCATCGGGTGCGCCGAAGATGACAAGCACTCCAGCGAACGACAGCGCAGCCATTTTGCAGGTTTTTCGCACTCCGAGCATGATGTCCTCCATGGTTTCATTGTTTGAGTTCTGATTTTCTTAGCCAACCTCCCCACCTCGACGCATGGTTGGTGGTGCGTCGCAATTGCGTATCATACTGCCAGTCTTTGGCCTATTGCCGCTCCTCCGCTCCGCTCGGACTGCAACGCAAGGGTATGCTTCGCGATCATCAGTTCCTCGTCGGTCGGCTCGACCAGGAGCGGGATCCGGCTCTCCGGCTTCGAGATGACCCGCTTGCCCGCCGCATTGTCCGCCGGATCCAGGACGGCGCCGAGCCAGGCAAGTTTTTCCGCGATGCGAGCGCGGATCGTTGGCGAGTTCTCGCCAATGCCGGCCGTGAACACGAACGCATCGAGCCCACCCAAGGCGGCCGCCAGCATCCCGGCATTCAAGCCTATGCGGTAGACGAAATGGTCGACGGCCAGCATCGCGCGGGGATCGGGATTCGATTGCAGCTCCCGCATGTCGTTGCTGATACCGGACAGGCCTTGGAGGCCGCTTTCGCGATAGAGCAGGTCCTGGACGGCCGCGGGCTCCATGCCTTTTTCGGTGAGCAGGTAGAGCAGCACGCCGGGATCGATCTGGCCCGGCCGCGTGCCCATGGGAATCCCGTCAAGGGCGGTGAAACCCATCGTGCTTTCGACGCTGCGGCCGTTGGCCAGAGCGCACATGGAGGCGCCGCTGCCGAGATGAGCGACGATGACTCGGCCCGCCGCCACAGTTGGGGCGACCTCGCGCAAGCGCCCGGCGATGTATTCGTACGACAGACCGTGGAAACCGTATCGCCGGACACCCTCGGCGTAGAAGCGCTCCGGAATGGCAAAGTGGTCCGCAACCGCACTGTGGCCGTGATGAAAGGCGGTATCGAAGCAGGCAACCTGAAGCAATTCAGGTCGACCCATCAACAGCGCCCGGATCGGTGCGAGGTTGTTCGGCTGATGCAGGGGTGCGAGGGAAACGTATTGCTCGAGACTCGCGACCACGCCCTGGTCGATGACCACCGGCCGGTCATATTTCGGCCCGCCATGGACGACCCTGTGGCCAACCGCGATGAGGTTGAAGCTCTGGGTCTCCCTGAGCCAAGCCGCCACCACGGCAATCGCCGCGGGAACGTCGGGGACCTCGTTCGACGCATAGATCCGATCGATCAGCGATGACCCGTCGTGCGCCTTGGCAAGCAACCGCGGCCGCGTGCCGATCCCGTCGATCTGGCCCTTGACCAGGCGGCTCAGCGCGCCGCCGCCCTCAATGCCGAATATCTGGAACTTGACGCTGGACGAGCCTGCATTGACGACGAGGATCGTATCCATGGCATTCAGGCCGTTGGCAACGCCGCAATACGCCGGCGTGCGTCGGCATAGAGGACGGCGGCGGCGCAAGAGGCCAGGCGTGCGCGCACGGAATCGGCGCGCGAGGTCAGAACGATCGGCACGCGCGCGCCGAGAACGATGCCTGCCGCATCCGCCTTGGCCAGGAATATCAGGTTCTTGGCCAACATATTGCCGGCCTCCAGGTCGGGGACGACCAGGATCTGTGCGCGACCGGCAACCTCGGACTTGATGCCCTTGATGGCTGCTGCCTCCGGACTGATGGCGTTGTCGAACGCGAGCGGGCCATCGAGGATACCGCCTGTTATTTGTCCACGCTCGGCCATCTTGCAAAGAGCGGCCGCCTCGATGGTGGATGGTATCTTCGAGGTCACGGTCTCCACGGCGGAAAGGATTGCGACACGCGGAGTGCCGAGACCGACCTGCGTGAAAAGATCGATCACGTTCTGGATGATGTCACGCTTGGTGTCGAGGTCGGGGAAGATGTTGATCGCAGCATCGGTGATGAACAGCGTCTCGGCATAGGTGGGCACATCTATGATGAATGTATGGCTGATCCGACGCGCCGTGCGCAGACCGGTCTTGCTCGAGGTCACCTCCCGCATGAGCTCGTCGGTGTGCAGGCTGCCCTTCATCAGCAGCTCGCCCTTGGATTCGTGAATCAGTGCCACCGCCTTTGCCGCGGCCGCCTCGCTGTGCGGGGCGTCGACGATCTCGAAGCGATCGATATCGATCCCATGCTCGCGGGCCACGGCGGAAATTTTCCTGGCCGGACCGACCAGGATCGGAACGATGATGCCCGCTTCGGCCGCCTCGACGAGCCCGCGCAGGGACGTCTCGTCGCAGGGATGAGCGACGACGGTTGTCGCCGGAGGGACTTTTTTCGCATTGGCGATCAGCCGCTCATACTTCGAGGTGGGCGGGCTGCCGAACGGGCTCGTTGCTGCGATCGAGCCAATCGCGCTGTCCGTGAGCATCTGAGGTCACCCGTTACCGTCCTCTGTCCGCGCCAATATGAGCGCGGCCTCATGAGACTTTGGCTTGGCCGTGGGCGCCTGTCGAGGGCACAAGCGCGAGATTGGGAGACGCCGGCGAACCCGCGTCGACGCCGAACAGCCGCGCGACCTCGTTCATTCGCTTCCTGTCCTCGACGGAGAATTCCCCGCGCGCGCCGAGCGCCTGCCCAACCAGCTCGAACGCAGCGAGCCGGGTTTGTCTGTCGGACGGCAGCATCGCCGGAATTGCGGCAAGGGCCTCATTCTGGTCGACCAGCAGCATGTTGAATTGCGCGCGCACCAGCGACTTGAACACCGACAACGGCATGTCGCCGTGCGCCCGGCGAATCCGACGCACCGCCTCGAAACCGCGCTCGTCGACGGAGGCCCGCGCCATGCCGACATAGAGGAGCGCGCGGATCACGGCTTCCTGCAGTCCCCCGGCGGGAATGCGCGACTTGAGCTCGGCGATCCGGGCCTCCAACAGCTCGCGATGCAGCGGGCTCCTGGGTGCACTCCGCAGCGAATGCCGCCCGGCGGGATCGATGCCGAAGGCGGCCTGCAACGCAGGCATGCCGTACACTGCCAGGAAGGTCCGCTCGGCCCACGCCTCGCTCGCGTCACGCCACGCGTCGAGCACCGTGACGATCTGGCGGGAGACGTTCTCCTGGAGTGCAGATAGCGGATTGCCGGCGTTGACGGGCTTGCGAGCCTTTGCGAACCTGCGGGGCCAAGGCGGCGACCGAAGCCATCGCCGGGTTGGCATCGGAGCAAAGCTCGTATTGCAGCCGCAGCGGATGCAGCCGGTGCATCCATTCCGCCATCGGGGAGCTGACCAGGGCGCGGACCATGGGCTGCGCGAACGTCCGGTAGAGCGCGAGGTTGGTTTCGGAGACGCGGGCGGCGGTCGCGAAGCGGCGCTCGTCGGCGGCGTCATTGCCGCCGAGCGCCCGGATGTCGTCCAAGGTTCGCGCTTCGCAGCGCATGACCCAATTGCCGGCGGCGAGGTCCGGGTTCGCGGTGTCTCCGGCCTTGGCGTCAAACACCGCCTCGTAGAGACCGGGCGGCAGCGTATCGATCAGGTCGATATTGCTGGAGAACTCGCCGTGCTCCTTCTTTGCGACGCCGCCGGAAACGAAGATGCCGAGGTGACCGACGCTTTCATGAATGGTGTAGACGATGGTCTGACCGTAGGAGCGGATCTCATCGACGCTCTCGTACAGGTCCAGTATCCATCCGAGCGCCTGCTGGGGCGGCGTGACGTTGTCGCCTTTCGAGCAGAACGCCACGATGGGAGTGCGAATATTGCGCAGATCGACCGCGGTGCCGTCCGAGGTTTGAATACGCCCGGCGGCGAGGTTGTTGCCGATGAACAGCTCGTCGACGATGAACTGGATCTCCTCCGCGTTCAGGTTGACGTGTCCGCCCCACCAGCGCTCGAAGCCCAGATAGCGCGAGGCCTCGGTGTCGATCTTGGAATAGAGATTGTACTGCTTGGTCCACAGGGTGTTGGCGGGATTCTGATTCTCGAAATTCTGCACCAGCCAAGCGCCATCGAATTTTCCGTGGCCGAGATCGCTGGCGAAGGCGGTCAACCAGCTGCCACCGAGCAGACCGCCGCTGTAGCGCATAGGGTTCTTGCCGCGCACCCCGGCCCAGTAAGACAGCGGCGACCCGGCGATGATGATGGGGCCGAACAGCTCGGGGCGGATGGCGGCGAGCATCATGATCGCCCATCCCGCCTGGCAATTACCGACGACACAGGGCTTGCCGTCGGCCTCGGGATGCAAGGCGATGACCTTTTCAAGGAAGACCGCCTCCGCGCGCGCGACGTCGCCGATGGTCTGGCCCGGCATGGGGTCCGGCAGGAAACCGACGAAGTAGCAGGGATGCCCCGCCTTGAACGCCACGCCGATCTCGCTGTCGGCCTTGAAGCCGCCGATGCCCGGGCCATGCCCGGCGCGCGGGTCGACGATGACGAACGGCCGCCGCGTCGGATCGAGCTCGACGGTCGACGGCGGCACCACTTTCACGAGGCAGTAGTTGACCGGACGATCAAGCGTCCTGCCGTCGATGAGAAGCTCGACCTCATAGTCGAGCACGTGCGGAGCGGTCTCGGCCAGGTGCTCGCGGTACTGGTTGCCGCGCCGGCGCATCACGTCCCAGAACAGCACGCTGCGCTGCGCGGCATCCACCATGTACTCCATGGCGGGCGCAAACACTCCGAACGGCGCAAACGCGCTCGGTCGATGCTGGGCTTGTCTGGCTGGCCGACACTGTCGTTACTCCCTGCTCGTGCTCGTTCATCTCAGCCTGTCATGCCTTCCGCCGCATGCGTCACCCGCCTTTGCGCCAATTCTGCTGCCGCATCATCTCGAACTGAATGTTCGGGTCGGGGTCGGTGTAGCGTTTGTGGCCGCCATAAGCACCGTACGATGACGGCTGCAGAGAACGTTGCTTTTGCACCTTGCTTGCCGACTGCGCGAAAGCCGGCGAGGCGACAACGACCATCACTGCCACAATGGCGCAGACCCTTTGCATACCTACCTCCTCGCCAACCCCCCGCTCATTTCCCGTCTCGAGGATCGACTTCTCGAGAAATCTCCGCAGCGCCATGCGGCCGACCCGGATACCGTGGACGCGAAGCTCCTCTTGCAGTTGACCCAGGGTGAGGTCGGGGGTTGCGGCGACACGCCGCAGAAGCCATCGCGCGCGCCCTTCAGCCTTGAACGGCCGTCCCCGCCCGTTGGCCGCGATGTGTCGGCTGCGACCATTTCCACGCTACACTGGTGCTCACGCCATGGCGGGCGGCTGCCTGCCGGTAGGATGCGCCGTCCATCACGGCGGCGATGACGCCGGATCGCAGCGCCCGCGGATGCGGCCGGCCAGTCGTTGCCCGGCCAGGCGTGAGGTCGTCAGTAGAAGCTGTTACCGCCTTACCGCTCGGGGTGGGCTCCTCCAACATGACGTCACCATCGGCTCAGCCCCACTTCAAGGTCATGCCCACGTCGCCCGGCATGCCGCCGGGAAAGTCGAGAATCTCGACCCGCAGCTTGTAGCCGCGCTCACGGAAATACTTCGCCCACAGTTGATAGATTTCCTTCGGAAAGCCGGTCAGCGTGGTCTCCCAGCCCGGCTCCTGCTGGTTGATGGCGCGCCCGCGATCCGTGCACAGATTGTTGGGAAAACGGCAGACCTGCACCTCGGTCAAGCCGTTGCTGACCGCCCGCTCGATGATCTTGATTGCGCGACGAATCCCCTCCTCGTCGGAGATGCCGGACGGTTTCTTGAAGTGATCGAGCAATGCCTGCTTTTCCGCTTCCGCTTCCGCGAGCTTACGCGCCTGCTTGGCTGCTTCCTCGGCCTCGGCAAGGGCGACCTTCTTCATGATGTCGCTGGCTTTCGGCAGCAATTCGTCCGGTCTGGTCGTCATACCTCGCTCCCCTCCTGAACCGACGAATAGGATCGTTCGCAACAAAGCGGATGAATTGACATCAATGATCCTCGAGAGATTTGCTACAATACAATAATTGGGAGGTCATTGCCATGCTCAACGAGTCGATGGATAGAGCGAAGCCGTTCGAGCGCGGACAGGAGCAGGCCGAAGCAATGCTTGCCATGCAAAAGGAGCTGCTCGAGACCTGCGACCAAGCGAGCCGCGCCTGGCTTGATCGCGTGAAGTCGGAAGTGGAACTGTGGACCGAGCTGGCCACCAAGCTGTCGTCAACCCGCTCCCTTCCGGACGCGCTTGGTACCTATCAGCAATGTGTGACGCAGCGAATGCAAATGGCCGCGGAAGACGGACGCCGCATGTCGGATGAATATCAAAGGTTCCTGCAGAAATTCACCCGCCTGCTGCCCAACGGGTGGCCGACCGGCAGGACCTGAGCGCGTTCTCGATCTTGCAGAACACCCGGTGCATTGCATTCGTGCAAAGAGCGCAGACGATACCAGCAAGGTCTGGAGTGGCCGCATGTATGCGGAAGTTCAGCACAAATTGTGCCAGATCGGATCAGGAAGACGAGGCCTGCCGCAAACCAGCATAGGTAATCAAGGAAGGGATCTCCGATGATTCCGGCCGTAAAGGCGAAGCTGCTCGAAGGCAAGAGAGGCCTGATCGTCGGCATAGCCAACGATCAGTCGATCGCCTGGGGCTGTGCCAAGGCATTTCGCGCTTTTGGCGCCGAGCTCGCCGTCACGTATCTCAACGACAAAGCCAAGAAATACGTCGATCCGCTCGCCCGCGAGCTCGAAGCCTCCATCCTTATGCCACTCGACGTGCGCACGCCCGGTCAGATGGAGGCGGTGTTCGAGCGCATCGCCAAGGACTGGGGCAGCCTCGATTTCGTGGTTCACTCAATCGCGTTTTCGCCCAAGGAGGCGCTGCAGGGGCGCGTCGTCGATGTCCCGCGCGACGGTTTTCTCACCACCATGGACGTGTCGTGCTGGACGTTCATCCGTATGGCGCATCTGGCCGAGCCCTTGATGAGCAAAGGCGGGACCCTGTTCACCATGACATATTACGGCAGCCAGATGGTGGTTAAGAACTACAACGTCATGGGCGTCGCCAAGGCGGCGCTCGAAAGCGCGGTTCGCTACCTCGCGGCCGAGCTCGGCCCCAAAGGCATCCGCGTGCATGCCATTTCGCCCGGGCCGCTCGCGACGCGTGCGGCCTCCGGCATTCCCGAATTCGATGAACTGCTCGACAAGGCGAAAGCAAAGGCGCCCGCACGCAGCCTGGTCAGCATCGAGGACGTGGGAGCGGCCACGGCATTCCTCGCGCACGACGCGGCCCGCCTTATCACCGGTGAAACGCTGTACATCGACGGTGGCTATCACATCATCGACTAGGCACCGCCTGGAAGGCCGCACCCCGAGCGACCGCGTCTCTCCCAGGTTGCAAATTGCCCGCGCGCCGGGACACCAGCAGTTCAAATTGTAACGCGACGGCACGTCTTGCTGCGCTTCGGGAGCCCCGGATATGTTGCGTCAACTCCTCGTGGGTACCGTCGTCAGCGCCTGCAATATCGGGATCCATGCCCTGGTGATGACGGCGGTGGTCCTCGTGGCTCGTCGTGCCACCGCAATGGAGAGATCGGGGCAAGCGCGATTGCTTGCCGTCATGATCGCGACCGTTTCGGTTCTGATGCTCGCGCACATTGCGGAGGTCGGCGTCTGGGCGCTGGCGTACGCGCTGGTCGATGCGGCGCCGAGCGGCGCCGATGTGCTGGATTTCGCGTTCGTGAACTACACGACGCTCGGCTACGGCAACGTGGTGCCGGTGGAGCGCTGGCGGCTCCTCGGGCCGATGACGGCGATGAACGGCGTGCTGATGTTCGGCTGGTCGACCGCCGTCATTTTCGAGGTGCTGCGACGGGCGATGCACTCGGCGCCGAACGCCAAGGCGTGAGCGATAGACGCCCTGGCTGCCGCAGCTTATTGACGCGGACCAAACCCACGCGCCATGGCCGATCGTCGACGGTGTGCAACGCCATCATTCCGTCGTCACGCGCCCCGGCGCAGCGTCACGAGCGGTGTCGGGCGCCGCGCCGCCCGGCCGTTCCTTGGTACGTTCCTTGGGGCGGGCCGATGGTCTGAGTCTCTCCCGGAGGCTCTGAAAGGTCACATAGAGCGGCGGGATGATGAAGATACCGATGAACGATGCCACGACCATGCCGCCGAAGACCGGCGTGCCGACGTTCCGGCGCGCGAGCTGCGAGGCGCCGACCGCCACCACCAACGGCAGAAGTCCCAGGATGAAGGCGAGCGACGTCATCATCACCGGCCGGAAGCGCAGGCGTGCGCCGTCCGTTGCCGCCTGGAGCAGAGGAACGCCGCGCTCCCTCTCCTGCTTCGCGAACTCGACGATGAGGATACCGTTCTTCGCCGCCAACCCGATGAGCACGATCATCCCGATCTGGCCGTAGAGATCGAGCGTCAACCCGCCAAGGAGAATGGCGGCAAACGAGCCGAGAATGCCGACCGACACCGACAACAGCACCGGCACGGGAATGGTCCAGCTCTCGTACAGGCCGACGAGAAAGAGGTAGGCAAAGAGCACCGCGAAGCCGAGGATCAGGGGGGTCTTGCCCTCGGCGCGCTTTTCCTGGAAGGCGGTGTCGGTCCACTCACCGGCAAAGCCCGCAGGCAGCGTGCGTGCGGCGACCTCCTCCATGGCTTTGAGGGCCTGTCCGGAAGAGATTCCGGGGGCGGGGCTGCCCTGAACGGTCACGGCGCGGAGGTTGTTGTAGCGGATCAGCGCCGGCGGGCCGACGACCACGCGGGCCTCCAGCAGGCTCCGCAACGGGATCATCTTGCCTTCGGCGTTGCGCACATTGATGCGATAGATGTCGTCGATCTTGCCGCGGTCGACACCTTCGGCCTGGATGTTGACCTGCCACCTGCGGCCGAACAGGTTCAGGTCGTTGACGTAGAAGCCGCCGAGCGACGCCTGCAAGGCCTGGAAGACGTCGTTGAGCTGCACGCCGAGAATCTGCACCTTGTTGCGGTCGATATCGAGGTAGATCGACGGGTTCGTCGCCGAGAACGTGCTGAACACGCGCGTCAGCTGCGGGTCCTGGTTGGCGGCGACGGTGAGGCCGCGCAGGGCCTGGGCCAGCGCCTTGGGGTCGCCGCCGCTCAGATCCTGCAGCACGTAGGTGAATCCGCCGCCGGTCCCGAGGCCGAGAATCGGCGGGGGCGACAGCGGGACTACGGTCCCGCCTGCGATCTCCTTGAACTTGACACTCAGACGGTTCATCAGCGCAGGCACGCCGAGAGAGCGATCCTTGCGCTCCTCGAACGGCTTGAGCGTGACCACCATGAAGGCTGCGTTCGGCTGCGAGTAGTTGTCGATGAAGTTCAACCCGATCACCGACGTGTAGTCCGCGACCGCTTCCTCCTCGCGCAGGATGTTCTCGGCCTGGCGGACCGCCTCCGACGTTCGCGCGACGGCGCTACCGCCGGGCATCTGCACGACAACGAACAATGCACCCTGGTCGTCCTCGGGCAGGAAGCCCGTAGGCGTGAGCTTCGCCAGTGCGTAGACGCCGGCACCTGCCACCGCGACCGCCACCAGCCCGACGAAGGAGAACGGCAGGATTCGCGCGACCACGGCGCCGTAGCCATCGCGCACACGGTCGATCGACCGCATCACCAGGCCGATGACGCCGCGGCGCGGACCATGATGCGGTCGCAGCAGGACCGCGCACAGCGCCGGCGAGAGCGTGAGCGCGTTGATCGCCGAGAGGAACATGGCGACGGCCACGGTCACGGCGAATTGCCGGAACAACTCGCCAGAAATGCCGGGAATGAATGCCACCGGAACGAACACCGACAGCAGCACCAGGGTGATGCCGATGATCGGAGCCGTGATCTCGCTCATGGCTTGCTTGGTCGCATCGGCCGGAGAGAGCTCGGGGTGCTCCTCCATCACCCGTTCGACGTTCTCGACCACGACGATGGCGTCGTCGACGACGATGCCGATGGCGAGCACGAGCGCGAGCAGCGAGACCGAATTGGCGGAATAGCCGATCATCTTGAGCGCGATGAACGTTCCGATCAGGCTGACCGGAACCGCCAGCGTTGGGATCAAGGTCGCGCGCAAACTCCCGAGGAACAGGAACACCACGATGACCACGAGAACGAAGGCTTCGACCAGCGTTTTTTTCACCTCCTCGATGGTCTCCGTGACGAAGCTGGTCGGGTCGTAGGTGACCTTCCAGGCCAAGTCATCGGGGAACCGGCTTTGCAGCTCGCCGATCCTGTCGCGCACGGCTTTCAATGTGGCGATCGCATTGGCCCCCGGCGTCTGGTAGATCGCCACCGCCGACGCCGGCCCCCCGTTCAAGCGCGTTTCGCGATCGAGATTGGCGGCGCCCAATTCCACCCGCGCGACGTCGCTGAGCCGCAGCACCGATCCATCGGGGTTCGTGCGGACGACGATGCTCTCGAACTCGCCGACCGAGCTCAGCCGGCCCTGGGTCTGGATGTTGAGCTGCAGTTGCTGCTCGTCAGCAATCGGCCGGGCGCCGACGCGTCCGACGGCGGCCTGAATGTTCTGGGATTTGATCGCATTGATGATGTCGCCGGTGGTCAGCCCGAGCCCGGTCAGCCGGTCGGTCCGCAGCCAGACGCGCATGGAGTAATCCTGCGGACCCCAGAGCGTTGCATCTCCGACGCCGGGCGTGCTCTTGATCCGATCGAGCAGATTGATCGTGACGTAGTTCGAGATGAACAGCGGATCGTGCGTATGCTTGGGCGAATAGACGGCAATGACGCCGAGCAAGGCCGACGATTTCTTCTTGACGGTCACGCCCTGGCGTCGAACGTCCTCCGGCAGGCCGGCAAGGGCAATCTGCACACGATTGTTCACGTTGACGGTATTGATGTCCGGATCGGTGCCGAGCTCGAACGAAGCGGTCAGCGTGTAGCTGCCGTCGTCGCCGCTCACGCTCTTCATGTAGATCAGCTTGTCGACGCCGACGACCTGGGCTTCGATCGGCTGCGCAATGGTCGTGTCGACCACCGAGGCCGAGGCGCCGGGGAATGTGGTCGTGACGGAGACCTGGGGCGGAACGATATCGGGATACTGCGCGATCGGTATGGAGTAGAGCGCCAATGCACCTGCGATCGTGGTGACGATCGCGATGACGATGGCGAGGCGCGGTCGATCGACGAAGATCGACGAGAGCATGGAATCGACCTTATTGCACGCTTGGCGGCAGCGGCCGCGCTTGCACCGCCGCGCCGGGACGGATCCCCTGTAGACCCTCCACGATGACCGGCTCACCTCCGGACAAACCTGAGGCGATCACCACATTGGTGCCGTTCTCGCCGGCCGTCTTGACGCGCCGGACCGCCGCCTTGCCGTCCTCCACGACAAAGACATAGACACCTTGCTGGTCGGCGATCAGCGCAGCCTGTGGAATCAGGATCTTTTCATCGGGGGCATCGCTCTCCAGATTGACCCGCACCAGCTGGCCGTCGATCAACCGACCGTCCGGATTCGGGATGACGGCGCGCACGATGACGGTGTCGGTCGTCCGATCGACCGTCACGTCGACGAAATTGATCTTGCCCACCTGATCGTAGACCGTTCCGTCGGAAAATCGAATCTGGACCTTGATGTCCTTGACGTCGGTCGGACGTTCACTCTGCGCGGCCCGCAGGAATTCGCGCTGGCTCACCGGAAAGGTTACATACATCGGATCCTGGCTGACGATGGTGGTGAGGACGCCGCTGTCGGGCCCGACGACATTGCCCTTGGTCAGCGCCGTGCGCCCGACCTTCCCGGTAATCGGCGCGACGATGTCGGTGTAGCCGAAATTGATCTGGGCAGTCTGCAGGTTGGCCTCATTGGTCATGATGGCGCCCTTGGTCTCGCCCTCCGATGCGACGGCTTCGTCCAGGGCTTTGCCTGCGCTGACGTTCTTGGCGTACAGCTCCTCCTGGCGCTGGCGGTTCTTGATCGCCAACTCGTGTTGCGCCTTGCTCGTTTCCAGCGCGCCTTGGGCCTGCTCGACCGCGGCCTGAAACAGGCCCTTCTCGATGCGGTACAGAGCGGCGCCCTCCTTGACGAGGTCGCCCTCCTTGAACAGGACGGCGTCTAGGTAGCCCTTGACCCGCGCCCGGACGTCCACACGGTTGATCGCCTCGACGCGTCCGACGAAGTCGATTGTCCTGGCAATGGGCCGTTTGTCGGCAATGGCGACGCCGACGGTGGCAGGAGCGGCCGATTCGGAGTGCGCGAGCGGGACAAGCGCGCATGTCAGCAAGGCCGCCCACATCGTAGCTCGCATTCGCTCTCCTTCGCACGGGATCGGCAAACACTCGACGGATCGGAGGTCAGCCTGTGCTGATCCTAATCGATTTGCACCGCCACGGGTAGGCCGCAATTCTCGCAGCGTGAGCCTGCTTGGCACGCCGCACGCCGCAGGGCGAAGCGCCGCAGGGGAGACAGCCAAGTCACGTCACATCGGAGCGCCACCCGCGACGTCAACGTCACTCCCTTTGCTCGCAATCTTCAGGCCCGCCCGGACCGAGAGATCAGGCGGACGATGGCGTAGAGATTTTCAAATTGTTTCGGATGCGCTGAGAGTAGCAGGCCTGCCGAGTTAAAGCGAGAAATGAACGCTGGTTGCGGCAGCGGGATACCCCGAGCAGAGTGCTAGTTCGCGGCCTGAAGGTATGGTCGGCGCCGGCGCCGCCGGTGAGGCCAACAATCGTAATGCCGATTGTACCACGTTAATTCGCGGGCTTGGACCGGTGGCTTGAGGTCGCTGGGTGGATTGGGCAGCAACAGGCACAGCATGAATTGGGTTCGATCTGGGGCCACAGGCGTCATCGATGCCTATCGCATATGCGTTCTACGCCGCTGGTGTCACGGAGTTCCTTTCGATCCATGCCACCAGCTGATCATGGGGTGACGGCCTGTGAACAGCGAAGCCTTGCGCATAGTCGCATCCCCACTCGCGCAGCAATGCGAGCGTTTTCTGGTCCTCCACGCCTTCGGCGACGCTTTCGAGGTGAAGCGATCTGGCAAGGTCTAAGATAGTCCGCACGATCTTCTGCCCGCTTGCGTCATGAGTGAGACCCCGGATGAAAGCTTGGTCTATCTTGAGCGCATTCACTGGCAGTTTTTTGAGATATGCGAGTGAAGAGTGGCCCGTACCGAAGTCGTCGATCGACACGCGGTAGCCACGTTCCCGAAGCCGCTCGATGAGCGTCACGCAATACTCGATATCTCCCATCACCGCGCTTTCCGTAATTTCGAGCTCGACCTCCTGTGGATCGATGCGATGCCTCGTCACCGTCTCATGCAAGGTGTCGAGGAGCGAGCGCTGGTGCAAATTGCGGACCGAGAGGTTGATCGCTACCTGTAGGGAATGCCCGCGGGCGGTAGACGCTGCTTTGTCGGCGAGCGCGGTGCCGATGACCCACCTCGTGATGTCGTCGATAAGCGTCGATTCCTCGGCTCGCGGGATGAAAGTTCCAGGCGGGATGAACCCACGTTGCGGATGGACCCATCTGAGGAGCGCCTCGGTGCTGGAAATCCTTCCAGTTGCGAGCGCGAGCTTGGCCTGGTGCCAGACCGCGAACTCGTTGTTGGCGAGCGCAGCGGGAATCATGCCTAGCAGCTCGAGATTCTCCCGGCTCGTGGAATCGGCCGCGCTGTCATAGGTGTGAAATGGCAAGTGTCGTGTGACGGCGGTGTGGGCGGCGATGCTTGCCTTCTGAAACATTTCCTCGAAGGTACGGGCATGCTGCGGGAACTCAGCCGCGCCGAAGGCGAAATCGACGTGCACCGATACCCCGTCGATTTGGTAGGGAGAACGAACCCGCGCCTCGATCTCGCTGCGCAACTGTCTTGTCTCGGTCCGGTTGTCAAATGCGAGCGCCAGGCGGTCGCGCTGAATGAGAGCGATCGGCACATCCGCCGGTACCAGTTCACGCCCGCGCTCGCAGATCAGCTTGAGCAGCTTCTCGCTGAAGAGAGCACCGAATGTGTTTTGAATATCCAGGAGATTTTTGATCTGCACGACAATCAGCAGGACCTGCGCACCGTCGCGCTCGATCGCCTGCCGCTGTGTTCTGGCAAAGCCGGTACTGTTGAGAAGCCCTGTGCCGGCATCGTGCTCGTTGAGCCAATCGAGCATCTTTAGCTGCCGCCGCAGCGTACCAGCACCAACTCCGACAACACCGCCGACCATGCAGAAGAAGACCATGCGCAGTAACCAGTTGGCCAGCTGCTGCATCTCGCCACTCGCGGTGTCTAGCAACATGTAAGGTCCGAGCAATAAGCCGGCCACCACTCCGGTAACGATCCCACCCCCGGTCCCGAACACGAGCGCGGCAAGGATGATGGGCAAATACACTAGGTGTAGAGTGGCGAACTGGGCGCCGCCAGTCACGTGGACGAGCCACGCGCTCCCAAGCAAGGTCAACAAAACGAGGACGATCGCAAGCGTCTTTGTGGCTTTGGGAGGCGAGCAGAATGCGTCCCGCAGGCGTTTCAAGATGCTCGAAAGCACTTGCGCCCTCCTTTCCGTGTCGAACTTCGTTTCCGGGTCGACCGACCTGTCGTTCGACAATGCTAACGCAAACAGGCACAAATAGCCATGAATGGAGGGTTAGCCAAGCAGAACAGCGTTAGTCGTCAGCTAGCAACAGTAGTAATGCGTTCCCGAATCGTCACTTACTTGAAACAACATCGGCACGAGCGTCGGCCCGGGCGGCTAGGCCGGTCGGAAGGGCCGAGCAGCCAGCTCGGGCATCGGCCGACACCGTCTTGATTGCGGAGGAAAAGGACATGACAAAGGGCGACCGCGAAGTTCATTCTTAAGGCAAAGAGGGCTTCAGCAGTGAACGACGACGATCGATCTTTGAAGCTCGGTGCATCGAATGAAGAGCTTGTGCTTTTCGTCATTCGAATCGTGTGCCTCGGACTGCTGGGATACTGGTCGTTTATCCTGATCAGACCATTTTTGACGATCATTGTCTGGAGCGTCATCATTACCGTAGCGCTCTACCCGGTGTTCGATTGGCTCTCGGCGAAACTCGATGGCCATCGCGCACTGGCAGCGATTGCAATTACTGTCTTCATGTTTTTGGTGATGCTCGGTCCAGTGACGTGGCTCGCCGTCAGCATGGCCGAAACCGTTCGCGCACTGCTTGCTCGCTTTGGCGACGGGAGTCTGGCAGTTCCTCCTCCTGCCGAAGCGGTAAGAGCCTGGCCGCTCATTGGCGAAAAAATCTTTGAGACGTGGCTGCTCGCGTCGACCAACCTTCAGGCCCTCGTCATCGACGCGGTCCCGTATCTCAAGCCCTTGGGCACTACCTTGCTCACCGCGGCGGGCAGCGTGGGTCTAAATCTGCTCAAGTTCACGCTTGCACTCGTTATTTCCGGTTTTCTGTTTATTCCGGGCCCGTCACTGATCCATTCCACCAAAAATGTTCTCGGCCGTCTTGCAGCCGGGCGGGGTGAGGAGTTTGTCGATTTGGCGGGGGCAACAATCCGCAACATTTCACGCGGCATTATCGGCATCGCGATCCTGCAGGCGCTATTGGCGGGCATCGGCTTGCTGTTCGCCGGAGTTCCCGCGGCAGGTCTGTTCAGTTTTTTGGTTCTGTTGCTCGGAATCGTTCAGATCGGCCCGTCGGTCGTCCTGGTTCCGCTGATCGTATGGAGCTGGTTTGCGATGGATGCGACCATGGCGATTCTGTTCACGTGCTACATGGTGCCGGTCAATTTGATCGACAACATCATGCGGCCGCTGGTGGCGAAAGGCTTGACGACACCGATGCCGGTCATACTCGTCGGCGTCCTCGGCGGCACGCTCGCGCATGGCATGATTGGTCTATTTGTCGGACCGATCGTGCTTTCGATCGCCTGGCAGTTGCTTGTGGTCTGGACACACGACGCGCCGTAACGCACGTGGCGTGGGCCTTCGCGGCGAGGAAACGAGTAGACGTCGCCAAGTCGATTTTGATCTCGCCTGCCCGGCGCCCTCGGTCCGGACGGTTGTTGCCTATGTCGGCTCGGTTGATGTTAAATCGATCGGCCTGTTCCGACCAACAGCGACGCAGGACCGGCACATCTCCGCCGGGCAAGTTCAGGGGTTCGCGCCATGAAATCGACGCAGACGGCGGCGGCAACCGGGCATCCCGGCAAGATGAAGCGCAAGGTCTACGAGAACGAGCTGCACAAGCTGCAGGTCGAGCTTTGCCATTTGCAGGACTGGGTGAAGGCCACGGGTGCGCGGGTCATCATCGTGTTCGAAGGACGCGATGCGGCCGGCAAGGGCGGCACCATCAAGGCCCTCACCGAGCGCGTCAGCCCGCGCGTGTTCCGGGTGATGGCGCTACCTGCTCCCTCCGACCGCGAAAAATCCCAGATGTTCATGCAGCGCTACATGCAGCAATTCCCGGCAGCGGGCGAAATCGTGATCTTCGATCGCAGCTGGTACAACCGCGCCGGTGTCGAATACGTCATGGGATTCTGCAGCAAGCATGAGCACCAGCGCTTTCTGGAGCTCTGTCCGCAGGTCGAGAAGTATGTCGTCGACGGCGGTATCAAGCTGATCAAAATCTGGCTGGAAGTTGGACAGGAGGAACAGGAGAAACGATTTGCGGCCCGCGTCAACGATCCGCTGCGGCAATGGAAACTGAGTCCGATGGACGTCGGATCCTACGCGCGCTGGTACGACTACTCGAAAGCGCGCGACATGATGCTGGCGGCCACGGACAGCAAGCACGCACCCTGGCATATCGTGCATTCGGACGACAAACGGCGAGCCCGCCTCAACTGCATCGCGCATATCCTGAAGGCAATTCCGTTCGAGAAGGTACGCAAGCCGAAGGTCAAGCTGCCCAAGCGATCCAACAAAGACAAATACGATGACCGGGCATCGCTGAAGGGCAGGCATTTCGTTGCGGAGAAATACTGAAGCACCAGACCCGCCAAACGTTCGTTCGCGTTGGCCGTAGGGCGCTCGCGCCGCGCCGCTGCGGCCAAGCCGCTGACAACGGCCCCACCTGCGTCGCGCGCTCATTCTTACGATTGGCACTGTTGGCGCCTAAGCATCGGGCTAGTTGCGCAAAAGGCGTTCGTGCCGGTGTCAGCCTCCCAGGGCCATCGCGATGGCGACCAGCGCCAGGCCGAGACCGGTGAGCGCAAGGCCTGCCAGCCATGGGTTGGCGTTGACGTATTGCGCCCAGTGGAAACCGACGACGAAGACGCAACCGATCAGAAGCAGGTTCGAGATGCGCAGCGCAAGCCACGGATCGCGGACGAAAGGGAACGGCAATACGGCGGGCAGCGTGGTGGCGAACACGAGACAGAAGATGACGAAGGCGCCAATGAGATCGTCGCGAGTCACGCCGGTTCGCAAAGGTTTCCCATTTGCCAGGAGGACATGGATGCCACGGTAGAGTCGCTCGCGGTGCTCAGGCCGCGTTATCGCCTCGAGCTCAGGATCCAGTTCATGTCGGATCGTGGCCAAGGCCGCGTCCTCGCTCGCTGCGGCGCTGACGGCGCGAAACAGGCGTGCGCGACGCCTGCGGACAAAGGCGTTGGTCATGACGTAGAAGACCGCGTCGATGATGCCCCAGGCAAGGTTGCAGCCGACCGCCGCGATCAACAGGGTACGAACGCCGTCCTGAGCGCCGCGGGTCGCTACTCCGGCGGCCAAGGTGAAGGTGAGCACCATGATGAGGCCAGCCAAGATTTCGCCGAGACTTTCGTCGGGATCGACGTGACCCACGAAAGACACGATCAGCCTTCCTTTGCCGCTTCGCAGATGACAACAGGAGTCCACCTGGCTCGGCTGCCGAGGCCCGAGGCCAGATCGGTCAGTTCAACGCAAACCATAACTTCGCGACCAGTGTGGGACCGCACCAGTTCGAGACCAGCCCGTCTGGATTATTGATGGGATTGATGCGGCCGCCCGGCACGGCGCCGGGGTCGCCCGTAAACACAAAACAGTCCTCCTTCGACAGATTGGTGTTGGAATAACGCAGGTCCAGATTGAACATCTTGCGGCTGAACGTAACTCCGGCATTCCAATGGGTATAGGCCGGCAACGGGAAGCCGCCGAGAGCCGGAGCCTGGTTGCCGAACCAGAAATAGCCGACGACCCCCGACAGCGAGACGCCGATGTCGTTCGGCAGCCAATCGCGCGGCAGCTCGACCGACAGGCCGGTCGCGGCGTATTTGCTCCAGGCGCCGGTGTTCGAGATGCTCGGAGAATACGCAAAACCGGCGGCGATGCTGACTGCGTCGGTAAGCTTGTAGTTGCCGCGCGCGAACGTCTCCCAATAATCCGTGCTCGCGCCTTCCGCTTCACCGGGATACTGCAGGTAGGTCCATCCGAAATCGAAGTCGATGTCCCAAATCTTCGGGCGAATGCCTCCGTTGAACGTCAGTTCGGCCGCCGGATTGGTCGGCAGCTTGACGCTTCCCACCGTAGCGCCGGCGTAGAGCAGGCTGAACGACGCCTCGACAGCGGCGCCGACCACGGGCTGGTGAGCGGACAGGGTCGTTCCGCGGTAGATGTAATCGGACGCAAGACCGGCGCGAAGACTGAAATCAAGCGGGCTGAATGGGCTGTCCTTCCACGTCGCTCCCGGAGCGGTATCGTTGGATGGGAGAGCACCTCGGCCGCTGACATCGAGCGGGGCGGAGGGGTTATTCTCGGCAGACTTGGCGGGCGTGGCCGAGGCGAGCAGCAGAAGCACAATCTTCATCGAGGGCAGGAACCGCTGCAGCATGATGCGAACCCGCGTTCCGCAGTCTCGCCGCCCGGGAGTGACACGGAGACGAAACGTTGAACAGGATCTCTGAACTTGCCTGCGTCGAAAGCCCCGTATTCCGGTTGCCGAGGCGTGGGCTTTCACCGCGCTCCCGCACACCTGTCACCTGTCACCTGTCACCTGTCAACCAGACAGTGATTTACGTTAGCATGCGCGCAGAGACCGCGAATGCAACAATTCGGCAACACATGAGATCTTTTGGCCGCACCCTTTCGAGGCTTCCTGGCGCCCGTGCAAATCGCATTGCGCCAGCGCGCGGACCCGTCCTGGGGTATTGACCATGGATCAACGGTTGCTGTCGAATTGACCTCTCATGGACCTGCTCCGCGAAATTCGACACAACCCGCTCTTCTGGCTGCTGGCCCTCGTGCCCGCACTGTTTGTGGTCGAGCTGTTCAAGCCTGATGCGCATACGCTTCTATTTGTGCTGTCGGTGCTGGCGATCGTTCCGCTGGCTGCGCTGCTCAGCCGCGCCACCGAATCCGTCGCAGCCAGGACGGGTGACACGATAGGCGGTCTGCTGAACGCCACCTTGGGAAACCTTACCGAGCTGCTCATCGCGCTGGCCGCGCTGCGTGCCGGACAATACGTTCTGGTCAAGGCGACCATCGCGGGAGCCATTGTCGCCAACTCCCTGTTCATGCTGGGTGCGTCGTTTCTGATCGGGGGGCTCAAGCATCATGTGCAGACCTACAATCGCAACAATGCCCGCCTGCAGGCAGGCATGTTGTTCCTGGCCACGATCGCGCTGCTGATCCCGTCAATCCTTGCCGAGACTGATCCTTCGCCGGCGATGGCGGTGTTTGCTGAGGTCCTGAGCCTGGGCCTCGCGGTGCTGCTCATCGTCACCTACGGACTTGGATTGGTGTTTTCGCTCAAGACACACCGCGAGTTCTTCGGAGGAGCGGATCACGCCGAGTCCGGAGAGGCGTCATGGCCGATGAGCCTGGCGCTGGCGACCTTGGGCGGCGCCACGGTCCTGGTCGCGCTTGTGAGCGAGGTGTTCGTCGAATCGCTGCAGCAGGCCGCGGTCGCCTTGGGGATGACGACTGCATTCGTGGGCTTCGTTATCGTGGCGCTTGTCGGCGGCGCGGCGGAAATGTTGTCCGCCTTCTCAGGCGCGCGCAAGGACCGGCTGGATTTGAGCGTTGCCATCGCCTTGGGCAGCGCATCGCAGATCGCGCTGTTCGTCGCTCCGGTGCTTGTGGTTCTCAGCTACGTCATCGGACCCACGCCGATGAATCTGCAATTCTGGCCCGCCGCCGTGGCCATGATATTGATCGCAACCGTAACCGCGTTCCTTGCGACCAACAGCGGGCGTTCGGCATGGTTCTTGGGCGTGCTCTTGATCGTCGTCTATTTGACTTTCGCCATGACGCTGTTCTTGTTGCCGCCCAAAATTCCGTGATCCGCTTCTGCTACGGCATCCCCCTATGCTCGCGGCCTTCCGAAAGTGCACTCGCTGAAGGGCTCGTTTAAACCCGCGCTGGAGGCTGTTCCAAGCCGAGTTCCTGGTTAGAGAAGACGCGACACATCAGCCTTGCTCCCCACCCCATGAAAAAAATCGGCTTCCTCTCCTTCGGCCATTGGACCCCTTCGCCGCAGTCGCAGACGCGCTCCGGCGCCGACGCGCTCCTGCAATCCATCGACCTCGCTGTCGCGGCCGAGGAGCTCGGCGCGGACGGGGCCTATTTCCGGGTGCACCACTTCGCGCGCCAGCTCGGATCGCCGTTTCCGCTGGTGGCGGCCTGCGGCGCGAAGACCAAGACAATCGAGATTGGCACCGCCGTCATCGACATGCGCTACGAGAACCCGATGTACATGGCGGAGGATGCGGGCGCGGCCGACCTCATCGCCGGCGGGCGCCTGCAACTCGGCATCAGCCGCGGCTCGCCCGAGCAGGTGATCGACGGCTGGCGCCATTTCGGCTTCGCCCCGCCCGAGGGTATGAGCGACGCCGACATGGCGCGGCGCCATACCGAGGTCTTCCTCGAGGTGCTGCGCGGCGAGGGTTTTGCGCGCCCCAACCCGAACCCGATGTTTCCGAACCCGCCGGGCCTGCTGCGCCTCGAGCCGTATTCGGCGGGCCTGCGCGAACGAATCTGGTGGGGCGCCGCCACCAACGCCACCGCGGCGTGGGCGGCCAAGCTTGGGATGAACCTGCAAAGCTCGACACTCAAGATCGACGAGAGCGGACGCCCATTTCACGTCCAGCAGGCGGAGCAGATCCGGATTTTTCGCGCGGCATGGAAGGAGGCCGGGCACACGCGCGAGCCGCGGGTGTCGGTGAGCCGCAGCATCTTCGCGCTGGTGGACGACCGGGACCGCGCCTATTTCGGGCGCGGCGGCGAGAGCGAGGACCAGATCGGCTTCCTCGGCGGCAACGAGCGCGCCATTTTCGGGAGGAGCTACGCCGCCGAGCCGGACATTCTCGTCGAGCAGCTCAAGACGGACGAAGCCATCGCCGAGGTCGACACGCTACTGCTGACCGTGCCGAACCAGCTCGGCGTCGATTACAACGCCCACGTCATCGAGGCGATCTTGAAGCACGTCGCGCCGGGCTTAGGATGGCGCTGACGCGCCTTACCTTAAGGCGCACATACTTTATGCTGGCATGCCGCTCCGGCTGAGGCGTCCGCCCCTGACTTGAGCGATACGGAACGATTGGCCGGTAATGCTCGAAGGAGCCTACGAACAATGAAATACGCGCTTTTTGATTACTATCACGGCCCGAATCATCCGCGTAAGTTTGCCGAGCATATCGAGCAGTGGGCCTTTGCCGACGGCTTTATGAATTATGCCTTTGTTGCCGAGCACCATTTCGACGGCGATTTCGCGTGTTGCCCGTCGCCCGGCCCGTTACTTGGTGCCGTTTCTCAAGTAACTTCCCGTATGCGTATTGGCGCCTTGGGCTTTGTCGTTCCGCTTTGGAATCCTGTTCGTCTTTCAGAGGAAATCCTTTTCTTGCACGACGCGACAAAAGGGCGTTTAGAATTGGGCTTTGTTTCTGGCATTAACGATCCTGCCTTTGAACACTACGGCGTCGAATGGGACACCAAAGGCGAGTTATTCTGGCAATTAGCAGACGCCGTCGTTGAAAAAATTGATGGGAAAGTAAAAACAATTTGGTTTCCGTCGCGGGATAAAAATTCAATCGAGCGGGCCGCGAGCGGCTGGTCAACCGCTCAATGGGTGCAACCGAAATTAGACGTAGTAAGAACACTGTTCAATCATCATCGCGGGTATGTAACCCAAGCAAAAAAACCAGACGCCGATTACGGCATACTCCGCGAAGTCTATGTCGGTGAGACAACCGACGAAGCTAAACGCATCGGGGGCGAAGCATGGCTTAAGTTCTGGTCGAGAATTCATCGGACCAAGCTAAAGGAAAACATCGGAACTCCGCGGGCTGAACGTTGGCGCGAAATGATGAGCATCGAACAGTCGATTTCCGATTGCTCTTTCATTTGCGGTATGCCCGAGGAAGTAAAACGCCAAATTGACTATTTGACTATTCTAACCGGTGCAACTGTGTTTATGGCTGATTTCGCCTTTGGCGACCTTAGCCAAGAGCAAATCATCCGATCAATGAATCTTTTTAAGGGGGCAATATCGGATCGAGGGCACAGCCCGCTCGCCGATGTAGCTGGGAACTGGACCAGCCCGCAAGCACGTTGACGACTGGTACGAGACGCAGAGTTGGTAGCGGGCGTTAGGGTGCAACCATCTCACGACGTCGGGGGGTTACGCCGTCTCTGCAAAGCGGCAATCGGATTTGTGAGGGTGTGCTGGTGCCTTAAGCCGGCCTAGCCGCGTCGTTTGCTGCAGTGCGCTGTTGGGCACTTCCGGACTTGGTGCGACGTCTGACGTGAGTCCGCAAAGCGCTTCAAAGTGGACGTCGCCGAACCGTTGCTCACCACGCTTGACTTATGAGTAGGCGCAAGAGCAGGCCGTGCGGGCTCAAGCCCGATTGCGCAGTTTGGCCGGAGCGACCATCATCGCCCGGCACCACTGGTCGCAGGAAACGCTGCCATGCCCGCATACGGACTCAACCGCGTTGTCGCTCTCGCCGCCGTCCTGCTGACGGCCCCGGTCCAAGCTCAGCCCGGCGGCGGCGCGGAGAACGTGGTGCTGGCGGTGCCCAATGTCGCGCTCACCTTCGCGCCCGGCTATCTGGCGGAAGATCTGGGCCTGTTCGCCAAGCAGGGGCTGAACCTCAAGAGCGTGGTGATCACCGGCATCGGCTCCGCCAACGCGGTGATTTCCGGCAGCGCGGACTTTGCGCAGATCTCGGGGGCGACGCTCACGCGCGCCGCCGCGCGCGGCCAACGGCTGCTCGCCGTCGTTGGCACGCTCAACCGGCCGGTCATCCAGATCGTCCTGCGCAAGGAGATCGCGGCGGCGGCCGGCTTCGATCCCAAGGCGCCGCTCGAGCGGCGCGCGCAGGTCTTGCGCTCCCGCACCATCGCGGTCAATTCCATCAACTCCGTCATCCACGCCTATGTGCTGCTGCTGGCGCGGCGCGCCGGCTATAGCCCCGACGACATCCGCATCGCCCCGATGGCGCCGAACAGCGCCATCGCCGCGTTCCAGACGCGCCAGGTCGACGGTTTCGCCATGTCGATGCCGTGGCCCTTGCAGGCCGTGCTGGACGGCAGCGCCGTCGTGATCGCCAGCGGCGCCGACGGCGACCCGCCCGACATGTATCCGTTCGCCCATAACACCTTCGTCGCCAAACCGGAGACGTGCGAGCGGCGCAAGTCCGTCTGCGTCAAGCTCGGCAAGGCCATGGTGGAAGCGATCGATGCGCTGCTCGATCGCCCGGCCGAGGTGTTCCCGCTGTTCCAGAAGCGTTTCGCGGCGATCGACGAGAAGCTGCTCGCCGCCGGCCTTGCGGAAATCCGCAAGGGCACGCCGCGCCCGCCGGCCGTGACCAGGGCCGACCTGGAGAACGCCGAACTCTACAATATCGGCGCCGGACTGCTGAAGCCGGAGGAGAAGCTCAAGTCGTATGACGGGCTCTACACGGACGAATATGTGAAGTGAGCCGAACCGGCGCGTAGCAGCGGGGCCTCATGCTTCGAGACGCGTTGCTGCGCAACGCTCCTCAGCATGAGGGAGGATAAATATGCGACGTGAGGCGGATTCCGTGAATGTCATGCCCGCGAAAGCGGGCATCCAGTAACCGCAGATCCTAGGGCGAGTCCGCGCGTCATACGATGTCCGTACTGGATCGTCCGCTTTCGCTTTCGCGGACGATGACAGCCAAGAGAGTCACGTCTCGTCCACGACGCGGTTGCGCAAGGTGCCGATGCCTGAGATCTCGACCTCGAGCACGTCGCCGGGCTTCATCCACAGCGGCGGCGTGCGGCGATGGCCGACGCCGTCGGGCGTGCCGGTCGCGATCACGTCGCCCGGCACCAGCGGAGTGAAGTCCGAGCAGAAGGCGATGATCTGCGGCACGGAGTAGATCAGGAGATCGGTGCCGGACTTCTGCACCTCCGCGCCGTTGAGGCGCGTGGTGAGCGTCAGGCGTGTCGGGTCCCGGATTTCGTCTGAAGTCACGATCCAGGGCCCGAGCGGGCCGGTGCCGGGGAAATTCTTCCCCGAGGTCACGGAGAATTTCTGGTAGTCGCGCACGCTGCCGTCGACGAAGCAGGTGTAACCGGCAACGTGATCGAGCGCGCGCGCGACCGGGATGTGGCGCCCGCCGCGGCCGATCACGATGGCAAGTTCGCCCTCGAAGTCGAAATGCTCCGACACCGAGGGACGGATCATCTCGCCGTCCTGCCCGGTCAGCGTATTGGCGAGGCGGATGAACATGCTCGGCTGCTTGGGCAGTTCGCGGCCGGTCTCGGCGGCATGGGAACGGTAGTTGATGCCGGCGCAGAGAATCTTTTCCGGGTTCGGAATCGCCGGAAGAAACTGGACCTGCGCGAGCGTGTGATCGGGCTTGGCCCCATCGGCAGCCTTTGCGATCTCGGCCAATCCATCGGCCGCGAGCACGTCACGCAAGGTCGCATAACGGCCGCCGAGCCGCTCATTCAGGGTGACCACGCCATCGCCGGACACCACGCCAAAGCAAGCCTTGCCGTTGGCCAGGTAGCTCGCAAGCTTCATTCACAACTCCATTTCGCGTTCGACCGGCCGCCAAGCCAGCGCGCGGCGTTCGATGACATTGACCACGGCATTGATCGCCAGAACCAGCACCATCGCAATCACGATGCCGGCAAAAACGCCAACCGTGTCCGCGACTTGTCGGGAATGCTCGATGTAGTGACCAACCCCCTCGGTCGCGACCAGGAATTCGCCGACAATGGTGGCACTGACCGCGCGCGGCAACGCCACTTTCAGGCCTGTGAAGAAGAACGGCAATAGCGATTTCCAGATGATCTCGCGCGCGATCGCGGTCTCGCCGGCGCCGGCAACGCGCGCCATGGCGATCAGGCGCTGATCGACGGCGCGGATGCCCGCGGAGGTGGTGATGAAGATGATGTAGAACACCATCAGCGTCACCACCACCAGCTTGGGCAGGTCGCCGATGCCGAACCAGAGAATGAGCCACGGCGCCAGCGCGTATTTGGGAATGCCCATCGAGGCCATGATGTAGGGCTCGACTGCCGCGCTCACCCGCGGCGAGCGGCGCAGCAGGAACGGCAGCAGCACGCCGGCGACACAGGCGATGGCGAAGCCCAGCGCGGAGACGCGCAAGGTGGATGCGACATCCGCGGCGAGTTGCCCGCTCCGGGCGAGGGTGACGATGCGCGCGGCGACATCGAGCGGCGCCGCGAAGAACACCGAACCGAGCGTGCGCGCGCCTAGCTCCCATCCCAGCACCAGCAGCACGGCGAGCAGGAGCCGCCCTGCGACCACCACCCTTTTGCGCGCCGCGGCCGGCGCATCGGACACCATCGCGGCGGTCAATCCGGCGTCGGTCATTGGATGTCCGACCGGATTCGTTGGTAGACCGCGGCGAAGCCTTCCAGCGCGAAAATGTCCTGCACGTTGCGCGGGCGCGGAATCGGGATCGCGTGCTCGGCGGCGATCCGCGTCGGCTGCCGGCTGAGCACCAGCGCGCGGTCGCCGAGCGCGATCGCCTCGGTGATGTCGTGGGTGACGAAGATGATGGTCTTGCGCCCGAGGCCCCACAGCGTGAGCAGGTCGGCCTGCAGCTGGGTGCGGGTCTGCGCATCCACGGCGGCGAACGGCTCGTCCATCAGGATGACGGGCGGATCGTAGGCGAGGGTGCGGATGAGCGCCGCGCGCTTGCGCATGCCGCCGGACAATTCGTGCGGATAATAGCGCTCGAAGCCCGCGAGCCCGACGGCGCGCACGAGCACGTCGGCCTGCGCGCGGGTTGCCTCGTTCAGGCGCCCCTGCACCTCGATCGGAAACAGCACGTTGTCGATGGTCGTGCGCCACGGCAGCAGGTTGTCGTCCTGGGTGACATAGCCGATGCGCCGGTTGAAGCCCGGCCGCAACGTCCGCGCATCGTGCGAATTCACGGTCTCGCCGTTGAACACGATCTCGCCGGCGCTGGCCGTGTCGATCTGCGCGATCATGTTGAGCAGGGTCGACTTGCCGGCGCCCGAGGGGCCGATGATGGTCAGGAACTCGCCCGCGCCGACCGAGAAGGACAGATCTTGGATCACCCAGGGCGATGGCTCGCGGCCGTGGCGGGCGGGAAAACGCTTGCCCAGGCTCCTGATCTCGAGCAGCGGTGTGTCGCGCATGCTCAGGTCCCGGTGTCGAGCACGGCCGACGGCGGCGGCCGCCAGCGCAGCAGCGCCCGCTCGGCGGCGTTGAGCAGCCAGTTGGCGCCATGGACGATGAGGGTAGCGGCGAGGATCGCGGCGAACACCGAGGTGGTGTCGAAGTTCATCGCGCCGGTCTGCACCAGATAGCCGAGCCCGCGATTGGACGAGATCAGCTCGGCAATGACCGCGCCGCCGATGGCGTAGGGTACCGCGATGCGAAACCCGGCGAGAATATGCGGGACGGCGGCGGGCAAGACGATGTGGCGCGCGACATGGCGCTCGCCCGCGCCGGCGATCTGCGCCATCTGCACCAGCCGCGGATCGAGCGCGCGCACGCCCGCCAGGGTGTTGAAATAGACGATGAAGAACACGACGCTCGCGACCAGCGCGATCTTGGATTCGATGCCGATGCCGAACCAGAGAATGAACAGCGGCGCGAAGGCGAGCTTGGGGGCGCCGTAGCCGCCGACCATGAAGGGATCGAGAATGGCGACGATCACCGGGTGGCGCCGCAGCAGGAACGGCAGCAGCACCGCCGGCGCCCCGCCGATAACCGTGCCGATCAGCGCCTCCTCGACGGTGTAGCCGCCCTGCACGATCAGTTCGCCGTTGAGGATCTGCGCGGTGAAGCGCGCGGCCACCGCGAAGGGCGAGCTCAGCCAGTAGGGGCCGACGAGAACGCTACCGACCTGCCACGCCGCCAGGATGACGGCGAGTACGATCAGCCGGTCGGTGTAGGTGCGCCATCGCATCATGGTGGCACTGTCGAGGCCGTGAACGGTTTTTCGAATCTGCTGCGACAATCTTCGCGTACAATCAGGTCACTGGTCCGTCATAGAGTACTATGGAGGGCTCGACAGGCGCGATAGTCACTATTGGTAACGATGGCTCAATTCACGCTCAGGCGGCACTTGAGCGTCGGCTTAATCTAGAGTGCGACTAACAGTCGGTTTTTCGCAATGATATTCCGAGGGACGCCGGTATAATCACGCGACGCATTTTGCTCACATGCGGCATCTTCGTGCCAGCGTTTGCGGGAGCTCGTGGCCAAGGATGATTGCTCGATTCGCGGCGGTCATCCTCGCATGCCTCGCATCGGCCGGCATCGCGGCCGCGCAAACCGCCGTGTCTCCAAAGCCGGACTTGAGCGCGCGAAACCCGCACGCAGATCCGCTGCGCGGCGGCTGGTATCCCTGGGATCCTTATCAGTACCGGGATTACAGGCGTGGGGTTCCGGTCCTGACCGGCTTCGACGTGGAAATCGAGCGCGCATTGGAGCGCATCCTGGGCGTGGAAATCCTCCTGCCGGAAACCGCTTGGAACGCGCATCTGGAGGCGCTTGCTGCCGGGACTGCGGATATCGCGGCCGGCGCGACCAGGAGCGAGGCGCGCAGCGCATTTGCGTACTTCTCGAAGCCGTATCGCAGCGAGACCGACGTCCTGATTCTCCCCAAGGGCGCGGCCAGACGATACGCGTTCTCGACGATAGACGAGATACTCGAGAGTTTCGCGAAACAAAAGTTCCGGCTCGGAGTCGTCGCCGGCTTCGTCTATGCCGACAGCCGCGTCAATGCGTTCATTGCGGATCCCACCAACGAGGACTTCATCGTACCCACAGGAAGTGATGCTCAGAATCTGCAGAACCTCCTCGCGGGCATCACTGACGGCTTCCTTGCCGACCGTATCGCCGCGGCGACCACGGCTTGGCGCCTCCATCAGGGCGCACGCATCGAGGAGCATGGGCTACGCTTCTCCACCGATATTCATTTCATGCTGAGCCGCGCAACCCAGACACCGCAGATGCTGGCGCGTCTCGACGCAGCCATCGACGAGCTGCAGCGCAGCGGCGAATTTCGCCGCATCGCCGCTTTGTACGCTCTGCCGGTGCTGATCAACCAGACCCTCGACAGCGACTGGTTTCGCGCGCTTCTCTTCATCGGCACCATCGCGTTCGCTTTCTCCGGCGTCGTACTCGCCTATGCGGGACAATACTCATTGTTCGGAGCCCTGATCCTCGCCACCCTTCCCGCGCTGGGTGGTGGCGTCGTGCGCGATCTGCTGTTGCAGCGAGACCCGCTGGGAATCGTGCGCAATCCCGAGGCACTGCTGATCGTGTTCGCCACCGTGCTAGCCGGGATGGTGGTCATCAAGACGGTGTCGCACATTCGCGCCCCTCTGCTGGCCAAATACCTGCAATCGCATGCTCGCCTTGGCTCCCGGTCGATCGAGGCATTCGATGCCGTCGCGCTTGCCGCCTTCACCGTCGTCGGAGTCGTGGTCGTGCTGGACACGTCGGCGAGGCCCCTCTGGCTGTGGGGTCCGATCGCTGCCGTCCTCACCGCTTCGTTCGGCGGCCTGATGCGGGACATGCTCCGCCACGACCGCGTGGTCGCCAACCTGCGTGGCGAACTCTATCCCGAGATCGCCGCCGTCTGGGGGCTGGCCTTTGCCATTTTCCTGGAATGGGAGGGAGCACGATTGCAGCCGGAAGAGATCAGACTGGGCGTGATCGTAACGATTCTGGGCGTATTCCTGACGAGGATCGTTGCGATCGTCCGCGGCGCGAAAGGATGGTCGTACGTCTGAACGTGTCGCCAGTGCTCATGACAAAGGGAAGGATCCCGCGTCGGCAATCAATAACGAGTTGTCCCGGTTTCTCCGACGCGGTTTCTGCCGTGCGCGACGGATGACAGAGGTTTGCCAATACGGCGTCTTCCAGTGCCAACGGCGCGCGAGCAGTGCTGGAACACGCAGTTCCAGCATTCGAATGCCCGCCCGGGGAAATGACACATCAGTTGAAGCTGTTGATCCAGGATCGGACTTCGTCCGGCGTGGTTCGATGGACAAGGGCCTCGACGAGAAGCTCCCTCAACACTGTCGCATCGTACAGGGGGTCTTCCGACTTCCTGAGGTCGCTGATCATCGAAGCGATTGCCCCGGTCACATCGCCGGCGTCCAGTCTCGCGATTGCCCCCTGCTTACACCGGGCAAGGTGCTCTTCGCGCGTGACCATGCGTGCGTCCCTCCGCCCTAAATCTCCTTTTTCTTAAAACGAGTATTATGATAATAATACAACTTAAAGGGGTATATGTCGAGCAACTTTGGTCTAGCGCCGGGGAAAATTTGCAGCCCTCGAGCTGGCCGCAACCGGAACGAGCCGGGGGTCAGGATCCAAAAAAGCTCTGTGGGCCTGCATTCTTTGCGTGTTGATGGAATGCGCAAGCGCCCGTCCGCGGAGGCCGGCTTTATTGAACGATGCCTGCTCTCCGCGGCGTTCTCGGTATCGACATAGGTCGTCGATCGGTCACGGGCGGCGCGGCAACTCCGCAGCGCTCTCTATATGCTGTTCCCCAGCCAAAAACCGGGACGCATGTCCGAGGGCCCTGACCCGACGCCATCAGGATAGCGATGGCTCGCCGGATCATCCGAACCCTTGCAACGCTATCGAGGCGATATTTTCGATCGAGGTTGGCACTCCTTCGCGGCTTCATCCGCCTTTTTCTGCCGTTCCGCAGCTATGGCCAGGATCAACCGACGCAAAAGCGACCATTTGTCTTCGTCTTCGTCAGCAACAAGTGGCGGCGTCAAAGGCGATGGAATCGTCATGACCGTCTCTCCACCCGGCGGGGTTATTGATGTGCCTCCTCCTACCGCAGAGTCATAACCACCCTGTATGACGCACTTCACGGTGTGCGGTGACATTCTCCCGGGCGCCCGCCGCCGCTGACCAGCTCCTCCGATGCCGAGCGTGCGCGGGTCACTTGCGCGATGACTGCCACCCGCCGAAAATCTGGCTGGTGTCATCTCAATGCAGCGCCGGGCTTCGGCTCACACGGACCAGCGCAAGCACCGTTACGAACAGCATCGTGAACAAGGCAACGAGCGCCGACGCCGTGTGGATGTCTCCGGTCCACCAGACATGGCCGTCATGGCTGGTGACCTGCAGGGAAGCGCCACCCGCGAGCGGCTCGATCAAGTCGAGGCAGCATGACGGCCGCATACATGACCGCGGGCAATGCCCAGGTTGAGCGCTCGCCAAGATGGGCCGCCCCCGTCCACGCGGCCGAGCGACGCAAATACAATGCGAACACCAGATAGATGGTGAAAACGCAAAGGTACCAGCCGAGAAAGTTGACCAGCGGCACGCCGAAGTAGCCGCCACCGTCACGCCAGATCCAGGCACCTGAGATCGTCGAGCTCGCCGGATCGATGCACAGATCCCACATCACCATCACGAAACTCGCAAGCGCCGGCACGAGAACCACCTCCGCGTGCGCCAGCCGGTCGTCGAACCGATCCAAGAGAACATGGCCCAGCGTCCACGCGATGTAGCCCATCGAGAAGTAGGCCGGCATGATCAGCAACGGCACCAGCCAAAGCTTCGGACCAAGCTTGTCGGTGTAGACGTAGTGACCGAATGGAAATCCGGTCAGGATGCTCACGGTCTCGTAGCTCCAGCTGACGACGAAGGTCACGATGAAAAAGACAACAAGGTGTCTCCAACCGTAGCGACGAATCCCATGCACGATGGCAAAGCCCATGAGTATGCTCACTGAAATGAACGGACTGAGGCGTTGCAAATCGCTGTTGTGGAGCAACCGGGCGGCGCCCAGGAGCACATAGAGAGCGATAAAGAGGCAAAGCCATGCATTCCATGCTCTCGCTTGTCTGCCCATGGCCGTTGCCTATATTCCAGGCGCCGCTCGCGATCCTGCAACCGACGCTGCGAGCATTTTGGCAATTGCCCCCTCGTCGTCAATTGCACAGGCGCAGTTCATGCAGGCCGCAGCGCTGGGACGACCGTCCCGTGAGATCAAGTTCAACGGCTGGCCTGAATTCAGGATTGCTGTATCGTTCTGGAGCACTGCTGCAGTGTCACGCGATCTGATTCAGCCAGGAGCGGACAATGTTCGACAGGGATGATGTAGACGAAGAGCTGCAACGAGGCTTCGGGCTCTCGATCGACGGCATCGAGCCGCTGCTGCGAACCGGCGGCGACGCCGCCGAAATGAAGTTCATGGAATGCTGCAGGTACCTGTGGCAGGCCGATGGGGCGGAGTTGACGGAACCGTTCATCGAAGCGGCGTTCAACAAGTTGCCGGAGAAGTCGCGCTGCGTCCTGTTCCAGCGCATGTTGACGATCGTGTACGTAGCGCAGGATGCCGAGCCGACACCGCCGGAGTGAGCCGTGACTTTCCAGGTCGGTTTAGTGACCCGATTACGAAGTTCGCGAGCGCTCGCGGCACAACGGTGCGAACTTCGGAATTCCCACCAGCGCCGTCAATGGTGGCTGTCCGGCCGTTCCCGGGCTTTCGAATCCAGCGACTGGAAGAAACTTTCCGCATCCTTGCCTTCGGCCAAATGGTCAATGAAGCGGTGCCAGAATTTCTTCCAGTACTTTTCCTCCCATTCCACGACCGACTTCTGCCAATATTTGAAATCGTCGTCCGTGGTCCATCCCCGCTTCTTGCCGAGGGCTTTCCAGAATGCAGGGTCGATGAAGACGTCGGCCTGCATCGCCATAGCAATCTGCAGGGGCGAAATCCCCTCCATCTCCGGGTATCGCTCCACGTTCGGCTGATACCCCTGATCGACAGCCTCTTTGATCGCTTGCTCGATGGAACTCATCCGCACCTGACCAACGGTTCGCAGATCCAGCGCAAAAGGAGCGCCGGATCAATCATCCCGGCTTCGGCAAACAATATTTCGTAAAGATCAGCTTGAGTGCGTCCCTGGTGCGTTCAGCCTCGCCCCGGAGCATGATGGAATTCTTATTGTCCTTATCGACCTTCGGCAGGAAATCAAACGTATGCTCTACGATCGTGCCATCGCCCTCAAACGATATCCTGCCACTCTTCTCGTCGAGAACAATCAAATCCGGTCTGATCTCCTTCAAATAGTAGAGCCAGGAGTTGCCCGGCGTCTCGACCGAGACGATGCACCTGTTTTCGTCGACGATCGAGGTCACCAATTGAGGGGTCTTGCCCTCGACGTTTCCGGAAAAAACGTAGTTGACGGCCTGCTTGAACGCATCGTCGCCGGCCATCGCCGGGACGGCCCACGCCGTTGCCGCCGTCAGAATCGCTACTTTCAAGCCGCGCATATTGCCTCGTGAAATCGGGGACATGTGGACGCCGAACAGAGGTCTAGCAGGCGAAGGACGCGCCCGCCAACATGCGGCGTGCCGCGCCCCGCCCCTCAGACCGGCACGAACAGCTCGTCGACCGGAATGGGTGCCTTGATCAGCGACTGCTCGGCCATGTAGCGCACCAGCGCTTCCAGCGTGGGCCGGTTGGCCTCGACGCCGTAGGGCCAGGGATCACCGCCGAATGTGGCGTCGATCTGGTCGAGCTCGGCGGGCAGGCCCGGCAGCATGTAACGCAGCGCGCCGAGGTCGCGCATCTTGGCGAGCGCGAGGTCCTTGGCGGCGGTCATCGCCCGGTGGAGGCTCGCGGCGACGAACGGATGCTGCTCGTAGACGTCTCGGCGGATGGCGACGAGATGCATGATCGGGAAGATGCGCGTGCGCCGGTAGTAGTCGAGCTCGCGCGCATGAAAATCCGGGAACAGCCGCTGCACGTCGGGATTGGTGCGCAGCGCCAGCGGCAAGCCGCTGCCGATGATAGCCTGAATCTCACCGGCCTCCAGCAGCTCGCTGAGTGAACGGCCGGACGCATTCTGCTCGATCGACACCGGCTTGAGCAGCGGCGGCGCCGACGGATGGCCGTGCGACTCCGCGCTGTTGGTGGCGCCCTGCAGCCAATGCACGCCCGAGAGATCGACCCCGTACTCGTCCTGCAGCAGGCCACGGATGAACAGCGCCGCGGTCTGGGTGTAGAGCGGGGTGCCGATGCGCTTGCCTGCGAGGTCCTTCGGCGTCCGCACCGCCTTGCGGTTGACGGTGATGAAGCCGTGCCGGAAGACGCGCGAGGGGAAGACCGGCAGCGCCACCATCTCGCGGCGGCCGGCGGCGTGGCGGCTGATGACCTCGGAGCTCGACATCTCGCAGGCGTCGAATTCGAGATTCTTCCCCATGCGGTCGAAGATCTGCCGAGGATCATCGATGGCGATAAAGTCGAGGTCGATGCCCTCGGCCTGCACCTCGCCGGTATAGAGCGCGAGCATGCGGTCATAGAGGCCGCAGGCGAAGGTCAGCGGAATTTTTGCCATCGTGTCTCCCGCGCATCCGATCCGGGGTGGCCGTGACCGGCGCCTGACGTGCGCATGCCGGCGGTGGACGCCATGCTGCACGATGTTCGGATCTCCCCCGCCCCGACTATAATGGGCCATCCCGCGTGGGGTGAAAATGGCTCAACTCGGGCGCGAACAGACCGTGCGCCCTGCTGAAAGGAGTGGTCGATCGATGGCAAGCCATGTATCCCGCCGCGAGTTTCGCACCATGCTGAGCCCCGGCGCGGCGCTGCTGCTGCCGGGTGTCGCCAATGCGCTGGCGGCGCGCATCGTCGCCGACCAGGGCTTCACCGCCGCCTATGTCACCGGCGCCGGCATCGCCAACACCTTTCTCGGCGTGCCCGATATCGGACTGGTGACGGTGACCGAGCTCGCGCAGCACGTGGCGGCGATCCGCGCGGCGTTTCCGGGGCCGCTCGTGGTCGATGCCGACACCGGTTTCGGCAATCCCCTGAACATGGTGCGCACCGTCGAGCTGCTCGAGCGCGCGGGGGCGGACGCGCTGCAGATCGAGGACCAGGTCTTTCCCAAGCGCTGCGGGCACTTCGCCGGCAAGGAGGTGATCCCGGCGGCCGAGATGGTGGCGAAGGTGAAGGCCGCGGTGGACACGCGGCGCGACCGCGACCTCCTGATCATCGCGCGCACCGATGCTATCGCGCCCGAAGGCTTCGAGGCGGCGATCGAGCGCGCGGCCGCCTATCACGACGCCGGCGCGGACGTGACCTTCGTCGAGGCGCCCACCACCATGGAGCAGATCACCGACATCCCCCGCCGCCTGCCGTGGCCGCAGCTCGCCAACATCGTGCTGGGCGGGCGCACGCCGGAATTGCCGAACGAGAAGCTGAAGGAACTGGGCTATGCCGGAGTGATCTACGCCAACGTCGCGCTGCAGGCCGCGGTCAAGGGCATGCAGGCGGCGTTGGGCGAACTCAGGCGCAAGGGACATATGGGCGAAGCCATCGGCATGGTGGCCGATTTCGCCGAGCGGCAGCGGCTGGTGCACAAGGATGACTACGACGCGCTCGAGCGCAAATATGTCACCGAGCGCTGACCGCCGGAGCGACGCGGGCGTGGAGACGCCGGCGTGAACGAGCATACCCCGGTCCTGATCGTCGGTGCCGGACCGGTAGGGCTCGCACTCGCCGGCGAACTCGGCTGGCGCGGCATTGCCTGCACGCTGATCGAGAAAACCGACGGCGCCATCGAGCAGCCGAGGATGGACATCGTCGGCCCGCGCACCATGGAATTCTGCCGCCGCTGGGGCATCGCGGACTGGGTGCGCGACGCTCCCTATCCCGGCGACTATCCCCAGGACTGCGTCTATGTCACCGGGCTCGACGGTTACGAGCTCGGGCGCGAGCGCTTCCCCGGGCGCGCGCAGGAGCAATGCCCGCCGCAGAGCCCGCAGAAGCGCGAGCGCGTGCCGCAGGACATGTTCGACCCGATCCTGCGGCGCTTCGTGGAGACCTTTCCGCACGTGCGGCTGCGCTACGGCGCCGAGCTCACGTCGTTCGAGGAGACCGCGGGCGGTGTCGTCACGCAGGTCCGCGACGTCGCCACCGGCGAGACCCGCGACGTCGCCGCCGACTATCTCGTCGGCACCGACGGCGGCGCCAGCCTGGTGCGCGAGCGCGCCGGCATCACCATGAGCGGCAACCCCGCGCTGACCTACACCACCAACGTGATGCTGCGCTGCGCGGACTTTACCTCGCTGCACGACAAGGGACGGGCCTACCGTTTCATCTTCGTCGGGCCCGAGGGCACCTGGCTCACCATCGTGGCGATCAACGGCGGCGAGCGCTTCCGCATGTCGATCGTCGGCTCCGCCGACAAGGTGACCCATACCGAGGCCGACATCCGCCATGCGCTGACGCGCGCCGTGGGCCGCGCGTTCGACTACGAGATCCTGTCGGTGATGCGGTGGGTGCGGCGCGAGCTCGTCGCCGACAGCTACGGGACGCAGCGGGTGTTCATTGCCGGCGATGCCGCGCACCTGATGTCGCCGACCGGCGGGTTCGGCATGAACACCGGCATCCAGGATGCCGTCGATCTCGGCTGGAAGCTCGAGGCGACCCTGCGCGGCTGGGCCGGCAGCGCGCTGCTGCGTTCGTACGAAATCGAGCGCCGGCCGGTGGCCGTGCGCAACGTCACCGAAGCGAGCTCGAATCTCGGGCGCATGCTCGCCACCCGCCAGCGCCTGCCGCCCGCCGAGATCTTCCAGGCCGGGCCGGCCGGCGACGCCGCGCGCGCGGAGTACGGGCGCTGGTTCACCGAGACGATGCGGCACGAGTGGTTCACGCTCGGCTTCCACCTCGGTTACCGCTACGACAGCTCGCCCATCGTCTGCACCGACGGCACGCCGGCGCCGCCGCTTCCGACCGCGAGCTATGTCCAGACCGCGCGGCCGGGCGCGCGTGCGCCGCACGCGTGGCTCCCCGACGGACGCTCCACGCTCGATCTGTTCGGACGCGGATTCGTGCTGCTGCGGCTCGGATGGGATGCGCCCGATGCCGAGAGCATGCAGCGCGCAGCAGCGCAGGCCGCCGTTCCGCTCGACATGATCGACATCGACGTGCCTGCAGTGAGCGAACTCTATGCGCGCCAGCTCGTGCTCGTGCGCCCCGACGGACACGTGGCCTGGCGCGCGAACGAGCCGCCCGCGGACGCCCGAGCCGTCATCGACATCGTGCGCGGCGCCGGCGACTGTACTAGTCTCGCCGAGTTGCCCGGCAAGGAAGAGCGCGACGACGCCACTGCCGACGCCGACCAGACGATGCGAGGAGGAAGGCCATGAACCAGGACATCCGCGCGCCCTATTACGGGGAACTCGGCCGGTTAAGCTTCTCTCCGGGCTGGGCGCGGCCGGAGCCGGCGATGTGGCCGGCGCCGCGGCCCAAGTTCAAGCCGGCGGTCTGGCGCTTCGCGGCCGCCAGGGCGGCGCTCGACCAGGCCGGCGAGTTCGTTCCGGTCGAGCAAGCGGAGCGGCGCAACCTGATCATGGTCAACCCGATCGAGGGCAACGTCTACGCCAGCAGCCGCAACATCGTCGCCGCCTACCAGATGGTGAAGGCGGGCGAGAAGGCGCGCTCGCATCGCCATACCGCGGCGGCGCTGCGGCTGGTCGTGGAGGCGAAGCCCGGCACCTATACCGTCGTGGACGGCGCCCGCGTCGACATGGCGCCGGGCGACGTGGTGTTGACGCCGTCGTGGTCCTGGCACGGCCATGCCAACGAGAGCGACGCGACCAGCTACTGGATCGACTTCCTCGACGTGCCGTTCGTGCAGCATTCGGAGGCGATGTTCTTCGAGGCCAATCCCGCCGGCTTCGAGACCATCACCAGCAACGGCCCCTCCGCGCATCGCATTCCTTCGCGCGATGCATTGGGGCCGGGAACCGGCGCGAAGACGGTGGAGATCGCCAAAGACGCGCTGCCGACGATCGGCCTGCACCTGATGCGGCTGCCTTCGGGCACGCGCAGCGAGGTCGCCAAGACCACGGTCAATCACCTCTATTCCGTCATCAGCGGCAAGGCGCGGGTGACGATCGAGGGCGGAGCGGACGAGACGCTCGCGGTCGGCGACGTGATGACGGTGCCGTGCTGGCACCCGCACGCGCTCGTAGCCGACGAGGACGCGGTAGTGTTGCGGGTGACGGATGAGCCACTGCTCGCCAAGGTTGGGCTGGTGAAGACGGAGTGAGGGGTTGCTGGGTGCAACGCGGTGCCTGCCCCACGCCAGCGTCAATGCATCGCCTTGCCGCCGTCCACGTTGATGGTCTGCCCGGTCATGAAATCGCTCGCGGCCGACGACAGGAACATGACCGCGCCGACGAGGTCGGCGGGCACCTGCACGCGCTCGATGGCGCGGCCGGCGACGCGGGTGGCAAGATAGTTTCCCGATGACGACTGCACCTGCGTCTCGCTCTGGGTCATGCCGGGAGTGACCGCGTTCACGGTGACACCGAACTCGCCGACCTCGCGCGCCAGCGCCCGGGTGAAGCCGATGACGCCGGCTTTCGAGGTGGTGTAGTGCAACCGGTTGGGCGTGCCCTCCCACACCCGCGACGACGAGATGTTGACGATCTTGCCCTGCCCTTGCGCCTTCATGGCGGGAAACACCGCGCGGCAGGACAGGAACATGCCGCGCAGGTTGACCGCCATGACCCGGTCCCACTCCTCGACCGGAATATCGAGCCAGGACCGCCGCGCAAGCACGCTCATGAGCGAGGCATTGTTGACAAGCACGTCGATGGCGCCGAAGCCCTCGAGCGCGGCCGAAGCCATCGCATTGGTGGATTCCTCGCTCGCAATGTCGGTGGCAAGACCGATCACCTGCAAGCCCTGCGCGACCAGGGCCTCGGCCACCGATTTGGCGGCCGCGCCATCGATATCGGCCGCGACCACATGGGCGCCGGCCTTGGCGAATTCTTCCACATAGACCTTGCCGATTCCCTTGCCGCCGCCGGTGATGATGACGGTGCGTCCGATCAGATCAAAGCGCTGGTTCATGCTGGTGCCTCATGAAAACAGCGCCGACGCTACACGCCACCTGTGGCCAAGGCCAAGCCCTTCACATCGTGCAGACGCGAAGGCCACCGGGACACATTGCGCGGCGACAGCGACCTTGACCTTCAATTCGCCTTCGCTTCCCTATCGTCGTCATGCCCGGGCTTGACCCGGGCATCCATCGAAAAGACTCTGTCTGTCGAAGAGGATGGATTGCCGGGTCGAGCCCGGCAATGACAGTGGATAGGTCAGCGATGACTCTCGCTGGCACGTTATGATCGCTGCACCGGGTACCTGATGACCATTCCTGCACATGGCGAGCACTACGGCGAGCGCCGGCGTCCGGCGCTGGCGCGGCTCTATCTCGCACATGAGCGACTGGCGATCGGCGCCGGCACGCTGGTCGGCTTGCTGCTGGCGTGGGAGGCATTCGGCCGCAGCGGCCTGGTGGATCCGCTGTTCCTGCCCGCTCCCAGCCAGATCGCGCAGGCCGGCTGGGGGCTGAGCCACGATGCCGATTTCTGGAACGACCTTGCGGTCAGCGGAAGAGAATTCATTCTTGGTTACGCCGCCGCGGTCGCGGTCGCGATCCCGCTCGGTCTCGCGGTCGGCCTGTCCAGGCGCCTGCAATACATGCTGGGCCCGTTCGTCGATACGCTCAACGCGGTGCCGCGGGTCACGCTGCTGCCGCTGATCGTGATCTGGTTCGGCATCGGCATCTGGTCCAAGGTCATGGTCGTCTTCCTCGGCGCCGTCATCCCGATCCTCATCAATACCCAGGCCGGCGTGAAGACGAGCGAAGCGCGTTTCATCCGGGTGGCGCGCAGCTTCTCCGCTTCGAAGCTCAAGATCTTTTCCAGCATCATCCTGCCGGGCACCGTTCCGTTCATCTTCACCGGGCTGAAATACGGCGCGGGCCGCGCGCTGCTCGGCGTGGTCGTCGGCGAGCTCTATGCGTCGACGGCGGGGCTCGGCCACATGATCGCCGAGGCCGGCAATACGTTCCAGACCGACGTCGTCTTTTTCGGCGTGCTGATCTTCATGGCCACCGGACTCGTGGTGGTGGCGTTCCTCGATGTGTTCGAGCGGCGGTTCGAACGATGGCGGCCGGACCTGCATTGACCGATCATGACGGCGAAACGGCAACGATGACGGACGCGACAGCGTGAGCGTGACCGAGCCCATGGCGAGAGCCGGCGATGCCGCACCAGTCCCGGCGGCGGTGCGCTTCTACGTCGCGCACGAGCGCGCCATCCTCGGCGCGCTGATGGTGATCCTGTTCCTGGTCGCGTGGGAAGGCCTCGAGCGCGGCTGGTGGGCACGCCTGCTGCACCCGCTGCTGGGCGCATCGGCGGAGCGCTGGCAGCTCAAGCCGATCTTCATCTCCTCGCCGACCCTGGTCGCCGCAGCCGCCTACCGCATGTTCTTCGTGACCGGCGAAATCTGGCGCGACCTCGCCTGGAGCGGGATGAGCTATGTCCTCGGACTAGCCCTCGCCATCGCCGTCGGCATCCCGCTCGGCCTCGCGGCCGGCTGGTACCGGCGCTTCTCCTACGCGGTCGAGCCGCTGCTGGCGGCGCTCAACGCCACGCCGCAGGTGGCATTCCTGCCGCTGCTCGTGATCTGGGTCGGCACCGGGCTCGGCACCCGGGTCCTGATCATCTTTCTGCTCGCGGTGCTGCCGCTCGCGATCAACGCCCACGCCGCCGTCCGCACCACCGACCCGCGCCTGATCAAGGTCGCGGCGAGCTTCAGCGCCGGCGACTGGCGGCTGTTCCGGACCATCATCCTGCCGAGCACGATCCCTTTCCTGCTTGCGGGCCTGCGCCTCGCCATCGGCCGCGGGATGATCGGCGTCGTGGTCGGCGAGATCTACGGCTCCGCCGCGGGGGTCGGCGCCATGATCAGCCAGGCGGGCTCGCGCTTCCAGACCGACAAGGTGTTCGTCGGCGTGCTCACCATCGTCGCCATCGGCGTGACGCTGGTCGAGATCGTGCGTCGGATCGAACGCCGGGTCGACGTCTGGCGTCCGCCATCCTGAAAGAGCGCTATCCTGGATGCAGCCCAAGCTCGAAGCGCAGGACATCCGGCTGGAGTATTTCCAGCCCCGCACCAATACGCGGCTGCTGGCGCTCGGCGGCGTGAACCTGACGGTCATGGACGGCGAGTTCGTCTCGGTGGTGGGACCTTCCGGCTGCGGCAAGACCACGTTCCTCTCGGTGGTGGACGGGCTGATCGCCGCGACGTCAGGCCGCATTCTGGTCGACGGCAAGGAGGTGACGAAGCCGGGGCCGGATCGCGCGGTGGTGTTCCAGGACGCCTCGCTGCTGCCGTGGCGGACCGTGCTTCGCAACGTGCTCTACGGACTGGAATGCCTCGGCGTCAAAACGCGCGAGGCGCGGGACCGCGCGGCGCACTTCATCGAGATGGTCGGGCTCGCCGGCTTCGAGCAGCATTATCCCTATGAGCTCTCCGGCGGCATGCAGCAGCGCGTCAACCTGGCGCGCGCGCTGGTCATGGACCCGAAGATCCTGCTGATGGACGAGCCGTTCGCCTCGCTCGACGCGCAGACCCGCGAGGCGATGCAGGAGGAGCTGCTGCGGATCTGGGTGAAGGCCAAGAAGACCGTGCTGTTCGTGACCCACCAGATCGACGAAGCGATCTACCTGTCCGACCGCGTCGCGGTGTTCTCCGGCCGGCCGGGACGCGTCAAGGAAATCATCCCGGTGGCGATCGAGCGGCCGCGCCGGCTGACGCTGAAACGCGAGGCGCGTTTCCATGCGATCGAGGATCGCATCTGGAGCCTGATCGAGGAGGACGTGCGGGCCGATCGCAACCGCCGCGCGGTTGACCGCAGCGATCCCAATTCCTAACCCATTGTGGGCGGACAGCTCGATCCAACCGGGCACCCGCTTCAGGGAGGAGAACGCCATGCGAATTGGCATGTTTCGCAGCACTGTGGCTTGCCTCGCGCTCGCGCTGGGGGCGGCATCGCCCGCCACGGCGGCCGAGCTGATCCCGTTCAAGATCGGCATCTCGGCGCCGGTCGTGACCATCTTTCCGGTCTGGATGGGAGAGGCCGGCGGCTTCTACGAGAAGGAAGGGATCAAGGCCGAGGTCATCAACATGGAAGGCGGCACCCGCGGCCTGCAGGTGCTGCTGTCAGGCGAAATCCAGGGCATGCATGTCGGCCTCGCGCCGGCGGTGCTCGCCAACAAGCAGGGCGCCGACCTGCGGCTGGTGACCTCCACCTGCAACACCATCCCGATCACCATGTTCACCAAGGCCGGGGTCGGCATGGGCGACCTCAAGGGCAAGACCTTCGGCATCAGCACCTTCGGGTCGGAGACCGACATCGCCATCGGCATCCTGCTCAAGAAGCTCGGCCTCACCCGCCAGGACGTCACCGTCTCCCAGATCGGCGGCAGCTCGCAGCGGCTGGCCGCGCTGATGGCCGGACGCATCGATGTCGCCCCGCTGATCGAGCCGGGGATCACGGTGGCCAAGGAGCGCGGCTTCAGCCCGCTGATCGATCTTGCCGCCGCCAACACACCGTGGATCTTCGACTCCGTCGTCGTCACCAGCGCCACGCTCAAGCAGAACCGCGCCACCCTCACGCGCTTCGTCAAGGCTTACATCGCGGGCGCCTACCTCGCGCTCGCCGACGAGAAGAAGGCAAAGGAGGTGATCGCGCAGAAGTTCAAGACCAGCGATCCGAAAGTCATCGAGGCGACCTACGCCGATTTCAAGCGCCTGATGCCGCGCGACGCGGCGCCCTCGGTCGAAGGTGCCAAGAGCGTGCTCGAGCAGCTCGAGGCGATCGGGACCGACATCGGCAGCCGCAACGTGAACGACTATCTCGATCTCAGCATCATCGACCAGCTCAAGCAGGAGGGCTATTTCGCGCAGCTGGAGAAGGCGTATCCGGTGAAATGAGTATGCGAACGAGGAGACCCACTCCGCTGTCATCGCCCGCGCAGGCGGGCGATCCAGTAATCGCCGTACAGCGTGTAATGCACGTTCCAGCCGATTGCTGCAGTGGTGGTTACTGGATGCCCGCTTTCGCGGGCATGACGAGCCCGAGAATGCGGCCGTGAACGCCATCGACCTCGAAGTCATCTATCAGTCCACGCTGCAGATCGCGCGCGAGCTCACGCTCAATATGCTGCGCACGGGCTATTCGACCATCATCAAGGAAAGCCAGGACTTCACCTTCGCAATCTTCGACGGCGCCGGGCGCATGGTCGCACAGGGCATTCCGCAGCCGCTCCATATCGGGCCGCTGGCGGCGCAGGTGAACGAGATCCGGCGGCGGTTCCGCGATGCGACCGAGCCGGGTGACGCCTTCATCGTCAATCATCCCTACCAGGCGTGCCAGAACCACGCGACCGACGTCACCGTGATTTCGCCGATGTTCGCCGCCGAGCGGCTGGTCGGCTTCATCGGCAATATCGCCCACAAGCCCGACCTCGGCGGCAAGGTCCCCGGCACCAACAGCGGCGACGCCACCGATCTGTTCCAGGAGGGCCTGCTGATCCCGCCGCTCAAGATCCTCCGCCGCGGCGAGATCAATACCGACGTGGAGGCGCTCATCTGCGCCAACACCCGCACGCCGGAGGTGACCTGGGGCGACATCAAGGCGCAGGTCAACACCAACACCTACGGCCTGAGCAAATTCGCGGAGCTGTTCGGCAAGTACGGCGTCGATACCGTGCTCGCCTGCTGGCGGCGCTGGATGGACATCTGCGAAGCCGAGCTGCGCAAGGAGATCGCCAAGGTGCCCGACGGCCTCTACGGCCCGGAGACCGACCATCTCGACGACGACGGCGTCGAACTCGCAAAGCCGCATCGCATCTCGGCATCGCTTCGGGTCGAGGGCGACACGCTGCACTTCATCCTCGACAGCGACGCGCAGGCACGCGGACCCATCAACCTGCGGCCCTGCGTCTCCCGCAACTTCATCGAATGCCTGGTGAAGATGATCTTCATTCCGGGCCTGCCGGTGAACGACGGCCTGTCGCGGCCGGTGCGCGTGTCCTATCCGCCGGAAGGCTCGCTGCTCAACCCGCGCTTTCCCGCGCCGGTGAACATGTATGTGCGCCCGAGCCAGGTCACGACCTCGGTCATCATGCGCGTGCTCGCGCAGGCCGTGCCCGGACGGGTGCCGGCGCCGGGCAGCGCCGCCGGCGGCTCGCTGTCGAGCGCGGGCCGCCACCCAAGATCAGGGCGCTGGTATTCGCAGTATGAGATCCTCAACGGCGGCACCGGCGCCCGACCCGACGGTGACGGCGTAAGCGCCATGGACGAGCTGGTCGTCAACGTGATGAACACACCGGTGGAAGCCATCGAGACCGAGTTTCCGGTGCGCGTCGAGCGCTATGAGCTGGCGGGCGATTCGGGCGGTCCCGGGACTTTTCGCGGCGGCCTCGGCGTGCGCCGGCAGTGGCGCATCCTGGCCGACGAAACCAGCGTCAATCTGCGCATGGACCGGTTCAAGTTCTCCTCCCTCGGCGTCTTCGGCGCCAAGCCCGCGCGCGCTTCCCGGGCGGTCTTGAACCCCGGCAGTCCCACGGAACGTGCGTTGACCTCGAAAGTGGCTGGCGTGCGCCTCCAGCGCGGCGATCTCCTGTCGGTGGAATTCGCCGGCGGCGGCGGGTGGGGCGATCCCCATCAGCGCGAGATCGGCCGGGTGCGCGAGGATGTGGCGCGCGGCTATGTCTCGCGCGCCTCCGCGCGCGACGATTACGGGGTCGCGCTCGACGCCGATCTCGCCGTCGACAATGCCGCGACCGCGCGGCTGCGGGGCGAGAAGACCGCGCGATGAAATTGCGTGTCGGCATCGATGTCGGCGGGACCTTTACCGATGTCACCGCGTTCGACGAAGATCAGGGCGAGCTCGTCGCCGTGCGCAAATATGTCTCCAACCCGGCGCAGCCCGCCGCCGTGATGGAGACCATCACCGCGGATCTCGCGCGCGACTTCGGCGCCGATGCGGTGACATTGATCCTGCATGGCTCGACCGCCGCGCTCAACACGCTGCTCGAAGGCAAGGGCGTACGCACGGGACTGCTCACGACGCGCGGCTTCCGCGACGTGTACGAGATCGGGCGGCAGTGGCGCGGCGAGGATGTGTTCAACATCTTCGCGCCGGCGCCGAAGATGCTGCTGCCGCGCGACCGCATCTTCGAGATCGGCGAGCGCATCGGGTCCCAGGGCGAGGTCATCGAACCATTGCTGGCGGAGGACGTCGCCGGCGCCGTGCGCAAGCTCGTGGCCGACGGTGTCGAAGCGGTGGCGGTGTGCTTCCTGTTCGCCTACGCCAACCCCGCCCACGAGCAGGCAGCGGCCGAGATCATTCGCACGATCGCGCCCGACCTCTACGTATCGCTGTCGCACGAGGTCAATCCGGAATGGCGCGAATACGAGCGCACGGCGTCGACCGTGGCCAACGCCTATATCGGTCCGCCGGTCTCGCGCTACCTGCGGACGCTGGACGAGCTGTCGCGCCGGCGCTTTCCGCGCTCCCGCGCGCTGATGATGAAATCCGACGGCGGTGCGGCGAGCGCCCGCATGCTGGCGCGCACGCCGATCCAGACCGTGATGTCGGGACCGGTGGCCGGCGTCATCGGCGGCCGCCACCTCGGCGACGTCAAGGGCATCGACAATCTCATCACCTTCGACACCGGCGGGACCAGCTCCGACATGGCGGTGCTGCCGGGCCGGCCGCTGTTCAAGTCGGAGGTGACGGTGGCGCGGCATCCGCTGCGCACGCACACCGTCGACATCGAAACCATCGGCGCCGGCGGCGGCAGCATCGCCTCGGTGCAACTGGGCCACGTCCTCAAGGTCGGTCCGCAGAGCGCGGGCGCCCTTCCCGGCCCGGCGTGCTACGACCGCGGCGGCAGCGAACCGACGCTGACCGACGCGCTCGTCCTGCTCGGCCATCTCAATCCGACCGCGCTGCTCGCGGGCGCGATGCCGATTGCGAGCGCGAAAGCGCACGAGGCGGTGGCCAGCCGCGTGGCGAACCCGCTCGGAATTACTCCGATCGAGGCGGCGTGGGGGATCCTGCGCGTGCTCGCCACCAATGTGATGGTGGCGATGCGCACCATCACGGTGGAACGCGGCTACGATCCGCGCGAGTTCACGCTGGTGCCGTTCGGCGGCATGGGCCCGACCATCGCCGGGCTGATCGCCGCCGAGCTCGGCATCAGCCGCATTCTCATTCCGCGCGACCCCGGCACCTTCAGCGCCCACGGCATGCTGGTGACCGACGTGCACCAGCAGCGCAGCCTGACCCGCATCACGCCGGTGGACGGGACGACCGCCGCCGACCTCGACGCGATCTTTGCCGCGATGGAAGCGGACGCGTTGCAGGACCTGGTGCAAGAGCAAATCCCGCGCGAGCATCTGCAGACGGTACGGCACGCGGGCATGCGCTACCGCGGCCAGTCCTACGAAGTGGCGGTGCTTGTGCCGAGCCTGCAGGGGCCGCACGACCTGGACGATCTGGTGCAAGCGCTTCCACGATGCGCATCAACGCCGTTACGGCCACATGGCGCAGGCGGAAGCGGTGGAGATCGTCAATTTCCAGGTCACGGCGATCGGTCGCATCCCGAAACCCGCGACCAAGAGGTTCGATCCTGGTGCGGGGTCGCGGCCGCAGACGCCGTTCGAGACCAGGCAGGCCTATTTCAATGCGACCGACGCCCGCGACGTCCCGGTCTGGCGCCGCGGCGACCTGGCTCCGGGCGCGCGCATCGAAGGGCCGGCGGTCATCGAGGAGCAGACGTCGACCATCGTGCTCTATCCGGGACAGCGCGCGCGTGTCGACGACTACCTGAACATCGAGGTCGAGGTGCAATCCTGACGATGTCGGCGAGCGCGGTGTTAGCGACCCCGGAACGGATGCGCGGGGACGACAGCGGGCGGGAGTGATAGCGTGGGCCAGATCGCCAGCATGGTGGTTGCAAGACGACGTTGTCACCGGAGGCGTGCGTCATGACGTGGAGCGCCGCTGTCGCCGCCGCCCTGGGGGTACTCGCCACGATCCCGTCGGTCACGCCGGCGGCGGCCCAGTTCTACAAGGGCAAGACGCTCACCCTGATCGTCAACTACGGGGTCGGCGGCAACATCGACACCGAGGCGAGGATCCTGGCGCGCCACCTGCCGAAACATATCGCGGGCGCTCCGACCATCATCATCCAGAACACGCCCGGCGCCGGCGGCCTGCACGCCATGAACTTGCTGGGTCTCAACATCAAGTCACGCGCCGACGGGTTGACCGCTGGCTTCTTCACCATCAGCCCGACCGCGCCGCTGATCGACGACCCCGCCTTCAAGATCAAGATGTGGGAGGACTACCTGCCGATCGGCGGCGCGACCGGATGGACCGTCGCCTATGCGCGCAGGGATACGCCGCCCGGGCTGCAGCAGCCGGCCGACATCGCCAAGGCGACGAAGGTGTTTTTCGGCGGTTACAGCCGCGGCGCGTCGCACGACACCCGGATCAGGCTCGCGCTCGAGGTGATGAACTTGCCGTACCAGGCCGTCACCGGCTTCCCCTCGGCCGGCGACATCAACAAGGCGTTCCAGCAGAACGAGATCAACATGACCTCGAGCTCGCTGCCGGCCTATCAGAGCCAGGTGGTGCCCAACATCATCAATACCGGGATCGGCATGCCGCTATGGCACTACGCGGTGATCGGACCCGACGGCCAGCCCGGCGGCAACCCGGCGCTGATGAAGCAGGGCATTCCGGTCTACACCGAGGTCTACCGGCAGGCCTTCGGCGCCATGCCGTCGGGCGAGAAATTCGAGGCGCTCCTGCTCATGAACGACATCGCCACCAAGCTCCAGCGCGGGTTCTTCCTGCCCAAGGGCGCGCCGGACGAGGCCGCCGCCGACCTGCGCCGGGCCTACCAGGCGCTCGCGAGCGACGCCGACTTCGTTGCCGACTACGAGCGCATCACCAAGGAGAAACCGGATTTCGTCGGCGCCGAGGACGTGCAGCTCGTCTTCGACAAGATGCGCGCGGTCCGCCCGGAGATTCGCCAGGTGCTCAAGCTGTCGATCGGCGGATGAAACGCTGACATCGGCACATGCTGCGGCTTCGCCGCTTGCACCGGCCCCAGACGCTCGACATCTATGCCTGACATGGGCAGCTCCGCCGCAGGTTCCGCTTTCGAGGCACCCTATCGACCTGTAGGGTTGCCCGTCGGTGTCTCGGCCGCGAATGGGTCACGATGGGCACGATTGTCGTTCTCGATTTGATGGGTGGAGTGGCTTTGCTGCTGTGGGGCCTGCACATGGTCCAGAGCGGCATCCTGCGCGCGTTCGGCTCGGAACTGCGGCATCTGCTGTCGACGGCGCTCGGCAACCGTTTCACGGCTTTCGCGGCCGGATTGGGGCTCACCGCGGTACTTCAGAGCAGCACCGCGACCGGGCTGATGACTGCCTCGTTTGCGGGCGAAGGCCTGGTCGCCCTGGTGCCCGCGCTGGCGATCATGCTCGGGGCGAATGTCGGAACGACCCTCATCGTCCAGGTGCTGTCGTTCAACGTCGCCGCCGTCGCTCCGGTGCTCTTCATCATCGGACTGGTCGGATTCCGCATCGGCGCGCGGAGCTGGATCAAGGATCTCGGACGGGTGTCGATCGGGCTCGGCCTGATGCTGCTCGCGCTGCACATCCTGCTCGACACGCTGGCGCCGGCCGAGAACGCGCCGGAGATACGTCTCCTGCTCAACGCCATCACCGGCGATCCGGTGCTGTGCATCGTGCTCGCGGCCGCTCTGACCTGGGCCGCGCATTCGAGCGTCGCCATCGTGCTCCTGATCATGTCGCTCGCTTACTCGCAATTCATCACGCCCGCCGCCGCGCTCGCACTTGTGCTCGGCGCCAATCTCGGCAGTGCGATCAATCCGTTGATCGAGGGCCGACGCCGCGGTGATATGGCGAGCTACCGGCTGCCAGTGGGAAACCTGCTCAACCGGCTGATCGGCGTCGTTCTGGTCGCACCGTTCCTGCCCGCCCTGGCCGGGGCCTTTCTCGCATTTCAGCCCCACGTGGCGAAAATGACGGCGGAATTCCATGTCGCCTTCAACGTCGCGCTGGCGCTCGCTTTCATCGGGCTGCTCGACCCGCTCGCCTGGCTGCTGGAGAAGATATTTCCGGAGCGCAAGAAGAGCGCCGATCCCGCGGCGCCGCGCTATCTCGACGAGAGCGCGCTCGAGACGCCCTCGCTCGCGCTGGCCGATGCGGGGCGCGAGACGCTGCACATGGGCGATATCGTCGATGTGATGCTGCGGCAAGTGATGACGGCGCTGATGACCAACGATCGCGCGCTGGCGAGCGAGGTCTCGCGCATGGACAACGCCGTCGACAAGCTCGACGAGGCGATCAAGCTTTACGTGATCAAATTGACGCGCGGCAGCCTCGACGAGCAGGAAGGCGCCCGCGCCATGGAGATCATCTCGTTCGCGATCAATCTCGAGCACATCGGCGACATCATCGACAAGAACCTTTGCGAGCTCGCGGTCAAGAAGATCAAGCGCAAGCTGCAATTCTCAGCACAGGGCGCGGAGGAGCTCAGGGCCTTCCACAAGCGGATCGTCGAGAGCCTGTGCATCGCGCTCAGCGTCTTCATGTCGCGCAATGTGAGCGAGGCGCGCAAGCTGATCGCCGAGAAGACCGAGCTGCGCAACGCCGAGCTCGCGGCGGCGGAGCGGCACTTCGAACGATTGCGCGAAGGCCAGCCGGAGACGCAGGAGACGACCTCGCTCCACCTCGACGTGCTGCGCGACCTCAAGCGCATCCACTCGCACATCTGCTCGGTCGCCTATCCGGTGCTGGAGGCGGCGGGCGAGATCGCCGCGGTGGACGTCGGCGAAAGCGATCCCATCACGCTCGCCGCACCCGGCGCCAAGCCGGCGGTGCAGTAGACGTCCGCAGACCTCGTCCCGGCTGTCCTCCGTTGCCGTTCACTGGAGCGCTCCCCATAACCGTAAATTATGTGTCAAAAGGACATAAATTTTGCATCAATTTCCTCTTCACAAATACGTCATGAGGCTTACGCTGCAACCAGCCAGCGCGGTCCGCAGCTTCTGCCTACCGTCGTCTGGCCTAGGGAGGCTCAACGATGAAAAACCTGCTCACTGTCTCGGCGATCGCACTCGGTCTGGCGTTGGCGACCACCTGCGCCAACGCCCAAACTGCCCCCAAAGCCAAGGCGGCCGCCAAGGCGCCGAACCACGAAGCGATGATGAAGCCCTGCCGGGCCAGCACGAAGGACATGTACACGGGCGACCAGCGCGTGTTCACTTACGGCTATTGCGTTTCCAAGCTTCCCCACGCAGGGAGTCAGGTTGCGGGGAGATAGCGCGCCCCCTCTTCAAGGCGTGACGGCGCTGGACCACACGCCGGTCCAGCGCGCGTCGTGCGGAGACGTATTCGCGAGGCCGCACCGGGCGGCGCCGTTGTCGGCGACCGCGGCCTGATGGGGCTCAGGAATATTTATGCAAAATTTATAGTGGCGGTCGGAAAAAATACGCTCACGCCGCGCGCCGAACGAGGCTCAGCCCGCACCGAGCCCGCCCTTGGCCTCGATGAACCGGGCGATCTCGCCCACCCCTTCGCCCGCCCGCAGATTGGTAAAGACGAACGGTCGCGTGCCGCGCATGCGCCTGGCGTCGCGATCCATGACCTCGAGCGAGGCCCCCACGTGGGGCGCGAGGTCGATCTTGTTGATCACCAGGAGGTCGGAGCGGGTGATGCCGGGACCGCCCTTGGACGGGATCTTGTCGCCGGCGGCGACGTCGATGACGTAGAGTGTGAGATCGGCGAGTTCGGGCGAGAATGTTGCCGCCAGGTTGTCGCCGCCGGACTCGATCAGCACGAGGTCAAGCGCCGGGAATTTTTTCTGCATCTCCGCGACGGCGGCCAGATTGATCGACGCGTCCTCGCGGATGGCGGTGTGCGGACAGCCGCCGGTCTCGACACCGGCAATCCGCTCGGGCGCGAGCGCACCGGAGCGGACGAGATATTCGGCGTCCCACTTGGTGTAGATGTCGTTGGTGATCGCCGCGATCTCGTAGCGCCCGCGCAACGCCTTGCACAGCGCGTCCATCAGCGCGGTCTTGCCCGAGCCGACCGGCCCGCCCACGCCGACGCGCAGCGGACCGTGGGAACTGGTCATCATTCATACCCCTTTTGAGATGCCATCATCCGCGCCAGCGGACGATCCAGCCAGCATCGCTGCTGCAGAGTCACGTCGCGTCCTGCGTTCACGGGATGCCCGCATTCGCGGGCATGACAACCGAGTTAAGACCTGAACAGCCGTGTGTATTGGGTTTCGTGGCGCATGCTGGCGAGATCGGCGCGGAACGCCGCCCCGCCGACCTGATCGAGCGACGTGACGAGCGCGCGCGCGGCGGTCGCCGTCGCGACCGGCTCGAGCGCCGCAAGAACGCGCTGCCCGTCAGTCTGGCCGAGCGGCACCAGCCGCAAGCCGGTCGAAATCAGGTTTGCCGTTATGGCGTGAAGGTAGGCGTGCAGCGCGGGCGCGAGCGCAATGCCATGCCCTGCGCTCGCGACCCCGACCGCGATCGGCAATGCAACGGCTCCGTCCCAGACCGCCGTCAGCCGATCGAGCGACGGCGTCGGCCATGCCGCGCGGGTGGTATCCAGGAAGGCGCGGCCCTGCGCGGTCGTCTCCAGATGCCGCTCCTTCGACGGCGAAAACGCCGCGGCCAGTTCCGCCACGGCCCGCAGCGCCGCATCGTCGTTCGAGATCGCCGCGCGGTGCGCGTGAACGAAGAACACCGCGTCGCAGAACCCACCGCCCTCGCCGATCACCACCGCGAGCCACCCCCGCAGCGCGTCCGCATCGGTAATGTCGCCGGCTTCCACCGCCCACTCGATGCCGCTCGAATAGGAGAATGCGCCGATCGGATACGACGGCGACAGCCACGCCAGCAGCCGATACAGAGCGGCCGCGTTCACGTCGCCGGTGGCAGGCGCCTCATCCTTCGCGCCGCGCCGCGCGCGGCTCCTCAGGATGAGGGGACCTCTTGCGACGGCCACCTCCACCTCATGGTGAGGGGCCGGGCGAAGGCCGGCGCCCCGGACCGGAGCACGGCCGCGCCGGCTCCGCTTCGCGCGGCGCAGTCGCTTAGTGGCCATGGCCGTGATCATGGTCGTGGTGATCGGCATGCCCATACGCGCCATGCTCGGGGTCGAACGGCGCCTCGAGCGCGCTCATGCGCGCGCCCAAGCCGCGCAGCATGTCTTCGAGCACGTGGTCGCGCCGGATGCGCAGCCGATCGCCCATCACCTGCATGTCGGTATGGCGATTGCCGATGTGCCAGGCGAGCCGCGCCAGGTCGTGCGCGGATGCCGCGGTGATTTCGAGCAGCGCCTCGGGCTTGCCGGCAACGCGCACGATCGCGCCGTCCTCGAGCACGAGGCCGTCGCCGTCGCGCAGCGCGGCCGCGTGCGGCAGATCGAGCAGGAATGCGATGCCGCCCTCGCCGGTCAACGTCACGCGGCGGCGATGGCGGTCATCGGCGTCGAGCACGACGCGGTCGATGGCTCTCGCCGCGTCCCAGCTGCCGGCCGTCTTCACCGCGGATGCGCGTCGCATCGGATCGATCCCTTCAGAACAGAAAATAACGCTGCGCCATCGGCAGCACCTCGGCAGGCGCGCAGGTGAGCAACTCACCGTCGGCGGTCACCTCGTAGGTTTCCGCATCGACCTCGATCTTGGGCGTCGCGCCGTTGTGCACCATGCTCTTCTTGGAGATGCCGCCACGGGTATTCTCGACGGCGAGAAACTGCTTGTCGACACCGAGCTTGTTGCGCAGGCCGGTCTTGAGCGCGGCCTTCGACACGAACACCACCGACGAGGCCGTGAGCGCCTTGCCGAACGCGCCGAACATCGGGCGGTAGTGCACGGGCTGCGGCGTCGGAATCGAGGCGTTGGGATCACCCATGAGCGCGGCAACGATGCTGCCGCCCTTGATGATGCAATCGGGCTTCACGCCGAAGAACGCGGGCGACCACAGCACGAGGTCGGCGAGCTTGCCCTTCTCCACCGAGCCGATGTGCTTCGAGACTCCGTGCGCGATGGCCGGGTTGATGGTGTATTTGGCGATGTAGCGCTTGGCGCGCACGTTGTCGTTGTCGCCCTTCTCCTCCTTCAGCCGGCCGCGCTGCTTCTTCATCTTGTCGGCGGTCTGCCAGGTGCGGATGATGACCTCGCCCAGCCGTCCCATGGCCTGGCTGTCGGACGACATCATCGACAGCGCGCCGATGTCGTGCAGGATGTCCTCGGCCGCGATGGTCTCCTTGCGGATGCGGCTCTCGGCGAATGCCAGGTCCTCCGCGATCGACGGGTCGAGATGATGGCACACCATCAGCATATCGAGGTGCTCGTCGATGGTGTTCCTGGTGAACGGCCGGGTCGGATTGGTGGACGACGGCAGCACGTTCTTGAGGCCGGCGACCTTGATGATGTCCGGGGCGTGCCCGCCGCCGGCGCCCTCGGTGTGGAAGGCGTGGATGGTACGGCCCTTGATCGCCTTGATGGTGTCCTCGACGAATCCGGATTCGTTGAGCGTGTCGGTGTGGATCATCACCTGCACGTCGTAATCGTCGGCGACCGAGAGGCAGCAGTCGATCGCCGCCGGCGTCGTGCCCCAGTCCTCGTGCAGCTTGAGCGCACAGGCTCCGGCCTTGACCATCTCCTCCAGCGCCGCCGGGCGGGATGCATTGCCTTTGCCGGCAAAGCCGAGATTGACCGGCAATCCGTCGGCGGCCTGGATCATGCGGCCGATGTGCCACGGCCCCGGCGTGCAGGTGGTAGCGAAGGTGCCGTGCGCCGGCCCGGTGCCGCCCCCGAGCATGGAGGTGACGCCGGACATCAGCGCCTCCTCCACCTGCTGCGGACAGATGTAGTGGATGTGGGTGTCGAACCCGCCGGCGGTCAGGATCTTGCCTTCGCCCGCGATCACCTCGGTGCCGGGCCCGATGACGATGGTGACGTCGGACTGGATGTCGGGATTGCCGGCCTTGCCGATGGCGGCGATGCGGTCGCCCTTCAGGCCGACATCCGCTTTGACGATGCCCCAGTGATCGAGGATGAGCGCGTTGGTGATGACGGTATCGACCGCGCCCTGCCTGTTGGTGATCTGGCTCTGTCCCATGCCGTCGCGGATCACCTTGCCGCCGCCGAACTTGACCTCCTCGCCGTAACTGCAGAAATCCTTCTCCACCTCGATGATGATGTCGGTGTCGGCGAGCCGCACCCGGTCTCCGGTGGTGGGACCGAACATCTCGGCGTAGACCGAGCGTGAGATTTTCGTCGCCATAGTAATACCCGCTTTCCACAGCCGATCCGAACACGCGCGAATTGATTCCCGGCGCCGTTCAAGTATCATCACGTCAGTTCATAGCGTTTCACCTTGGCAATAAGAAGCCGCCTCGAGACGCTCCGTCTGGTTGGTTGTGCAAACGATCGACATTGACCGAGTTCATGAAGGCTTTTTGTTATCAGAGTGGACCTTGAGCTCGGCGGGCAAGCTTCGGCTTGCCCGCTGCTATTTTGTGGGCACCTCTTCGCGCGCAATGCGCCAGCGGTTCTCGAACGCCGGCCGCAGAATGTCGTGGGCGAATTTGAACCCGTCCCGGCGGCGCCGACGCACGGTGTCAGGGGAAAAATCACGCATTCCGTCCTTGTCGTCGGCCGGATTCTGCGCCGACGGAACGAGCGTGGCGGCCGGATCCTGCATGTCGATGTTGACGATCGCGTCGATGAGCTTGTAGCGCCCGGCTTCGTCGAGACGGGCGTTCAACCAGTCGCCGCGATCATCGGGCGCGACCTTCGTGGCAAGCTCGTCAATGGTCTCGACCAGCGCATTGATGCGCCGAGCCATGTCATGATCCTGCCGCAGGCGGTTGCCGAAGCTGAGCTCGTGCAGGCGATCCTCGACCGCGGCGAGATTGCGCGGCAGACGGGCGCGCAGCGGATATAGATTCATGACGACCAGCATCCGGTCGACCGCCGCATCGGCGCTGAACGCGTCGATGGCGAGGCCGAGCGGGGTGTTGTCGACGATGCCGCCGTCCCAATAAGGCATGCCGTCGATTTCGGTCCATGGGAATCCCGGCGGCAGGCTGCCGCTCGCCAGCACATGGCGCGGCTCGATCTTGGTCGCAGGCAGGTGCTTCAGCGGCCGATTGGAGAACGGCCGCAGCGCGCCGGTCACGACCTCGACCGCTGTCACGACGAACACGGTCTGGCTCGCATTGAGCGCAGCAAAGTCGACATGGCGTCCGAGCGTCGCCAGCAGCGGGCGGGTATCGTAGACATAGGTCCAGGTCGGCGCGGTCCAGAAATCCGGCCGCGGGGTATAGAAGCCCGGCAGGCCGAAATAGGCGAGGTCGCGCTGCGCCGCCGCCATCCAGAACGGCGGCGCTTCCAGCATCAGATCGTCCCACAGCGCGTCGAGCCGCGCGCGCGCGTCGGCGCGGGTCTTCGCGCCCACCACGCAGGCGGCATTGATGGAGCCGATCGATACGCCGGTCACGGCCTTGAGCACGATGTCGTGGCCCTGCGCCGCGAACTCGTCCATCAGCTCGAGCAACGCGTTCAGGGCGCCGCATTCATAGGCCCCGAGCGCGCCGCCGCCCTGGAGGACGACACCGACTTCCACCCGTCTGCTCGGCGTGTCGGCCATGGTCCGTCCTCGCAGTCGCGGCCTTGGGGCTCAGAGCTTCCCCATCACGTCCTGGCGAAACCCGTAGATCATGCGCTTGCCGGCGAGCACCACCAGTGTGACCTCGCGGGTCTGGCCCGGCTCGAAGCGCACGGCGGTGCCGGCGGCGATGTCGAGGCGCATGCCGCGCGCCTTCTTGCGATCGAATTTCAGCGCCGGATTGGTCTCGAAGAAATGATAATGCGAGCCGACCTGAATCGGACGGTCGCCGGTATTGGTGACCGACAGCGTCACCGTTTTGCGGCCGGCATTGAGCTCGATCTCGCCGTCCTTTATGAACATTTCACCGGGAATCATGCGGGCCTCGCTCCTCTCCGCCGTCAGAATTGCCTGTTCCAATTACGCAGCATCCTCTTATCGAATCGGCTCGTGCACCGTCACCAGCTTGGTCCCGTCCGGAAACGTCGCCTCGACCTGGATCTCGACGATCATCTCGGAAATGCCGTCCATCACCTGCGCCCGCGTGACCACGTGCGCGCCCGCCTCCATCAGTTCGGCGACGGTCCTGCCGTCGCGCGCGCCCTCGACGATGAAATCGGTGATCAGCGCCACCGCCTCGGGATGATTGAGCTTGACGCCGCGCTCCAACCGCCGGCGCGCCACCATGGCGGCCATGGCAACGAGCAGCTTGTCCTTTTCGCGCGGAGTGAGATTCATGGTTCGCCAGCAGGTCCCGCCTTCACGTCAATTCAGCCATAGCCGCGGCAGCGATCCACCACGCAGGGCCACGAGCACCGCGACGAGATCGTGGCGCAGCGCAGCACCGTCGACGGCGCACAGCCGAACGACGGCGAACCCGTCCCAGGCAGAGACGCCGACCTCGCCGCGGAAGCGATCGTCAAGGCCACGTATGCTATCCGCGACGGCCTCGTCCGCAGGCACGATCAGCACGGTGGCCACCGCCACGCCGCCCTTGGCGATGGCGGGCTGCGCCAGCTTTGCCGCCACCGCGCCGTCGAACCGCATGGCCTCGACGTGGATGAGGCGGCCCTCCCGGTGCAGGCGCCAGCGATCGAACACGCCGGCATCGTCCACCGCTTCGCCCATGCCCGAACGGCCGAACACGATCGCCTCCGCCAGCAGCAGCCGCGCATCCTCGGCGAGGTCGATGTCGACGGTGCGCGTGAGCCGCGCTTGGTTGAACAGGATCGTCTCCTGCGGCAGCCAGGCGAGCGAGGAAGACGCACCCACGGCAAGCCTCACGTCGATGGTCGCGTCCGGTTCGAGTGTACGGTAGACCTTTTCCGCGGCGGCAGTCGAAACGACCAGCCGCGCGCCGGGCTCGACGGTCACGTCGAGCGCAAAACGGTCACCGCCAGCCACGCCCCCGGCGGTATTGACGATGACCGCCTCGAGCTCCGCGGATGCCGGGCCCGGAAAGCGTACCCGCAACGAGCCTTCCTCGCGCACCCGGGCACGACGGGTCATGCCGGCCCTCGCCTGCACGGCCAGCGCAATCCGTCCGACGGCGCGGTTCGCGGCGAATGTGCGGGCTGTCTCGGCTGCCGCGGTGCTCACGCCCTGTCCTTCGTCGTCGATCGCCGTTTGCGCCTGCGGCCCCAGCCTAGTGTGGCGCATTTGACGTTCCTGTCAGTATTGGCCGCGAGTCCTTCATAGGAACGTCCAATGCAAAGCCACACTAGGATCATGACTTGCTAGTGTCTCTTTGTTTTCGACGTTCGTAAAAGCGGGTGCTGCGAGATGATACGAACGTAGGAAACGGGACACTAGCCCCTGCGCGCGGGCCCCTTCAATGCTTGCGCCAGCCAAATCCGGACAACGCCGGCAACAGCCCCGCGCACTCAGATCGCCATCGCACGTTTGAGCGCCGCCTCGTCCATGGTGTCACGGGTACAGGAATAGACGATCGCACCGCGGTCCATGACCGCGAAATGGTCACCGAGCTCACGGGCGAAATCGAGATATTGCTCGACCAGCACCACCGCGATCTGTCCCAGATTGCGCAGATACGAGATGGCACGGCCGATATCCTTGATGATCGAGGGCTGGATGCCTTCGGTCGGTTCATCCAGCAAGAGCAGCCGCGGCCGCATGACCAGCGCCCGGCCGATGGCAAGCTGCTGCTGCTGGCCGCCGGAAAGATCCCCGCCGCGCCGCCGCAGCATACCGTTGAGCACCGGAAACAGCGCAAAGACGTCGTCAGGGATCGAGCGGTTCTCACGCTTGAGCGGCGCAAAGCCGGTCTTGAGGTTCTCCTCGACGGTGAGCAGGGGAAAGATTTCGCGGCCCTGAGGCACGTAGGCGATCCCGCGCCGCGCCCGCTCGCTGGGCTTGAGCCGCGTGATGTCCGCGCCGTCGAAGCTGATCGCGCCCTTGCTGATCGGATGCTGGCCGGCCAACGCATCGAGGAGGCTGGTCTTGCCGACGCCGTTACGGCCGAGCACGCAGGTCACCTTGCCCGGCTCGGCCGACAGCGACACCCCGCGCAGCGCCTGCGCCGCGCCGTAGTGCAGATCGATGGCGTTCACTTCCAGCATAGCGTCACCGTCCCAGATAGACCTCGACCACGCGCTCGTTCTCCGAGACCTGGTCGATGGTGCCTTCGGCGAGCACCGAGCCTTCGTGCAGACACGTGACCTTCACGCCGAGCTCGCGCACGAAGGTCATGTCGTGCTCGACGACGACGACGGTGCGGTCGCGGTTGATCTCCTTGAGGAGCTCGGCGGTCTGGCGCGTCTCGGCGTCGGTCATGCCGGCGACCGGTTCGTCCACGAGCAGCAGCTTGGGCTCCTGCGCCAGCAGCATGCCGATCTCGAGCCACTGCTTCTGGCCGTGCGCGAGCGAGCCGGCAATGCGATGACGCACCGCCGACAACCGGATGATCTCGAGGATACGGTCGATGCGGAGCGCCTGTTCCGCGGTCTCGCGCCAGAACAATGTCTTGCGCGCGCGCCGGTCGCCCTTGAGCGCGAGGCCGATATTGTCCTCGACGGTGTGCATGTCGAACACGGTCGGCTTCTGAAATTTGCGGCCGATGCCGAGGAGTGCAATCTCGGTCTCGTCGAGGCGCGACAGATCGTAGGCGCCGTCGAAATAGACGTCGCCGGTGTCCGGCCTGGTCTTGCCGGTGACCACGTCCATCATCGTGGTCTTGCCGGCGCCATTGGGACCGATGATGGCGCGCATTTCGCCAGGCTCGATGGTGAAGGACAGGTTGTTGAGCGCGCGAAAGCCGTCGAACGAGACGCTCACGCCATCGAGATAGAGCAGCGCGGTGGTGGTGCGAGGGTCCATCGGTCACTCCGCCGGGCGCGCCGCCGCGTCGGGAGCGCGGACGGCCTCGGGCGCGGCGCCGGCGGCCGCGCGTCGCTCGCGCCATTGCCCCGACCAATGATGGATCGTGCCGACGATGCCCCGCGGCAGCAGCAAGGTCACGGCGACGAAAAGACCGCCGAGCAGGAAGAGCCAATAGGGCGCGAGAAAGCCGCTGGTGAAATAGGTCTTGCCGTAGTTCACCAGGACGGCGCCCAGCACGGCCCCGGTCAGCGTGCCACGCCCGCCGACCGCGACCCAGATCACCGCCTCGATCGAGTTCCCGGGCGAGAACTCGCTCGGATTGATGATGCCGACCTGCGGCACATAGAGCGCGCCGGCGACCCCCGCCATGCAGGCGGACAACGTGAAAACGAACAGCTTATAAGCCTCCACCCGGTAGCCCAGGAAGCGTGTGCGCGCCTCGGCATCGCGGATGGCGACCAGGACCTTGCCGAATTTCGAACTCACGATGACGCGGCAGATGACGAACCCGACGATGAGCGCGAACGCCGACGCCATGAATAGCGCCGCCCGGGTCCACGGCGCCTGCACGTTGAAGCCGAGGATGTCCTTGAAGTCGGTGAGGCCGTTATTGCCGCCGAAGCCGAAATTGTTGCGAAAGAAGCCGAGCATCAGCGCGAAGGTCAGAGCCTGGGTGATGATCGACAGGTAGACTCCGGTGACGCGGCTGCGAAACGCGAACCAGCCGAACACGAAGGCGAGCAGGCCTGGAACGAACAGCACCATGAAGGCGGCGTAGGCGAAATGCTGGAAGCCGTACCAATAGATCGGCAGTTCCGGCCAATTCAGGAACACCATGAAGTCCGGCAGGACCGGGTTGGCGTAGACACCGCGCGTGCCGATCTGACGCATCAGGTACATGCCCATGGCGTAGCCGCCGAGCGCAAAGAAGGCACCCTGCCCGAGCGAGAGAATCCCGGCATAGCCCCAGATCAGGTCGATCGACAGCGCCAGCAACGCAAAGCAAAGATACTTGCCGAACAGCGCCACGAAATACGATGACAGATGAAACGGCGACGTCACCGGCAGCATCAGGTTGAGCACCGGCACTAGAATGCCGATGACGGCCAGGATGACGAGGAAGACGATGGCGCCACGATCGAGCGAGCGCGCGACGAGCCCAGTGATCATGCCTCCACCGCCCTGCCCTTCAAGGCGAACAGTCCGCGCGGGCGCTTTTGGATGAACAGGATGATCAGCACCAGGATGGCGATCTTGGCGAGCACCGCGCCGGCATAGGGTTCGAGGAACTTGTTGGCGATGCCGAGGGTGAAGGCGCCGACCAGCGTGCCCCACAGATTGCCGACACCGCCGAACACCACCACCATGAAGGAGTCGATGATGTAGCCCTGGCCGAGATTGGGGCTGACATTGTCGATCTGCGACAAGGCCACGCCGGCGAGGCCCGCGATGCCGGAGCCTAGTCCGAATGTCAGCGCGTCGATGCGGCTGGTCTTGATGCCCATGGACGCCGCCATGGCGCGGTTCTGCGTGACCGCGCGCATCTCCAGGCCGAAGCGCGTGTAACGCAACAAGGCGAGTAGGCCGACGAAGATCAGCAGCGTGAACACGATGATCCAAAGGCGGTTGTAGGTGATGGTGATGTGGCCGAGATCGAACGATCCGCTCATCCACGAGGGGTTGCCGACATCCTTGTTGGTCGGACCAAAGGCGGTGCGCACCGCCTGCTGGATGATCAGCGACAGCCCCCAGGTGGCCAGCAGTGTCTCCAGCGGCCGGCCGTAGAGAAAGCGGATGACGCCGCGCTCGATCAGGATGCCGACGAATCCGGCGAACAGAAAGGCGAGCGGGATGGCGAAGGCGAGCGAATAGTCGAACAGCGCGGGGTTGTGGGCGCGGATCACCTCCTGCACCACGTAGGTGGTATAGGCGCCGAGCATGACCATCTCGCCATGCGCCATGTTGATCACGCCCATCACGCCGAAGGTAATGGCGAGCCCGATCGCGGCGAGCAGAAGGACCGAACCGAGCGAGAGGCCGTACCAGGTGTTCTGCACCGCGGTCCAGATCGCCAGACTGCTCTGGATCGAGGCGATAGCATCGGCCGCCGCCTTCTTGACCGGCGCAGACGCGTTCGCCGGCAATCCGCCGAGCAGCGACAGCGCCTCCTGGTCGCCACGCTCGCGGATCAGGTCGATGGCATCCATCTTGTCGGCATCGGATGCGCTGTCGAGGTAGAGCACGACCGCCGCTCGCGCCTCGATCAAGGCCGGTTTCACCCTGGCGTCGGTTTCCTTGGCAATGGCCTGGTCGAGCGCTGGAAGCGCGTTTGCATCCTTGGACCTGAGCACCGCCTGCGCCGCTTCCAGGCGTTTGCCCGGATCCGGTGCCATCAGCGTCAGGCCACCGAGCGCCGCTTCCACGATCCGCCGCAACCGGTTGTTGAGCCGCACCGGCGCGAGGTCGGCCGGGGCGGGGCCGGCGGCCGGTTGGCCGGTGGCAGCGTCGATCAACTGATCGGGCTGCTCGCGAATGAAAACACGCTTGCTTTCCGCGCTGAACAGAAGCCGCCCCTCCTGCAGGGCGGTGATGACAGGCGCGGCGAGCGCGTTGCCGCTGGCGACGACCTCGTTGATACCCTCGATCGTCTGATCGAAGCTGTCGGCGCTGAAGCGAGACAGCGCATCCTCGTATGGCCCGGCTTGCGCGCCTGTCGTCAGGGCGGCGAGCACACCAGATACGAGCACGCCAATCGCGAACACGAGCGCGATGAAGCGATCCCCGAAGGCAAGCATTCTGATTGTCCCGGCAGGGCGAGGCGGCCCGAAGTCCACGGGTTGGGCCGCCTCAATTCTTGCTACCAACGCAACGCTACACGCTTGCTAAACGTCGATCGCTACGACGCACCACCGCATTTCTTGGTGGCGGTATTGTAGTTGCCGCACTTGAGGGTGACCCAGTCGGCCTCGAGGTCCTTCGAGCCCGGCAGGAAATCGGACCAGGCGTCGCCCGGAACCAGTCCCGGTGTCTTCCACACCACGTCGAACTGACCGTCGCCACGCACTTCGCCGATGAATACCGGCTTGGTGATGTGGTGGTTTGGCAGCATCTTGGACATGCCGCCGGTCAGGTTCGGGGCCTCAATGCCGGGCAGCGCGTCGATCACCTTGTCCGGCTCGGTCGACTTCACCTTTTCCACCGCCTTCACCCACATGGCGAAGCCGATGACATGGGCTTCCATCGGATCGTTGGTGACGCGCTTCGGATTCTTGATGAAGGTTTTCCAGTCGGCGATGAACTTGTCGTTGATCGGCGTCTTGATGGACTGGAAGTAGTTCCAGGCCGCCAGGTGTCCGAGCAGCGGCTTGGTGTCGATGCCGGCGAGCTCTTCCTCGCCGACGGAGAAGGCGACCACGGGAATGTCGGTGGCCTTGACGCCCTGATTGCCGAGTTCCTTGTAGAACGGCACGTTGGCGTCGCCGTTGATGGTCGAGACGACCGCAGTCTTCTTGCCGGCCGAACCGAACTTCTTGATGTCGGAAACGATGGTCTGCCAGTCGGAGTGTCCGAACGGCGTGTAGTTGATCATGATATCCGAGTCCGCGACGCCCTTCTGCTTGAGATAGGCTTCGAGGATCTTGTTGGTGGTGCGCGGATAGACGTAATCGGTGCCCGCCAGCACCCAGCGCTTGGCCTCGCCGCCGTCTTTCGACATCAGATAATCGACGGCCGGGATCGCCTGCTGGTTGGGAGCAGCGCCGGTGTAGAACACGTTGCGCTCGCTCTCCTCGCCTTCATATTGCACGGGATAGAACAGGATGCTGTCGAGCTCCTTGAACACCGGCAAGACGGACTTTCGCGACACCGAGGTCCAGCACCCGAACACGACCGAGACCTTGTCCTTGGTGATGAGCTCGCGCGCCTTTTCCGCGAACAGCGGCCAGTTCGAAGCCGGGTCGACCACGACAGCCTCGAGCTTCTTGCCGAGCAGGCCGCCCTTCTTGTTCTGCTCGTCGATCAACATGAGCATGACGTCCTTCAGCGTGGTCTCGCTGATCGCCATGGTGCCGGAGAGCGAATGAAGGATGCCGACCTTGATCGTGTCTTGGGCCTTGGCGGGAAGTGCCGCCGCCAGGCCGAGCGCCAATCCCGCCGTAGCGGCAAGCAGGCGGCGGCCGAACGGTCGCTTGGCGACCGCGCCAATCGATGTGTGCATTGCGATGTCCTTCTGTTGACGCGCAACAGACGGCTCAGAGCCGTCCGCAGCGGCGGAATCGCAAGCGGCGTGCCAAGCTGCGGCCGGATGGTAAGCCGTTGCCCGATCTGACTGATCTCACAATCTTTGAGCGAGTTCGCGCGCTGCGCGGAACCCGACTGCTACGAGATTAGGCGTCAGCCTAAATTATAGGCAATCGTTCGGATCGCTCGCCCGAAGGCCGGAGGGCCCAGGCAGAAGGTAGCACCGCACCGCCATCTGGCTGCGTCCCCCCCTGGGGCCACCGTATTGCCCATTGGGGGAGCCGGGTCGCCCGCGCCGCTCAGCGCCGCGGCGGCTTGGCTGCGAACTCCGAGCCGCGCACGCACATGCGCCCGCGCGGGTCCTGCCAGAGCTTCTCGCTCGCGTGCAGGTGGCCCAGCGCGCGCGCCACGGTGTGGAAGTCATACGACGAGAACCGCTCCGCGATATCGGTGTAATAGAGCGGTGTCTTGGCGATCGTCTCCAGGATTTTCTCCGCCAAGGCCGCGACCTCGAGATCGTCACCGGCGAGCCCGGCCTCATCCGCTTTGCCGTTGACGTAGTCCGCGATCTTGGCCCGGTCGGCATAGGCATAAGTGATGCGTTCATAATACTCGTGCGGAATACCTTCGGGGATGGTGGCATCGATTCCGACCTTGGCACCCGTCGGCACGACGCCGTAGCCCTGCGGCAGGCTCGGATCGAGCGGCTTGGCGCGCGCGTTGCCCACGATCATCACGTCCTTGTCGCCCTGCACGCGGGTGGCGATCGCCCACTCGACCTCGGTCGGGTCGAACACGTCGATGTCGTCGTCGACCACGACCACGTGCTTGAGATCCATGACCGAGAGCGCCGCGAGCAGCGCATTCTTGCCTTCGCCCGGCTGCTTCTTGATCGAGATCACCGCGTGCCAGAACGCGCAGCCGCCGAGCGTGACGTTGATGTCCTTGACCTGGACGCCGGCGGTCTTGAGCGCCTGGCGGATCGCGGCATAACGCGTCGGCGCGGCAAGCCAGGTGTTCTCCCACGGCATATGCAGATTGTAGTAGATCGCATCCTTGCGCATGGAGATCGCCTTGATGCGCACCAGCGGATTCCAGTGCAATCCGCCCATCAGTCGCGTGAACTCGCCGAAGCGTCCCTCCGGCCAGGTCCAGCCTGTCGGCAGGATTTCCGCTTCCAGCACGATCTCCGCGTCGGCGATGTAGGGCAGATCGATGGTTTCGCACGGGGCCAGTTCGACCGGCGCGCCGCGCAATCCGCCCGCGATCGCCATCTCGTCCACGCCCAACGGCGCACGATAGCCGGAACCCGTCACCTCGATCGGATGCGTGCCGATGCTGATCGAGATCGGCAGCGGACGGCCCTGCTCGTAGGCACGCTGGGCAAACATCCGCATGTTGTTGGGGGTGACGATGTCGATGCCGGTGAGGCTCTTTTCCTTCACGATGAAGCGGTAGATGCCACTGTTGATGCCAAGCTCGGGGTCGCGCGTGATCACCACGCCGGCGGTGATCATCGGGCCGCCGTCGAAGATCGACGACATCGGTATCGGCAGCTTGTAGAGATCGACGTCGTCGCCCGTAAGGACGATCTCGCGCGTGGGCGAGGTCTTCACATATTTCGGCGGGATCGGATGGTCGATCGCCTGTTTGAGCTTGTCCTCGATCTCGCGGTAGGTGTCGCAGCCGAGCGCCATCATGGCGCGCTCGCGCGAGCGGATGATGCCGGAGACCACCGGCAGCTCGTACCCGATCACTTTGTGGAAATAGAGCGCGGTGTCGGCCTGATCGACCAGCGTCGCGATATGGCGGATGTCCACGGGCTGATGCAGGTCGACGAGCTCGCCGGTCTGCCGCAAGCGGTCGAGGAACTGACGGAAATTCTCCTGCATCGAGGCGCTCCGGGCGGCGGCAACAGGTTGTTGGCGGAGGTTGTTAGCGATCCTGGCCTAAGCTACTTAGACCGGCATCGGACCACAATCCAGATGGCGAAGGATGGAACGGTGAACGGCAACAAGACCATGAAAGCCCTCCTTCTGCGCAAGCACGGCGGGCTCGAAGAGCTGCAGGTCGTGAGCGACCATCCCGTCCCCGCTGCGGTCGCGGGGCACGTGGTCATCCGGGTGGGGGCGTCCTCGTTCAACTACCACGACGTGTTCACGGTGCGCGGCATGCCGGGGATCAAGGTACCGCTGCCGGTGGTGATCGGCCTCGACATGGCGGGCGAGATCACCGAGGTCGGTGCCGGCGTCACCGGCTGGGCGGTCGGCGACCGCGTGCTGGTCAACCCGCTCAACAAGAAGAAAGGCCTGATGGGTGAGATGCTCGACGGCGGCATGGCGGAATACTGCCTGGTCGCGGCCGACCAGCTGGTCGCCATGCCCGCGGGCGTCAGCTTCGAGGAGGCTGCGGCGCTGCCGGTAGCCTACGGCACGGCGCACCGCATGCTGATCACCCACAACACCGTCAAGAAGGGCGACCGCGTGCTCATTCTGGGCGCCAGCGGCGGCGTCGGCACGGGCTGCGTCATTCTCGCCCGGCATCTCGGCGCCGAGGTGATCGCCTGCACCTCGAGCCAGGAGAAGGTGGAGAAACTCAAGGAGCTCGGCGCTGACGAAGTCATCAACATCAAGGACGTCGATTTCTCGAAATGGGCGGTGGAGAAATACGGCAAGCCGCAGCGGCGCAGCTATGAGGGCGGCGTGGACGTCGTGGTCAACTTCACCGGCGGGGACACCTGGCACCCGTCGTTGCGCTGCCTCAAGCGCGGCGGCAAGCTCCTGGTCTGCGGCGCCACCGCCGGGTATGACCCCAAGGAGGACTTGCGCTACGTGTGGAGCTTCGAGCTCAACATCATCGGCTCGAACAGCTTCTATGACGACGATCTGCAAGCGCTGATGAAGCTCATCGCCGAAGGCAAGATGCGGCCGGTGATCGACAAGGTGCTGCCGCTCGAGGAAGCACGCGAGGGGCTGCGGCTGATCCAGGACCGCGAGGTCATCGGCAAGGTCGTGGTCGCGCCGTGACAACCTTCACTGGGTCGGCGCATCGCTGTCGTCCGCGCGGGCGGGTGGTCGGGTGTCCGCGGCATGGCCTGCTGGCGCACGGCGCATCATCGATGCACTCATGTTGGCGGGATGCAAGGCCTGGCCGGCCGGACATCGCAGGTGGGAGTTACTAATGGCAGAGGAAATCACGATCGAGCGCGTGCAACAGCTCGTCACCCGCGCGCCCTACCATCAATGGCTCGGCCTGAAGGTCATCGCCCTGCACGACGATGGCATTGAATTGACCGCGACGTGGCGGGAGGAATGGGTGGTCAACCCCGACCGGCGCTATACCCATGGCGGCGTGCTGGCGACGCTGGTCGATCTCGGTGCCGACTGGGCCATGGTGTCGAAGACCGGCCGGGGCGTGCCGACCATCGACCTGCGCATCGATTATCATGCCGTGGCGATGCCGGGCGATCTCACCATACGCGGCAAGATCGTGCGCATGGGGAGCCAGTTCTCGACCTCGGAGGCGCGCGTGTTCGACGCGGAGGGAAAGCTGCTCGCCAGCGGCCGCGGCACGTATTACACCGCGCCGCCGAAAGCGTGACGGATGCGTGTCCCGGGGGCGGTGCAGCACAACCGCGGCCGCGCGAACTTGCGCAGTCTGCTCAGGCATCGCTTCGTGCGCTGAGGCGCACGCGCGGCACCACATCCGAGATACAAGTTGCCCATGCCCGACTTCACCAACCTCGGCGATCTCATCCGACGCGACCGCGACCTGAGCAAGGTCGCAATCATCGATCTCGGTGGCGAGAAGGTCCCGCGCGAGTTCAGCTACGCGCGGCTCGACGCCATGGCGAACGGCGTCGCCCGCGCGCTGATCAGGCGCGGCCTCGCACATGGCGATCGCGTTGCCATCCTCTCGGCCAATCGCGCCGATTACCTCGCCGCCTATTTCGGCACCATGCGCGCGGGCCTGGTTGCGGTGCCGGTGAATTTCAAGTTCCCCCGCCACACCATCCATTTCATCCTCGGCGATGCCGGCGCGAAGCTGGTGTTCTGCGATATGCCGCGCTGTCCGGACGTTCCATCCGACTTGCCGTCGGTTCATTTCGGCGGCGATGGACCTGACGGTTTCGATCGTTTCCTCGACCCCGGGAGCTTCGAGCCCATCGTGCCGCATGATCGCGAGCCCGCGATGTTCCTGTACACGTCGGGCTCGACCGGCACGCCGAAGGGCGTCGTGCTCTCCCACCAGAGCCATATCTGGGTGGTGGAGACGCGGCTGGCGCCGGATCTCGAGCGCCATCGCTATCTCATCGCCGCGCCGCTCTATCACATGAATGCGCTGGCGCTCTCAATGCTCGCCTGTGCCGCCCATGCCACCATCGTGCTACTGCCGCAGTTCACCGCGCGCGCCTATATCGAAGCGATCGAAAGCTATCGCTGCACCTGGCTCACCGCGGTGCCGCCGATGATCGCCATGATGCTGCGCGAACACGACCTGCTCGCGCGCACCAATCTCTCGAGCGTGGAATTCATCCGCATGGGCTCGGCGCCGGTCAGCCACAGCTTGATGGAGGCAATCCGCCACGCCTTGCCGCAGGCGTCGGTCACCAATGCCTACGGCACCACCGAAGCCGGCCCCGTCGTTTTCGGTCCGCATCCAAAAGGACTGCCGCAACCCGAGATGTCGGTCGGCTATCCCCATCCCAAGGTCGAACTGCGGTTGGTCGACGGCGACAATCGTGAAGCCGGTCAGGGCGTGCTCGAAATGAAATGCCCGGCCGTCATGAACGGCTATTACAACCGGCCGGACGTGAAACCGCCGTTCACGACGGACGGCTTCTACGTCACCGGCGACGTGTTCCGGCGCGACGAAGAGGGATTTCATTACTTCGTCGGTCGCACCGACGACATGTTCGTATCGGGCGGCGAGAACATCTATCCCGCCGACGTCGAGCGCATGCTGGAACGCCACCCCGATATCGCCCAGGCCGCTGTCGTGCCGATCGACGACGAGATCAAGGGACAAAAGCCGGTCGCGTTCGTGGTGCCGAAGCCGGGGCGCAGCCCGAGCGAAGGCGAGATCAAGCGCTTCGCGCTGGCCAATGCTCCGGCCTATGCGCATCCGCGCTTTGTGTGGTTCACCGAGGAACTGCCGTTGGCGTCGACCAACAAGGTCGACCGGGGTGCCCTCCACCGTCTGGCCGAGGAGCGCCTCGCCGGCCGCGTGTCTTGAGGACGGGCGCGGCGCCCCTCACGGCCCGAGGCCGATTACGCCGGCGCAAATCGGAGGTACCGCCTGGAACTCGAGGGGCTCATCCCAGTTTTCGTACGCGAGATCTGGGAGAAGATAATCCATGCCGGCCCCTGCGCTAAAGGTTCTGGCCTTCAACTGCAGCCTTAAAAGTGCCGGCGGGCGCGAGAAATCGTCGACCGACGTCCTTCTGCAGCAATTGCTCGATGCCCTCGCAAAGCATGGCGCCAAGGGCGATATCATCCGCGCGGTCGATCACGATATCAAACCCGGCGTCAAATCGGACGAAGGCGAAGGCGACGCTTGGCCTGTGCTGCGCAAGCGCGTCGTCGAAGCCGATATCGTCGTGATCGGGACGCCGATTTGGCTTGGCCAACCATCGAGCGTCGCCAAGCGCGTGCTGGAGCGCATGGATGCATTTCTCAGCGAGACTGACGCCAGGGGGCGCATGCCATCCTACGGGAAGGTCGCGCTCGCGGTTGTCGTCGGCAATGAGGACGGCGCACATCACACTGCGGCCGAGCTGTTCCAGGCTCTCACCGAAGTCGGATTCACCATTCCGGCCGGCGGCGTGACCTACTGGGTCGGGGAGGCGATGGGGGGAAAGGAATACAAGGACTTTTGGAAGCCTCCGAAGGCCGTGGCCGGCTGGACACCGCTGTTGGCGTCCAACGCCGCGCATCTCGCGCGCCTGCTCAAGAAGCAGAAATATCCGGGGATCAAGGGCGGCCGTTGACGCGCCCGGGACCGATCATCTGCTGCGCCGTGAATGCATCATCAGCATGTCGCGCGGCTATTCCACCTTGAATCCCGAGGCCTTCACCACCGGTGCCCAGCGCGCAATCTCCTCGTCCATGAAGAGTTTGGCCTTTTCGGAATCGGAATCGGGGATCGCTTCCAGGCCCTGCGCGATCAGCACCTTTTGAAACTCGGCGTCAGCCATCACCGCGCGCGAGGCCGCGGCGATGCGATCGACGATGGGCTTGGGTGTGGCAGCGGGCGCGAACAGGCCGAGGAACAGAAGGCCGATCATGCCCGGAACGCCTTCCTCGATGGCGGTCGGAATATCGGGCGCCGCCGAGAGGCGTTCCGTCGCGTTCACCGCAAGAATGCGGATCTTGCCGGCGCGATGTAGCTCGAGGATCTGCGCCGTCACGTTCGGGCTCATCATTGGGATGTGCCCGCTGACGAGATCGGTGATGCCCGGGCCGGCGCCCTTGTACGGGATGTGAACCAGATCGTTGAGGCCGGTGAGCTGCTTGAACAGTTCTCCGGACAGGTTGCTCATCGTGCCGGAGCCCGCGGAACCGTAGGACAGCTTGCCGGGATTGGCTTTGGCGTAGGCGATGAGCTCCTTCAACGTCTTCACCGGCAGGGATTCGTGCACCACGATGGAGGTGGTGGAGACGGCGAGGACGGCGATGGGTACGAAGTCCCGGGCGGGCTCATACGGCACCTTTGCCATGGTCATCGGGTTGAGCACCATCGTGCTGGTGCTGCCCAGCAGGATCGTATAACCGTCGGGCAGCGCGCGTGCGACTTCGCCGGTCGCGATCGTGCCGCTGCCGCCGCCCTGGTTTTCCACATAGACCGTCCCGAGCAGCAGCTTCACCCGCTCGGCCCATTGGCGCGCGACGACGTCGTTCACGCCGCCGGCGGAGAAGGCCACCATCAGCTTGATCGGACGCTCCGGATATTTGCCCTGCGCCATGGCGAAGCGCGGCGTCAGCGCGCTCGCCGCAAACGATGCCAGTCCAAGGGCCAGCAGGTCACGCCGCTTCATCGTCGTCCTCGCGGTCTGAGAATGTGAACTCGCTGCAAGCTTATGGCATGGGCGTCGGCAAGGGCGAGTCCGTTTATTGACCGGCCGGCCGGGGCAAAGGCGCGCAGCCTGGCTCGACGCATCGACGCACGAGCGGTCGATCTTGCGTACCCCGCGCTCCCATCGCCGCCGCACTTACGTCCGCACGTCGCGCCGCCAGCGGAACAGATAGCGTTCCAGTGGTTGCAGGAGGCCGATCTCGATCACCAGCATCATGGCGACCTGCGCGATCGTCCAGGCAAAGACCTGATCCATCTGGATCAAGTCGGACGCCTGCCGCAGGCGATAACCGACGCCGCTCGATGCGCCGAGCGTTTCGGCCACGAGACTCACGCGCCAGCCGAAGCCGAACGCGAGGCGCGCGCCTGAGAAGAAGTACGGCAAGATCGAGGGGAGGTAGATTTTCACCAGCGTCTTCCAGCGCGAGAACCGCAGCGCCTGCGCAAGCTCCACAAAGTCGGCGTTGACCGCCTGGGTCCCCTGCCAGACGTTGGTCACGATCAGGGGGAACGCCGTCATCAGCACGACGAAGATCGGCGTCATGGGCGAAAGCCCGAACCAGATGATCGCGAAGATCGCCCAGATCGCCGACGATACCGTGTTGAGCACAGGCAGAACGGGTTCGAAGAAGGTCCCGAGCGCACGGTGCGAGCCGAGCAGGATGCCGCCCGGCACGCCGATCGCGACCGCCAGCGCGAACCCCGCGAGCACGCGCCCCAGCGTGGTGAGCAGATTGATCGGCAGATCGCCGCTTTGGGTGAGCTGCACGAGGCGTGCGAACACGCGTTCGGGCTGCGGCAGCACGTAGGGCGGCACGGCAAGCGAGATCAGCCACCAGGCGCCGAGGAGGAGGAGCGCCAGGGCGAGGCGCTGCACGATGACCGGCACGCGCGTCGGCCGGCCGGCGGCGTCCGCAACGGTTGCGACGCTCATGGCGCGAGCTTGGCCTTCTCATAAGGCCCGGTGGCGAACAGGCTGTCCGGCACTGGTCCTTCGATCGTCCCGCTGGCGCGGAAGATCTCCGCCATGGTCTTGAAAGTGGCGACCTCGGCGGGCGCCATGCTGGCGGTATAGATGTCGTTCCACAACTTGGCGTAGGAGGTCGCATCCTTGGCGTCGAGATTGCTCGCCTGTCGCAGCATCTCGGCCGCCTTGTCGGTCTGCTCGCGGCCGAAGCGCGTCGCCGCGAGCATCGCGCGCACGAATTTCACCGTCGCCTCGGGATGCTGCTGCGCGAAGGCCTTGTGGACAATGGTGACGGCGAGGATCGGCACTGCATCGGACTTGGTCATCTTCTTCCATTCGTCCACCATGCGGCCGAGCACCTGCAGCTTGAGATCGGGGACGGAAGCGATGGTCACGGCGCGCAACGAGGCGGCATCGACGTCGCCGCGCTGCAGGAACGCTACGAGCTGTCCCTCGTTGCCGCCGACTGGGGTGTAGTCCGAGGGCTTGAGCCCGAAGTTCTTCTCCAGCACCGCTGCGGCGATCGCGTAGGTGGCGCTGCCGACCGGCGACATGCCGACCTTCTTGCCCTTGAGGTCGGCGATCGATTTGATCGGCGAACCATCCTTGGTGACGAAGGTGGCTTCCGCGATCTGCGTGGCGAGCACGATCTCGATCGGAGCGCCCTGGATGCCGAGGGTGAACGCGCCCGTGGTCGGCGCAGCGAAGGCCACGTCGATGGACTGGGTGAGGATCGCCTTGGTCGGGGCGTTGACTTCGGCGAAGCGGATATATTCCGGCACGAGACCCTGCTGCTCGACGAACTTTCCCGCCTCCAGCACGGCGCCGAAGCCGACGCTGAAACCGCTCGTCCAATATCCGATCTTGATCTTTTCCTGCGCGCTTGCATCCGGCGCGCCGCAGCCGATCGCGGCGACGAGGGCGAGGAGCAGCGGGCGGGTGACCATGCGTGCGATCATGTCTTTGCCTCCTGTGACGGTTCGGCCTCGAGCGAGGCCCGTAGTTCAGCGTTGAGCGCGACGGCTCCCGGCGTTCCGATGCGCGGCTGCGGCAGCGTGATGTCGATCGTGCGGCGGACGCGGCCCGGCCGCGCGGACATCATCACCACATGGTCGGCGAGCACGACCGCCTCTTCCACGTCATGCGTGACGAACAGAATCGTCATCGCCCGCATGGCATGAATGCGAAGCAGCTCGCGGTGCATGCTGCCGCGAGTCTGCGCATCGAGCCGCGAGAACGGTTCGTCCATCAACAGAATCTGCGGCTCGCCGACGAGACTGCGCGCGAGCGCCACCCGGCTGCGCATGCCGCCGGAAAGCTGGTGCGGGTAGGAGTGCTCGAAGCCGCCGAGCCCGACCAGATCGAGCACCGCGCGGGCGCGCCGCAGCCGTTCGGCCGCCGGGATGGAACCCGCCTCGAGCGCGAGCGCGACGTTCCGGACTGCCACCCGCCACGGCAGCAGGCGGTCGTCCTGGAACATGTAACCGACGTGACTCCAGTCCACCGCGGCATCGGTGCTTTGCCCCATGACGACCACTTGGCCGGCGTCGGGAAAGATGAGGCCCGCGGCCATGTTGAGCAGCGTGGACTTGCCCGAGCCTGACGGCCCGAGAATGGCAACGACGTCACCGATGCGCACATCGAAGCTGACGTCGCGCAGGACCTCGAGCCGGCTGCCATGAGCCGCCGGAAAATGTTTGGAGACATCCTGAAAAGAAATGGCCGGACCGACACCACGATCGGCCATCCGCGTCAGCGCCGGATCTACGGGATTGAAGTCGGTTCCGCTCGTCATCTGCGATGATGGTAGCACAAGTCGTGCCATCCATTCCCGAGGTCATCTGCGCGCAGGCGGATGATCCAGCGTTGTATTCTCAGGGCATTGCCCCATGGTCCTCGCGGTGCTTACTGGACGCCGCGTACACGGGGATGCCGCCCGTGCAACGGTGCGCAGGCGGAACAACGAAATCGACCGGGAAAAGGTCCACGGATGCAAGACGCAAGGTCCGCGGCGGACCGCCAGCTCCCCATCGCCGACGAGATTTTCCTCGACCATGTCGGCCATTTCGTACGCGATCCGGAAGCGGCGACCCGCGCGCTCGTCCGCGCCGGCTTTGCCCCGACGCCGGTCTCCATTCAGGTCAATCCGGCGCCCGACGGCGCGCCACGCCTCACCGGCACCGGCAACACCACGGCCATGTTTGCAAGGGGCTATATCGAAGCGCTGTTTCACACCGCGGACACCCCGCTCGGCCGCGAGCTCACGGCCGCGATGGGGCGCTACCCCGGTGTGCATCTCGCGGCCTTCGCGGTGCCTGACGCGGCGACGGCGCATCGGCGTCTGACCGATGCGGGATTTCACATGCAGCCTTTGGTGCAGATGGAGCGGCCGGTCGACACCGGCGGGGCGCCGGGGACGGCGGCCTTTACGCTCGCGCGGGTCCAGCCGGGAGAAATGCCGGAGGGCCGCATTCAAATTCTCACTCACCGGACCGAAGCCATGGTGTGGCAGCCACGCTGGCTTTCGCATCCGAACGGCGCAGTTGCGCTCACCAGCATCACGGTCGTGGCCGCCGATGTCGGGGAGGCAACCCGGCGCTTCGCGCGTTTCACCGGCCGCGATCCGACCCCGTCACAATTCGGGCAGATGATCGAGCTCGACCGCGGGCGCGTGGAGCTCGTAGCTGCGGACGCCTTCGCACGGCGTCTGCCGGAAATCCCGATCCCTTCGCTGCCCTTCATGGGCGCCTACGGAATCAGGGTGACATCGCTGGCCGCGATCGACGATCTGCTGCAGCGCGTCGGCATTGCGACCCGACGGAACGAGCGCGAACTGGTGGCGGTGTTCCCCGAGGAGCTTGGGCACGGGGCGTGGCTGTTTGCGGAATGAGCCAGGGTCCTGGGCGGGCTACGTCGCGCCGCGCACGCAATCGACTACGGCGAGCGCGTCATCCGGCATGATATCGCCGCGCCACGCCACGTGGCCGTCCGGGCGCACCAGCACCAAGCGGCGTTCATAGAGCTCGCATATGCCGGCATCGGCGATCGTCGCGACGGTGAACGGCACGCCGCGGCGCGCGAAAGCGGCATCCAGCGGCGTGCTATCCGGCGCGCTGTCGCCGAGCCGCAGCAGCACAAAGCCGCGGCCGAAAAGATCGAGCGTGGAGCGCCCGTCCGACATCCACGCGTGCGGCGCCCGCGCGCCGGGACGCGTGGTCGGGAGATATTTTCCGATGGAATGCGGGGGAGCCGGCGTGCCGTCGCTCCAGCATATCGGTGACGGCTCGTAGACGTAGCCCAGCGCGGTGCCATCGGTGAGGTAGACCGATGTCTGCGAGCCGACGATGGCCTCGCCCATTTCGCGCCGTGCGGCCTCGCCCTCCGCGCTGTCCTCGGCAATCTTGGGATGCGATGGCCGCCGCCGGTCACGCATGAAATTGCCTGCAGCCTGCTTGACGATCCGCTCGGCCACGGGCCGGCGTTCGCTCTCGTACGCAGCGAGTAACCCGTCGCCCCCCCACCCCTCGATCACGCCGGCGAGCTTCCAGCCGAGGTCGGCCGCATCTCCCATCCCTGTGTTGAGACCAAAGCCGCCGGACGGGGTGTTCTGATGCGCGGCGTCGCCCGCGAGGAAGACGCGCCCCGCTCGATATCTGTCCGCCACGAGGTCGCGCGCCACCCAACGCAGCACCGATACCACCTCATGCGGCACCGGCTTTCCCACGACGCCGGCGATAAGGGCCGAGGCATCCACGCTTGCGGCATTGTCGAAATAGTCTTTTCCGCGCAATCCCAGCCGCCATAGTTCGCGGCCGTCGAGCTGAACGAGGGTGCGCCAGATGCCCTGTGCGTCGGCGAAGAAATGCAACGCAGCCTTGCCCTTGTCGTGATGGGACCACAGCTCCGGGGTACGAAAAAAGATGTTGAGATTGTACTCGAGCGTCGGCGTCCCGTGCATTTCGATGCCCAATGTCTTGGGAATCGCACTGTGTCCGCCACAGCAGGCCACGAGGTAATCGACCGCAATTCGCTCGCGCGCGCCGGTCACGAGATCATGCACCGTGGCGACCACGCCGCCATCGTCCTGCTCGAACGATTCGAACCGGCAGCGCAGCCGCAGCCTCACTCTGGGAAAGCTCCTGGCCCGATCGCGCAGGATCGGATCGAGCCAAAGCTGGTTACAGCGCTGCGGCCGTTCCGGGCTGATGGTGCCCGGCGCGCCACCGCCGTGGTCGGGGCGCTCGAAGCGTGCAATCTCGAAACCGGTGAGCGCCGTGAGATAGAGAACGGTGTGGGGAAAGTCCCCCGGCGTGCCGGCCTCACGCACCCGGTCCGCGATCCCCCAGCGCCGGAAGAACTCCATGGTGCGGGCGTTCTCGGCGTTGGCGCGCGGATGCGCGATGGTGCCGTCGCCTTGCTCCACCAGGAGACACTCGATGCCGCGCCAGCCAAGATCGATCGCAAGGCCGAGCCCGACCGGACCGCCTCCCACGATCAGGACTGGAGTGCGGATATCACGCGCCATCGGCTATGCTCTGGTGCCATGATGAATTCTATCGGCCTGATGCTAAGCACCATCGCGGTGCAGGTGCGCACTCTCGTTTCCACCACGAGCGCCCGCTGCGATGCGTCTCGAAGGAATGAGAGCCGGAGATAGGCTGGTCATGCAAGGGAAAGCAATGAAACGTATCGGAATTGCCAACCATGTGTTGCGCGCAACGCTTGGCACGCTTTTTCTAGTGGCACTTTCCGCCCTCCCCGCCGCCGCCCAGCTCACGGGGCGCCCGATCACCATCATCGTGCCGTATACCCCCGGCACCGGCATCGACATTCTGGCGCGGGCGCTCGGCGCCGAGCTCACCAGGCACTGGGGCCAGCCGGTCGTCGTCGACAACAAGCCGGGCGCCAGCGGCAACATCGGCACTCAGGTGGCGGCGCGGGCGGCGCCGGACGGGCAGACGCTGTTGATGATCGCCAAGACCTTCGTGACCAACGGCAACCTGTTCAAGAACGTGCCGTACGATCCGGTGAAGAGCTTCGCCCCCGTGGTCAAGCTCGCCATCGGCTCCATCGTGCTTGCCGTGCATCCGTCGGTACCGGCAAACTCGGTGCCGGCCTTCATCCAATACGTCAAGGCGCGCCCAGGCGAGGTCAACTACGGCTCTCCCGGCTTTGCCACGCCTCACCACCTCGCCATGGAGCTGTTCAAGCACGCCACCCAAACCAATCTCGTGCATATCCCGTACAAGGGCACGTCCGGCGTGATGTCCGATCTCGTGGGCAATCACGTCAGCGCCATGTTCGTGCCGACCCACGTGGCGCTGCCGCTGGCCGCCGACAAGCAGATCCGCATCCTCGGGGTCGCCAGCGCCGAACGGGTCGCGGCCGCGCCCGATGTGCCGACCTTTGCCGAACAGGGCGTGCCCGGTTTCGAAGTCGATATCTGGTTCGGGCTTCTGGCGCCGGCCGGAACGCCGGCCGACGTGGTCATGCGCTACAACGATGTCATCAACGGGTTCCTGCGCTCGCCTGCCGTGGCGGAGGCACTGGCCAAGCAAGGATTGATCACCGCCGGCGGCCCGCCCGCGGTCTTGGGCGAGTTGATCGCAAACGACATGGCGAAATGGCAGAAGGTCATCCAGGAAGCGGGAATCACGGTCGAATGAGCATCGTCTCCCGATATTGTTCCGGGGACCGGCACGGAGCCAGCGCTATAGTCCTCAGGAAATCAACATCCTGCTGGAACGCGTCGAGGAGTGGGGGACGATCGACAGCTGGGATCAATGCTACGTCGAGTCCATCGTCGATTCGTGGCGCCAATGCTTGAAGACGTCCTGCAGCGCCGGCCTTACAACGCCGCCGCCCATTTTGTCGACGCCAATGTCGCGCGCGGCCTCGGCGACAAGGTCGCATTCACGGACTCGCAGCGATCGCTGACCTATGCGCAACTGCAGGCGAGCTCCTGCCAGCTCGCGGCGGCATTGCAGGCTTTGGATCTGCGCGCGGAAAATCGCGTCATCCTGTTGTTCCACGATACCGTCGATCACCCGGTCGCCTTTTGGGGCGCGATCCGCGCCGGCATCATCCCGGTTCCCATCAATACGCTGCTGACGGCCGAGCAATATCACTATCTGTTCGCGGACAGCCGCGCAGCCGCGGCCATCGTCGCTGCAGCGCTGGCCCCGACCCTGCTGTCGTTGCGGCATCGCCTTCCTTGCCTGCGCTCGATCATCGTGGTCGGGGCGACCGCGAAGGAACGGGCCGAGCTGCGGGATGTGCTGTTCTTCGAGGACCTGCTGGCCCGGGCGGAACCGACGCCAGTCACCGCGGCGACCATGTCGGACGAGGTCGCATTCTGGATGTACACGTCGGGCTCGACCGGCGATCCCAAGGCGGTCCGGCACGTGCATACCAGCCTGATGGCGACTGCGACGCTCATGGGCCAGGGCATCATTGGGCTGCGCGAGGACGACGTCGTGTTCTCCGCCGCGAAACTGTCGTTCTCCTACGGCCTCGGCAACGCCGTGTCCTTTCCCATGTCGGTCGGCGCCAGCGCCGTCCTGCTGCCGGATCGGCCGACCCCGCAGGCGGTGCTTGCGACGCTGCGGCGCCATCGCCCCACCATCTTCTATGGCGTGCCGTCGCTCTACGCGGCCCTGCTCGCACATCCGGAGATCGGCCCCGGCGCGGGCTCCGACCGCCTGCGTCTCTGCATTTCTGCGGGCGAGGCGCTGCCCGCGCATCTCGGCGAACGCTGGCGCTCAGTGGTAGGCGTCGACATCCTCGATGGGATCGGCTCGACCGAGATGCTGCAGACCTTTTTGAGCAACCGGCCCGGGGACATCCGCTACGGATCGACCGGCAAGCCGGTGCCGGGATACGACGTGAAGATCGTCGACGAGACCGGGCAGGAACTGCCCCCGGGCGAGATCGGCGAACTCGTGGTGCGGGGGCCATCGGCCGGCGAGGGCTACTGGAACCAGCGTGCGAAGAGCCGCCGCACCTTCGTGGGAGAATGGACTTATACCGGCGACAAATATCTCCGTGACGAGGACGGCTATTATTACTGCTGCGGCCGCACCGACGACATGTTCAAGGTGAACGGCATGTGGGTCTCGCCGTTCGAGGTCGAGGCCGCGCTCGCGTCGCACGACGCCGTGCTCGAGGCCGCCGTCGTCGGTAAGGAGGACAGCGATGGCCTCATCAAGCCCAAAGCCTTCATCGTGCTCAAGAACGGTTATGCCGCCGACGAGCAGTTGCTCGAGACCTTGCGCTCGCATGTGAAGGAGCGCGCCGGTCCGTGGAAGTATCCGCGCTGGATCGATATCCGGCCCGACCTGCCGCGCACCGCGACGGGCAAAATCCAGCGCTTCAAGCTGCGGGATTGATGGCCGTTGTCACGCCGTCGCCGGCGTGCCATGCCGGTCCCGCAAGCACGCTCGCGCAGAAGCATCGACGGTTTCCACGCGTGCCGGACGGACCTAATCTTCAATCGTCGCTTCCGCAGGGAGGAATGCCGCACATGCCGCAGGAGGAGTTGTCTTTCACCTATTTCCCGGAAAATTATCGCTGGTCACACGGCCTGTTGATCGGCCTGAACATGGCGCCGTGGGGCGGCGCCGAAATCGGCGAGATCAATCGCATCGGGCTGCGGCTGAAGAACCGCGTCGGCGACGACAATGCCTGGTTCCGGGAATGGGCACGCGAAGCCCGCACCGTCGAGGACCGCGGTCGCGAACGCATCGCCGACGGACGCACCTTGAGCGGTGCACAATATCTGCAGCGTGCGAGTGCCTATTACCACGTGGGCGAGCGCTTCCTGCAACCGAAGAGCAAGGAAGGGCTCGATGCCTATATGCGCGGCGTGGACTGCCTGCGCGAGGCGGCCAAGCACATCAAGCGCCCGCGCCTGGAGCACGTCGAAATTCCCTATGAGGGCACGAGCATTCCCGCCATCTATGTGCACGCCGAGCCGGCCAAGAGTGGTGGAAAGGTGCCGGCGATGGTGTTCTTCGACGGCCTCGATGTGACCAAGGAGATCCAGTACTTCAAGGGCGTCAGCGATCTCGTGGCGCGCGGCATTGCCTGCCTGATCGTGGACGGACCGGGCAATGGCGAGAGCATCCGCTTCCGCAATCTCTATCTGCACCACGAGACCGAACGCTACGCGACCCCGGCATGGGAATATCTCGCCGCGCGCCCGGAGATCGACACCAAGCGCATCGGCGTCATGGCGATCAGCCTCGGCGGCTACTATGCGCCGCGCGCCGCCGCCTTTGAGCCGCGTTACGCCTGCTGCATCGCCTGGGGCGCGCAGTGGGACTACGAGAAAATCTGGCGCCAGCGCTTCGAGCGCCTGGCACGCTCCGACACTCCGGCGCTGTCGGTCGCCTCGCAGCACATTCTGTGGGTGGTCAATGCAACCTCCCAGGAGGAGGCACTCAAGCGGCTCGAGCCGTTCAAGCTCGATGGCGTGGTGCAGAAAATCGCCTGCCCGTTCGTGATGCTGCATGGCGAAGGGGACGAACAGATTCCCCTGGCCGAAGCGCAGAAGTGTTTCGACGCGGTCGGCTCGAAGCAGAAGACGATGAAAGTCTTCACGCGCGAGGAAGGCGGCTATCACCACTGCCAGATCGACAACCAGAGCATCTGTTCCGCCTATATGTGGGACTGGCTCGAGCAGGTGCTACAGCCAACGCGGTGACGCGCGGCGGGATTAATGGCTTTGCACGCCGATAGACTCCGTTCCAGCGCGGGCTCTGCCGCAAATGCGGTCGTCATCCCCGCGCAAGCGGGGACCCATATTCAAGGAAACGTAGGGCGCGATGGGTCCCCGCTTGCGCGGTGACGACAGTCGGCGTTCGATTTGATGTCCGTCAGTTCCCCGGCCGCTATTGCATCTGCGCCTGGATGTTGTTGTCGCGCACGACCTGTCCCCAGCGGGCGATCTCGCTCTTGAGCAGCGTGCGAGCGGCGGCAGGCGAGCGCTGATCCTTCGGGTACGGTACGACGCCGGTGTCCGCCCAGGATTTCACGACCGCCGGGTCCGCCATGATCTCCTGCAGAGCGGAATTGAGCTTCTCGACAATGGCGTCAGGCGTTCCCGCCGGGGCAAACAGGGCGTGCCAGTAGAGAATCTCGAGCTTCGAGCCAAGCTCCTGCACGAAGCTGGCCGCGGTTGGAAATTGCGGCGACGTTTCCTTCGCGGTGATGCCGTAAGCCTTCATCTGCCCGGACGCGACCTGCTCCACCACCGACTGCGGCGTGGCGAAGAACAGATCGACATGGCCGCCCGCGATATCCTGCAGGGCCGGCGCGGCGCCGCGATACGGGATATGGTCGACGGTGACTTTCGCCTCCTGCGCCAGAAGGGATGTGGCGAGGTGGCCGGTGGCGCCGACGCCGGGATGCGCCATCTTGACCACCTTGGTCTTCATATAGGCGAGCAGCTCCTTGGCCGTGTTGGGCTCCAGCGTCTTGCGGCCGACCAGCACCAGCGGATTGTTGTTGATGAAGATGACGGGCGCGAGGTCCTTCTCGGTATCGAACGGCAGATTGTTGTAGAGCGCGACATTGGCCGACACCTGCAGATTGTGCAGGAGCAGCGTGTGGCCGTCCGACGCGGCGCGGGCGACGCGCCCGGTGGCGATGGTGGTGCCGCCGCCGCTCACATTCTCGACGATGAAATTCTGCCCGAGCTTCTCCGACAGCACCGGCGCCAGCACGCGCGCGAGCTGGTCGGTCGGGCCGCCCGCGGGATAGGGCACGATCAGGGTGACAACGCGGCTCGGATATTGCTGTGCCAAGCCGGGCAGCGCCCAGGCGAGAAGACCGAGAACTGCCGCTACAACACTGACCACACGCCGCATCGAACGCTCCTCCTGGTTTAATTTTGAGGGAGCTTACGACAGAAGCGCTTTCCGACGAAGTGAAACCGTTCGCCGCAGAAAACGCGTCAAACGTAATGCTCCCTAGGCGATCACCGGCAACAAGAGATAAGGCATCTTGCCGGGAACAAAGTGCAGGCTGTTCCGGCCCGCAAAAATAGAGGCGGGCCGGTCGTCCGGATCGGTGTGCGTGAACGGACCGACGCCCTTCATCGGATAAGGCGCATTGGCAAGCCCCGCATCGGTGCCGTCATACTCATAGTCCTTGCCGCGCACAGTGAGCGCGACATGATAGCCCGGCGGCACCACGATCGAGGTCGGCCATATTTCGATGTCGAGCTCAACCGGCTCTCCCGGTGTCAGCGGCCATTCCTCATCGTGGGTGTGCCATGGCCGATAGGGCAGCGTTTGCCGCGGATCGAGCTTGCGATGGGAGGCGCGCAGCCAGCCCAATCCCACCGGCACGCGCGGATCGTTGGAGCCGACGAACACCACCTCCTTGCCGTCGGCATCGAACACCCGCAGCACCAGGAAGACGTCTGCGTCGACCGTCTGCGACGACAGCCACAGCTTCGCCGCCACCGGGCCGGTGATCTCGAGCGGTCTGGTCAGCGCCGGCGTGCGGAAGGTGACGCCGTCGCCGGTCGTCTCATAGCTCAATGTCGTCTCGCTCACGGGCGCCTCGGTGCCCATTGCGAGCCCCTCCGGCTGCAAGAAATATTTCGTCCATTGCGTTCGCGCGAGCGGCCATTCGTTCTCGGCCCGCAACACGAATTGCTCGCCGGGATGGCGGACATTGAGCGACACCGGCGGCTGCTGCTCCCAGCCGGTGCTCTCGCCCTTGAGGAAGTGGCCGAAGAACCGCTTCTGCAGCGTCTCGCCATAGCTGCTGTAGAAATGCGTGAAGTGGGTATCGCCGTGCACCTCCAGCCATTTCTGCCGGGAGCCGGCGCGCCGCCAGCCTTCGAAATTGCCGCGGGGATGCAGACCCATGCCGCCCCAGTTCCCTGCCGACAGCAACGGCGCCGTGATGTTGGCGAACTCCGCCGTACGCGCGGTGTAGTAGTCATCAAGCAGGCGCCGTCGCATCGCTTCGCCGGGAATGTCGGCGCGCTCCTTCGCCAGCTCCTCTTCGCTCAACGTGGGCGGTCCGGCCACGAGATCGCCGGTGACCACGCTTCTTGCGCCGCGTTCGCCCACGCCGTGCTGCACGCTCGCGACCTGGCGCGGATACCAGCTCGAGAGGAAGTCCGACAGGATGCCGCCGTGACGGCAGAGCTCGCGATAATAGTCGGACGAACCTTCCCAGATGCACAGGGCGGCGAGGTGCGGCGGATTGAGCGCGGCGACCTGCCACTGGTTCATGGCGTAGTAGGAGATGCCGTTGATGCCGACCTTGCCGTTGCTCCAGGGCTGCGTACCGGCCCATTCGACGCATTGATAGAGATCCTGCGCCTCGCGCGGCGACCACACGTCGAGGTGGCCCGGCGAGCGCCCGGCGCCACGCGAGTCGACGCGCACGCAGGCATAACCGTCCGGCACCCATTTCTCCGGATCGACCAGCTCCCAGTTCTGATACTTGTTGCTCGAGCCCTCCAGCACCTCGGGCGCCGCCTTGGTCAGGCGCGCCCAGTTGCCCTTGTAGCCTTCCTGGAACGACAGCCCCTTGGCGTACGGCCCATAGCTGAGAATGACCGGATGCTTCCCCGCGCCGGTCGGCCGGAACACATCGGCACGCAGGACGACTCCGTCGTCCATGGTGATCGGCGCGTCCCAATCGACCTGCATGCGCGCAGGGCTCCCGCTCCTCTCGTCCATTTTGATACTCCCCGTATATTTTCTTGCAGCTGGCGTCGAAGAAGCTGCCAGGCCGAACGCCAGATGTCTGTCCGTTGGGCGCCGTCAGGAGATTGGCCAGCTCATAGGTGGCCCCAGAAGCGCCCGCTGGCGCCGATCACAACGACGATCAGGCCGAGCGGCAGATTGACGGCGATGATCTGGCGGATGAGGTTGAGACGCCCGCCGGCGCCCGGCCAGTCCGCGGCGTCCACCGCGCGCTTGAACGCCAGCCAAGGTCCATGGAACAGCCAGAGGAATAACGCGATCATCACCCAGCCGATCGCCTGCATGATGTGGACATGCACGCCCACGCCGGCAAAGCCGCCGAAGGTCTTGAATACCATCCAGTAGCCGCTGACGAGCAGAAACAGGATCGCAATCCAGACCCAGGGAAAGAATTTCTGGAAGGTGACCCGCATGAGCCGCAGGCGTTGCGGTGGCTCGAGCGTGCCGAGCGCGGGACGCAGGCAGACATAGATCGCAAACATCCCGCCTACCCAGACGACGGCCCCCAGGATGTGCAAGGCGAGAGCAAGGGCGGTCATGGGCGGACTCCGCGGTTCGAGGCGCTACCGGGATTACATGCCGCCCTGCGCACACCCTGGCAAGCGCGGAAGCGCCACCGGCAAGACGCGACGGCAAGACACTCTATCTCTGCTTGATCGCGCACGCTTGCGCGACTTGCGCGCCCTATTTCGGCGCACCGGCGGCGCTCAGGCCCTCCAGCAGCGCCCTATGAAACGCCTCCGGCGCCTCCACCTGCGGCGAGTGACCGAGTTCCGGGAATTCGACCAGCGTGGCATCGGGGATGGTCCGGGCGGCCCGGCGGCCGAGCTCGGGATAGTTTCCGAGTCGGGCGGCAATCTCTGCCGGCGCCCGGTTCGCGCCTGGCGCGGTGCGGTCCTTGCCGCCGATCATCAACAGGGTCTTCGACTTGATGAGCCCGAGCTCGTAGATCACGGGCTGGGTGTAGATCATGTCCGAGGTCAGCGCTTGATTCCAGGCGACACGCTCCTTACCCGCTCCGGCATACATGCCGGAAAGCATTGCGACCCAGCGGTCGTATTCGGGTTTCCACTGGCCGTGGTAGTAGGACTTGAGCTGATCCGCCTTGATGCTGTCGAAGCTGGTCTTGAGCTGGGCCTGGTAGGTGGTGGCGACGGTTACGTATGGCACACCCTCCGCCTTCCAGTCTTCGAGACCGAGCGGATCGACCAGCACGAGCTGCTCGACGGCATCCGGATACATCAGGGAATAGCGCATGGCCAGCATTCCACCCATGGAATGGCCCATGATCGTCGCCCGCGCGATGCCGCGCGAGGCGAGCAGCGCATGGGTATTGTGGGCCAGCTGCTGGAAACTGTACTGGTAGCGCTCCGGCTTGGTGGATTTGCAGAAGCCGATCTGGTCGAGCGCCACGACGCGATAACCGGCGCCTGTCAATGCCTTGATGGTGGCTTCCCAGGTCGCTGCGCAGAAATTCTTGCCGTGCAGCAGCACCACCGTGCGACCGTTCGGCGTGTCCGGGGCAATGTCCATGAACGCCATGGACAGGCTCTGACCCTGCGAGGGAAAGTTGAACCGCTGGACCGTGGACGGATAGTCGAAGCCCTCGAGCTCCGGGCCGTAGATGGCCGCCGGCTCGGCCACGGCCACCCCCGCGGCGCAGGCCGTCGCGAATATCGCCGAAGACAATCTGTGCATGATCCGAACCTCTTTCGTCTGACAGAGCGACGCCGTCTCTTGCGCGCGAGCCTGGCGCGTGCCGGACACAGGGATATGCGCCTGCGCGTATCCGGGTTCCGTCAGCACGCGCGATGGCGCCGCGGAACGAGCAGCGACCCGGCCGTCGGTGCAAACGAGCGTCCGCGCTACCTCAGTCTCCATCGCGCCTTTGATGAGAGCAACCGGACGATTTCCGGCCACGCCTTTGTCAGCCGGTCTCGCCCCATCACTTGCGCGCGACTCTTGCGGTCGAGGAAATCGCGGATCAGCGGCACCATCTCGTCGGCCTTGTCTTCCAGAGCAAAGTGTCCGGTGTCGATGAGGTGAAACTCCACATCGGGCAGATCGCGCTTGTACGGATGCGCGCCGTCGGCCGGAAAGATCTTGTCGTTCTTGCCCCACACCAGCAGCGTCGGCGGCCGGTGCTTACGAAAATAAGCCTGCACCGCGGGATAGAGCGGCAGATTGGTGCGGTAGTCGTAGAACAGGTCCATCTGGATCTCGGCGTTGCCGGGCCGATCGAGCAGCGCCTGATCATGCACCCAGTTGTCGGGATCGATACGGCTGACGTCGGCGACCCCGTCGGTATATTGAAACTTGGTCGTCTGCGGAGCGACCAGCGCGTACAGCGCGCGACGATGGGCGTCCGAGCCGTCGGACCAATAAGCTTTGATCGGGTCCCAGAATTCCTTGAGCCCTTCGTCATAGGCGTTGCCGTTCTGCACGATGAGGCCGGTGACGCGCTCGGGATGCTTCAGCGCCAGCCGCCAGCCCACCGGCGCGCCGTAGTCCATGACGTACATCGCGTAACGCCTCACCCCGAGCTGATCGAGCAGGCCGTCGACGAGCTCGCCGAAGCGATCGAAGGTGTAAGCAAACCTGGCGCGATCCGGCATGTCGCTCTGGCCGTAACCCGGATAATCCGGCGCGATGACGTGGTAACGATCCGCAAGCGCCGGGATCAGATTGCGGAACATGTGCGATGACGTCGGGAAGCCGTGCAGCAGCAACACGACCGGTGCCTGCGCGGGCCCGGCTTCGCGATAGAAGATGTTCACGCCGTCGACCTTGGTGGTGCGGTGATGTGTGACGGGCGTGGACTGCGTGACCGCCGGGCTGCGTTCCAAGACGGACGTCGCCATTTCAGTGCTCCTTTAGTGGATTAAAGGTGGGAGGTTCTGTGCTGGCCGAGGCTGGCCGAGTTCAGCCGAGATCATCGGTTGGTCCCGGTTGCGGTGTCTGTCCGTGGTCCTGAGCGATCGCGCCACGGGTCAGACGCCCTCATAGACCAGCCGAGTGAAGAAGCCGGCGTCGATGACGAAATTGCCCCACTTGGCATCGAAGGCGGCGGTGGGCTTTGCAGCGACGGTCTCGTCGCGCGATCGTCCTTGCCGCTTGAGCTTCGCGACGTCGTCGCGGACGGCGACCAGCATGTCGCGGAATTCCTTGAGCTCGGACCTGTTGCTGACCGGCTGACCGTGGCCCGGAATGATGATCGTCTTGTCGGTCGTGGCCGCCAGGTTGGCGTTGGAGGCTGCGATCATCCCGTCGATGCTGCCGCCGGTCGAATAGTCGATGAAGGGATAGATGCCGTTCCAGAAAGTGTCGCCGACGTGAACGATGTCCGCCTCGCCAAAGGTGACGGAGATGTCGCTGTCGGTGTGCGCCGGCGCGTAATGCTTGAGCGTAATGGAAGCGCCGTTGAGCTTCATGCTGCGCTCGCTCGCAAATACCTCGCTGGGGAGCGCGCCGGAAGGCGGGGGCAGGAAATTGTAGTCCCAGTCCTCGACCCTCTGGACACCGGAAAGGTGCTTGCGGGTATTCTCCTGCGCGATGATCTTGGCTCCAACCGAATGCAGCCATTCGTTGCCGTCGGCATGGTCGAAGTGCCAGTGCGTGTTGACGAGGTGGGTGACTGGATCGACGCCGAGCTCCGCCAGCGCCTTGGTGATCTGGGGACGCGATACGCCGATGCCGGCGTCGATGAGCACCTTGCCGTCGGGGCCGGTCAGAACGGCGATGTTGCCCCCGGAGCCTTCGAGGACGCTGACATTGTTGCGCAGTCTGTGCGTGACGATCGGCGCAACGGCGGCGCTGTCCTTGATCAGGCTGACGAGGCCGCGGGCCTCCGCGAAGGCTTCGCGCGGCGTCAGCCACCCGTTGGTGGCGGCGAATGAGGCGCCGGCGATGCAGCAGAGACAGAAGTGCCGCCGCGAAAGCAAATGGCGCTGGGGAAAGGTCATGGCGTCCTTGTTTCGAGATGCGGCAGATGTTGAAGCGCTCATGAGCAGCGCCTTACGTGCACGGTCGCGTGGCGAACGCCAGGGAACCCCTTCGCGTGAAGCGCCGCCCAGCTTCGTTCATCGGCGCGGGAAAGGCTGTGCGTCCTTTGCCCCGAGTAGCGTGACCTTGCGGTGATCGTCGGGGCGTGCGCCCATTCCGCCCGGCCCGGACAGACGCGAGAGCAACGTGCGGCAGCTCCCGGGGATGCGAAATGGAGGGAGGCGAAAAATGGTCATGGCCGGTCCCAGCGATCGAAACGGTGCCGTGGGCACGCTGCCGCAGACGGAGCGCCGCGATTTCTCCGCCGTCGGCTACGCCGAGGCGATGCGGCGCGCGCGGGAGATCGTGCCCATCCTGCGTGAACGCGCCGCGCGGTCCGAAGACGCCCGGATGCTGCTGCGCGAGAACGAGCAGCTCCTGCACGAGAGCGGGCTGTTCCGGTTTCATCAGCCCAAATCTTTCGGTGGAATGGAGCTCGACTTCGTGGCGGTCGTGGACATCCCGGCGGAGCTCGCCCGCGGCTGCCCGTCCACCGCCTGGAACACGGGCAACGTCGCCTGCCATCATTGGATCCTCGGATACTACGATCCCGAGACCCAGCGCGAAGTGTGGGACGCCAACCCGGACGCGCTGATCGCCTCGTCCATCGCGCTCGCCGCCGGCCGGGGCCGGAAGGCGGACGGCGGCTTCGTCATCAACGGCCGCTGGCCGTTCTCCTCGGCGGTGGACAATTCGGACTGGAACATGCTGGCCGTCTCCATCTATGCCGACGACGAAAAGACGCCGGTCGACTGGCGGCTGTGCCTGGTGCCCAAGTCCGACTACGAGATCGTCGATACCTGGTACGCGATGGGCATGGCGGCGACCGGCAGCAAGGACGTCGCGGTGTCGGAGCTGTTCGTACCGGAGCGCCGGGCCTTGCCACTCCCGCGCTGCCGCGGCGGGTCCGAGCATCCCGGCGCCGCCCTCAACCCCGGCGCCCTCTACCGCATTCCGATCGTCGCGGCCTCCAGCCACCCGCTCGCGCCGGCCGCGCTCGGCGCCGCCGAGGGCGCCTATGAACTTTTCCTCGAGACCATGGCGAAGCGCGCGGGCACCTATACCGGCGCACGAGTCGCCGACTTCCAGGCCGTGCAGATCAAGGTGGCCCGTGCGCGCTGCCTGATCGATTCCGCGCGCGATTTCCTGCGCCAATCCGCGATCGGATTGCAGGCCGCCGCGCAACGCGATGAAGCGCCCGATCTCGAGACCAAGCTGCGGTTCCGGGCGCACTCGGCTTTCGCCGTGAACCAGTCGCGCGAGGCGGTGGAGACGCTGTGGTCCTGCTACGGGGCGCAGGGCCTCTACGTCAGGGACCCATTGCAGCGGCACCTGCGCGACGTGCTCGCCATCAACCAGCACTTCTCCTTCAACTTCGACATCGCCGGCGCCGCCTACGGCCTGCTCGCGCTCGGTGGCCGGTACACCAATCCGACCATGTGAGCGCGTCGGCGAGCCCGTGTTGTCGATGGGTTGGTTCACCACCAAGAGGTCCGCAGCTTTCGCCTCCCTCCTGTGGCGCCGTGTGAGGTGTGATATCTTGGCGCGAACCTGAGGCTGCGGACGTCATCCGCGGCTGGGGTCGTGAAATCCAGCAGAGAGGAGGACGCCATGGCGACAAGCGTCAAGCAGATGATGGAAGCGGCCAACGCCGCGGTGCCGCGGATCACGCCGGCTGAGGCGCGCGAGATGATCGCCAAGGGCAACACGCTGGTGGTCGACGTGCGCGACGCGCCGGAAGTGGAAAAAAGCGGCAAGGCCGCCGGCGCCGTCCACGTCTCGCGCGGCATGCTGGAATTCCGCGCCGATCCGGAGTCGCCCTATCACGACAAGAATTTCGCCAAGGACAAGACCGTGATCGTCTATTGCGCCTCCGGCGGACGCTCGGCCTTGAGCGGCAAGGTGCTCAAGGACATGGGCTACGAGCGCGTCTACAACCTCGGCGCCTTCAAGGATTGGGCCGAAGGCGGCGGCGCAGTCGACAAGCCGACCTCACCCGGCGGATGAGCGCGCGCGGGATCGCGCCGCTATTCCTCGAACAGCTTCTCCACCAGCCGCCGCGCCAATACGCCGGCGACGCGGCGGCGATAGTGGCCGGGGGTGAACGTGGTCTTCATCGACATGATCTGGTCGCGGCCGAGGTCGTCGAGCCCCTTGAACACGCGCGCGTCGAGTGCGCCGCCGCAGAGCGCGGCCGTGCCCTCGAGCAGCACCGGGCGCGGATTGGTGCCGGTGAAGGCGACGCGCAGCTCGGCGAGCGTGTCGCCCTCGCGGCGCAACGCCACCGCAACGCCGGTTACGGGATATTCGATCGAGCGGCGGATGCGGATCTTGTCATAGGCCGAGCGCAGGCCTGATGTGTTGCTGGCGCGCACGGCGGTCACCAATTCGCCCGGCCGCAGGGCGAGATAATATTTGCCGTCGCCCAGCGTCTCGGTGATCGGCTGGTCCTGGCGCGAGTAGCCGATATAGAGGCGATCGAGCGCGACCGTGCGTTTCCCCGCCGGCCCCGCGAGATCGACCTCGGCGTTCAACGTCAGCAAGGCCGGCGCGAGATCGCCGCTAAAGGTGGCGAAGCAGATGCCGCGGCTCTTCGGCGCGACATGGCAGATGTCGCCCGTGGTCTTGAGGCAGTGGTTGTTGGCGGAGCGCCACCATTCGCTCTGGTTATAGAACAGGCAGCGGGTGTCGAGGCAGAGATTGCCGCCGACCGTGCCCATGTTGCGATGGGTCGGCCCGGCGATGAACGCGGCCGCCTGCGCCACCACCGGATAATGCCTGATGACCTCCGCATGCGCGGCAAGCTCGCTCAGCGTGACCGCGGCGCCGATCTCGAGCGCGTGCGCATCGGCCTTGATGGCGCGCAGCTCGGCGACATGGTTGACGTCGATCAGCGTCGGCGGGGCGACGATGCCGCGCCGGATATTGACCACGAGATCGGTGCCGCCGCCGAGCAGCTGGCTGCCGGGATGATCGGCGCGCGCCTTGACCACCTCGTCGAGCGTGCGCGGACGCAGCAGATCGAACTGCGGCAGCACATCCATCAGACGGCCCGGCCGTTGCCGCGGACCGGGCTCGCCCGCCGCCGCTTCTCCATCGCCGCGAACACGCGGTCGGGCGTGACCGGCAGATCGTTGAGCCGGACGCCGGTCGCGTCGGCAATGGCGTTGGTCAGCGCCGGCAGGAACGCCGCCAGCGACCCCTCGCCCGCCTCCTTGGCGCCGAACGGGCCGTGGGGATCGTTGCTCTCGACGATGCCGACCTCGATCGGCGGCGAATCCTGGATGGTCGGCACGCGGTAGTCGAGCATGTTGCCGGTGATGAGCAGGCCCTCGTGATAGGCGGTCTCCTCGCTCATGGCCTGGCCCAGGCCCATCCACACCGAGCCCTGCACCTGGCCTTCGACCGTGAGGCGGTTGAGCGCCTTGCCGCAGTCGTGCGCGACCCACACCTTGTCGACCGTGACGACGCCGGTGTCCTCGTCGACGCTCACTTCCACCACCTGCGCGGAATAGCTGTAGCCCATGGTGCCGCCGATCGCGGCGCCGCGATATTTCTTGCCGCCGTGCGATTCCGGGATGGTCGAATAGTTGCCGGTCACCGTGATCGTACCGGTATCCTTGAGCGCCTCGGTCACCACCTCGTTGAAAGTCAGGCCCTTGTCCTGCGCGCCGGCGCGATAGAGCTCGCCCAGGCATTCGATCTCTTCCGGCTTGGCGTCGAGCTTGCGCGCGGCCGCCGCCACCAGCACGCGCTTGAGGTTCTGCGCCGCATCGATCGCGGCATTGCCGACCATGAAGGTCACGCGCGAGGAATAGGAGCCGTTGTCCTTGGGCACCACCTCGCTGTCGCCGGTGACGATGCGTATGCGCGACAGATCGAGCCCGAGCACCTCGGCCACGGTCTGCACCAGGATGGTCGACGACCCCTGGCCGATCTCGGCGGCGCCGGACAGCACCACGATGGAGCCGTCGAAATCGAGCTTGATCTTCACGGTCGCGTGCGGCTCGCCGGTCCAGTTGACCGGCCGCGACGCGCCGCTGATGTAATGCGAGCAGGCAAATCCCAGGCCCTTGCCCTTCGGCAGCTTGCCCTTGCGCGCGGCCCAGCCGCTCGCCTGCTCGACCCAGTCCACGCATTCCGGCAGGCCGTAGCTGTTCACCATCAGGTCGTTGTCGGTGAAGGTGGGGGCCGTGAGGTAGTTCGCGCGCCGCACCGCCATCGGGTCGAGGCCGAGCTCGCCGGCCATCTCGTCGAGCAGGCTCTCGAACGCGAAGCGGACGTCGACGGTGCCGTGGCCGCGGAAGGCCCCGCACGGCGGCGTGTTGGTGAGCACGCGCTTGCCGATATATTTGACGTTGTGCAGGTCGTAGATCGCGTACAGCATCGAGCCGGCATAGAGGATGGTGACCACGCCGTAGCCGGAATGGGCGCCGCCGCGCTGGTAGCATTCGCATTCCACCGCGGTGATCTTGCCGTCCTTGCGCATGCCGAGCTTGAGGCGGATGTCGGTCTGCGGCCGACCGCGATGGGTGATGAAGGTCTCCTCGCGGTTGATCATCATGCGCACGCTGCCGCCGGCGCGGCGCGCGAGCAACGCGGTGATGAGCTCGACATTGAGCGCTTCCGTGCGGCAGCCGAAACCGCCGCCGACATGCGGCTTGATCACGCGGATCTTCGACATGTCCATGTCGAGGATCTGCGCGAGCATCAGGTGGACGTAATAGGGGACCTGCGTGCTGGCGTGCACGGTCATGCGCTCGCGCACGGCGTCGTATTCGGCGACGGCGGCGTGCATCTCCATCTGGTTCTGACAGACCTCGGCGCAATCGTAGCGGCCTTCGCGCACGAGATCGGCGCCTTGGAAACCCTGCTCCACGTTGCCGAGCTCGAACAGCACGTCGCGTTCGATATTGCCGGCCTTGCGTGCATGGATGATGGTGGCACCCTCGGCCATCGCCTCCTGCGAGGTGTAGTAGGCCGGCAATTCGCGCACGGTGAGCTTGATCAGCGCGATCGCGCGCTTGGCGGTGGCATCGTCGACGGCGGCGACCGCCGCGACCGGCTCGCCGCGGTAGCGCACCTTGTCGCGCGCCATGGGATGCTCGCTGCGCGCGATCGGCAGCACACCGAACGTCTTGTCGCAGTCGGCGCCGGTGACGATCGCCTTCACGCCCGGGAGTTGCAAGGCGGCGGACACATCGACGTCGATGATCTCGGCGTGCGAATAGGGGCTGCGGAAGATGCGCCCCGCCAGCATGCCGGGATTGATGAGATCGGCGGTGTATTTCGCTCGCCCCGAGACCTTCTCGGGGCCGTCGACCATCGGCACATAGCCGCCGATATTGTGCGTCGGCACGATCTCGTTCATGACACGACGCGGCCTCTCAGCTCCCCTCCCCCTTGTGGGGAGGGGATGGGGGTGGGGGTAGTGGTTGGTGGACACGTCGCGCGCAACAACCACGACCCCCCTCCCCAACCCTCCCCCACAAGGGGGGAGGGAGCACACCGAGCAAGCGGCGACATCATCGTCTCGTTCACGGCAGCACCACTTCGTTCACGGCGCCACCCCGGCGGCGTTGAGCTCGGCGGCGTACTTCACCGCCTCGATGATTTTGACGTAGCCGGTGCAACGGCAGATGTTGCTGCCCAGCGCCGACCGGATGTCGTCCTCGCTCGGGCGCGGGTTGCGGCGCAGCAGGCCGGCCGACGCCATGATGAAGCCGGGCGTGCAGTAGCCGCATTGGGCGCCGAGCTTTTCGTGAAATCCGCGTTGCACTGCGGAAAGGTGGCCGTCCTCGCCGAGCGATTCGACGGTATCCACGCGCTGACCGCGCACGCCGGCCGCAAGCGTGAGGCATGACAAGCGCGGCTGGTCATCGATGAGCACGGTGCAGGCGCCGCATTCGCCGCCGTCACAGCCTGTTTTTGTTCCAGTAAGGCCGACGACTTCCCGCAAATAGTCCAGCAGCAACAGATTGTCGGGCACCGCGTCCACGCGCGGGCGGCCATTGAGCGTGAGCTCGAGAATACGTGCCAATGGGCGGGCCATGTGCCGCTTCCAATACCAATATTCGGCACCTCATTCAAATCGGGTGTCGCGCATGCGGGCGCAAGGGCCGTCGACGCCGCGCCGGTCAGTCAGGATTGAGTGGTCGACGCGTCTGCGCTCGCGCGCTCGATGGGTGTCGGCGCTCGTCCCAGCGTGTCCCGATCCAGCGCGACACTCTTGATCACGGCATAGACCTCACGGCCGGGCTCGAGTCGGAGCGTGGCAATGGATTTTCGCGTGAGACGCGCCGCCAACCGAACGCCACCGCAGTCGAGACCGACTTCAACCAGGCCGTCCGCGGTCGCGTCCAGCGCGCGGACGACGCCGGACAGTACGTTGAGCGCGCTCAGGCCATCGGGACGCGCGGTGGCGATCATCACGTCGCGGGCGCGAACGCGTATGCGAACCGGCGTTCCGATCGGAAGATCGAGGTGCGGCGCCTGGAATAATCCTGCGCGCGATTGCAGCGCGGTCAGGCCGAAGGCGCGGTCGTGCCCGCAGACCGTCGCCTCGATCAGGACTCCGGCTTCGGACAATACATATGGCGCAAGCACGTCCGCTCGTCCCAGCACGTCGGTCGGCGATCCCGTAGCCATGATGCGGCCGTCTTGAAACACCACGACGGTGGTCGCCAGCCGCGCGACTTCTGGAAGCGAATGCGACACATAGACGATCGGCACGCGTGCCTCGTCTCGCAGGCGTTCGATGAACGGCAGGATCTCGTCCTTGCGGCTGTCGTCGAGGGACGCCAGCGGCTCGTCCATCAACAGCAGGCGCGGCGACGTGAGCAAGGCGCGACCGATGGCAACACGCTGCTTTTCGCCGCCCGACAGGCTGCCGGGGCGGCGATCCAGAAGTTGTCCGATGTCGAGCAGGTCGAGCACCTGGTCGAGAGTGACGTGGCGCTCGCGCGGCGGCGTGAACCATCGTCCCGAACAGCAGATTCTGCCGCACCGTGAGATGGGGGAAGAGACGCCCCTCCTGGAATACATAACCGACGCGCCTGCGGTATTTCGGAACGAACAGTGCTCGGTCGGTGTCCACCAGCGCCGTGTCGTCCAGGACGATGCGGCCGCGATCGGGGCGGACCACGCCGGCGATGATATTGATCAGCGAGGTCTTGCCCGAGCCGGAGCGGCCGAAAAACGCCGTCAGCCGGCCATCGGAGACGAAGCGCGCCTCCAGCAGGAACGACCCGAACCGGTGCGTGACGTCGACCGCGAGGCTCATTGTGCGGATATTCTCTCGTCGACCCGCCGCGCCAGCAATTCCGAGATGAGGAGCGCTCCCATCGAGATGACGATCGACACCAGGGTGAGACGCAGTGCCCCGCTCTCGCCGCCGGGAATTTGGGTCAGGGTGTAGATCGCCGACGGCAACGTCTGGGTCTCGCCGGGAATATTCGAGACGAAAGTGATGGTCGCGCCGAATTCACCCATCGCCTTGGCGAAGCACAGGATCATGCCGGCGATGATCCCCGGCAGGATCAGCGGCAAGGTGACGAACGTGAACACCCAGAGCGGGTTGGCGCCGAGCGTGCCGGCGGCGTCTTCCAGGCGGCGATCGACGGCTTCGATCGACAGGCGGATCGACCGGACCAGCAGCGGGAAGGCCATCACCGCGCAGGCGAGCGCCGCGCCGGTCCAGCGAAACGAAAACACGATCCCGAAGTGCTCGTACAGGAACGCGCCGATCGGGCCGCGCCGGCCGAAGCTGAGGAGGAGCAGATAGCCGGTGACGACCGGCGGCAGGATGAGCGGCAGCAGCACGATGCCGTTGACAACAGACTTTCCGGGGAAGCGAGCGCGCGCGAGCAGGTAGGCGACCGCGATGCCGACCGGCAGGCTGGCCAGCATCGCGACGGTTGCGACCCGAATGCTGAGACGGACCGCGGTCCATTCTTCCGGCGAGAGGTTGAGCAGATCGTTCATGCAATCCGCTCACCCCTGATCATGCCGGCCGCTCAAATCATCAAGAGCGCTGGCCGCCCGGCCCGAGCACCGTAAAGCCCTGACGCTCGAAGATCGGACGTGCAGCCGGAGATCGGGTGAAATTCAGGAACGCCAGCGCGTCGGGGTTGGTCGAGTCTTTCGTCAGCGCGATCGGATAGATGATCGGCGGATGCGTGTTCTCGGGGAAGGTGCCGACGATCTTCACGGTCGGGTCGGCCGCCGCATCGGTCTGGTAGACGATCCCGAGCGGGGCCTCGCCACGCGCCACCAGAAGGAGCGCGGCGCGAACGCTTTCCGCCTGCGCGATCTTGTCCTTGACGCCATCCCAGGCGCCGAGCTTTTCGAGGGAGGCTTTGCCGTATTTGCCGGCGGGCACCGCGTCGACATTGCCCATGGCAAGACGACCGCCCTTGAGCAGCGCCGCGAGGTCGAAGCCGGGCTGAATATTCGCGCTGATATTGGAATCCTTGGGCGCGATCAGAACGAGCCGGTTGCCGAGCAGGTTCGAACGCGTATCCGGCTTGATCAGGCCCTTCTGCTGGCCGTAATCCATCCAATCGAGATCGGCGGAGATGAACATGTCGGCGGGCGCGCCCTGCTCGATCTGCTTGATCAGCGTGTTGCTGGCCGCGTAGGAAATCACCACCTTCTTGCCGCTCTCGCGCTGCCATTGCGCGGCGGCCTCGTCGAGCGCGTTCTTCAGGCTGGCGGCCGCGAACACGAGAATGTCCCGGTTCTGGGCGGCAGCGGGCGCGGTTCCCGCCCCCAGGGTCAAAACCGTGGCCGCCAGCAGAGCCAGCCATGAACGCCGTGATGCCATCATTCGCCGATCTCCGATAGCGCTATGTCCCACTGAGCATATCGGTGCACCATAGCCGAAATGCCGGCGGGTTCAATGGATGGAGCCGTACAAAATAGTCGCGGATTTGCCCGCCTCGGCACCGCCCGCCGGCCGCGCCACGACCTCTTTCGCTGTCGAGGTGCTGTTCGCTTGACTGTTATGTCCGACCTGCAGAAAAGAAGCGTCCGGACAGCAAGGATTCACCGATGGCCCCAAGGCAGTTCGCCCGGCGGCTCGCAGCGTCTGTCGCTTTCGCTCTCGCCGCGATCGCTTTCTTTTCGGCTGCGCCGAGCCAGCGTGCAGGATCGCAGACGCCGCCGCCGGCCGGATTCCAATGGCAGGAGCTCGGTGCGCGCGTCTTCGGCGCCAATTGCAGCGTGTGCCATCAGGAGAACGGGCAGGGAATTGCCGGAGCATTTCCCCCGCTCGCCGGCCACGTCGCCGAATTGTTCGCGCAGCAAAGCGGCCGCGACTATCTGGTGCGCCTGGTTCTGTTCGGGCTCGAAGGAACGATCAGCGCCAAAGGCAGCAGCTATTCCAGCGCCATGCCGCCGTGGCCTCAGCTCACCGACAGCGAGATCGCCGCGGCGCTCGATTATGTCCTCTCGGCGTGGGGCAACGACAAGCTGCTGCCGCGCGACTTCACGCTCATTCTCCCGTCGGATGTCGCCGCGGCGCGGGGACAGCAGATGAGCGCCGTCGACGTGCATGCGCTGCGCGGGCGGATCGTCACGACGACGCCGGGCGGCGTGGCGGACCAGGCGACGACAGCGTTGACATTCACCGCCGAGCAGGCGGAGCGCGGCCAGGCGATCTATGAGCGCAATTGCCAGGATTGCCACGGCACGACCCTCGACAACGGCGAGTTCGGCGGCGCGCCGCTCAAGGGCTCTTATTTCCGGCAGCGCTGGGCCAGCGGCAGCGTGGGCGCGCTGTACGGCAAGACGAAGTCGACGATGCCGCCCGACCGGCCGGGACAACTGAGCGAGCAATCGTATGTGGACCTGACCGCATTTCTGTTGAGCCAGAACGGCTACGCCCCCGGCACCGGCGAGCTCCCCTCCGACCTCGATATCCAGCAGAAGATGAGCTTGAAGAAATAGCGGCATGCCATGCATAGTTGGCCCGGCGGGGATGGGCCGGTGCCGTCTTGATTGATTTTTCGCTGCAGCAGCTGGTGCTGCGCCTTTGCGCTCTCCTGTTCATCGTCGCTGTGCATGGCCTCGCTGTGGCGGCGACCGCGGTCGCGCTGGGCGATCCGGGACCACGCCAGGATGGGCGTCTCACGCTCAATCCGTTCGCCCATCTCGATATCCTGGGCGGCGTTTCGGCGCTGCTGTTCTCGGTCGGCTGGATCCGACCGATCGCCATCGATGCGGCAAAGCTGCGCCCCGGCCGCGCGGGATTGGCTCTCGCAGTCATTGCAGGAGCGGCGGCAACGCTCCTGAGCGCCCTCGCGCTGCGGCTGTTGCGGCCGATGGTGTTGCCGCTCCTGCCCGACACGGCGTCGGCCCTCGCCTTCGCGTTGGTCGACATGACGGGAAAGCTCAGCGTGTGGTTCGCGCTGCTCAATTTGTTGCCGGTGCCGTCTCTGACCGGCAGCCACCTGCTCATGATCGCGATGCCGCAATGGGGGCACTGGATCGCGAAACTACAACCGTTCGTCGCCGTGCTGCTGGCAGTCCTGGCCGCCACCGGATGGGTCACCGGCCTGCTCGCGCCGGCCTATCGCGTGCTCGCAGGTCCGATCCTGGGCGAATAGATTTGCGGACGGTATCGAGCGCACCGCGTCGCCCTTGGCGCGCGCGCCGAGATAGCGGGCGATGATCCTCGCGACCTCGCCGTCGCGTCGAAGCTTCTCCAGCCCGTCGGCGATCGCTCGCTTGAGCGTGAGATCGCCCTTCCACAGGCCGAGCGCGACGGCATAGCGCGGGAGCTCCGCCGGCATCCAGGCGACCGACCAACCGTTGCCGACGGCAAGCTGTCCGGCGAGCAGCCATTCCGTGATGCCGATGTCGAACCGGCCATCGCGCAGGCCTGCCACGAATTCCGCGACATCAGGCGTGATGGTCAGCTCCGCGTTCCTGGCGCGGAGATAGCTCGAGAGCGCCAGTCGATCGAGCCCCGAGACACCGGTCAGGACGCCGACGCGCCGACCCTGGAGATCGGCGGGCAGCGTCGGGCCCACGAGCGCCCAGCCGGTCTGGGCGTAGGGCGCGGTCGTTTCGAGGAAGGATTTGGTGAGCGGCGACGCCACCACGCCGCCGCCCAGGACTTCGCACTGCGCGCGTGTCACGTGCCAGTTGCGTGGATTGAAATCCTGGCCGATGGCGGGGTTGGACGAGATGATCAGGCTCACGCCGAGATTTTTTGCCAGCGCCTGCAGCATCTCGACGTCGATCCCCGGCGCATCGCGATCGCCGGTGACGAGCGGCGGATAACTCGCCGGCAGGCACGCGCGCAGCACGCCGGCCTTGCGCACCTCGCCGAGCGACGTGTCCGGCGGCAGCAGGTAGACGGCGCCAAGCAGACCGAAGATGAGGACATATGGCGCGAATTGTCGGACCTTGCTCGCGATGACGTTCATTGCACTTAAAGCTTACTGAAATCGCGCAGCGCGATCAGGAAGAAGACCACGGCCATGACGACAAGCACGATCGGTCCAATTCTCGGATCGAACTGGTGGAAATGAATGAGCGCACCGCGCAGCGCATCGACCGCGTAGGTCAGCGGATTGATCTCGACGAGCGTCACCAGCCATTCCGGATAGACCACCTTGCTCTGCGCGCCGGTGAGCGATGGATCGAGCGGGAAGATCGAGCTCGACGTGAAGTAGAGCGGCAGGATCACCGCGTTGGAGAACACCCCGAAGCCCTCGAAGCCTTGCACCCGGTTGGCGATCACCACGCCGAGCGAGGTCAGCCCGAACGCGAGCAGAAACATCAGCACCAGCGCATACAGGAGGTCGGCGGGGCTCAACGTGACATCCACGAAGCGGGCGAGCACGAGCACGAGGCAGCCGTGGAACAGGGCGACGGTCGCTCCACCGAGAACCTTCCCCAGCAGGATGGTGGTACGGGACAGGGGCGAGACCAGGATCTCGCGCAGAAATCCGAACTCGCGGTCCCAGATCGTCGACACCGCCGACTGCACGGAGGTGTACATGATGTTGAGCACGATGACGGCGGGAAAGATGAACTGCAGATAGGTGTAGGGAACGACGAATCGGACCTCGCCGTAAATCTCCCCGCGGAAATAGGGGTTGAGGCCGATCCCCATGATGAGCACCCACAGCAGGGGCCGGCTGACGCCGCCGATGAGCTGGCCGCGATCGCGCACGGCGCGTTTCACCTCGCGCAGCCAGATGGCGTAGAGTCCGCCCAGTTGCGGCGCGATGGCGCGCGCGCCCGTGGGCGCGGTGGTTGCGGTCCTGATCATCGCGTGTGCTCGCCCCCGCGCTTGCCGAATGCATGTGTCCGCTCGCGCGCCCCCGCAACCTGGTCGCGAAGCTCGCGGCCGGTGAGCGACAGGAACACGCTTTCGAGGCTCGGTTTCTCGACGACGAATTTCCGCAGCCGGCCGCCATGGCGGGCGAGGAACGATTCGGTGAAGGCGTCGCCGCTCGACTTGAGGATGATTTCGGCATCGTTGCGGATCGATTGGTCCGGATAGGCGGACAGGATTTCCGCCGCCGTCGCATCCTCCGCCGGAACGACCCGCAGTAATTCCTGGCCATGGCGGAGCTTCAACGCCGCCGGCGCATCGTTGGCCAGAATGTGCCCCCGGTCGATGACGCAGATGCGGTCGGCGCCGTCCACCTCCTCGATGTAATGGGTGGTGACGATGACGGTGAGCTCGCGCTCCTGACGCAGCCGGCGAACGTAGCCCCACAACCGGTCACGCGATTGCGCATCCATGCCGACGGTCGGTTCATCGAGAAACAGAATCTGTGCGTCGTGCACGAAGGCGCGGGCGATCTCCAGCCGGCGCTTCATGCCCGAGGAGAGCGTCCGCACCATGTGCCCGCGCCATTCCGAGAGTTCGACGAGCTCGAGCATCGCCTCGATCCGGCTCCGCCGCTGCGCCGCCGGGACGCCATAGATGAGCCCGTGGAAATTGAGGTTCTCGTACAAGGTCAGGCGATCGTCGAGGCTCGGCTCCTGGAACACGACGCCGAGGCTGCGCCGGCCCGCCAGTGGATTCTTGACCACGTCGATGCCGTTGATGCGGGCGCTGCCGCTGTCGGGCCGCAGGATGGTGCAGAGGATATGTCCCAAGGTGGTCTTGCCCGCGCCATTGGGGCCGAGCAGCGCGAACAATTCGTTGCGACGCACCTCGAAGCCGACGTTGTCCAACGCCAGGATCCGGCCGAACCGCTTGCTCACTCCCTCGATCGCGACCGCGGGCTCAGACATGATCGTAACGCGGCCGCCTCCTCGCAAACTCAGCGATCGATGCGCATTCGCCGGGATCGGGAGTCTAACGTCATTTCACGGCAGTCGCGGGAAATTTGTTGCCGTCCAGAATGGACTGGATGGTGCCGTCGCTGGTGAGCGCGGCAATCGCCTGGTCGACATTGCTGCGCAGGAAGGATTCGTTCGCCAGCACCGCGGCCCCGACATCCGCCGAGGCGGCCGGAAGCGGACTGGGCGACAGCAGCCGGAGCTTCGCGTAGCCGGCATCGCTCCGTTGCAAGGCCCATAACGCGGGGCCCCAGACCAGGGCGATGCCCACGGTGCCGTTCGTGAGCGCTCTGAGCGCGGCCTCGTCGGATGACATCGGGAAACGGCTCCATCGCTCGGCCGGGGTCAGCGCCTGCAGGTACTGGATCAGCCGAAGATCCGCGCCGGTTCCCATGGTCGCGCCGATGGCGCGCGATTTCGGCATGTCGGCGAGCGCGCGCCAGCCGGCATCGATCGCGGCGAACACGTATGAGGCGCGGTAGTACGGCCGCGTCAACTTCATCCATTCCGGATAGGCGTCCGGGATCAATTTGAAGCCCAGATACAGGTCGCAGGTGCCGAGAAAGACTTGATAGAGGTTGTCGAGGCTCTCCCCGGCGACATTCTCGCCGATCACGTGTTCCCTGGGCTGCAGCAGCAGCGCGGTCGCAATCGCCGCGCCGATCTTTCGTGCCACCGGCAGATCGGGATCACGCGCGTCCACGCAATAGTGCAGCGTGGAGCTTTCCTGGCGTTTGCCATACTTCCAGTCATCGGGGACGAAAGGCGTTTGCGCCCTCGCCGCGGAGAGTGGGAGCAGGCAGACGGTCAGAGCGGCCGTCATCATCGAGGCGCCGCGACGCAATCGGCGCCCGACATCGCGTACGCCACGCCTCGCTCGAATTCCGTGCTCCTGCGACGCGCCTGTCATCGCCATGCCTTGCATCAAGAAACAGGGGCTCGATCGGTCGCGGATCCACCGCCAGACCGACCGGCCCCCATTCTCATCGATGCGCCCGCTAGTTGGGCAGCGCAAACACCCACAGCACCGAACCGCCGTCCGGGTTCCTGATCTCCGGCGTCAGCGTGGCAAGGGAACGCGCGTGGCTCGAGCCATTGCCGGCGACCACGGCCACATATTGCTTGCCGTTGACGCTGTAGGTGACCGGGAACGAATTGAGCGCATTGTTCAATTTGGTCTCCCACAGCACCTTGCCGGTGGCGTCGTCGTAGGCGCGGAACAAGCGGTCCCACCCGCCGCCGAACACGACGCCGCCGGCGGTCGGAAGCACTGCGCCCGTCTGCGGCGTGCGGGTTCGGGCGGTCCAAACCGTCGAGCGATCCGCCAGCTTGATGGCGTCGACGCGGCCGATATTGCCGTCGCTGTTGGGGACCGGCGTCCGCGCAAAAATGGCGCGGCCGCCGCCGGTATAGGCTTGGCCGGGATCGAGCGGGCTCGGCGTGGTGTTCGAGCAATACTCGTTCAGCGGCAGGTACAAGGTCCCGGTGTTCGGATTGTACGCCGTCGCCGGCCAGCCGCGGCCGCCGGGATCGGCGGGGCAGTTCACCGTGGTCTGACCGATATGCGGCACCGACGCTTGATTGATCGTCTTCTCGCCGGTCTTGGGGTCGATCGAGGTCACGACGTTTTGCGGGATCGTCTCCTTGTGCCACAGCCACTCGCCGTTGGTGCGGTCGATCGCCTCGATGATCCCGAGCTTGCCGGTGGTGACCAGCGCCTTGCGGGTCACGCCGTTGACCGGCAGGTCGATCAGCATGCGCTCGTAGGCGTAATCGAGATCCCAGGTGTCGGTCTCGAGATGCTGGCGATACCATCTCACCTTGCCGGTCTTGGGCTCGATGGCGAGCGTGGAGTCGGTGTAGAGCGCGTTGTTCTTGGCGCCCGGCTTCTTCGGCAGCAGCCCGTTCATTTCCGCGATCCACGGATAGGGCTGACCGGTGCCGTAGAAGACGAGATCCTGCTCGGGATCGTAGCTGCCGGAAATCCAGGCCGAGCCGCCATAGCGGCTTTCGAGCGGGATGTCGTTCCAGGTATCGAAGTTCGGATCGCCCGGATGCGCGATGGTATGAACGCGCCATTTCTCCGCGCCGGTCTTCACGTCGTGCCCGGTGATGAAGCAGCCGCCCGGCGTGGCGTTGCCGCAGCCGGTCATGCCCTGGACGAGCGTATCATTGACGATGAACGGGCCGCCCGAGTAGCGCCAGCCCTTGGTCCAATCGGCGACGGTATGATCCCACACCACCTTCCCGGTCTTGGCATCGAGCGCGACGATGTGGGCGTCCGACGTCGCGATGTACAGATTGTCTCCATAGATCGCCATGTTGCGCTTGGTCAGCTGATTGGAATTCTCCGAAAGCAGCTTGGCCGGAAGATCGCGCTTGTATTCCCAGATCAGGTCGCCGGTGGCGCCGTCGAGCGCCTGGATCTTGTCGCCGTTGTGATTGAGGAACAGCACGCCGTCGTGGACGATCGGCGTCGTCTCGGTGGCACCCGGGTTCATCGACCACGACCACGCCGGCTTGAGGTTCTTGACGTTGTCCTTGTTGATCTGATCGAGCGGGCTGTAGCCGTAGCCGTCATAGGTGCGGCGCCACATCAGCCAGTCCGCCGCCGGCGGATTGCGCAGCATCTCGTTCGTGACCGGCTTGAGATTTTTCGCCGCCTCGGAGGCCGGCGCCTGCTGGGCCAGCGCACAGGCAACGGATGCGCAGAAGATCGGCAAAGCCAGAATTGACGCCTTCAAGACTCGATGTCCAGACACTGTTTCCTCCATGCGTGGGAGCACCACGGGTTCATTTCTTGTCGTGAGTTGTCGCATCCGCGTTGCTGCATCTTAGAGCATGATCCCGAAAAGTGGGTACCGGTTTTCGGAGAAGATCATGCTCCGCCAAAAGTCAGTCCGATACCGCTTGATCCAGCACGCCACGCCGAGGCTTGCGCCGGCGTGGCGAACCCAGCCGGACAGGAGGTGGCGGGCGTCGGCGAGTATCAATTCGCCATGCCGGTCGTGGCGACCAGGACCGGATCCGGCCGATAGACGTCCGGATAGGCGCGCTTGAGATTTTCGACCTTCGGGAGGTCGTTGATCACGATGTAGGGATGCGCGGGATTCTGCACCAGAAAGTCCTGGTGGTACTTCTCCGCGGGGTAGAAGCCCTCGAGCGGCTGGACCTTGGTGACGATCGCCGCGTCGAACAGGCCGGCCTTGTTGAGCTGATCGATATACGCCTTGGCGATCTTCGCCTGCTCGGCGTTCTCAGTGAAGATGGCCGAGCGATATTGCGTGCCGGTGTCCGGCCCTTGCCGGTTGAGCTGGGTCGGGTCGTGGGCGACCGAGAAGAACACCTGCAGGATGCGGCCGTAGCTGATCTGGCGCGGATCGAATGTGACGCGCACGGTCTCGGCGTGGCCGGTCGTTCCGGCGCTGACCATGTTGTAATGCGCCGACTTCTTGTCACCGCCGGCGTAGCCGGAGACCGCGCTGGTCACGCCCTTCATGTGCTGGAAGACGCCCTGCACCCCCCAGAAGCATCCGCCGGCGAGCACCGCGACCTGCATCTGCGCGCCCGACGCAGGCGCGGCGTCCACGATCGGCGCGGGGATAGGCCCGGCGATCTCCGCGGCCCGCGGTTGCGAGCGCGAAAGCCAGAACGCGCCGCCCGCCAAAAGCACGACGGCGGCCGCCAGCAGGCGCCAGGCCGCGCTACGAGGGCTGCGTGCGCGCGCGTCGTTGTCATGTGCGGTCATGGCTCGTCTCCCAATCAACCGAAGGTGAAGGCGAAGGCTTGAACACCGGGATCGAGGAATTCGATCTCGAACGTATGGTCCATGATGGGGCCGCTTTGGCGCACCAGCTGGTAGAGGCGATGGTCGGTGACCGTGCCGGAGCCATCGGGCGCGACATCGGCGCCATGGTTCTCGCCGGGCATGGCTCCGTCGATCCGCACCCGGAAGCGGACCGGCTTTCCGTCGGCGGCGGCGCCGAGCACGAGATGGAGATCGCGCGCGCGGAAGCGATAGACGATGCTTCCGGTCTCGCCATCGAGCATGGCCTGCTCTTCGCCGATCGTCCACTTCCCCGAGAGGGCCCATTGGTTGAGCCTCGGCGGCGGCGCGTCATAACGATGGCTCCCATTCCGCAGCAGGCCGCCGGGCGAGATGAAATTCTCCGCCTTGGCAAAGCCGAGATACGTCTCCGGCGAGGCGACGTCGGTAGGGTCCGAGGCAGCCTCCGCTCCGCTGGCCTTGACCGCAACGCTTCCTTCGCGGGGCACGGATTGACCGGCTTCGGCAAGCAATTGCCGGATCACCTGCTCGCCGCGCTCGTATTCGCCTTCGCCGAAATGATGGTAGCGGATATGGCCTTTGGGATCGATGACGTAGAGGGCGGGCCAGTAATGGTTGAAGAAGGCGCGCCAGATGGCAAAGTCGTTGTCGATGGCGACGGGATAGTCGACCTGCAAGGCGGTGACCGCTTTCTCGACATTGGCGATCTTCTTTTCGAACGCGAATTCCGGCGTGTGCACGCCGATCACGACCAGGCCGTGGTCGCGGTAGGTCTTCGCCCAGGCGCGAACATAGGGGATCGCGCGCAGGCAGTTGATGCAGGAATAGGTCCAGAAGCTGACCACGACGACCTTGCCGCGCAGCCCCTCCGCCGCCAGCGGCGGCGAGTTCAGCCATTTCACCGCGCCCGCCAGCGGCGGCAGCGCGCCCTCGACCGGCAGGGCGGCTTGCGCCTGCCTGGGCGCCATCGTCGCGCCCGCCGCATCGGTCATCTCGACAGCGGATGGCACGCGATCGCCTGCGCCGGATATGGCCGCGCCGGTCCGGTCCAGCAGCTCCTGCTCGAGCGCGGCGGTTGTTGTGGCCGAAATCCGCGTCAGGAAACCGGTATCCAGCCCGAGCGTGATCGCTGCGACGCCAACGAGGACCGCCGCGCCGAGGCCACGACGGATCCACTCGCCGGCGCCGAGCGACGTCTTCATGGCGGCGAACACGCGACCCCCGGCCAGCAGCGCCAGCGCGAGCGACGTCGCAGCACCGGCCGCATAGGCGAGCAGCAGCAGGGTGGTGCCGGCGCTTGCGCCCTCCAGCGCCGCGCCGGTCAGGATCACCCCGAGGATCGGACCGGCGCAAGGCGCCCAGAGGAGGCCGGTCGCGATGCCGAGCAGGAACGACGGCAGCACGGCGGCGTCGCGCTGAGGCCCGCCCTGCCCGATCGATTGGGAAAGCCGCGCACCGGCGGCGACCAGCGGCCGGGTCATCCACTCGGCAAGCTCGGGGACCAGCAAGGTCAGGCCGAAGACCGCGAGCAGCACGATGGCCGCCAGGCGGCCATACTCGTTCGCTTCGACGGCCCAGCTCCCGCCGACCGCGGCGAGCGTGGCGACGCCGGCGAAGGTGAACGCCATGCCGACGAGCATCGGCAGACCGCTGCGCAGGAACGGCTGCTCGGCGCGCGCGAACACGAACGGAAGCACCGGCAGGATGCACGGGCTGACGATCGTCAGCATCCCGGCGAAATACGACACCGCGAACAGGATCATCTCCGGGTCACCTGGTTTAGGCGGCCGCCTTGAACGTCATGGCAACGCCGTTCATGCAGTAGCGCAGCCCCGTAGGTCGCGGGCCGTCCTTGAACACGTGGCCGAGGTGGCCGCCACAGCGATGGCAATGCACCGCTGTGCGGGTCATGCCGAAGGATTTGTCTTCGGTGGTGCCGACGGCGTTCTCGATCGGGGCCCAGAAGCTCGGCCAGCCGGTCCGGCTGTCGTACTTGGTATCCGAGGAGAACAGGTCGAGCGCGCAGCCGGCACAGGCGAACGTGCCTTTTCGCTTCTCATGCAACAACGGACTGGTGAACGGGCGCTCGGTCCCGGACCGGCGCAGCACCGCGAACTGATCGGCGGTTAGCAGCTTGCGCCACTCGTCCTCGCTGCGTGTCAGCTCGAAGCTTTGCGACGCGCCTGCCGCCGAGGCCGGACGCCGGCCGGACAGCGCGACGATGAGGCCCCCTGCCCCCGCTCCCATCAGTGTGCGTCTGCTCAGCATCACGCGTTTCCTCGTCAATGCATCGCAATTCGGCGCCCCCATGAGCTATGTCACGGTTCGCTGAGGCGCCACGGAAAAAGCCAGGCGTCACCTGGATTTGATCGCGCTTGCGGCGGTGCGTCGGAGACGGCCGATCACGCTTTCACATAGACCCAGGCGCTCTTGCCGGACTTCAGCACGACCTCGATTCGCTTGTAGGGGGACACTTCATAGGCGTCGGCGGCGGCGAGCTCGGCGGCGGTGATGAGGAAGAGCGTGCCGGGGACCTCGTCGGCAGGATCGCCGGTCTCGACCACCATCGGATGAAACCTGGCGCCGCTCGCGGCCACAACCTCCGGATCGGTGATCTCGATCATGGCGCTGGCATAGCGTGGCAAGGCGTCCGGGCTGCCGGCGAGGAGCCGCCCGAACGACGCCATCTGCACATTCGCCTGGCGCAGGGTACCATACGAGAACAGCGGCACTGCAGCGTCGTCAGTCATTGGCGTGACCGGGGATATCGATCGGGCACCGCCCGTCGCTCACTTGAGAAGTTCGCAGGCGCGCAGCCCGCTCGCGAGCATGCGCGGGTTGCGC
>CAVRXD010000017.1:0-79813 GCA_963725065.1 uncultured Alphaproteobacteria bacterium
GCCGACTGCGAAGAGATCGTCGCGCGGCACATGGTCGGCGAAGCCCTGCTTGCCGCCCATTTCGTGGCACTGGCGGAGAAGTCGGGACTGAAGCCCGCCGAGATCAATGCGACACTGAAAAATATCGCCGAGAAATCCGCGGTCCAGGAATTCTGGATCACGGACTCCGCGGGTCACGCTTACCTGACCAACACGGGGATCGATTTCACTTTCACCCCGGATGCGGCAAAGCAGCCCCAGGCGTCCGCATTCTGGCCTCTGATCACCGGCGGCGAGAAAATTGTCATCCAGGCGGCGCGCAAGCGCGAAATCGATAACCGCGTGTTCAAATACGTCGGCGTCGCTGGTGTCGACAAGCCTCGGATTGTACAGGTCGGCGTCGGCGCGGAAGACCTTCCAAATTGCAAATAAAGTCGTGACCTCGCTCCAGCCATGAGCGGGAGTGCGAGGTCAGCGACAGCATCAGTGGCTATTCGGCGGCGCGGTAGCTCCCCACGGCGGCGCCGGCCGAAGCCGGCGCGGCGGCCCTGCGAACGTCGCGCGCCCGCAATGCGATCTTGGCGATTTCCATGGCAAACAACAGGGCGGAGGCGACGGCGATCGATACCGCCCAGTCCCGCAACGACAACGGCACTGTGTGGAACGCCACCTGCAGCGCCGGCACGTAGATCACCAGTATATGCGTGCCCAGCGAGAACGCGATCGCGACCAGGAGCCACTTGTTGTCGAGCAGGCCGATGAAGGCACTCCGTCTTCTGGAGCGGCAATTATAGACATCGAAGAGCTGGTACATCATCAGCGTAGTGAAGGCCATGGTGCGCGCGAGCGCTTCGTCGGCCGCGTTCGGAGCCGTCCCGGTCGCGAACAGCGTGATCATCCCGCCGGGATAGTAGGCATCGAGCACGCCGATGGTGCCCACCATCATCAGCAGGCCGACGCAGGCGAGACGGATCCAGTCCTCGTTGAGCAGCACCCCCGAACCTCGGCGGCGCGGCTCGCGGTTCATCACGTCGGGGTCCTTCGGATCGACGCCGAGCGCAAGCGCTGGCGGCCCATCAGTGATCAGGTTGATCCAGAGCAGTTGAGCCGCGAGCAACGGCAGGAACAGCCCTATCTCCACCGATACGAGGCCGAGCCAACCCGCGAGCATGACGCCGGCGAACATCGTCAGCAGCTCGCCGGAATTGGTCGACAAGAGATAGATCAGATACTTCTGGATGTTGTCGTAAACGCCGCGACCCTCTTCGATCGCTTTCACGATGCTGGCGAAATTGTCGTCGGTCAGCACCATGTCGGCCGCTTCCTTGGATACGTCGGTGCCGGTGATTCCCATCGCGACGCCGATATTGGCGGTCTTTAGAGCAGGTGCATCGTTGATGCCGTCGCCGGTCATCGCGACGATGTGGCCGCGGCGTTGCAATGCCTCGACGATGCGAAGCTTGTGGTCGGGATCGACCCGGGCAAACACCCGCACCTGTTCGACGATGGAATCCAATTCGGCGTCGTCCATGCTCCGAAGCTCGGAACCGGTGACGAGCCGAGCGCCCGGCTCGAAGATGTCGAGCTCGCGCGCGATCGCACCCGCGGTTGCCGGGTGGTCGCCGGTGATCATCACCGTTCGGATATGCGCATGCCTCGCGACGGCGACGGCAGCCTTCACCTCCTCCCGCGGCGGGTCGATCATGCCGACGATCCCGAGCAGCACGAGATCGTCTTCGACGCTGTCAGGTAGCTCGAAGTCCAAGCTACGATCAGGCGCCGCGGGGTCGATGCCCAACGACACGGCCGAGATGGTGCGCGAGGCAATGGCCAGCGTGCGGAGCGCCTGGCTCGCAAGGGCTTCATTGCGCCGCGACCAGTCGCCGCGGCCATCGTCTGTCAGAGCAACCGTGGCGTCCTGCTGATAAACGTAGCGACACTTCGCCAGCAGGATTTCCGGCGCGCCCTTCACGAACACACGCAGTTCGTCCGGGCGATCGGGATCGACGTGAACGGTGGTGTGTCGTTTGCGTTCGGATGTGAATGGGATCTCGGCGATCCGAGCAAAGCGCGCCAGATCCTGTACCTTCAGGCCGAACTTACGCGCCGCCACAACGAGCGCACCCTCGGTCGGATCGCCCTGAAGCCGCCAGCGCTCGTCGCTGTAAGTGAGCTCCGAATCGTTGACCAGCGCGGCGGCCTGCAGCGTCCGCTCGAGGCCATCACGCAGCGGCGATGCCTCGACGATCGGCTTTCCGTCCTTGCTGAATTCGCCCTCCGGGATATACCCGCTGCCGCTGACCTCGATCAGCGCATCACCGGTTACGATGGCGCGCACCGTCATTTCGTTGCGGGTCAGGGTGCCGGTCTTGTCCGAGCAGATCACCGTTGCCGCACCAAGCGTTTCGATGGCCGGCAGTTTGCGCACGATGGCGTGGGCTGCCGCCATTCGACGCACGCCGAGACTGAGTCCCACGGTCACGATTGCGGGCAGCGCCTCCGGAATCGCGGCAACGGCAAGCGCCACCGCAAACAGGAACAGGCTGAGCACGACGTTGAGCGTCAGCGTCGACGTGCTGAACAAGCCGGCGGCGAACACCACGGCGCAAATCCCGAGCATGACGACAGTGAGGCGCTTGCCGGTACGGTCGAGCTCCTGCTGGAGCGGCGTCGGCTCCTTCTCGGCGGCCTCGAGCAGTCCGGCGATGCGCCCGACCTCGGTGTTCATTCCGGTGCTGACGACCACAGCGCGGCCGCGGCCGTACGTCGCGACGGTGCCCGCAAAGAGCATGTTGACGCGATCGCCGAGGCCCACGTCGGCGGGGACCGGCTTCGGACTCTTGGCAACCGGCATGCTTTCGCCGGTCAGCGGCGCTTCATCGGTGCGGAGATTGGCGTCCTCGATGATGCGGGCGTCCGCCGGGATCTTGTCTCCGGCTTCCACCAGGATAATGTCCCCGGGCACGATCTCATGGGCTGCGATGCGCTGGCGTTCCCCCTCGCGGACCACGGTCGATTCCGGAGCGGCGAGCGCCATCAGCGCACGCACCGAACGCTCCGCCCGCGCTTCCTGAAAGAATCCAAGCAGCGCGTTGAGCACCACGATGGCCGTGATGACGATCGCCTCATAGGGCAAGGCGGATTCGCGGGGGTCCTGCAACAGCCATTCGATCACTGAGATCACGATGGCGAATAGAAGAATGATGACCAGGAAATTCTCGAACTGCTCCAGGAACCGCTTCCACCACGGAATTTCCGGCGCGCTGGCGAGCTGATTGGGGCCGTATTGCTCCAGCCGGCGTTGTGCCTCGGAGCGGTTGAGCCCGCGCGCTGGATCGGATCCCAATGCGAAGACGACCGTCTCTGCTGGAACGGCGTGCGACGCCGTCACGTCAATCGCGTCGTTGGGGATGTCGCTTGGGACATGGGCAGGCTGCGACACTCGCGCCGCCGGGTTGATCTGCAGATTCATGGTGAGGTCCTCATCTCGCTTGCGAATGCGACAGGGCGCGCGGAAAGGCGCCTGCGCGCGTCGCGGCGTGCGGCGTCGAAAAGCGCTTGCGGCTCGCCGACTGAACGCAAACGCTCAATTTGATTCGCGTCGGTGGTGAGCCGGCGGCAGGAAATGCCGGGTAATAACTGCACAGGGCCACTCCTTCTGGTTTCCAGTCCGACATCGCAGCGTGCGGCTGCCAGAGGGGCCCGGCCTGGTGAGAACGCTTTGCTATCGCTGCATCAACACCTTTCAAGAATCGCCAGCATGGGGCGCGAGCCTCGGCGCACTTAGAGCGAGATGACTTTTCTTCGAATCGTCATCCCGCTCTGACCTTTTGGCGGAGCATGATCTTTTCCGAAAACCGGTACCCACTTTTCGGAATCATGCTCTAGTTCTCGCGGTGCCCGCTTTCGACGAGCCGCACCATCTGATCCGGATCGATCGTCGCCGCGGCACAAAGCCCGATCAGCGTCAGGGCACCGGCGACGTCGGCATAGGTGACTTGGCCGGAATCCAGGTCCCGGTCGCGACGGGCGAACATCGCCAGGACGGCGGCAAACCCGAGGAAGAGCGTGGCGACCACGGGCATGATCAGGTCCGGCGGCAGTGTCACGGTCGAAGCACCCCAAGCGGCGAAGCTGGCGAAGACCGCCGCGCCGAATGCCAGCTCCGGACCAAGGGCTCGGCGACGGCTGCCGTCATTCGCGGTCGGCCGGGCGATTCTCAGCCGGGAGTTCTTGCGCGGCCCTGACACCTTCGACGTCATGTCGATCGCCTGCGGACACTATGATCAGATAATTTGTAGTATGATAGTTTAGTATCTTTGAAACTATCGTCAAGCCACAAACGGCAGCGAAATTGGCTGGAACTTGGCTCAAGGGGCTGAGAGCACGGGCCGAATTCCGCCTGCGCTTCGATTTTGGCGCGATGGTAGGCTTCGAACCCAACGACCATCAGCGGCACGATTCAAGCGCTGAGAACGAAGCGCCCGCCGCTATGACCGAGGGTGGCGTCCCCGTGAAATAGAGGTGGTGAAAGGTCCCAGAACGCCGCCGAACAGGAAGACTAACCGTGGCGAATCGTCAAATGGGCAAAGCGCATCTCGACGCGCTTGCGTCTATCGCGCCCGAGACTTGGTCGAGCGCCGGCACCAGCGGAAGCGCATGTTGACATCGAACCGGACATTTATGGGACCCTTATGATCACCAGGCGGATGCTCTTGTCGGCGATAGCCGCGGCCAGCGGCGGCCTGAGTGCTGTGCTTCCGGCAATGTCGCAATCCTATCCGACGCGACCCATTACAATGATCGTGCCGTTCCCGGCCGGCGGCGCATTGGATACGGTCGCGCGTGTCCTGTCCGAACGTATGAGGACATCGCTCGGTCAACCCGTCATCATTGAAAATGTGATCGGCGGTGCTGGCAATGTCGGCGTCGCCCGGCTCGCCCGCGCGGCACCCGATGGATACACGCTCGACATCGGCGGCTGGGTCACGCATGTCCTGAACGGCGCTATCTTTCCGCTCAAGTTCGACGTGCGGACAGATTTCGAGCCGGTCTGTCTGATCGCGACCCAACCGATGCTGATCGTCGGCAAAAAAACTCTGCCGACTGAAACGTTGAAAGAATTGATCGTCTGGCTGACGGCAAACCCGGACAAGGCATTGGTGGGACATGCCGGCGTCGGAACGACGGGTCATATCTCCGGCATCTTTTTCCAAACGGAAACCGGCGCACGCCTTCAGTTTGTGCCTTATCGCGGGCTGAGCCTGGCGATGCAGGACCTGCTGGCCGGGCATATCGACTTGATTATCGATCAGGCCGTCAATGCTCTGCCGCATGTACGCAATGGCGCTGTCAAAGCCTACGCCGTTACGGCAAGGAGCCGTTTGGCGGCTTTGCCTGACATCCCGACGGTGGACGAGGCGGGAATGCCCGGATTTTATGTGACGTCCTGGCAGGCGATCTGGGCGCCCAAGGGCACGCCCAAGGAGACCATCAACACATTAAATGCCGCCGTGGCAGATGCCTTGGCCGATCCGGGGGTGCGCGCGCGGCTTGCCGATCTCGGGCAAGAGATTTTCGCGCGGCGGCAGCAGACGCCGGAAGCGCTGGGCGATTTTCACAAGGCCGAGATCGAGAAGTGGTGGCCAATCATCAAGGCTGCGAATATCAAGCCGGAGTAAGTTCCTGGTTCGAGACGCGTCGCTGCGCGACGTTCCTCATCATGAGAGCGAGACGCAGTCTAGCTCGGTCAAACTGGCAGCGGACCGAAGTCTGGCGGAGGAATGCGGCGCTTCGAGGCTGCTTCATAAGCCGAAGCGATGTGCAAGAGGATATCCTCCTTGCCGGGCTCGGCGCGGAACACCAGCGAGAATGGAAGCCCGGGCTCCGGGATGGTGGTCGGCGTAGAGGACGGGGTCGATACGTAGCGCTTGCCGTCGGCCGAAAGCGAAAACACCGGATCGTAGACGGTCGTCACATAGCCCGCCGGGATCAGCACCTCCGTCAGCCCCGCGTTCGGCCCGCTGAGCGACTCGGGCGCCAGGTTGCTGGGGATGTCGTACTGATGCGGGTGACCGATCAGACCCGGCGGCCACGGCGTGTGCAGGCGCACCAGCGCATCCAGCTTGTTCTCCAGGATCACCATCATGTCGACCCGGCGCAAAAGCTCGCGCAGCATGATCCGCTCGTTGACGCCTTGGCGGCCATCGAGTGGATTGCGCGGGTCGGCGACCTCCTCCCAGTTCTTGAACGCCGCGCGCTGATCGTCGCCCCAGAATTTCGATCGCACGTTCAGCGCCGCCCAGTCTGCCAGCGTCTCGTTGAAGCCTTTCATCTTCCAGTCCGCGGCGCGCCGCATCAGGTACTGCGACAGGTGGAACCGGAACGCCATCGCCAGCTCCTGCTGCTGGACGGTGGCCAGGTCGAGATTGGACGGCGGCTCGATCCGGCCCTCCGCCATCGCCACGCAATAGTCGATCGGCTGCATGGTGCCGGTGCCGAACACCCTTCCGGGCAGGAACTCGGTCGGTACGATCGCGGCTGCGAATTCCTTGAACACGGGCTGACCGTCACGCCCGAGCCGGAACAGCAGGTCGGGCATGAACACCGGCACCAGTTTTGCCAGCGCTAGGCGGAAATCCGTCTTCATCTGCTCGAGGTCGGGATCGCGCCGCCACAGCGGATCGCGCGACTCCACCAGCGTGGCACCGAGCGTGCCTCCCAGCACCGACTTGATCTCCTTCGCGGCCGCCGTGACGATCGGCTCCTCGGTCTTGGACCCCTTCGGATAGACCATGGACTCGCGGATCACGCCGATGCGCATGCCCTTGAGTGCGCCCGACGTTGCCGACGACTTCACATGCTCGGCATAGGACGTGCTCAGGACCGATGAACGCGGCACCGTCGTATAGGGGTCGCGCGGGTCGTAGTAGCCCTCCACCGGGTCCTTGAGCGCATCGAGGACCTTGGCGCAGTCGGCGATCGTGCGCGCATGGATGCCGCTGCGGTCACAATAGATGTCCGCTCCGATGGCGCCCCCGTCGAAGCCCAACATCGCCTTGTGCGGCAGGATCAGGGCCACCGCATTGTGGTTGGACGGGCCGCGGCAGGAGGCGCGAGTCTCCTCGCCGAGGCTGGCCATCACCATGTTGGTGCTGACCGAGAGCGCCGACCCGGAGCTCGAGCCGAGCGATGCAGCGCGCGTGGTGTCGTAGGGATTGGACGGATTGCCGCCCCAGGTGCTGCGCTGATAGCCGAGAGTGGATGGCAGGACCTTGTGAGGCCTGTGGCGGCCGCCGGGATCGCCGGCACGCCCGTTGTATTCGGTGTTCACTGCCTTGGCGAAGATGATGGCGCCCTTGTTGCGTAGCTGCTCGACCAGCACGTGGTCGCGCGCCGGGACATCGATGTCGTAGGCCGCATCGCCCCCACCGGTGGAGCGCATATCCTTGGTGTCGAACGGATCCTTGAACGAGAACACGACGCCGTACATCGGCAACGTGTCGAGATCGGGATGTCGACCGAACTGGGCATCGAGCTCGGCGGCGCGTTCGAGCGCATCGGGAAAATGGCGAAAGTATTCGCACACCGGCGGCGCACCTGACGGAAGCGATCCCAGCGAGGGGTGGCGATCGAAATCGCCGCGGCAGGTGACCGAGCGCTCGCCGCGGATGTTCAGCGTCGCGAGCGCGTTCACCTGGCCGGCGTTGGGAATACCGACGATCATGCCGAACTGCTGCTGCACGCGCGGATCGGAGGCGGTCGCCTCCATGCGCCCATATTCCAGCGGCGGCCCGGTGTATTTGTCGAGGTCAGGCAGGAGTGTGGAGGCCTTGACCGTCTCGGTCGGGAAGCGCAACGCCGTGCCGGCGCGCACCGTGCCGGTCGCCGGCGCAACCGGCGCGCCCTCTTCGGTGACGAGCGCGCTCGCCACCCCGTTATAGGCCCGCACGCGCGCAATATAGGTCTGCACCACGGCGACGCAGGTGGTGTCTCCCGCCTTGATGGCGGCATGCAGTTCGCCGATCGTCGCCTCTTCGAGACGAAACCGCTTGTCCAGTGCAGGAAGCACCTTCGTCATTGCCAGCTCTCTCCTGGATTTTAGAGGCTATATTGTCACGCTGGAGGACATCGCATGCCGATTTTTCGCCTGCTCGCAGTCTGCTGTCTCTCCCTGGCTCTGGCTTCCGCGGCAACGGCCCAGTCGTGGCCGAATCGACCGATCCGGCTCATCGTACCGACCGGACCGGGCGCGGCGACGGACATCATGGCGCGTCTCCTGGCCGACGGCATCACGCGAAAGGTCGGGCAGCCGGTGATCGTCGAGAACATGCCAGGGGCTTCCGGCATCGTCGCGCATCAGGCAGCCGCGCGCGCCGAGCCTGACGGCCATACGCTCCTTTTCACGAACACATCGGGCATGGCGATCAATCTCGTCTCCTTCAAGCAGCTGCCATACGATCCGATGCGCGATTTCACGCCCGTGGCAATGGTGTGCAGTCTCGGGCCGCAGATGCTGTCGGTGAATGCCGACCTCCCGATCAGGACCGTGCCCGAGCTGCTCGACTACGCCAAGACGAATCGCGGCAAGCTTTCGATCGCGTTCGATACGACTGCCGGAGCAGCGGCGTTTGGCGCAAAGCTGCTCAATCGCCGCGGCGATCTCGGCCTGGTCGAAGTGCCCTACCGATCGGCGGCGCAGATGACGCAGGACGTCGCGAGCGGCGTCAATCAGGTGATGATGAGCTCGATCGCCGCCGCTGAGGCCATGGTTCAGGCCGGCAAGGTGCGCCGCCTCGCGGTGACATCCCAGAAACGCTTCCCCGGATTGCCGGATCTTCCATCCGTCAGCGAGACGATGCCGGGCGTCGTCATGAACGGCTGGTTTGCCTTGGTCGCCCCGTCGGGCACGCCCGTCGACGTGGTTGCGCGGCTCAATCGCTACGTCGGCGATTACCTTGACGGGCCGGACATCCAGCAAAGGCTGCTGGCGCTCGGCCTCGCCACCGAGGGGGCTGGAACTCCCGCGAGCACTGCTCAACATATTCGCGATGAGCAGGAGACGTGGCGTGGCCTGGCAAAGGAGTTACAGATCGAGCCGCAGTGATCGCTGCGAGACCACGCCGGCGGAGCCGTCTGACGAGATTCATGCCGCGCTCAGAGCTGCTGGATTCGCGCGGCGCGAATCGCCGCGCCCATTTTTGCAATCTCGGCATCGACCAGTTTCTTCAGATATTCGGGCGAGCGGTCGTCACGCGGGGTTACGTTCGCGACGATGTCTTTGAACCGCTCGTGCACCCACGGCGAGTCGAGGGTCGTCGCAAGCGCCGCGTTGAGCCTGCGGATGATCGGCTCGGGCGTGCCCTTTGGGAAGAACAGGCCAAACCACGTGCTGACATCGAAATCAGGCAGGCCCTGCTCGGCCGTACTGGGCAGGTTCGGAATCTCCGGCGAGCGTTTGGGTTGTAGAATGGCGATGCCTTTGACGGTGTTGCCTTCGAGCAAAGGTTTACCGGTCGGGCTCAGCGTGCAGATGTAATCATAACGACCGGCGATGAGGTCCTGCATGGCCGGGCCGCCGCCGCGATAGGGCACATGTGTTACATTCTTGATGCCGAGTGCCGCATTGAGCAGTTCGCAGAACAGATGGCCGGTCGAGCCGGCCCCCGCCGAACCAAACTGCACCGACGACGGGTTTGCCCGCACATAGGCCGCGAATTCCTGGAGCGTGTTGGCCGGAAAGTCCTTGCGCGCGAGCAGGACCGTCGGCTGGTTGCCCATCAAACCCGCCGGCACCAGGTCGGTCGCAAAATTGTAGAGTGGGGTTTTGTAGAGCGACTGGTTGATGGCGTCGGCGGTGGTGCCGACGACCATCGTATAGCCGTCGGGCGCTGACTTGACCACTCGCGCCGAACCCAGCATGCCGCCCGCGCCACCGACGTTCTCGACCACAACCTGCTGGCCCAATACGTCGGTAAGCCCCTTGGCGACGATCCGTCCGAGAAGATCGGTGCCGCCGCCCGGGGGAAATGGAATCACCATTGTCACCGGCCGCTCGGGCCAAATCTGGGCGGCGGCCGGACTGACGGCCGCGCCGAAGAGTGCAAAGGCAAAGAGCGCAAGCAGGAACTGTCGCATGATTGGTCCTCATCAACCCGGCAGCGGATCAGCATAAGCGGTCAGCTTGACCAATTCCAATGACGAGGCCAGCGGCATTTCGAGCCCGTGCCCCGCGACCGATTGCCCGCCGGCGACCGTGTGGCGCGTCGAGATCGGCATCGCATCCTCATTCAATGACTCTCAGACCAACTCACTACCGCTGCGCCTCGCCCACGTGATCGGCCATCATGGCGCCTCTGGCGCCGAGAGGATTCGCGACGCCTTCGGTGGTGTCGCGCGCGGTCTGGTGCTCCATCTCCGCGTTGAGTTCGCCGCCGAGGAGGACGATGACCGCCGAGATCCACAGCCAGACCATGAAGCCGATCGCCGCGCCGAGGGAGCCGTAGGTCTTATTGTAGCTGTCGAACGTGGCGACGTACCACGAGAACAGCATGGAGGCCGCGATCCAGAGCAACGCGTCGACGACACTCCCCCAGGTCACCCAGTGCCAGCGCGCGTCCTTCCGGCTCGGGCCATAGCGGTAGATGCAAGCGAGGCTCACCACGATGGTCGCGAGCAGAACGGGCCATCGCAGGATCGCGATCAGCCACTCCGTGGTGGCCGCCAGTCCGACGAACCGCAAGACCAGCGGCAGCACGACTATTCCCGCGATCGCCACGATGACGAAAATGATCCCCGCCAGCGTGAACAGGACGGTGGTTGCGTAGAAGCGCATCAGGCTGCGCTTCTCGTCATATATCACGCATGAGCTGAGCAGCGGCCCGGGATACCACGTCTCTTGTCATCGCGCTCGAGTCGACGTCTGCGCGCGCCAGCGCCCGCGCAGCCGCTCTTCGGATCGGTACACGGCCAATGCCGACATATTGTGCTGCGCTTGTGACCAGCATCACACCCCGACGCCGGCGACACCGCTATGTAAAGCACCCGGGTAGGGCACTGATCGCCCGCAACATCGGGAGGCACACATGGCGCACGTCATGAATGTCCTCCCACTCGATGACCCTTATATCGGCTCGATCGAGTGGGGCGGCTACGTCTGGACCAACAGCGATGTCTTCCGTGATCCGGTTACCATCGGATATTTTCTCAGCAACGACGTTTCCACCTGGACCTCGATCGAGGGGAATGCTGTCGCGGTCGCCCTGCAAAGCTGGGCAAACGTCGCCAACATCTCCTTCGTCCAGGTCAGCAGCGCCGCCGATGCAGACCTGATCGAGCACAGCGTCCCCGGCTCCGTTCTGGACGGCGATTACGGCGAGCACGGCACGCCCGAAGACGCATTTCAAACGACCAACCAATACGACGGATCGATCCTGCTCGGCGGCAACACCTATGCCCACGGATATTTCAACTTCGAAGCCTTCGGCTGGGACTACTCCGACCCCAATGGCGGCTTGAACGTCGGCGGCGAGGGTTACTGGACGCTGATCCACGAGCTTGGCCACGGGCTGGGACTGGCCCATCCGCACGACGACGGCGGCGGCTCGACGATCTTTCCGGGCGTTACCGACACCTGGGTGACGGGGGACAACGGACTGAACCAGGGCATCTGGACTGTGATGTCCTATATCGCGACCGACGATCCGTCATCGGCCCACACCAACCATACCGGCACCGACCGCTGGTTCGATTCGGGCGGAAACGACGTCGCCAACTACGGCTATTTCGCCGGCCCGATGGCCTACGACATCGCCGCCATCCAGGATCTCTACGGCGCCAACGGCAACTTTCACAACGGCAGCGACACCTACTGGCTGCCCGACCAGAACGCGCTCGGCACCTATTGGACGTGCATCTGGGACACCGGCGGCAGCGACAGCATCGCCTACGGCGGCAGCCGCAGTGTGACCATCAACCTCACCGCGGCCACGCTTGACAATTCGCCGACGGGCGGCGGCGTGATCAGCTCGGCGAGCGGCATCCACGGCGGCTATACCATCGCCAAGGGCGTCGTCATCGAGAATGCCTACGGCGGAAGCGGCAGCGACACGCTCACGGGAAATTTTGCCGACAATATTCTTAACGGCGGCGCGGGCGCTGACACGATGACCGGCGGCGGCGGCAACGACAGGTATTATGTCGACAACGTCGGCGATACGGTGATCGAGAATGGCGGCGGCGCGGACTGGGTCTATACCTCGCTGACGTCGTATGCGCTCGGCGCGAACGTCGAGAACCTCAGCGACGTCGGTTATTTTTCCGCCGACTTCGCCGGCTACGGAAATTCGCTCAACAACATCATCCAGTCGTATCACGGCGACGACTATCTGGACGGGGGAGCCGGCGCGGACACCCTGCAGGGCTACAACGGCGACGACACCTACGTCATCGACAACGCTGGTGACGTCGTTCTCGAGTCCGTCTCTTCGGGCACCGACCAGGTCAACTGCTATCTGACGTCCTACACGCTCGCGGCCAATGTCGAGAACCTTAACTATATCGGGCCGAGCACTACCGGTTTCTCCGGGACCGGCAACGCGCTCAACAACACGATCTGGGGCTGGAACGGCGCCGATTACCTGGACGGCGGCATCGGCGCGGACATTCTGTACGGCTACAACGGCGACGACACTTTCTATGTCGACAACATCGGCGATGCGGTGGTCGAGAATGCCAACCAGGGCACCGACTGGGTGGTTTGCTATCTCAGCTCCTATACGCTCGGCGCCAATGTCGAGAACCTGAACTATCTCGGCCCGAGCACCACCGGTTTCACCGGCACCGGCAACTCGCTCAACAACACTATCCTGGGCTGGAACGGAGCCGATCGCCTGGACGGCGGCATCGGCGCGGACACCATGCGCGGCTATGACGGCGACGACCTCTTCTATGTCGACAATATCGGCGACGCGGCGCTCGAAAATGCCAACGAGGGCACCGACACCATCGTGACCACGCTCACCAGCTACACGCTCGCGGCCAATATCGAGAACCTGACCTACAACGGCAGCGGCGGCTTCTCCGGAACCGGCAACGGCCTCGACAACGCGATCACCGGGTCTGCCGTCAACGACGTCCTCGTCGGAGCGGGCGGCAATGACACGCTGCTGGGTGGTCTCGGCGCGGACAACATGACCGGCGGTACCGGCAACGACAACTATTTCGTCGACAATGGCGGCGACGCGGTCACCGAGAACGTGGGCGAAGGCTCGGACACTGTCTATGCCTCGATCAGCTACACGCTGACGGCGAACGTGGAAACGTTGGTGCAGCAGGGCGGCGCCGATCTGCAGGGCTACGGCAACACACTGGCGAACACCCTCATCGGCAACAGCGGCAACAACCTGCTGAACGGCGGCATCGGCGCCGACGGAATGCAGGGCGGAGCCGGCAACGACACCTATTTCGTCGACAACGTGGGCGACGGGGTGGTGGAGAGCGCCGGCGCGGGCAACGACACGGTGTTCTCGACGGTCAATTTCACGCTCTCGGCCAACGTCGAGACCCTGATCCTGCAAGGCAGCGCGGATCTGCAAGGCTACGGCAACAGCCTGGTCAATACGCTCTACGGCAACGCCGGCAGCAATCTGCTCAGCGGCGGCGTCGGCGCCGATCTCATGGTCGGCGGCGCCGGCAACGACACCTACTTCGTCGACAACATCGCCGACTCGGCATTCGAGAGCGCGGGCGCGGGCAATGACACCGTATTTTCGACCGCCAACTACGCGCTCGCCGCTGATATCGAGAGCCTGATCTTGCAGGGCGGCGCCAATCTGCAGGCCTATGGCAACAACCAGGCCAATACGATCTATGGCAACAGCGGCAACAACCTGATCAATGGCGCCGGCGGCATCGATCTGATGGTCGGCGGCGGCGGCAATGACACCTATTTCGTCGACGACTCCTCCGACTCGTGCTTCGAGAACGCAGCCGCGGGCAACGACACGGCCTACTCGACCGTCAATTACGGGCTCGCGGCCGACGTCGAAGCCCTGGTGCTGCAGGGCAGCGCGGATCTGCAGGGCTACGGCAACAACACCGGGAACTCGATCTACGGCAACAGCGGCAACAACCTGATCAATGGCGGCGGCGGAGCCGATACGATGGTCGGCGGCGCCGGCAACGATACCTATTTCGTCGACAATATCGGCGACGGAATCGTCGAGAACGCCAACGCAGGCACCGACGCAGTATTCGCCGGGGTCAGCTACGCGCTCAGCGCCAACGTCGAGACTCTGGTGCTGCAGGGCGCCGGCAACATCGACGGCATCGGCAACACCCTGAACAACAGCGTCTTCGGCAATTCCGGCGCCAACACGCTCGACGGGGGTGCGGGTGCCGACCAACTCACCGGCAATTTAGGCAACGACATCTTTGTGTTCCATGTCGGGCAGGCCAACGGCGACACCATCGTGGACTTCGCCGGCAACGGTGCAGCCGCGGGAGACCAGCTCAGCTTCTTCGGCTACGGTCCCAGCGCGACCTTCACCAATGTCGACGCCACCCACTGGCAAGTCAGCTATGCCGGCGGCGCCGCGCACGAGCTCATCACGTTCATGAACGGCGCGGCGGTCGATCACACCGACGTCCTGTTCGCCTGAGATCGCGGACCAAACTGGGCTGCGACCAGTCACGGCTGCGGGCACGGCGTGGCCCGCGGCGGATGAGCAGCGAGCGCAATGTAGTGGCGCAATCCGGGCCGTCGCCCGACCCTACCATGTTCCACTGCCGCGAACGCGTCCTATCGCTGCGCCTCGCCCACGTGATCGGCCATCATCGCGCCTCTGGCGCCGAGAGGCTTCGCAACGCCTTCGGTGGTGTCGCGCGCGGTCTGGTGCTCCATCTCAGCGTTGAGCTCGCCGCCGAGGAGGACGATGACCGCCGAGATCCACAGCCAGACCATGAAGCCGATCGCCGCGCCGAGGGAGCCGTAGGTCTTATTGTAGCTGTCGAACGTGGCGACATACCACGAGAACAGCATGGAGGCCGCGATCCAGAGCAACGCGCCGACGACACTCCCCCAGGTCACCCAGCGCCAGCGCGCGTCCTTCCGGCTCGGGCCATAGCGGTAGATGCAAGCGAGGCTCACCACGATGGTCGCGAGCAGAACGGGCCATCGCAGGATCGCGATCAGCCACTCCGTGGTGGCCGCAAGTCCGACGAACCGCAAGACCAGCGGCAGCACGACTATTCCCGCGATCGCCACGATGACGAAAATGATCCCCGCCAGCGTGAACAGGACGGTGGTGGCATAGAAGCGCACCAGGCTGCGCTTCTCCTCCTCGTCGTAGACCACGTTGAGCGCGTCGAAGAGGGCCGCCATGCCGGAGTTCGCGCTTCCCACGGCGATCAGGAGGCTCACGACGAAAGCGGTTCCCAGCGTCTCGTTTCCCTGACGCGAAATGAGGGTGATCTGGTCAGCGATCAGCTGCAGCACGCCGGCGGGCAGGATGCCGGAGAGCAGGGACAGGTGCCGGCCGATGGTGCTGGCGTCGGCGAAGAGTCCATAAAGCGAGACGATGGCCGCAATCGCGGGGAAGGCCGCGAGCAGCGCGAAGAACGCCACGCCGCCGGAGGTCGAGAGGACGCGATTCGACGAAATCCCATAGAGCACCCGCCACAGGATATCGCTCCACCCGCGCGGCGGGATCTGCTCGGGTGTATTCGCTTCACGACCACGACCCGGTTCGCCGGCACGCGCGAGATCGACCGAGCGCCCGGCATCGCTCTTGGCCCCGACCTCGGCGCGCCAGTCGTGGCCTTTATCGGTTTGCTCCGGGCGCGCGGGGGGCTCGAGCTCCAAGGGAATCTACTTGGTCTACATCTACTTGGGCGCGTTCGGGACAGGGCGGGTATCGCCGCGATCGGCGGGCAGGCGATCGGCCCTGGGCGCCTGCCCGGTTGTCGTTCCGAGGGCGGCCGGATTCGACGTGTTCGGCGCGAGCGGATCGGCCGGGTGGCTCGGCTCGGGCGTGAGCGGGGGCGGTCGATCCATGTTGATGCCTTCGCCATCGAGCCGCGGGCTGGTCGAGGTCTGCGCGGCCGCGACGCTGCCGCTGATGAGCAGCGCCGCGAGAGCGAGATACATGTTCCTCATGGACTTGATCCTTGGCGGTTACTCCCGTGCGGCAACGCGACGAAACACACGAAGTTCCCGCGATCCCTGCCAACGGGGCCGTGGGAAACAACCCCACCACGCGGGACGCCTATGTGCGTCAGTGCGCCAACTGACCACGATCGTCCCGCATCGGGCTACCGCGCGCCGCTCGAGTCGCGATCCCGCCGGGCCACCGCCCGACCTGCCCGCGGGCCCGCGTCCACACCGCGATCCCGCTCTCGCGCGCGCGATCGGGCGGCAGCGATGGAACCAATGGGACACCGGAATGGTGACGCAGGATCGGATTTTTGATAGGCATGAACTGCCGGGCGGCCGCGTGACGAGAGAAGAATCGCGATGACGCGAAACACCTCCCTGATTCTCCTCAGCGCCGCCGCGGGCGCGGCCCTGACGGTGATCACGACGCAGCCGCGGATCGTGCTCGACGGATCGAGCGCGAACGCGGCCGCCGCCGATACCTATCGGCAGCTTGCCCTCTTCAGCGACATATTCGAGCGGGTGCGCTCCGACTATGTCGAGAAGCCCGACGACGGCAAGCTGATCGAGTCGGCGATCAATGGCATGCTGGCCGGGCTCGATCCCCATTCGAGCTACATGGACCCCAAGACCTTCCGCGACATGCAGATGGACACGCGCGGGGAATTCGGCGGATTGGGTATCGAGGTCTCGATGGACGACGGCCTGATCAAGGTCGTCTCACCGATTGACGAGACCCCGGCGGCGAAGGCCGGCGTCATGGCCAACGACATCATAACCCATATCAACGACGAGCCGGCTCAGGGCCTCACGCTCGCCCAGGCGGTGGAGAAGATGCGCGGTCCGCGCGATACCACGATCAAGCTGAAGATCACGAGAAAGGGCACCGACAAGCCGATCGAGGTGTCCATCACGCGCGACCTCGTCCGCGTTATTCCGGTCCGCTCGCATCTGGAGGATGGTGACGTCGGCTACATCCGTATCACCCAATTCAACGGGCAGACCACAGCGGGCTTGAAGAACGCGATCGGCACGCTCACGACGCAGAACCGCGACAAGCTGAAGGGTTTCATCGTCGACCTGCGCAATAATCCGGGCGGCCTGGTGGAGCAGGCCGTCTCGGTGTCGAACGCCTTCCTGAAGCGCGGCGAAATCGTATCGACGCGCGGCCGCCACGCGGACGACAATCAACGGTTCAGCGCCCGCGCCGACGGCGATCTCAGCAAGGGCAAGCCGGTCATCGTGCTGATCAACGGCGGCTCGGCCTCAGCCTCCGAGATCGTGGCCGGCGCCTTGCAGGATCACAAACGTGCGACCATCGTCGGCACGCGCTCCTTCGGCAAGGGATCCGTTCAGACCGTCATTCCGCTCGGCTCCGGCAGCGGAGCGCTGCTGCTGACCAGCGCGCGCTACTTCACGCCCTCGGGCCGCTCGATTCAGGCGAAAGGCATTTCGCCCGACATCGTCATGCAGCAGGACGTCCCCGAAGAGCTCAAGGCCGGCGCGGACATCCCGAGCGAGGCGTCCTTGCCGGGCCATCTCTCGGCCGAGGGAGCAGAGCAGACGGGGTCGCAATCCTACGTGCCGCCCGACCCGAAGAACGACAAGGCGCTTCGCCTGGCGCTGGACCTGATCCGCGGCAGACAGGTCAATCCCGCCTTCCCGCCGAAATCCAACCAGGCCGCGGCGATCGTCGGCGCGAGGCGCTGATCTTCGTTCCCACTGGTTCGGAAATGCAGATGCCGCCGAGGCGGCACCGATGTCGGCCGGATTCTGAAAGTTTGACAGGCCGGCCGGACCTATCGATCCGCACTCCCGGTCGCCATTCGCGTCAGCAGAAAATCTTGCAGACGGTGTTCTTCAGCGCGGTGAGCGGGTTCTCGGACATCCCGGCGCTGCCGTTGCCGCCCCCGGCCGCGGCGTCGGCCGTGACCTTGCGGCCCTTCTTTTTCGGCGACTTGTCCGCGATCACCATGGCCCAGTAAGTCTTCCAGCGGGTGTGCTCGTTGCGCACGACCGCGACCCCGACGCTGTCGGCCTCGGATTGCAATAGGTTCGCATTGTGGCCCGGCGACTTCTGCCACATGCGGAATGTCTCGGCCCAGGTCTTGCTGCCGACCGCGATGTTTTCAGCCGCCGCGCCGGTGCGCGCGCCCGCGATCCGGGAGGAGAACGAGCCGGCCACGCTGTGATCCATGATGCCGGTGGCGGCCATCGCCTGCGCCTGCCGTTCGGCGATCGCCGTGAGCTGCGGGTCGGTCTTGACGGCCGAAAGGCCGTGCTCGCGGCGATACTGCGAGATCATCGCCGCCATGTCGTCTTCCGCGTACGCCAGCGTGGCCGTGAAGGCCATGCAGACGGCAAGCCAGACCACCACCCGCATCGCCCCCTCCCCCTTTGCGCCCGCGGCAAAATTCATCGCGGCCGGATAAGGCGGATATGAGGCATACCGCCCGCTTCGGCCCGGCCGTAAGCCGAGGCTTGGGCCATGGAAGCCTGGGCGATGGAAGGCCTGGGCCGTGGAAGGCTCGGACCCGACAAAACCCCTTTTCTCGCCAATCTCCAGAAATCCTGCAGAAAAATTCCAGACCCTCTTCAAGCTTGTCGTCGCTCCCGCCGGTAGACGTCCGCGCCATGGCCCGGCCACCCCGGCCTGCCGCTTTGACGAAATTCCCCATGCGCAAGGTTGCAAGCGGCCGAGTGGCAGCGCCGGCGCATGCAGCCGCGATGCCATGTGAGCCGATGAGCTACCCGGCCGAAGCCAGTCGTTAACGGAGACGAACATGACAGACCTGACCGTCCGCACGCTCAACGCGTTGGCCAAAAACATCTCGCAGGACACTGTTGCAGCCTTGCGCGGCAAGCTGCGTGGCGTCGTCGCCTTGCCCGGAGAGGATGGCTACGACGCCGCCCGCACGATCTGGAATGCCATGATCGACCGAAGGCCCGGCCTGGTGGTGCGCTGCCTCGGCGCCGCCGATGTCGCCCATGCGGTCACGTTCGCGCGCGAGGAAAAGCTGCTCGTTGCCGTGCGCGCCGGCGGCCACAACATCGCCGGCCACGCGGTGTGCGACGGCGGTCTCCTCATCGATCTGTCGCTGATGAAATCGGTCAACGTCGATCCCGCGTCCGAGACGGCTCGCGTCGAGCCCGGCACCACGCTCGCGGACTTCGACAAGGAGGCCCAGGCGTTCGGGCTCGCCACGCCGCTCGGCATCAACTCGACCACCGGCGTTGCCGGCCTCACGCTCGGCGGCGGCTTCGGCTGGACCACCCGCAAGTTCGGCCTGACCGTCGACAATCTGATCTCGGCGGACGTCGTCACGGCCGACGGCCGGCTGGTTCGCGCCAGCGCGAAGGAGCACCCGGATCTGTTCTGGGCATTGCGGGGCGGCGGCGGCAATTTCGGCGTCGTGACCTCGTTCGAGTTCAAGCTGCATCCGCTCGGTCCCGAGGTACTTTCCGGGCTGATCGTGCATCCGCTCGACCAGGCGGCGGAGCTCCTGCCGCAGTTCCGACGCATCGCCAACGAGGCACCCGACGAGCTCACGACCTGGGCGGTGATGCGCAAGGCGCCGCCGCTTCCGTTCCTGCCCGCGGAATGGCACGGCAAGGAAGTTCTCATCTTCACGGCCTGCTACAGCGGCGACATCAAGGAGGGCGAACAGGCGCTCAAAGGCCTGCGCGCCCTCGGCAAGCCGATCGCCGATGTGATCTCCCCTCACCCGTTTACCGCATGGCAGGCGGCATTCGATCCGCTGCTGACGCCCGGCGCGCGCAACTACTGGAAGAGCCATGACTTTGCCGATCTTCCGGACGAGGCGATCAAGGTGATCCTCAACGCCGTGCGTACGCTTCCGTCGCCGGAATGCGAGGTGTTTATCGCTCATGTCGGGGGTGCCATGGCACGCGTGGCCGCCGACGCAACCGCGTGGCCGAACCGCGCCGCCCACTTCATCATGAATGTCCACACGCGCTGGCGAGACCGGGCTCAGGACCCTGCCTGCGTCGCGTGGGCGCGCCAATTGTTCCAAGCCACCGCGCCTTTCGCCTCGGGCAGCGTCTACGTCAACTTCATGCCGGACGACGAGAATGACCGGATCGAGAAGGCGTACGGCGTGAACTATCGCCGCCTGGCCGAGATCAAGGGCCGCTACGACCCCGACAACCTGTTCCGCATGAACCAGAACATCCGGCCGATCCCGAAGGGCGCGGCCGACGCAGGCCGCAAGGCGGGCGAAGCGGTGGCCATGGGGAGGCGGGGATGACACCGCTCGCCGCCTGCCCGCGTCCGCGGCAAATCATTGCGATGGCCCATGCAAGGAGAAAGACCATGCAGCCGATCAAGCCTGTGATTGCCGCGTTTGCTCTGGCGGCTTTCGCGTCCGCCGCGACGCCGGCAGCGGCGCAGGACCATCCGGTGGAATGCGCCCAGCGCGACGTGCAGCTGGTGACGCAGCTCGAGCAGGTCGGCGAGGCCCAGACCGTACCGGGCGAGATCATGTTCGAGGCATTCATGACCGTGCTGCGCGCGCGCGCGGCATGCTCCGAAGGACGGGTGGCGGCCGGGCTTGCGCTCTACGACAGCGTTTTCAAGACCTCGCTGGCCGGCGAGATGCTGGTCCGCTGAATCGGCATGCCTGGGCGCAGGCTGCATCCGGTTCTGCAGGAGACGCTTCGAACGGCGCTCATCGGACAGGGCGCCGTCGTCGACCGGGCCGATCTCATGCCATGCTCGAACTTTCCTTCTGAACGGCCGGCTGCAACAGCGCCTGGACATATTGCGGGGGGCCGGCTTTGCCGAACAGGAAGCCCTGAGCTTCGGTACAGCCGGCGCGCTTGAGATAGTCGCTCTCTCCCTGTGTCTCCACACCTTCCGCAGTCGTCCTCATGCCCAGGCTGCTCGCGAGCTGCACGACAGCCTGGATGATGGCACGGGAATCGTTCTTGGAGAGAAGGTCATGGACGAAGGAGCGGTCAATCTTGATTCGATCGATTGGAAAAGTCCTCAACGTGCTCAATGACGAATGCCCCGTGCCGAAATCATCCATGGCAATTCGAACACCGAGCGCCCGAAGCTGCCGCAACGTCTCGTGCGTGACCACCTGATTCCGTAACAGCATCGTCTCCGTAATCTCGAGCTCAAGCCGACCGGCGGACAAGCCGGAGCGTGCCAGGGCGTCGCTGACCGTCTGACACAGATCGATTTCCCTGAGCTGCACGGGAGACAGGTTCACGGCAACACTGATGTCGTCCGGCCATCGCGCGGCCTCTTCACATGCCTCCCGCAGCACCCATGCGCCGATCGGGACGATGAGTCCGGTCTCTTCCGCAAACGGGATGAAGTCGGCGGGATCAATGATACCCCGCTCCGGGTAATTCCAGCGGATCAGAGCCTCGAAGCCGATGATCTGCCCCGAGTCCAGGTTCACCAGCGGCTGATAGTGAACGACGAATTCCTTCTGCAGCACTGCTCTCCGCAGATCGCGCTCCAATGCCTGCCGGGCCTGGATCTCGCCATGCATGGCGGAGTCGAAGAACCTGTACATGTTGCGACCGTCGGCCTTGGCGCGAAACAGCGCGATGTCAGCCACCTTCAGCAGCTCGACGCCATCCTTGCCATCGATCGGCGCGCGCGCGATGCCGACACTCACGCCGACCACGACCTGGTGCCCCTCGATATCGAAGGGAGCGTCGAGCGCCCTGATCACCCGCTCGCTCAGTGCCCGTATTTCATCAAGTCCGTTTACGTCGCGCTGCAGCACGGCAAACTCGTCACCGCCTATGCGCGCAACCAGGTCCCCCTCCCGCATGCATCTTCGCAAGCGCGCCCCAACCTCCTGCAGCAGCTTGTCACCGCACGGATGCCCCAGGGTGTCATTGACATTCTTGAAGTGATCGAGGTCCAGGCATAGCAGAGCGAACCGCTGCCCCCGGCCGAGCTGCTCGAAGCTTCTCGCCACTTCCTGGTTGAACAAATGCCGGTTCGGCAGACCCGTGAGGCTGTCATGCATGGCCAGATACGAGATCTTGGCCTCCGCTTGCCGGCGCTCGGTCACGTCTTCGTGGGTCGCAACCCAGCCGCCGCCGGGCATGGGCTTGTTGGTGATCGATATTTCACGGCCCTGCCCCGACTCGACGATCCAGTTCACGACCTTTCCCTTCGACAACTCGGCCAAAAGAGCTGCCGCATACCGCTCGGGATCATCTTTCAAGTTGCCGATCGCGGCCCTGTGTTCAAGCAGTTGGATCAATGAGCAGCCAGGCTTCACGACGTCACGAGACAAGCCGTACATCTCGATGTAGCGCTGATTGTACACAGCAACCCGCCCTTGAGAATCGAACATGACGAAGCCGAGCACCATGTTGTTGAGGGCGGCGGACAGCTCGTCATTAGCCGTATTGAGAGCGCTCAGGGTCTTGTCGAGTCGCGCGTTGGCGCCCTCCAGGCGTCGAGCGTGCCGGCCCGAACTGAAGATGAACCACACGGCACCCGAAGTGACCAGCAGGCCAAGAACCAGCACCATCCAGGCCAGGGCATGGGCGGGCATTCCGGTCGCCCCAGGAAGGGGAGTCGCGATGATCGTCCATCGCGCGTCACCGATCTCGATGACGCCGGCCCAATGCGGAACGGCGTTCAGCTCCGCTCGCGGCACCGGCTCGGTCGGAGTGTCGCGAAGTCGTGACCCGTGAAAATACAGCAGCTCATTTTTTTGCGCGCCATTCGCAGGGTAGAAATACAAGTCGAAGCCTGATGGTTTTCTCGTCGTTGTGAGAATCGTTTCCATCAGCACGCTGGTCTGGAACACTGCCAGCAAGTAGCCGCGCAGGTTACGGACCCGCTCGTCCAGGGTTTCATGCGGCAGGTCCGCCGCGTAGACCGGCAACGTCACGAAGAAGCCGCGACGGTGTCCTGTGCCGCTCTGAAGCGTAAACAGCGGGCTGGTTGCAATCGCATCGGTATCGCGCGCGCGCTCGAGCGTCTGCTGGCGAACTCCTCCGTCATTGAGGTCCATACCGTATACCGGCGAGCTCACATCCTCCGTAGCCGTGAACAGGATGGGGTAGTACTCGCTCTTCTCCGGCGCGGGGCCCAAGGTGCCGTCGGCGGCGACACTCTTGATCCGATAGCCGGGCACCCCGTCGAGCGCAGCGTCGCGTTCGAGAGCGGCGCGCTGCTCTGACGATACGCGCGGAATCCAGGACATCCCGAGGATGGCGCTCTGACCACTGAGCAGCTGCTTGGTGAATTTATCGAATTGTCCGCGGCTGACATTGTCCGACGAATCGAACAGCGCGCGCAGTCCGGCGACCTTGCGAAGATATGCGTCTATGCCGAACTGAAGCGTGAGAGCGTACCCGCTCCCCTGCGAGCTGAGCTCCAATTTCGCGAGCTCGCTCTCACGATGAGAGACTGCAAACCACGTCAACCCTGTCGCAATCAATCCAAGAATCGCAGCCGCGAGACCGAGCCACGGATAGAGGCTACGCGAGCCGCCCTGGCGCAGACGCTTCGGAAGCCGGAAAGCTATGCTGCGATAAAAGCGCATTTCCAGTCTGGGTTTCCAGACCGCAGCATATCACATAGCCGGCGGCCCCGACCTCAAAGAACATGACCATCATCCCTGGCTCCAGGACTATGCGTCGAGCCGCCATTTCGGTCGCCGCGGACGCGATGCCCGGTTCGGTCCGGGGGTCAGAGGCGCCGATGCCGCAAGACGCGACCTGGCTGAGGCATCGGGCCAGTGCATTGGGCTCTTCCTCCGATTCCCGCGGCACGATGCGAAGAGCGCAACCGTGCCCAATCGGTCGTCACGCCTGCGTACAAATGCTGCAGCGGCGCGATGCTTCAAGCTTGGAAATATCATTTTTCATAGGCTTTCATCGTAGTAGAGTTGGACGTGCAGGCGCGACCGGCGGCGAGCGTCTTGCGTGCGGGCCGGCCACCGCGCCGCGTCCGCGCCGCGACCTTCCTCGAGGGCGAAAGAGAGCGAGAAACGACATGACCAGGACATTGGTGTTCGCGTTGGCAGCGGCGGCCTCCTTGCTCGGGCCGTCCATGGCTTGGGCGCAGCAGACCATCCGCGTGGGCTGGACCATCCCGGCCGAGGAAGCGAAATATTGGATGATGCGCCGTCCGGATCAGTTTCCCGATCTCGGCAAGGGCTACAAGATCGAATGGGTGCAGTTCCAGGGCACCGCGCCGATGGTGCAGGCGATGGCGGCAGGGGCGCTCGATTGCTCGACCCAGGGCGTGCTGTCGATGGCGCAGGGCGCGATCCAGGCCAATCTCGAGACCTATATCGTCGCCCAGCACGTGGGTGAGAAGCCGGGCAGCTTCTCGGTCTACTGGGCGGTGAAGGACGACTCCCCGATCAAAACCATCGCCGACATGAAGGGCAAGAGCGTCGGCATCAACGTGTTCGGCTCCGGCATCTATGGCCCGATGGCGCTTCTGCTCAAGCGCAACGGCGTCGACGCCGAGAAGGACATCAAGCTAGTCGAGACCGGATTCCCCGCCTCCGAGGACGCGATCCGCTCCGGGCGCGTCGACGTGGGCGTGCTCAACCAGCCCTTCGCCGCCCGTGCGGAGGCCAAGGGCGGCCTGCGCAAGCTGTTCGCGCTGGAGGACCAGCAGAAGAACATCGTGCACATCATGGAGGTGTGCCGCAAAGACTTCGTCGACAAGAACCCCGACCTCGTTCGCGCCTACGTGCGCGATCTCACCGCCGGAATGGGCAAGGCGATGGCGAACCGCGACGAGACGCTCAAGGTCGTCTCCGAGGTGACCAAGGCGCCGGTCGCGGTGCTCGACACCTATCTGCTCAAGCCCAACGACTTCGCGCGCGAAGCGGGAGCCAAGCCGAACTTCGACGGCATCCAGGCGATGCTCGACATCTACGCCGAGACCGGCATGCTGGCGAAGAAGCTCGACGCCCAATCGTTCAAGCATCCCACGATCGTCGCACCGCTGCAGTAACCGTGCTGGTCGCTCCCAGCCGGGACCGGGCAGTGGTGACACGCCCCGCCAAGATCGCCATCGAGGCGGTATCGAAGACCTTCGACACCAAGCGCGGCCGCCCGCATCTCGCGGTCAGCGACATCTCCCTCGATGTGTCCGAAGGCGAGTTCGTCTCCGTCCTCGGCCCATCCGGCTGTGGAAAATCGACCCTGCTCTACATCGTCGGCGGCTTCGTGGCGCCCTCGACCGGGTCGGTGACGGTGGGCGGCCGGCCGGTGACCGGCCCCGGCCCCGATCGCGGGCCGGTGTTCCAGGAGTTCGCGCTGTTTCCCTGGAAGACGGTGCTCGGCAACGTCATGTACGGGCTCAAGCAACAGGGCGTCGCGAAGGCGCAGGCGCAGGCGCGCGTGCGCGAGCTCCTCGCCATGGTGCACCTCTCCGGCTACGAGAGCTTCTATCCCAAGGAGCTTTCCGGCGGCATGAAGCAGCGGGTCGCGATCGCGCGCACCCTCGCTTATCAGCCGAGCATCCTGCTGATGGACGAGCCATTCGGCGCCCTCGACGCCCATACGCGCACGCGCCTGCAGAACGATCTGCTGGCGATCTGGGAGCGCGACCGCAAGACGGTGCTGTTCGTCACCCACAGCGTGGAGGAGGCGGTGTTCCTCTCCGACCGGGTCGTGATGATCACGCGCTCCCCCGGCCGCGTGAAGGAGATCATACCGATCGATCTGCCGAGGCCGCGCGACCGCGCCACGCTCCTGCTCGATCGCCGCTATCAGGATTACTTGGTCAGCATCGAGCGGCTGATGGACGAACCGGCGGAAGAAGAGCCGGCGGAGAGCGAAGGCTGATGGAGCGCATCGCGTCGGTCCCCGGCCTGCCGCCGATCCTGGCCTGCGCGGCGCTGCTCGCCATCTGGGAAATTGCGGCGCGGCTGCTCGCGATCGACGGGCTGCCGCCTGCCTCGGCCGCGCTCGCCCAGGTTCCCGCAATCCTGGGTGATCCAGAGGCGCTGCTCAACATCGCCGCGTCGTTGCGGCGCATGGCCGTCGGCTTTGCCCTGGGCATCGCGGCCGCGGTGCCGATCGGCCTGATGATGGGGCGCAGCCAATACGTCGCCGCCTTCTTCAATCCGCTGCTGATGATCATCTACCCCGTGCCGAAGGCGGCGCTGATGCCCATCGTCATGCTGTGGCTCGGGGTTGGAGACGCGTCGAAGACGCTGGTGATCTTCCTCGGCGTCACGCTGCCGGTCATCTACCACAGCTACCAGGGCGCGCGCGCGGTGGAGGAGAGTATGCTGTGGTCCGCCGCCGCCATGGGCATGGGGCCGCTGGCCCGGATGGTGCGCATCGTGCTGCCGGCGGCGCTGCCGGAAATCCTGGTCGGCTGCCGCACCGGGCTGGTGCTCGCGCTCATCACCATGGTCACCAGCGAGATGATCACGCGCCAGACCGGCATCGGCAACATCCTGTTCAATTCGCTGGACATGGCGCAGTACGACACGGTCTACGCCATGATCGTCATCATCGGCGTGCTCGGCTTCGCGCTCGACGCCGCGTTCGAGGCGCTGCGCAGCCGGCTGGTCGGCTGGGCCGCGCCGTCGCATGCCTTGGTCGTGGGAACGACATGACACGTTCGGGCCGCAGCGCCAGCGTACTGATCGGTGTCATCCCGATCGCGCTCATCATCGGCGTCTGGCAGGCGATCGCGGTATCCGGACTGGCGCCACCGTCGATCCTGCCGCCGCCGGCGGCGGTGTTCGCGCGGCTGGTTCAGCAGCTCGGTTCGCCCGCCTACCTCGATCACGTCGCGACCACCTTGTTCCGGCTGTTCACCGGCTTCGCTATCGCGGCCGTGATCGGCGTCACGATCGGCGTCGCCGCGACCGGCAGCCGCGCGGTCGAGGCCATCGTGCAGCCGCTCGTGCGGGTGCTGGCGCCGGTGCCGAAGATTGCGCTCTACCCGGCCTTCATTCTCACGCTCGGCTTCGAGAACGCGTCCAAGATCGCGCTCGTGGTCGCCGACGCGGCGTTTCCCATCCTGCTCGCCACCCACCAGGGGACGTCGGCGGTCGAGCCGAAGCTGGCGTGGTCGGCGCGCGCGGCCGGCACCTCGCCGCTCGCGTGCCTCGTCACCGTGGTGCTGCCGGCGGCGCTGCCGTCGGTGCTGACGGGCTGCCGGATCGCCCTCGTGATTTCCTGCATCGTAGTGTTCCTGGCGGAGATGATCACCTCGACCGACGGCCTCGGCCATCTGCTGGTGCGCGCCTCGCGCAGCTTTCAGACCGTCGACATGTTCGTGCCGCTGATCACGATCTCGCTGCTCGGCCTGCTGCTCAACGTCGGCTTCAACGCGTTGCGCGCACGGCTGCTGGCCGGCTTTCCGGAAGAGCCGTGAAGGTGCTCACGCCCGGCCGTTGATCAGAAGGTCGAGCGCGCGTTTGATCACCGCCCGCTCCTCGGCGGTGAAGGGAGCGAGCAAGCGCGCCTCGTGGGCCTTGGCGGCCCGAAGCACCGGGGCGGCGCGCTTGCGGCCGGCCGGGGTCAGGTGGATCAGCACGCGGCGGCGGTCGCCGTCGTCGGCATGGCGGCCCACCAAACCTTGCCGCTCCATGCGGTCGAGCACCTTGGTCATGCGCGGCTGGGTCATGATGGCCATGGCCGCAAGCTCACCGACGCCGAGGCCGTCGGCGCCGGCAAGACAGAAGACGACGCGATACTCCGGCACCGACAGGTTCCAAGTCTTGAGCCTGGCGTGAAAGCCGCTCGCCACGATGTGGCTCGCGCGCGCCAGCAGATAGGACAGATAGCTCTCAGCGAAGCTTCCCGATTTCTTGACGCGGGACGCCCGCGCGGCCGCCCGCCTGGCGCGGTCGGCGGACGCGGCGCTGCGGCGTTTCAACATGGAGGCTCCCCTGCGGGCGCCGGCGCGGCTGATGAGCGGAGGCCCGCGACGAAATATTCTTTTTCATATATCATCGGCGGGAGAGCGCAACGGGAGATCGCATGCTCGCCGACAGGATCGAGGGAAAGTGGATCGACGCCTTCTGCGAGACGTTCGCACGCTGCGCCGTCAAGGCGGGTGACTGCGCCGCGATCCTGTCGGAGACGCAGTCGCGGCCGCTCAACGTGCAGCTCGCCGAGCTGGCGCTGCTGCGGCTCGGTGCCCGCCCGTTCCATATCGTGGTTCCGACGCCGCGCAATCCGCATCCCGTCCCGGTGCGCTCGACCGGCGCGAGCGCGGCGCTCGGCGGCCTTGCTCCCGTCGTGTCCGCGCTCGGCCAGGCGGGCTTCATCGTCGACTGCACGCTTGAAGGCCTGATGCACGCGCCGGAGACGCCTGCGATCCTCAAATCAGGCGCGCGCATCCTCTACATCTCCAACGAGCACCCCGAGGCGCTGGAGCGCCTGCGTCCGGACGACCGGCTGGAGACGCGTGTGCGCGCGGCGGCAAGAATGCTGCGCGGATCGAACCGCATGACGGTGACGTCGGCCGCCGGCACCGATCTCGACGTCGCAATGGCGGGCGCCTCGACGGTCGGGATCTGGGGCTGGACCGAGAAGCCCGGCACGCTGGCACACTGGCCCGGCGGCCTCGTCGTGAGCTTTCCCAAAAGCGGGGCCGTCAATGGAAGACTGGTGCTCGACCGCGGCGACGTCAACCTGACCTTCAAGCGCTATCTCGCCGCGCCGATCCGGCTGACTCTGGATAATGACTTCGTCACCAAGATCGACGGCGACGGCGCCGACGCGGAGATGATGCGCAGGTATCTCGCCGCATGGGGCGACCGCGAGGCCTATGCCGTGTCGCATGTCGGCTTCGGCATGAATCCCAACGCGCGCTATGAGGCGCTCGCCATGTACGATCAACGCGACTTCAATGGCACGGAGCTGCGCGCGGTCGCGGGCAATTTCCTGTTCTCGACCGGCGCCAACGAGTTCGCGGGACGCTACACCGCCGGGCACTTCGACATCCCAGTCATGCGCACCACGATCACGCTCGACGATACCGTGGTCGTGCGCGACGGCGTGCTCCAGGACGTGTTCGGTTGACTGAAAGATGCCTAATCTTCCACCACCGGCGGCCTGGCTAGGCCAAGCTGTCCCAGCATCGCGACGAAGGCCTTGAGCCGCTCACGGCGATGGGCGTCGAGGTCGAGGTTCTCGTAGTCGAGAAAGCCGTGCCCGGTCCTGAAGCCGATGCGGCCTTCCCTCATGTTGCGCTCGACGATCTCGGGGGCGGCGTAACGCTCGCTGCCGAGCGCCTGCGTGAGATAGCGGCTGGCATAGTAGAGAATATCACCGCCGCCCCAATCGATGAACTCCAGCATGCCGAGCACCGCGAAGCGGAAGCCGAAGCCGTACTTGATCGCCTTGTCGATCTCCTCGGGCGAGGCCACCCCCTCCTCCACCATGCGCGCGGCCTCGTTCATGGCCAGTGCCTGTATGCGCGGCACGATGTAGCCGGGCCGCGGCGCGCACACGACCGGAACCTTGCCGATGCCTTCGAGCAGCGCCTTGAGCCTTGTCGTGACCGCGGGATCGGTGCGGGCCCCGGGCGACAGCTCGACCAGCGGCACGAGATAGGCCGGATTGAGCCAATGGGCGTTGAGGAAGCGTTCCGGATGCGCGATCGCGCCCGACAGATCGTCGACCAGGATCGTCGATGTGGTCGAGGCGATAATCGGCTGCGGGCCGGCAAGCGCGGACGCGCGCGCCAGCGCCTCGCGCTTGAGATCCAGCACCTCGGGGATGCCTTCGAAGATCACCGCTGCGGAAGGGAGCGCCGCACCGGCCTCCGCTTCGCACACGACGGCAACGCGCGCCACGATGCGGTCGACCTTGTCCTCATCAAACAGCCCGATGCGCGCGAGGCTTGTCAGCGTGCCGCGCACCTCGTCCGTCGCCTCGGCCGCGAGCCTGGCAAACGACGCCGCATCGCGCGGTTTGAAGTCGACCAGCGTCACGGGATGGCCGGCATAGGCGAATGCCACCGCGATGCCACGCCCCATGCGGCCCGCACCCAGGGAGGCGATAGCAGCGCGCGCGTTCATCGAAAGCCGTCGCGCAGGAGAGACTGCAAGCCGGCGCGGTCGAGATGACCGAAACCAAGACTCTTCAACGTGCGCCCCGTCGCCATGAAATCCTCGCCGCAGATCGCACTGCCGATGGCGGCAAAGGCCCGCGCCAGCGGCGTTGCAACACCGGCGAACTCGCCGACAGAAACGAGGAACGACAGGCCGATTCGCGTATCCTCCAGCATGTAGCGGTGCCCGGTGAGCACGATGCGCTCCCGCCAGTCGCCGGAATCGGTCAACCGGTCGTGCGAGCCGCGGCCGTACATCCACTCCTCGCCTTCCTTGGCATAGTGATCGGCGAGCGGAAAATGCGGGGCGCGGTAGCCGAGCGCTGCGCGCACGGCGATGCGCTCGGCATCGAGCGCGTCGGTGACACGGCGCGTCGCGACCTGCGTGCCCTCCTTGTGGATGTCCCAGCGGTCGAAATGCTCCAGCGGGCCGGCGTTCATGGTGATGAGCGGTGGATGGATGATAGGCCCGGCATTCATCAGCGCGCCGGAGAGCGCGTCGCCGCAATCCTCGATCACGCCGGGGAAAGCCTTCGAGACAACGGCCAGCGCATGGTCCTTGCGCGTGAGCGGAAACACGCCGGTGGGCAGGCGCTTGGCCCGCACGGTGATGGCGACCTCGCACGGGCCGTGCTTGCGCGTCAGCCACGGCAGCGTCCCGGTTTCCGCAAAGGCCACGTCGGCAGGATTGCCGGCATCGCGTGCAGCCTTGGCGAACAGCACCGAGCCGAACGTTGCAGGCGGCAGGAACACCACCTGTCCGTCCAACGAGATGCGGCGCGAGCACCTTCGCGATGTCCGCCTGCGCGGTCGCGGGCGCCGGGCACAGGATCAGCTCGGCCCCGCGCACGGCCTCGGCCATGTCGGCGGTGACGCCCGCCAGCACCACCTCATGGCGTCCCTTGAAATCCTTCACCAGGACGCGGCGACCGGCGTCGCGATGCGCGGCAACCGCCTGCACGTCGCGCCGCCACAGCCGCACCTCGTGCCCGGCCATGGTCAAATCGCCGGCCGCCGCGAACGACCCGTTTCCTCCGCCTAGGACGGCGATCTGCATCGAAGCTCCTGAGCAGGCATCGGGCTAACGCGTCGCCTTCGCCATTTCCTTCAGCCGGAAATGCTGCACCTTACCAAGCGCATTCCTCGGCAGATCGTCAACGAAAACGACGTCGCGCGGAATCTTGAAGCGCGCGAGCTGCGCCGCGACGTGGCGCAGCAGACCGTCGGCATCGACCGACATGCCCTTGCGCGCCACCACATAGGCGACCGGCACCTCCTGCCATTTCGGATCCGGACAGCCGATCACGGCAGCCTCCGCCACTGCGGGGTGCTCGTGCAGCACGCGTTCGATCTCGGCCGGATAGATGTTCTCGCCGCCCGAGATGATCATGTTCTTCTTGCGGTCGTGGACATAGAAATAGCCGTCGTCATCGCGGGTGCCGATGTCGCCGGTATGGTACCAGCCGTTGCGCAGCACCTCGCCGGTGGCGGCCTCGTTGCCCCAGTATTCGAAGAACACGTTCGGCCCGCGCACAACGACCTCTCCGGGCGTGCCGCGCGCGACCTCGCGGCCTGCCTCGTCGACGATGCGGGCCTCACAGTGGAGGCCGGGCAAGCCGGTGGAGCCGCCGCGGGACAGATCGCCGCCCAGCGGCGTGTAGACCGCGATCGGGCATGTCTCGGTCGAGCCATAGACCTGCAGCACCGGGATGCCGCGCGCGGTCACGGCGTCGATGAGCGGCTGCGGCACCAGGGTGGAACCGGTGGTGACCGCGCGCAGCGCCGACAGGTCGGTCTCCTGCCAGCGCGGATGCTCGATCAGTGCCTGCATCGTCGCCGGCACGAGCACGGTGAGCGTGGGACGGTCCTCGCCCAGCGCCGTAAGCGCCGCATCGGGTGCGAAACGCGGATGGATGGTCACCGTCGCGCCGAACTGCAGCGCAGGCGTGGTCAGGACATTGAGCCCGCCGACGTGGAAGAAGGGGAGCACCGTGAGCACGTGATCGTCGGAGGTGAGCGCGTGCATGTGCTGGCTCATGGCGGCGTTCCACACCAGCGCCTCCTGGCGCAGCACCGCCCCTTTCGGCCGGCCGGTGGTGCCTGACGTGTAGACCACGAGCAGCGGACAGGAGAGATCAAGGGGTGAGCTGCGACCGTCGCCGGTGCCGGCGGCCAGGATCTGCTCGAACGAGACGCCCCCGGCCGGCGCGAAGTCGAGCCCGACCACGCGAGCGTCGGGCAACACCTCCAGCAATGGCGGGCTCACGGCGGCGAAGCTCTCCTCGACCACCAACGCCTTGACCGAGACATCGGAGAGGATGAAGACCTGCTCGGGGATCGCGAGCCGCCAGTTGAGCGGCACGAGCAGGGCGCCGAGTCGTGCACAGGCATAGAGCAGGACGAGGTAATCGGGATGGTTGGTCGACAGGATCGCCACGCGATCGCCGCGGCCGATACCGAGCTGTGACTTGAGCGCGCGGGCGGCGGCGGCAATGCGCGCGGCGAAGGCCGCATAGGTCAGCGTGCGGCCCGCAAACCGGATCGCGATCTTGTCGGGCGTGAAGGCCGCATGGCGGTCGATGAGATCGGAGAGGTCCATCACGGTACCGGGCTCAATTCGCGAAGCCTGAGAGCGTCGACGCCACGCACCCGCGGCGCGTCACGGCGTGGCGCGTTGCGCGCGTACCCGCGGCGGACATTCCCCGGGCCATCATCACTCGTCCGTTTCGCCCGGCTCGTACAACGTCTCGCGCCCGAGCCGGTCGAGGCAGATTTCGGCCGTCCACGGCAGCATGAGCGAGCCGCAGCGGCTGTCGCGGTAGATGCGCTCGAGCGGCAAGCTCTTCAGCATGGCCTGGCCGCCGCAGGTGCGGATCGCCTTGGTCGCGATGGCGTTGGCGTTCTCCATCACCGTGTGCTGCGCGGCATAGGCGCGCAGCACCTGCTCCTTGCTCGGGTTCGCGCGCGCCTCGGCGATGGCCTGAAACCAAAGCCCCTTGGTCTGCTCCAGCATCACGCGCATTTCCGCGACCGCGATCTGCTTGGTCGGAAACATGCGGCGCTTGACCGGGGGCGTGCCGGGCATCTCGCCGCGCAGATAGCGGACGGTGAAATCGTAGGCCGCCTGCGCGAGCCCCATATAGGTCGGCGAGAGCGTGAGGAACATGTGCGGCCAGCGCGTCGCCGCCTGGAAATAAACGCCGTGCGGCATCAGCATCTCGGCCTCCGGCACGAACACGTCCTTGAACAGCAGCGTGCGCGACACCGTTCCGCGCATGCCGAGCGGATCCCAGTCGCCTACGACCTGCACGCCGGGCGCATCAGCGGGAATGGCGAGATAGAGCGTGTTGCGCCGGCTGGCGGCGGCGGACTCCGCGCGTTCGGTGCACAGCACGCCGTAGTAGTCCGCGGCGCCCGAGAGCGAGGCGAAAATCTTCTTGCCGTTGACGACGAAGCCGCCCTCGACGGGGCGCGCCTCGGTGCCGAACGCCACCGTGCCGGCCGCGGCGGCGCCGCCCTCCGAGAACGGCTGCGCATAGACGGCGCCATCGACAATAATGCGACGATAGTGCAGGCCGCGACGCGCGTTGTGAGCGGCGCGGTCCTCCGGGCTCATCGGCAGGTCGTCGGCGAGCGGACCCGACCACAGGGTCGAGCACACGTGCATGTTCCAGGACAGCGCGGTCGCGCCGCAGTAGCGGCCGAGCTCGGCCGCGGCGATGCAATAGGTCTGGAAATCCGCGCCGCTGCCCCCGTCGGCCTTCGGGATGCAGATCGAGAGCAGGCCCTCGCCGCGCATATCGCGAAAGTTCTCGATCGGAAACGTCGCGTCGCGATCATGTTGCGCGGCGCGCGGCGCCAGCACGCGTTTGCCGAACCCGCGCGCCTTGTCGATCAGATCCGCCTGCGCATCGGACAGCCGGAACGCGTCGGCTGCGAACATCGGAGCATCGTCATACGCATCGGTCGAATGGGGCACCGGACAACCTCCGCTCAAGCTCGCGCGGCAGACTGTGTGTCAAGGAGGAGCGCCAGAACGGCCGCGTTGAAGGCGGCCGGCGTCTCGACGTTCGGCAGGTGGCCGGCGCCGGGCAGGCACACGTAGCGCGCGCCGTGAATCTTTGCGGCCATCCGCTCCATCATGGGGGGCGGTGCATTGCGGTCGTGCTCGCCCACGAGACAAAGGACGGGCACCTCGATGTTCGGGAGATTGGCGCGCTCGTCGAACGTCACGATGCACTTGACCGCCGCGCGATAGGTGGAGGCCGGCGTCGCCGCCATGGTGTCGATCGCGAGCGCACGGCCGCTCGCATCGGGGTTGGGTCCCATGATGCCGTCGACGATCGAAACCGCGAGCTCCGGCATGGTCGCGCCCGCCTCCAGCGGCCCTAGGCGGTCGGCGATGAACTTCTTCTGGAACTCGCCCCTGGAATCGCCGAAGGCGGGGCTGGTGCCGACGAGCACCGCCGCGCAGTAGCCGTCGGGGCGGCGGCGCATCGCGGTCTGCGCGATCATTCCGCCCATGGAGTGACCGACGAGTGCAGGCCGCTCGAGGCCGAGCCGCTCGATCGTCGCCTCGAGATCCGCCGCCAGCGCCTCGAAATCCATGGTGTCGACCGCCGGTCGCGCGCCATAGCCCGGCAGGTCGAGCGCAACCGGATGCAAGCCCGCGGCCTTGAACGCCGCGATCTGCGGTGCCCACGCCCGCGCCGCGCCGCCGATCCCGTGCAGGAACACCACGGCCGGCGCGCCGCCATCGTGGCGATGCAACGGGGTCGACGAGATCCCTTCAGGGGCGGCAGTGCGCACGCTTGTCTCCTTGCGGGACGTCCTCGCACATCCTGCGCGATCGGCCGGCGCCATGCTAACAAAACCAGATTATATGAAAAGGAATATTTCTCGCGGAGACCGGATCAGACGCGGGCCGGCACGCCGCATGCGGAACGAGGCCCGCCCGTTCACGCCAGATAATCGAGCATCATGAACGCATAGACCCGCGCCGAGTCCGTGGTGCGCTCGACCGAGGCCATGTCGTAGTCGGTGTGAGCATATTGATGCTCGCCGGCGCCGAAGTTCGCGGTCGCGATGCCGACATGGTTGAGATAGCCTTGGTCGAACGCCGAGGGGGAGTAATAGGTCTCGACCGGCTTGCCCAGCATGACCTCGCTGGCGCGCAGGATCGCGCGCACGATCGGCGACTCCGTCGTCACCAGCGAGGGATACATGAACGGTCCAAGCCGCACATCCACGCTGCAGGCCTTGCCGCTGACGGGGTCCTTGATCTGCTCGACCTCTTTCGCCACCCGTTCGATCTCGGCGAACGCGACGTTCGGATCGTCGCCCGGCAACAGGCGGCGGTCGAGCGTGAACTCGCAGCGGTCCTGCACGGTATGGGTCGAGTCCGGAAAGCTGCGGATGTGATTGACGGTGAGCGACTGCTTGCCGAGCTGCGGATGGCTCTTGTCGACCTTCACCTTGGCCAGCAGAAGGCGGATGGCCTCGGTCGCGCCGGTGATCGCGTTGATCCCGTCCCACGGCCGCGACGAGTGGCAGGGCGCGCCTTTCACCGTGACGAAGACGTCGATACGTCCGCGGTTGCCGAGCGTGACCTTGAGCCCGGTCCCGCCCAGCACCGCCATGTCCGCGCGCACGCCCGCGCCCTCAACGACGCTCCTGATGGCGTCATGCTTGCCGGTCTCGCCCGACAGGCAGCAGGTGAAGATGAGCTTGCCGGCGAGCGCGGCCTTGCTCGCGATCACGGTCTCCATGGCGTGCAACATGGCGGCGAGGTTCGCCTTCTGCTCGCTCGCCCCTTTCCCCATCACGCATTCGCCGGGCAGGTCGAACTTCGCGCCGTCGACGACGTCGCCGGCATAGGGGTTCGGCATGGTCGAGGCGGGCTGGTTCATGGCATTGCCGATGAACATCAGCGATTTGCCGCTCGTTCCCGCCCCGTAGGTCGCGATCAGGTTTCCCATCGCGTCGTAGCGGATGTCGGGGAAGCCCATCGCGCGCAAGCGCGGCTCGATCGCGGTCCTGATGAAGGCCTTGAGCAGCGGCTCCTCTTCCAGGAGCTCGGTCTGCGGACTCGGCACCTTGACCAGCTCGATCAGCAGTTCCTTGGCGCGCTCGCGGGAGATGCGGGCGTCGAGCAGCTTCTTAATCTCGGCTTCTTCATGGGCGTCTTCCGTTTGATGTTCTCGAGATTAGACCGGATGGGCCGGTCGACGCCACATCGCCCCTCCCGCATGTGCACGAACTCGGGCATACGTCGCGACTCTCGCTACATCTCTCGCGCTAAGGGGCGGAGAGAGTCAGCACCGCAACCGGCCGCTTCTCGCTGATTCCGGTCAAGCGAGCGCGAACAGGCTCGCGGGGAGCTCGTCCCTTCAAGTCACCTCGGCGCCGCCGTGGCCGAGTCGTTTCTTCACGCCCGGCCACAGCACCAGCACCAGGCACAACGCGAAGATGCTCGCCGACAGGGGGCGCAGGAAGAAGACGGAGTAATCGTGATCCGAGATCATCAGCGCCTGGTGGAACGAGCCCTCGGCGAGCTTGCCGAGAATGAGGCCGATGACCAGGCTGATGAGCGGATAGCCGTGGCGCCGCAGGAAATAGCCGAACAGACCGAAGAAGATCGCAACGAACACGTCCATCATGTTGCGCTCGTTGGCGTAGGCGCCGAACAGCGTGACGATCAGGAGCATCGGCGCCATCAGCTCGATCCGCACGATGGTGATCAGCGCGAACCACGGGATCATGATGAGATAGAGAATTGTCGCCATCACGGCGCCGATCAGCAGGCCCATGAAGAAGCCCCAGATCAGCTCCGGGTTCGACGTGAACAGCATGGGTCCCGGGCGCAATCCCTGCAGGGTGACCGCAACCAGCAGGATGGCGGAGGTGGCGCCGCCGGGAATCCCGAGCGTCAGCGCCGGGATCAGGCTGGTCGGAATGCAGGAATTGTTCGACGCTTCGGGCGCGATGATGCCTTCCGGCGCGCCCTTGCCGAACCGCTCGGGATGTTTCGAGGATCGCTGCGCCACGCTGTAGGCGAGGAAATTCGCCGCCGTTGCGCCGATTCCCGGGATCATGCCGAGGAAGGCGCCGACCGCCGTGCTCTGGATCAGCGTGAACGGATAGCGGAACGTGTCCCGGAACCCATCCCACAGCGATCCTTCCAGCTTTCCCGCCTTGGCGATGGTGCCGCCTTCCAGGATCATGCTGATGAGCTCGGTGATCGCGAACAGGCCGACCATGACCGGCACGAAGCTGATGCCGTCGAGCAGATACACGAAGCCGAAGGTGTAGCGCTCCGCGCCGAGGATCGAATCGATGCCGATCAGGCTCATGGCAAGCCCGAGCGCGCCCATCGCCAGTCCCTTGACGGTCGAGCCGAGCGCGGCCACCGAGACGACGGTGAGGCCGAGAATGGCGAGCGCGAAATATTCCGCCGGGCTGAAGGCCAGCGCCGCCTTCGCCACCGGGCCCGAGGCGAACATCAGGATCATGACCCCGACGATGGCGGCGGCGAGCGAAGCGCCCGCCGACAATCCCATCGCGACCTTGGCCTTGCCCTGCTGCGCCATGGGATAGCCGTCATAGGCGGTGGCGGCGGACGATGCCTCGCCCGGGATATTGAGCAGGATGGACGTGATCGATCCGCCGAAGGCGGCGCCGACCGAAATGGACGCCAGCATCAGCAGCGCGGAGAGCGGGTCCATCGAGAACGTGAACGGGATCAGGATCGCCATCGCGACCGGACCGCCGAGCCCCGGCAGGACGCCGACCCAGAGGCCGATCACCGTCCCCGCGATCATGAACAGGAACTGCTTGAGGTGCAGGGCGGCGGTCAGACCGAGGATGAGATGATCGAGCATGACGCCGCTCAACCCGCGCGCAGCGCGAGCTTGTCGATCAGCCAGTCTCCCACCACGCCCTGCGGAAGTTCGACATTGAGCAGGTACGGGGCGATGACCGCGAGGACGGCGACCGTGATCACCGCGGTGACCAACAGCCGCCGCCGGTTCGCATATCCCATCAGCGTCGGGATGAGCAGCATGGCCGCGAACGAGGCGATGATGAAGCCGAACAGCCAGAACAGCAGGCCGAATGCCGGCGCCGACAAGAGCGCGGTGGCATAGCGCGGCCAGCCGGCCCTCGCGGCCGGATCGTTCCCGTCGACGACGACCTCGGCATTGCCGGCGCGGCGGCGGCGCACCTGATCGAGCGCCACCGCGAGCGTGAGAACAATGCCGGCGCAGCCGATGATGAGCGGGAACAGCCGCGCGTCGAACGGCAGGCTGTAGCCGAACGCGACGATGGCGATGAAGAACAGCAGCAGCAGCGCGATGAGAGAAAACTCTTCGCGCCAGTAGGCTCTCACGCGCGCATCGATCGACATCGTGGTGCCCGGAATCGGAACTATAGGGTGGTCAACCCAGCAGGTCCTTGTACTTCTCGATCACCTCGGCCTGCTTCCGCACCATGTCCCCGGCCTGCTGACCGGTCAGCAGCTTCAGATATTCGCCGGCCTTCTGCATCTGCTCCCACAGCATCTTGTCCTCGAACGCCTTGGCGAATGCGCTCGACAGCACGGCGATGCGGTCGTCCGGCACCTTGGGCGTGGCCATGGCGTACCAGATCTGATCGATGGGCGTGACCGCGAAGCCCAATTCCTTCAGCGTCGGCACATCCGGCAACGCCTTCTCGCGCTCCTCGCCGGTCACCGCGAGAAAGTGCAGGCTATCGCGCATGCGCGAGCCCGAGCCGGGCCCGCTGATCGCGGCGTCGACATGGCCGCCGAGGACCGCAGGGTAGGCTTTGCCGGACCCTTCGAAATGCACCATGCCGAACGGCAGGTTCAATTCCTTCTGCAGCGCGGCCAGCTGGATATGACTCGATCCCGAGCGGCCGATGGTGCCGACGACGACGCGGCGCTTTTTGCACTCGTCGGCGAATTGCTGGAAGGTCTGGATCGGGGAATCCTTCTTTACGCAGAGCTGCCAGCTCACGACGCTCCAGCCGTAGATGGGGATGAACTCGCTGGCCTTGTAGCCCGCGCGCCCGATCACCTCGTCGATCGCCCCGCCCGGCGCCGACTCCGTCATCATCACGTAGCCGTCCGGCCGCGCGGTGTAGAGCTTGCTGCGCGCGACGCGCCCGCCCGCCCCCAGGACATATTCGAGGTTGGTCTTGATGCCGTTGCGCTCGAGATACGGCTGGATGATCCGTGCGGTGGTATCGATCGATCCGCCCGGCGCCTGGTAGATGATCCAATTGATGTCGCGCGCCGGAAACTTCTCCTCCGCCGTGGCCGACGAGGCCCACGGACCGAGGCCGCCGACCGCGGACGCGCCGAGGACCGTCCGGCCTGCGTTGCGCAGGAAACCGCGCCGATCGACCCGCGAATTGCTGCTCATCCCGTGCTCCTGTCGGTTGCGAGAGCCTTGACGCGTCACGATCCGCTCAGTGCGCCGTGGGCAGCCAGATCCCGAGGCCCTTCTGGAGCGCATTCCGATACAAGAAGTGTGCCAGTGCAACGTCCTGCGAGACAAGGCCCGTGGTGTGGATCAGGATGCGCTCATCGTCGCGCTCCCGGCCCTTCTTCGCTCCGACGACCAGCTCCTGGATTTCCGCATGGAGCTGCTCGCGCGAGAACAGGCCGCCTTCGACCATCCGCTTGAATTCGCGCTGCAGCATGTTGAACTCCCAGCTGTCGATGACGACCTTGTCCAGCTTCGACCAGCCGGCCGGATCGAGCTCGCGGCGCGCCAGCGAGATGAAGGTGCAACCCGGCTTGAGCCAGGGCTCCCGGCTCACCACCTCGCCCGACGTGGTGCCGCCGACGGCGATGTCGGCGTCGCGCACCACCTCCTCGACCGAATCCTTCGCGATCACCGGAATCCCCAGCGCCTGCGACCACTTCTGCGCGAAAGCAGCCCGCGTTTCGGGCTGGCGCGAGGTGCAGCGGATCTCGTCGAACCGGTACATGGTGGACAGACACCGCAGCGCATTCGTGCCCATGGTGCCGACGCCGACCAGCCCGAGCACCTTCGGATCCCTGGGCCCGACCCACTTGCAGGCGATGGCCGCGGCGGCGGTGCTGCGGATGGCGTAGCTCCAGTGCTCGTCGACGATGGCAACCGGCTCGCCGCTGTGCGGGTCCGACAGCACGATGTAGCGCGTGCAGCCGAGGCCGCCGACCGTGTTGCGCGCGCCATCGTCGAAGTAATTGTAGATCCGGACCCCGGTCGCCGGGATGTCCTTCAGGAAGACGGACTTCACATGCCAATGGTTGTTGAAGCCGTCCGCCACGTCGAGCTTGAAGCTGGGCGGGTTCGACAGCACCACGCTGCCGCGGGCGTGCATCGCGTAGACCTGCTCGCAGATGTGCAGGGCGTCCTCGATGTTCAGCAACCCGAGCGTGTCTTTGTAGGGGACGAACAGGACGCCTTTGCTCTCGCTCATGCGCGGTACACGTCGAATCTCTTATTCGTCCACGACGAAATCGAAATGCTGGCCGGACGGCGCGTAGATTTCGAAAATCTCGAACGGCTGATCGCTTAGATTGGCGAGGGAGTGGGTCATCCCGGCCGGAATATACACGACATCGTTCTCGCGGATGACATAGGTCTTGCCATCCGCGGTCAATGTGCCCTCCCCGCGCTTCACGATATAGACGTTGTCGGCCTTGGTGTGATGATGCAGCTTGCCGCGCGGGCCGCCGGGCACGAGCCGGTTGAGATGGACGTCGACCTTCTCGGTGCCGAGGCTCGGATTGACGAGCTTGATCTGATCGCCGCGCCCCGGCTCCATCGGATTGGCCGGACACTCATCCAGATGCAGGATCTTGAACACGCATGTCTCCCGTCACGGTCGTTGCCATGCTTGCCGCGGCGGCGGACCGCATGCAATATCGTTCGACCGTAAACGGCCCACCGCATGGACTCAAGCAGCGACGCGTCGATCTCGCGGAGAAGGTGACGTCATGAGCCGCGCCGCCGCCATCGCTCGCGCGCACAGCTACTTCGACAGCGGCGAATTTCTCGTCGACTTGCGGCGCCGCGTCGCCATCCCGAGCACCAGCCAGGAGCCCGAGCGCGCCGCTGCGCTACGCGACTATCTCGACGACGAGATGGCGCCGAGCCTCGCGTCGCTCGGATTTACGTCGCGCATTCTCGACAATCCGTCGGGGCCGGCGTTCCTGGTGGCGGAGCGCATCGAGGATGCGGCGCTGCTGACGGTCCTGATCTACGGCCACGGCGACACGGTGCGCGGTCTCGACGACCTGTGGCGGCCGGGCCTGTCGCCCTGGGTGCTGACCGTCGAAGGCCAGCGCATCTATGGCCGCGGCACCGCCGACAACAAGGGACAGCACAGCATCAACATCGCGGCGCTGGCGGCGACGCTGGCCGAACGCGGGGGCGCCGATGCGCGCCTGGGCTTCAACACCAGAATTCTGATCGAGATGGGTGAGGAGGTCGGTTCGGTCGGGCTGCGCGAGCTCTGCATGCGGCACAAGCACGGCCTGCTGCAAGCGGACCTGCTGATCGCCTCGGACGGCCCACGCATCGCGCCCGATCGGCCGACAATCTTTCTCGGTGCGCGCGGCGGCTACCGGATCGACCTCATCGTCGATCTGCGCGAGGGCGGCCATCACTCCGGCAACTGGGGCGGCCTCCTTGCCAATCCGGGGATCATCCTGGCGCAGGCGCTCGCCTGCATCACCGATGCGCGCGGCACGATCCGGGTGCCGGAATGGCGGCCGCCGCTGCCGCAATCGGTGCGCACGCTCCTGGCAGGCGTTGAAGTCGATGGCGGCGGCAACGGCCCGACCGTCGACCGCGACTGGGGCGAACCGGAGCTCACGCCGGCCGAGCGCGTGTTCGGGTGGAACAGTTTCGAGGTGCTGGCATTCACGACCGGCACGCCGGACCGTCCGGTCAACGCCATCCCGGGCAGCGCGCGCGCCCACTGCCAGTTGCGCTACGTGGTCGGAACCGACGTCGCCGACATCGTTCCGGCGCTCCGCCGTCACCTCGACCGCCATGGCTTCGCGCAGGTGCAGGTGCGTGGCGGCGATGACGGATTCTTTCGCGCCAGCCGGCTCGATCCCGAAGATCCATGGGTCGGCTTCACCGCCCGATCGATCGAGCGCACCACCGGCAAGGCGCCGACCATCCTGCCCAATCTCGGCGGCTCGCTCCCCAACGACAGCTTCCTCGACGTGCTGGGCCTGCGGACGATCTGGATCCCGCACTCCTATGCCGCATGCTCGCAGCACGCGCCGGATGAGCACATGCTCGGCCCGATCGCGCGCGAAGGACTAGGCGTCATGGCCGGGTTGTTCTGGGACCTCGGCGAGCCCGACCGTCCGCCAATCGAGCGCGCGCGCTCCGCTGCGGGCTGACGGACGCTTTCATTGACAGGGAGAGTCATCCGGTGAGCGAAGCCGACGGACATTTGAGCGTCGCTACGAAAGACATTGTCGAATGGACGCAGGCTTTCGTCCGCCATCCCAGCCCGCAGACCGAGCGGTTCGAGCACGAGCCGCAGGTGCAGAGCTTCATCGCCGAGCAGGTGGTGCCGCTGGTGCAGGCGCTCGGCCTGCCCTGGCGGCGCGATCCGATGGGCAACCTCCTGGTCGAGCTCGGGCCCGAACGTGCCGACAGGAGCCTGATGCTGATGGCGTATGCGATGACCCATCCGGCCAACCGCATGCCCAACCCTTACGCCGGAGAGGTGATCCAGGACTCCGCCGGCCCCCATGTGCGCGGCCGCGGCGTGTCCGAGCAGAAGGGCGCCCTGGCCGCGGCGCTCGCGGCGGTGAAGACCGCCGCCGACCGCCTCCCCGTGCGCGGTCGTCTCGTGTTCACCGTGAGCACGGCGGGGGAGACCGGCCGGCACGATGCCGCGATCAGCATCTGCGACGCGCTCGGTTTCGCGCCGAGGCTCGCCGTGATCGTGATCGGGACCACGAACCGGGTGGCGCTCGCGAACAAGGGCCGCGTCGACGTCATCGTCACGGTGCGCGGCAGGGCCTCGCACAGCGGCACGCCGTGGGTCGGCGTGAACGCGATCGAGGGCGCGCGCCGCGTGCTCGATCGCGTGCTGGCGGTCGATGTCGGGGGGAGCAGGCATCCCGGTCTCGGTCACGCCACGCTGACGCCCACGGCGGTGCGCTCATGGCCGGAGGCGACCCACACCGTGCAGGACGAGGTGCGGCTGGTGTTCGATCGCCGCCTTCTTCCCGGCGACGATCCGCAGGCGGCGTTCGCCGCCATCGCCGCGGCGGCGGACATCGGCGAACCCTGGCAGGTCAAGACCGAGTTCGGCCAGTTCATGTATCCGGCCGAGATCGCGCCTGACGGCGCCTTCATGCGCGCCGCCAGCGCTGGATGCCTGCGCATGGGCCTGCAGCCGCCGCCGACATTTCACTGTCATGGCGCGCTCGACGCCGGCTTTTTCTGTTTCAAGGGGGCGGAGTCGGGCATGTGGGGGCCGGGCGACATCGAGCAGTGGCACTCCGAGGACGAGCGTATCGCCGTGTCCGACCTGGTCGCTGGCGCCGTGTCCTATGTCGGCATGATCGAAGAGTACCTTTGCCCATGAGCGCGCCCGAAAGCGTCCTCTTCATCGACTACGCCACCACGGTAAAGCTGCTGCCGGTGCCCGACGCGATGGCGATCTGTGAAGACGTCTTTCGCATGCACGCGCGCAATTCGGTGAAATGGTCGGTGCCACCGAGCCAGAAGCTCGACGTCGGGGCGCCGTTTCACAACCATTGGCACGTCAAGACCGTCATCCTGGAAGATGAGCCGATCGCGGGCGTGCGCCTCTATTCCTACTACGACGACGGCCTGCGCAACACCGTCGGCCGCCTCGACTGCGCCCGCTACATCGTGCTGGCCGATCCCAGGACCGGACAGCCGATTGCCATCCTGGACGAGCACTGGACCTACGCCATCCGCAGCGCGGCGGCCGCGATGGTCGCGCTCAAGTGGCTGGGGCCCAGGACGCCGCGAACCTTGGGTCTCATCGGCGTCGGCACCATGGGCGAGAACTGCCTGCGCTGCCTGCGGCACCTCTACCGCTTTGAAGAGATCATCTGTACGTCGCGGCGAGCGGATACGCGCGAAGCCTTTGCCGCCAAGTGGTCGAAGCTGCTCGGCATCCCGGTGCGGCCGCTCGACAGCATCGAGGAGGTCGTGCGCAACGCCGATATCGCCGTCGGCGGCACCACGCGGACCGATATCGTCAGCCGCGAGCCGTGGGTGCAGCCCGGGGCGACCTTCGTGTCGCTGGCGCGCCGCGAAATGGATCCGGCGGGCTGGGCGCGGTTCGACAAGGTCGTGATCGACGACTGGGACTGCAACATGACCGTGCGCGAGTTTCGCGACATGATCGACGCCGGGCAGTTCGATCGCGCGCGCCTGCATGCCGACATCGGCGAGGTGGTGGCCGGCCTCAAGCCGGGCCGCGAACGCGACGACGAGCGCATCCTCATCCATACCACCGGCATGGTGTCGCACGACATCGGCATCGCCTGGCGCATCTACCAGAAGGCGTTGGCGCAGGGACTGGGCATCGCGCTGCCGACCGCCGTCGCGCAGCAGGCATTCGGCCCGAAGGATTGATGGCGGGTTGCGGACGATGCGCTGCTAGATATGGCGGGAGGTGCCGCCGGAGATCTCGAGCTGGGCGCCGGTGATGAAGCCCGCGGCCGGGGAGCAGAGGAAGGCGATGACGCGGGCGACCTCGTCGGGCTCGCCCAGCCGCTCCATCGGGATATGCTTGTCACGCGCGACGTCGGCGATCCACGCTTCGCGCGTCTGCGCCTGATCCTTGCGCGTCACGAAACGGCGCTCCCACTGGCCGGAGTCGACCAAACCGATCATCACCGAATTGACGCGGATACGCGGCGCGAATTCGCGCGCCAGGGATTTGACCAGGCTCTGCGCGCCGGCGCGCGCCGCCGAGGTCGCCACCATGTGCGGCTCGGGCTCGTAGGCAAGGAGCGAGTTCACGGCCAGGATCGCCGCCGCGTCGCTCCGCTCCAACAGCGGCTTGAAGGCGCGGATCGGATAAATCTGACTGAAGAATTTCAGCTCCAGCTCCTCGCGCCAGGCGTCATCCGACGTGTCCGCGAACGTCGACATGCGGGCCTGGCCGGCATTGGTGACGAGAATGTCGCAGCGCCCGCCCCATTGCTCGACCGCGGCGGCAAAACGGGCAACGGCATCCTTGTCCAGCACGTCGCAGGCCATCGCGACCAGCTTCTTTTCCGCGGCGTTCCCCAGCAGCGATGCCTTGGCGGCTGCGAGCCGCGCCTGGTCGCGGCCGCAGATTGCAACCGCGGCGCCTTCGCGCAGCAACAGGCGCGCGGTGGCAAGCCCTATGCCCGAAGTCCCGCCGGTGACGACGGCCACCTTGTCCTGCAGTCCAAGATCCATGTGCTCTTCCCCAAATTGCAATCCTGCCCGGCGCAGCCGCGTGCTTCGCTGAGGACATTCCCGCGCGCTTGGTGTAGTCAAGCGCGGCGCCGGAGCGGTCCACGGCGCACGGCCGGCGCCGTGATCCTACCGCGCCGGTTCTCGGTACGACAGCAATCCGAACATCCCGCCTCGTTGGGGGCACACACATATGATGGCTGCACTTGCATGAACAACGCCGATCTGATCGTCGCCACGCTGAGGGCCAATGGCATCACCCGCGGCTTCGGGATTCCCAGCGGCAACGTGCTGCCGCTGATGGAGGCGATGCGCAAGGGCGGGGTCGAGTTCGTGCTCACCGCCCACGAAGGCTCGGCCGGGTTCGCCGCCGACGTCACCGGCCGCATGACCGGCGCACCCGGGCTGTGCATCGCAACGCTCGGACCCGGCGCGACCAATCTCGCCACCGGCATCGGATCGGCCTATCTCGATCGCTCGCCGATGATCGCGATCACCTGCAACCTCAACACCGATCAGCTCGGCCGGCGCATCCAGATGTGGATCGACCACCATGCGCTGTTCAAGCCGATCACCAAGGCGACGCTGCCGCTCAAGCGGGGCTGCATCGTCGAGACCCTGACGGAGGCCATCCGGATCGCGCTGAGCGAGCCGCAGGGGCCGGTGCATCTCGATCTGCCGGAGGACGTGGCGCTCGCGCCCACCAACGAGCAGGTTGCGGCGCCGGCGCAACCGGCGAGGCTTGCCGCCGCACCCGACGCCGCGATCGCGCGGGCGGCGGAGCTGATCGCCGCTGCCAAGCGACCCATCGCGGTCATCGGATCATCGGCCATGCGGCTCGCCGATCCGCAGCTGCTGCGCAAGCTTGTGGAACGACACAGCCTGCCGTTCGCCACCACGACCATGGCCAAGGGGATGATCGACGAGGATCACCCGCTCTCGCTCGGCTGCATCGAACGCGCCTGCCGGCAGGTCCAGCGCAAGCTCCTGCGCTCCGCCGATCTCATCGTCGGGCTCGGCTACGACACGATCGAGGTGGAGTACGAAGCCTGGATCGACGACCGGCCGCTGCTGCAGATCGATATCGAGCCGGTGGACGTCGCGCCCACGGTCAAGCTCGTGCATCAGGTGACCGGCGACCTCGCGTCTTCGCTCGCGCGGCTGCTCGCGCAACCGGCGGCCGCGAACCTGTGGGACAGGGAGAAACTGGCCGAGCACCGCCGCCGCTTCCAGGCGAGCTGCGTCCCGCGGCCAAATCCGTCGCCCGCGCAATCCTTCACCGCACATGCCGCAATCGATGCGGTGCGGCGCGCACTGCCGCACGAGGGGCTGCTGTCGTTCGACGTCGGCGCGCACACGCACCAGATCGCCAGCCAATGGCCCGCACATGCGCCCAAGACCTTTCACATCACCAATGGCTGGTCGTCCATGGGCTTCGGGTTGCCGGGCGCGATCGCGGCCAAGCTCGCGCGCCCGGACCTGCCGGTGGTCTGTGTCCTGGGCGACGGCTGCTTCCAGATGACCTGCGGCGAGGTCGCCACCGCCAAGCGGCTCGGCATCACGCTTCCGGTCGTCGTCCTCGACGACCGCTGGCTCGCGCTGATCAAGGTCAAGCAGATCCGCCGCCAGTTCCCGCTCTACGGCACCGAGCTGCAGGCGGAAGACTACCGCGCGCCACCGGCGCATTATTTCGGCGTGCCGGCGGTGGCGGCCAACAGTTCAGATGCGCTCGAGCACGCGGTGACGGCGGCGCTGACGGCCAAAGGCCCGACGGTTATCGAGGCCGTCGTCGATTCCGACCATTACGTCGAGACCGTGTACGATTGAACTGGACGGACGGATCTTACCGAACCGCGACCGGCCGGCCATATTGACGGTCTGTCACTTATTTGAGTGTCAATCGAATTCGCGATCAAACATTATCACCGCCAAGGTACTGCTTGAAAAACGCCACCGTCAGCGCCAGCGCGCGGTCCGCCTCCGGCTTGGAGTAGGTCTTGCCGCCGTGGCGGGCGAAGGCATGGTCGGCGCCGGGATATTTGTGGATCGTCACCAGCGGATTGGGTGAGAGCCGACGCTCCAGGAGATCGTTCACCTCGGCCTGCACCCAGCGGTCCTTCATTGCCATGTGCAGCACGAACGGCCGGTGGAGGTTCTTCGCCTCGCGGATGCGGTGCTCGATATAGGTGCCGTAGTAAGCAACCGCGCAGTCGATGTCGGTGCGGCAGCACATGAGGTAGCAGAGCTTGCCGCCGAGACAATAGCCGACCGCGCCCACCTTGCCGTTGCACTCCGGCAGCTTCTCCAGGAAGTGCCAGGTGTCCTCCATGTCGCGCACCGCGAGGTCGTAGTCGAAGTCGTAATAGAGATCGAAGGCCTTCCTGACGTGCTCCGGGTTATGATCGCTGAGCTCGACTCCGGGCTCCTGCCGCCAGAACAGGTCCGGCACCAGGCACACGAACCCGGCTTCGGCGAATTCGTGCGCGTGCGCCCGCATGGTGTCGTTGACGCCCCAGATCTCCATGATGGCGATGATGGCGCCGGCCGGCGTGCGGTCCGGGATCGCGAGATAGGCGCCCATCTCGCCGTCGCGCAGCTTCACCCTGATGTTCTGCGTCTTCATCCGGATACCTTTGCCGCGGCTGGCGATGGCAGGCTGAGCCATTTCGCACTTGCGAGCATCCAATGGTTATGGCGCAGAACGCTACGGAATTCGCCCCATGCCGGTCAACGGGTTACGGCCGGCTCGTACCCGCTCCCGAGTCTCCGCCGCGCGCCCGTGCGATGACGCGCGCAGCGGACATGGACGAAATGACGCACATGTACTCGAATGGTCGAGCGCCGGCACGTCTGTTGAGATATCCTCGACAGGGCTCACGTCATAAGCGCTTCGCACAAGCAACCGACGATTCATCGTGACACGAAGACGTTCGCTCGCCAGCCGGGCATCGTGCGCTGCGTGGAGAGATGAACGTTCACGCTTTGAGGGTGTGGAAGGGCCGGCATAACGTCATCCGAGAATTATCGTGGGGCTACCCGCAGCCAGCGCCGGAGCCCTCGGTGTCAACCGGCGTGGGAGTCTGAGCCTTAAAGCATTCGATACCGAATCGCCAGCGCCGCAAAGCGACGCACGACACACCGCGGGAGGGTCATCATGAGCTTCCAACACAGGTTCGTGCAGGGTCTCGGCGTAAAGAAGCGGATGCACCCGCCGTATTTGCTCGGCCGCGTTCTGCTCGCGATCACACTGCTGGTGCTTGGAACGCAGGCTGCACAGGCAGTTGTCCAAACTTGCAGTAACGGGTGGCTACCGCCAGGGGACATAGCGTCCCCGCCCGATTTGAAAGTAACCGGGACATGCCCCGTTAAGCCGGGCACCACCTACTACTACGGAAACGTCAACATCCTCGCCGGCGGAATTCTTTTATTTTACGAAAATTATGCCGACGGCAGTGGTTCAATAACGGACTTCTGGGCGAGCTCCATCATTATCGAAAACGGCGGCGAATTGTCTGCCTACGGACGTGATGAAGACAATGATAAAAATATTTCCTGGCAAGCCTTCGGCTTTAATGGCGGCGTTCTGACGATCCACCTCTATGGAAAGAACGAGGCCGAGTGGGATCCGAACACACAGAAATTCGTCCAACAGAACCAGGGCGCGCTGTGCCAGAGCCCTCTAGGGGCACCGGGGCCAGGGAAGACACCGGCGCCGTGCGGCATTCCGCAGGCTACTTGGGACAGCAATGGTGCGATCGAGAAGGATTTGCCCGGCCTGGTCAGCGACTATTTCTACCAGTACGGACCACTGCATGGCGACGGCAAGTGCAGCACCGGCACCGACAATACCGACAATTCGGTGTTCAAGAATGGCAAATGCGTCAAACCAAATGGCGACGAATCGCCTAACGCCCAGGTGGGCTATTTCGGCAACAAGGTGCTCGCGGTTTCCTACGGAGGAATTTTGACCCTTAACGGTCACAAAGGTGCGACGTTCGCCCTAGGTCCGGATGATGACCCTTACTACGCCGGTTCGAGCTGGATAAGGCTCGCGGATGGTTCATCATTGGAGGTGGGTGGAGGTCGGCTCGTCCTGGAACAGGATCCGTCGACTTGGAAAGCCGGCGACGAAATAGTGGTGACGACGACGGACTACCTACCGGGCCATTCCGAGAAACTGCAGATCCTGTATAACTACACAGGCGGCACCACGATTGACTTTGAGGCCGTCGACAGCCCTACCAAGAAGATCCAGTGGCCACACAACGGCGTGCGCTATGGCGGCCCCAACGACACTGCCCACAAGAAGTTGACCGACAGGCTGCCAGATCGGCTCAAGAACAGCCTCGATAGCGATCACGTCGTCAAGAGCGGTGCCGAGACACGCGCGGCGGTGGCGCTGCTCTCGCGCAGCATCCGCATCGTATCTGCCGGCCTGGAAGTGGGGGAAGATTTCCATCGGGAAGCTACCGGCTATTCGTACGGCGCCCACATGGTCATTCGGCAGGGCTTCAAGGCGGTTCAAATTAAGGGCGTCGAATTCCAGCAGATGGGCCAGGGCGGACGGCTCGGTCACTACCCCATCCACTTCCACAAGGCACGGCAAACACCCGCCAATACCTGGGTGAAGGACTCGTCGATCAACGAATCGATGACGCGCTGGATCGTGCTGCACTCGACGCTCGGCGTGACCGTGGCGCGCAATGTCGGCTACAAGTCGATCGGCCACGGCTTCTATCTCGAGGACGGGACCGAAACCGACAACAAGTTCTGGTCCAATATCGGAATCTTCGCTCGCGCCGCGGTCGACAACAAGCAGAACCCGCGCACGGTCCCGGGCATACTTGCCGCCAATCAGGAGACGAAGGACGTAACGCCGTTTCCCTTCGTGACCGATTCCACCTATCCCTCGGTGTTCTGGATCACCAACGGCTGGAACGATTTCATCGGCAACATGGCGGCCGGCGCCGGAGCCTGCGGCGCCGCCTATTGGTTCGTCCCGGTCTTGAACAGCGACAGGCCGGACGTGCCGACAGCCAATAACGTCCAGGACGGCACGCACATGAAATGGAGCGGGTACGGGTACGCGGCCCTCCAGAACAATCTTCGAGGGACGACGCCGCTCAAGTCGTTCTACAAGAACTACGCCACCTCTACCATGATGTCGTTCCAGACCACCGGCGACGCTCCAACTTGCCACGGCGTGGTCAAGGCGAGCGATACGGGCACGCAGAAAGTCCTCAAAGCCGTCAAGAGCATCGCTCCGGATCCGGACCCACTGAAGTCCGAACTAGACGATCACTATTACCCGCATGCGAGGGGAGGCAATCGCCACGCGACACGTTGCCCTCTTGGCACGGACGGAAGAACGTACAACTGCACGAAAGTCCGGGAATGCAATCCCGGCCAGGAAGAGAGCTGCGCCGCGACCGTGCTCGACCATTTCACGTCGGCGTTCCACTGGGCGGAATACAACATTGCGGCGATCTGGTTGCGCAACCAATGGTACCTGATGACCAACAGCGTGCTGTCCGACGTCCAAAACGGCGGACTGACATTCATCACGGGCGGCGATTACACCCATTCCTCGGTTATCAAAGGCTACTGGGCATTGGTGAGAAATTCGGTCTTCATCGGTCGTACTCAGCCATCCAACGGGTTTTCCAGCGACGCCGGCCCGTTCAACACGGCCAGCGGGCTTGCATGCGATTGGGAAAAGCAAAGTCCGAAAGTGCCCACCCACTATTGCCTCAGCAGCGACGAAGGGATCAGCATGCCGCTGATCCCTGCTTTCGCACTCGGACAGCAACTGTTCCACGTCTACGACGGTCCGGCTTATCAGGACTCCAACGCCTATCTGGATATCACGGCGACCCCATGTCGCAATCCGGACTGCATGTATAACTCCGGCGTCCTGCCGGGAGTACCCAAGGACAAAAACGGTTCATGCTATCTGCCGAACGCGGCGATCGGCTGGAAGCAACCGAACGGTTTCTTTTACCCGCCAGCGTTCCATTCGACCAATTTGTTCTTCTCCAATGTCGACATCCGGCACTATGTGGTCGATCCGTTGTTCCAGGCGCCCCAAGGAGTAACGGGCAAGGAGGATTTCGGGCAGGGCGGAACGTACCTCACCGTCACCAGCGGTCCGAACGACGTCAAGAGCGTGTACTGCACGTGGACTCCCGAAATGTTCAACAATTTCTCCGGCATCGACCGGCAGACCGTGCTCAACGACGACGACGGCTCGCTGACCGGGCTGAGCAACACGATTTCGATCAACGAGGATGTCTTTTTCAGCGCGCCGGTGGAGACCGCGGAATGCAAGGGCAACCTCGGTGTCAGCCCTTCGCTCGCTTGCCCCAAAGCCAAGCCCCCCACGCCGTCAACCGCCAAGACCAGCCCCTATGACTATATCATCACCGCGGTCGCTCCCGGTTGCTCACAGAAAGATCCGCCGCTTAAACCAGATGGCAAGAACTCGATACGGGTACGGCCGTTGCGGAGACGATCCCGACCACGGCTTTGGTGGCACACAATGGCCGAGCAGGTGCAGCAACGAAAACTGTTATGGGGTCCCGCTCTACCGCCAGCTTCTCACCGGCAATGACGGTAAAGACGGCAAGCCCCGAACCAGGGAATGGAAGCGCTGGTTCGACGCCAAGTGCGATGTGAACCCGAATACGCCGCAATGCCGCTGGCCGTTCATTCGCATGGCCGGGCAAAATATGTACCAACGGCACACGCTCACCTTGAACGGCGGCACTTACTACCTCGACACGTCCGTTCCGCTGGATACCCAACAAACGGAACCATTTACCAAAAAACCCGGGGCGGCTCGCGACGTGAATGTGTTCGAAGGCGGGCAGACCTATTACGTGTTTTTTCTCTACACCAAGCCGAGCACTAATCAGACTTATCAAATCTACGTCGGCGATGGGTTCCAGCAGAGCTCGGTCAAGCCGGTGCGCGGGAGTCTCGCCGTCGCTCCCATCAAGTTCTCCGACGGGGCCAATTCGCCTCAGTGGCTGACCGTGGTCGGGGTCAAGGACAAGGTGCTCACGGTGACGGTCGACTTTTCCGTCTCCAAGGATGGGGCCGACTACAAGCGTGAGCTCAGCCCCGCGAACAGCGACAACGGGCTGTGCGGTCCCAAAACCTTCTGCAAGTGGGGAACGGGTAATGACGCGGGGCGTTGTGTGTCGAATCTGGCGGACAACGATCCCATGCTTGCGGCCAACAAGAGCTTGAACGCCGAAGTCGACGCCGCCTGTCGCAATTGGGCGGTCAAGGACCTCGATTGCCCGGCCAAAGGCTGCTTCGGATTCTCGTTCACGCTGGATAAGAATTTCAAGCTGGACGGGCTTGGACAGGCGGCTCGTCTCACACCGAAGAAGTTCCCGCCCTGGACCACGCGGTTTGTTCGGACGACGACACCGCCGGACAACAAGAGTCAGCCGGACCAGAACGGAAACGAATTGGAATGCTACTATCCCAAATTGCCGCCCGACTGCACTGCAGGTCCGCGCCAGCCCAAACAGGGTCGCGCGGTCGGCAATCGTCGCTAGACGAAGGCTGCGGGAGGAGAAGTCATGACCAAGCCTCGTGGCCGGCGCCATATTCTGAGCCTCGTTTTTCTGCTGGGTGTCGGCTGCCAACTCGTGCCGGTCGCGAGCGCGCGCGCCCAAGCACCCGCCCTGCCGCCGGAATGGGACAAGGTGCGCGCGGCGTTGGAGAAGTACCAGGATCCCTACGTCGCGGTGCGCGACGGCTATCTGTCCACGATCGGCTGCGTCCACTATCCCAAGCCGGGCGGCGCCGGACAAATCGCGTTTCCCATCGGCGGCATGGGCATCCACTTTTTGAACCCGGAGCTGATCGCTCCCGTGCCCGACCCGATGCGCCCGACGATCCTCCTCTACGAGCCGAACGGCGACAAGCTGCGCCTGGTGGGCGCGGAATGGTTCATACCGCTGTCGACCGGCGTCAAGGAGCGGCCGACCTTGTTCGGCCAGCCCTTCGACGGACCGATGGAGGGGCATGAGCCGCTCATGCCGCGCGGAATGCACCATTACGATCTGCACGTGTGGCTGTGGAAGGAGAACCCGGCCGGGCTGTTCAAACCCACGAATCCTGCGCTCACATGCGCGGGCTACGGATATTCCCTGGCGGAGGACTGGCCTCGCCTCGTGCAGCAGCATTAGACCGCGTATCCCGTTGCGATGGGATCAAAGCGAGGTCTGCTCCCTCCCCCTTGTGGGGGGGTCTAGCTATTTGGGCCGCTTTCGGGGGCAAAGCGGAAATCAGCCATTTCCGGAAGTCGGCGCAGCCCCGTTCGATTGCGCCCGGATGGCTGTCGGCAACGGCGTCTCCGCGATGCAATCTCAATGCCGCGAGTCGACGCAGGCGCGATCGATGGCTCGGTTTGCAAGCGTTGCGAATTCGGTCCACGGACATGCGCCGTCTTCGCTTGCCTTGCACCCGTCAATCTTCACCACAGCCGTTTCCGGGGGGCGCGCGAGATCGAGCGGCACCATGCGCCGCATCTGGTCGAGCGTCTGAGCGACATATCTGATGCGGATTGCATGGACCTTGGTCTCTCGGTCGCGCAACAGATCAATATGCATCGCGCCGGCAGGCGGTGTCTCATTTGCAAGATAAGAGGGCAGCGACCAATGCAGCCCAAGCATCCCCCCAATATTGGCGAGGTTGGTATCGTGTCCCACCAAGAGCGTGAATAGGGGCCCCTTCGTCCCGTTTGTATCCACGGCGCGTTGCAGCGTTGATAATATCCTCTCCATGAGGGCCGAGCCCTGTCGTGCCGCAAGATAGGGCGTACGCTCCATCAAATCGAACTGGGCCGCATGTAGCCGCAACAACGGCCGAATTGCCTGAGGAGCGGATGCCCGCCCCCAGGCAACCTGCCGTTCAGGGAAGCCTTCCACATACTCCAGCAAGAAAATCTCGGAAGCGGTCGATCCGATTGAGATCGGTCCGGACAGTCGGACGTTGCCGTTATCCTCTGCAACGATTGCAGTCGGCAGATTGCGCAGGGAACACGGTGCATTGGCGCCGGCCGCACGACACAGCGCCGGCTGGCAGCATTTCAGAATCGATTGCATCGCCGCGATCTCGGTTCGCAAGGTCCTTCGTAGCGATGCAAGGCTGCCGCCAGCGTTGCTGATCACGCTTCGGCGAGCGCGGGCAGGATCGATCTTGCACACGCCAGCGCGCGTCGGGTGAAACAGAGGATCCATCTTTTCATCGATGAGCGAGCCCGGTGCGAGATTGCAGCCGGGGAACATGCCGTCGAGCAACGACTGCGCCGTGACCAGGGTACGTTGATCTACGTCCGCCCATGCAACCACTCGGCCGGTTGGCGGGCAGCCACGCGCCGGCAACAACCCCTGCGCCGCGTAATACTCTCGGTAATAAGCTCCGAGCAGCTTGGCGAGCTCGGCGCCGCGGGGCGTGAGCTGCCCGGACGGTACCGGCCATGTGGGCCAGGTGTCGGCCGCAAACGTCGCAAGCGCGGGATGCCCAGCGATCGGCGAGCGAACCCCGTGCCGGCTGAGGGCCACGGTTGATACCAATTCAAACTCAGCCGCAAGTGCAACTCCCCCGACCGCCATAGCCGCAGAGATGATAGCAGCACGCAGAAAATCGGAACTCGTCAGCATTGGGATCGCCATCGCCGTCTCGATTAATACGGAGGCAAATCATACGCACTGAAGAGCGTCACCGTATCCCGGCGTAAACAGAAGGGAAATGCTCGGCCTCTTCGGGATATCTCGGCCTCGCGCCCGAGAGGGGCATTTTCCACGTTTCGGCTATCAGCACACAGTTATGGCGCCGCGAAATAACGCCGAAACTTAGCCTACCGATCAGTAGTCAACAGTTTTAACTCTCTAACGCGATCAGCGGTCGCGTTTAGAAGGCATTCATCGGCGGTCATTCGTGCGCTCGAACCACCTTCCGGATCATAATAAAAGCGACAGTTTGCGTCGCGGAACTTCATCCAAGAACGCTGCGCCTCAACTAGCGCCTTTTTTCGATTTGCCGAAAGTTTTGAACTCAGTTTGTTGTAGTGCTCATTAAGACGGACGTCTTGACGCTTTGTTTCGGCACTAATGCAAGCGATCATCTCAAAAGTGACGCCGCTGGCCTTTTCCAGGCACGTCAAGTATTCTCTCGTCATTTCCCTGTCCGCCGCGGAAGTTATTCCCGTGCTCACGAAGTACACCAGTCCGATCGCTATAAGCCTTCTTGTCTGCTCTTGACGCAATCGCCGCCTTGCGACGCCCGTTTGCCTCGTTGCGGACATGTCGGGTAACCTCGGTTTGCAGGGTCATTTCGATCGAATTCATGGACAATGATAATCGAGATCTTGGGCGGACGCGAGAGCGGCCGCTGCGAGGGCCCAACCTTCCTCCTCGGTCGCCGCTTCGTCGACGTCAATGCCGATCTGTCCGCGAGCACGTCGTAATCGTCGTCGTTCCATTCGCCTGATGGGCGAGAAGCCGACGCGCGTTTGAGGATCAACGTCAGGGGGTGTGCTCCAAACACAACATGGGCGGAAAATTGCGGCGATTTGAACACTAGCGATTGGTGTGTCTCCCCGGGCGCGATTGAGAGCGAAAATAGTGCGAGGATAATAGCCCCGCCGACGGACGCCCCTGCGGGCATCCCCTCCGAGAAGGCATTCGGGCTTCGCGCGATCCGAGTGCCAGCGCACGTTTCAGCGCGGCGGCAGCTTGAGCAGCGCGCGCGCATTGCCGGCGAATATCATCTCGCGCCTGCCCGCTGTAATCGGCAGCGCCGCGATCGCCTTGATCGTGCTGGCGATCAGGCCCCGGCCCTGCTCGGTGTCGAACGGCGCGTCGGTGGCGAACAGGCATGACGACGTGCCGAAGAATGCGTGCCCGCAACGGGTCGCCGCCTCGTCGCCGTTGAGCGCGGTGTCGGCATAGAGCATCTTGAAGTAGTCCATCGGGCGGTGCTTGAGACCCGCCTCTTCCGCCACGGGGTTACGCTCAGACGTGCCGAAGAAGATCTGGCGGAACCCCAGGCTAATTCTGCCCGCGAAGTAGGGGATCATGCCGCCCATGTGGTGGGTGATGAGCTTGAGATCGGGAAGCTCGTCGAAGAGGCCCGAATAGATCAAGCGCGTCATGCATGCCGTGGTCTCATAGGGCCAGCCGAAGCTGAACCAGATCTCCGCCTCGGACGCCTGCTCGTCGGCATAGTCGGGGAAATTCGCGCCCCGCATCGGATGCACCCAGACCGGCAGGTCGTGGGTCACCATGCGCTGAAATAGCGGGCGAAACTCGGGTGCCGAGAGCGGCTTGCCCGCGACGTTGGTGAAGACCTGAACACCGCGCGCGCCCAGACTGGTCACGGCACGATCGATCTCGGCCAACGAGGCGTCGATATTGTTCATGGGCAACGATGCGACGAAGGCCGGGAATCGATCGGGATGGCGGCCGCAGAGCTCGGCGAGCGAGTCGTTCGCCAGGCGCGCAAGCTCCGGCGTCTGGTCGGGCGGGGCAATGAGCTCGAGCGGCGGGTTGGCGAGCGAGAGCACCTGCTGCAGGCCGTCGAATTGGTCGAGCAGGGAGAGCCGCGCATCGACGTCCCACAAGGTCTTGAGACGGGGAAACGCGGTGAGCGCCACATGGCCGGGAATGACGGCGCCGAGGCGATCGAGATACGCCTTCGGCATGAAATGGTTGAAGATGTCGATCATCATGTGCAGCCGATCCGCAGGCGGAACGCGGACGTCCCTATTGTGCCAGAGTCGCTATTGTGCCAAGCGCTACTGTGCCATGACGCTCGCGCCGAACAGCTCATCGAGCTTCATCAGCCGCGGCGTCAATCCTTGCTCCACTGAATATTGCGCAATCGTCTCGAGCACGTGGCGGTTGGCGCCGATGCCGTGGGACAAGATGGGCGTCGCCAAGGCCTTGCGCGCTTGCGCCGGGAGCAAGCCGGTTTCGAGATGATATTCGACATGCTCCATGCGCTGCCGGTTGGCGAGGTCGTTGGCCCGGTTGAACGCCTTCAGGATATTGGTCAGGGCCCAGGGATGCTGTTCGGCCAGCTCTCGTTTGATCACCATGCCATGGTTGATGGGGTAGAGGCCGGTCTTCTGATAATAGCGCACTCCCTCCGCCCACGGGTCGGGGAACAGCGGCTTGATGTCCGGATGATTGCGGAGATCGGCGGTGCTGCGATCGATCAGATTGGGATCGACCAGATAATACATCACGGCGTCGAGCTCGCCTGACAGCATCATCGCGCCGATGTTTTTCTCCGGCGGTATCTGGCGCACGGTCACCCCTGGCGGCGGCACGAATCCGGTCGCGCCGCCGTGGCTGCGCGACGGCGGCCGCTCCATCCAGAATTCCATCTCCTTGGGCGTGACACCGAACTCGTGCTGCATCACGCCGCGCGCCCACAGCGCCGCGGTCTGCTGATATTCCGGGACGCCGACGCGCTTGCCCTTGAGATCGGCAGGGGAAGCGATGTTCGCGCCGCGGCGAACGAGCGTGGTGGTGTGGAAGAACAGCCGCGTCGTGAACACCGGGATGCCGACGAACCGCTCGTCGCCCTTGGATTTCGCCATCATCAGCGATGACATCGACATTTCAGCGACGTCGAATTCCGCGAACCGCAACTGCCGCCAGAACAGTTCGGACGGATGCAGGACCGTGGGAACGAAGTCGATGCTGTCCGGCTTGATCCGCCCGTCGATGATCGGCCAGGTGCGCGGATTCGAGGTGAGGCCGATGCTGAACTGCAGTCTCATGAGAGTGTCCGCCCTGATGCGCGGGCTGGCCCCTCGCATTGCTTTCAAAAACCGTCTTTTTCGTAGGAACGATGGGTTGCCGGGTCAAGTCTGACATTCACGGCCCGTGTTCGACCGCAACATCTCCGGGCGTCTTTCGCGCGGCCGCAGAACGTGCATCCACGCGGCGCCATCTGTCGTTATCCGTGCATGGTGAGACCGCCCGAGACGCTGATCGTCTGGCCGGTGATGTAGGCGGCGTCATCGGACAGCAGGAAGGCCACGAGCCCCGGATAATCCTCCGGTACGCCGAGGCGCCGCATCGGGATCGCGCGCTTGAGCCCCTCGGCGATGCGGGCGCCGTCCGGGCCTTCGAGAAAGCTGCGCAGAATGGCGGTGTCGGTCGGTCCGGGACAGAGCGTATTGAGGATCACGCCCTTGCCCACGAGCTCGCGCGCGACCGTCTTGGTGAAGGCGATGATGCCGCCCTTGCAGGCGGAATAGACGGCCTCGCCTGAAGAGCCGACCCGCCCCGCGTCGGATGCGATATTGACGACGCGCCCGAAGCCGCGTGCCGCCATGCCGCGCAGCACGACGTGGTTCACGTTCAGTGGCCCGAACAGATTGATGGCCACGATCTTGCGCCAGAACTCCGGCGTGGTGTCGAGGAAGCTTTGCGCGCGATCCCATCCGGCGTTGTTGACGAGGAAGGCGACCGGCCCGACGGAAGCTTCAAAGCCTTCGACCGCGCGGGCGACGGCGTCGTAGTCGGTGATGTCGAGGGTGTGCAGGCTGGCGCGACCGCCGGCAGCCTTGATCTCGCCGACGAGCGTCTCCCCGCTCGCCGCGTCGAGATCGAGGATACCGACCGCGCATCCCTCCTCTGCGAGGCGGCGCGCGATCGCGGCGCCGATCCCGTTCGCTCCGCCGGTCACCAGGACGGTGCGATCCTTCAGTCCGCGCATGTCTGCCCCGCCATTACGCTGTCTGCACCGTGTCGTCGGCGGCGGAGCGACCCGCCAGCATCCGGGTTGCTTCGTAACTCATCACAACCTCGTCGCGCTGATTCTTCACGTCGATCCTGGAGACGACGATGCCGCGATTGCCTTTCGAGGTGGGCCGCACCGACATCACCTCGATCTCCCCATGAACGGTGTCACCGACGCGGACCGGGGCCAGCACCTGCTTTTTGAGCTCGAGCATGGCAAGGCCGGTGCCCTGGATCATGCTCTGGCACAGCAGCCCCTCGATCAGGCTGTAGGTCAACGCGGCCGGCACGAATTGCCCCTGGATCGCGCCTTTCTCGCCACCGAAGGTTCGGTCGATGAAGATGGTTTCCAGCATTCCCGTCACACCCGTGAACAGGACGAGGTCGGTTTCGGTAAGGGTCCGGTTGAGGGTCCGAAAGCGCTGGCCGGGGGCAAGCTGCTCCCAGGTGAACCCGAGCCCGAGCGTCTGCATACAAATCTCTCCTGCGAGCTGGTTTCGCCGCTCCACGAGCGCGAAGGCGTCCCACTGCTGCGAATGTCTTAACTTCCAGATGCCATCGATTCCAGCCCGCCCGCCCTCCAGTGTTCGCGCGCGGCGGGAGCGGATAGGAGCTTGATGTAGTCTTCGGCCGCTGCAACCGATGTGCTGCCGGCATGAATGGCAGCGGCGAACACGATGTAGCTCTGCAACGCAGGAGGAAGCGCTCCGACCAGCGTCACGCCTTTGACTGGCAGGATTTCGCTGATGTTGAACATCCCGAGTTCGACCTCGCCTTTCGCCACAAGTTCAACGCCTCCGGCGATCGCCTGCATCATCGTGACCTTCGGTTTGACTGCGTCGGCGATGCCCAGCTGCGTCATCATGCGCGCGAGCGCCGCCCCGGTCTGCCCGCCTCCCGCCGGATCGGGGATGACGATCGAACGCGCGCGCAGGAGCGCCGTGCGTACGCCGTCTGCGGTCGAAATGTCGGGAAGCGGCGCTCCCTCACGAACGACGAGGCCCACCCCGACCCGCGCCAGGTCGACCCGGCTGGCGGGACGCAGCACACCGGTCTTTACCAGGGACTCGATGATGGGGGCGGGCAGGATCACGATATCGGGCGTCTCCCCGGCTGAAAGTTTTCGCTGGATGATCGCGGGATTTGCCACCGTGAACACCACGCGATGTCCGCCCTCCCGCGTAAATTGCGCGGCCAGCACTTTTTCCACCTCTGCCGGGGCGCCCGAACTAAAGACGCTGATATCGGCGGCCGTTGCGCTGCCCGCGAGACACACGGCGAGCGCCACACAAACGCCGCGCGCCGTATTGCGTTGCGACGCCCCGGTCAGCGTTTTCATCCCGAGCCTTTCAAGAAACGTGGGAGATGGACGAAGCGACCGACGTTAGCAGATCAGATCGAGGCTGGGTCTGCTATTTGCGCGCATCATCCCCTCTCGATATCGTTGCGGAAAAGCAGTCCCGCAGACAGGGGGATCCCCAATCGCTCGCTCCGACGGCAGGCGAGGTGACGGAGGACCCACCCACCGCGGGGGCGCAGCAGTCGTTGCGCGCAAAAATTCAGGGAGTGGTGGCAGTGCAATTAAATCGACATTCGCGTTCTCTTTTTCGCTTTGGTCGATGGCCGGCGTGTCTCGCCGGCATCGCATTCCTCGTGCTCGCCGGCAGCGCCGGTGCCTGGGCTGAGAATTACCCGAGCCGGCCCATTCGCATCGTCGTGCCGACCCAAGCCGGCGCGGCGCAGGACATCATCGCTCGCCTGCTGCAGCCGTATCTGGAGAAAGCGTTCGGCCAGCCGATCATCGTCGAGAATCGCTCGGGTGCGAGCACCATGATCGGAACTGACGCCGTGGCCAAGGCCGCGCCCGACGGCTACACGTTGTTGATCGTCCCGACGACATTTACGGTCAACGCGGCCCTGAACAGCAAGCTGTCCTTCGATCTCGAACGCGACTTCGAGCCGATCACCGTGCTGGTGAAGAATCCACTTCTGTTCGCCGTCAATTCCAAGGTGCCGGCGCGCACGCTCGAGGAATTCGTGGCGCTGGCCAAGGCCGAACCCGGCAAGCTCAACTACGGGACCTCAGGTGCATCGACGCAGGCCCATCTCCTGCTCGAGATGTGGTGCGCGCGGGCGGGCATCAGGATGCAGCACATTCCCTATCGCGGCGGTGCGCCCGCGGCGCTGGCTGTCGCCTCCGGCGAGGTGCAACTTGTCCTGCTGTCGCCGCTCGGGATCCTGCCGCAGATCGACTCCGGGCTGGTGCGCGCGCTCGCCACCGGAGGCCTCACCCGCGATCCGAAATTCCCCGATCTACCGACTGCCGCCGAATCCGGCTTCCCCGGCTTCGAGGCGGTACAATGGCTGGGCCTGCTGACGACCGCGGGAACGCCGAAGGAGATCGTGGCCAAGATCAATGCCGAGGTGAATCGTGCGCTCCGCGAACCTGATGTCGTGGCCAAGCTGGCGCTCCAGGGCACGACCGCGGCCGGGGGCACCCCCGAGGAGTTCCGGGCGCTGATCGCGAACGAGGTTCGCGACTGGAAGTCGATCGCGCAGAAGGCCAACATCAAGGCTGCCGAGTAGATTGCCACCGCGACCAGTCCGCCCATGACAGTGCCCATGGATCCCGGCGGATCGCGGGGCCGGGCCGTCGCCAGCCCTGTTCCGGGGCATCCCGACCTTGATCGGAGCGGCGGGAACTGCCACATCCACCCTGCCATGAACATGCCCATTCGCGCCCCCGACGGCGCGCCTGCCCGGTCGGCGCTTGCAACCGAGGTCGAGCGGCGCCGGACCTTTGCCATCATCTCCCATCCGGACGCGGGCAAGACCACGCTGACGGAAAAGCTTCTGCTGTTCGGCGGAGCGATCCAGCTCGCCGGCCAGGTCAAGGCCAAGCGCGACCGGCGGGCGACCCGTTCGGACTGGATGGCGGTCGAGCGCGAGCGCGGCATTTCCGTCGTCACCTCGGTCATGACCTTCGAATACGACGGACGCGTGTTCAATCTGCTCGACACCCCCGGCCACGAGGACTTCTCGGAGGACACCTATCGGACGCTCACCGCGGTGGACTCCGCCGTCATGGTGATCGATGCCGCAAAGGGCATCGAGGCGCGCACGCGCAAGCTGTTCGAGGTCTGCCGGCTGCGCGATATTCCGATCGTGACCTTCATCAACAAGATGGACCGGGAGAGCCGCGACCCCTTCGACCTGCTCGACGAGATCGAGAAGACGCTCGCGCTCGACAGTGCGCCGATCACCTGGCCGATCGGTCGCGGGCGCGATTTCGTCGGCACGATGGAGGTGGAAACCGGAAAAGTCCGTCTCCTCGACGGCGATACCGGCTTGCCCGGCAAGCTCGAAATGACGATACCCGAGGTCGCCGCGCTCAATCCCAACCTTGACGCCACCGCGATCCAGGGCGAGTTCGATCTGGTGCGCGAAGCGTGCAAGCGCTTCGACATGGCATCGTTCCGCGAAGGCCATTTGACCCCGGTGTTCTTCGGCAGCGCGCTCAAGAACTTCGGCGTCAGCGACCTGCTCGACGCGCTCGGCGCCGTGGCGCCGCCGCCGCGCGCGCAATCCGCCGACAAGCGGCTGGTGACGGCGGCCGAGGATGAGATGACCGGTTTCGTCTTCAAGGTGCAGGCCAACATGGACCCGAACCACCGCGACCGCATCGCATTCGTGCGGTTGTGCTCGGGAAAGCTCGTCCGCGGGATGAAGGTCAAGCAGGTGCGGACCGGCAAGACCTTGAGCCTGCAAGCGCCGCAATTCTTTTTCGCGCAGGATCGCTCGCTGGCGGAGGAAGCCCACGCCGGCGACGTCGTCGGCATTCCCAACCACGGGACCCTGCGCATCGGCGACACCCTGACCGCCGGGGAGGAGCTGAACTTCGTGGGCGTGCCGAGCTTCGCCCCGGAGATCCTGCGCCGGGTCCGGCTGCCCGACGCCATGAAGGCCAAGAAGCTGAAGCAGGCGCTGCAGGAAATGGCTGAAGAAGGAGTCGTGCAAGTATTCCGCCCCACTGACGGCTCGCCGGCGCTGGTCGGCGTCGTCGGCCCGCTGCAACTCGACGTGCTGCGGGTGCGGCTCGCCGACGAGTACGGGCTCGAGGTGAACTGGGACACGGCCGAATTCCAGCTCGCGCGCTGGATCTCGGCGGAAGACAAGAAAGCCTTCGATGGCTTCGTCGCCGCCTACCGTTCGGCGATTGCCGAGGATCTCGACGGCGACCTCGTCTTCCTGGCGCGCAATGCCTTCAACCTCGATTACACGCGGCAGGAAAGTCCCGGTATTGCGTTCACCGACGTGAAGGACATCCACGGCCGCAACAAGACGGCGTGAGAAAGTGACCACGGCCCTTTTCCACTCGCACGAACGCAGTCAAGCGATCACTCATCGGGCGCAAACTTGAAGTTGCGGCGGGCGGCGGCGGTCGCACGGTCGTCCCGCCGCGTTCTGAATTCGACCTTGCCATCCACGACCCTGAAATCGAGCCGGTGGATGAGCCCGCAATCGCAGCACTGCTCGCGAAAGTTTTTCTTGCGGGGCCGAGTCCATTCTCCATAGGAGATGACGTCGTAGGTGACGCGCTTGCTCATGATGGATGCGCGCCTCAGGCTCTCGAGATCAGCCAATGCGAGATGCCGGCGAGGAAACCCACCAGGCCCGACACGGCGATGATGGCCCAACGCACGCCCCTCGCCTGCAGCAGAATGGCGTGCATCTCGTCGACCTTGGCCGACATTCGATCGAGCTCTTCTTCCATATGTGAGACTTTCTGCTCGAGGACGGCGAGCCGTTCATTCGGCGAGCGGGTGGCTTTCATGGGCGGCTCCAGATCGTCCTGGCGATCTTCTCGAGCGAGCGGCCGCCGACATAGGTCGTGACGATGGTCCCCGCCCATACGCCGACGTCCCCGGCGATGGCGTCGGTGGTGCCCCAGCCGAGCACCTTGTCCCAGACGATCACCTTCCAGAGGTAAATGATGACCGGAAGGGCCAGCAGCGGCCGGATCACCGCCGTATACCAACGGCCCTGCTCGGCAATGATGATGGCGTTGGCGCTCTTGCGCGCGTCCACTTCGGCGAGCAATGCAGCACGCGCGACCTCGGCCGCCTGGGCGCCCTGCGTATTCTGCGAGTCGAGCTTCGCCTTATAGGCGTCGAGGAAGCCGTTGATGATCGGTGCGGTTAGAAAGCTAGCGAGCCATTGCCACATGACTTACGCCTCCGCCTTGAAGCTGACAGCGGTGCGGGTGACGAGCCGCAGCAGGATCATCGCAGCTCCCATGATCACCATGACCCGGCCGGCATTTTCGGCGCCCACGAGCTGCGACCAGTCGAGCATCCTGGCTTCGTCCATCACGCCGATCAGCTCCACGGCATACGCCACGAGGATGGTTTTCGAGTTGCCGGCCATGGCCCAGAGCCGCGCGACGGCCCCGTCCCACCAGGAGAACTTGCGCAATCGAGGAAGGACGAGCCACCAATAAGCGGCAACAATGATGACAAACGGCATAAGGAAACCGAGAACGCTCATTTGACTCTCCATATCGTCCGGATGGCGCATAGAATGAGAGGCATCACGACGATTGCTGCCACGATCGCGAGGACTGGATGCGCGTCGAGCCAGTGAGCCGTCGCCGCGACTGCCGCGACGATGGCCGCGCCGAAACCGACCTTCGTCGCCTCGGAACCCTTTGGCGATTTGGCCTTGACGCGCTCTGAGGCTGGGGTGGCGATTGCGGGCGTCGCCGGCCACATGGCCGCGGTGAACTTGCTCTTGTGAATTCGCATGAGACTGACGGCGTCGGATTGGTTGCCGCCGCGGACCAGGTAATCGTTGCCTTCTTCGCCCTCATAGAGCGCCACATGGCCGCCGCCGTTACGGGTGAAGACCATGACGCAGCCGGGCTTCGGCTTGTCGAGACGAACTCCGAATCTTCGCCACGCGTCGGCCCACAGAAATCGTTCGTTCTCCGACTTGCCGAACACCGGCCGGATGCCGTTCTTGGCCATGCAATAGGCGACCGTGAGCCCACACCACGCGATGGCGTCGTGATTGTATTGAGCGCAGTAGCCGCGCATCTCCGGATGCTTTTCGCCAATGAACCGCGCCCATTCGAGAATGACGGGGTTATCGGAGCCGCCGGCATATTCCCGCGTGCCCGTGATCTCGCGCATGGTCGCGAGCCACGCCGGCGGTCCGCCGATGTCACCAGAACGGGTGCCGGCCATGGCGACGGCCGCGGCACGCACCTCGCGCACACGACGGCCCCAGCCGTTGCCGAACACGCTCCAGGTCCTGAGGCCCTGCAGGAATGCCAGTCGCTCGTCGCAGATCTGATTGATGAGCTCGGTCGGCTTCGCCCGCGCCGTAGCCGCGATGGTGTCGGGACCGACCTCGCCATCGACACCGGCGCCGACCAGCCGCTGCAGCACCCTGGCGGCGCGGGCAATCCCGGAGTTCACGCCGTAGTCGAACAGCGCATAGTCGACCCCGGCTGGAAGATTGTCGCAGCACATTGCGTCCCAATACTTCGACCGGTAGATGTCTTTCGCGACGTCGACGGGCATGCTTCGCACGTCGGCCGCTGTGGCCTCCTTCTTCCAGTAGGCGCGCGCGTCATGAATGGTGATGCCCCAATTGGTGGGACCGCCGGGATCTGACGGGTGATTGGAGTAGCCGCCTTCATGTACGAGCACGCGTCTGAGCGCCTCGTCGTAAGACGATGCAGTCATGGTCAGTCCTCATGTTGTGAGTGCTTGCGGTCGGAATATCTGCCGCGCTGTAAGCGCTGGCGCTTTCCGGCCAGCCGATCAGGCGGAAACGACAAAGCCGCCCGCAGGCGGCTTGTGGAGGCATGGTACGTTCACGGCGCTGGCGGCGGACTTAAGCCGAACTCCCGGCAGACGCGCGTGACCGCGGCGGCGAAATAGTCGGGCTGGCGCTGTGCTGTTCAACTCTTATGTGTTCATTTTCTGCTTCCTGCCGATCGTCTTGGCGGGATACCTGCTGCTCCGGCGCACGGCCCAGCCGCTGTGGCCCATTGCCTGGCTCGTGCTGGCTTCGCTCGTCTACTATTCGTGGTGGCGGCCGGTATATCTCCTGCTGCTTCTGTTCTCGGTGGCGGTCAATTACGGCTTCGGCAAGCTGATCATCGATGGCGGGCTTTCGCGCTCCCGCTCCCGCGCCGTTCTGACGGTCGGCATCATCTTCAATCTCTGTCTCCTCGGGTACTTCAAATACGCCGGTTTCTTCGTCGCAAACGTGGACAATATCTTTGGCGCTCAATGGGTGGTGCCGAACATCATCCTGCCGATCGGCATTTCATTCATCACCTTCCAGAAGATCGCGTTTCTGGTCGACGCTCATCGCGGCCTGGTGCGCAACTTCACGCTGCTCAATTACGCTTTCTTCGTCACCTTCTTTCCCCAGCTGATCGCGGGGCCGATCACCCACCACTCCGAGATCATGCCGCAAATCGGCCCGTCGCGACGAAGGGACCTCGCGGCGGATCTTGCCGTGGGCATCAGCATCTTCGTGGTCGGTCTGTTCAAGAAGGTCGTCATTGCCGACAGCCTCGCGATCTATGCGGATGCCGGCTACTCCATGCTGAGAGCAGGACATCCCCTCGACAGCGCCTCGGCCTGGGTTACGGTGCTGTGCTACAGCTTTCAGCTCTATTATGATTTTTCCGGCTATTCGGACATGGCGGTCGGATTGGCCCGCATGTTCGGGTTCCGGCTGCCGGTCAACTTCTATTCGCCCTACAAGTCGACATCGATCATCGATTTCTGGCGGCGCTGGCACATCACGCTGTCACGCTTTCTGCGCGACTATCTTTACATTCCGCTGGGCGGCAATCGCCACGGATCCATACGGCGATACGTCAATCTCGGCATTGTCATGCTGCTTGGCGGGTTCTGGCATGGCGCCAACTGGACGTTCGTGGTGTGGGGCGGCGCACACGGCTTGATGCTGGGCGTGAACCATGCCTGGCGTGCGATTGCTTTCAGCCGCTCTCCCGCTCTCAAGCGGCCGTGGGTCGAGGCCACCGCCGTGCTCATTACCTTCGTCGCGGTAACACTCGCGTGGGTCCCCTTCCGATCCGATAACCTGGCGGACGCCGGACGGATGTTCACGTATCTGTGGCCGACGACGGCCGGACCACAGGGGCTGTCGTCGTTCTGGGGACTGCTGCACGGCCAGTTCCTCGATGTCCACTCTCTCGTGAGGGTGACGGAGTGGTTCAGGCCACGTGAATTCTGGCCTCCGGTGCTGCCAGCTGACTACCTGGCGACGGCCACCCGGCCGATGGGCTTGCTGCTCTTGTGCGTCGGCATCGGCACATTTACCGTGCCCAACACGTATCAAATCTTCGGCCGCTTTCAGCCTGCATTGGGACTGCCCGAAGAAACCCTTGGAAGGGGCGTCCTGGCCCGGCTGGATGGGCGCGTGGCGTTCGTCATCGCAGGCATGTTCCTGCTTTCGGTATTGCGGCTGTCCCATGTCAGTCCCTTCCTCTACTACCAGTTCTGACATGGTGTCGCCCGGCTATCTGCGCGCGCTCGGCCTGAGCGTCGCGATCTGGCTCGGCCTGTTCGTGCTCTTCACCTGGACCATCGACCCCTACGGCGTCTCGCCGTTGCGGCTCAGCCTGCAGGGCATGAACGCGCAAAAGCCGAAGCGGATCGACATCGACCGGCTGATCAAGCCATACGAGGTCTGGCGCTATCAGCCGCGCACGGTCTTTCTCGGCACATCCCGGATGCATCAATCCATGGACCCGGCGGTCCTTGACGGAACCCGGTTCGCGCCGGCGTACAACGCATCGATGCCGGCAGCCTCGATGGACATGCATGCCGCCTATCTGCGGCGATACATCCAACTCGATCCAAACCTGCGCACGGTCATCGTCGAGTTGTTCCTGCCGAATTTTATTGGCGCTCCGGCGGGGCAGGAGTTCGGAACCCGGTCTGAATTCATACGCAATGCCGTCACTCTCTTCGGCAGTGCCGACACCCTTTGGGATTCGGCCTCCACGCTCGCTTACAACGTTTTCAGCGGACGGCCGATTTTCCAGGTCAGTCCGGGCGGCTATCTGGATCGTCCGCCCGGGCGCGACACCCAGGCGCCGTTCGAAGGCTTCGCCGCCTATGTCTGGGGCCCCGGCGTCAGCGAACCGGATCGGGCGACTTTCAATCAAGCGGCGTTCGACTCCGTATTGGAGATCATCGAGACCGCGCGCGCGAACGATCTTGAGCTGATCTTCCTTGTGACGCCAAGCCACGGCTATGCCGACTACTACTACGACGCCATTGGAGCCTGGGGCGTCATCGAGCAATGGCTGGCCCGGCTGAGCGGGCGTGCCACCGTCTACAGCTTTTCGCAGGCCAATGACTGGGTCAACGAGCCGATAACTCCCAGCATGACCTATTGGAACGACACGTTTCATTTCTCGTTGACCATGGGTCGCGGCATACTCACGAGCCTCGCGGGCCTCCCCCTGGCGGCGCGGCCTGACAACTTCATGGAGCGACTGACCCCGGAGCGAGTCGCGCCGCATGTGGAGAGCCGGCGTCAGGCCGTGAGACGTTGGGCGCAAGCGAATCCCTCGTTCGTGGCGCGATTTGAGGACGCACGCCAACGATGGCTCGAGCAAAACCGGCGGTGAGGCCCATTTGCCGGTACAGAAGGAACGCTCCCATGCCGACGACGTGCTCCCCATACGCCGGCGAAATGCCAGCTCGAGACAAGATCGTCGACATCTATACCGACGGTTACTTGCAAGCCACGGAGCGGCAGTTGCGGTTCGCCACCGCAGGGCTGGGACTGCGCCTTTCTCCCGGTGCAACAATTCTCGATTTCGGCTGCGGCATCGGCTCTTCCGTGCGCGCCTTGCTGGCGCAGGGCTACGACGCCTATGGCGTCGACGTGCTTGAATATTGGGACCGTGATTTCGACAAGTACTGGCTCATCGGCGACAAGCCCCCTGCCGAAGTCGCCGACCGGCTGAAGCTGGCCGATCCGGCCAACTATCGGCTGCCGTTCGAGGACGGCACGTTCGACTTCTGTTTCAGCGACCAGGTCTTCGAACATATCTTCGACTACAAGACGACGATGTCGGAGATCGTCCGCGTCCTCAAACCGACCGGCCTCTCGCTCCACAACTTTCCCGGACCCAACAACCTCATGGAAGGACACGTTAACCTCCCCTTTCCCTGGCTCTGTTTCAGCCGTTCCTATCTCACGCTCTGTGCCTGGATTTCGGCGATCCGCGGCAACGAACCGGACTGGCGTGCGCGCGTCAGGAGCAATACCGAGATCATGCGTTTCAACAATTATCCGACCAAGGCGACGCTGCGCAGGATCGCTCGCTCGGCAGGTGCTGACATCAGATTCGTGGAAACCGAGGCATTCCTGTTTCGAGGCGGCGGCCGCGCGGCTCCAATGCTCAGATGGCTTCGGCCGATCAAGCTGGATAGGCTGGCGGTCCGGATCGCCGGAACGGTGATGCTGCAGCGATATATGATCGTGAAGCCGCGTGCCCCATTAGGATTCGCGCAGTCCGCATAGGCTTTCTCAGCCGGAAAACGGGAGCTACGCTTGGTTGGCGTCTATCCCGTTGACATTATGATCAACACGATTTTCGTTTGATCGACACTAAAGCACCCGGATGATGTAGTTGACCATGATCGTCGGCGGCATGTTGTTGTGCGCTCCGCCGCCGCCTGTCGGAGCGTTCACGACTGAAGCACCGGTTACCGCTCCAATGATTGAGACTCCCGTTGCGGCGGCGACAATCGAGATGCCGGTCGCGGCAGCGTTTGACTGCATGGTCGCGACGGCAGTGGTGCCCGACACGTTCATGGCGGTGCCGACCGAGCCCGCGGTGGCCGCGCCTTGTAGCACGCCATGTCCGTGCGTTGGATCACTCACACCATGTGCATGCGTCGGGTCGCTCACACCGTGCGCGTGGCCCGGATCGCTCAAACTGTTGGCGTGCGTATGCGATGGAACCTCGGCGATGGCGAGGACGACGTTCTGCGCGCCGCCGGTTGCGCCCAGCGTCGTGCCGGTGATGCCGGAGCCGGCGAGCGTGATCCGTCCCTCCGCGCCCGCTCCGTTCATGTTCTCGCGGCAGGCCAGCAAACGGCCGCCGAGGCTCGGCAGATTGAACGTGGTCGCCCCGTCACCGGCGCCATAGGTCGTGCCCATCAGCGCGAACAGCGCCGCATAGGTCGTGCGCGAGATCGGCTGGCCGGCGGGAAAGGCGAAGCTGCTGTTGGGTGCGGCGGGGAGAAAATACGGCATGCCGGCGCCGAGCGGGACGTTGTAGGGGTTGGCGCCGAAGAAGCTGCACAAGATCCATTCCGCGGCCGAATTGACGTACTTCGCCACATAAGGCGTCCCTGAGATCAGCGTGCCGGCCGCGAGCTCGACGCCGGGCGACGAGCGCAAGGCCCTGGCACCCAGTCCGTCGACGTTCAGCGTCACCGGCCCGGCGCCGCTGGTCACATGCGGCACCATAGCGATGATCTTGCCGTCCATATTGGACAGCGAATCGAATGCCTGGTTCGACGCCACGGTATAGGCGGTCGCCGTCCCGCCGGTGGTGACGCCCGCAATGTCGTCGCGGTACTTCGCCGCCGCCGCCATCATTGCGCGAGCGGAATCGTTCACGGTCGAAGGCGCCTGGCCCTCGGCCCAATTGATCGTGCCGTCGGCACTGGCGTTGTTGTTGGCGGTCTTCGACCATTTGAAGAAGGACATTGCGTGCACCTGAAAAGCAAAAGGCCCCTACCGGGCCGTTCGTAACCGGAATTGAGCGATGCCGAAGCCGCCTCAGCGGCCGCTCACGGCTGCGGCTTTCCCGCGCCGGAATGTTTGTTCTGAATGAAGTCGGCCAGCGTGCCGCCAAAACCCTGTTTCTTGGCGTACTCATAGTGCGCAATGTCGCTCGTCACGCGGGGCCTGATCCTGGTCTGCAGGTAGTGCATTGCGAGCGCTGGATTCTGTACCAGCGCAGCCTTCAAGGTGGGATCCATGTCTTGCTGCTCTCCGACATATTGCAAGACCGCGCGCTGGCCCTGCTCCGCCGTGTCCCGCTGGGCGCCGCCTGCCCAGCCTTGCAGCCCGCGTCCGATCGACTGCCCGAGATTGCCGCCCTGGAGCGCGCCCGCGAGATAGCCGAGGATCGCATTGCGGTTGCCGTCGATGACGCCCGGCACCAACGGCGCCGCCCCGAACGGGAGCAAGCCGTCGCCAGCGCCGGCGCCGAATAGGTCGGGGAAGATGCCTGCCATGATCTGTCGTCCTATCGGCCGTTGAAACTGTTCGGACCCATGAAACCGTTGGCGAGTGAGCTGAAGAGGCCGCCGGCGAGTGCGGACGCTGCGCCGCCGGCCAAGCTGGTTCCGCCGTTGAGAGGCATGAGCGCGAGCGGGGCGAGCGACCAGGGATTGAACGGCGTGCTCTCGGTCTTCTGCTGCGTGCCCGTACCGGACGACATCCCCGACGTGGTTCCGGACGATGAGCCCGACGACGTCCCCGCTGTCGTGGAGAATGCTTGCGCCGCGGGCAACACCATGCCGAACTGGGCCGCCAGCGTTTGCACCGGAATGCCGCGGCGCTGGGCCTCGACCGCAAGCTGTTGCGTCGGCCCCCAATTCTGCGCGGTCAGCGCGGTGTCGGCGGCGCCGATGCCGGCCTGCTGGTTCGCAAGCCGCGCCTGGTCGAGATTCGACAGCAGTCCTGCCGTCTGTCCCCCGGCGCCGTAGAGCGCGTCGATCGCGCTGCGCTGCCCGGAGAGAGCGCGGTTGTAGGCATCGAGCAATACCGGGGCCTCGGCCTGTCCGATGCCGCGCGCGAGCGCCTGCTGGTTCATCCCCGAGAGGTCGCGCCCGGCGCCGGCGAACATGCCATTGACCTGACTGCTCACGTCGTTCTTGAGGACATCAAGATAGGACTGCAGGGCCGGATCGGACGCCGGATTGACGTAGTCGCCGCGTGCGAAGGGCGTGAGCGCGGCGCGATATTGATCGTATGCGTCGTTGATCATCGGCGTCCGGTCCGGACCACCGCCGGCAAGTAGCGTGTTCGCCACGCTGCCAATCTGGGAAGCCCAGGGATTGCCCGCGGACGCGTTGGCCGAGAGCTGCCCGAGCGCGCTGGATTCGGCGTCAGTCAAATTGGACGACAGACCTCCAATCTGGTTGAGCAGATTTCCAAGCAGGCCCGACGTCGCCGCCCAGGGCGTCGTCCCTTGCTGCGTGGCCTGCTGCGACCCTTGCTGCGATGCCTGCTGAGTCGCCTGCGACTGCGACGATGTCGTATTGGTTTCCTTGGTGCTGCCGCCCATGATCACAGATCCTTTTCGAGCACTATTCGTTTCGTCTGGTATGAAGTCAGAACGCGCGCCCAGCCCTTGCGGCCGATGATGCGAGTGGCCTCGCAGCCCTCGGCACGTGCAAACTCCTCTATTCGTTCCAAGAGTCCGATCCAGCGGCGCATATCCGTGGCCCGCGAAGAGTCAGCCCGCGAAGCAACAGCCCGCGAAGACGGGCGTGAACGCCCTGATGCTCGTGAACGCCCTGATGCTCGTAAACGCCCTGCTGCTCCCAAACGCCCTGATGGCGCGCCGCAGGCGACGACGACGCAGACCTTGCGCCATTCGGTTCGATGCAGCTCGGTCACCGCCGCGGCGTCGATGCGCACACCGTCACCATCTTCGTAGGTCAAGGCGAGCCACAACAGCGCATCGCCGCGCAGCACGCTGTCCTCGACCGGACCGAAAGAGCTCAGATCGCCGCGTTTCATCGCGGCGAATATCAGATTACGCGCGAGCGGCCAGACCAGAGCGACCTTATCGGGCGGAATGCAGACAAGATGACATTCCGGCCGATCACTCGTCATTTGGGTTGGCTCACGGGGCGCGAAGTCGATCAAGACGTCACAAACGATCCGCCGAAGAACACGACCGAATTATTTCCGAAGTGCGTGTTGTCCATGCCCGCCACGTTGCCGCCGGCGAAGTAGTCGAGGTTGATCCACGCTGCCCCCGCCGTCACATTACCGTGGGGCGGGCCCGGGGACGTTGTCCCGTTGACCTCGACGGCCAACGCGCCGTAGTCCTGCGCCGTGAACGGCAGGCTCCTGATCGTAGCAATGCCGGTCGACGAGCCCTTGTTCGAGAGAATGACGATGCCGCTGACCAGCACGCGCGTGCCGATCTTGAGATAGGAGCCGGACCGAAGCGAATAGGTCACGCCAGTGGAAGCGCCGCCGAACGCAAGCGCCGGGGTGAAGGCGCCCGACGAAATGCCGAGCGTGGCCCGCGCCGCGGCGGCGTCCGTATCATCCAGGAGCGTTTCGATGTACCCGCTGACGAGATTGCTGCGCCCCTCCGCCAATTGCCGGACGATGTTGACGATCTTGTAGAGGTCCCTTTCATTGGGTGCGAGCGTGCCGACGGTCATCGCCGGCCCTCCCGAGCAAAGGCGGGCTCGAAGCCGCTCGCGAACGACCATGCCACGCCCGCCGGGATGCGCAGACGAGCGCGGGCCAGGCGCGTCGAGACGTTGGCGGGACACAGCCCCTTGCCGTTGACAGCCTGCTCGGCGCTGTAAGCCACGGCACTCTGCGCGTTCTCACGCGTGCCGATCGCGCCGTAGCAAGTCGCCGCGTCCGTGATCGGGCGCAGGCCCTTCACTCTGACACGGCGGTCATCCAAGGCTTGCTCCGCCGTGTCGAGCGTCGCCTCGAGGTTGGGCCCGGTGCAGAACCCGAGCTTATGATTGTTGTCGAAGACCGCGATTTTAGGCAGTGCAGACAGAGCGACATCGTCCAGAGAGAATGCCAAGGCATCGATCGAAGACGAAACCGAATCCAATCCTTCGAGCGTAAAACCAGGCCGCGAGAGCGTTGCGATATATTCTCCAACCAAGGACACGACCGAGGATCGGCCGAGCGCGTAGTCGTAGCAGAGGAGCTTGTCGAAGAAACCCGAGGCTCCGGTCAGCGATCTGTAGGACCAGTAGACCCGGCTTTGCTCCGGGTCTGCCGCCCCGATGATCAGTTGGAGGCTTGCGGGATCGTAGTCGCCGAAGAACGCACGGTCGAACTTCTCCTTCCCGATCGGCTCGGGGATGCCGGTGGACATCATTGCGTGAAAGCCCTGGGAGGCCAGAAAGAAGATCTTGTCCCCCGCTCGAATGAGCGAATAGGGGGCGAGCAAGCCTTTGTCCTCGGCAATGCGGTCGATCTGGAACACGTAGGGCGCGCCGACCGCGTAGACCATGCGACGGATGACGCCGTCCTGAAAGATCACGCCGAACTCGCCGCCGGCGACGCCGCGCACAATGCCGCCGTCCGGGAAGTCCTGGAAATCGCTCGAGTTCACCCCGGGTGTCCATGTCGTCGTGGCGTTGAGCCCGGACCACTGGATTCGATAGGGATTGGAGAGCAGTCCGCTCAGCACCAAAAAGCGTCCGACGACGGCCACATAGGAGGCTTGTGGCGGGGAGCCGCCGAGATTGGCGAACGTCACCGACGACGTAAGGTCATAGACCAGGGGCGGGGCGTTCGGCTGAACGGCAATGACGAAATTGCCGAACTGGGCGAACTGCCAGTGATAGCTGGTTGGTAGATTGGGATAGCTGCCGCCAGAGACGTCCTCCCACAACAGCGTGGTGGCGTTGAGCCGATAAAGCTTGTTCACGGTGCCGGCGAACGCCGCCACCGACCCGTCCGACTTGCGAGCGTAGAAGAATCCGCGATTTGGCGTGGCTCCCGGCACGGCATTGGAATACGGAACGAAGCTCTTCCACGGTCCATAGCCGTCGGCACGGGGCACCACGTTCTGCACGAGTCGCGAGGTCGCACCGTTGTAATTGGCAATGTCGGGCCGGTATTCGCCGAACGGCAGCATCACGGCGTCACTCCCATCACGCGGATGGCGCCGGCCCCGCGTGTCTTGTTGGAAAGCCTCTCGATCTCGTCGAAGATTTCGTCGCGCCGTGCCTTCCACAGCGGCGCGCGTTCGTCGTTGACCCCGAACATTTCGGCCTCGACGAGAGCGCCGAAGAGATAGAGATCGGGATGCGCGGTGAGCAGCCAGTTCGTCGCGACCGCGTCCGTGAGCGCGGGAATCTTCTGGAAGTAATCGAGTCTGATCCCGGTCGTGCTCAGGGGACGGATCTTGAGTGCCATGCCCTCGATGGTGAAAGCGGCCGGGATGCCTGTCGCCAAAGTCGGATAGGCCGCTTCGAGATATGCGGGCGGAACGTAGCTCAGTTCGACTGTCGGCGTGCCCTGCCAGGTGACGTGACGCCAGGCCAGATAGTCCGCGGGGAGCAGGACCGACCCATTCACGGCCGATGGAATGAGCGCCGGACCCTGGGTCTCCTGCTGCTGCACGCGCAGGCGGCGATTGGCGGTCGCCTCGAACAGGGCGATGAACTCCGGCACCCGCGCGGTGAACAGCGTGTGGTCGAGCCAGTTCTCGACCGCGGTCTTGAGCTCGGTGTAAGTCGTGATGCTCATTTATCCACCCGCAGATGCTTCCAGTCCGGATCCGCCAGCTTGCGCGCCACCAGCTCGTTGAAGTCAGGCGTGAACATGCGGAGATCCGTATTGCCGCGCGCATATTCCTCGTTGAGCCATTGCACCAGGATCACGTTGGGGATGCTGGCGATGTGCCGGCCGAAATCGCTGCGCTGCGGCTGCGCTCGCAGGGCAGCATTGCGATCGAGGATCGGTCCGGTGTCCTGGGTGGTGACCGCGGTGATGGTCTTGTCGGCGCGGTCGAACAGGACATCGGTGCGCATTACGCGACCTCCGTAACGGAGAGCTTGCCGCCGGCAGCCTCCTGGATGACCGCGATCTTCTGGCCAGGCGTACAGGTGAAATATTCCGGACGATCGGCCGGCAGATAACTGTCGGTCGCGAGCGCGGTCGGCGTGCCGTCGCCGATCCTGATCCGGCAGGCGCTCGTGGCTGCGACCCGGACTTGATAGGTCTGGGCGCCGAAAGCGGCCGAGGCGGCCGAAGCCGCGCCGATCGCAACGTCCTGCGCAGCTCCAAGGCGGGAAGAGTGGCGGGATGAGGAGCGCATTCATGCTCTCCGGATCACGGCGAAGAAGGCGCCGGTCGCGGAGCCGGTGGCGCCGGAAGGCGTGAACGAGATGACATCGTCCTCGTTGACGTCATTGGCCGCGGTCGGGACCGCGGTGAACAGCGTTCCGGCCGCGCCGCCGGTCACCGACAGCGAGCCGCCTGCGATGGCGTTGCCGTTCACCGCGGTGCCCACGGTTGCCGTGCCGGTGACGGCCGCGCTCTGGACGACGCCGACCTTGAGGACCTTGCCGCGAAACGGCGCGCGCGCGTAGGCGGCAGCCGGCGTGGCGCCGATCTGGGCGGAATGCGCGAAGACGACCGCTTCGCTGACGGGATGGAGTTCGGGAAGAGCCATTTCGGCCTCCTGCAAAAGGAAAGGGCCGCCATTGGCGGCGGCCCCGGATCAGGGAAGATGGGTGCGTTTACGACGTGGTGAGATCGAACACGCCGCCGGAGGCCTTCTCGTTGCGCGCCACCAGCGTGTACTCCGAGAGCATCTGGCGACGCTCGGAGTCACCCGTGCGTGCGAGCGGAATGGAGACCATGCGCCGGCCGTTGAGGAACGCGACCGCCCACATCTCCGTCTGCAGCACCAGGACGTCGCGCGGCCGCATGAAGCGGTTGGGCGCGACGCTGAGGCGGCCGAAATCGCTCTCGTAGAAGTCGACCGAGGCCACGATCTTCCTGGCCTTGGTATCCTCGGTGGGCGTGGCCCGGCCGGTGAAGGTCGAGAACACCTGCTTGTTGAAGCCGCCGGTGAAGATCGTGTCGGGCTTGCCGCCGCTGTTCCAGATTTTCTGCAGCACGGATTTCAGCTGCGCCTCGGTGAAGGCGCGCTGGGTGCCATCGGTGCGGGTGCCGGTGCCATCCGCCGCCGAAGGATCGGCCGCGCCGCCGGCGCTGCCCTTGTCGGTATTGGTCTTGATCCAGGACAGGATCGATGCCGTCTTGCGGGGGTTCGTCGTTCCATCGCCGGCGGCCTTGGCCTGGTTGGTGCCGACGAGGATCAATTCCATGTCGCGCTTGAGCTCGAGGCCCTTGAGCGTCTCCTGGTATTCGAGTTCGTCGTCGCGGCCGGCGTGCTCGACCGCGCGCTGCGTGCCGGACACGCGCGCCACCTTGTCCGAGATCTGGCACAGGTTGCCGAGCCGGACGGACGGCGTCGCCGCGTCTGACGTGGCGTCGTCGCCTTCGACCACCGCATTGCCGGTATCGACGGCGGCAAGCGCCTGCGTCTGCCATTCGTGATTGACCGCGGACGCCTTTTCCCGCTCGAACGCGGTCATGCAGGGCGTGTCGGTCGGATCGATCCGATAGATGACGTCGGACAGGTCTTCGCGGTTTCCGATCGCCTGATAGGTCTGGAAGGTGTTGCTGGGGACAGCCATGATCTTAGCCTTTCTAACGAGTGCCGGCGCGGCGCGCCCTGAGCAGGGCGGCCGCGTCCTTGAGGTTGCCGGTTTTTTCGAGCTTCTGGGTGAGGTGTTGGATCTGCGCGTCTTGCGCAGCGCCTTTGGGCTGCGAGACGCCGGGCCGCTGGACAGGCGGGACAGGTCTGGTTGCCGCCGCTTTCGCCTTGGCTTGCGCATCGCGCCACAAGGTCGCGTCCCGGATCAGGAGCTGCACGCGATGGTCACGCAGGGACAAGTCCCTCTGGCCGTGCCACGATTGCGCCAGTTCTGTTTCCTGGAAGCCCAGCTCCTTGAGCACCGCGAGCGCCGCGGTCTGCAAGCCTGCGGCTCTCTTGGCGTCCGCCATATCAGGGACTTTCTCCTTGAAGAGATCGTCCTCGCGTCGGGCGAATTCCGAGAACTGCTGCACGCGCTCCTGGGCTTGCCGCTGCTGTGCCAGCGCGAGATGTTGCCCGACCTCAGCAATTTTCTTTTGCTGCACGTCCCATAGAGCGTAGCGGGGCCAGTCTTCGCGTGCCAAGCGTTCGACGTCCGCCAAGGTTTTGATATCGGCGAACTCGCCCGCCTGTTGCTGCTGCAGCGTCTGGAGAAGCTGCGGCAGCGCGGCCTCGTACTGGTGCCTTACCTGTTCCGCCTTCGAGCGTTCGGCCTCGAGGGCCTTGCTCTTTTCCGCGGCCTCCTGCTGACGGCGGTTGAAGTCGCCCTCCCGTGACCGCTCGCGCTCGGCCATTCGCTCCTGCGTCGCGCGAGGGAGGCTCGTGAAGAGGTCCTTGTCTTCCTTCGTCCAAGACCTCGGCGGCTCGATGGGCGGCAGGTCCGCCCCCGCCTCCGGGCGGGGCTCGGCTGCCGGATCGGCACTTTCGGTCTCGCCGGGGGGAGCTTCGCGCTCGCCGGCATCGCTTCCCGCCTGCGCGGGGCTCGATTCCTGCCCGGGCCCATGCGGCGCGGCGCGTTCGGCGCGCGCCCTGAGCTGCGGCTGATCATTCGATGTATTGGGCTGCTGGTCGCGATTGCGGCGCCATGCCGCCAGCGAGCGCGCGGCCGCGCGCGCATCCATCGGGCTGTCGCCGGCGGGCGCCGGCACGACCGCGATGGGAGATTGCGCGATGGGAGATTGCGCGCTGGCAGATTGCTCAGTGTTCAATCCGGCCTCGTTGTTCAGATCCATGATGGTCCTCGGTTATTGCGGCCTGTGAACCAGGTCGCTCAATTGCCGTTGCGCCAGCCTGCCGTCCGCGACGACGCGCGCGAGATGGTCCTTCACCTTGCCGAGCACGTTGACCGCCTGCCACAGGCGCTCGCGCCCGGCGGCGTCGGCCGCCGGCCAGGTCTTCCAGGCCGCGGTGTAATCGTCCTCGAGCTTGGTGAACGCCTCCTGCAGCAGCTCGTTGCCGAGCAGCGCCTGGGCGCGGGCGGCGCGCGAGATCGATGCCTGCAGCTTGTCCTCGCTCATGCGTCAATACCCATAGACGGCCCGGATCATGTCCATGTGCAGCTCCCAGGTGGCGGGATTGCTGCCGCATGCCCGCCACACGGCGCGGTGACGCGCGATCGCCGCCGCTCTCAACAGGTGCCACGTCAGCATCGTCAGACCTCCCCTCTCACGCGCACGCGCCGTCGATCGCGCTGCCATGCGCGGCTCGGCGTCGAACGCTTCTGCCTGGTTGTTCCGGAGAGCAGCGCGCGTTGCGCAGCCGCTCGCAGTCATGGGCTCCGCGCGGCGGATGCCATGTCGTAACGACCGCGCCGGCCACCGGTCGATGATCGACCCTGCGGCGCCGAAGCGGCGTTCAATTCACATTTTTAGATGATGCGCTTTTATAGAAGATTCGGGTTACAAAGTCAACAGCTTCTTGTGCCAG
>CAVRXD010000018.1:0-75792 GCA_963725065.1 uncultured Alphaproteobacteria bacterium
CAGCCCTCGTGCAGGTCTGCTAAACCCAGTTCCAAACAAGGATTCTGCTAAACCCAGTTCCAAACAAGGATGATGACCGGCGCTCGGCCGGCCATCATCCGACGGTGCGGTGCTGGTCGCGCCGTTACATGATTCAATGGCAGTAGGGACCGACGGTGGCGCCGGAGCTGTCGTATTGAAACGTGCTGGATCCGCAGGTCGTCGGACCGGCAGACGCCGGTACCGCCTGGATGACCGCGAACGCGAGCGCGAGAGCCAGAATAACTTTGGTCGACATGATCGTTCTCCTGTTGTCGAAGCCCGAAGCGGCTTCTGCAGACTGGATCGGAGAGCGCGGCGTTTATTTCCGTGTACGCATTCGAATGGAGTGCGCGGGGTACAAGTCCGCGTGTCCGCGATAACGTCCACCGTTCACATCGCCGTCATCTGCCGTCCGCGCGACTGATACGGACCGTCGGATCTCGACCAAGGCCGCGGCGGGTATCGCTAGCGTCGGCGCAATCGACTTCGATCCTGCGCTCTACGTACGGCGGCACTACACGAGCATCACGGCATCGTGATGGATTGGACGTGCCGCGCTTGGAGCAAGGCGCTTTGCCCAAGAGCGGCGATTGTGCGGGGTTATCGAAGGAAAGATTCCGGAAGAGCGCCGGGAATAAATCTCGCCGCTCCTGATCTTGCACCTGCGAGCCAACGTGGCTGCAAGGGAGACTGGCAATGACATCCGATCACGACGAAACGCAAGGCGTCAGCCGGCGCAAGATCCTTGAGTGCATGACCTGGGCCGGTACCGGCGTGCTGTGGACGATCGCGGGCGGCGTGCCGCGGTCGGTGGGCCTCATCGGCGAGGCTGGAGCCGCGGAGCAGCCGAGTGGACTGACATTCCTGCAGATCAGCGACAGCCATATCGGCTTCGACAAGCCGGCCAATCCCAACACCATCGGCACGCTCGAGGAAGCGATCAACAAGATAAAGGCGTTACCGGTGAAGCCGGCCTTCGTCATTCACACCGGCGACATCACGCATCTCTCCAAGCTGTCGGAGTTCGACGATGCCGATCGCATCATCTCGCAGGCTCGCCTCGACGTGCATTACGTGCCGGGCGAGCACGACGTCATCGATCCCGAGCAGAAGCTCTATCGCGAGCGCTACGGGCGCGGCGCCAAGGGCGCAGGCTGGTACAGCTTCGACGCCAACGGCGTGCATTTCATCGGCCTCGTCAACGTGGTCGACCTCAAGGCCGGCGGCCTGGGCAATCTCGGCAACGACCAGCTCGAATGGCTGGAGAGCGACCTCAAGGGACGCTCCGCCTCGACCCCGATCGTCGTGTTCGCGCACATCCCGCTCTGGAGCGTTTACCCGCAATGGGGATGGGGGACGGACGATGCCGCGCGCGCGCTCGACCAGCTCAAGCGCTTCGGCTCGGTGACGGTGCTCAACGGCCACATCCACCAGATCATGCAGAAGGTCGAAGGCAACGTCACCTTTCACACCGCGATGTCGACCGCCTTCGTGCAGCCGGCGCCGGGCGCACAACCCTCGCCGGGACCGATGAAGGTCGCCGACGACAAGCTGCGCTCCCTGCTCGGCGTCACCGACGTCACCTTCAAGCGCGGGCAGCAACGGCTCGCGATCGTGGACCAGCCGCTGCAGGGCTGAAGCGGAAGCGCAGGATCATGACGAAGATTGCAAGACACATCCGCTTCGCGGCGGCGCTTGCCGTCGCGGCATTTGCGGTGGCGGCGACCCTCCCGGCCGCGTCGGCGCGGGCCGCGGAGACCGAGGTGAAGATCGAAGTGAAAATCGACAACTTCGCCTTTGCTCCGCAACGCATCGTCGTGCAGGCCGGCACGACCGTCACCTGGACCAACGCCGACGACGCCCCGCATACGATTGTGTCGACCACCAAGCTCTTCAAGTCGAGCGCGCTCGATACCGAGGACAAATTCTCGTTCACGTTCGCGACGCCGGGAACCTACGACTACTTCTGTTCCCTGCATCCGCACATGACGGGAACCGTCGTGGTCGAGGCGGCGGCCGCAGGCAACGCGGCGCAATGATGCTCGCTCGACCGCAACGATTGACGCTGGTGGCGGCCTCGAAGCCGGAGAGCAAGGCGCCGGGCAACGCCAACGTCGATGACGATGACAAGGCGCGGCGTTTTCGCGACGCCGCGCTGCCGCATCTCGACGATGTCTACACCCTGGCAAGATACATGCTCCGCAACGCCACCGATGCGGAAGATGCTGTGCAGGAATGCTACCTGCGGGCGCTGCGCCATTTCGATACCTATCGCGGGCCGGCGATGAAGCCTTGGCTCTTCGCCATCCTGCGCAACGTCTGCCGCTCCGAATTCGTGCGCCGCTCGGGCGTCGCGCTCACCATCGATGGCCGGGCCGAAGAGGACGACGACGCCGTCCCTCTCTGGCAGGAGGCCCCGCTCTCGCCGGAAGCGAACATGCTGCGTCAGTGGGATGCCGAAACGATCCGCCGGCTGGTGGCGGAACTGCCCGACCTGTTCCGTGAAGCGATCGTGCTGCGCGAGATCAACGATCTGTCATACAGCGAGATTGCCGATGTCGTCGGTGTCCCCATCGGCACGGTGATGTCGCGTCTGGCACGGGCGCGTGCGCTGCTCCGCAGGGCATGGATGGCCGAGGAAGGAGCACGCACATGACCTGCGCCGAAACTGAAATCATGCTCCACGCCCTCCTCGACGGCGAGCTCGACGCCGGGCACGCGTTCGAGGTCGAGACCCATCTGACAACCTGTCCGCGTTGCGCGGGGCAGCTGCGGGCGTATCGCGAGCTGCAGCAAGCCATACCGGCCGCGCAACTGCGCTTTGCGGCGCCGATGAGCCTGCGCCGGCGCATCGAGGCGGCGCTGCCTTCCCCGCCCGCGCGCGTGTCGAGCCGCCGCTCCGTGCTCAAGGGCTTCGCCATGGGTTCGGCGTTCTCGGCCGCGGTGGCGGCGACCCTGGTCGTGGCAGTCATCCGAACCGACCAGGACCAGCGCGCGCTGGGCGACGCGCTTTCGGCGCATCTGCGCTCGCTTCAGGGCGAGCATCTCACCGACGTGCAGACGAGCGACCAGCACACCGTGAAACCATGGTTCAACGGCAGGCTCGACGTCGCGCCGCCCGTCGTCGACCTGACCGCCCAGGGCTTCAGGCTGATCGGCGGGCGACTGGACTACATCGACGGCAGGGCCGTCGCCGCCATCGTCTATCGGCGACGGACCCATGTGATCAATCTCTTCATCGCGCCGGCCGCGGCCCCGGAACGCAGCGGCGCGAAGATCGAGAAGGTCCAGGGATTCAATATCCGGCGCTGGAACGCGGATGGCCTCGAATTCTGGGCCGTCAGCGACATCGATGCCGAGGAGCTGCAGGAATTCGGCACGAAATTCGAGGCGGGCCTGCATGAGGTCGGCCGCACCTGATGCGCCGGGGAGAACGGCCTGGGCGGCCGCATGGCGGCAGGTCGCTGCTTTCAAACCCAGTCAACCGTTTCGCGCGTTTGGACACCTTGCCGTGAAAGCCGCGAATGAAATGGCGTCAGGCGAGTCCCTTGCTTGCGTGAGCAAACGCGCACAGCAGGAGGCAGCAGCATGATGTCCAAGTTCGAAATGGCGCTCTTGACCGTCACCGTGGTCGGCACGCTGGTGGCCTGGCAGGCGCTGCAGCAGGAATCATTCGTGCGCCCGGCCGACGGCGCGACAGGCATGGCATGCAGCGTTCGTTCGAGCGCAGTCCGGGACGTCAGGCCGTCGCCCGGCGAAGAGCGCGCAGCGCTCGATCAGGCATCGCGGACGCAGTCGGCAGCCAGGCCGTGACAGCTTCTTCCGGCTGCGTGCACCGCTTGGCAACGCCGTTGACGCCACACCCGCGCGCGGGGACGGTTGCATTTCGCCGCGATATCGTCCGGAATACGCACGGACAATGACCATCGGGATACAGCCGGTGGCGAGGCACGAGGGGAGGACAACGATGGATCTGCACACCACCGCGCGGACTCTGGCCGGACGACTGGGCGCGCTCGCCGCAAGTTGCGCCGCCGTGCTCGTCCTCGCGCTGGCGCCTGCGGGCGCCGCCGACCCGATCAAGATCGGGCTCAGCCTGAGCCTGACCGGCGCTACCGCGCCCGCGGGGCGACAGGTTCAGACCGGGCTCGAAATCTGGCGCGATCACGTCAACGCGAAGGGCGGCCTGCTCGGGCGGCCGGTCGAGCTCGTCTACTACGACGACCAGGCCAACCCGGCCAACGCACCCGGCATCTACGCCAAGCTGATGGGCGTCGACAAGGTCGACCTCTTGATCGGCCCCTACAGCACCAACGTAATCGCGGCGGCGCTGCCCGCGATCATCCAGAACCGGCGCATGACGATCGGGATCTTCGGGCTCGGCGCCAACAAGGAGTACAAGTACACCAAATATTTTTCGATGAATTCGCAGGGCGCCTCGCCGAGGAACTATTCGCGCGGATTCTTCCAGCTCGCCTTGCAACAGCAGCCGAAGCCCGCACGCGTCGCCCTCGTCGGCGCCGACGTCGAGTTCTCGCGCAACGCACTCGACGGCGCGCGCGAGAACGCCAAGGAGTTCGGCTTCGACGTGGTCTATGAGCGCACCTATCCGCTCGCCAACACCGAATACGCGACCATCGTGCGCTCGATGCAGGCGGCCGCCCCCGACGTGATCTATGCCGCGACGCTGCCGGTCGACACCGTGGGGCTGCTGCGCGCATCGAACGAGGTGCGGTTCAAGCCGAAACTCTACGGCGGCGCCTTTCTCGGTCTGCTGGTGACCGGAATCAAGCAGCAACTCGGGCCGCTGATCAACGGACTCGTCAACAACGAGTTCTACATTCCGGCCGCGAGCCTGCAGTTCGCCGGCACCAAGGAGTTCCTGGAGGACTATCAGAAGCGGGCGCCGGCGCTCGGCATCGACCCGCTCGGCTTCACCTATCCGCCCTATGCCTATGCCGCCGGGCAGATTCTGGCCAAGGCGGTGAGCGAGACCAAGTCGCTCGATGACGACACGCTCGCCGACTACATCCGCAAAAACACGATCGAGACCGTGATCGGCCCGATGTCCTTCGGCGAAGACGGCGAGTGGAAAGCGCCACGGATCATCTACGCCCAGTTCCAGAACGTCGACGGCAACGACATCGGCCAGTTCAAGGACATGTCACGCCAGGTCGTGGTCTGGCCGCCGGAGCTCAAGACCGGCAACCTGATCTATCCCTACGACCAGGCCACCAAGTGAGATCGCGCGCCTTGGCCTGAAGCCAAAGCCGTAGCTGCGGTTATTTCGCGCGCTTGCGGGCGCGTGTGCGCGCCGCCTTGCGCCCGCGCGTCGTCGTCCCGGTCTCGCTCTTGCCGCCCATGGCCCGGCTGCTTTCGCGCCGGCCGCGCGCGCCGACATGGGACTTGCCCTCGCGCTCCTGCTGGGAAGTCTCGCCGCGCGCCTCCTTGCGCTCGGATTTCGCGAAGTTGCGTTTGTTCTCCGTCTTGCTCTCGTATTTCGAGGCGCCGGCTTCCTTGAGCGCGATGGCGATGGCCTGCCGCCGGCTCTTGACCTTGCCGCCTTTCCCTTCCGGACCGCTCTTGAGCTCGCCATGCGCGAACTCGTGCATGACACGGCCGAGCGTCTTTCGCTGTCGGGGGGATGTTTTCGGCACGGCTACCTCCGCTTCGTCCTGAGCACCGTGGCATTCGTCAGCCAACGTCAAAACGGTTTGCGCGGTTCCCGCTGCCAGGGACGCAGCCGCGGCGCCGTCCGCTGCCTCATGATTGGGGGAGAGAGCTCGAAATAATATGACTACGTTTCAACTACGCTATTGACTACGTAACGAATTTATAGTACAAAGATTCCCATCCTCGCTCATGGAGGGGCGTCTTCCGGAGACGGTCCTGAAAGGCGGAGCGGGGAGTGGCGTCCCACGCTGCGGCGCGAACCGCAACGACGGGAGGTCCGGACCCCGACCGCCAGGCCTTTTGGCGTGGCGCGGGCAGTCGCTGCGGCTCCGGTTCCACTGCCGGGAGCCGGCTTCGTGGGTCCGCATCCGAAAACCGCCACGGTGGAGCGCCGAGAGAGGTCCCGGTCGCCCCGGGACAGGGTGGTCGCGCGTCGCAGGCGCGACCGAAAGAAAGAGTGCGCCTGTCGGCGCTCCATCCACCCCTCATCGGGGGGGACGGAATTGCTGCTGTCGCGACGGCCGCTGGCGCCAAAGCCCCGTGGGCTCGCCGGCGGACGCAAAAGTGAAGGCACCTGCGAAAGAGACGCACAAACCCGGGCGCAGCAACGCGCGCCGCGGGAACGAATAACACTGCGCTGTTTGACATCGTGAATCGGGATAAGGCCAACGGTTCGCTTTGCGCGCCGCGACTTCGCACACTCGTGTCCCGGCCGAGTGCAGCGAGCGCTCTTGCGCGAGCGGAACGAGAGCCGGGACCCAGCGCAAGAATCGCGGAGCGCAACATGGATTCGGCTGGCGATCCGTTCGTGTGGCCCCTGGATCCCGGGTCTCGCTTCGCTCGGCCGGGACACGATCGCATCAGCGCGGCACCGTCAGCGCGAGCAGGCGCGACGCATCCTCGCTGCGATCGAGCGCCCAGATCGCGTTGATCAGCGGCGCCGCGTCGTATCCGGGTTGCCAGCTTGCCGCGATCGTTCGCAGCTTGTCCTCGAGGTCGCCGTCGGTCATCGGATTGGCGGGGCTGCCGCGCGCGGCGGGCGTGAACAGGCGGTGCGTTGTGCCGTCCTGCGTCGTGAGCTCGACCTGCGCGGCGATGGTCGCGACCGCGCTGTCGCGCACCACCTCGATCCGGCGCCGCATCTCGACCACCACCGGGTCGCGGGCGCAGTCGTCGGTGAACTGGTCGAGCCCGGCCTTCCCCAGCGCCAGCGCGGCGGCGACGGCGTGCTGCACGCTCACCTGCGACTCGGTGCCGGTGGAGATGTGAGGCCGGTCGGTGCGATCGCTCAGCAGCGGATTCCCGCGCAGCACGACCCGGTCGATGATGTCGCTCGCGTGTCGCCGGCGCCAGTCCAGCACGCAATCGAGAAAAGGATGGATCACGAAGCCGCACGGATAAGGCTTGATCGCGTTCTGCGCGAGCTCCCAGGTCTCGCCCAGACCGTCGGTCAATGCGCTCCAGTCCGGAGGCTCGGCCATCGCGTTGAGGAAGCCCTGCACGCCGGCGATCGGCTCCGGCGGACCTTCGAAGCCTTTTTCCGCCAGCAGCGCCGACCACATGCCGTTGCGCGCGGAATTGCCGACCCCGATGCTCTTGGCCGGCCAGCCCAGGCATTCGCACAGGCCTGATGACTGCGTCGAGGCGTTTGCAAACGCCCAGACCATGCGCGTGTCGTCGAGGCCGACGAGCTTGCCGGTGCCCGCGGCGGCGCCGAACACCCCGCACGTCGCGGTGATGTGCCAGCCCTTGGCGTAATGGCCGGGAGAAATCGCGCGTCCGATCCGGCATTCGAGCTCGACGCCGAGAATGAATGCGAGCAGCAGCTCGGCGCCGGTCACCGGCCGCAGCTCGGAGAGCGCGAACAGCGCCGGGGCGACCGGCGCGGTCGGATGGATAACCGTGGGAACATGGGTGTCGCAGAAATCGAACGCATTGGCGCCTGCCGCGTTCAGGAATGCCGCGCTCAAGCCATCCATGCGTTCGCTGCGGCCGATGACGGTGGCCTGCCGGAGATGCGAGAACTCGGTGAGGGAGCGCAGCGCGATCTCCACCGGATCGGCGCGGCAGCCCGCGAGCGCCACGGCAAAGAAATTCAGCAGCGCCCGCTTGGCTTCATGGCGGATGGTCTCCGGGATGTCGTCCCACCGCGCCGCAACCACGAAACGGGCAAGATTTTGCGTGACGCCGGGTCTGTGCAGCATGGAGCCGTCCCAAAGTGTTGCTCAAAGTGTCGCTGTGAACGAAGCGTAACCCGGATGTGGCGGCGGCAAAATCGGGACATCAGTGACGCTGGTGCGACCGGCGCCGACGGCCGATCGAGGACTGGCGTGGACGATTGGTCACCCTCGGTCCCGATTGTCGCCCGCGCGCCGATGACCTAGCTTCGTCGCCGGGCTCAAAGCCGCAGCCAGCAAAGGCATCGATGTCGTCCATGTCAGCAATATTCCGCGCCGGCCTGATCGCCGCCGTACTGCTCGCCCCGGCGGCGGCGTCCGCCGCCGACGCCTTCGCCGGCAAGAACATCGATCTCCTCATCGGGGCGCCGCCCGGCGGCGGCTACGACATCTACGCGCGCACGTTGGCGCGCCACGTGGGCCGCCACATTCCAGGCCAGCCGACGATCGTCGCGAAGAACATGCCGGGCGCGGGCAGCGCCCGGGCGGCGGGTTTCATCAGCTCGATCGCGCCCAAGGATGGCACCGCCATCGCCGCGATCATGCCGGGTGCGGTGATGGGTCCGCTGCTCGACGAGAAAGCCGAAGCGCTGTTCGACCCGACCAAGGTGCTCTATCTCGGCACCGCGAACAACGGCACCCGCATCTGCGTCTCGCGCAAGGATTCGAAGATCAAGACGTTCGACGATGCGCTCACCCAGAAGGCGAAGTTCGGGGGCGTCTCGGCCAATGATTCCACCCGCGAATACGGCTACCTCCACAAGAAGACCGCAGGCGCGCAGTACGACGTAGTCTCGGGTTACGCCGGCACTGCCGAGATCGCGCTCGCGATCGAGCGTGGCGAGATCGACGGCGTCTGCGGCTGGGATTGGGCGAGCTTCAAGTCGCAGCGGCCGGACTGGATCAGGGACGACAAGGTCAACGTGCTGCTCCAGGTCGGGCTCGAGCCGAACGACGAGCTCACGCGCATGGGCGTCCCGTCGGTGTTCAAATACGTGAAGAACGAGGACGATCGCAAAGTGGTCGAGCTGGTGATCAGCCAGCAGGTGTTCCAACGCTCGTATATCGCGCCGCCCGGCCTGCCGGCGGAGCAACTCGGCATGCTGCGGTCCGCTTTCGACGCCACCATGGGCGACAAGCAGTTCCTCGATGACGCCGAAAAGGCTCGTCTCGATATCTCTCCCCTCTCCGGCACCAAGGTGCAGGACCTGGTGCAGAAGCTCTACGCCACGCCCAAGGACGTGATCACCCGGGCGCGGCAGGCGATCACGCCTTAGCCCTGCGCTTCAGCAGAGTCGCAGGCTTCGCCTCCAGACGCTCGCCGCCTTTTCGCGTGTGCCGCCGGCATGCCCTTCCCAAGGGCACGACGCGTTTTTGGCACGGGCCATCGGCGAACCCCGCTTAGGCGGCATGGCGCGCTTGACCGGCGCCCCCGCTTTCGACCGCGGGTAGCGGCGGAAATCTTCGTGCGACCAATGGGTTAGATGCTCGCGACGGCGCGGACGGCGCCGGGCCAGCAAGAAGGCAAAGATATATCTTGTGCTGCATCTTAGTAAGTGATATCGAAAGATATATCTGAAACAGACAAGGAGACCGACATGTTCGGTATGAGACATTCCTGTGGATCCCCGCATGGGGGCAAATGGGCCGCACGCCGCGGCTGGCGTGGGCATGTCGGCCCAGGCCAGGGCTGGGGCGGGCGCCATGGCGGCATGGGCGGCGGCGAGATGATGCGCGCCGGCCGCATGCTGGCGCAGGGCGATTTGCGCCTGATCGCGCTGGCCCTGATCGCCGAGCAGCCGCGCCACGGCTACGAGATCATCAAGCTGCTCGAGGACAAGACCGCCGGCTGGTACTCACCCAGCCCGGGCATCGTCTATCCGACGCTTACCTATCTCGAGGAGGTGGGCTACCTCACCGCTCAGCCCGAGGGCGCCAAGCGGCTCTACACCATCACCGCCGAGGGGCGTGCGCATCTCGAGGAGAACCGCGATTTCGTCGACGCCGTGCTGGAACGGCTCGGCGCCATGGGCGAGCGCGTGACCCGGATGCGCCGGCGCGCCCAGAGCGAGGAAGACGAACGCCGCGGACCGAGCGTTTCGCCGATGGTGCGCGCCGCGATCGAGAACCTCCGCGAGATCGCGGCCAAGCGGCTCGAAGACGACGCCGATGCGGAGGCCAAGGTGGTCGAGATCCTGGTGGCCGCCGCGTCGCAACTGCGGCGCAGCTGAACGAGCACGGAGTCCATCAAACCATGTCCACGCTGGATTCTCCCGCGGTCGCCGCTCTGCTCACGCAACTGTTCGCACACGCCGACAGCGGCGACCCGGCCACGTTCGAGCGCGTGAACGTCGTGCTCAAGCAGCTGCCGCATCCGCCGGATCAGCGCCAGCGGGCCGAGCTGATGCGCGACGTCTACATGCCGATCTCGCCGGATGTCGGCCGGCTGCTCTACGTGTTGGCGCGCACCCGAAACGCCAAACTCGTCGTCGAGTTCGGAACCTCGTTCGGCATCTCCGGCATCCACTTGGCAGCGGCGCTGCGCGACGCGGGCGGCGGGCGCCTCATCGCCACCGAGCTCGATCCGATCAAGGCCGAGCGGGCCGCGCACAATTTCCGCGCCGCGGGACTGTCCGAGGTCATCGACCTTCGCGTCGGCGACGCGTTCGAGACGCTCAAGTCCGGCCTCGGCGGCGGCATCGACCTGCTTCTGCTCGACGGCTGGAAGGAAGCCTACCTGCCCATGCTGCGCTTCCTGGAGCCACAACTCGCGCCGAACGCGCTGGTCGTGGCCGACGATCTCGATATCGCGCCGGAGGCGCTTGCCCCGTATCTCGATTATGTGCGCAAGCCGGGCAACGGCTACGTCTCGGTCGAGATGCCGCTCGGCGATCGCATCGAGCTATCGATGCGCAGCTGAGCCTTCGGGATATCCGCGCGGCTCACTCCACCTTGAGATTGAGCTTGCGCACCAGCGTCCCCCACTTCGTCTCCTCGGCGTCGATGTCCTTGGCATATTCCTCGGGCGTCGAGGTCATGGGGTCGCCGCCTTCGGCGAGGATGCGTTGCTTGACCTGCTCGGTGTCCACCAGGGCGCGCAAGGCTGCGTTGAGACGGTCGATGATCGGACGGGGCGTCCCCGCCGGCGCAAGCACGCCATAGTGCAGGACCGACTCGAATCCGGGCAAGCCGGATTCGTTGGCGGTGGGTACGTCAGGCAAAAGGCTGAAGCGCTGGGGGCTGAGCACCGCAATGGCCCGCAAGGTGCCGGCCTGCAGGTTGCCGAGCGCGGGCGGCAACACGCCGAACGCAATCGGCACATGATTGCCGAGCAGATCGTTCATCACCTGCCCTGTGCCCTTGTACGGGATGATGGCGGCTTCGACGCCGGTGATCGACTTGAACAATTCGGCCGAGAGATAGCCGCCCGTGCCCACCGCAGAGGTGCCGATGTTGAATTTCGCCCCTTCTTTCTTTGCAATCGCGACGACGTCCCCGATCGTCTTCGCCGGAAACGCGGGATTGGCGAGCAGCGCCACGGGCATCGATGCGATCAGCCCGATCGGCGCGAAGTCCTTGCGCGGATCGAAGGCGGCATTGGCATAGAGGCTGGGATTGATGGAGATCGAGCCGGTGTGGCCGAGGAACAGGGTGTAGCCGTCAGGGGCGTTCTTGATGAAGGTCCGGGTGCCGACCAGACCGGAGCCGCCGGCGCGGTTGTCCACCACCACCTGCTGACCCAGCACACCTGCAAGTCTTTCCGCCACGACGCGCGCCATGGCGTCGACGCCGCCGCCCGGCGGATAGGGCACGACCAGCGTGATGGTTCGGGTGGGATAGTCCTGGGCGTAGGCGCTGCCGCAAACGCCAATGGCGACCGCAGCCACGGCTGCGGCCTTCAGCAGATTACGCAACCTCCCCTCCCCGTTTTTATTTAGCTGGACACGGCGCCGTCCCGATACGCTTGAACGGCGCCCGTCGCAGCTTCAACCACTAAAGTTGGCGCAAATCCTCAATGAACGAGCGTGTCCACCTGAAGTCGCGCGATTTCGTCCTTCACCAGCAACTTGCGACGTTTCAATTCTACGATCTCGAGATCGTCGATCGATGGATGGGCCTGGGCTTCTGCGATTTCCGCTTCCAGGACCCGATGCCGTTTTTCCAGTTCCGCAAGGTGCGCTTGTATGGACATGTTGGGGGGTTCTCCTGACGTCAGATAGTTGCCTGACCTTATAAAGTGTACACCGAAATCGCCCGTTTTCGAAGGGGGTTTTCATTGTGCGACGCAGCATTCCGCGCCGGCGCCGCGTCATCGTGGACACCGGCTTGAACGCGGGCGGGCAAAAAGAGATACTTTTTGGCGTTGCGGCGGCCCGCTGAGCGGAGCGGGCACCGGCCAGCCGCGGACGCAACGTCGATGCCGACGCGCTCCGCGGCGGTGCAAGGCTTCGAATCAGCGGTGGCGATGACCCAGGACGAAGAACGCGAGTTGCGGCAGCAACTGGCGCGCGTGCAGCAGGAGCACCGCGATCTTGATGCCGCGATCTCCGCATTGCAGCACTCGCCGGGCTCCGACTTGCTGCAGGTGCAGCGGCTGAAGAAGCGCAAGCTCTACTTGCGCGACCGCATTTCCCATATCGAAGACCAGCTGACGCCGGACATCATTGCTTAGGCCGATATTGCCAGGGTCGACGCCCGTGCAGGCGGTTTACTCCGCCTGGATACCGGCATCGCGGATGACCTTGGTCCAGCGCTCGGTCTCCTCCTTCTTGAGCTTCGCCATGTCCTGCGGGCTGCCACCGGCGGCCATGAGGTTGAGCTCGCGGAACCGCGCCTTGGTGTCGGGCTCGTTGAGGATCTCGTTGATCGTCCGGTTGAGCTTGGCGATGACCGGAGCCGGGGTCTTGGGCGGAGCGCTGATGGCGTTCCAGGTGTCCGAAACAAACGCGGGCAACCCGACCTCGATCAAGGTCGGAGCGTCCGGCAACATATCGAGCCGCTTCTCCGTGGCCACCGCAAGGATCCGGGCTTTGCCGGCATCGTGCAGCTTGTGGCCCGAGGCGAGCTCCATGAAGATGAAGTCGACATGTCCTGCGACGAGATCGTTGAGCGCGGGCCCGGTTCCGCGATAGGGGACATGCAGCATCTTGGTTCCCGTTGCCTTCGCGAACAGCTCAGCGGTCAGGTGCGACGTCGTCCCCGGTCCCTGCGAGGCGTAGGTGATCTTGCCCGGATTGGCTTTGGCGTAAGCGATGAACTCCTGCACCGTCTTGGCCGGAAAATCCTGCCGCACCAGCAGCACGTTCGGAAATTTCGACATCACGGCCACCGGCTCGAGCGCGACCGGATCGAAGTTGAGCTTCTTGTAGAGCGCGATATTGCTGGTGATCGGCGCAGGCTGCGTCGCCAGCAGGGTGTAGCCGTCGGGCTCGGCGGTATACACCGCCTCGGCGCCGATATTGCCGCCGCCACCGCCGCGGTTCTCGATCACGAATGGTTGACCCAGTCGCTGCTGAAGCCGCGCCGCGAAAATTCTCGTCACGGTGTCCACGCCGCCGCCGGCCGGCACGCTCACGATGATCTTCACCGGACGATTCGGATAGTCGGCGGCCGGGTCCTGCTGTGCGAGCACCGGCGACGTCGCCATCAGCACGGCTGCAATCAGGGCGGTGTATCTCAACATCCAAGTCTCCTTGCCAACGCGCGAGCACTACACCGCCATCCGGGTGATTGCGCGGGAATGTGGCATATCGCGCCGGTGAGGGTAAATGCGGCGCGAGGTACCATGGAACTCGCTTGATCTCCACAATGCGCTCGTTTTCGTGCTTGGGCGGCGCTAGCATCGTCTGCCCCCGCCGGCTCTATCCACGACCGGCGCGCAACGCATTCAGTTCCGGGGAGAGCATGAAACGAACCGTCGTGCTCGCGCTCGCCTGCGGCCTCGCCTTCGATGCGGCGCCCGCGCAGACGCCGGTTGACGGCTATCCCCAGCGCACGGTGACCTTCCTCTGTCCGTTCCCCGCCGGCGGCGGCACCGACATCCTCACGCGCATCCTGGCGCAGGAGCTGCAAGACAAGCTCAAGCGGCCGGTCGTGGTGGAGAATCGTCCGGGCGGCGGCACCATCGTCGCGGCGCAGGCGGCGGCGCGCGCCGCTCCCGACGGCCACACGATCCTGCTCGCGCCGGTGACGACGCTGGCCATGGGCCCGAGCGTTCACAAGTCCCTGCCCTACGACACCGTGAAGGATTTCGCGCCGGTCGGGCTGGTCGGATCATCGCAGTTTGCGCTCATCGTCAATCCCCGGCTCGGCGTTGCGACGGTCCCCGAGCTCATCGCCTTCATCAAGAGCAAGGACGGCACGCTGAGCTATGCCACATCCGGCCCGGCGACTCCGCATCACCTGTTCATGGAGCTGTTCCTGAAGATGGTCGGTGCCAGGGCGCAGCATGTGCCTTACCGCGGCAGCGTGCCCGCGCTCACCGACGTGATCTCCGGGCACATTCCATTCATGATCGTCGATCTCGCCGTCGCCATTCCCGCCATCAACGAGGGCAAGGTCAGGGCGTTGGGCGTGACGTCGACGGCGCGGATCAAGGCCATGCCGGATCTTCCCACCATCGCCGAGGCCGGCGTGCCCGGCTATGGCGGCACGCCATGGTTCTCGGTGGTGGCGCCGGCCGGAACGCCGCGGCCGATCATCGACAGGCTCAATCAGGTGCTGATGGCCTTCATCAACCGGCCCGACATCCAGGACAAGATGAATGCACTTGCGATCACGCCCTGGACCAGCACGCCGGACGAACTGGCGCAGTTCATCCCCGCCGAGATCGAGAAATGGGCGCAGGTGGTGAAGGACGCCGGGATCACGCCGGAATAGCGGCTTGCCCGGACGCCGCGCGTCCGGGCAAGCGAGATCAAGCGCGCACGGGACGCGCGAACATGCGCCGCAAGGCCGCCGACCAGCGCAAGCGCCGCTCGCGCAGATGCTCGATCGCCATCAGCGCTGCCGGCGTGACGATCAAGGTCAGCATGGTGGCAAAGCCCAGCCCGAACACGATGGCGGTCGAGAGATTGATCCACCATTGCGTCGCCGGCGCCCCGACCGTGATCTCGCGCGACATGAATTCGATGTTCATGCCGAACGCGATCGGCAGCACGCCGAGGATCGCCGTCACCGCGGTCAGCACCACAGGGCGTGCGCGTTCGCGGCAGGTTTCGAGGATGGCGTCGTAAGCCGCCACGCCTTCGCGCCGCAGCCGATCATAGGTGTCGATCAGCACGATATTGTTGTTCACGATCACGCCGGCATTGGCGATGACGCCGATCCCGGTCATCACGACGCCGAACGGCTGACCCATGATCATCAGCCCGAGCAGCACACCGAACGTCGAGAGCACGACGGCGGTCAGCACCAGGCCGACCGAGGTCAGCTTGTTGAACTGCGCGAGCAGGATCGCGAAGATGAGAAAGATCGCGGTGCCGAACGCCTTGAGCAGGAACGCCGACGCCTTGGCACGCTCCTCGTCCTCGCCCTTGAGCCTGAACGTCACGCCGGAGCCGAGATCGGTCTTGGCGAGCTCGCGGGCGATCTCCTCCTGCACCTTGGCGGATTGCACGCCTTCGGCAACGTTGGCGGAGACCGTCATCACCCGGTTGCCGTTGACACGGTTGATGTAGCCCACGCGCGGCGCCGCCAGCCGCTGCACGAAGTTTCCGATCGGCACGTGGCCCATCGCGGTCTGCACCCGCAGATCGTCGATCTGATCGAGGCTGCGGCGGTCGGGCGGAAAGCGGATCAGAATATCCACCGACTTGTCGCTGTCGACCGGCCGGTATTCGGTGGCCTTGAGCCCGTTGGTGACGAGTTGCACGGCGCCGCCGACGGTGTTGACGCCGGCGCCGTATTTCGCCGCCTCGGACTTGTCGACCTCGATCTTCCAGTCGATGCCCGGAAGCGGTTGGCCGTCGTCGAGATCGCGGATGTCGGCGCGCGCCGCAAGGATGGCAGTGACCTTGTTGGCGGCGGCCGGCAGCACGGCCGGATCGAGCGCACCGAGTTGCACCTGGATCGGCTTGCCGGTCGCCGGACCGGCGCGCGGCGCTGTCACCTCGATCAGGACGCCGGGCAGGTCCGCGGTCTTGGCGCGGATGGCATCCATGATCTCGTGCGCGGGCGGACGGACTCGCCAGTCCGCGAACTCGAACTGGATAACCCCGACGGTATCTTCGGTCAGCTCGCCCATGCCGCGCGGCTGCTCGCCGATGCGGGTATAGACGGTCTTGAGGCCGTCGAACGCGAGCACTCTCTTTTCGACCTCGGCAACGAGGCGATTCTTCTCCTCGAGCGCGAGGTTGCCCCTCGCGTGCACGATCACCTGGCCGTAATCGGGCTCGACGCTCGGGAAGAATTCGACGCCGCGGCCGAACTTTCCGTAGCCCACCTGCACCGCGACCAGAAGCAGTGCCGCCAGCGTGAGCGTCATGCCGGGCCGGCGCAACGCCAGCCGCACCGTGCGCATATAGGGTCCGCTGTCGCGTGCGCGGTCGTCGTGCGGTACCGGCGACGCCTTGCCGAGCAGCGCACCGAGCGTGGGGGTAAAGAACAGCGCCACCACCAGCGAGGCCGAGAGCGTCGCGATCAGTGTGATCGGCAGATATTTCATGAACTGGCCCACCACGCCCGGCCAGAACAGCAGCGGCGAGAACGCGGCGATGCGGGTCGCGGTGGCGGCGATCACCGGGCCGGCCATCCGCTTGGCCGCCAGCGAATACGCCTCCTTGGGCGGCATGCCCTCGGACATGCGGCGTTCAGCAAACTCCGAAACGATGATGGCGTCGTCGACCAGCATGCCGACCGCCAGGATGAGCGAAAACAGAACGACGATGTTGACCGTCAGTCCCGCGAGCTGCAGGCCGAGCACGCCGGCCAGAAACGACGCCGGGATCGCGATCCCGATGAACAGCGAGGCACGGAAACCCAGTGCGAACAGAATCACGATCACCACCAGCAACACGCCGGTTGCAACCGAGTTCTGCAGGTCGCCGAGCATCTGCCGGATGACCTTCGACTTGTCCTGGGTGAAGGTGACGTGCACCGCCTCCGGCCAGGTCTTCTGCAGCTCCGCCACGGTCGCGCGCACCGCGTCGACCGTCTCTATCAGATTGGCGCCGGAACGCTTCGACACCTCGATGGTCATGGCGGGGCGTCCGTTGACCCGCGTGACCGAGGTCGCGTCCTTGAAGGTGGGCTTGACCTCGCCGATGTCGAGCAGCGTCACCGACGCTTTCGAGGACGCGATGATTGGGATCTTCAGGATGTCCTGCGGCTTCTCGAACAGCGACGGCACCTTGACCGCAAAGCGGCCGGTCTCGCCTTCGATCGCGCCGGCGGCGATGAGCGTGTTGAAGGATTGCGTCACCGAGCCGAGCTGATCGAGCGACATGCCGTAGCTCGCCAGCAGCTTGGGATCGAGAATGATCTCGACCGCCTCGTCGCGGGCGCCGCGCAGTTCGGCCGCCAGCACGCCGGGCGCCTGCTCGATGGCGTTCTTGGCGGAGCGGGCGATGCGCAGCAGCGTGCGTTCGGGGACGTCTCCGGACAGGCCCACCACCAGCACGGGGTAGAGCGACAGGTTGACCTCGAGCACCTGCGGTTCGTCCACGTCGCGGGGCAGATCGTGCTTGGCCTGGTCCACCTTGGCACGCACGTCCGCGAGCGCAGACTTGGAATCGAAGCCGGCTTCGAATTCGAGCAGCACGAAGCCGCCGCCCTCGAAGGCGGTGGAACGCATCTCCTTCACGTTGCCGACCGATTTGAGCTGGGTCTCGACCGGCCGCAGCAACAGCCGCTCCGAATCCTCCGGGCTGATGCCGCGCTGGGAAAGCTGAACGTAGATGATCGGAATCTTGATATCCGGCTCGGCTTCCTTCGGGATCGTCACATAGGCCACCAGCCCCGCGCCCAGCAGGAATATCAGCGTCGCGATGGTGAGCCGCGCGTGATCGATGGCGTAATCAATGAACCTGGACATTACTCGCTCGCGTTAGAGCCTCATCCCCAAACTTCCCGCCCTCAGCCCCACGATGGCGAAAAGCATCTCCCCGGCCTCATGCTCGCCGGCATGAGGTAGCAATGCTAGCGTGCGACAGCGGTCAGAGCGGGCGTCAGCACCGCCTCGACCTGCTGGCCTTCACGCACGAAATCCTGTCCCTGGACGATCACGCGGCTGCCCTCGGCGATGCCGGTGACCCACATGTAACCTTGGTCGTCCTCGATCACGTTGACGGGCACGAACTCGACCGTGTCGTCGGCGCCGACGGCGCGTACGCCGAGATTGCCGTTCGAGGAAAAGGTGAGCGCGGAGCGCGCGATGCGTGTTGCCGGCAACGGCGACAGCGGCATGGCGACCTCGGCCGTAATGCCGTCCGGGATCTTGCCGTCGGCATTGGGCAACTCGATTTCGACCCGATAGGTGCGCGTGGTCTGACTCGCCGTTTTGGCGACGAAGCGAATTCTGCCGCTCGCGATCTCGCCGGTCACGAGCCGCACATCCGCGGTATCGCCCACCTTGATCCCCGCGAGCTTGCGTTCCGCCACCTCGACCACCGCCAGCATCGGATCCATCGCCACCAGCGTCGCGAGCTCACGCCCCGCGAACGAGAACGCGGCCTGGCCCACCTCGACCGCCACGTCGTGCACGACGCCCGACCACGGCGCGCGCACCACGCCGCGGTCGCGCTCGGCCGCGGCGCCCGCGAGCGCCGCTTCTGCTGCCTTGAGCTGCGCCTCGAGATCGACGAGCTGGAGCCGCGGGAGCGTACCGGTCAGGATCAGCGCGCGCTTGGCGTCGAGCTCGGTGCGTTTCTGCGTGACCACGGCCTCGGCCTGCGCCACCTGGGCCTCGCGCGCCTCGTCGGACAGGACGGCAATGACCTCGCCCTTCTGAACCCAGCTTCCACGTTTGATCCTGAGCTCGGTCAGGATGCCGCCGGTGCGCGCCGTAAGGGTGACGCGCTTGTCGGCTTCGGTCCGGCCCGCGACGATGAGCTTGCGGCTGTGCGGCATCACCGTCGTTCCCACCACGGCGACGCGGAACAGCTTCTTCGCCTCGCCTCCGCCGCTGCGAACCGCCGCGCGGCTCTCCGCCGATTCGTGCGGCAGGAAATGTCCGGACGCGATCCAAAGCCCGGCGGCGGCAACGAGGCCGACGGCGGTCAGGCGGCTGGCTTTCATCGAGCACTCTCCTTGATGTCGAATACGCGCGCGGGCTTCTCGGTCGGCTTTGGCGAGCCGCCGCGCAGCATCTGGCGCGTGATGTTCATGAAGATCGGAAGCACGGCTTCCGCTTTGAAATTGGGATCAAGCGCGCGGCGCCACCACACCCCGTCGGCGATGACCATCAGCATGGTGATGACGCCGTCGAAATCGATGTCGCCGGGGATATCGCCGCGTTCGGCAGCGGCACGCAGCAGATCCCCCAGCCATTTCCTCACATCGACATCGAAGGAGGCCGAGATCCGCGCGATGTCGGGATGGCGACGCGCCTCGGCCATGACCTCGGTGCACAGCAGCACCTGCTCGCGCGGCCGCTCGGCGAAAAAATGGTGCGCCAGGCCCTCGAGCACGGGAAACAGGCCGCGGGAGAGGTCGGCGCGCGCGAACTGCTGGCCGATCTCGGCGCGGTCGCGCTCGGCGATGCCGGCGATGAGAGCTTCCTTGGAGGGGAAGTAGCGATAGAGATTGCCCGGGCTCATGCCGGCTTCGGCGCAAATATCCTGCATCGAGGCGCCGTGAAAGCCGGCGCGCACGAAGCAGCGCTGCGCCGCGGCCAGAATCTCGGCCCGACGATCGGACTGAAGCTGGGCACTTGCCCGGCGCATGACAGAAGTCCCCCGACCCTGTAATCTCAGCGCATTAAAGAGAATGAACGTTCGTTCTTTTAATGCTCTCGGCCAGGAGCGTCAATAGTCGCCCTTTTCGCCCCCAACCCGGCCGGAGCAATGCATCCCAATTGGCTTATTTTTGAGGCGCAGGCCGGCATGGCAAGCCGAAATTCGGGTTTTTCCCGGCCGCCTTGTCACCTCAAGGACCGCCCCTATAATCCCGCGCTTCCTTTTTGGGCCGATCGAGGGGGCCGATGGCGGGGAAGCCGGTTGCGATCATCATGGGAAGCCAGTCCGACTGGCAGACCATGAAGCATGCCGCCGATACGCTGGCCGAGCTCGGCGTCGGCTTCGAGCCGTTGATCGTGTCGGCGCATCGGACGCCGGACCGGCTGTTCAAGTTCGGAAAATCCGCGCGCAAGAAGGGCTTCAAGGTGGTGATCGCGGGTGCGGGCGGGGCCGCTCACCTGCCCGGCATGACCGCCTCGCTCACGTCGCTGCCGGTATTCGGCGTCCCGATGAATACCCACGCCCTCGAAGGCAAGGACAGTCTCCTGTCGATCCTGCAGATGCCGGCCGGCATTCCCGTGGGCACGCTCGCGATCGGCAAGCCCGGCGCGATCAATGCCGCGCTGCTCGCCGCCGCCGTGCTGGCGCTCTCCGATTCCCGGCTCGCCAAGCGGCTCGACCAATGGCGCGCACGCCAGACGGAAGCCGTCGCCGCACGCCCGAAGGATTAGAATCGCACGTGCTCTCCCCCAACTCGACGATCGGCATTCTCGGCGGCGGCCAACTCGGCCGCATGCTCGCGCTCGCGGCCGCGCGCCTCGGATTCAAATGCCACGTCTTCGCTCCCAGTCCGGACGCGGCCGCCTTCGATGTGGTGCATCGGGTCACCTGCGCCGACTATGCCGATAACGCCGCGCTCGACCGCTTCGCCGCCGATGTCGATGTGATCACCTACGAGTTCGAGAATGTGCCGGCGCAGACCGCGACCTTCCTGTCCGCGCGCACGTCGGTGCTGCCGGACCCGCAGGTGCTGGCGATCACCCAGGATCGACTGACCGAGAAAAACTTCATCACCGGCCTCGGCATCGCCACCGCGCGATTTGCCGAAGTCTGCTCGCCAGCGGAGCTTGCTTCCGCGCTTGGCGCGACCGGCGCGCCTGCGATCCTCAAGACGCGGCGCTTCGGCTACGACGGCAAGGGCCAGGTCAAGGTGCGCGACAAGACCGACGCGGCCTCGGCCTGGCGGCAGATCGGCGAACAGCCTGCAATTCTCGAAGCGCTCGTGCCCTTCGAGCGTGAAGTCTCGATCGTCGCGGCACGCTCGCGCGACGGCCGGATCGAGTGCTTCGATCTGATCGAGAACGAGCACCGCGACCACATCCTCAAGCTCTCGCGCGTGCCTGCCAATGTGTCCGCCGCCGTCGCCGACGACGCGCGCCGCATCGCCGAAGCAATTGCGACGGCGTTCGACTATGTCGGCGTGCTTGCGGTCGAGATGTTCGTGGTCGCCGAGGGTGGGCGGCAGGCACTGCTGGTCAACGAGATCGCGCCGCGCGTGCACAATTCCGGCCACTGGACGATCGATGGGGCGACGGTGTCACAGTTCGAGCAGCATGTGCGCGCGGTCGCCGGTTGGCCGCTGGCCAAGCCGCTCCGGCACGGCCGGATCGAAATGACGAATCTGATCGGCGCCGAGGTCGAGGACTACGCCCGGTGGCTCACCGTGCCGGGGGCGAGCGTCCACCTCTATGGCAAGGGTGCCCCGCGCCCCGGCCGCAAGATGGGTCACGTGACGCAGGTTTTTCCTACAGGCGGGGGGTGACAGCCCCATGGGGCGGCGTCGATCCCGAAAGGCGACTGGCGACGCGGTCGGCGTGGGCAGGCAAGGCTGCCGCCCGATCACCGAATTCTGACGGCCGGTCTCCTCCAGCCGGTGGACTCCGCAAGTTGATTCTGCTACAGGCGCAGCTAATCGGGAGCCCGCGCGTCGCGCTTTGGCGCGGATCGGCGGGCTCCGGCACATCCAGGACCATACAGGAACCACAGCAAAGGAACGACGCGTGCAGGTTCTCGTCCGTGATAATAACGTCGATCAGGCCCTCAAAGCGCTGAAGAAGAAGATGCAGCGCGAGGGCATCTTCCGCGAGATGAAGCTCCGCGGCCACTACGAAAAGCCCTCCGAAAAGAAAGCGCGCGAGAAGGCGGAAGCGATCCGCCGGGCACGCAAGCTTGCGCGCAAGCGCATGCAGCGCGAAGGCCTGTTGCCGATGAAGCCGAAGCCCACCACCGGGCCCGGCGGCGCTCCGGCGCGTGCTCCGCGCCGTCCGAGCTTCTGACCGGTTTACCTGCCCGGCTCCGCCGGCGCCGGCGTGCACATTGATACAGCGCGGGCCCCCTGGGGCCCGCGCTGTTGTTTTGGCTGTCGCAATCAGTACCTTGTCCCGACCATCATAAGCCGGCGCGGACCACCGCACGGAATAAATCGGGGGAGGACGAATGAAGCGCAGCACGGATCGTATTCTTACCACCCATGTCGGCAGCCTTATCCGTCCGGCGGCGTTGCGCGAATTTCTGAGCGCGAAGGAGGCCGGCAAATCCTTCGATGAGGGCGCCTACGCGAAATGCCTGCGTGATGCAGTCGGTGAGGTCGTCCGGCAGCAGGCCGACATCGGCATCGACGTGATCAGCGACGGCGAGTTCGGCAAGGCGATCAGCTGGGCGCAATACGCGCTGTTTCGCCTCGGCGGTTTCGAGCGCCGGCCGTTCAAGGCCTCGGCCAATCCGTTCACGCGTGGCCTCGACCGTACGCGGTTTGCGGAGTTCTACGCCGACCTCGATTCACGCGACAAGGTCGAGACCGTCATGGATTCGGTCGCGGTGGCGCCGATCACCTATGCCGGCAAGGCCGAGCTGCAGCAGGACATCGACAACTTCAAGCAGGCCCTGCGCGGCGTCGACGTGGAAGAGGCTTTTCTCCCGGTGGCGGCGCCGGCGAGCGTGATCCCCGACCGCAAGAACGAGCATTACGCCAGCGACGATGATCTGCAGCAGGCGATCGCCGAGGCGATGCACACCGAATACAAGACGATCATCGATGCCGGCTTCCTGGTGCAGCTCGACGATGCCCGCGCCGCGGTGAGCTACGACCGGATGGTGCCGCCCAAGAGCCTGAAGGAGTACCGCACCTGGCTCGCGCGGCAGGTCGAGATCATCAACCATGCCATCAAGGGATTGCCGCGCGACAAGATCCGGTACCATATCTGCTGGGGAAGCTGGCCCGGCCCGCACGCGTCGGACGTCCCGTTCAAGGATATCGCCGACCTCGTGTTGAAGGTGCGCGCGGGCGGATACTCGATCGAGCTCGCCAATCCGCGGCACGAGCATGAATGGCGACTGTGGGAAAAGCTCAAGCTGCCGAAGGATACGGTGCTGATTCCCGGCGTCATCAGCCACGCCACCAACATCGTCGAGCATCCCGAACTCGTCGCCGAGCGCATCGTCCGTCTGGCCCGCCTCGTCGGGCGCGAGAACGTGATCGCAAGCACGGACTGCGGCTTCGCGCAGGTGACCTATTTCGCCCGCGTGCATCCGCAGATCATGTGGGCGAAACTCGAAGCGCTGGTCGAAGGCGCCCGCCTTGCCAGCAAGGAGCTTTGGCCGCGGACTGCGAAGCGGCCATCGCGAAAAAGCACCGCCAGGCGAAAAGGCCCCGCCAAGCGAAAAGTCAAGCGGCGGGCCGCTGCCTGACAGATGTGACGCAGATCCGAATCGACCGACCGTGACCCGCAGCGACGCGGGATGCGGTGTTGCTGCTGTCACCATTCCGGTGCAGATTCTAAGATCGTTCACCCCCGGAGAGGAAACAAATGAGACACCTCGTCTTTGCATTGGCGTTGCTCGGCGCCACGGTCACCGGCGCGCAGGCGCAGACTGCGATTCCCGATCTCAAGGGGACTTGGTCGGGAAAGGGCAAGTCGATCGTGTTCGGCAGCCATGCCCACCATCCGGGAAGTCAGACTCCCAATGACCCGCCGCGCGTGCGCGATATCGAGGCGACCTATGTGGTGGAGGGTCAGGACGGCCGCCTCGTCTGGGGCCGCTCGGCATCGGCGGTCGCCGACACCAAGGAGCCGTTCGCCTGGGCCATTTCGAGCGACAACAAGACGATCGTCGGCGCCGACATGGACGGCTATTTCCTGATCACCCTCGTCTCGCCCGATCGGATGGAGAAGTGCTACACCCACAACGCCGTGGGCGGCGGCAAATCGGTGGTCGCCACCTGCCACGCGATGGACCGCAAGCGCTAGCCCGATCCTCCGAAAACGGGCGTGGCGGGGCGGCCACGCGCCAATCGTCGGCACCCCCGCGCCCGCCTGCGGGGCACGCATTTCCCCAGCCCTTCCCGATAGATAGCAGACGAAAGCAGCGCGGCAGCACCGGCGCCGCCGGGCCGTCAACGACGTCGGGCGAAAATCGTTGCGCCCGCGTGGCCTCGCGAACCATTATCGGGCTCGGATGCGTGCGTTTCTTGCGGGTTGAGCCATGAAAGTGATCATCGTCGGGGGCGGAATCGGCGGCCTGACCACGGCGCTGATGCTGCATGCGCGCGGTATCGACTGCGAAATCTACGAACAGTCGGACGCCATCCGCGAGCTCGGCGTCGGCATCAACACCTTGCCGCATGCAATAAAGGAACTGGCCGAGCTCGGACTGCTCGATCGGCTCGATGCCGTGGGCATCCGAACCTACGAGCTGTTCTACACCAACCGTTTCGGTCAGGAGATCTGGCGCGAGTTGCGCGGGACCGATGCAGGCTATGACGTCCCGCAATTCTCCATCCACCGCGGCCGGCTGCAGGCGGTGATCTGGCAGGCGGTGCGCGCCCGGCTTGGCGAGTCGCGCATCCATACCGGACATCGGCTCGGCGCGTTTCGCCAGGACGAAGGCGGCGTGACCGCGTATTTCTTCGATCGTCACGGCTCGCAGCGTGCGGCCGCGCACGGCGACGTGCTGGTCGGCGCCGATGGGATTCATTCGCTGGTGCGCGACACGCTCTATCCGAGCGAAGGGGCCGCGCAGTGGAACGGCGCCATGCTTTGGCGCGGCGCGGTCGAATGGCCGACGTTCCTCACCGGTCGCTCGATGGTCATCGCCGGCGGCATGGCCGCGAAGCTCGTGGTCTATCCGATCGCCGAAGCGGCGCGGCCGGACCGGCGCCTGACCAACTGGGCGGTGGTCGCCCGTGTCGGCACCGGCTCGACCCCGCCGCCCAACAAGGCGGACTGGTCGCGACCGGGGCGTTTCGAAGATCTGATGCCGCACGTCCAGCGATTTCGCATCCCCTACGTCAACGCGCAGGCATTGATCGAGGCAACACCCGAATTCTGGGAATATCCGATGTGCGATCGCGATCCCCTGCCGCGCTGGTCGCATGGCCGCGTCACGTTGCTGGGCGATGCCGCGCATCCGATGTACCCGGTCGGCTCCAACGGCGCATCCCAGGCGATCCTCGACGCCCGCTGCCTCGCCGATCGCTTGCAGTCGGCCGAGCACGTGCTGCACGGCCTGTGGATGTACGAGCAGGAACGCCTGCCGATGACGGCCCAGATCGTGCGGATGAACCGTAAAGGCGGCCCCGAGGGCGTCATCGACGCAGTCGAAGAACGCGCGCCCGACGGCTTCAGCAGCATCGACGATGTGCTGTCATTCGAGCAGCGCAAGGCCATCGTGCGCGGCTATGCCTCGACCGCGGGCTTCGCGCAGGAACAGGTCAACAAAGCGGCCTGACGCCGCCTCCGGACAGAGGCCATCAGCCGACATACGCTTGCGAGTGCGGTCTGAACCGTTGAAGACGAATCCCTGTCGCAGCATTAGGCCGGCGGCGGCAGGAACATCACCTCGTGCTTGGCGGCGAGTGCGACCACCTCCTCGGGCTTCTGCTCCTTCATGCTGTGGATCGCCCAGAACAGGTCGTACAGGGCGCGCGTGGGGGTGACCCAGAAGAAGCACTTCGTGGGCTGATCCGACTTGTTGAAGATGCCGTGCGGGATGCCCAGCGGCAGCCTGATCAGGTCACCCGGGCCGGCCACGAAATCCTTGCCATCGATCATCAGGTCGAAGCGACCCTCGAACATATAGATGAACTCGTCCTGCGTCGGATGGATGTGGGGCGGCACGAAGGTGCCGGGCGGAAAAATGGCGTGCCAGGCAAACGAATTCTCGCTGAGCTGCTTCGGTACGTAGGTTTGACCGAGGATGTTCCAGACGATGCCGTCGATGCCGGTATTGGCCTTGGTGATGCCTGCGGTGAGCGGTTGCATTACGCGCGAACTCCCTGGCTGGTCTGTCGCTCTCTCGTGTCCCTATTCCGAGGTTCGCACTTCTGGCAGCACGCTCCGATGCGAACTGCGGAATCAGAAGGACCGCGCACGCCATTCAACCACGAAAGACCCGTCGCCGAAACCAGACGAAACGGCGCTAGCTTGCCGGATGGTTCGAGCCCGCGGCACGCGTCTTGCACGCGCATCGACCCCAAGCGCCCTTCCCACGGGACGGGTTTCGAATCTAGACTATCGACAACGCTTGCTTGATCGCGGATCACCCGACTGGGCAGATGATCCCCTTTATTCCAGACAGACCCTGACAGGAGATGGACATGAAGACATTCGTCCTGCTCGCCGCCGCGGCGGTCATTCTGGGAGGGACCGGGGCGCAAGGGCAGGAAAAGCTCAAGATCGGCATCATTGCCACACTCTCCGGGCCGCCGGCCGTGCTCGGTCAGCAGCTTCGCAACGGCTTCAATCTTGCGGTCAAGGATCTCATCGGCAAGCTCGGCGGGCGCGATGTCGAAGTGATCGTTGCTGACGACGAGCTCAAGCCCGACCTCGCCGTGAACAAGGTCAAGGCGTTGGTCGATCGCGACAAGGTCGATTTCGTGGTCGGCCCGATCTTTTCCAACATTCTCGCGGCGATCATGAAACCCGTGACCGAGGGCGGCGCTATCCTGATCAGCCCCAATGCCGGCACCTCGAACTTCGCCGGCAAGGAGTGCAATCCGAACTTCTTCGTCACCTCCTACCAGAACGATCAGGTCTTCGCGGTCTCGGGCAAGCATGCCCAGGACACCGGCATCAAGAAAGCGTTCCTGATGGCGCCCAACTACCAAGCGGGCAAGGACGCGCTTGCAGGCTTCAAGGCTTTCTTCAAGGGCGACATCGCGGACGAGGTTTACGTACCGTTGAACCAGCTCGATTTCTCGGCCGAGCTCGCCAAGATCGCGGCCGCGAAGCCCGATGCCATCTACGTCTTCCTGCCAGGCGGAATGGGCGTAAATTTCGTCAAGCAGTTCCGGCAGGCGGGACTTGCCAACAACGTCACATTCCTTTCCGCCTTCACCGTTGATGAATCGACGCTGCCGGCCCAGCAGGATGCCGCGCTTGGTTTCTTCGGCGGAGCGAACTGGGCGCCCGATCTCGACAATCCGCAGAACAAGCGCTTCGTCGCCGCCTACGAGAAGGAGTTCGGCGCGGTCCCCGCGACCTACGCGTTCCAGGCCTATGACGCGGCGCTCCTCATCGACAGCGCCGTGCGCCAGGTGCAGGGTAACGTCGCCAACCGCGAGGCGTTACGGGCCGCCATGATGAAGGCCGAGTTCGCCTCGTTGCGTGGCGGTTTCAAGTTCAACACCAACCATTATCCGATCCAGGACTTCTACCTGGTCAAGGTCGCCAAGCGCGCCGACGGCAAGTTCGAGACCCAGATCGTCAAGAAGGTGTTCGAGAACTATGCCGATCCCCATGCCAAGGACTGTGCGATGAAGTGAGGCGCGCCGCCCGCAAGGGCGGCGTTAGACCCACGCCTCGGGATTGAACTTGCCGCGCGATGTGCGCGAACTTCGGGTTCGGCGCACTAGTTCGGATGGCTCAAGGGCGCGCGCCGAGATCGCGACCCGCTCGCGGATCACTCAATCCATGTCCACCACCCTTCTCGTGGTTCAGACCCTCAACGGGCTGCAGCTCGGCGTCCTTCTGTTCCTGATCGCAGCCGGCCTTACGCTGGTGTTCGGCGTGATGGATTTCATCAATCTCGCCCATGGCGTCCAGTACATGCTCGGCGCCTATCTCGCGGTGACCTTCTTCGCGCTCACCGGAAGCTTTTTGGCGGCGCTCATCCTGGCGCTCGCCGCCGCCCTCCTGTGCGGGCTGCTGCTCGAATTCCTGGTGTTTCGCCATCTCTACGGCCGCGATCACCTCGACCATGTCATCGCAACGTTCGGCATCATTCTGTTCATCAATCACGGGGTGAAGATCGTCTGGGGCGCGGCGCCGCTCAGCCTGCCGATCCCCGACCTGTTCTCGGGGTCGGTGCAGCTCGCCGACGGGTTGCTCTATCCGGTGTGGCGACTTGTCACCATCGGGTCGGGGCTGGCGGTTGCGGCGCTGCTTTACGTTCTCGTGTCCCACACCCGGATCGGCATGCTGGTGCGCGCAGGGGCGACCAACGCCGCGATGGTGTCGGCCCTCGGTGTCGATATCCGGCGCCTGTTTCTGATCGTGTTCGGCTTCGGCGCGATGCTTGCGGGCTTCGCCGGCATCATGATCGCGCCCATCCTGTCGGTCGATCCTGGAATGGGCGATACCATCCTCATCCTCGCATTTGTGGTCATCGTCATCGGCGGCATCGGTTCGATCCGCGGCGCCTTTCTGGCGGCACTGCTCATCGGACTGGTCGATACGCTCGGACGCTCGTTCTCGGTCGACATCCTGCGCCTGGTCATGGGGCCGTCGCCCGCCCGCACCGTAGGTCCGGCGCTCGCCTCGATGCTGATCTACCTGCTGATGGCGGTCGTGCTCTATGTCCGGCCATCCGGGCTGTTCCCGGCGAAAGGCCGCTGAAATGCCGCCGGCGCTTTCGCTTGCAACATCTCCAACGCCGACGCGCCGACGGCTCGAGGTCTTGCCGATCGGCATCTTCCTGGCGTTCGCGGTGCTGCCGGCGGCGGCGCCGTTGGCGGGTGGCGAGCATCTGCTCAGCCTGGGGTCGCGGGTGATGATCTTCGCGATTGCTGCGGTCGCGCTCGATCTCCTGGTCGGCTACGGCGCGCTGATCTCGTTCGGCCACGCCGCCTTCATCGGGCTTGGCGCCTATGCCGTCGGCATTCTCGCCGCGCATGGGATCGGCGATGCGCTGGTCTCGCTCCCGGTCGCGCTCGCGGTCGCGGCGCTTTACGCGTTCTTGACCGGCATCGTCTGCCTGCGCACCAAGGGCGTCTACTTCATCATGATCACGCTCGCCTTCGGCCAGATGGCCTTCTTCACGGCGAGCTCGCTCGCCCCATACGGGGGCGATGACGGCCTCACGATCGCGGCTCGCAGCACGTTCGCCGGCTTCCCGCTGCTCAAGAATGAACGCGCGTTCTATTATGTCGTATTCGTCGCTCTCCTTGGCACTTATCTTTTTTGCCGCGCGCTCGTCGGCTCGCGCTTCGGCCGTGTTCTGCGCGGCGCGAAAGAGAACCCTGTCCGGATGGCAGCGATGGGATTCGACGTCTACCGCTTTCAGCTCGCGACCTATGTGATCGCGGGCATGCTCGGAGGTCTGTCCGGCTTCCTGCTCGCCAATGCCAGCGAGTTCGTAAGCCCCGCCTACATGTCCTGGCAGCGCTCGGGTGAATTGATCGTCATGGTGCTGCTCGGCGGGCTGGGCTCGCTCAACGGCGCGATCATCGGCACCGCCGCCTATCTTCTGACCGAGGAGTGGCTGTCCGGCTTCACCGAGGATTGGAAGGTGATCTTCGGGCCAGTGCTCGTGCTCGTCGTCCTGTTCGCGCGCGGGGGTCTCATCGGCGTCACGGCCGAGCTGTGGCGGAGGTTAGGCCGTGACTGAAGCAATGCTGCGCCTCGAGGGGCTGCGGAAGAAATTCGGTGCCCTCGTCGTCACCGATGACCTGACCTTCGACGTCAGGCCGAACGAATTGCACGCCGTCATCGGGCCGAACGGCGCCGGCAAGACGACGCTGATCAATCAGATTTCCGGGCTGGTTGCGCCCGATGCCGGCAGCATTGTGTTTGCCGGCCGTGATATCACGACCCTGCCGATGCACGCGCGCGCGGGAATGGGCTTGGCGCGAACGTTCCAGGTCAGCTCGATCCTTCCCGGCTTCTCGGCGCTCGAAAACGTCGCGCTCGCGGTGCAAGCGCGCAGCGGCTCGAGCTTCCGCCTCCTGGGCGGCGCGGCCACGGAGCCCGCGTTGAACGGGCCGGCAATGGCGGCGCTGGCCGATGTCGGCTTGGCCGAGCGCGCGCTCACGCCCGCGGGGCAGCTCTCGCATGGGGAAAAACGGGCGCTCGAACTCGCCATTGCGCTCGCGATGGAGCCGAAACTGCTGTTGCTCGATGAGCCGATGGCCGGCACCGGGCGCGACGAGACCACGCGCCTCGTTCGCGTGCTGGGGCAGCTCAAAGGACGGTTCTCGGTCGTGCTGGTCGAGCATGACATGACGGCCGTGTTCGCGCTTGCCGACCGTATTTCGGTGTTGATCTACGGCCACATCATCGCAACCGGCGCGCCCGCCGAGGTCCGTGCTGATCCGCGGGTGGTCGCCGCCTATCTCGGCGACGAGATGGAGTGAGGGCGCGATGCTTGCCGTGGAGCATCTGCAATCCGCGTACGGCCCCGCGCAGGTGCTGTTCGACATCGGATTCAGGGTCGGCGCCGGCGAGGTGGTCACCTTGCTGGGCCGCAACGGCATGGGCAAGACCACCACCATTCAGACCATCATGGGCCTGTTGCCCGCCACCGGCGGCAGCGCGGTCTTCGACGACCTGTCTCTCGTCGGCCTGCCTCCCCACCGGATCGCGCAGGCGGGTCTCGGGCTCGTGCCCGAGGGCCGGCAAATCTTTCCGACGCTCACCGTCGAGGAAAACCTGATCGCGACCGCGGCCTCGCGCTTCGCGGCCCCGCGCTGGACGCTCGACGCGATCTACGATTTTTTTCCCCAACTCGCCGGACGGCGGCAGCACATGGGCAACGAGCTGTCCGGGGGTGAACAGCAGATGCTGGCGATCGGGCGCGCCTTGATGACAAATCCCAAGCTGCTCATTCTCGACGAGGCAACCGAAGGGCTGGCGCCGATGCTGCGGCTCGACATCTGGAAATGTCTCGCACGCCTGAAGGACGAAGGCCAAGCCATCCTGATCGTCGACAAGCACCTCAGCGCTCTGGTGAAGCTCGCGGACCGGCACACCATCATCGAGAAGGGGCATGTGGTGTGGTCCGGTACCTCGGCGGCGTTGGACCGCGATATCGTGCAACGCTATCTGCAGGTGTGACGCCCGGCCGTCATGTTGCCCGCGCTCCTTTGCTAACGGCACCGCCGTCACGTATGTTTGAGGCTTCCTTCCGGTCCGTCACGACATGCCGAAATCCAGACCCGTCGACACTGCGCCGCATGGCGAGCCAGCGAAAAGCATCGGGTCGATCGTCAACGACCTGGCGCGGCAATTCAAAGTCAGCTTCGATCGTCAGGCCCATTCGCTGGGCCTCACGCGGCCGCAATGGCAGCTGCTGCTCCACCTGCACCGTCACGAAGGCATGACGCAGACGCAATTGGCGGCCGCGCTCGAACTCAGCGTCCCGACCGTCGCCAATCTCGTCCATCGCCTGGTCGCACGCGGCTGGATCGAGATCCGGATCGACCCCGCGCACCGGCTCAACAAGTATCTTTATCTGCTGCCCACCGCGCATCCGTCACTGCGGGAAGTGCATCAGCTCGCGCACAAGGTCGACACCCAATCCCTGCACGGCATGCGTGCGCAGGACATCGCCCAGCTGCTGGAGCTGCTTGCGCGCATGAAACGCAATCTCGGCGCGGTGCGAAGGAAGGACACGGTCGCGGCGCCGATCGCCAACGGCCGGCGCGCGCCGGCTCCGCCGAAGGACCGCAACCACCTGGTCGCGGCGCCGCCGGTCAGGCGCAAAGCTCGAAGACCGGGAAGTTGAAACCCCCGCCGACGGGCGCCCAGGCCAGGCGCACGCGCGAGCCGACGCGAACGTCGTCCGGACCGCACTCCACGACATTGCTCATCAGTCGCACCTTCTCGTCCAGCTCGATGGTCGCGACGATGTAAGGCTCGCGACCGCGAAACGCCGGCGGCGCGCGATGCGTCACGGTAAACGCGTAGACTTGGCCGGCGCCCGCGACTGCGCGCCACTCGATGGTCTTGCGGCCGGTATAGATGCTCACGGGCCGCGGATAGTGCTGGAATTTCTGTGCCACCGTGCAGTACTGCAGCAACAAGCGTCGCTCGCGCGTGGCCTCCCAGAATGGCCGGCTGAAGCCGGTTGGTTCCGGGCTCGGGCGTTGCCACGCATCGGCCGTCACATCGTTGTTCACGCTGCGCCCTCCAGAACCATCACCGCACTCATGCTCCAGTTGCGGATATACGGGATCGAGCCGATCCCGGTGACCATGGCATTGCGCGGATTCGCGACTTGCCGTGCGCCGCCCTCGCCGCGCAGCTGCCGCACCGCCTCGACGAAATTGAGCCCGCCGCCCGCCAGTCCGGCCTGACCGCACGAAATCTGTCCGCCGCCGGTATTGATCGGGAGCGCGCCGCGATGCGAGAGGTCAGTCTCGAGCACAAATCGACGGCCTTCACCCGGCCGGCAGAACCCGAGCGCCTCGAGCTGCAGCACGATCGCGATCAGAAAATCGTCATACGGCTGCAGCATCGCGATGTCGGCGGCGCGCAGTCCGCTCTCGCGCAGCGCCTTCGCGCCGGCAACCGCGTGCCCGCAACGGGTGATGTCGGGCACCGGGTCGGCGATCTCATGATTGGTGCGTTCGCCGAAGCCGCGGATACGCACGGCCCGCTCCGCGAGCGCGCCGGCATCGCGCCGCGACGTTACCAGCACGGCATTGGCGCCGTCGCAGCTCATGACGCAGTCCAGCAGGTTGATCGGCGTGGAAATCTGCCGCGCCGCCAGGTACTCCTCTGCCGTCAACGGTTTGCGGAGCTTGGCACACGCGTTGTCGTTGAGCAGCGCATGCTGGCGCTGGGTGACCGCAAGCTTGGCGAGTGCGTCCTGCACCGGACCGTATTGCGCCTCGTAGCGCGAAGACAGCAGGCCGAACACGCCCGGCGGACCCATGAGACCGACCGGGTCCTGCCACTCCGGCCGGTATCCGCGTGGATCGGAGCGGTTGACGGTGGAGGGGGCGTCGGCGGCAATGACGACGACACGGCGGCAGGCGCCGGCGCGGATCGCGAGCGCGGCGCGCGCTACGCCTGCGATGAACGATGCGCCGCCCAGATCCATCCCCTGGCAGAAGTCGAGCTCGAGCCCGAGCGCGTCGGACAGGTAGACCGACCAGAACGGATTGGTCGCCTCGGTCGTCGAGGCGCAGGCGACGAGCCCGTCGATGGCATCGTTGTCGAGCGCGGCGGATTCCAGAAGTTGGGCATGCACGTCGCCCGCGAGGTCGAAAACGCTGCGCCCGCTCGCCACGGTGTAGGGGGTCTCGGCGAAGCCGACGATGAGCGGTTCGTTCTGATCCAAGTCATCGCCTCCGGGCTGCGGCAAAATTTCTGTTAGCGAGCTAAATTAGCATGCTAATATCAAGCCGGGAGAGCCCGCGGTCAAGACGGGCGCGCCGAGCGAGGAACGCCATGGATCTCGAGACCTTGGAAACCGGCCTGCGCCGGGCGGTCGGCCGGCGCAAGGTGACCGAGGATTACGTCGCCGCGTCGCTGGTCGAAAGACTTGCCGTCACGCTCGACTGCGACTTGCCGACGCCGCGCATCGGCGAAGCTCTGCCACCGGGCTGGCATACGATCTTCTGCCTGCAGGCGCCACCCAGGGCGGCGCTCGGCGACGACGGTCTGCCACGGCAGTACGATCTCATTCCGCCCGTTGCCATGCAGCGGCGCCTGTTCGGCGGCGCGCGCCTCGAGTTTCACGGCCGGCTCGTGGTCGGCGAGCCGGTGCGATGCGAAAGCGAGCTCTCCGAAACCAAGGTGCGCTCGACCGCCACCGCGCATCTCGCCATCGCGACCTTGCGCCACCGCTTCTTCGGGCCCGCCGGGCTGGCCGTGGTCGAGGAACAGGACATCATCCACATGGACGTGGTGGAGGGCGCCACGGAGAAAGCCCCCGGCGCGCGCGAGGGCCGACCGAGCCCGACGTGGCAGCGCGCCATAATGCCCGATGCGCTGACCCTGTTTCGATTCTCGGCGATGACCTTCAACAGTCACCGAATTCATTATGACGCCCCCTATGCCGAGAACGTCGAAAAGCTTCCCGGGCTGGTCGTACAAGGCAAGCTGATCGCGCTGCAACTGCTGGAAACCATGCGCCGCGCGGCGCCCGGCGCCGAGCTCACGCATTTCGCGTATCGTTCGGCGCAGCCGTTATACGCCGGCCACCGCTGCACCCTTGCCGTCAAGCTCGGCGACGGAGGAAACGACGCGCGACTGTGGGCAGAGGACGAAGCCGGCGCTGTGGTGCAGACTGCCTCGCTCACCCTCGCCAGGCCAATCCATGGCTGACCGCGAAAGGAGGATGTGATGCACCGGATCGCGCTCGCCGCGCTGGTCCTGCTGGGCATGCTGGCGCAAGCCGCACAGGCCCCGCCGGCGCAGGCACAGGACGCCTATCCCAACCGGCCGATCAGGCTGGTCGTGCCCTATCCGGCCGGCGGGACAGCGGACGCCATGGCGCGTGCGCTCGGGCAGGAGCTCATGGTCGCCTGGGGTCAGCCGGTCGTGGTCGAGAACCGTCCCGGCGCAAGCACGATCATCGGCGCCGAATTTGTCGCGCGATCCGCGCCCGACGGTTACACGCTGCTGTTCACGACCGACTCCACGCTCACCATCAATCCGATGCTGCACAAGCAACTGTCGTATCAGCCGCAGAAGGATTTCGCGCCCATCACCGTGATCGGTTATCAGGACCTGGTGCTGGTCGTGCACCCCTCGGTCCCGGCACGGACGCTCGAAGAGTTCGTCGCGCTGGCCAAGGCCAAGCCCGGCACGCTCAATTACGGATCGTTCGGCAACGGCAGCCAGCCGCATCTCGCCATGGAGATGTTCAGTCAGCTCGCCGGCATATCGCTCATGCATGTTCCATCCAAGGGCATCGCCCAGGTCTTGACCGATCTCCTGAGCGACACCGTGCAGACGGCGTTTGTCGGCGTATCCGCTGCCGGGCTGATCCGCGATGGCAAGGTGCGCGGCCTCGCGATGGGCGGCGATCAACGCTCGCCACTGTTCGGCGACGTCCCGACCTTCGCGGAGAAAGGCTACCCGCAAATGTACGCGCGCGCCTGGTGGGGCATCGTCGCGCCGGCAGGCACGCCCGGTGACGTCATCGAAAAGCTCAACATCGGCCTCAACCGCGTGATCCGGGATCCGCAGTTCCAGGAGAAGCGCATGCTGCCGCAAGGGCTCGACCCGGCCGGCACCAGCCCGGCCGCGTTCGCCGAGCTCATCCGCGAAGACGCAAAGCGATGGGCCAAGGTGATCGAGCTCGCCGGCATCAGGCCGGAGTGACGCATTCCCTGCGCCCGACCGGTCCGCCGTCGTCCGAACATGCCTGAGGGAGGAGCGGATGAAGCTGTTGCGCGGTTTTACCGTGCTGGATCTGGGGACATTCATCACGGCACCGTACGCCGCGATGCTGCTTGCCGAGCTCGGCGCCGACGTGATCAAGGTCGAGCGTCCGGAAGGCGGCGACCCGTTTCGCTGGTTCGCCGGCGGCCTGTCGAGCCCGCATTTCCAAGCCCACAACCGGCACAAGCGCAGCGTCGCCCTGGACTATACGACGCCGGACGGACTCAAGCTGCTGCATTCGCTCATCGAGCATGCCGACGCGCTTGTCATCAATGTGCGTCCAGGCGTGGAGCAGCGGCTCGGCATCGACGAAGGCACCCTGCGCCGTCTCAATCCAAAGCTCGTATTCTGCTTCATTACCGGTTTCGGCGCCGACGGCCCGTACGCGAACCGCCCTGCCTACGACAATGTCGGCCAGGCGCTCGCCGGCTGGCTCTCGCGCTTTCACGACACCGACGACGCCCGCGTGGCGGGCCCGGCCATCTCCGACGCGGCGACCGGGATCTTCGCCTGCCTTGGGATCGTCAGCGCACTGCTGGAGCGGACGAAGACCGGCGTGGGACGCAAGGTCGAAGTCAGCATGCTCGAAGCAACGCTTGCGCTCGCGGTCGAACCGCTCGCGCATTATTTCGTGACCGGCGATGAACAGCCGTTCTATCTGCGCGGCGCGATGTCCCAGGCCTATATCCTCACCTGCAAGGACGGCAAACGCATCGCCCTGCAGATGTCATCGCCGGACAAATTCTGGAAAGGCCTCGCCGCGGTCATCGAGTCGCCTGATCTGCTGCAGCGCTATCCCGACCGCAAACGCCGTGTCGACAGCTATGAGGCCATCGGCCGCGAACTGGCTGCGATCTTCGCGACCAGACCCCGGGAAGAATGGCTCGAGCGCCTGGCGCAGCACGATGTGCCGTTCGCGCCCGAGCGCCGCTTGAACGAGCTCGACGAGGATCCGCAGGTGCGCCACCTCGATCTGTTCTACGAGCTCGACCACCCGGCGGCCGGCCCCGTCCGCTCCGTGCATCGGGCCATCAGGTGCGATGGCAGCCGGGAGATCGATTTTCGCCCGCCGCCGACGCTCGGCGAGCACACGCGCGAGGTGCTGGCCGGACTGGGGCTCTCGGATGACGAATTGCGCGGGCTCAGCAGCCAAGGCGTCATCAAGATGCAGACCTGACGGGCGGCAACATGGATTTCGGACTGAGCAGCGAACAACGGCTACTGGGCGAATCGGTGCGCAAGGTGATGGACCGGTTGGCCACGCCGCAATACGTGCGCCGCCTCGACAGCGAGGCGGCATATCCGTACGAGCTTTACGACGCCTGGACCGAGATGGGGCTGCTGCGCATGCCGTTTCCGGAAGCGCATGGCGGCCTCGGCGGCACCCTTCTGGACATGGTGATCATCGCCGAAGAGCTTGCGCGCAAGAGCTTCGACTTCTTCACCGCCTACGGCGCGAGCGTGTTCTGCGGCTTGAACCTGCTGCGCAACGGCTCACCCGAGCAATGCGCGCGCTATCTGCCGAAACTGCTCGCGGGCGAAATCCGGATGTGCGTGTCCATGTCCGAGCCCGACGCAGGGTCGGACACGGGCGCCATGCGCAGCACCGCACGCCGCGTCAACGAGACTTGGCGCATCAACGGACAGAAGCTGTGGTCGACAGGCGCCGGCGCCCGCGACACATTGATCAACGTCTACGTCAAGACCGACAGCAAGGCCCATTACCGCGAGGGCATGTCGTTGTTCCTGGTCGCGAACGACACTCCCGGCGTCGAGCTCCGCAAGCTCGACATGCTGGGCCGGCGCTCGGTCGGCACCTACGAGATTTTCTTCAACGATGTCGAAGCCGGAGACGAGCGCCTCGTCGGCGGCGTCAATCGCGGGTTTCAGTGCCTGCTCTCGGGCTTACAGACGGAGCGCATCACCACCGCGGCCGGCTACTGTGGGGCGGCGCAGGCCGCGCTCGATCTCGCGGTCGACTACGCGAGGACCCGCAAGCAGTTCGGACGCCCGATCGGGTCGTTCCAGGCGATCGCCCATATGCTGGCCGACCTGCAGACCGAGGTCGATGCCGGCCGGCTGCTCATGCTGCGTGCGGCCTGGACCGCGACACGCGGCGAGGATGCGCTGCGCGAAATCTCGATGGCCAAGCTGTTCGCTTCCGAGACCTACGTGAAGGTCGCTAATGCCGGCATGCAGGTGCTCGGCGCCAACGGCTACAACATGGAATTCGATATGCAACGGCATTTCCGCGATGCCCGCGCCGCGACCATCGCGGCCGGCACCTCGCAGATTCAGCGCAACCTGATCGCAGGCCGCATGGGGCTCAAGGTGCAATAGCAACGAACCCTGCCGTTATCGTCGAGCAAGCCGTCGCACCATTGGAGCCGACGGCTGTCGGCGGGAGGGCGCCCTCAGGGTGATTTCTCCGCGAGAAACGTCTTCGCGGCCGCAACTGCCCCGTTCACACCGAGATCGTTGTGGCCGGCCCCGGGAAACCGGACGAAACGCTTCGGCGCATTGATCAGCGCGTATAGCCGCTCGCCCAAAGCGATCGGCACGACGGCGTCCCTTTCGCCATGCAGCACCAGCACCGGCGCCGCAACCTTGCCGACCCGCAAGTCCGAGCGGAACTGGTCCTTCATCAACCAGCGCACCGGCACGAACCAATATCGTCGCGCGGCGATATCCACGGCCGAGGTGAAGGGAGATTCGAGAATGACGCGTGCGACCGGCTTGTCCGCCGCGAGCGCGACCGCAACCCCGGTGCCGAGCGATTCACCCCAGAGCACGATCCGATCCGCCGGGTAGCGCGCGAGCGCAAAGGCGTAGGCCGCCCCGGCGTCGGCGAGGAGACCGGATTCGCTCGGCCGCCCACTCGAGCCGCCGTAACCGCGGTAGCTCAACGCCACAAGCCCGCTGCCGTCGGCCGTGAGCGCACGAAAGCGCTCGACCCGCCCACGCAGCGAGCCGCCATTGCCGTGGAAATAGAGGATGACCGGTTGGTCGCCGCGTGGCGGCACATGCCAGGCGATCACGCGCTCGCCGTCAGGCGTATCGAGCTCGATCTCCTGCGCCTCCGGCAGGCCGGCCATGGCCGGAGCCGTGCGCAAACGCTCCGGAAAGTACTGCATCGCGCGCTGCGTGAAGTAGAGCAGCGCCAGCAACCCGCCGTAGCAAACGAGGGCAATGATCAGGATCCATTTCAGCATGTGCTCGATACCAAGGCGGCTTTACACGCACTTGTCAAAGCTTACAGTCCCGCGCGGATTCGCACGATGCGGGAAACAGATGAAATCCAGACAGACGCTCCGGGTCATTGCCGCCGGCACGATCGGCAATGTGCTCGAGTGGTACGACTTTGCGATCTACGGCTATTTCGCGACGGCAATCGGCCGCCAGTTCTTCCCGCATGAGGATCCGGTAGCCCAGTTGCTTTCGGCGTTCGGCGTGTTTGCGCTCGGCTATCTGATGCGGCCGGTCGGCGGCGCGCTGATCGGCCATATCGGCGACCGGCTCGGACGGCGCGCCGCGCTGACCTTGTCGGTTGCCGCCATGGCGATCCCGACCTTTCTGATCGGACTGCTGCCGGGATACGCGACGCTCGGACTTCTGGCACCCATTGCGCTCACCTTGCTGCGCATGGTCCAGGGCCTTTCGGTCGGCGGGGAATATACCAGCTCGATGGTGTTCCTGGTCGAACGCGCACCGGAAGGCCGCCGTGGCCTGATGGGTGCGTTGACGTCGTGCGGGGCATGCGGCGGCATCCTGCTCGGGTCCGCCGTCGGCGCGGGCTTTGCGGCGATGATGCCGACCGCCGCGCTCGAATCCTGGGGATGGCGCATCCCTTTCCTGCTCGGGCTGGTGGTGGGCATCGCCGGCTACTTCCTGCGCCGGCACGTGCTCGATACGGTGCCCGCCGAGCCGCGCAAGCGCGCCCCGATCGTGGAAACCCTGCACGATCATTGGCGCATCGTTGTCGGATTCGCCGGCTTGTCCGTGTTCAACGCCGTCGGCTTCTATGTCAGCTTCGTCTATCTCGTGAGCTGGCTGCAGACCGCCGACGGCATAGCGCCCGCGCGCGCACTCGAAATCAACTCGATGAGCATGGCGCTCCTGCTCCCGCTCATGATCGCGACCGGGATCCTGTCCGACCGCATCGGCCGCAAACCGGTTCTGCTGGTCGCAACCGCGCTGGGCTTCGTCGGCGCGGTGCCGGCGTTCTGGCTGCTGAACCATCATTCGGTCCTGTTGGCATTCCTTGGCCAGCTCGTGCTGGTCGTGATGATCGGGACCTATGGCGGCACGCAGCCGAGCATCATGGTCGAGGCCGCGCCCGCGCCCGTGCGCTGCACGGCGGTGGGGCTCGGCTACAACATTTGCCTCGGAGTGATCGGCGGCCTGACGCCGCTCGCCGCCACCTGGCTGGTCAGCCGCACCGGCGACGAGATCTCGCCGGCATTCCTGATCATGGCGGCGGCCGCCGTGACTTTTGCGACCATTCTACGGTTTCGCGAGACCTATCGCGCGCCTTTCGTCGGCAGTCCCGCCGCAGCCACCGCTTGTGCGTGATCGGTTCGGGGCACTCGTGACGTATCGGGAACTGTGATCGCCGGACGCCCGATCGCTCCTGACCGACATCGCCGGTCCGGTCATAGCCGCAAGGCGGCTTCCGGCGGCACGTACTTCAGCTTCAGCGCATCCGCGACCGCACGATAGGTGATCCTGCCTTCGTAGACGTTGAGCCCGTTGCGTAAATGGGGATCTTCGCCGAGCGCCCGGCGATAGCCCTTGTCAGCGAGCGCCAGCACGAACGGAAGCGTGACATTGTTGAGGGCGAAGGTCGAGGTGCGCGCGACCGCGCCCGGCATGTTGGTGACGCAATAATGCACGACCTCATCGACGATGTAGGTCGGCGCCGAGTGCGTCGTCGGCCGCGAGGTCTCGGCACAACCGCCCTGATCGATCGCGATGTCCACGATGACGGAGCCGCTCTTCATGGCCTTGACGGTTTCGGCCGTGATCAGCTTCGGGGCCGCGGCGCCCGGTATCAACACGGACGCAATGACGAGGTCGGCGCGCCGGCAAAGCGTCTCGATGGCATCGCTGGTGGAGAACACCGTCCGCACCCGCGCCCCGAGTTGGTTCGCGACGCGGCGCAACACCTCCGGGTTTCGGTCGATGACAGTGACCGTCGCCCCCATTCCCGCGCTGATCAATGCTGCGTTGGTGCCCGCAACGCCGCCGCCGAGCACGACCACGTCCGCGGGCGGCACGCCCGGAACGCCGCCAAGCAAGACCCCGCGGCCGCCGTTTTCCTTCTCCAGGCAACGGGCGCCGACATGCGGCGCCATGCGCCCGGCGACCTCCGACATCGGCATGAGCAAAGGAAGCGTGCCCTGGGGGCTCGTCACCGTCTCATAGGCAATCGCGATGACCCCCGAGGCCATCAGTTCGGTGGTCTGTTCCGGATCGGCGGCGAGATGCAGATAGGTGAAGAGGACTTGTCCCTGCCGGAGCTTCTTGCGCTCGACCGGCAGCGGCTCCTTGACCTTCACGATCAGCTCCCCGCGCCCGAACACCTGATCGGCATCCGAGACGATTTCCGCCCCGACCGCGCGGTAGTCGTCATCCGCAATGCCGGCGCCCAGCCCGGCGCTCCTTTCAACGATGACGTGGTGACCGTTCCGGGTCAGCTCGCGCACCGTCGAAGGCACAAGGCCCACACGATATTCGCTGTCCTTGATTTCCCTAGGCACGCCGACGAGCATGGTCACGATCCCGAATGTTCATCCGTTTTACGCTCCGGACATCGAATTCCGGCAGGCACATTCCAGGTCTGAGATAGCATCATCGCGACGGCGGAACACTCGATCATTCAATCCGCCCCGCCGTGCTTGATTTCCGCCATCGGGTCGCGTTCCTTACGCCGAGAAGTGAGCCAGACAGGAGTGCCACGTGAGCGAGGATCCGTATGCTGTCCTGGGCGTTAAGTCGGACGCACCGCAGGACGAGATCCGCACGGCCTACCGTGCACTGGCGAAGAAACTGCATCCGGACCTCAATCCCGGGAATCGTCAGGCCGAGGAGAAGTTCAAGCAGGTCTCCGCCGCCTACGACCTCGTGGGCGATGCGGAGAAGCGCGGGCGCTACGACCGCGGCGAAATCGACGCCTCTGGCAACGAACGGCCGCGTGAGCGTTACTACCGTGATTTCCAAGAGCCCGGCGCGGAAACCCACAGCTACAGCAACAACGAGGGCTACGCCGATTTCATGGACGAGGACGTCCTGCGCGAGATGTTCTCGCGCCGCGGCGGCGGAGCGCGGTTTCGCGCGCGGGGGCAGGACGCACTTTACCGGCTTCCAGTCGACTTCCTGGAGGCCATCAACGGCGCCACCAAACGCATCACCCTGCCCGATGGTGGCACCCTCGACGTCGTCATTCCCCCAGGGACCAGGGAAAAGCAGGTTCTGCGGCTGCGGGGAAAGGGCGGACCGGGACTCGGGGGCGGACCCGCGGGCGATGCCCTGGTGGAGATCGAGGTTCAACCGCACAAGTTCTTCACGCGAGACGGCGACGACATCCGTCTCGAGCTTCCGATCAGCCTGCCGGAGGCGGTGCTGGGAGGGAAGCTCGATGTCCCCACGCCCACCGGCTCCGTGCGCATGACCGTCCCCAAAGGGGCCAATACCGGCACGGTGTTGCGGCTCAAGGGCAAAGGCGCGCGGCGCAACGACAAGAGTCATGGCGACGAATACGTGACCCTCAAGATCGTGCTGCCGGAACGGCTCGATCCTGAACTCGAGGAGTTCGCGCAACGCTGGCAGGCGGGCAAGGATCAGAATCCCCGCCAGCACCTTGAAGCCTGAATGACTGGGAGGCTTGCATGATCTCGATCCACGAATTCGTGATCCGCGCCCGGGTGGAGCAGCACGCGGTGGAGACCTGGATCGCAGCCGGATGGCTGGTTCCACCGCAAACCCACCCCGAGCCCCTGTTCTCCGACGTCGACCTCGCGCGGGCGCAACTCATTCGCGACCTGCGCGAGGACCTCGGCGTCAATGATGAAGGGGTCGCGGTGATCCTGCACTTGCTCGACCAGATGCACGGCCTGCGCGGGAGCATGCAGGGCCTGCTCGCCGAGATCCGGGGCACGCGAACAAACCGATAATGTGAAGTGTCAGGCGCGCAGCGACCAGGCCGGGCGTGCGCTCGGTTGGCTCCAAGCTACAGCGACTTGACGATCTCTTCGGTCATCTTCTTGGCGTCGCCGAACAGCATCATGGTGTTGTCACGATAGAACAACGTGTTGTCGATGCCGGCATAACCGGACGACAGCGAGCGCTTGGAGAACATCACCGTACCGGCCTTCCATACTTCCAGAACCGGCATGCCGTAGATCGGCGAGGTCGGGTCTTCCTTCGCCGCAGGATTGGTCACGTCATTGGCGCCGATAACAAAAGCGACATCGGCCTGCGCGAATTCCGAGTTGATGTCCTCGAGCTCGAATACCTCGTCGTAGGGGACATTCGCCTCCGCCAGCAGAACGTTCATATGTCCGGGCATGCGGCCGGCGACGGGATGGATGGCGTATTTCACCTCGACGCCTTCCTTCTTGAGCCGGTCGGCCATCTCACGCAGGGCGTGCTGCGCTTGCGCCACCGCCATGCCGTAGCCCGGGACGATGATCACCTTGCCGGCGTTCTTCATGGCGAAGGCCGCGTCCTCGGCGGAGCCCTGCTTCACCGGCCGCTGTTCCTTGCCGGCCGCCGGTCCCGCGACCTCGCCGCCGAAACCGCCGAGAATCACGGAGATGAAGCTGCGGTTCATGCCCTTGCACATGATGTAGGACAGGATCGCGCCGGAAGAGCCGACCAGCGCGCCGGTGATGATGAGCGCGGAATTCCCCAGGGTGAACCCGATTCCGGCGGCGGCCCAGCCGGAATAGGAATTGAGCATCGAGATCACCACCGGCATGTCGGCCCCGCCGATCGGGACGATGATGAGAACGCCGAAGGTAAACGCAGCCAGCGCCAACAGCCAGAACGCGACATGACTTTCGGCGCGTACGAACCACACGATCAGCACGACGATGGCGACCGCGAGCGCGAGGTTGATGGCGTGGCGCGCGGGTAGCAGGATCGGAGCGCCGCTCATGCGCCCGGAAAGCTTGGCGAATGCGATTATCGAGCCGGTGAAGGTCACCGCGCCGATGGCAACGCCGATCGACATCTCGACCAGGCTCGGCTTGTGGATCGCGCCGGGGAAGCCGATGTCGAAGGCGGCCGGCGCATAGAGCGCGCTGGCCGCCACCAGCACCGCCGCCATGCCGACCAGCGAATGGAACGCCGCGACCAGTTCCGGCATCGCGGTCATCGGCACACGACGCGCAATCACGGCGCCGGTGCCACCGCCGATCGCAAGGCCGAGGACGACGAGGGCCCAGGCGCCGGTCCCGACCGGCGGTTGGTAGGCGAGCGTCGTGACGATGGCGATCGCCATGCCCACCATGCCGAACAGGTTGCCCTGCCGGCTGGTCTCGGGATTCGACAGCCCGCGCAACGCCAGGATGAAGAGAACGCCGGCAACGAGATAGAGCACCGCGCCGAGATCAGCGGACATCAGCGGCCCCCGTCACTTCTTTTTCTTCTGGTACATGCCGAGCATGCGTTGCGTCACCAGGAAGCCCCCGAAGATGTTCACCGAAGCGAGGACCAGCGCGATGAAGCCGAACGCCCGCGCCCAGATCGGCCCCGCATCATTGGTCACCAGGGGAACACCGACGGCGAGCAGAGCGCCCACCACGATCACCGACGAGATCGCGTTGGTCACCGACATCAGCGGCGTGTGCAAGGCCGGCGTCACCGACCACACCACGTAGTAGCCGACGAAGATCGCCAGCACGAAGATCGACAAGCGAAACACGAATGGGTCGACCGCCGCGCTTGTCGCCGCGTGCATGGCCCCGCCGCTCGCCGCCGCGATGATGTCGAGCTGGGCAAGGACGATGTCGGGAGTGACGTGCTGAGCGCTGTCGCGGACGACGGGCCCGACCGCGGCCTGCGTGTTCAGCGCGGCCAGGCTGCCGGGCAGGATGAATGTCAGCATCGCGATCTCCTCACGTCGTCCACCTCTCGGTTGCCGCGTCCGCGACAGGGACAGCAGCAGCAGCAAGCCGCCGACCGTCACGCACCCCTGCGCGAGCCGCCGTCACGCCGCACTCTTGGGAGCAAAACTCGGATGAATGACCGCGCCGTCGCGCGTGAGCGCCGTTCCCTTCACGATCTCGTCGTCCCACTTGACGGCGAGCGCCCTGCTGGTCTTGTCCACCAGGATCTCGAGGAACGCGAAGAGATTCTTGGCATAGAGACTGGAAGCCGACGCGGCGATGCGGCCCGGCACGTTGAGATAGCCGACGATCCTGACGCCATCCACCTCCGCCACCCCGCCGGGTTTGGCGCATTCGCAATTGCCGCCGCGCTCGACCGCGAGATCGACGATCACCGAGCCCGGCCGCATCGATGCGACCATCTCTTTCGAGATCAGCCGCGGCGCCGGCCGGCCCGGGATCAGCGCCGTCGTAATCACGATGTCCTGCTTCTTGATATGCTCGGCGACGAGCGCGGCCTGCTTGGCCTGGTACTCCTTCGACATCTCCTTGGCGTACCCGCCGGCGGTCTCGGCCTGTTTGAACTCGTCGTCCTCGACGGCGACGAACTTGGCTCCGAGGCTCTCCACCTGTTCCTTCGATGCCGGGCGAACGTCGGTCGCGGTGACGATGGCTCCCAGCCGGCGAGCCGTTGCGATCGCCTGCAGGCCGGCGACCCCGGCTCCCATGACGAAGACCCGTGCCGCCGGGACCGTGCCCGCGGCCGTCATCATCATCGGCAGCGCGCGGCCATATTCGGCGGCGCCGTCGATCACGGCGCGGTAACCCGCGAGATTGGCCTGGCTCGAGAGGACGTCCATGGCCTGCGCGCGGGTAATGCGCGGAATGAGTTCCATCGCGAACGCGGTGACGCCGGCATCCGCCATGGCCTTGAGGGCCGCATCCTCGCCATAGGGATCCATCACGGCGATGACCAGCGCGCCCCGTTTGTAGCGGGCAAGCTCGGACGAGGTCGGACGGCGCACCTTGAGCACCACGTCGGCACCGTCGACGGCGCTGTCGACGACGGTTGCGCCGGCGGCGATGAATTCGGCGTCCGGAATGCCGGATTTGACTCCAGCGCCGGGCTCGACCGCGACCTCGGCCCCGAGCCCCTTCATCTTCTTGACCGTGTCGGGCGTCGCGGCGACCCGGTTCTCGACCGGGTCGGTCTCGCGCGCTACGGCAATGCGCATCCCACTCGCCTCCTCATGACCGGCATGTCGCAGCTTTGAAGCTAGCTTGAAACCGGGACACTAGCCGCCGGAGGTGAGCGCGAGTGCAAGCAGCGACACCACCACCATGATCCCGCTCGGCAACCTCGACCCGCTGGCAAAACCATGGATGGCCACGCCGGTCGCAACGAAGAAAATCGCGAAGGCGACGAGCCAATGCCCCGTGACCGCACCAATCGCCAAGCCCAAGACGATATTGGCAACATGGGCGCTGCCGATGGCTACCAAATGAACGAACCGGTCGTACATCGCCTCGTGCGCCGGGAGGTCGTTGCCCTCCGCTGTCGCGTATTCGGCCTGCCCGTGATCCGCCATCCGATCCTCCAAAAATCGCTCAAATCCGCCGCCGGGGCTTAGCGCAAATGCCCGCAGAGGGCAACGTTACCCCAGTCATACAATGCTTAAATGGCGGTGAGGTCGTTCCCCCAGGGCGGGCATCCGGTCAATGGTCGGAAGCAACCTTGTCGAGCCCGACGGAGGCGAGCGCCTTGGCCTGCCGATCGCCCACGCGGCGGAGCGAGAAATCCTCGATTGCCTGGTTGAACAGCACGTGAAAATTGAGCTCCGCGCGCAGGTGCAGAAACACGGCGCCGAGCCCGATCGCGGCGCGGTCCATGAACACGAATTCCCGGGGGATGGTGATCGGCCCCTGCTGCTTCAGCGCCTGATGAACCCGGAACGCTTCGCGCCGGCCGTATTCGGACGGCTTGACGCCGTCGGCCAGGCTGCGCACCCGATCGTCCAGCAGCGGTCCATAGATGAACCGCGCCCAGATATTGAGCACGTCGATCAATTCGCGGCTGAGCCGCTTGAAGCCCCACGTCTCGTAGGCATGGACGATGAGAGCGTCGTCGTTCTTGAGCAAGCCATGGTAGAGATCGACAACCCCGCCGACGAACTTCGACGGGAAGATGCGAATGCAGCCGTAGTCAAGGAGATTGATGCCGGTGGGCAAACCGTCCACGTCGAATACGCTGTAATTGCCGAGATGCGGGTCACCGTGGATCACGCCGAAACGGCTGAATGACCACCACCACGCCATGAACATCGCGGTGCCCAGCCGGTTGCGGGTGGCGAGGTCGGTATTCACGTGTTCGAGCAGGCGGCGCCCTTCGAGCCAATCGAGCGTCAGCAGTCGGTTGGTCGACAGCTCCGGCCACACCTGCGGCACCCGAATCTGCTCGATGCCGTCGAGCATCTTGCGATAAAGCATGACGTGCTTGGCTTCGCGGCGATAATCGAGCTCCTCGCGAATGCGCACGCCGATTTCCTTGGCGATCTCGCTGGTGTCGATCACGGGATCCATGCGTCGATGGATCGCGAAGATCAGCTGCAACTGCCGCAGGTCAGCTTCGACCGCCGATTGCATGTCCGGGTATTGCAGCTTGCAGGCAAGATCACCCCCGCCATGGGCGCGGGCGCGATGAACCTGGCCGAGCGAAGCAGCCGCGGCCGGGTGATGCTCGAAGCTCGCGAACTTCTTCTGCCAGCCCGGGCCGAGCTCCGCGCCCATACGGCGCTTGACGAAGGCCCAGCCCATGGGCGGCGCCTGGCTTTGCAACTTCATCAGCTCGGCTGCGTATTCCGGCGGCAGGGCATCGGGGATGGTGGCCATGAGCTGGGCCACCTTCATGATCGGGCCCTTGAGGCCCCCGAGCGCCGCCGCGAGCTCGGTCGCGTTCTTGCCGCGATCGAGCGCGAGCCCGAACAGCCGCGCCCCGGCGAAGCGGGCGGCGACACCGCTCATATTGGCCCCGACGCGTGCGTAGCGGGCGGCACGGGCGGAGAAACGGTTGGCTTCGCGATCGGTCATTGCATCTCGCGGCTGCGGTCTCTGCAGCGTGTCCATGGACAAGATAGGCATTTGCGGGCGCAACGCCAGTTGCGCCCGGTGATTCTCGCCATTCCGGACTGGACCAATCCCACGCCGACGCGCAGCACGATGGCGTGGGAGCACGCGTGCAGCCTTGTCGTCGCAAGCTCTACTCGGAAGCTTGAGCGCCCTGCGGACCCGGTGGCCCCGACCATTTCAGCAGGTCCTTGGCGGCCTTTACGAGCGGGTCGGCGAGCCCCGTGCCCTGCCACGGTGCCGGCTTCGGCCGCATTCCCACATTGTCGTTGCCCAAGAACACTTCGTTGACTGCGTGAAAGCCCAGCGCGCGATAGGCTTCGAATTGCTCCTCGGAGAACAATTGATCGGCAGTCGTCTCGTGCGGATAGCTCGGAAAGCGGCGCTTGTAATCGACGATATAGTCGTTCTCATCGCCGGTGATAGACGATTTTATGTAGAGCAGGATGCCCTTCTGATTCTGCGGATAGATGATTTCGCCCACGGCGCAGTGCGGACCATGCGGGGCGGCATGCGGCGGCAGACCACCGCTCTTCGCGATCTCTTCCGATGCCGCGCGCGTCCCATCACGAATCTCGGCCCATGGGAGGGCGATCAGGACTCCGAGATCGATACGCGCATAACGCTGCAAGGCAACGAGCGAGCGGAACGCCATTTCAGGATCGGCCTCGGCGTCGACGGCGATGATCAGCTGGCATCGTCTGCGCAGCAGCTCATAGATGCCGAGATTTTCGATATGGCCGCCATCGGTGAGATAGACCGTGTCGGAATTCTCCCGCATCAAACCAAACAATTCCTGCAGGAAATAGAGTTGGTCGAATATGGAAAGGGGCTTGCGCGCAAGGGCAAGCTGCCGCGGATTTGCCACCCAATATCCCAGGCGGACGTTCAGGATCGCCAGGGTCGGCGTCAATGCCTTGATGCTGTTGGCGCCCATGTTCGACGATGCCGCCGCCCCCGAGACGGCCATGGCGGTCGCCAGGTCGAGCTCATGGACTTCGTCTTCGAACTCCGTGGTGCGTACATATTTGGTGGCGCCGCTGCCGATAAATCGGGGACTGAAGATGAAGAAATCCGCATTCCGGCCGCGACGATTGGCGTACTTCGATCCCTGGATGTTCAAGGCCGTATTGATGAGATGATAGGGTGTGTCGGTGCAGGAGATTTCGCTCAGCTTGAAACGATCGAGCGGAGCCAATTCGAAATTCTCGTACTTCATCAATTCTTCGGTCACCGCAATGTCGAGCGGCCTGGATATGGGTGCGCGCGAGTACGATCCCGGAGGGCGTCCCTCGATGGTCGTGGGGTCGAACAGGAACGCCTTGCTCAACCGGTCGCGATAGAGGCGGTGGAGAGAATTGGCGTTCGGGGCCAGCAGCAGCGATGCGACGAACAGTGCAAAGGACGTCACCAGATAAAACCATCCAATCGGCGCGTCGCCGGGAAATCCGGCGAACCAGTGCCGGGAAAGATCGAAGATCCACTTCGGCGCGTGATAAGTGTTGTCGCCTACTACCTTGATTCCCAGAAAGCAGAAATACAGGTAGACGAGCCAGAGCAGGATCGGGATCGCCGCCCCGGCCACATAGACGGCTGCCTTGCCGACCCCCCGCATGGCCACAGCAATGAAACTCGGCTTCTCCGCGCCTTCCTTTAATAGGCCGCCGATGTGCCGGCTGAGGAACGCGACCGCGGCCGAGAATGGAGCCAGCACCACGGCCAGGCCCTGCAACCAGCCGACCAGGCTCGTGGAGAATTTGCTTTGCTGCTGGCCGGATTCGAAAATGCCTTTCAGGATGATGGGCTGCAGCTCGCAAAATCCGATGATCAGCAGGATGATGAGAAGACCGGCACACACCTTGGTCCAGTGCGATCCGATTTCCGCGGCCCAGCCACTCACTTCGAGCGAGCGCCACAGACCCCATGCCAGCAACAACAGAACAAACAAATACAATAATATCAGCGTCAAGCTGAACTGACCTGCAGCCAGCGCTTCAGGGACATAACGGCCGAGAAAGCGAGGTTGGTGCAGATCGTCCGTGGTCGGTTTGATGAAGATCGTGATGGCGGCGGCGAACAGCAGCCACGGCAACAGCAGCAGGGCGTTGGCGAGCAGTCCGCGCAGATAGATCGCTACGTTGTAGAAGACGTTGATGCTGCCGCGTGGAAACAAATAATTGGAATGATTGCGGATGTGTTGAACGGAATACGGCTCGTCCTGGGTGAGGCTGCTCTGGAATGGAAACTTGCCCTTTGAACGCGTCATCGCTGCGGACAGCGACGTGCCGATGTAGCCGCCGCCCGACACCGTGGACAGGTAATCAATATTTTTCAGAACGCCGGCTTTATCGAGCGCCTGCAGAGCACCGAGACAAAAGGAAGCCGAGCGCACGCCGCCGCCGGAGAGGGCCAGCCCGATGACATTCGAGTCCGCGGTCGGCCGCAGGATCGGCTCGCGTCCGGAATGCGTGTCGTCTTGCACGCCGGCGTTGGATCCGGAATGTGTCGATGAACCAGACCCGGCGGGTTTGAGGCCAGAGACGTCGCCAACGGATGCGTCCTCGACCTCGAGCGCCACCAGGTCCGTCCTGCCCGCCTTCGTGCGGCGCGCATTGATGGCCTCGATCTCTTCCGAAAACACCTCGTCGAAGCGATAGATTCTCATGACGGCCTCGATCTCGGAGGGCCTCACCGCTCACACGCCAATTGCAATTCTTGCAACTAAGACTGCCACACAGCACACCCCACAGCCGCAAGCGGCCCTGGGAATCTCAGTCCAGCGCCTCCAGCTCCGCAATCATGCCTTCGATCACGCCGAGGCCGCCCTGCCAGAAGGCGGGGTCGCGGGCATCCAGCCCGAACGGAGCCAGGAGCTCGGAGTGATGCTTGGTGCCGCCGGCCGCGAGCATCGCCAGATAGCGTTCGGCGAAGCCATCCGTCGCGCGCTCGTAGACCGCGTACAGCGAATTGACCAGGCAATCGCCGAACGCATAGGCGTAGACATAGAACGGCGAGTGCACGAAGTGCGGAATGTAGGCCCAGAAGGTCTCGTAGCCGGGCTTGAGCTCGATCGCCGGGCCGAGGCTCTCGTGCTGCACTTCGAGCCAGAGCGCGTTGAGACGATCGGCGGTAAGCTCTCCGTTCCTGCGCTCCAGGTGGACACTGCGCTCGAACGTGTAGAACGCGATCTGGCGCACCACCGTATTGATCATGTCTTCGACCTTGGCGGCGAGCATGGCTTTGCGCTGCTTGCGGTCGACATTGGCCAGGAGCTTCTTGAACGTGAGCATCTCGCCGAACACGCTCGCGGTTTCCGCCAGCGTGAGCGGCGTCGGCGCCATCAACGCGCCATTCGGCGCCGCGAGCACCTGGTGCACGCCGTGTCCGAGCTCGTGTGCGAGCGTCATCACGTCGCGCGGCTTGCCCTGGTAGTTGAGCAGCACGTAAGGGTGCGCCGAGGGCACGGTCGGATGCGCGAAGGCGCCGGGTGCCTTGCCGGGCCGCACCGGCGCGTCGATCCAGTTGTTCTTGAAGAAACGTTCCGCGATGGCCGCCATATCGGGCGAGAACGCGCCATAGGCGGTGAGCACGGTCGCCTGCGCCTCGCCCCAGCCGATCGTGCGCGCGGGCACCTTCGGAAGCGGCGCGTTGCGGTCCCAGTGGGGCAGCCGTTTCTTGCCGAACCAGCGCGCCTTGAGCGCATAATAACGATGCGAGAGCCGCGGATAGGCCGCGCGCACCGCCTTCACCAGGGCATCGACCACCTCGGGCTCAACCCGGTTGGACAAGTGCCGCGCCTCCGCCACGTCGGCGAAACCGCGCCAGCGGTCGGCGATCTCCTTGTCCTTCGCGAGAACGTTGGTGATCAGCGCAAAGGTGCGCAGGTTCTCCTTGAATGTCTTGGCGAGCGCCTGCGAAGCCGCCTTGCGCGTCGTCGCGCTCGAATCCTGCATGAGGTTGAGCGTCGGCTCGATCGCAAGCGATTTCGATCCGACCTTGAAGCGCAGGCTCGCGATGGTCTCGTCGAACAGCCGGTTCCAGGCCGAATAGGCCGTCACCGACTTCTCATGGAACAGCTGCTCGATGCGGTCTTCGAGCTGATACGGCTTGTCCTTGCGCACGTCTTCGAGCCACGGCCGGTAATGCCCGAGCGCCGGCTCCTGCATGGCGGCTTCGAGCTTGGCGTCGTCGATACGGTTGAGCTCGAGCACGAAGAACAGGAGATGCGTGGACGCAGCCGTGATGCGCTCCTGCACGTCGGCGTAGAACTTCGCGCGGGCGGGATCGACGGTGTTGCCCGCATGCACCAGACCGGCAAACGAAATGAGCCGGCCGAGCAGATCGTCGAGCGCCTCGAAGCGCTTTACAGCTTCCACCAAGCCCGCGCCCGGCGCGGATTCATCGGCGAGCGCTGCAAGCTTGCCCTTGTATGCCTGTTCGAAGGCAACGCTTTCCGCATCGGCGCGATCGAGGTCGCGCTTCACCTGCGGGTCGTCGATCCCGCCATAGAGATCGGCCAGATTCCATTCCGGCAAGGCGCCAAGACGAGTGGCGGGGGGGGATTTGGTTGCGCGCCGGGCGGAGGTGCGTTTGGCTTGTGCAGGCATGGGGGATTGCAAATATCCGGGGTCATCACGCAACAGAGTTGCTAACGGGCCGCGGCCGTCGCACCGCGTGCATGCGATGCACATATGCCGCCGCTGAGCCCGCCGGTCAACACCGCCGCCAGACGGCATCGGGAGCGGCTTCAGCGCGGTGTGGAGATTGAACGTCTTGCATGCTGATCGTGCCGGAAGCGGACGCGCTCGTAGTCGAGGTGCGCGCCGATCCGCAGAAGATCGACCAGATCAAGCTCGGCCAGCCGGCGGCGCTGCGCTTCCCCAATTTCAGCCAGCGCACCACGCCCGAACTCAACGGCCGCGTCAGCCGCATCGCCGCCGACGTCATCCAGGATCAGCGTTCGGTGAGCCCTATTTTCTCGTACGCATCAGTATGTCACTGGACGAGCTTGCCCGCCTGAACGGGCTCAAGCTGGTGCCCGGGATGCCGGTCGAGGCATTCATCCGGACCGACGAGCGCACGATGCTGTCTTATCTCTTCAAGCCGCTGACGGATCAGGCCCGGCGGGCGTTCCGGGAGAAATAGGACACCGCCGAAGGCTCTGCGGCCGTAAGAAACACCGGACTAGGCCAAGGCCGCAAGCTGCGGCACGCAGTGCACCAGCAGCTCCTCGCCTTCCAGGACCATTGCATCCAGCTTTTCTTCAACCGTTTCCCGAACCGCGCACCAGACGAGCGCGGCGCGCGCAACGATCTGCGCCTTCTTTTTCTGCAGCACCCCCCGCGCCTGCTCGGCGAGCGCCAACAGGCTGTTGTGTTCGAACAGAAGCGTCCCGGCCCCGTCTTCCAGCACATACACGCGGCCCAGACGCGAGATGCAAAGGATGCATTCGTCGTCCGGCGCGCCAAGCAGATAGAATTGCGGATCGCCTATTTCGGTGATGCCGACATCCCAGCGCCTCGCTCCGGCACGGGACGACTCAGGTGCCAGGCTTTCTACCAGGGCCTTGAGCTCGGCCGGCCGCCACGGGCCGTCCGACTGCAGCACCTTCGATTGGAATGCGATCACCGTCATTCCTTCACCTCGAACAACAACCGATGGAGCTCCGGGTCGTAAAAGGACAGCAGCCGACGGGCGAAGGCCGAGGGCTCGACCGCAAGCGCGCGAGCCCACGCCTCCATGCTTTCGGTGGGCACGCGGCCGAAGCCATTCTCCACTTGGGAGACGAACGTGTAGTATTTTAGGCCCAGATGCTCCGCGAGCTGGATCTGCGACAATCCCGCGCGGGCACGCAGCTCCTTGAGCCAGGCCCCCGCCCGGTGGCGCAATTCCTTGGCTTCCGGCGCCTTCTTGGCGAACTGGATCTGTCTGCCCACCGGCCTAACCCCGCCTTGCCTTCAGAATTGCTAAACTATCCGACCATAGTAGCACAATTGCGCCCACAAGGGGAGGCGGCTCCGCCCGCCAGGGGCGGGCATGCGCCGTTCGCGGTGGCGCTCGCTCCCCGGACGTCCGGAGGTCGCGCCGCGAGCCTTTGGCCGTGCGTCCACGCTTCCACTGCTCCGGTATTGCCGTCTCGGGTGGCCGGAGCGGCTGCTCGGCGCCGGATTACGGCGGCCAAGTGTCCGAAGTCGCGCGCACGTGAGGCAGCGTCGAAAGTCTGTCCCGCGTTTCGCGTCGTTCGCACGCGACGCAACCTGTTGGGCGCTTGAGCCGCGCGTTGCAAATGGGTGACACCGCCAAGAAATCGACATTACGTTGCGGGCAGGTGACAGCGCACCAAAATCGAACAAATTCGTTGGCCAAAGATGTCGTCGCCAGTTGCTCGGGCAGTTAATTCAAGCCAGCTTCGAAAACTGGACGCGTGCAGGTGGATTGGAAGTGGGGCTCGCACTTAGAACGCCGGTCCCGTTGCAACTTGGGAGAATGACCTCATGAGCGGCCCCCGTTACGATCGCATCCTGGCGAGCACGGCTCTGGCGCTGATTCTGGCAGCGCCGCTCGGCTCCGCCGCCATTGCGCAGGAAGCCGCCGAATCCGCCGCCGCTCCGAGCGCGGCCGTCTCTGCGGCACAGCGGGCTGCGGCAAAGTTTGCAGCCGCCGGGCTCGATGCCGCCATCAAGCCGCAGGCCGCGGACGAATCGCCCGCCGCGTCGCCGGTCCCCGAACTCGCCGCGGCGTCGAGCGCGCCGGCTCGAACGTCGATGGTCCCCAAGCAGGCAACCGCGCCGACCGAGGCTCCCGCGAGCCCCAGGGATGTCGCCACTGCGCCGGCCGAGACTCCCGCCGCCAAGGACAGCGGCAAGGATGCCGTCGCTCCTGCAACGCCGGCCAGTCCGGCCGTCGCGACCGAGCAGGTTGCGGCGCCGGATCCGATGGCCTCGCTCGATCCGGCCGATCGGGCCGTCGCGGAAAAGATTCGCGACCTGCTCGCGACCAAGGCCGACAAGATTTTCGCCAGCAAGAAGGAGCGCGCCGCCGTCGAGACGTTCTACCAGGCGCGCAACCTCGCGCCGCTGTGGCTCGATAACGGCGTCGAGACCGCCCGCGCCAAAGCCGTGATCGCGCGGCTCAAGGACGCCGATGCCGAAGGCCTCGACGTCAACGACTACAAGACGCCGAATTTCGCCGGCATGAGCCCGGAGGCGCTGGCCGAGGCCGATCTGAAGCTCACCCAGACCGTGCTCACCTATGCCCGCCACGTGCAGGCCGGCCGCTTCCCCTATACCCGCGTCAGCGTCAATATCGAGCTGCCGCAAGCGCCGCCCGAACCGGCGGATGTTCTGGCCAAGGTCGCGGGTGCGGCCGACGCCGGCAAGGCGCTCGAGGATTTCAGCCCGCCGCACGAAGCCTATAAGCGGCTCAAGGCTCAGCTCGCGCAGATGCGCGGCAAGGGCGACACGGGCAAGATGATCGCCGACGGCGCGCTGCTCAAGCTCAATGCCAAGGCGCCGATGGAAGATGCGCGCGTCCCGCTGCTGCGCGAGAAAGTTCGGCCTCGCCGGCGATGCGTCCGACTTCAAATACGACGCCAAGCTCGCGGAAGCGGTGAAGAAATTCCAGCGCGCCAACGAGTTGCCTGTCACCGGCAATGTCGATGCGAAGACGATCAAGGAGCTCAACGGCCCGCCGCGCGACAAGTCGATCGACATGGTCGTGTCCAACATGGAGCGCTGGCGCTGGTACCCGCGCGATCTCGGCAACGCGCATGTCGTGGTCAATCTGCCGGACTTCACGCTCAAGGTGATGCACAACGGTGCCCAGGTCTGGACCACTCGCATCGTGATCGGCAAAGTCGACAAGGCGACCCCGCTGCTCACCGAGACGATGAAGTATGTGACCATCAACCCGACCTGGAACGTGCCGCCATCCATCGTCTACGGCGAGTATCTGCCGGCGCTGCAGCAGGATCCGACGGTGCTGGAGCGCATGGGACTGAAGCTGGTCAATAATCGCGACGGCAGCGTGCACATCTACCAGCCGCCGGGCGAGGCCAATGCGCTCGGGCGCATCCGATTCAATTTCCCGAATCGGTTCCTGGTGTATCAGCACGACACACCGGACAAGCACCTGTTTGCACACGACGCCCGCGCCTACAGCCACGGCTGCATGCGCGTCCAGGATCCGGCAAAGTATGCCGAGGTTCTGTTCAACATCGCGCGGCCGAGCGAGAACTGGACCGCCGACCGGATCAAGCGGATGTTCGGGACCGGCGAGCAGGATATCCAGCTGCCGGTGCCGATCTGGGTGCACCTGACCTATCAGAACGCCTTCGTCGACGACGCCGGCCAGCTGCAGATCCGCCGCGACGTCTACAACCTCGACAGCCGTACGCTGGCAGCGATCAAGAGCGAGCGCGGCATGGTCGAGCCGATGCAGGAGCGCAAGCGCGACGAGGTGGCCTCGACCAGCAGCGGCCAGCGGCGCCTTGCATCTCCCCAGGCACCGCGCGTCGTCTCGTTCTTCGAGGCACTATTCGGCGGCGGCCACTCGCAACAAGCCAGGCCGGTGCCGCCGCGTCGCATCGCGCGCTGAAGCGAATCTAATGAATGATACGGGCGCCGAACCCAGTGTTCGGCGCCCGTATGCGTTAACAGTCATTAAGGAATATTTGCATCGCGGTTAACTGCGGCAAGTTTTCGCCATAGTCGCCTGTCACGTTTCCGGTATCGGGGGGGACGGGTACGCTAACCTCGCGTCAACCCATCCCTAATTAAACTGCGTCAGCCGCATTCGCCGTGGTCACCAGCCGCGGCGCGTGACGGACACTGTCGCCCGCGAAGGGCAAGCTGACGCAACGAATAGGGTCGGCACGTGACGGTTAAAGTCGCGCACAGGAATTTGTTGTCTTCGCACTCGGCCCGGGCGGCCTATTGCTGCAGTATCGCCGCTCTCCTCATTTTCTTTGGCTGCCATAAGCTGCAGAGTGCGAACGCCGAAGGCGACACGCGCACAATCTCCTTTCACCACGTTCATACCGACGAGGAGCTGACGATCACCTACAAGGTGAACGGCCGGTATGACGAGGAAGCGCTCAAGAAGATCAACTATCTGCTGCGCGACTGGCGCGAATCAGAACCGACCAAGATGGATCCCCATCTGATCGATCTGTTGTGGGAGGTTCACCGCGAGGTCGGCGCCAAGGAAGCGATCTGGATCATCTGCGGATACCGTTCACCCGGGACCAACTCGATGTTGCGGCGCCGCTCGAGCGGAGTCGCCGAGTTCAGCCAGCACACGCTGGGCAAGGCCATCGACTTCTACATCCCCGGCGTACCTCTGGAACGGCTGCGCGAGGTCGGCCTGCGGGCACAGCGCGGCGGCGTGGGCTTCTACCCGACGTCGGGATCACCATTCGTCCATATGGACACCGGCAGCGTGCGCCACTGGCCGCGCATGCCCGAGGCGCAACTCGCCAGCGTGCTGGCGAAGGGGCAACTGCGATACGCCGTCGCCCAGGCCGACACCCAGCAAAGCGCGCCCAGCCTGTTCGCCAGGCTCTTCGGCGGCGGCAGGACCGAGGCCGAGGACGCGAAGACCGCGGCGACGGCGCCCGCCAAGCCCACTCGCAAGCCGGCCACAGCGCCCGAGACGCGGACGGAGAAGCCGGCGGTGGTTGCAGCAGCGTCGGAATCGCGCGTCGAAAAAACGGCGACGGCGCCGTTCCCGCAGGCCAAACCCGCCAAGACGGAGACCTCCTACCAGGTCGCATCCGCGGCCTCGAAGCCCGTCGCCAAGCAGATGCTGGCCTCCGCGTCTTCGGAGATCGTCGCCATGCCGGCGAGCTATGAAGTCGCATCCGCAAAATCCAGGCCGGTGCGTCTCGCCCAGGCGGCAACGACCCCGGCCGCGTCCGCAGGCGCATCCGTGACCGACATCATCAACGAGCGCGGTTATTGGCGGGGACTGCCCAGCGCCGATGCAATCGATGCGCCGCAAGCCGGCAGCACCCGCGCAGCGGTCGCTCGACGCAATGCCGCAGGTGCGACCGCCAGCGCCGATCCGGCGACCACGGCGAGCGCCACTCCCTGGCCCCTGACCGATCGCGTCGCCAGCGAGCCGATCCCGAATGCCCTTGCCTACGCCGCGCAGCCCACTCCGATCGCAACTGCTCGTACGTTGCCGATGGGCGTGGGAACGTCGCGTGCCGCCCCCGTTGCAGCGCCGGAAACGACCATTGCGGTCAAGCGCAGCGACGACCGTCCGTCATCGGTGGTGCCTACCAAGGTCGCCAGCGTCGTGCGGGTGGGCGATCGTTTCAACGATCCGTGGATGCGCGCCATGATCGTGAGCCCGAGCGCTCAGAACTACCTGAGGACAACCCTGCTCGGCGCCACGGACTTCCGCAATCTCGGTCCGTATCTGCAAAAGCCCACGACAACGGTGATGACGACGTTCTCGAACGATCCGTATCGCGGCATGATTTGCGAGAAATTCGACGGCAGCGCGGTGGTGTTCGTTTCGACCGCCACATTCAGCACGGCATCGCTGAGGTAATTCTACTTCTCATCGCGGGGGGCGTTGGGGCGCAGCGCCGCAAGTCGGGGAAACCCGATTTGCGGCGCAGCGATTTTTAGCGTTCGGAGAACTGACGCCGCATCGGCATCTCTCGCGTTCGCTCCCGATCAGTTCAGCATGCCGAGCGCATGCATGTAGGTCTCCAGAATCGTCTCGTGCTCGCGTCTTTCATCGGCATCCTGCTTGCGCAGACGCACGATCGTGCGCAGTGCCTTGACATCGAAGCCAGTACCCTTGGCTTCGGCATAGACGTCGCGGATGTCGTCGGCGATGGTTTTCTTCTCTTCCTCCAGCCGCTCGATGCGCTCCACGAACGCCTTCAGGTGATCCTTTGCGAAGCGGGTCGCGGGCGCTTCTTCTTCCTTTGAAGCGGCGGCAGTGGCCATGGGAACCTCCTCCAGTGACTCGAACGAATCGTGGCAAGAGGTTTCAGAAGCAAGGACACCAAGGTCAAGCCGGCAGACGGTTCATCCCCGGAGTACACAGGCGATAAAAATTTTAATGTCGGTGCCCGGTCTTCTCGAACGCGGCTTGCTGGTCCTTGGCGGCCTCCTTCTGGTGCTTGGCCTTCCATTCCTCATACGGCATGCCGTAGATCGTCTCACGACTCTCGTCCTTGGACATCGCCACGCCGCGGGCGTCAGCGGCCTCCTTCATCCAGTTCGACAGGCAATTGCGGCAGAAGCCGGCGAGATTCATCAAGTCGATGTTCTGCACGTCGGTGCGCGCGCGCAAATGCTCGAGAAGGCGCCGGAACGCTGCGGCCTCGAGCTCCGTGGTGGTCTTTTCGTCGAGCGGCATGGGCGCATGCTCCTTTTCTCGCTGCCAGGGCCCTGAAGATTTTCGGACTTGGCCACAATAGGATAGTGATGGCACCGGCCACTTTCCAGCGTGGATGGAGCGCCATCGCATGGCGGCCCGAAGCGACACCACGCCCGTCCCTTGCATTGAACATTGACCGCGACAATGGCAAAGCAGATGCGAAGCGGGACCGCTGAACCATTGCCTGCCCGCGGCAAGCGCCGCACCGTCTCCGGTTGAAGGCCGTGACTGCATCCTCCCGCGCTCTGCTGGAAGACCTGTTCCGCGCAGCGGTTGGGGCCGCGCATCCCGCCAATTCCCTGCACCCGCACCTGCCCGCACCGCCCTCATCCGGACGCCTGCTGATTCTGGCGGCCGGCAAGGCCGCCGGCTCCATGGCCGAGGTCGCCGAGCGTCATTACCTCGACGAGCGCGGCCTGCCGGCGAGCCGCATCGGTGGCCTCGCGGTCACCCGTCACGGCTACGGCCGGCCCACACGGTTGGTGCGCGTCGTGGAAGCGGGCCATCCCGTGCCCGACGCGGCCGGTGTGGCCGCGACCCTTGAAACGCTGGCCATGGCCGATGCCGCCGGCGCCGACGATCTGGTCTTGGCGCTCATTTCCGGTGGCGCATCCGCCAACTGGATCGCGCCCGCTGCCGGCCTCTCGCTCGCGGAAAAACAGGCGGTCACGCGGGCACTGCTCGCGTCGGGCGCCTCGATCGGCGAGATCAACGCGGTGCGCAAGCATCTGTCCCGGATCAAGGGCGGGCGCCTTGCCCGGCATGCGCATCCCGCCCGGGTGGTATCGGTCGGCATTTCCGACGTGCCTGGGGATGATCCAGCGGTGATCGGCTCGGGGCCCACGGTGCCGGATCGCACCACGTTGGCCGATGCCCGCGCCGTCGTGGCGCGCTACGGCCTCGACCTGCCCAGGCTCGTCACCCAGACCCTCGCGGACCCCGCCAACGAGACCCCGAAGCCCGGAGACGCCATCTTCGCCGGCACGTCGTTTGCGCTGGCGGTGCGACCCGCCGATGTGTTTCGTGCCGTCGAGCAGGAGGTCCGCGCCCGCGGATATGACTGCATCGTGCTCGGCACCGCGATCGAGGGGGAGGCCCGGGACGTTGCCGCCGACCACGCGCGGCTGGCGCGCGAACTGCGGGGACAGGGACGCCGTGCCGTGATCCTCTCGGGCGGCGAGCTCACGGTGACGCTACGGGGCAAAGGTCGCGGCGGCCCCAACCAGGAATATGGGCTGGCCCTGGCCGTGGCGCTCGGCGGTACAACCGGGATCGCGGCGCTGGCCGGCGACACCGATGGAACCGATGGCGGGGGCGGGCGCGCCGAGGACCCCGCGGGCGCCTTCGTCGATGAGACCACGCTGACCCGGGCCGGGCGCCTCGGCCTCGATCCGGCCGCGTTTCTTAACGACAACAATTCGACGGAATTCTTTGAGAAACTTGGAGATCTGCTGACCCCGGGGCCGACATTGACCAACGTGAACGACTTCCGGGCCATCCTCGTTGACAGCCTCTGAGAGTTCACGCGATATCGGCCTTCGGACCGTCGGGCGGCTTGGAATGCGGGCGGGATGAAACACCTGCACACGAGAACGGAAATTCGGCGCAGCCCCCTGCCCCGCCTGGCGGGCATGCGCGCGTTCGCCTGCGGCGCGCTGGTCACGGCGGCTTTCGCCCTGACACCCGAGCCGGCCAGGGCTGATTTCCGGCTTTGCAACAACACCGGCAACCGGGTCGGTATCGCGGTCGGCTACAAGGAGAACGAGGGCTGGACCACCGAGGGCTGGTGGAACATCTCGGCCCGCAGCTGCGAGACCGTGCTGCGCGGCTCCCTCGTCGCCCGGTTCTATTACATCTACGCGGTCGACTACGATCGTGGCGGCGAATGGTCTGGTCAGGCCTTCATGTGCACGCGGGAAAAGGAGTTCACGATCCGCGGCACCGATGATTGCCTGGCGCGCGGTTACGACCGCACGGGCTTTTTCGAAGTCGATACCGGCGACCAGCCGTCCTGGACGGTCCAGCTCACCGAATTGGCCGACCAGGCGCCCATGCAACAACCGCTGCAGTCGCGTGTCCCGATGCTTCAAACGCCTCCGCCGGCCACCCGGCCGGCCGCTCCGACGCCTCCGTCCCGAAGCCGCAACTGATGCGACGTCTGCGCCGGACAAAAATCGTCGCGACCCTCGGTCCGGCGTCCTCGGACCGCAATGTGATCGCGAAGCTGTTCACGGCAGGCGCCGACGTCTTCCGCATCAACATGAGCCACACCAGCCACGACCGCATGCGCGAGCTCGTGGCGACGATCCGCGCGGTCGAACTCGAGCACGGCCGCCCGATCGGCATTCTGGTCGATCTGCAGGGACCCAAGCTCAGGGTCGGGAGCTTCGCAGCCGGTCCGGCCACGCTCACCAACGGCGAGATTTTCATCCTCGATGATGATCCGGCGCCCGGCGACGCCAAACGTGCGCAGCTGCCGCATCCCGAGATCTTCGCTGCCATCGAACCCGGCCACACGCTCTTGCTCGATGACGGCAAGATCAGGCTCGTCGCGACCGAGGTGGACAAGAAGCGGATCGTCACGCGCGTCGAGGTCGGCGGCAAGTTGTCAGACCGCAAAGGCGTCAGCCTTCCCGACACGACGGTGCCGTTCTCAGCGCTGACGGAAAAGGACCGCTCCGATCTCGATGCCGCGCTCGATACCGGCATCGACTGGGTGGCGCTCTCCTTCATCCAGCGTCCGGAAGACATCGCCGAGGCGAAGAAGATCACGCGTGGCCGCGCCGCCGTCATGGCCAAGATCGAAAAGCCGCAGGCCGTGTATCGGCTGGCCGAGATCCTGGATCTTGCCGATGCGGTGATGGTGGCGCGTGGCGATCTTGGCGTCGAAATGCCGCTCGAGAAGGTGCCAGGGCTGCAGAAGCAGATGACCCGATCGGCGAGGCGCGCCGGCAAGCCGGTCGTGGTCGCGACGCAGATGCTCGAATCCATGATCACGAGCCCCGTCCCTACCCGCGCCGAGGTATCCGACGTATCGACCGCGATCTTCGAGGGGGCGGACGCCATCATGCTGTCGGCGGAATCCGCAGCCGGCCAATATCCGGTGGAGGCGGTCGCCACCATGAACCGCATTGCCGAGGAAGTCGAAAGCGACCGGCTTTATCGCACCATCATCCACGCCCAGCGCACCGAGCCCGAGGCGACCGGCGCCGATGCGATCGCCGCGGCGGCAGGCCAGATCGCGGAGACGCTCGAGCTCGCCGCGATCATTTCCTGGACGAGCTCGGGTTCGACCGCATTGCGGGTTGCGCGCGAGCGGACCACGTCGCCGATCGTGGCGATCTCGCCGCGGCTCTCCACCGGCCGGCGGCTCTCGCTGGTCTGGGGGGTGCACTGCATCGTGGCAGAGGACGCCCATGATCTCGATGACATGGTGGAACGCGCGTGCCACCTCGCCTGCAAGGACGGGTTCGCCAAACCGGGCCAGCGCGTGATCATCGTCGCCGGCGTGCCGCTCGGCACGCCGGGCGCGACCAACATGCTGCGTGTTGCGTTCGTGGGGGCGGAGGCTGCGAAAGAGTAGGCCGGGCAAGGCCGTGCGGGCATACGCACGCCCGCGCATGCCGGACAGGCGGGCGCCCCCTTACGACCGTTGTCTCAGATGTCTCGTCCGTCGATCTTGTCGCTGAGCTTCTTGACCAGATCGGGAATGCGCTCGAGACGGGGATGGACGGCAAGCGCCCGGCGGAACACTTCGAGCGCGTGTTTGTCGTCGCCGAGTTCCTGCAAGATGATGCCGAGGCCGGAGAGCGCTCCGAAATGGCGCGGCTCGCGCGCCAACACCTCGTGAATATCGGCGAGCGCCCGGCCGAAATCCTTCTTGGTGTAATAGACGGTGGCACGCCGGTTCCAGGCCTCGACGAAATCCGGCCTGATATCAATGACGGCGTCCAGCAGCTTGATCGCGAGGTCCAAATCCTTGCCGTCGACCGCAGTCTTCACCCGGCCCATCAACAGATTGGCGGTATCGCTGGGGGAGCCGAGCCAGATCGCCCAGATGCGGTTCTCGACGTACTTCGCGCTATCGTCATCGGGCGCCACTTTGAGCGCCTCGAACAACCGGTCGAGATTTTGGGTTCGGTCGCCGCGTTGCGCCCGCGGCAGCGTGGTTGGCGGCTCGACCGGCTTGAGCGGCTCGGGAGTGACCGGTTCCGCAAGCGCGGGCACCATGCAGCCCAAGGTGAGGATCACCGTTGCCGCAAACGGAAGGAATCGTCGGCTCATGCGGAGGAGCCTAACCCGCTCCCACGGCACAATAAAGACCAGATTTCGTCAGGGCAGCTGTGCGGAGCGCAGCCCGCGGGGGGCCACCGGAACCTCAGCCCTGCCGGGCCTTGAACCGACGCTGGACCTTATTGATCACATAGACCCGCCCCTTGCGGCGGACCAGGCGATTGTTGCGGTGGCGGCTGCGCAGTGATTTCAACGAGTTGCGGACTTTCATGGATCTGGCTCTGGTTCGCGCGGCCGCGCGGGTTACATGAGATGGCAATTTGCGCGGAAACTAGGGATGCGACGGGCGCTCGTCAACACGGGCTGGCCCATATGCGCCAGCAGCCGGCATGTCGCGGAAAGTTGATGTGGCCTTGATGGTCTCAGACCGCGCGGGCGAGCGGCAATTTCAGCAGGCGCGCCGCATTGCCCCAGAAGATGGCGTCGCGCTCTGCCGCCGGCAAATCGAGGTCCCGGATCAGCTTGATGGCGCGGGGCTTAAGCGAGGTCAGTGGCGGGGCGTCGCTGCCGTAGATGACGCGGTCCGGCCCCATCCAGTCCAGCACCATTTTCACGGCCGGCAGATTATAGGTCACCGTGTCGAGATACATCCGTTTCAGGTAATGGCTCGGCGCGTGCTTGATCTTCATCGGTGCGTATGAGCCGAGGAAGAACGCCTCGTCCTGGAGCTCATAGGCGTAGTCCATCCGGCTGATGGTCTCGCAGATGCCGCCGCCGCCATGCGACGCCACGATCTTCACCCCCGGGAAATCTTCCAGAACGCCGCGCACGATCAGCCGGCCCAGGGCCAGGCAGAGATCGAACGGGCGTCCGATGCTCGAGGCGAGACGATACTCCTTCATCCGTTCCTCCCCGAAGCCGAGATGGGGCGGATGGATCATCACGGGGACGTCGAGCTCCTGCACGAGTTCCCAGAACGGGCGCGCCTCGTCATCATCGGGATAGTGACCCTTGTGGCTGGAATGAATGAAGATGCCCCTGAGACCGAGCTCGCGGATCGCCCGCTCGGCCTCCTTGATGAAAGCCGGGCCGCCGCAAGGCAGGATGGTTGCGAACGAATAGAGTGTGCCTTTGTGCTTCTCCTGAACTTCCGCGGCGTAATCGGACCATTTCTGCACCGCTGCCAGTTCTTCGCGGTCGGCCTTGCCGCGCAGATAATGCGCCGCGTTGGTGACGACGCTGATATCGATGCCGTTCGCGTGATGCGCTTCGAGAAAATTTTCCAGCACCATCGGGCAGCCGCGTTCGCCCCATTTCGGACCATTCTTGCCGTCCAGGGTACCGAGGTCGCCCGCTGCCTCTTCCGGCGTGTAGATATGTGCATGCCAATCGATGATCACGCTCGTTTCTCCCCTGTACGATCGCCGGCGAAGCGGCGACGGCAATTCCGATCCTAGTGCTCGAGTGTTCCCAAAAACGCCTCGACCGGCGGCTGCCACAGCGCACGGGCATCGGCAGACCGGAATACCCTGTGCCCGTCGCTGCCGAAGGCCGGCAGCGCAACGTATTCCGCCCGGCCGCCCGCGCGAACGAAAGCCTCGGACATCTTGCGCGCCAGAGCCGGCGCGAAAAACGAGTCGTTGGCCGCATAGAGCCACAGCGTGGGAATGCGGGCGGTCGAACCATAGCGCGCGGCCGCGTCGATCAAACGTTGCGGCGCGCAGTTGCCGACCTGCGGATGCCCGCCGCCGCGACCGCCGGCGAAATTGATGACGGCAAACACGCCGGGCGGACTTTGGCTCGCGGCCGCGAGCGATCCCCAACCGCCAGCCGACCAGCCGATCAAGAGAATACGATCGCGCTGCACTTCGGTGCGACCGCGGAAATAGTCGATCGCCGTCCGGATGTCCTGGGCCGTGGTCAACCCGGCGCGATAGTAGTCGGGGCTGCTGCACGATCCGAAGTTTTCCAGCCACGGGCCGCCAGTCTGCCCATAGCCGCGGCGGAGCGGCAGCCCGACCATGTATCCACGCGCAAGCAGCCAATTCGATACCGAGGGAAACGTCGGTATCTCCATGCTGGGGCGCTGGGCGGCATCGGCGGGCGAACCATGGCTGACGATGGCAAGCGGGAACGGCCACGGCCCCGGCGGTCGAAGCACCCTCGTCTGCAGCGTGCTGCCGCTCGAGGTCGCAAGCCCGACAATCTCCTGGGCAGCCGTTTCGACCGTTGCCGCCGGCGCGGCATTCGCCGGCAACGCGATGATCGAAAGCGCCGGCAACACGCAGAGGATGGCAACGCGCAGAAAACCAACGTTCGCTGACGACAGGCGAGCCGGCATGCAGACGGGTTACCGCTTGCCGCCATGCGGAGCAAGCGCAGGCACGCCGCCGCTGGCTCAGGGCGTCAATGCAGGGCTCACTGCTGGCGCGGGACTACCTCAGTCCGCTTCGGCTCGCTGGCAGCGAGTGATCCCAGCCCCAGCGCCTCTGCGATGACGCGGAAGACCTCGGTGTTGTCCATTTGCCCGCGCACGCGCTCGCTGCCCGGCCCGGTTGCGGTCAGGATCACGTCCTCGCCGGAATGCACGTCGGCATTGATCATCGCCGGCAGGTTGCCGAGCCGAAGCGCGGCACCGGGAACGCTCTTGTAGCGCTCGTTGGCGACGTAGGTGTTGGCGTCCTTGCCCGCCACCGTGGGCTCGTTCGGGTTGTCGAGCTTGGGGCGAAGCGTCTCGTAGTGGTCGGGGAGGCTGGCCGAGAACAAGGCGAGGCGGCGGCTGACGTCCACGCGCGCGGGATAGCCCTCGGCGTCCGGCGCGGGATAGTTGGGAAATCCGGCACGCTCGTATACGCGTACGCGCTCGCGCAGCGGAGCCGGGGTTTCCTTGGTCATGTCGTCGTCGATCGTCCCAAGGAGCCCGATTGGATGGTTGTGATCCGCGATAACCAGGATCAGAGTATCGTCGCCATGCGCGGCGGCCCAATCGCGGGCAAGCCTGACCGCATTGTCGAGCATGATCGTGTCGTACACCGCGCGCTCCATGTCGAGCAGGTGCGTGTACTTGTCGATCATGCCGGATTCGACCATCAGGAAGAACCCGGACGGATTTTTCGACAGCACCTCGAGCGCCGCGCCGACCTGCTCGGTCAAATCAGGCTGCTCGGGGAATTTGCCCACGGTCCCGCCTTTGAGGAATTTGCGGTCGAGCGCACCATCCATGTTGCCGAGCGTAAACAGTCCGAGCAGCTTGGTTGTGCCCGGATCTTTTGCCGCCGAGACCATCTCAGGCCCGGTCAGCGCAAGCGAGTAACCAGCCGCGCGAAATTGCGCCGACGAAATCGGATTCATCCCTGCGTCGCGAGCCGTTCTCCGATTTCGGCAGGAAATTGGCTCTGCCGCCGCCCATGAGCACGTCGGGCTTGGCTGCGAAATACTGCTCGACAATACGGTCGTATTCGGTGCGCCGACGGGTATGCGCCACCATGGCTGCGGGGGTGGCGTCCTCGATCTCGGTATTGGTGACGATGCCGATCGCCATGTCCTGTCTGCGTTGCGCCAGGCTGGTGACAGTCTCGACCCGGGGATCGTCGAGCGGGTCGGGCGTACGATCGGCATAGACACCCATGGCATTGACCGCCGATTTGTGGCCGGTGGCATAAGCGCTGGCGGAATTCGCCGAGTCGGTGATGATCGAATCGCTGCCCGCCGTCGCGACCAGGGCCATGTGCGGCATGTCGTCGATGGCGAGCTTACCGAGCGCCTTCCCCTCCGCAATGCCCTTAGCGAGCAAGCGCGCCGCGACACGGTGCGCGGGCGACATGCCGTCGCCGATGAACAGGATGACATTCTTCGCCTTGCGCGGCCCGGTATCGTACACATTCCAGCGAAGTTCGCGGGTCTCAGCTCCGTCCGTGGCGCGGATGTTGTAGACGCCGGCGTCCCCGAGCGAAACGTCGCGCAAGAGCAACGCGGACTGATCCTTGCCGGCCTCACGTTCGACAAACGTGCCGGCCTTGCCGAAGACCTGGGCGTAGTCCTTGCCGTTCAAGGTGATCGAGATCTTTGACGGATCGGCGAGGCCTGCAAATTCGACTTTGAAGTCGAAGCGCGCACCGCTCAAAATATCCGCCCGATCGATCGGATAGACCGTCTGCGCGGAACCGGCCGAAGCCGCCATCGCAATCGCAATACCGGCCGCGGCCGCAAGCACTGTGCGCATGTTCGCGATACTCCAATGGTTCGGGTGCTCAGACCTATTCAGCCTCTATGACAGCCGGGTGACACCGGCGCATCCGCCGAGGGTGGCCGCGTTTTCATGCCCGCGACCCCCATTTCTAGCTGCGCACGCGCGCCGAGCCACGTGACCATTTCTCCATCCGCGGCTCGATCCTGGTCGACCAGAGCGCGTGGTCGTCGACGTCCTTGAGCGTGACGGTCATGACCTCGGTGACGCCGTCGATCGCCACGTGGCCGAAGAATTGCAGCCCGAAGCAGGGCGCGAGGTCGTCGCGCTGGCCATTGCCGCATCCCTTCTGGAAAACGGCGCGTGGGCCGAACGTGTTGTCGAGCTGTTGCGGACGCCAGGTGCCGGCATGGAGCGGGCCGGAGATGAATTCCCAGAACGGCTCGAAATCCTGGAACACGGCCGCGTTCGGGTCGTAATAGTGCGCGGCGGTGTAATGCATGTCGGCGGTAATCCAGACCGTATTGCGAATCCCGGCATGCTTGATGAAGACCAGGAGGTCCGCAATCTCGCATTCGCGTCCGCGCGGGGCGCCATCGCCTTGCGCAACCGCATCGCCGCTCACCACGCCAAGCGGCAGATCGGCGGCGATGATTTTCCAGGTCGCCTGCGAATTCATGAGCTCGCGTTTGAGCCAGGACATCTGCGCCGGCCCCAGGATCGCCGCGGCAGCGTCGTCCTCGCCGCAAGCCGTGCGATAGGAGCGCATGTCCAGCAGGAAGATATCGAGTAACGGCCCGTAGGCGACCTTGCGGTAGATCCGCCCGGCTTCGGCCAGGGTCTCGCGCATCGGCATGAATTCGTGGAAGGCGCGGCATCCGCGCGCTGTCAGCGTGAGAATGCTCTTGTCGACGTAGCCTCTCCAGCCGGGCGCCTCGCCCGGACACCAGTCGTTGGTGACTTCATGATCATCCCATTGCGCAAGCAGCGGCACCTCGGCATTGAACGCGAGCAGATTCTTGTCGAGCAGATTGTATTTATAGTTGCCGCGAAACTCCGCGAGCGTCTGGGCGATCTTGGATTTCTCCTCGGTCACGATGTTCTTCCACACGCCTCCGTCCGGCAGCTTCCGCTCCGCATGAATCGGACAGTCGGCATAGATGTGATCGCCGGAATGAATGAAAAAATCGGGCCGGCATTTCAGCATGGTGGCATATGTGCGCATCCCGCCGCGCGCCTCATCGATCCCCCAGCCGCCGGCGGTGTCGCCCGACCACACGAACGAGACGTTGCGCCGCTCGCTCGGGGCGGTCCGGAAACGCCCGATCTGCGGCGCGCTTAGAAGCGTGGGGAACGAATGGTCCTGAAACCTGATGCGATAGAACATGTCCTGCCCGGCCGGCAGACCCTCGATCAGCGCCTTGGCGGTGAAGTCGGTCTCCGGCAGAGCATCGACGAAGACGCCGGCGCGAACATCCCTGAAACTGTCGGTGGTCGCGACCTCGACCAGCATGCGCGACGGCCTGTCCGCACGCGCCCACACAATCGCTGCATCGGTCGAGACGTCGCCGGACTGGATGCCGTGGGTGATGAGGGGCCGGTCGGCGGCGCGGCTGAGAGCAGGCTTTGCGATCCCGACGGCGGCGAGTGCCGTTGACGACACTCCTGCGGCGAGAAAGCGCCGCCGCGTGAGCGCGCTGGTACGCATAGTAACTGCCATCGGGCCTCCGCCATCGAATCACGCGGCGGAAGCTGCCCGCGTCGTCTGACAGAGACCCGACATTTGTGCGACAGCCGCATGAATGGCTCTCGACAATTCCGCATTATCGACCTGCCGATATCAGGAGCTCGCCCAGAGGCGACGGCGTTGCGATCTTCAAGGATGTGAGGCGAGGTTCAGACCCACCATGCCCGCGATGATGAAGACGAGGCATGTCACGCGGAATATATCGGCCGGTTCGCCGAATGCCGCCATGCCGATGATCACCGTGCCCACGGCTCCGATTCCGGTCCACACGGCATAGGCGGTCCCAAAAGGCACGGACTTCAAGGAGAGCGCGAGCAGGCCGAAGCTGAGCGCGATGGCCGCGATCATGGTTACACTCGGCCAGAACCTGGTGAGGCCATCAGAGTACTTGAGCCCGAGAGCCCACGCGATCTCCAGCAATCCAGCGAGAAGAAGTGCGAGCCACCCATTGAGCGCATTGGCTGCTTGCATCATCGGCCGCGGCAACCTCTGTTGATCCTCCGCTCTGGTGCGGCTCTGGTCATGGTGATCATGGCATCGTCCCAGGAGTGGTTAGTCGAATCGCATGAGTTTATGGGAAGCCGCATAACATCCCGATGACCAACCGGCGCACGCACGCTGCCCCGAGGGAACGGCATGCCGTCATCCGGCTGCAACAGAAACCACCGATAAGTCCCGCACGATCGCCGGCGGGAACCCGGATGCTTGAACGGATTTCACTTTCCGGTGCGGTGCGCTTGCACCAGACATCGGTCACGGGTGTTCGCGGATCAAGCGCTGCTGGCTTAGCCGCGGGGCGTCCGCCCATCAGGCGGTGCGCAAGCGGCCTCCGGCGAAGCAGATGAACATCGGATGCCGCTGATCAGCCGCAGATGGCGGCTCCCGGCGATCATCCTGTTTGTCTGTCTCGTCGCTCTCGCCATGCTGTCAGGCCCGCTGTTTCCCTTCACGCCGCTGCCCTCCGACATCGCCGGTGTGGTCGCGAAGGCTCCCGACATAGACTCCTACCTGAGCCGAAGCGAAGCCGCGCACGCGGGAGTGAAGCCCGGCCTGGCCAAGACCGTCATTTGGAACCACCCCACGGCGCGCCACAAGACGCCAATGTCGCTCGTCTATATCCATGGATTCTCAGCCAGTCGAAAGGATATCGCTCCGGTCGTCGAGAGCATCGCCGGCACGCTCGGCGCCAACGCCTTTCTTACCCGGCTCGCCGCGCACGGCCGCGCGACATCGGCAGAATTCGCCACGGTCACCCCGCAGGACTGGCTGAACGATGCCCGCGAAGCGCTGGCCATCGGACGGAGAATCGGCGATCGCGTGATCCTGATCGGAACCTCGACCGGCGCGCTGCTGGTGACGATGGTGGCGATCGAGGACAACTCACCGGATATGCGGCCGTGGTGCTGTTGTCGCCGAATTTCGCGATCCGAGACTGGAGGGCGAGATTCATCTCCGGACCGCTCGGCCGCGTGCTCGCGCGTCTCCTTATCGGCGAAGAATATTCCTTCCATCCCGACAGTAGCGGCCACGCCGAATTCTGGACAACTCACTACCCGTCGCAAGCGATTGTCGCGCTCATGGACTTGCTCAACCATGCGCGTTCCGTTCATCTCGGCACGCTCAAGATGCCGATCCTCATCATCTATACCGACCAGGACATGGTCGTCGACACCGCGGCCATCCAGGCGCGGTTCGATGAGATCCAGGGGCCGGCGAAGCTGATCGTTGATTTGCCGGAAGCGTCGCGTCACGAGTTGACCGGCGATGCACTCGCCTCGGAAACCGTCCGACCGGTCGTGCAACGCATACTGAAATTCCTGGCCGAAACCGATGTCGCCGGCACCACAATCGCCACACCCAGCCGTTGAGTTCGCAATCCGCGGCGGATTCCGCCTTTATCGGCGGCGTCCGCGCGTGTAGCGTCGCGACTGCGATTGCCACCAGGAGAAGTCATGACTGACCAGACTCAAAGTCATCCCATGTCGTCGACGGTGATCGATGCGAAGACGTTTTGGCGCGTCCTGGGTCAGCGCGCGGTCGGCGCCACGATCGTCACCGCGCAAGGCGCGGACGGCCCGGCCGGCTTCCTCGGACTGTCGGCGACCCACATTTGCGCCGATCCTCCCTCCATGCTGGTTTCAATCGACAGCAAGACGGCAGCCCTGGGCGCGGTCCTGCACGGGCGCCACTTCGCGATCAATTATCTCGGCCGCGACGCACGCGCACTGGCCGACACGTTCGCGGGTAAGTCCGCGGCCAAGGGCTCCGCCCGCTTCGAGCCCGGACGCTGGGGCACGCTGACCTCGGGCGCCCCGGTTTTCGACGATGCCATCGGCGTGTTCGATTGCGTGCTGGAGAAGACCATCGAGCACTATGCGACCACCATAGCCATCGGCCGGGTGGTCGACCTCGTGGCACGCGGCAGCGGCGATCCCCTGATTTATTTTCGCGGCGGTTTCCTCGACGGCTGACCGCGCGGCGCGACTACGACGCGGCGCGCAGAACATCCAGCCGAAGCGGCAGCACGGCGCCGAACCAGACTGCGTGGTCGGTGTGATCGGCGTAGGCATCACCGGTCCCGGGATGAAGGAGGATGGTCAGACCATCCCGATTGAGCATCAGCCATGGCAAGAACGAAGCCAGCAGCGTGCATGGAAAGGCAATCTGATACATCGATTGCAGGTGTGGGCCGACCAGCGCGTCGTGCCAGCGTCCGAGCGTCGCCTCCGGAAATGCCGCCGCAACCCTTTCCCGCAAACGGGCGGCCCGGTCGCGGCTCGATACCGGATCGTAATAGATGTGGGCGTGATAGTGCTTGATGATACCGGAGTCCGCCAGCGGCGCGCCGGCTGTGTGGGTCGAATCCTCGCGTCCTTCGGAACTTTTCATCTGCCTGCCACTCTCGACGCCAAATTCTACCCGACACCGGGGTGAATTGCAGCGCCGTCAATTTTTGCAGCAATCAGGACGGAATGCATCAGGCATCCCGGCGGCTTCCCACCGGTCCGTTCGCTTGCTCGGGCGGGACCGCTTCGCCGGACAAGCGCAGCGCGGTTAAAATCTGCGCCACGATCTCGCGCGGCTCCGGTTCGATCGAGATAACCACCGGATTTTCATCCGCTCCTGGCTCCTCAAGCGCGTCAAACTGACTGTGCAGCAAACTTTGCGGCATGAAATGCTCATGACGGGTGGCAATACGACGTGCGATGAGCGTCTCGTCGCCTTTCAGGTAGACCAGGCGGACGTCGACGCGACTGCCGATCAGAACATCCCGGTAGCGGCGCTTCAGCGCGGAGCAGGCGATGACGGCGTGTCTACCCGCAAGGCGCGTGTTGTCGATCCAGCCAGCGACCGCCGCCAGCCAAGGCCAGCGATCCTCGTCCGTGAGCGGGATGCCGCGATGCATCTTGTCGACGTTGGAGGCCGGATGAAACCAATCCGCGTCCTCGAACTCCCACCGAAGGCGCGACGCGAGCAGCGCTCCGACCGTCGACTTGCCCGACCCCGATACGCCCATGACCATCACAACCGCGACAGCAGAGGATGCAGCGCTTTCCCTCGACCGGTTTTCCATGAACGACGATCCAATTCCTGCTGCCGCGGCGGCGCGTTCCCAGACCACCGGAAACGCGCTGCCAGCCGTTTTCGGCCACGAATTACCTGGCTATCTGGGCCATTTGCTATTTGGCGCCAAGCTCGGATATGTCGCGGCTGCCATCCCGGCGGCTGGAGTGGCACCATGCGACGATAAAGCCGGCCGCACACCGTTGCCATGCATGAACCAATCTCCGAGTTCCGCTGAAACATCTCGAACCGCGCAGTCTGCGAGCAAGGCGGCCAGCCTGTTCTGGCTGTCGGCGCTGTTGCGGCCAATCCGGGGCTTCCGGCTGAGCTACCTGCCGCTGGCGATGATCTATTTCGCCTACGGCGCGCTGGGACTGATCGACGTCAGCCGCGACATGTGGATCAAGGAGCGGTTGACGCTGAGCCCGGCCGAGCTCGCGGGCATCGCGGTGTGGCTCAGCCTGCCGTGGACCGTCAAGATGGTGTTCGGCGAGTTGGTGGATTGCGTCCCCATCTTCGGCTCGCAACGCAAGGCTTACGTCCTCATCGGCGCCGCCGCCACCGCGTCCGGCATGCTGACCCTCGCCGGGGCCGCCGGCGGATGGATCGGGTTCGCTCCTCCGGATCAGCTCTATATCCTTGGCGCGATGCTGATCGTGATCGGCACCGTCATCCAGGACGTGGTCGCCGACGCGATGTCGACCGAAGTCGTTGCCCGTCGTGATGCCGCCGGCACCCCTCGGCCGGAGGAGGCGGTACGCGCCGACCTCGGTATGGTCCAGGTGATCGGTCGCTTGTCGCTGTCGTTTGGCATCCTGGCGGTCGCCGGACTGTCCGGCTGGCTCGCAAGCGCGCTCACCCGCGAGACGGTATTTCTGCTGGGACTGGTGGTCCCGGCGGTTTCGGTCATCGGCGTGCTGCTGATCGGGCTGGAGACGAGCGAACGTCGGCCGCTCGACTGGCGCATTCTCGGCGGCGGCATAGCGTTCGGCGCGGCGATCCTCGGCCTTGCGCTCGGATCCGTTCCGTTCGGACAAGAGCTGATCTTCGCGCTCTCGATGGTGGTGATCTGCACCATGCTGGTGTTCGTGACCAAGGAGCTCGATTCGAAGACCCGCCGCGCCATCCTGTTCACCAGCATCATCATCTTCGCGTTCCGGGCAACGCCTTCGGTCGGCGACGGCTATTTCTGGTGGACGCTGGACCAGCTTCAGTTCGACGAGGCGTTCTACGGCACGCTGCGCCAGACCGCGGCGATCATCGCCATCGCGGCCATGTGGCTGTTCAGCAAGCAGCTGACCGAATACTCCGTCACCGCAATCTTGTTCTGGCTCGCAGTAGCAGGTGCGGTGCTGTCGCTCCCCAATATCGGACTGTTCTACGGCCTCCATCATTGGACGGAAGCGACGTTCGGATTCGGCGCCCGCACCATCGCCGTGGTCGATGCTGCGACATCTTCCCCGTTTGCCCAGATCAGCATGATTCCGCTCCTGACCCTGGTCGCCTTCTATGCGCCCGCGGGCCACCGGGCGACCTGGTTCGCTCTCATGGCGTCGCTGATGAACATGGCGCTGGTCGCAGGCCAGCTGCAAACCAGGTATCTCAACGAGATCTTCGTGGTCGGCCGCGGCAACTATACAGAGCTCGGTCCGCTGTTGATCACCGCGGCGGGGCTGGGCCTGCTGATCCCGGTCGCGGCGATCGTGTTGTTCGGGCGGCGTGTTTGACGCATGGCGCCGGCGCGCCGGCCGGGACTATCGCCGCCTGGATGCTGCCCGCGCCATCGCGTGGGCCTGCGGGCCGCTCGCGGGCGGTTGCTCCCATCCGAACACGGATCGCCCCCGGTATGAGTGTGAGCGCTGCCGTTCGTCCGCGATCAGGTCGTCGAGCGCGGGACCGGTCGCGTGGCGCTCGAGCTCACGGGCCTGGTCGTCGAGCCGCCGCAGTGCGCCAAGCTCCTCATCGCAGCCCAGCTTCGCCTTCTGAACGGCCGACTTCCACACCTTGATGGTCTCATCGAGAACCTTGAGCGGCACCGGGAACGGGTGCCTGTCCTTGCCGCCGTGCGCAAACGAGAACCGCCCGGGATCGCTGAACCGGCACGGGGCGCCGTGCACGACTTCGGCCACCATCGCCAGCGCGCGGACGGTCCGCGCGCCCACGCCCGGCGTCAGCAGCAGCTCGGAAAAATCCGCCGGACCCCGGTCGGCCGCCGCGGCCAGATTCCCGTGCAGCCGGTGCGCGACCACGTCTTCGGGGCGGACGTCGTGGTGCGCCGGCATCACCAGGTGAGGCAGCAGCGGCTGCACCTGCGCCTGCCGCGCGGGACCTTCAAGCCGCGCGAGTTCGCTCACGATCCGATCCGGCCCCAGGGACGAAAGCAGATCGAGCTGCGCACCGCGCGATCTCGCCGCGCGCCGGTCGGCAAGGTTGACGATCTCGCCCTGGCCGACGCCATCGATCGCAGCGTGCGGATCGTCCACAAAGCTTGTCAGCCCCTCCGAGAGCCAATGATAGCGGCGTGCCTGCCGGCGTTCGCCGTTCATGCCCTGCTGCACCACGGCCCAGTGGCCGTCATCGGTGACGACAAAACCGTGCAGGTAGAGATCGAAGCCGTCCTGCACGGCGGCGCTATCGACCTTGGCCACGAGACGGCTGGCTTGCGCGAGCTTGCCGCCGTCGAAGCCCACATGATCCCCGATCGCGATGAGTTCGCCCGGCGTCTGGCGTGAATATTTCCCCCGGCCGCCGCAGACGTGAATGCCGAGCTCGTTCTGCAGCGGCGTCAGCCCGCGCTTGAGCGCGCCGATGACGCTCGTCGTAATGCCGGAGGAATGCCAGTCCATCCCCATGACGGCGCCGAAGGACTGAAACCAATACGGATTTGCCAGTCGGCGCAGAAGCTCGTCGCGTCCGTAGTGGTGCACGACGGCCTCGGTCATTACCGCGCCCAGCCGGGTCATACGGTCCGCCAGCCATTTCGGCACCTGTCCGCCGTGCAGCGGCAGATCAGCACTACCGGACCTTTGCGCCATCAGTCGCACATTCCTCGT
>CAVRXD010000019.1:0-134787 GCA_963725065.1 uncultured Alphaproteobacteria bacterium
GTCTCCGCCAGCTCGGCCTCGATCTTGTCCGCGATGTCGATCGTGCTCCTGCGCCCGATATCGTTGAAATGCCGGTCGAGGAAGCGCCGGGTGGCGCGCTGGCCGAGCTTGCGCAATGTCTCGAAATATTCGTAGTCGGTCTTGAGCGTGCTGCGGGCGCCGAACGTGTCGCCGACGTCCTCCATCACGATGCGATGGAGCTTGAGCCGCCGGAATTCCCCCTCCCGTGTTCCCCGCGGCAGGCGTCCTTCGTCGATGAGGCGGTTGACGAAGGCGACCCCGCGCAGCTCCGACAGCAGCGACGCGTTGAAGTTGATCTCGTTGACGCGGCTCATGATCTCGCGCGTGTTGGTCGGCACCTTGCGGCGCTCGCGCGGATTGATCTGAATGATCAGCACGTCCTCGCTCGCGGTCGTGCGCAGGAACGGGATGACGGCGGGATTGCCGCTGTAGCCGCCGTCCCAGTAGGGCACCCCGTCGATGTCGACCGCGCGGAAAAGGAGCGGCAGCGAGGCCGAGGCCATCACCACTTCCGGGCTGATTTCCGCGCGCTCGAAGACCCGCAGCTCGCCGGTGTGGACGTTGGTGGCCGAGATGAACAGGTCGAGCCCGTGGTGGGCGCGCATCGCCTCGAAGTCGACGAAGCGTTCGATCACGTCCTTGAGCGGATTGATGTTGAGCGGGTTGAGATCATACGGCGACAACATGCGCGACATCGCGCCGAACCACAGCCCCTCGCGCGGCACGAACGGGAACAGGCGCTCGACCACGCCGCGTTGCAGGTCGGGCAGGTGGCCGTCGACGCTCACCGCGCGCCAGAAATCGGCAAGCCGCTGGCGCGCCTCGTCGGGTCCCCCGCGCGCGAGCCCGTCGGCCAGCATGATCGCGTTCACCGCGCCCGCCGAAGCGCCTGAAATACCCTCGATCTCGAGGCGGCCGTCGTCGAGCAACTGGTCGAGGACGCCCCAGGTGAACGCCCCGTGGGCGCCGCCGCCCTGCAGCCCGAGATTGATGGGTTTGCGCCGCCCCTTCCGCACCCGTCCCGGCCGCCGCTCCCGGCGCGGCGGGGTGCGAGCGGTCATCACCTGAGTCACAAGGTTTGCGAGCAAGATTGGAAACATTCACGCCCTGCCGATGCGAGGCCCCTCGACGGTGGGGCACCCAATGTGGGGATAGGATTGCTGCAATGCAATATTAATTATGGCAGTGCAGCAAGGCCGCAACACGCCCAAAACGGGTAAAGTCTCCCCATGTCCAAAGCTAAATCGCCCCGGAAGCCGTCGACGGCCGCACCGGCGCCGGTTTTCCCGGCCCCGGATCATGACCACGACCAGTGTTCGACCGACGCCATGGCGGTGGCCGAGGCGCTGTGCGCCGAACGCGGCCAGCGCCTGACCCCGATCCGCCGCAAGGTGCTCGGCACCCTGCTGGCCAGCCACAAGCCGCTCGGCGCCTACGAGATCATCGACCAGCTCGCCCCCCGGGGGCCGCGCCCGGCCCCGATCACCGCCTACCGCGCGCTCGAGTTTCTGCGCCAGAACGGGCTGGTGCACCGGATCGAGAGCCGCAACGCCTTCATTGCCTGCGTCCACAATCATGCCGCCGGGGCGCTGGTGGTGTTTCTGATCTGCGAACGCTGCGGCGCGGTCGGCGAGGCGTCGTCGGCCGACGTCACCGCGACGCTCACGTCGGCGGCGCGCGCCGTCGGGTTCACGCCCAAATCCCCGGTGCTCGAGCTCACCGGCGTCTGCACCCATTGCGGCGCGGCCTGATGCGGCGTGGCGACGACGCAAGGCAGACGCCAGACGACGGACAGGGCACAGCTTCTTCCGCCGCCGTCGTTGGCGCTCCCGCGTCCGCCGTGGCACGGCCGCTCGATGCCGCGGCAGCCGCGCTTGCGGTCGTGCTGTGCCTGAGCTGGGGCTTCAATCAGGTGGCGGTGAAGCTCGCGCTGCCGGAGATTCCGCCGCTCATCCAGGCCGCGTTTCGCTCGACCTTCGGCGCGCTCATTGTCGTCGCCTGGGCGCGCGCCCGCGGCGTGAAGTTGATGGAGCCGGACGGGACGCTGGTGCCCGGGATCATTGCCGGCGTGCTGTTCGGGCTCGAATTCCTGCTGATCTATCGCGGCCTGGTGTGGACGAGCGCGAGCCGCGCATCGCTGTTTCTCTACACCGCTCCGTTCATCGTCGTCATCGGCGCGCGCTGGCTCCTTCCCGGCGACCGCTTCGATCGCTGGCAGTGGGCGGGATTGGTGCTGTCGTTTGCCGGCATGGTGGTCGCCTTCGGTGTGCCGACGCCCGGCGGCAATCCCCACGAGCTGATCGGCGACCTGATGCTCGTCCTCGCCGGCGCGGCCTGGGCCGCGACCACGCTGCTGGTCAAGGCCACGCGTCTGGTGCGCGTGTCGTACGAAAAGACGCTGCTCTACCAGCTCATCGTCTCCGCGCCGATGCTGGCGCTGTGTGCGCAGGTCGCAGGCGAGCGGGTGGTCGGGACGCCCTCCGCGGTCGCCCTGGGTTCGCTGCTCTACCAGACGGGCTGGGTGGTGGCGGTCACCTTCCTCGCCTGGTTCGCGTTGATTCAGCGCTATTCCGCGAGCCGGCTCGCCGTGTTCACCTTCCTGACCCCGCTATTCGGGATTGCGGCCGGCCACGTGGTGCTGGGCGATCCGCTGACGCCGGCCTTCGCGCTCGCGGCCGCGCTGGTGGTGGCCGGCCTCGTGCTGGTGAACCGGCCACGTTGACGCCGCGAGCCCAGTCTGGCACTTCCCCAGGAGCTTTATTCTCGGCTACCCCGTGCCCATTTTAACCCGAGAGGGGGCCGGAAAATGCGAGAAGAAGCTGGAACGCCTTGGCGATCCGACGGAGCGCAAGGCGCTCGAGCGCAGAGGAGCCCACAGATGACCGAAGCCGGACCGCAGGAACGACGACGGTCGGTGGCCGTCGATGTCGGCGGGGTGCTGGTCGGCGGCGGCGCCCCCGTCGTCGTGCAGTCCATGACCAATACCGATACCGCCGATATCGACGGAACAGTGCGGCAGGTGGCGGCGCTGGCGCGCGCGGGTTCCGAGATCGTGCGCATTACCGTCGATCGCGACGAGGCGGCGGCCGCGGTTCCGCACATCAAGGAGCGCCTGCTCAAGATGGGCGTGAACGCGCCGATCGTCGGCGACTTCCACTACATCGGCCACAAGCTCCTGGCCGATCATCCGGCCTGCGCCGAGGCGCTCGACAAGTACCGCATCAACCCGGGCAATGTCGGCTTCAAGGAGAAGAAGGACCGGCAGTTCGGCGCCATCGTCGAGACCGCGGCCAAGCACGGCAAGCCGGTGCGCATCGGCGCCAACTGGGGCTCGCTCGACCAGGAACTGCTGACCCACCTGATGGACGAGAACGCGCGCTCGCCGGCCCCGATCGAAGCGCGCGCGGTCACGCGCGAGGCGATGGTGCAGTCGGCGCTGCTCTCGGCCGCGCGCGCCGAGGAGATCGGACTGCCGCGCGACCGCATCATCCTGTCCGCCAAGGTCTCCGCGGTGCAGGATCTGATCGCGGTGTATCTCGACCTCGCGCGGCGGTCGGACTACGCGCTCCATCTCGGGCTCACCGAGGCCGGCATGGGCTCCAAGGGCATCGTGGCATCGGCCGCGGCGCTCAGCGTCCTGCTGCAGGAGGGCGTCGGCGACACCATCCGCATTTCGCTCACGCCCGAGCCCGGCGGCGACCGCACGCTCGAGGTGAAGGTGGCGCAGGAAATCCTGCAGACCATGGGGTTCCGCGTGTTCGTGCCGCTGGTGGCGGCGTGTCCGGGCTGCGGCCGCACCACCTCGACCACGTTCCAGGAGCTCGCCCGCGACATCCAGAGCTTCATCCACGAGTCGATGCCGGCGTGGAAGCGGCAGTATCCCGGTGTGGAGACGCTCAACGTCGCGGTCATGGGCTGCATCGTCAACGGACCGGGCGAGAGCAAGCACGCCGACATCGGGATTTCGCTCCCGGGAACGGGCGAGCAGCCGGCGGCGCCGGTCTTCATCGACGGCAAGAAGGCGGTGACCTTGCGCGGCGCGACCGTTGCCGCCGATTTCAAGCAGATGGTGATCGACTATATCGAGCGCCGCTTCGGCCACGGCGGCGCCGGACGCACCGCGGCGGAATAGCGCGAATAGGCGAAACCGGCGTCAGCCGTTCGCCACGAAGGCCGGATCAGACGGGAAGAAGAACGGCCGCGCCGCGCTACTGGCGCGGCTGTGCGGCCGTCGAAAGTTCAGCAAGCACCCCGATGACCCCCACCAGGAGACACAGCAGCAGGATCTTTTCCATGTGCGCTCAGGCCCATCCCATTACCGTGCGATAGAACGCGATCGCGGCGGCACGGGTTCCACGGCGTGGCAAAAGCAAGGTAAAATCGGCATAAATTTCCATGGCGGACGATAAATTTCCATGGCGGACGAACGGCCCGGCCGCAATCCTGATTTGACTCGTGTAACCCGAATCTTGTACAAACAGCCGTAATCCAGACATGCGCCCGACCGACATCACCCGGCTCCGCCGGGCGGATGTGTTTGTCACTCTTGGCGGGGCTGGCGTGGATGCTTGGCGTAGGCGTGCTTGCTATTGTTCTATTGTTAGCGGGGAGGGTTCTGAATACTCGCTGCGTGGAAATAAATCTAGTATTTCCAATGGCTTATGCCATTTTAGGATCGGGGCCGTCATTGTTATTTCATTGTTATTAACAATGGGCCGGTCGCGGGCTGAACCGTGGCGAGGGCAGGGGGTCCATCCGGCGCCGTCAGGTCAGATCGCACTCGCTGCGATGTTCACGGTGAGCGCCAGCAACGCCGTATTGAAGAAGAACGAGACGACGCCGTGGGCGATCACGGTGCGGCGGATCGGCTGTGACGCCACCGCGACGTCGGAGACCTGGCAGGTCATGCCGACGACGAAGGAGAAATAGACGAAGTCCCAGTAGTCGGGATCGGCGTCGTCGGGGAATTTGAGCCCGCTGCGCTTGGCGCCGTGCTCGCCGTAATAGTCGTGGGCATAGTTGAGCGCGAAGATGGTGTGGATGAAGGTCCAGGACAGAAAGATGGTGACCGTCGCCAGCGCGAGCTGCGTTCCGGTGCGCTTGCCGCCCTCGCCGATGCCGAGTTCGGCAACGATGGCCGCCAGACTGGCGAGCGCGGCAAGCACCGTGAGAACCAGAATGGCGAAGCGTCCCTCGTCGTCCTGCGCGGCGTGGTCGCGAATGTGCTGGATGGTCGAGCGTGCCATCAGGACGTAGGTGAGCACGAGATAGAGGGCGACCCCGGCATCCCAGCCCAGGACAATGCGGGCCGATGTTCGCCACTCGGACAGCGACAACGCCAGCGTCACGGCGATCCCGAGTGGCGATCGACAGCCCGAGCCGCAGGCGCACGTTGGCCAGGATGTAGGGCAGGCGGCTTGCCGGTCGTCTCCTTTGCCGGGCCATGCTCACGCCGCCTTCGGCGGCAGATTCGGGAGTTCAGCCGCGTAGATATCGTCCATGCGTGAGGGCGTTCCATGCCGGGCGAGCGCCTCGGCGAACATGCGCCGCACCAGCGGATGCTCGTCGGCGTAGTCGACCTGGGTGCCGCCGAGCCGCCGCGAGATCCACGAGATCGGGACACCCTGCGCATTGCGCGGCGACCAGTGCTTGAACGCGAGATAGCGAGCGGGCGTCGGCCCGGAATTGAAATGCTGATGAAACCAGGCGTTGGGCGGAACGATCAGGGTGCCGACCTGCCAGTCGTAACGGCGCGGTTCCTCGCCCTCGGGCCACATCAGCGAGTAGCCCTCGCCCGAGAGCACGATGACGTGGGCGCCCGGCCCATGCGCATGCGCCTTCTTGTAGGTGCCGACCGGGAACTGGGAGATGTGGCTGGCGATCGAGCCGCGCGCCATGTTGAAGCGGATATGGCCGCCGCCGGCGCCGCGCTCCTTGGCGGCGATCAGCGGCAGGTTGACCGCGTCGGAAACGAAATTGGTCTGCAGCAGGAAGCCGATCTGCTCGCCCTTGGCGCTGTAATAGTCGGCCTCGCCGGAGAAGCGGTTGACGAAATCGTGCCGGTGATTGAACACGAAATCGATGTCGTCGTAGAGGTTGATGACCGAGGGCGCATTGGTGACGGCGACATAACGCACCGGTTCCTGGCCCGATCCGTTGAAGTGCTGGTACCAGCAATTGAGCGGGATGGCGAAGATCGCGCCCGCCTTCCATTCGAAGGTGACGCGCGCACCGGCGTCGTTCCACACGGTGGTCGAACCGCGGCCGGACAGGATCAGGATCATCTCTTCGAACAGATGATGCTGCGGCTCGAGCTTGCGGCCCGGCGCGATCTCGCAGACGTAGCAGTCGTTGGAGGTGCGCGAGGCCTCGTGGTTGATGAACACGCCCTTGCCGCTCTTGCGCGCCCACGGCTTCAATTCGGCGGTGCGCAGGTTCGGCACGTACTGTGCGCTGATGATGTCGAGCCCCTCGCCGCGCACGAAGCGCAGATAGGGCGAATCCTTTTCGGTCTTGAATTTGTCCGCGAGCTCCTGCGAGACGATCGCGTCCTTGGCCATGGATGTCCTCCAGGCGGGTCGTTGCATCGCTCTGGTTTACCAGCGGCCGGCGACGGGGAGCAATGCGCGTGGGTCGAGATTGGCTACGCAGCCGTCGGCATCGACCGCCGTCGGGTGCCGACTTGACGAACCGACGCGACCAGGATCGGTCGGAAGCGCATCGGAATGGTGCGGTGCAGCCGTACCTGAGCGAAGTCGAAGATGGTCTTTATCGTGCTGATTTAACGACATTTTATGGGCGCGCTCTTCACGCTCCGCTCAAAAGATTGTGCGTTGCAATATTGGTCTTGGCGGCTCATTTCGGCGGGGCACGAAAGAACAATGGAGAATGAACATGAAGACGACAGTGAAATTCGCGCTCGCCAAGTTTGTGCTTGGCCTGGCGCTGGCCGGCGGCCTCGCACTGAGCACCGTCGCCGTGTCGTTGACGGGGGCCACTGCTTCGTTCGCCCAGCAATGCATCCCGCACTACGACAGTTCCGGTGCGCAAACGGCTCCGTACTGCTGAGCGATTCGCTTCGCATCTTGAGAACGGAAGAGTTCGGGCAACCGGACTCTTTCCACTTTGCGATGAGGTAAGGCGGCACCGAGACCTTCGCGTGCGCAAGGTATGGCGAAGGGCAGCCGCCGACGCGGCGGTCGCCGGCCGCGCGGGGAACGATCGCGGATTTCGCCGCTGCGCCATCCGCGCTACGCTCGCGGGCGATGCCCGCCGCAACACAATCACGCTCCCTGCGCCGTCCACTCTTGCGCCTGGCATGGGCCGTGGTGATTGCGATCCTGGTCGTGCTGCTGCTGCCTTATCTGCTCGTGCCGCTCTATCGCGTGGTCAATCCGGTCTCGACCCCGATGCTCTGGCGCTGGGCGACCGGCGCGCGCGTCGAGCACAGCTTCGTTCCGCTCGATCGCATGGCGCCGGCCTTGCCGGTCACCGTCATCGCGTCGGAGGACGGGCGCTTCTGCAGTCACCGCGGCATCGACTGGCGGGAAATCAGCGAGCGGCTGGAGGATGCCGACATCAGCGAGGCGAGGGGCGTCTCCACCATCACCCAGCAGACCGCGAAAAACCTGTTCCTGTGGCATGGGCGCAGCTTTGTGCGCAAAGGACTGGAGTTTCCGCTCGCGCTGTGGATCGACCTCGTGTTGCCGAAGCGGCGCGTGCTCGAAATCTATCTCAATATCGCGGAATGGGGTCCGAACGGGCAGTACGGCGCCGAGGCCGGAAGCCGCTACGCCTTCAACAAGACGGCACGCGCGTTGAGCGCGCGCGAGGCCGCGCTGCTGGCCGCGGTCTTGCCGAATCCGCGCCGCCGCAGCGCCAAGCAGCCGGGACCGGCCGTGCGCCGGCTCGCCGGCATTTACGAAACGCGCGGCGCGGCCCAGGCCGCCCTCGCGTACTGTGCCAAAACCGCCGGTGCTTCAAGGCAGTAGCAGGGGGCGCGGGGCGCGGATGCGGCGCTAGCCTTTACCCGGGCGATCCTCTATAAGCCCAGTTTTCCAGGGCGCCCGGCGCCACACCACGAGCGAGATCAGGAGCAGGACCATGGCCGTCCCGAAACGAAAAACATCGCCTTCGCGGCGCGGGATGCGCCGTTCCGCCGACGCCCTCGCGCGTCCGACCTACGTCGAGGACAAGGATTCCGGCGAACTGCGCCGGCCGCATCACGTCGATCTCAAGACCGGCATGTACCGGGGCCGCCAGGTGCTCAAGTCGAAGAAGGAAGCCTGAGCGCCTTCTTGATCTTCAGGCGATCTGCCGTGGGCACAGGCGCGAACCGCCTCGTGCCCGCGCTGCTTTGGAGAGCGCCGCACGGCGATCCGTCGGCGCTCTCATGCTTTGCACCAGCCGTTCGACGCCCCCGCGCGTCCCGCTCGCGCGGGAGCAGTCGCGTAGGCTTGCACCTTTGCCCACCCTTGTTCCGCTGCTAGACTTTGTGCCGGCAACGCCACGCGCGAAGAAAGCCACCGCCATGTACCTGATCTCGTTTCCCCTGCTGCTGCTCCCGTTTGCGTTCTTCAACATCGTCATCTTTCTGCTCAACATCCCGCTCACCGATCCGGTCTTCACCATTCCGCTGATGTCGGCGCCCACCATGCCGCCGGTATTCGACCGCAGCATTACGGTGACCACCGGCGATCTGATCGTCGCGATCGGCATGCTCCTGCTTTACGTCGAGGTGGTCAAAGCCGCGCGTCCGGGCGGGAAATCGATCATGGACCACGTGCTTTCGTTTATCCTGTTCCTCGCCATGGCGGCCGAGCTCTTGCTGATGCCGCGGGCAGCAAGTTCAACCTTGTTGCTGCTGACGGTGCTCAGCTTCGTCGATGTCCTCGCCGGCATCTCGATTCGGCCGGCGCGCGAGGAAACCCTCGTGCTCGAACATCGGGACCGGGCGCCGGCTTGACGCCGGGCGCGCCTGGAGCCTCCGGTGACGTCGTGGGATTACCCGCCGGTCTCCGCGGTGAAACCCGCCGCTTCGATGCCGGCAATCGCCGCGATCTCGTCGTTGTCGGAGGTATCGCCGGAGACGCCCACCGCGCCGACGAGGGCACCGCTCTTGTCGCGCATGAGTACGCCGCCTGGGACCGGCACGAGCGTGCCGCCGGACATCTCGATGAGCGCGGCCGCCATGTGCGGGCGCTCGACGCCGATCTGGTGCAGGCGGCGCGAGCCGGTGCCGAACGCGACCGCGCCGAATGCCTTGCCGGACGCGATCTTGGACCGCATGATCGGGCTGCCGTCCTCGTCGGCGTAGGCGCGCAGCGCCCCGCGGTTGTCGACGACCGCCACGCCGAGCGGCTTGAACTTCTTTTCGCGCGCGACCGCGAGCGTCTTGTCGAGAATGCTACGGGCCTGGGCAAGCGTCAGTGTCATCGCGTCTCTCCTTGTTGGCGACAGTGCCGATCACGAATAGCGTAACAGCGCGACAACAGCCATGAGCCGCGATTTTCAGCTGCCGGGCCGCTCGCCGGTCATCGCCTGCGAGGGCATGGCGGCCACCTCGCATCCATTGGCGAGCCGGGTCGCCATCGAGACGCTGCGGGCGGGTGGCAATGCCGCCGATGCCGCCGTCGCCGCGGTGGCGGTGCTGTGCGTGGTCGAGCCGCACATGACCGGCATCGGCGGCGATTGCTTCGCCATGATCCACGCGCCGGACCGGCCGGTGTGGGGCTACAACGGCTCCGGCCGCGCCGGCTCGCGCGCATCGCTCGACGCGCTCTTGGCGCAGGGCATGCGCATGATCGCCCCCGACTCGATCCATGCGGTGACGGTGCCGGGCGCGATCGATGCCTGGGCGGCGATCCTCGCGGCGCACGGCCGGTTTTCCCTCGACCGCGTCCTCGCGCCCGCGATCCATTACGGCGAAAGCGGGTTTCCCGTCGCAGCGCGCATCGCCTGGGACTGGGCGCAGGCCGTCGGCAAGCTGCGCGCGGATGCCGGTGCCGCGCGTCATCTCCTGTTCGACGGCCGCGCCCCCGCCGAGGGCGATGTGGTCAGGTTGCCGGCGCTGGCGCAGTCGCTCAAGATGATCGCGGCGCAGGGACCGCGCGCCTTCTACGAGGGTCCGCTCGCGCAGGACATGGTGGCGACGGTGGCCGCGCGAGGCTCCTTCCTTGCCGCCGAGGATTTCGCCCGCCATCGCGGCGAGGTGGTCGCGCCGATCGCCACGAATTATCGCGGGCTCGACGTGCTGGAGCTGCCGCCCAATACCCAGGGTCTCACGGCGCTGGTGCTGCTCAACATCCTCGAGCGCTTCGATCTCGCCGCGTTGGATCCGCTCGGCACCGACCGATTCCATCTCGCGCTCGAGGCGGCGCGTCTTGCCTATGCCGTGCGCGATACGCACATCGCCGATCCCGCCGCCATGCGGGTTTCGCCGCTGGACCTGCTCGATAAGAATTTCGCGGCGAAGCTCGCCGCCCGCATCGACCGCGCAACGCGCGTGCCGTTGCCGCGTGCTCCGTCGCCGGGCGACGACACCGTTTATCTCACGGTCGTGGATCGTGACCGCATGGCGGTCTCCCTCATCAACACGCTCTATTCCACGTTCGGGGTCGGCATCTGCACGGAGAAAACCGGCATCATGCTCACCAACCGCGGCGCGTGTTTCGTGCTCGATCCCGACCATCCCAACACGTTCGGCCCCGGCAAGCGTCCGATGCACACCATCATCCCGGCGCTCGCCTTCCGCGACGGCCGTTGCGAGCTGTCGTTCGGTGTCATGGGCGCGCACTACCAGCCCATGGGCCACGCGCAGGTCATCACCAACATGGTCGACTACGGGATGGACGTGCAGGCGGCGATCGACGCACCGCGCGCGTTCTTTCTGGGGGACAGCGCCGTGGTGGAGCGGGGGCTTCCGGAAGCGACGGTCGACGGCCTGCGGGCACGCCGCCATGATGTGGTACGAGCCCCGTCGCCGTGGGGCGGCGCGCAGGCGATCGGCATCGACTGGCAGCGCGGCGTGCTGATCGGCGGTTCTGATCCGCGCAAGGACGGCTGCGCGCTCGGATACTGAAGCGGATGGCTCCGGCGCTGGACGACGCTAGGAGGCCTTGTCCTTGTCCTTGTCGCTCAGGCGTTCGAGTCGCTTCTGCATCTCTTCCATCTGGCGCTTGAGATCGTGGATTTCGTCGCCGCTGCCACCCGGCTGCGGGATGCTTCTCTCGATCTCGGCGCCTGCCATTCCCTCGCGCCGTGCGAACGGCGTGAACATGGCAAACGCGCGCTCGAACATCTCCATGTTCCGGCGCACCTGATCCTCGAGCGCGCCGAACGGACTGCCGCCGAAAGCCTGCGCCATCTGGTTTCGAAATTTTTCCTGCTCGCGGGTGAGCGAGTCGATGGAGACTTCGAGATAGCGCGGCACCAGCATTTGCATGCTGTCGCCATAGAAGCGGATGAGCTGGCGCAGGAAGGCGATGGGAAGGAGACTCTGCCCCTCCTTGTTCTCCTGCTCGAAGATGATCTGGGCCAATACCTGGCGGGTGATGTCCTCGCCGGTCTTGGCGTCATGGACGAGGAAATCCTCGCCCGCCTTCACCATGGAGGCGAGGTCTTCGAGGGTGACATAGGTGCTGGTGCCGGTGTTGTAGAGCCGCCGGTTGGCGTATTTCTTGATGGTGATCGGTTGGTCGGACTTAGCCATGGCGTGCACGCTCGACGATGATCTGTTTGAGGACGGTATGCGTAACGTCATCGCCGGTATTGGCGTCGTAGACCACGAAGTCCTCCTCATCCTCCACCAGGGCGCCGAGGTCCTTGATCGTCACGTAGCTGCCTGCAGCCGGGTTATAGAGCCGTCGATTGGCATATCGCTTGATGACGACCGGTTCCGCGGACATGATGATCTCGGTGCGCGCCTGTCCCGCCGGCAGCATAGCCTGTTTTTTTTGAACGCGGCCACCGTTTTATCGGAAGCCCGCCGCTGGCAAGCTCGTTTGGCGGGCCGCCCCTCCCGCACAATTGATGCAGGCCTGCCCGGCGACGCTTCCAATTGACAGGGCCCTACCCAGATCCAAGGATACAATCACGGGCGACGGATCACCGCCGCGTCATGCGGGCGTTGCCAGGAGCCGATAGTGAGCCGGCAGGCGAGTTACCGTCGCCGTCCAGCCGATATGAAAGGGAGTTACGAGATGAAGGACGATATTGTCATCGTCAGTGCGGCGCGCACGCCGGTCGGCGCCTTCAACGGGGCGTTTGCGGCGCTGCCCGCCCACGAATTGGGGAAGGTGGCCATCCAGGAGACCCTCAAGCGCGCCGGCGTCGAAGGCGCGCAGGTGTCCGAGGTCATTTTGGGTCAGATTCTCACCGCCGGTCAGGGCCAGAACCCGGCCCGCCAGGCTTCGATCGCGGCGGGAATCCCGGTCGAGAGCCCGGCCTGGGGCGTCAACCAGCTCTGCGGTTCCGGCCTGCGCGCGGTGGCGCTCGGCTACCAGGCCATCCTCAACGGCGATTCCGAGATCGTGGTGGCTGGCGGCCAGGAATCCATGAGCCAGGCGCCGCATTGCGCGCATCTGCGCGGCGGCGTGAAGATGGGCAATTTCGAGATGGTCGATACCATGATCAAGGACGGCCTCTGGGATGCCTTCAACGGCTACCATATGGGCAACACCGCCGAGAACGTGGCGCGCCAGTGGCAGATCACCCGGGCGCAGCAGGACGAGTTTGCGGTCGGTTCGCAGAACAAGGCCGAGGCGGCGCAGAAGGCGGGAAAATTCAAGGATGAGATCGCCCCGGTCACGGTGAAGACCCGCAAGGGCGACGTGGTCGTCGATGCCGACGAGTATCCCAAGCACGGGACCACGCTCGATGGGATCGGCAAACTGCGGCCGGCGTTCAGCAAGGACGGCACCGTCACCGCGGCGAACGCGTCCGGGATCAATGATGGTGCTGCCGCCGTCGTGCTGATGACCGCGAGCGAGGCGGCCAAGCGCGGCAAGACGCCGCTCGCGCGGATCGTGTCCTGGGCCCATGCGGGCGTCGACCCCGCGATCATGGGGACCGGGCCGATCCCGGCTTCGCGTGCAGCGCTCAAGAAAGCGGGCTGGAACATCGGCGATCTCGATCTGATCGAAGCGAACGAGGCGTTCGCAGCGCAAGCTTGCGCCGTCAACAAGGACCTCGGTTGGGATCCGTCGAAGGTCAACGTCAACGGCGGCGCGATCGCGATCGGTCATCCGATCGGCGCCTCCGGCGGACGCGTGCTGGTGACGCTGCTCTACGAGATGCAGAAGCGCAATGCCAAGAAGGGCCTCGCCACCCTCTGCATCGGCGGCGGCATGGGTATTGCAATGTGCGTCGAGCGCTAGCAGGAGGACAGATGACCCGCGAACCAAACGGCCGGGGTGGGAGTTGAAGGACAGACGAAATCGCAATCTGTCCTCCGTCTACTAGCCTTTGTCGTCGAACGCGGGATAATTGAAAAATCGCAGGGAGGAATGGATATGTCACGCGTTGCGGTGGTGACGGGCGGAACGCGCGGAATCGGCGAAGCGATATCGAAGGCTCTCAAGACTGCAGGTTACAAGGTCGCCGCCAACTATGGCGGCAACGACGAGGCGGCGCAGAAATTCAAAGCCGCAACGGGGGTCGCGGTCTACAAGTGGGACGTCTCGGCGTACGACTCCTGCACCGCCGGCCTCAAGCAGGTCGAGGCCGATCTCGGTCCGGTCGAGGTGCTGGTCAATAATGCCGGCATCACCCGCGACACAATGTTCCACCGCATGACGCCCGAGCAGTGGGGCGCGGTGATCAACACCAATCTGAATTCGCTGTTCAACATGTGCCGCCCGGTGATCGAGGGCATGCGCAGCCGCAAGTTCGGCCGCATCATCAACATCTCCTCCATCAACGGCCAGAAGGGGCAGATGGGCCAGGCGAACTACTCGGCCGCCAAGGCGGGCGAGCTCGGCTTCACCAAGGCGCTGGCGCAGGAGAGCGCCAAGAGCGGCATCACCGTCAACGCCATCTGTCCGGGCTATATCGCGACCGAGATGGTCAAGGCGGTCCCCAAGGAGGTGCTGGAGAAAAGCATCCTGCCGCATATTCCGCTCGGCCGGCTGGGGGAACCCGAGGAGATCGCGCGCTGCGTCCTGTTCCTTGCGTCCGACGATGCCGGTTTCATCACCGGTTCGACACTGACCGCAAACGGCGGCCAGTACCTCGTGTGAGTGCACCCGCGCGGTGATCAGCGCAAGGGTCGTTAAGGCGCCGCGCCAGGCGGCGCCCAGCCCTGCGGCGCGAGCTCGAACCCCTCGAACTCGAAGCCCGGCGCCACCGTGCAGCTGACCAGCGTCCAGTCGCCGAGACTTTGCGCCGCCTGCCAAACGTGAGCCGGCACGATCGCCTGCGGGCGTTCGCCACCGGTAAGGTCGGGCCCCAGCGTCACGCGGTCGACGGCACCGTTCATGTCGGCCGCGATCTCGAGCCTGAGCGGCGCTCCGGCGTGGTAATGCCATGCCTCGACCGCATCGACCCTGTGCCAGTGCGAGCGCTCACCGCGCGCAAGCAGGAAATAGATCGCGGTCGATACCGCGCGTGTGCCGTCCACGGTCCGGGAGTCGCGAAACGTCTGGCGAAAATGCCCGCCTTCGGGGTGCGGCCTGAGCTCGAGCAGGCGAATGATGTCGGCGGCTGATGGCACGATGCTAACGCGCTTTACGCGGGTCCTCGATCGCGCCCGTCAGGGATTCCATGAAGGCGACGAGGTCGAGACGCTCCTCCTCGGTCAACTGGAGCGGCAGCATAAGCGGGGACCGGCTCGGGCGATCGATGCCGCCCTTTTCATAGTGTTTCACCGCATCGTAGAGGGTCGCCGACGATGCGTCGTGCATGTAGGGCGGATGCAAGGCCACCGATCGAAGCGTTGGGGTCTTGAAGGCGAACTGCATCAATGGGTCGTCCTTGAGCTCTGCTCCGCGACCGCGATCCGCGCTCGACGTGCCGATATCATGGAAACGGTCGTCGGTGAATCTCCAGCCGGTGTGGCAGACAAAGCAGGTCGCTTTGGTGTTGAAAAGCACGAAGCCACGCTTGGCCTGCTCGGAGATCGCGTTCTCGTCTCCCTCGACCCAGCGGTCGAAAGCGGCGGGTCCGGGCTCCAACGCGCGTTCGAAGGCGGCAAGCGCGCGGGCGACGGAATCGATGTTGATGGGTGTGTCCGGCAATGCGGCTTGAAACTTTGCGACGTAGGCGGGGTTCGACCGCAATCGTTCCTCGATCACCTCGACCTTGACCGGCGTCGCGGTGTCCCGCATCGACATCGAGCCAGTGGCAATTGATGACTTGGCTTGCGCTTCCAGGCTCGGGTTGCGGCCGTCCCAACCGAACGGCCCTTTGCCCGCATGCCTCAATCCAATCAGTGTTTGAGACTTGCGCGATGTGAGCTTACCGGAATCGTTCAGGCTGCGGGCGTCCGTCACCGTCCAACCCAGCTCGGGGAAGTGGCAACTGCCGCAAGCTGTTTTCCCGGAGGCGGAAATCTGCGGGTCGAAGAACAGATCGCGGCCGAGATCGACCAGCACCTGACTTTCGACGGTCGACGGCGGCGGGCGCCGGTAATCCGATTTCATGCGAGCCATGTCGCCCTGCGCCGCAACCAGTGTCGGAGCTGCGATCAACAGCAGAACCCACAATGGCAGCGTGATCGCCACCGCGATGTTCCTTTCCCGCATTCCCATCGGCAGCCTCCCGGCGCTGATAGCGATGGCAAAATCTCTTGAATGTTTTCTGTGGCCGAAAGTAGCCATAGCCCTCGACTATAGCCCTGCAGCAATCGCCGAAGCGATGCACGCCAATCATACACGACAAGCGGTGTAACCGTCCTGGCTGATGCTCAAAAGCGAAACGGGCGCGATGGCCGCGCTAAGGGTCAAGATCTGTTCTTGCGCTCGCGGATCTCGGCAAACACTTTCCAGGCCGGGCTGCCGGCAAGCCCGACCGATTTTGCCACCTCCGGCACATCAGCGCGCAGGAACGGGTTCGCCTTCTTTTCCTCGCCGATGGTCGAGGGAATGGTCGGCTTGTGGGCGGCGAGCAGCTTTTCAACCTCGGCTTCCCGCGCATTGAGCGCCGAGTTGCCGGGTTCGATCGTCTTCGCAAACCGAATGTTGGCCTTGGTGTATTCGTGCCCGCAATAGATCCGGGTGTCGTCGGGCAGGGCGCGCAGTTTCAGCAGCGACTGCCACATCATCTCCGGCGTGCCTTCGATGACGCGCCCGCAGCCGATCGAGAACAGGGTGTCGCCGACGAAGGCAAGCTTGTCGGACGGGAAGAAATAGCTGATATGGCCGGCGGTGTGGCCCGGCGTCTCGAACACGCGCGCTTCGAGCGAGCCGACCTTGACCTTGTCGTTCTCGCGCACGGTCACATCGACCAGGGGAATGCGCGCGGCCTCTCCCTGGGGCGCGACGACGCGGCAAGAATATTTCTGCTTGAGCTCCGCGATGCCGCCGGTGTGATCCGCGTGATGATGGGTCACGAGGATATCCGTGAGCCGCCAGCCCGTCGCTTTCAGCGCCGCCTCGACCGGTGCTGCCTCGGGCGCGTCGATCGCCGCGGTCGCGCCGCTTTCGGAATCGTGCAGCAGCACGCCGAAATTGTCCTGGAGGCAGGGGAAGAGATGGATTTGCGCCGTCATGTCGATCGCTCTCCGGAAGCGTGAGCCCAGTGCCCTAGTTAGGCACCCACGTACACTGCCCGCAAGATCGTGGCTATGGATTAGGGCTCTGGCCCCCGGCCGGCCGGCCCGGCGCACAGGCGTCGATCCTGGTTCCGGCGCGGCCGCCCCGGTTCGAACGAACCGGCAGATCCGTGCTAGCATTCCTGCCATGTCCATCGACGTCGTCGATCTGCGTAACTTCTACGCCCAGCGCCTGGGCGTCGTGGCCCGCCGTTTCGTCGGCCGCGGCATCCGCAAGCGGTTCGCGGATACACGCGGCATGAGCGTGCTGGGGGTGGGTTATCCTACGCCGTATCTCGGTCTGTTTCGCGAGGAGGCGGAGCGCTGTCTCGCCTTCATGCCGGCGGCGCAGGGGGTGGTGAAATGGCCCTCCAACCGGCCCGGTCTGGCAGCCCTGGTGGACGAACTTGAACTGCCGCTCACCGATTCCGCGGTTGATCGCATCCTGCTCGTGCATGCGCTCGAAATGGTGCACGACCCAGCCGCTTTGCTGCGCGAGGTCTGGCGGGTCCTGGCGGCGGGCGGACGCCTGCTCATCGTCGTGCCGAACCGGCGCGGGGTCTGGGCGCGCTTGGATACCACGCCGTTCGGCCATGGCCGGCCCTATTCGCGCTCGCAGATCACGCATCTCCTGCGCGAGGCCTGGTTCACGCCGACAGGATGGGGCGAGGCCCTCCATGTCCCGCCGGTCGCGCGCGGTTGGTTCCTGCGCTCGGCGGTGGCCTGGGAGCGGGCGGGATCGGCGGTCGCTACCCCGTTCGCCGGAGTCCACATCGTCGAGGCGACGAAGCAGGTTTATCGCGGCGTTCCGGCGCGGCGCGAGCGGGTGCGTCTAGTGCCCGCACTGGAGCCCGCACTCGCGCCCTGAACGGATCGGCGGCGCCTTGGCACGAAAAGAAACGATGCGGGAACGGTGCTCCAGGTTCGCTTCCTCTACGCCCGATGACCCCGATCACTCGCGCGCGGTCGGCTCGTCTCCGCCGTCACCGCCGCCCTGAATGTCGGGACGTGGGCCGCGATGCCGCCGGCGCCGGCGGTGCAGTGGGAAACGGTCGGGCTGGTTCTCGTGACCGTTCTGGTTCGGCTGCTGGCCTTGGTGAGGCTGATGCTGCTGCGGCTGTTGCCCACCGGTGATGAAGGACGGCAGCCGCTCGACATCGCCTTCGGTGGTCGCGTTGCCGTGCTGGGGACGTTGAGGCTGGTGTTGCTGCTGCTGCGGAAAGGGTTGTGCATCGCGCGGGATGTAAGGCTGCGGCTCGCGCGTACCATAGGGTGAATCGCCTGCACCGCCCGATTGTCCGTCGTCGTCGCCGTCGTCGAAACCGTCGTCGCGCGCGCCCTGCATCTCGTTCTGATCGCGGGCGAAGTTCGGGTTATTCTGGCGGAACTGTTCCTGTGCCACCGCGATCACGCGGTAATAGTGTTCGGCATGCTGATAGTAATTTTCCGCTGCGATCGGATCGCCCGAGGTCTGCGCGTCGCGCGCGAGTTGAATGTATTTTTCCGCGATGTGCGACGGGTTTCCTCGAATTTTAACATCCGGCCCATTCGACTCGTAGACGCGCACCATCGGATTGTGATTCTTGCGGTGGTTGTTGCGCCCGCGCATGCGCTTGTTCTGACCGTTTCTCATGACTCGCCTATTGCCAACCCCTTCATTGTGGCGGACTGCAGCCGCCGTGCTTCACCAAACAAGTCGACACTCTGTCGCACGAGCAACACGCCAGCATCAGCGTTCCGGCCCGTTCAAGCAGGAGCAATACGGCGCCCTCGCCGCGATGTCAGATTCCGTGTCGCGAAGCAGCAACCCCTTGACCGCAGCATACCGCGGCGTTGCCCACCTCTTCCTCACGGGCATGTCCGCCTTGCCCGCGGATCAGCACCGAACCGATGAAGCATCTCGTCCCGATTTGGCGAACTATCTGCCGGGTCATCCGGCGTCCTTCGTTCGCTTCGTCCGCACCGTCGGCTCTCCGCAGTCCTGCTCCGGGGCTCGCAATCGGCGCTCGGTAATCTCGGGTCAATTCCTGGCCGAAACCTAGTCGGTCTTGACCCACAATCCAAGCGCTTTTTTTCGCACCAGGAATGTGGAGGACTCATGGCGCCGCCCGCATAACGAGCGTCCGAGATATGCCCGCAAGATCATGCTGCGATGCCGGTCGCGCAAGCCCTGCGCCGGCAAGAATTGCGGTTACGGCATCGAGTTGGCCCCGCCCGAGTTCCACCGCCAGCACCCCGCTTGGCGCGAGCAGGCGGCGGGCATGCGCGGCAACTTCGCGATATCCATCAAGACCATCCGGGCCGCCATCGAGCGCGCGGCGAGGATCGTAATCCCGGACCTCAGGCTGCAGGTCGGCGATCTCCTCGCGCACCACGTAGGGTGGATTGGAGACGAGAACATCCACCGGCCCGTTGAGGGCTGCCCCGTAATCGCACGCCACGAACGACGCACGGGCAGAAAGGCCAAGCGCCGCGGCATTGTCGCGCGCGCAGCCGAGCGCGGTGACGCTGATATCCGTGCCGATCCCGAAAGCGTTGGGCAGCTCCGAGAGCAGTGCCAGCAGCAGCGCCCCCGAGCCGGTGCCGAGGTCGACGATGCGCAGCACGCGCGCGCTGCGATGCTCGCCGGCGAGAGCAGCCAACGCCGCCTCGACCACGGTCTCGGTTTCCGGCCGCGGCAGCAGCGTGTCACTGTTGAGCTTGAGCGGCAGTCCCCAAAATTCCTTATAGCCGAGCATGCGCGCGATCGGTTCGTGTGCGTGCCGGCGCGCTGCCAGCGCGGCGATGGCGTCGGCCTCCGCGGGTGCCAGCACGCGGCCGGACTGCGCCATCAGCGCGGTGTGGTCGAGTCCGAGCACGTGGCCGACGATGATGCGCGCATCGAGCGCCGGCGCATCGATGTTCTGCTCACCGAACTCGCGCGCCAGACGCCGGCGCGCGACCTCGACGGAAAGACCGGCAAGCGTTGCGGGCCGGGTGGACATCGTGTCCGCCGACGTTGCGTCCGGGTTCGTGCGCTTCGCTGACATCTGCATCGTCAACCGGGTTCACCCCAGGATGCCACGAACGCTCATCCGACCGTTCCCTCGGCCGCCAGCAGCTCCGCCTGGTGCTCGGTCATGAGCGCCTCGATGATCTCGCCCAGCGCCTCGCCCTCGATCACCTGCGGCAGCTTGTACAGCGTGAGATCAATGCGGTGATCGCTCACGCGCCCTTGCGGAAAATTATAGGTGCGAATGCGTTCGGAGCGGTCGCCGGAGCCGACCTGACCGCGACGCTCGGCGGCGCGCGCCGCATCCTGGCGCTGCCGCTCGTGATCGTACAGGCGGGCACGCAGGATCGCCATCGCCTTGGCGCGATTCCTGTGCTGCGAACGGTCCTCCTGCATCATGACGACGATGCCGGTGGGGATATGGGTCATGCGCACGGCCGACTCGGTCTTGTTGACGTGCTGGCCACCGGCGCCCCCCGATCGCAAGGTATCAATCTTGAGATCCTCGTCGGCGATATTGACATCGACTTCGGCGGCTTCGGGCAGCACGGCGACGGTGGCGGCAGAGGTGTGGATGCGGCCGGAGCCTTCGGTGTCCGGCACGCGCTGCACGCGGTGGACGCCGGATTCGAACTTGAGCTTGGCGAACGCGCCACGGCCGCGGATTTCCGCGATGATCTCCTTGTAACCGCCCATCGTGCCTTCGCTGGCGGAAATCACGTCCACCTTCCAACCCTGCTTGGCGGCGTAGCGTTCGTACATGCGAAACAGGTCCCCCGCGAACAGCGATGCCTCGTCGCCGCCGGTGCCGGCGCGAATTTCGAGGATCACGTTGCGCTCGTCCATGGCATCCTTGGGAAGGAGGGCGAGCTTGATCTCCTGCTCGAGCGCGGTGCGCCTTTGCTCGAGCTGTGGCTTCTCGGCGGCAGCCATCGTCCGCATTTCGGCGTCGGTGGAGGAATCCGCGATGAGGGCATCGAGGCCCTCGATCTCGGAGACCACGTTGCGATAGTTCCTCACCGTCTCGACCACGGGACCGAGCTCGGCGAACTCGCGCGAGAGCTTGACATAGGTCTCGGGCGTCACTTGCGTCGCAAGCTCGCTTTCGATCGCCTTGTGGCGCGCGAGCAGCGCATCCAATTTTTGCTCAGGAAGCATCGTCACCCCGACTCAGCGCACCGAGGTCTTGGATAGCGTGCTGCTCTTGGGCCCGGCGCCATCCGGCTCAAACGCGTTACGTATCAAAGCTGCAGCCCTTCCTCCGTTGCAAACGCCTTGAGGCGTTCGCGGATCGGCAAGCTGCCGGCCGGACTGTCGATCAGGGGCTGGATCAGGGCCGATGCCTTGCGGGCATTGAGGTCGAGCAGCATCGCCTTGACCGGCCCGACCGCGGATGGCGAGAGCGACAGCGAGCGGTAACCGATCGCGACCAGCGCCAGCGCTCCGATCGGCGTCGAGGCGAGTTCCCCGCACAGCGTCACCGGCTTGGCATGGGTTCGGCCGTGGTCCGCAATGGCCTTGAGCGCCCGCAGGACCGGCGCCGAGATGGCATCGAACCGGTCGGCCACGCGCGAATTACCGCGGTCGGCCGCGTAGAAAAACTGCACCAGATCGTTGGAACCGACGGAGAGAAAGTCGACGCGCGCGAGCAGTTCGTCGAGCTGGTAGAGCAGCGACGGCACCTCCAGCATCGTGCCCACCTCGACCCGTTCCGGCAGCTTATGGCTGTGCCGGCGCAGGTGGGTGAGCTCGCGCTCCACCAGCGACTTGGCCTCATCGAATTCCTCGACGGTGGCGACCATCGGGAACATGACTTTCAGTTCGCGTCCGCCGGCGGCCCGCAGGAGGGCCCGGATCTGGCTGCGCAGCAGACCCGGCCGATCGAGCCCGAGCCGGATGGCGCGCCAGCCCAGCGCCGGGTTTTCCTCCTCCACGTTGCGCATATAGGGCAGCACCTTGTCGCCACCGATGTCGAGCGTGCGGAAGGTCACCGGTCGCTCGCCTGCGGCGTCGAGGACAGCGCGATAGAGCGAGAACTGTTCCGCCGTGCGGGGAAGCGTCGCGGCCACCATGAACTGCAATTCGGTGCGAAACAGACCGATCCCGGCCGCGCCGGTCTCTTCGATATGCGGCAGGTCGACAGCCAGGCCGGCATTGATCATGAGGGCGATCTTCTGGCCGTCCTTGGTCACGCAAGGCTTGTCCCGCAACGCAAGGTATTGCAGCTGCCGGCGGGCGCGTAGCCGCACGCGCTCGATATAGGCCGCTTCCATATCGGGCGACGGCCGCACATGGACGTCGCCGGTCGAACCGTCGACGATGATGGCATCGCCGGGGTCAGCGATGCCGGTGGCGTTGGCGATTTCGCCCACAGCCGGGATGCCGAGCGCCCGTGCGACGATCGCCACATGCGAATTTGGGCCGCCTTCCTCGAGCACGAGTCCGCGCAGGCGCTTGCGGTCGTAATCGAGCAGCGCCGCCGGACCCATGGAGCGGGCGACGAGGATGGCATTTTCCGGCAGGCGATCGCGCGACGGTGCGTAGTCCTGGCCGAGCAGTTGGTGCATCAGCCGGTTGGCGAGTTCGTCGAGGTCATGCAGCCGCTCGCGCAGATACGGGTCCGTCGCCCGCAGCATGCGCGCGCGCGTGTCCGACTGGACGCGCTCGACTGCGGCTTCGGCGGTGAGCCCGGTCGCCACGGCTTCTTCCAGCCGGTGCACCCAGCCGCGGTCGTAGGCGAACATGCGATAGGCTTCGAGCACGTCACGGTGCTCGCCACCGTCGGCGACCTCGCCGCGTTCGAGCAGCACGTCGAGATCCGATCGCATGGTTTCGACCGCCGCTTCCAGGCGTTTCAACTCCTTCGGCACGTCGTCGGCGATGAAATTGGTGATGACCACGCGCGGCTCGTGCAGCACCACGTGACCGAGCGCGATGCCGTCGTTGAGCGCCATGCCGGTCAGTTGCAGCGGGCGGCGGGCGGCGGGCTCGGCGCCGGGCTTGGCGATCGCGGACAATTCGCCCGAGGCGATCATCTCGGCGAGCACCATCGCCGTGGTCTGGAGCGCCTCCTCCTCCTCCTCGGTGTAGGTGCGCCGCGCCCGGTTCTGCACCACCAGCACGCCGAGGGTATTGCCGGCGCGCAGGACCGGGACGCCCAGGAACGAGTGATAAATCTCCTCGCCGGTCTCCTCGCGGTACGAGAAGGCCGGATGGTTCTGGGCTTCCGACAAGTTGATGGGGTTGGCCTCGCTTGCGACCAGGCCGACCAGGCCTTCGTCCGAGCGCAGCACGGTCTGGTGAACGGCCTCCTTGTTGAGGCCTTCGGTGGCGTACAGTTCGAGCGTGCTGTCCACGCGCAGCACGTAGACCGAACAGACTTCCGCCACCATATTGGCGGCGATCAGCACCACGATCTTGTCCAGGCGCTCCTGCGCGCTGACCTGCTCCGCCATAACCTCGCGAAGCCGGCGCAACAGCACGCGCGGACCGCCGAGCGCGCCACGCATGACGTGATTCCTCGGGCAAGCCCATCCGGCCGGGGCAGCCCGCCCGCGGCTCGAAGAAAGTCAGGAAACGGTAGCCACCGGGCCCAGGCGCCCGCAGCGGCTACTATCCATCACGCCGTATAGCGAATGCAGCGTGGCCCGGGCAAGCCAAAGCGTCGAGGCCGACATCTTACCAGGCATAACTCGCCGAAATGCGACCGCAGGCCGCGCGGAATTCGTCGCTGTCGATCAGCGCGGCGTAGATGTCGCGCAGGCGCGGGGCAGGGGGCAGCTTAAGATTCTCTCTCGACACCGTCGCCTTTGGCCCGAACAACCGCTCGACCGCCCGTTCCAGGTCGTTCGCGGCGGCGGGTTGCTCGAGTACGGAGGGGGCAATATCGCCGGTAAGAAGCTCGATCAGGAGGTCGCGCTCGAGCAGCGGCAGGCGCGTCATGGCGGCGCCGGCCAAGAGGCTCGCCAGGCGATGATCGGGATGCACCTCGTCGGCCAGCGCGGGCTTGACATTGCGGAATTGGAAGGACTGGTCGAAGGAGGCCGGCGCGGTCTCGAAACAGCGCGCAAGCTCATCGGCCTCCTCCGCAACGTAATAGCGGTTGAGGGTGTCGAACCAGACGTAGCGATAGCCGTGCTTTGCGAGAAACGGCTCCCAAGCCGCCCAGGCCGGCGTCATCGTGTATGGTGCGAGCGCTTCGACCACCACCACCTTCGGCCGATAGCTTTGCCAGTCGCCGTTGAGCAGCACGTCCTGTTCGGCGCCCTCAACGTCGACTTTGAGAAAGTCGAATGTGCGCGGTACGTGCTGCTCGCAGAGTTCCCTGAGCGTCGTCACCGGGACGACCAGGGCTTTCGAAGCCTTTCCGAATTGACTCTGCGCGGCGCGCGCATGGTCTTCGATCATGGTCGAGAGGCCGTGGAAGTCGTTCACGACATAGAAGGTGGCTTCGCCCGCGGCCGCGCCGACGAGGGTTTCGAGATGACGATCGCGTGGCCGCACCGCCCTCGTCAGACGCGCGAGCCAGGGATTCGGTTCGACCGTGACGCCGTTCCATCCCTTGAGATAGAACGCAAAGGACATGTTGTCGTAGACCGGATGGCCGGAGCCGATGTCGATGTAGAACCCTTCATCGCGGCCGGCGAAGCAGCGCATGAGGTAAAGGTCCTCGAACCGCTGGGCGTAGGAGATGGTCCGAGTTGTGGCCATGTCCTTACAGTCCGATTGCGCCGCATCGGGGACATACGCCCGTCATTTGTCCAGCTCATACAGCGAATGCAGCGTGCGCACCGCGAGCTCGGTGTAGTTGGCGTCGATCAGCAGCGAGAACTTGATCTCGGACGTGGTGATGGCACGGATGTTGATGCCCTTCTCGGCCAGCGCCTTGAAGGCCTGGGCGGCCACGCCGGCGTGGCTGCGCATGCCGATCCCGATCACCGAGACCTTGGCGACGTCGGTGGCACCGTCGACGCGGTCGTAGCCGACCTGGTTCTTGACCTTGATCAGAACGTCGGTCGCGCGATGGTAGTCGGAAGCGGGAACGGTGAATGTCAGATCGGTGGTGGCGCCGTCGCCCGAGACGTTCTGCACGATCATGTCGACGTTGATATTGGCGTCCGCGAGCGGACCGAAGATCGCGGCCGCAATGCCGGGCTTGTCTTGCACGCGGCGGATCGAGATCTGTGCCTCGTCCTTTGAGAAGGCGATGCCGGTGACGACCTGCTGTTCCACGATCTCCTCCTCGCCGCAAATGAGAGTGCCGGGTGGCGTTCCATGCGGGTCGATGTCCTCGGGTTTCTCGAAGCTCGAGCGCACGAAGATGCGCACATTGTGCACCATTCCAAGCTCGACCGAGCGCACTTGCATGACCTTGGCGCCGAGCGAGGCAAGCTCCAGCATCTCCTCGTAGGCGATCCGGTCGAGCCGTTGGGCGCGCGGCACGATGCGGGGGTCGCTGGTGTAGACCCCATCGACGTCGGTGTAGATGTCGCAGCGTTCCGCCCCGATCGCCGCCGCGATTGCGACCGCGGACGTGTCCGACCCGCCGCGGCCCAGCGTGGTGATGCGGCCCGTCTCCTTGTGCACGCCCTGGAAGCCGGCGAGCACCGCCACCTCACGGCGGTCCGTGAAGCGCTTGACCAGCTCTTCCCCGTTCACGTCGAGGACGCGTGCCGCGGCATGGGCACTGGATGTCAGGATCGGCAATTGCCAGCCCTGCCAGGAGCGGGCGTTGATGCCCATTCCTTCCAGCACGAGCGCCAGCAGGCCGGCGGTGACCTGCTCGCCCGATGACACCACCGCATCGTATTCGCGCGCGTCGTGCAGTGGGGCGGCCTCGCGGCACCAGGCCACCAGCTGATTGGTGGCCCCCGCCATGGCGGAGACAACCACGGCCACGTCGTGGCCGGCATCGACCTCGCGTTTGACATGGCGAGCAACGTTGCGGATGCGATCGATATCGGCGACCGAGGTGCCGCCAAACTTCATTACAAGGCGGGCCATGGCGGGCTTGCGGGCTTCTCCGGAAGGATTGGGGGCGCGCGATCCGCTTTACGGCAAGCCCACGCGCGAAAACGCGGGTATACATACCGGTGAGGCCGGGGGGCCGCAACCGCGCCTTGGGAGAGGTCGATGGCAAGCAGTGCGAAGCCGAGGCGCGATTCAAGCGTCGACGACGCCGAGGTCGCGCGCTTTTCGGCCCTGGCCAGCGAATGGTGGGACCCCCGCGGGAAGATGGCCGTTCTGCACAAGTTCAATCCGGTGCGACTTGGCTTCATCAAGGACGCCGCGTGCCGGCAGTTTGAGCGGGATGCCAAACGGCTCGATGCGCTGTCAGGTCTGCGCATGCTCGACATCGGCTGCGGCGGCGGCATTTTGAGCGAGCCTCTGGCGCGGCTCGGAGCCGCCGTCGTCGGGGCGGATCCGTCCCAGACCAATATCGCGGCGGCGAAGTTGCATGCCGACGAGGCTGGACTTGCCGTGGACTACCGCGCGACCACAGCCGAGGCGCTCGCTGATGCGGGCGAGCGCTTCGACATCGTGCTCGCAATGGAGGTGGTCGAGCACGTCGCCGATCTAAGTCTGTTCGTCCGCCGCTGCGCGGAGATGGTAAAGCCCGGCGGCCTCATGATCACGGCAACACTCAACCGCACGCTGAAGAGCTTTGCCTTGGCCATCGTCGGCGCCGAATACGTGCTAAACTGGCTGCCGCGCGGCACCCATCAATGGGACAGGTTCGTGACCCCGAACGAGCTCGAGGCCGCGTTGGAGCGACATGGGTTGGCCATGCTCGACGAGACGGGCGTGATCTACAATCTCATCGCCGATCGCTGGCAGCTTTCGACCGACATGGATGTGAACTACATGGTCGTGGCCGAGCGCGCTCGGCTCTGACGACGTCTTCACACTTGGCTCCCCTGAGGTCATTGGCATGATCCTGGAACTCGTATTGTTCAAGTCGCCGCCCGGCATGGATCGTGCCGCCATACTGGAAGATGCCAGGCACACGGTCCCGCATTGGCGCGCCAATCCCGATCTGGTGCGCAAGCACTACCTGTTGAGCGAAGACGGCTATGGCGGCGGCGCTTACATCTGGCCGTCGAGGGAAGCCGCACGGCAGGGCCACGACGCGACCTGGCGCGAAGGCGTGAAGAAGCGCACCGGGTCCGAACCTGTCATCCGCTACTTCGACCTGCTCATGGTCGTGGATAATGAGAAGGGTTCGGTCACCGAGTGGACCGAGGGCGGCGACGCTCGTCCGGTCCCATAGTGTAGACCGTCGCGCGAAGGTTGCGGGATGTTCGATCCTTCGTGGCTGTGGGCCGTCTTCACCATCGTCGCCGCCGCCGCGCAGACCGTGCGCAACGCGGCACAGCGCGAGCTGACCACGAGGCTCGGCACCGTGGGCGCGACCCACGTGCGTTTTCTGTTCGGGTTTCCATTCGCGCTCATCTTCCTTGCCGGCGTGATGATCGCGCTCGGACAAGGTCTCCCGCGGCCGCCCCCGGTCTTTTGGCCCTGGGTCGTCCTCGGCGCGCTGACGCAGGTGGCCGCCACCGCCTTGATGCTTGCCGCCATGAACGATCGTTCGTTCGTCGTGGTCTATGCCTACATCAAGACCGAGCCGGTGCAGGCGGCGCTGTTCGGCCTGATTTTCCTCGGCGACGTCGTGACGCCCGGGATGGCGGCCGCCATCCTGATCGCAACGTCGGGCGTGGTCACCATGGCGCTCAAGCCAGGCACCTCGATGGATGTGCGGGCGACGCTGCTCGGGCTGGCCGCGGGGGCGATGTTCGCGCTATCGGCCGTCGGCTTTCGTGGGGCCATCCTGAGCCTCGGCTTGCCGAGCTACGTCATGGCAGCGACCTTCACGCTGGTCGTGGGCCTGGTGATGCAATCGGCCCTGCTCTCGCTCTATCTCTGGCTGCGCAATCCCGACGTGCTCGTCTCGATCATGCGGGCCTGGCGACCGTCCCTGTTCGCGGGATTCATGGGCGCGCTGGCGTCTCAATTCTGGTTCCTCGCGTTTGCGCTCGCCACCGCTGCGAGCGTACGGACGCTGGCGCTGGTCGAGGTGCTGTTCGCGCAAGCAATCTCGCGTTTCGCGTTCAAGCAGGCCACGACCCCGCGCGAAGCCGTCGGCGTCGTACTGATCGTGGTCGGGGTTTTGCTGCTGCTGTGGACGGGGTGAGTGGCATCAATTTTGCTCCTCGCGTGGAGGCGGAGACCCGTCCAACCGAGTGCAGGAGCAGATGCCATGACCAGCTTTTCTCGGCGTGACCTCGTGAAGGGCGGGGCGGCGATGGCCGGGGGCTTAGTGCTCCGCGCTCGGCCGGTTCGTGCCGCCACCAAGGTTCGGTTGCTGACCAATTGGTTTGCCGAAGCCGAGCATGGCGGCTTCTATCAGGCCGTGGCCGCCGGCCTCTACGACCAGGCCGGGCTCGATGTGGAGATCCGGCAGGGCAACGCGCAGCTCAACGGCATGCAGGTGCTGCTCGGCGGCGAAGCCGACATCATCATGAGTTACGACATCACGATCCTGAACGGTGTGGAGAAAGGCGCGCCGGTGAAGGCATTTTTCACCTCGTTCCAGTTCGATCTGATCGGGTTGATGACGCGGCCCGAGATAAACTCATTGGCGGAACTGAAGGGACGCAAGGTCTATTTCGGCGCCAATGGCTATTCGTCGTATTGGCCCTGGCTCAAGCAGCGCTTCGGCTTCACCGACGAGATGGCGGCGCCGAAAGGGCCGAACCTGGCAACCTTCTTCAACGACCCGTCCGCGGCGGTGGCGGGCTATCTCACCGCCGAGCCCTTTCTCGCGGTGCAGCGAAACGTGCCGGTCAAATTCTTCCTGTTCGCGGAACAAGGCTATCCGCCCTATGCCAACACCATGGTCACGACCGCCGCTTACATGAAGGACAATTCGGACGTCGTCGCACGTTTCACCCGCGCATCGGTGGAGGGCTGGAAGGATTATCTGCGCGATCCCAGCGCCGGCAACGCGCTCATCAAGAAGCTCAACCCGCAGATGCCGGATGAGCACATCGCTTTCAGCCTGCAGAAGATGCGCGACGTCAAGGCGGTCGAGGGGGGCGACGCCGCGACCATGGGCATCGGCATCATGACCGAGGAGCGTTGGCAGAAGACACGGGATTTTCTGGTGCAGTCGAATCTGTTGAAGGCGGACACGGATTGGAAACAGGCCTTCACCACCGATTACATCAAGGATCTGAAGATCACGATGTGACGGTCTCGCGGCCTTCACCCATGCTCCTGCGGCCGCTCACGCTGCAGGCTCACTGAGCTCCTTGCGATATTTGTAGAACTTGTTGAATTTCGCGAGCAGGAATTCGCCGGCGCTGAATTCCGGCATGGAGTCGAAGCGCGCATCGAAATCGGGATCGTAGAAGAACGGGATCGAGTAGCGCCCAACGCCGGCGCGGTTGATCACGCGGTGGGGAGCGGAGCGGATACGTCCCGCCGTGATTTCCGAGAGCATGTCGCCGGCATTGACGATGAAGTTACTGCGACGAGGCGGAGCGGCGACGAGTTCGCCCGCGGGGGAGCGCACTTCGAGCCCGCCGGTGGAATCCTGCGCCAGGATGGTCAGGAAGCCGTAGTCCTTATGTTCGGCAGCGCCGAACTCGTTCTGCGCCACATTGCTGTTGGGCGGATAGTGGAACAGGCGCATGAACGCCACCGGCTTATGGTACCGCGCGCGCAATGCGGAAGGCGACAGCCCCAGGCACAGCGCGAGCGGTCCGAGGAGCCGGTCGCCCAGCGCCATCATGGCGTCGAAATAGGTCTCCACGGCTGTCCGGAAATCTGAAGACTCTGGCCACTGATTGACCCCATGCAGCGGCTTTCCGGCCTTCACGTCGGGATCGTCGGCGGTGAGCCGGGTGCCGACATTGAAGCTCTCTTTCAAGTCCGGCAGATTGCCGGGATAGACCGTCTGGTGCAGCGGCGCGTAGCCCCGATTGTGCCGGTCGATGCGAACCTTCATCCTCTCCTCGACGGGAAGCCGAAAGAATGTGTTGGCCGCAGCAAAGGCGCCGTCGATCGTCGCGATCGGAACGCCGTGATCGACCAGTTCGAAGGCGCCCCAGCTTCCAAGTGCAGCCTTGAGGTCGGTCGCGACAGTTTCGTCCGCATTCGCCGAAGCGCGGATAATGGGTTCAAGGCTGACAACCGGAATGCTCATCGCTTCATCCCTCGTTTCGCGCGACGACCTCAAGCAAGGCGTGTGCCGCGCGCATAGGCGTGCGGAGGCCGGCGCAGGGTCCAGCCAGCCAACTCCTGCCCATATCTACGGCAGGTCCGGCTCATTCATTGGGCATGGCCGCAACGGCGCATTGGCCCAGAGCGATCGCCGATGAAGCTCGCGGTGCCCGACCTGATCTCGAACTCCTATTTCCCCGCGATTGCGGCCGTTGAGCTTGGCTTCTTCAAACGCGAGGGGCTCGACGTCACCCTGGAACTGATCGTGCCGATCGAGCATGCGCTCGCGGCCATGCGTGACGGCAGCCTGGAGTTCGTCGGTTGTTCGGCTCACCTCCTCGTCGCCGGTTTTCCCGAATGGCGCGACGTCAAGCTCCTGTGCGCACAGGCGCAGGGCATGTACTGGTTCCTGGTGATGCGCTCCGATCTGGGAGCGCAACGCGGCGATTTGGGGGTGGTGAAGGGCCGCAGGATCGGTGCCGCCCACTGGGTTGCCATGGGCCTGCGCCGCCTCCTCGCCGAAGCCGGCATCGACGCGGAGCGGGATGCGGTGACGATCGCGCCGATTCCCGGTGCGCATGGTGCCGGCACCAATTTCGGAGTGAGCGCCGCGCGGGCATTGGAAGAGGGCAAGGTCGACGGATTCTGGGCCAACGGCATGGGCGCCGAGCTTGCGGTGCGGCGCGGCGTCGGAACCGTCGTTCTCGACGCCCGTCGTGGCGACGGACCGACCGGATGCTTCGACTACACTTTTGCCGCCGTGGCGGCGACGGACGCTTTCATCGAACGCTCACCGGCCGCCGCAGCCGCGGCGGTCCGCGCGATCGTCCATACGCAGGCGGCGCTCCGGGACAATGTGGCTTTGGCGTTCGACGTCGGCCGCAGCTTGTATCCCGCGAGCGAAGCCGCGCTCATCGTGGATCTGATCCGACGCGATCTACCTTATTACGATGCCGCGATCTCGCCCCGACTCCGTCGCGGCCATGACGCAGTTCTCGCGCGACCTCGGCATCCTCCAGAGGACATCCGACCTTCAGGGGGGTTGTCGCCGTCGAGTTCGCGCATTTGTGGCAAGGCCGGCCCGGATAAGCCAGCGCAGCGCTGGTCAATTGCGTTCGTCGGGCAGCACCGGCAGAGGATGGAATTCGATCCCTTCCTCGTGCAACTCCTTGGCCTGATCGGGCGAGGCTTCGCCGAAGATCGAGCGATGCTCGATCTCCCCGTAATGCATCTTGCGCGCTTCTTCGGGAAATTTCTGCCCGACATAGTCGGCGTTCTTGGTCAGGTGGTCGCGCAGCTCCTTCAGCTTCTTGCGGAACTCGCGCTCCTGCGGCGACACCATGGCGACCGGGGCAGGCGCCTCGGGTGTTGCCGCTGGCGAGGGCGGCGGCTCGGTTGACGTCTGTGGTGCGGGTGCATCGCCGCGCTTTTTCGCTCCCGATACCCGCGGCGCCATGATCGTCTTTTCGATCTTGGTGGAGTCGCACATGGGGCAACTCACAAGCCTGCGCTTGACCTGGGTGTCATAGGCCGCCGAGTTCTGAAACCAGCTCTCGAATGCGTGCCCCTTGTCGCAAGTCAGCGCGTAACGAATCATGCCGGGCCTCGCACCGCGTGGAGGTGTGCCGGTTCCGCCATCGGCTCGCTCACTTCGAACCGACGGCCGTGCTGAAGCGAAGGGACCTTTGCGCGCGCCGCCGTGACTTCGGCGGGATCGATCATCGCCAGGACCACACCCGGCTCGGTACCGCCCTCGGCCAGAATGCGACCCCAGGGGTCGACCACGAGCGAATGCCCGAACGTTTCCCTGCCGTTTTCGTGCTTGCCCCCTTGCGCCGCCGCCAGCACGAACGCGCCGTTCTCGATCGCACGGGCGCGATTGAGCACGTGCCAATGGGCTTCGCCGGTCTGTCGCGTGAAGGCGGAAGGGATGGCGAGAAACGAGCTGCCGGCCTCGGCGAGCGCACGGTAAAGCGCGGGGAAGCGCAGGTCGTAGCACACGGTCAGGCCGAGCCGGCCCCAAGGCAGATCGGCGGCGACGCCGATCTCGCCGGGACGGTAATTGCGCGATTCGCGATAGCTCTCGCCGCCGCTGAGGTCCACATCGAACATGTGGATCTTGTCGTAGCGCGCGACGATCTCACCCTTGCGGTCGATCAGGAACGACCGATTGGCCGCTTTTTCCGGCAGAAGCTTGATCGCCAGCGACCCGACGTGAAGGAAGATGCCGAGCTTGCGCGCAAGCTCGCGGAAGGCGGCAAGGCTCGCATCGCTTTCCTCGGGTGCCAGCGCCGCAAACAACCGCTCGCGCTTGACCTCCAGGATATTGGTCATCTCCGGGGTCAGCACATAGTCGGCGCCGCCGTTCTTGGCCTCTTCGATCAGCTTCACAGCGGCATCGAGATTGGCCTGCGGCGAAAGACCCGAGCGCATCTGCACCAGACCGGCGGTGAAGGTGGCAGCCTTGCCGGTGCTCATGATGCCGGTCCGTTCCCGGCACCCGCGAGCGCGTCGCCGCGGCCGAGCAGGGCGTCGAGCTTGCCGGCCTGCTCGAGCGCATGCAGCTCGTCAGAGCCGCCCACATGGGTTGAGCCGATGAAGATCTGCGGCACGGTCATGCGTCCATTCGCGCGTGCCACCATGTCACTTCGCCCTTTCGGATCGCCGCTCACGTCGATCTCGGTGAACTCGACCCCCTTGCGCGACAACAGCCGCTTGGCGGCGTGGCAATAGGGGCAATAGCGGGTCGTGTAAATCTCGACTTTGGTCATGTGAACCGTGGAACCTACTGACGGTTTATATGGGAGCGCGGCCCCCCGCCACAACCCGGGCGAACACCAGCACATCGACGGACGCGGCGCCGCCCCGCAGCAGCGCCCGCGCGCAGCCTTCTGCGGTCGCCCCCGACGTCAGCACGTCATCGATCAGTACGAGTTTTCGGCCTGTCACCTCCGCTTTGCCCTCGGCGGGCACGCGGAAGGCGCCCTGGACGTTCTCCGCCCGTTCGGACTTGCCGAGCCCGACCTGCTGCGGCGTGGCCTTGACGCGCTTGAGCGCGCCGTGGGTCACCACCCGCCCGCTCGCCTTGGCGATGATCTCCGCCAGCAGCGCGGATTGATTGAACCGGCGCATCCACTGCCGCCGCCAGTGCAGCGGAACCGGAACGATGGCGTCGGCGTCCGCGAGCAGCTCGCGCCCGGCATTCGCCATCCACCGTCCCATGGTCGGGGCGAGATCAAGCCGGTCGCCGTATTTCAAGGCATGGACGAGCCTGCTCGAGATGTCGTCGTAGCGCACGGCTGCCCGCGCGCGATGATAGACCGGCGGATCGGCGATCGCCTCCATCGACAGCAGGCCCGGTCCGCCGTCGAACGGGAACGGAATGCCGAGCCGCTCGCAATAGGGCGGCGCGATAAAGGAGAGCTTGGACCAGCATGCCGCGCAGAGACCGGCGCCGTGAACCGGCTCGCGACAGGTGGCGCAAAGTTGCGGCAGCGCGATATCGAGGACGCGCGCGAAGCCGGCGCGCAAGGCGGTCGCAATCCTCCCACGACGCCGGGCCAGCACTTGGCTCGCTTCCATGTCCCCCTGCATCGGATCACGCTACCGCCGCAACGCAGGAAGCTCAATGCGCGCGATCGCAGGGGTGGGATGACGCTGCCCGCGAGCCCCCGCTTGCGTGCTGATAAAGCCTCAGTAGTTGTTCGGGATTTGGCCGAGGGGGTGGCAACCGGTGTTGTCCAGAGGGCTCCGGCGGATGGCCGATCCAGACCGAAGCCGCACGTGGTATTGAAGAAAATGATCTCGTCGGCGCCCATCATTTTCGACCGCGAACTCGTGCGCGCGCACCAGCGGCGCGCGGCGAGGTTGGCGGCGTCGAACTTTCTGGTGGACCGCGCGGCCGAGGATCTGTCCGATCGCCTGGCGGCGGTGCTCCGCCGCTTCGAATGCGCGGTCGACGTCGGGACGCCCAACGATGCTGTCCATCGTGCGCTCGCCGCCAGCGGAAAGGTCGGCACCATCATCGCTGTCGATCGGTCCCCCGCGGCCCTGCACGGCGGCGCGGCGGCAGCAGGTGCGCGCCTTGTCGTTGCGGCCGACGAGGAAGCGCTGCCTTTTCGCGATGCCTCGCTCGATCTCGTGGTGTCGGTGCTCGCATTCCAATTCGTCAACGATCTGCCCGGCACGCTCATCCAGATCCGCCGCGCGCTCAAACCCGACGGCCTGCTGCTCGCGGCGCTCGTTGGCGGCGATACGCTGATCGAATTGCGTCAGGCCTTCGCGGCCGCCGAGGTGGAGATCGAGGACGGCGTTTCGCCGCGCGTTGCGCCGTTCGCGGATGTGCGCGACACGGGTGCGCTGCTTCAGCGGGCGGGTTTCGCGCTGCCGGTAGCCGACGTCGACCGGATGACCGCACGCTATAGCTCGCCGTTCGAGCTGATGCACGATCTGCGCCGCATGGGCGCGACCAATCCGCTCGTGGAGCGCAGCCGGCGGCCGCTCAAACGCGCCACACTGAGGCGGATGGCGGAAATCTACGCCGAGCGTTTCTCCGATCCGGACGGTCGCATCAGGGCTACGTTCGAGGTCGTCTGGCTCTCCGGGTGGGTACCGCATGACAGCCAGCAAAAGCCGCTCGCGCCGGGCTCGGCGCGGCAGCGTCTTGCGGATGTACTCGGGACCCGCGAGACCAAGCTGCCGCGCGACCGCGATCAGTGATCGACTTTTCATTCAGAAGCGCGTCCAATCGGAAGCGCTTGTCCGATCATCCTTGGGTCCGGATGATTGACGGCTGAGCGCAGCGCTCGAGTTTCACAGCAGCGTCATCAAATGGGACACCAGCGGCTCGTCCGCCGGCGGCATCGGGTAGTCGCGCAAGCGGTTCACGCGGACCCACGCCAGCTGCTGGCCTTCCAGCGCCACGGCCGTCCCCTCCCAACGGCGGCACACATATAGCGGCATCAGCAGATGAAAATCCGGATAGCCGTGGCTGGCGAATGTCAGCGGCGCGAGGCAGGCCTCGTTGACGACGATCCCCAGTTCTTCCTTCAGCTCCCGGATCAACGTCTGCTCTGGCCGTTCGCCGGTCTCGACCTTGCCGCCGGGAAATTCCCACAGGCCGGCCATCGACTTGCCCGCGGGCCGCTGGGCGAGCAGCACGCGGCCGTCCGTGTCCACGAGAGCACAAGCGGCGACCGTCAACAGCTTCACGCTCACGGCTTGCGACCTGAGGTGGACAATGCGAACGCAGATGGTTCGGGGCGCACGCGAACTTCCGGGCTCATGGCGCGGGCCTCGATCCAGCAGCTCCCGCTTCGTCTCACTCGATGGCCCAGGTGATTTCGACCTCGGCACTGGTCTTGATGGTTCCGACCTCGATGGGAACGTCGATTTTGGCCGCCGCGCGCAGCGGCATGTCGGCCGCGCCATCCGTCGCGCTGAACCGGCTGCGCGGAGGATAGGCAATGTCCTGGATCGGCCCGAGCTTCACCTTGGCAGCCTGTGCCAGGCCTTGCGCCTGCCGGACGGCATCCTCGACCGCCTTGGTCCGTGCCTCGTCGGACAGCTTTTCGAGATTCGTCACACCGAAATGCACGCCGGCGATATTGGTCGCGCCCTGATCGAGGATTTGGCGCATGAACGCTCCCAGACGCGAGAGGTCGCCGAGCTTGACCCTGATCATGTTGCTCGCGTTGTAGCCGTCCGGTTCCTGCCGCGTTGTCCCGTTGGGGTCGCGCACGGTCTTGTAGTTCGGCGCCAGATTGACGGAGGAGGTCTGGATGTCGCGCTCGGCCACGCCGAAGCCTTTCGAGAAATCGATGATCTTGCGGGCGACCGCCGAGTTCTGGTCGAGCGCGGCGGTCGGTGACGCGGCCCGGTTCGAGATGCCGACTTGCACCGTCACGTAGTCGGGCACGGCCTCGACCGTGGCCCGGCCGACAATTCGCATCTTCCCTTCGCGAGCCCCTTGGGCGAGCGCCGGCACCGCGAGGACGGCGGACAGCAATACGACGACTGTGACCAGCGGCGCCACCAGTCGAATCATGACCGATAGTCTCCATTGATCGCGACGTACTCTTTGGTGAGGTCGCAGGTGAGCACGCGATCGCGTCCGCGCCCGAGACCGAGCGCGACCTTGAGCGTGATCTCCGGCTTCTTCATCGCCGCCGAGACCTCTGCCTCGTCATAGGCCGGATCGCGCTCACCCTTATGGGCGACGCGGATGCCGCCGAACCAGATCGAAAGCCGGTCGCGGTCCGCGCGTTCACCGGCCTTGCCGACCGCCATGACCACGCGGCCCCAGTTGGCGTCCTCGCCGGCGATCGCCGTCTTGACCAGCGGCGAATTGGCGATCGAAAGCGCGATCTTGCGCGCCGAGGGTTTTGAGACCGCGCCCTCGACGATGATCTCGACCAATTTGCGGGCGCCCTCGCCGTCACGGGCCACCTGCTCCGCCAGGTTGGCAAGGACGGCATCGAACGCTTTACGGTAGGCCGGCAACCGCGGGTCGGAGAGCCGCGCGATTTTTGCCACCCCGCGTGCTCCCGCGGCGCCGGTCGCAAACGCCAGCAGCGTGTCCGAGGTCGACGTGTCGCCGTCGATGGTCACCGCATTGAAGGTGTCGGCAACACCCTGCTTGAGCAGGCTTTGCAACACGGCCGGTGCGATCGGGGCGTCGGTGAAGACGAAGGACAGCATGGTCGCCATGTCGGGCGCGATCATGCCGGCGCCCTTGGCGATGCCGCAGATCGTGACCGGCGTCGCTCCCAGCCGGACGATGGCGGCAGCTCCTTTCGGGAACGTGTCCGTGGTCATGATCGCCCTGGCCGCGTCGTCCCAGCCGCCGGGGGAGGCGGTGGCGACCAGCCGATCCATAACCCCGCCGAACTTCGTCGCATCGAGTGGCTCGCCGATCACTCCGGTCGAGGCCAGAAAGACTTGCGACGGTTTGGTCTGGGTGGCGTCCGCGGCAATCTTGGCCGTGAGTTTGGTCGCCGCGCGGCCGGATTTGCCGGTGAAGGCATTGGCATTGCCCGAGTTGACCACCAGCACGCTGGCGGCGCCCTGCTTGAGCTGCGCACGGCACCAGTCGACGGGCGCGGACGGGCATTTCGACCGCGTAAAGACGCCGGCTACGGTCGTGCCCGGGTCGAACAGCGCCAACAGCACGTCGGTACGCCCGGGGTAACGGATGCCGGCGGCGGCGGTCGCCAGCCTGACGCCCGCCACGGGCGGCATGTCGGGAAAGTGCTCGGGTGCGAGCGGCGAGACTGTGGTCGTCATGGGGTTCGAGCATTCCGGGGCCATGCCCGGCCCAGTGCCGGCATGTCTGGGAAGAGACGGAACATAGAGCCCGGCACGCCCGCCGCAACTCGGAACTGACCGCGCCGCCTGGTTCAGCCCGGCTCGCCGGCGAGCCCCGAGGAGCCGCTCGCAGATCGCTCCAATGAGAAGCGATCAATCCTTTTTCTGCTCGGCAGGTTTCGGTTCGGCGGGTTTTTGATCGGCCGGCTTGTCGAGGCGCTCGACCTTCGCCGTCTGGCGCAGTTTGGTGATGAAGTCGGTCTGCGCCTTGCGTGCCAGGAAGGCCTCGATCTGGTCCTTCACCTTCTCGAATTCCGGCGGCTGCTTGGTGCGCTTGTCCTCGACCTTGATAATGTGCCAGCCGAACTGCGTCTTCACCGGGTTCGACAGCTGCCCCGGATACATCTTGAAGGCGACATCGGCGAATTCCGGCACCATCTGATCCTTGGTGAAGAAGCCGAGGTCGCCGCCCTCGGCCGCGCCCGGATCTTTGGATTTCTCCTTGGCGAGGGTCGCGAAATCGGCGCCGCCCTTGAGCTGATCGAGGATGGTCTTCGCCTCGTCCTCGTTCTCGACCAGGATGTGGCGCGCGTGCACCTCCTCCTGGCCGCCCATGGACTTCACGGCGTCATTGTAGGTCTGGTGCAAGGCATCGTCGGTGAGAGCGGCCTTGGCTTCGTCCTGCAGCTCGTACCCCATCAGAAGCTTGTTGCGCAGGAACGCCAGCCGTCGCTTGAACTCGGGAGTGTCGGCGAGCTTCTTCTTGTCGGCGGCCTGCGTGACCATGATGATGTCGGCAAGATAGGAGATCAGGTGCTCGCGCTTGGCCTCCGGCGAGGCTGCCTGCATATCGGCGCCCACGTCCTCCTCCGCGAGCGCGAGATCGCTCTGAGTGATATCCACTCCGTTGACGCGCGCAATGACCGGGTCCGACCCGGCCGCCGGCGCCTCGGAGGAGGAGTTTTTCGAGCATCCCGCGGCAACCGGCAGGACGAACAGCAGAGCCGCAAGGGTGGCGAACGCGATCGGACGCCGGCGCGGCGTCGTTCGAGGCAGCAAATTGGGGGTCATGATGTGGTCCTGATCAGGCGGGCGTCGGAGGCGCGCCGGACAGTTAGGTAAAACAGCCTCGCTTGGCAATCACTTAAGGGCCGATTTTGACGACAACGTGAGCAAGTTCAGGGCCGATTGACAAGGATGTGACCCCCTCCTATCTCTCCACAAACGCGGCCCATCCGGCCGCAAGCCGCCGTCGTTTGCATGAATAACGCTCGAAAAGTGCGGCATTTTCCGCATTCCGCGGCCTTGGACGGACCTGCGCAGGTTGCCGCGCAAGATCGGTTTCTTCCGTGGCGTTCCTCCTCCCTCGGATTTGGTAAGGTGCGGGCTAGGCACCTGAGATGTGAAGGACTTACCGCATGATCGGCGTGATTGCCCGCAAGCTGTTTGGTTCTTCGAACGAGCGGCGGATCAAGGGATATCTGCCGCGCGTTGCGCAGATCAACGCGCTGGAGAAGGAACTGGCGGGTCTGTCGGACGAGGCGCTGCGGGCGCGCACGGAGGCGTTCAAGCAGCAGGTCGCGGAAGGCACGAGCCTGGACGACATCCTGGTGCCGGCCTTTGCCACCTGCCGTGAGGCGGCGAAGCGGACGCTGGGGCAACGGCACTTCGACGTCCAGCTCATCGGCGGGATGATCCTGCACGAGGGCCGGATCGCGGAGATGAAGACCGGCGAAGGCAAGACGCTGGTGGCGACGCTTCCGGTCTATCTCAATGCGCTCGGCGGCCGCGGGGTGCATGTGGTGACGGTGAACGACTACCTCGCCAAGCGCGACTCCGAATGGATGGGGCAGATCTACAACTTCCTCGGGCTCAAGGTCGGGGTGATCGTGCATGGGCTCGACGACGAGCAGCGCAAGGCGGCCTACGACGCCGACGTGACCTACGGCACCAACAACGAGCTCGGCTTCGACTATCTGCGCGACAACATGAAGTACCGGCTGGAGGACATGGTCCAGCGCGGGCACATCTACGCCATCGTGGACGAGGTCGACTCGATCCTGATCGACGAGGCCCGGACCCCGCTGATCATCTCGGGTCCGCTGGACGACCGCTCGGAGTTCTACAACACGATCGACGCCTATATCCCGCGGCTGGAGAAGGGGGACTACGAGGTCGACGAGAAGCAGCGCACGGTGACGCTGACCGAAGCGGGCATGGAGAAGATGGAGCAGACGCTGCGGGCCAACGACCTGCTCAAGGGGGACTCGCTCTACGACGTTGAGAACGTCTCCACCGTGCACCACGTCAACCAGGCCTTGCGGGCGCACAAGCTGTTCCAGCGCGACAAGGACTACATCGTGCGTAACGGCGAGGTGGTGATCATCGACGAGTTCACCGGGCGGATGATGCCGGGTCGGCGGTATTCGGAAGGGCTGCACCAGGCGCTGGAGGCGAAGGAGCGCCAGCCGGTTCAGCCGGAGAACCAGACGCTGGCCTCGATCACCTTCCAGAACTACTTCCGCATGTACGAGAAGCTGGCGGGCATGACCGGCACGGCGCTGACCGAGGCGGACGAGTTCCTCGACATCTACAACCTTGAAGTGCTGGAGGTGCCGACCAACCAGTCGATGGTGCGCATCGACGACGACGACGAGGTCTATCGCACGGCGGCGGAGAAATACCGCGCGATCCTGAACTTGATCGACGAGTGCAAGGAGCGCGCGCAGCCGGTGCTGGTGGGCACGACCTCGATCGAGAAGTCGGAGCAACTGGCGGAGATGCTGCGCCAGCAGGGGTGGGAGCAGCACGACTTCGCCGACCCCAATGCGTTTGCGGCGCTCTATTCCGGCGACGACGGCGCCTCCAAGGCCAAGGTGTTCGCCATCCTCAATGCCCGCTACCACGAGCAGGAGGCCTACATCATCGGGCAGGCGGGGGTGCCCGGGGCGGTGACGATCGCCACCAACATGGCCGGCCGTGGCACCGACATCCAGCTCGGCGGCAATGCCGACATGCGCATCCGGCAGGAACTGGCCGAGATCGAAGACGCGCGCGCGCGCGAGCACGACCCGCGGGCGGAGGAGATCCGCACCCAGGTGGCGCGGCTCAAGGAGAAGGCGCTGGTGGCCGGCGGGCTGTTCGTGCTGGGCACCGAACGGCACGAGAGCCGGCGCATCGACAACCAGTTGCGCGGCCGCTCCGGCCGGCAGGGCGACCCCGGGCATTCCAAGTTCTTCCTGTCGCTGGAAGACGATCTGATGCGCATCTTCGGGACCGACAAGCTGGACACCATGCTGCAGCGGCTCGGTCTGAAGGAGAACGAGGCGATCGTTCATTCCTGGATCAACAAGGCGCTGGAGAAGGCGCAGCAGAAGGTTGAGGCGCGCAACTTCGACATCCGCAAGAACCTGCTGAAGTTCGACAACGTGATGAACGACCAGCGCAAGGTGATCTTCGACCAGCGGGTGGAATGGATGAAGGACGAGGCGGTGAACGAAATCGTGGCCGACATGCGCCACGCCGCCATCGAGGACCTCGTCTCCAAGCACGTCCCCGAAAACGCTTATCCCGAACAGTGGGACACCAAGGGCCTGCGGGAGGAGCTCAAGCGCATCCTCGAGCTCGACCTTCCGGTGGACGAATGGGCGAAGGAAGAAGGCATCGCCGACGAGGAATTGCTCTCCCGCCTTGACCGCCACGCAGACGAGCACATGGCGGCGAAGGCCGGGCAGTGGGGCGCCGACGTCATGCGTTACGTCGAGAAGTCGATCCTGCTGCAGACTCTCGACCATCTCTGGCGCGAACACCTGGTCATGCTCGAGCACCTGCGCCAGGTGATCGGTTTGCGTGGCTATGGCCAGCGCGATCCGCTCAACGAATACAAGGCGGAAGCGTTCAGTCTGTTCGAGGGCATGAGCACCAGTCTGCGCGAGGCGGTGACCTCACAGCTCATGCGCGTCGAGGTCAGGACGGCGCCGCCGGAGGAGCAGGCGAGCCTGCCCTACATGGAGGCTCACAAGATCGATCCCTCGACCGGCGAGGACGAGCTGGCGCTTGCCCGCGCCGGCGCGGAGACGCTCGTGCGCCACGGGATCACAGCGGCTGCCGCTGTGGAGCGCAATCCGAACGATCCAACAAGCTGGGGCAAGGTCGGCCGCAACGAGGCCTGCCCCTGCGGCTCGGGCAAGAAGTACAAGCACTGCCACGGACGGTTCGCCTGAGCGAGCAAAAACGGACGGCGAAAACGCAGGTTGCGCGTCCGCTCTCGCCCCAAGCCATCGGCCTGGTTGCCTGACCTTGTCAGAGAGGTCCGCTACTTTTCGAACTCACGCCGCTAGTGTCCCGATTCCGAAGTTCGCATCATTGTGCTGCACACTCGTTTGCGAACTTCGGAATCGAAGGACACTAGCAACTTATTGACCTAGTGTGGCTTTGGTTCAGAAGTCCGCATTTCGGACTTGCTGCGGAAATGATGCGGACTTCTGAACCGCCACACTAGCGCCACGCGCCAAAGCGGCCGTCGAAGCCGTTGGAGGGCATGGTCGGCGCAGCCCCGTTGAGCAGGCTGGTGGTCGTGGTCGCGTTGCTCTGCGACTCGGCGCTCGCTTCCTGCTTTTGCTGCGGTGAAGGTTTGACCGCAGCCGCATTCGCAGTCTTCGCTTCGGCCGGCGTCGGCGCGGGCTTTTTCGCGGCGGTGGTGGTGTGTGCGGGCTTGGCCGGTGCAGCGGCGGATTTCGTTTTCGCGGGCTCGGCGGCCGCGGTGGCGCCTTGGTCCTCGCTCTTCGATCCGAACAGACTGCTGAAGAAACCGCCCGAACTTCCCGCCGAGGCAACCTGCACCGACGAACGCGGCGCGGGCGCCGGTTTCGACTCGGCCGAGGCAAGGCTCATGGTGCCAAAGATCGAGTTGGAGGAAGGCGTCTCGGCCGGTGGGTTGACGTGCGGCGGAATCGTGCCGATCGCGGTGCGAATGGTCGCTCCGGGCCCGCCATGGGATTTCACGGCGGCCAGGAAGGTCGGATTCATGCCGCCGTCCACGCCCATTTTGACCGGTGCCGCGGGCGTGCCGCGGTTGATCAACTCAGCGGTCCGGGTGTCGTCGCGACGCTGCTTGTCCCTCACCGCGGCGACGAGATCGTCCGGTACCTTGTAGGCGGGGCACCGATCGGCCGCGCTGAACTTGCTCGACGACTCAGCGTCGAACACATAGCGCTTCTCGCAAACATCGACCTTGGGCTCGTGCCGGGTGATCTCGAAATGGTCATAGCCCTCTTTGAGCATCTTCCAGAACGCCATGTTCGGCGAGTTGCGGTGCTTCGCCATGTTGAGCGGCGTCATCTTGAACGGATAGGCCTGGATCTGGAACGACTTCTGGCCGCCGAAGAACGATTCGCGCGCCAGCGCATAAATCTCGGCCACCTGCTCGTCCGTCATGGCGTAGCAGCCCGCCGACGAACAGTCGCCGTGAATCATGAGAAACGCGCCGGTGCGCCCGTTGGCGCGATCGTAGGCGTTCGGAAAGCCCGTATTGATCGCCAGATAATAATTGGAATTCGGGTTCATCAGGCCGGGAGTGATCGTATAGAAGCCCTCCGGCGCCTGCCGGTCCCCTTGCTTGATTTTGGGACCGAGGTCACCCGACCAGCGGCAGATCGGATAGGTCTTGAGCAGCGCGAACCGGCCGGTCTTGTCTTCCTTCCAGATTTCGAGCTCGGATTCCTGTTTGAAGATCCGGACCAGGATCGGCGATTCCTTCGCCATGTTCTTTTCATCGATGTCCGTGAGCATCCGCTCGGAAAGCGGTTGCATGTGGCGGCCGCCGACTGCCGGCGGGCTTTCCGTGTTGCAACCAGCCAGCGCGATCGCCGCTGCAATCGCAGCGGACGCCAAAAGCGCGCGCACCAAAGGGCGACGATTCAACCGAAGACCCCCCAACACCAGGCTTCCCCAAGCCTTTCCCCGCCCAATCGCTCCTCCGAAGCAGCGCCCGCAACAAGCGCGCGGGCCGGAGCGGCGACTGAGCCTGCCGATGGGAACGGGGGTAATTAGGTAACGAAAGCGAGCCCCCAGAGCCCCAAACAGCGAAGATAGCGACGGGAACTTAGGCCAAGACTTGGGTAAGATCAGGGCAGAGCGTTAAAAATTCGCCTCGCATCGGCCGTGGGAAAACAAGCGCTTCCCGGCCATTTCCAGGGGACTCCGGGGCAATCGCTCCGGCTCCGGCCTACCCCATGGTCCGGCCAATGGCCAAGAACTTCTCCCGGCGGTGCCGGCGGATGGCTTCGCGGTCGAGTTCGGCGAGACCGTCGAGCGCATTCCCGATAGCTTCCCCGGCTGCGGCGATCGCCGCTGCCGGGTCGCGGTGCGCGCCCCCCGGCGGCTCGGTCACGACCTGATCGATGACGCCGAAGCGCATCATGTCTTCCGCGGTGATCTTGAGGCCGGTCGCCGCGTCCTGGGCCTTGGCGGTGTCGCGCCACAGGATCGACGCGGCACCCTCCGGCGAGATCACACTGTAGATCGCATGCTCCAGCATCAGCACCCGGTTGGTGGAGGCAATGGCAATGGCGCCGCCCGAGCCGCCTTCGCCGATGATGATCGCGATGTTCGGTACCCCCAGGCCGAGGCTGGCATCGGTCGAGCGTGCGATAGCCTCAGCCTGGCCGCGTTCCTCTGCCCCGATCCCGGGATAGGCCCCAGCGGTGTCGACCAGCGACAGCACCGGAATGCTGAAGTGGTCGGCCATCTGCATCAGCCGCTCCGCCTTGCGATAGCCCTCCGGCCGCGCCATGCCGAAATTGTGCTTGAGACGGCTCTCGGTCGACGAGCCCTTCTCGTGGCCGATGATGCAGATGCTCTCGCCGCGGAAGCGGCCGAAGCCGCCAACGATCGCGGGGTCGTCGCCGAACTTGCGGTCGCCGGACAGAGGCACGAAGTCGGTGATCAGGGCGCCGACATAGTCGAGGCAGTGGGGCCGCTCGGGGTGACGGGCGACCTGTGTCTTCTGCCAAGGCGTGAGCTCTGCATAGAGGTCTTTGAGGGCCTGAGCCGCCTTGGCCTCCAGGCGGGTGATCTCCTCGCGGATTGCGGCCGCGCTGTCTCCGGTCTCCAGCGCGCGCAGTTCGTCGAGCTTGGCCTCGAGCTCGGCGACCGGCTTTTCGAAATCGAGATAGCTGCGCATCGAGCTCTCAGGTGACGGGATCGGTCGTGGTTGTCCGCGAACGCAGGCGAGCGGTATCAGACATCGGGGCGCTTATAGCTCAGATTCGGCCCGCCCTTCTGGGACTTGAGATAGGACTCCACATCGTTGAGAGGGTCCATGGCACCTCGCATGCGCTGCCCGACGAGTTGGTCGAGCTGGATCGCCTGTGACAGCGAGAGATCGCGCCCCATCTGCACTGTGATCTTGTGATGCTCCAGCGGCGCGAGGTGCCGCGAGGCGATTTCTCGCGCGATGCCGAGCGTATGCTGTTCCAGCTGGTCGGCGGGGACCGCCTGGCTCACGATGCCGAGCGCGTCGGCCTCCCGGCCTGAAATATTGCGGCCGGCGAGCGCGATATGCGCCAGCTTCTTGACCGGCAAACCGCTGTGCAGAAGAGTCGCGGTGACCAGTTGTCCGAAACTGCCGCGAAGAATTTCCGGCATGCCGAGCTGCGCATCGTCGGCGGCATAAACGAGGTCGTGACAATTCATGATGCCCAGCGCGCCGCCGAGGCAATAGCCGTGCACCTGCGCAATGGCGATGCGGGGGAATGCGCGTACCGCTTCGGCGATCTGGATGGTGAGGCTCGGGCGGTCCCAGTCGAGCAGCGGGCCGTTCGAGACTTCACGCAGGAAGTTGAGGTCAAGGCCCGAGGAGTAGACAGTGCCGGCGCCCTTGGTGATGACCACCTTGAGCTCCTTGTCAGCGCGAATGATCTCCAGCGCTTCGAGGAAGGCAAGACAGAGAGCGCGATTCCAGCAATTGCGCTTATCCGGCCGGTTCAGGACGATGCGCGCCACGCCCGCATCCTCGATCCGTTCCAGAATGAGCTCAGGCCACTCCTTGAGCGTTCGCCAGGTCTCGGACATGGCAGTGCCTCCGCGCTGATCGCCGACGCTTATGGCACGGGACGCACGACAAGCACTAGAATCATGACTTCTAGCGCGCTTCCTGCAGGCCGTAGCGTGCGTACTCCTCGGCGATGTCGGGTTGCAGTGCCTTGGCCGCCGCCATGTCGCTTTCGCCGGCGGTGTCTCCGTTCTTCAATCTCGCCAAGCCGCGGCCGTAAAGCGGGAACGCCCGCTTCGGATTGAACCGCAAGGCCGCGTCATAATCGGAAACAGCGGCGTCGAACTGAGACATCTTCAGAAAGATGAAGCCGCGGCTGTCCAATGTTGCGGCGTTCTTCGGCGTCAGTCGGAGCGCCTGGCTGCAGTCGGCAAGCGCCGGCTTGAGCACGCCGAGGACGGCGCGCGCCCAGCAACGGTTGTCGAAAGCCGCAGCGAAGTCGGCCTTGAGCTTGATCGCCTGATTGTAATCGTCGATGGCATGGTCGTAGTCGCGCTTGGCGAGCTGCGCATTGCCGCGGTTGAAGTAGCCTTCAGCCGACGGCTTGAGCTTCAGCGCCTGCTCGTAGTCTGCAATGGCGCGGTCGTACTCGCCCCTGGCATCGTAGGCCACGCCACGGTTGTTGTAGGCCGCGGCAAACCTGGCGTTGAGTTTGATCGCCTGGCCATAGTCCGCAATGGCGCGCTCGTGATCGCCCTTGAGCCGGTACGCGACGCCACGATTATTGAACACCTCGGCGAGCTTGTCGCCCTTCTCGCGCCCGGCCTTGATCACCGCCGAACAGCCGTCGATGCGCTGATCGACGGTCACCTCATTCTCGCTTTCACACCATTGGCGCTCCTGCGGCGTCTGCGCGAACGCGACCGATCCCGCAAGAACGAGCGCCGTCACGACGGACGACAGATGCTTTGCGGTCAGGCGGCGCATCGGCAGCTCCATGGTTCGCGGCGGGCGGGCTGAATCACGTCGCAACACTTTGTGAGTCCTCGCCCAGGGGGTGCAGATCGCGCACCAGGCTCTTGAGGCGCTCCTCCAGCACATGGGTGTAGATCTGCGTCGTGGAGATGTCGGCGTGGCCGAGCAGAGTCTGTACCACGCGCAGGTCGGCGCCGTTGTGCAGGAGATGGCTCGCGAACGCGTGCCGCAGCACGTGCGGACTCACCTGCGTCGGGCGCAGTCCGGTGGCGCCGGCGAGCGTCTTGAGCTCGCGCGCGAAATGCTGGCGGGTCAGATGTCCGGCCTCGCCGAACGAAGGGAACAGCCATTTGCTCTTCTGGTTGCGGCTCGTCTCGGACAGCAGCGCCAGGTACTCGCGCATCGCAGTCTTGGCCGCATCGTTGAGCGGCACGAGGCGTTCCTTGTTGCCCTTGCCGCGCACGATCAGCATGCGCGCGTTGCGCTCCGCCGCCGATGCCGGAAGCGCGACCAGTTCAGACACCCGCAGTCCCGTGGCATAGAGCACTTCGATCAAGCAGGCGAGCCGCGCGGCGCGCAACCGCCCCGGTGCCGGCTGCTCGGCCCTGTCCATGTCGGCACGGGCCCGTGCGAGGAGCCGATCGACCTCGGAAATGCTGAGCACCTTGGGAAGCGTGCGGCCGCGTTTCGGTCCCTCGATGACGGCAGACGGATCGTCGGTTCGGTGTCCCTCGGCGTAGAGGAAGCGATAGAGCTGGCGTATGGCCGACAGTCGCCGCGCCACCGACGCCGGGGCGAAGCCGCGCCCGCTGAGCGATCCCAGATGGGCGCGCAGATCTTCGGTTGCGGCCTGGGCGATGGTGCGCCGGCGCGAGCCGAGCTCGCTCGAGAAGTCGGCAAGGTCGTGGGCATAGGCGGCCAGCGTGTTCTTGGCTCCCCCGCGCTCGGCCGAGAGCATATCGAGGAACAACCCGATCAGGGTTTGGTCTGAGTTTTTGGCCTTCGGGGCCATTCGGGAGGCTTAGGGTTGCTTTGCGAACTTGTCCGGGGGAATCGAAACCGTGATCTCGCGCGGTTTCGGATCGAACCACGTTGCGAGCATGAACATGGCGCCGTAGGTCAGGCCACCCAGGACGCCAATCAAGGTAAGAAAACGGAACAGGCTCGGCATGGTAAATCCCTCGAAAGGCTATCTCGCATAAAACAATGGAGAAACTAGGACATTGCCGTGCCCGGAGGGCCGCCGGACGCGATTCGCAATGGCGTGCGGAAGGTGGTTAACAAACTCCTAAGCGGACCTTTTTGCCCGTCTCAGCTTGACGGCAAGTCATTGTGCTGGAAGACAAACCGCCCAAAACGCCGTTCGGCCGGCGCACGGAGCGACCATGGGAGGACTCGGGAACATGCCGCATGGCGCGGCCCACGATGTCGCGGGCCGGCCGGAAGCCGCGATCGTGGCGGCGCTCGGCCCGCGCACGGTTACGCTCGTGGGCATGATGGGAGCGGGCAAGTCCTCGATCGGCCGGCGCCTGGCGCTGCGCCTTGGCATTCCGTTCGTCGATGCAGACGTAGAGATCGAAAAGGCGGCGGGCATGACGATCAACGATATATTCGCCGTTCGCGGGGAGGCGGAATTCCGCGCGGGCGAGGCGCGCGTCATCCTGCGCCTGCTGGAGAGCGGCCCCCAGGTCCTGGCGACCGGTGGCGGAGCTTTCACGAATCCGGATACCCGGGCCGCGATTGGCGCGAAAGGCATCTCGATCTGGCTCAAGGCCGAATTCGATGTGCTCATGAAGCGCATCAAGCGCCGCCACGACCGGCCCCTGCTCAAGACCGACGACCCCGGCGCCACGCTGCGTAAACTCATCGAGGAGCGCGATCCGGTGTATGCTCTGGCCGATCTCACGGTGCAATCGCGCGAGGTCATGCATGAAAAGATCGTGGACGAGATCGTGAGCGCGCTTGCCGGCCGGATGGGAGTCGCCTGCGCATTCCCGGGCGCGCGCGCCGACGGAGGTCACGAGCCATGACGGCGCCCCTGCGTGCCAGCGACCCGATCGTCGTCAACGTCGCGCTCGGCGAGCGCAGCTACGACATTCACATTGGCCGCGGCCTGCTGGCTTTGCTGGGCCAGAAGATCACGGCGCTGCGGCCCGGGGCGAAGGTTGCGATCGTCACCGACGAAACCGTCATGCGCCACCATCTCGCCGCGGCGGAGGCCACTCTTGCCGCAGCGGGCATCACTGCCACCTCCGTGACCGTGCCGCCGGGCGAGAGCTCGAAGAGCTTTCCGGTGCTCGAGCGCGTGTGCGAAGCGCTGATTGCTGCACGCGTCGAGCGTGCGGATCTCGTGCTGGCGCTGGGCGGCGGCGTCATCGGCGATCTCGCCGGCTTCGCCGCCGCCATTCTCCGTCGCGGACTCGATTACGTGCAGGTGCCGACGACGCTGCTGGCGCAAGTCGATTCCTCGGTCGGCGGCAAGACCGCAATCGATTCCAGCCACGGCAAGAATCTGATCGGCGCATTTCATCAGCCCGTCCTGGTCCTCGCCGACACAGCGCTGCTCGATACCCTGTCGCCGCGCCAATTCCGCGCGGGATATGCCGAAGTGGCCAAATACGGATTGATCGGTGACGCCGCCTTCTTCTCCTGGCTCGACGCGAACTGGCGCGACGTGTTCGCGGGCGGGCCTGCGCGCGAGCATGCCATTGCGGTGAGCTGCCGCATGAAGGCCGCGATAGTCAGCCGCGACGAGCGGGAGACCGGCGAACGGGCGCTGCTCAATCTCGGCCACACCTTCGGTCACGCGCTCGAGGCGGGGGCCGGGTTCTCCGATCGACTGCTGCACGGCGAGGCGATTTCACTCGGCATGGCGCTGGCGTTTCGATTCTCGGCCAGGCGCGGGTTGCTGCCGGCGGCGGAGGCCGAGCGTGTCGAGCGCCACCTCGCGGCGGTCGGATTGCCGATCGATATCTCGTCTGTTCCCGGCGGCGTGCCCGGCCCCGACCGCCTGATGGACCTCATTGCTCAGGACAAGAAGGTCAAGCGCGGGAACCTGACGTTCATCCTGGCGCGCGGAATCGGCGCAAGCTTCATCGCGCCTGACGTCGATGCCGCCGACGTCCGCGCTTTTCTGGTGCAACAGCTTGCCGAGCGATGACCATCGAGGACTGGCTTTCCATTTTCGTGATCGTCTTCTGTCTCGGGCTCTCCTTCTTCTTTTCGGGGAGCGAGACGGCGCTCACCGCTTTTTCGCGCGCGCGCATGCTGCGGATGGAGAAAACGGGAAACTGGCGCGCTGCGCTCGTCAATCGTCTGTTGGACACGCGCGAGCGATTGATCGGTGCGATCCTGACCGGCAACAATGTCGCCAACATCGCCGCCTCATCGCTGACTACCGGCTTGTTGCTCAACTGGTTCGGAGATGTCGGCGTCCTCTACGCGACCATGATCATGACCGTCGTGGTCGTGGTGTTCACCGAGGTGCTACCCAAGACGGTGGCGATCAACGCCCCGGACCGGATCGCACTGCTGGTGGTGCGTCCGGTCGCATGGATCGTGCGGCTGCTCGGACCATTGCTGGTGGGCGTCGAGGTGCTGGTGCGCTGGATTCTCCGCCTGTTCGGATTTCGGGTCGGGGTCGACCGGGGATTCCTCTCCGCGCACGACGAATTGCGCGGTGCCGTGGATCTCCTGCACCATGAAGGCGGCGTCGAGAAGCAGGACCGCGACATGTTCAGCGGTCTGCTCGATCTGCGCGACCTCACCGTCTCCGATGTCATGGTCCACCGCACCGAAATGGTGACGGTCTGCGCGGACGATCCGCCGGAGCAGGTGGTGAAAGCCGTGCTCGAGGCCGAGGTCACGCGCATCCCGCTATGGAAGGGCAAACCCGAGAACATCATCGGCATCCTGCACGCCAAGGATCTTCTGCGCACGATCCAGGCGTCGGGCGGCGATCTCGCCAAGATCGACGTCACCGTCATCGCGCGGCCGCCCTGGTTCGTGCCCGACATCCGACCGCTTTCTGAGCAGCTCAAGGCCTTCCGCCGCCGCAAGACCCATTTCGCGCTGGTGGTCGACGAGTACGGCGAGATGATGGGCCTGGTCACGCTCGAGGACATCCTGGAGGAAATCGTCGGCGACATCACGGACGAGCACGACATCGTGGTGCCGGGCGTGCGGCCGCAGCCCGACGGTTCGGTCAACGTCGATGGCGGGGTGCCGATCCGCGATCTCAACCGGGCGATGGAGTGGAATCTGCCCGACGACGAGGCGACCACCGTGGCCGGCCTCGTCATTCACGAGGCGCGCTCGATCCCCGAGCCCGGCCAGACCTTCACCTTCCACGGCTTCCGCTTCCGTGTGCTGCGTCGCGAACGGAACCGCATTACGGCGCTGCGCATCACGCCGCTCATGCGCAAGCCGGTGCCCGCAATGAAACCCGGCTAGCGGGAACGCAGTCGCATGGTCATTCATGCCGCAACTCGAGGGCTGGTCCTCGCCGTGACGCTGTCGGGTGCGGTGGCCGCCTACGCTCACGCGCATCTCGCGCGCGCCAATCCCGCCGCCGGCGCAATCGTGGCCAGCGCGCCGAGCGAGGTCACGCTTGCGTTCACCCAGAAGCTCGAGCCCAAGTTCAGCACCGTCGTGGTGCGCGACGCCAGCGGCAAGCAGGTCGACAAGGGTGATCCCCATGTCGACGAGGTCGATCCCTCGCTGTTGAAAGTGTCTCTGCCAACGCTCGCGGCGGGGAGGTACAAGGTGGAGTGGCGGGTGACCTCGGTCGACACCCATGCCAGCAAGGGCGACTACGTCTTTCGCGTGGGCAAATAGCGCTGTCTCCACCTGTCCCGGAATCGGAGCGGATCGGGAGATGAGTGATCCGCTGACCTGGATACGCGCGGTTCATTTCGCAGCGACACTTGCGCTGGCGGGCGCCGTCATTTTTGGCGCCGCGATCGCCGGACCGGCACTGCGCGTTCCGCCAGGTGAAGGAGCGCGCTTCCGTGTCCACCTTCTGCGAGTCGCCTGGAGCGGTCTTGCGATTGCCGTGGTCTCGGGCGCAGCCTGGCTGGTGCTGCTCGCCGCCCAGATGAGCGAACGCGCGCCGACGCACGTTTTCTCCGACGGCATTGTGTGGACCGTCCTCCTCCACACCACGTTCGGGCACGATTGCCTGACCCGGCTTGTCCTGGCGGTCTTGCTTGCCTCCGTCTTGTGCTGGCTTTCGCCAGAGCACGCCGGTCGCTCACGCTGGGCGGTGGCGGCGCTCCTTGCCGCCGCGTTTGCCGCTGCCCTCGTCCATTCCGGCCATGCCGCGGCGACCGCCGGCTGGCTCGGCACCGTCCATCGCGCGGCCGACGGGCTGCATCTCATCGCGGCGTCGGCATGGGTCGGCGGCCTCTTGCCGCTCGCATTGCTGCTCGCGTCCACCAGACGCGGAGAGATTTCGCTCGCGGTCGCGCGCGACGCCACGTTGCGATTCTCGATGCTCGGCGTGATCAGCGTCGGCGTGCTGCTCGTGACCGGCGTCATGAATGCTTGGGTGCTGGTTGGCGGCATGCCGGCCTTGGTCGGCACCGACTATGGACGGCTTCTGCTCGTCAAGGTGGCGCTCTTCCTCGGCATGGTGGCGATCGCTGCTGTCAACCGGCTGCGACTCACGCCGCGGCTCGTGCACGCGGCGGGCGCTACGACCGCGCCGGTCAAAGGCGACGGGGTGCGCGCCCTTGCACGCAACAGCGTGATCGAGGCGACGCTTGGCCTTGCGATCCTCGTCGTCGTGGGTGCTCTCGGAACGGCGCCGCCCGGCTCGCATGTGCAGCCGACCTGGCCCTTCTCCGTTCGCTTCAGCGCTGTCGCATTCAATGATCCGGACTTGCGTGACGGACTCTTGCAAGCGCTGTGGACCGGTGGGGTCGGCGTGCTCTTCGGGATTTTGCTGATGCTCATCGGCGCGACATTGTGGCGCTTCAATCGGTACCTGAGAGCATCGTTGATCGCGGCGGGTGGTGCCGCGGGCGTGGCTGGCGTCGTTCATGTCGCGCCGTTTCTGAGCCTGGTCACGGTCGAGGCCTATCCGACCAGCTTCTACGTTTCGCCGACAGGCTACTCCGCAGCTTCAATCGTGCATGGCGCCGACCTGTTCGCCACCCACTGCGCGGCCTGCCACGGACGGCGCGGGCGGGGCGATGGTCCCGCCGGCCGGTTCTTCCGGGTGAAGCCGTCCGATCTCACCGCCGACCATGTCTACGATCACACCGACGGCGACCTCTTCTGGTGGATCACCAACGGCATCGGTGATGTCATGCCGCCGTTGGGCGTCGCGCTCGACGATGATGCACGCTGGAACGTGATCGATTTCGTGCGCGCCAATGCGGATGCGGCGCGCGTTGGCCGGGCGGCTGGCAAGGTGAGCAATGTCGGCTACCGCGCCCCAAATTTTTCCGCCGTTTGTCCCGACGGCTCGATCGTGGCGCGCGACGACCTGCGGGACCGCACCGCGCATCTCGTGATCAGCGGGCCGATCGGAGCGGGACGCGTCAGGCAGTTGCCGCCGCCCGCCGACGGCGATGTCGTCGCGGTTGCGATACCGCTCGGTGACGTCGCGGTCGGGAGCGCCTGCCGCGCCGACGACGGCCAGCTTGCCGAGGCACTCGCGATGCTTGCCGGCAAGGATGCGCAGGACAGCGACGGCACGGAATTCCTGGTGGATGCGTCGGGGAGCTTGCGCGCGATCTGGTCGCCCGGTGACAAGCCCGACTGGCGCGACGTCGACGTTCTGCAACGCGAGACCGCGGCCATCCGCGACGCCCCGCCCGCAATGCGCACCCAGGGGTCGCACGTCCACGGGCGCTAACGCGGTCCTAGGGGTTGTGTTGGTTTGATGCTAGGCTGTTACGACGCCATTCGGCACGTTCCACCACACGCTATGTCAGAACCAGGGAGGCAGAAGAGGCATGTCGCGCACATACGAAACCGTGAAGGTCGAGCAGGAGAATGGAATTGCATGGGTGATCCTGAACCGGCCCGACAAGCGCAACGCGATGAGTCCGCAGTTGCACTACGATATGTGCGATGTCCTCGACGAGCTTGAGCACGATCCACAGGCGAAGGTTCTGATCCTGACCGGCGCGGGCGATGCCTGGTGCGCGGGGCAGGACCTCAAATTGTTCTTTCGCGATCTCGACAACAAGCCGGTCGAGCGCACACGGGCGGCTGCCGCCAGTCACTATTGGCGATGGCAAAAGCTCTTCACCTATGCAAAGCCGACCATCGCCATGGTCAATGGATTCTGTTTCGGCGGCGGCTTCACCCAGCTGATCGCCTGCGATTTTGCGATCGCGGCGGAAGACGCCCAATTCGGTCTGTCGGAAGTCAACTGGGGCATTCTGCCCGGCGGGTTCGTCAGCAAAGCGCTGGTCGAGGCGCTGGGGATGCGGGATGCCGTTTGGTTCGCCGTGACCGGCGAGACCTTCGACGGCCGCGTCGCCGAGCGCGCGCGGCTGGTCAATCGTGCCGTCCCGCGCGAGCAATTGCGGGCTGAAACCGTTTCGCTGGCGGAGCGGCTGATGAAGATCAATCCAGAGGCCATTCGCGCGACCAAGCAGGCGGTCAAGAATGTCCGCAATATGAGCGACGATGCCGCCATCGACTATCTTGCGGCAAAGTCGCTCGAGCTGCGGTTCCTGGACCAGGAGAAGGGCCGGGAGAAGGGCATGAGCCAGTTCCTGGATGAAAAGACCTATCGTCCGGGCATCCAGCCCTACAACCGGCCCTCGGAGAAAGCATCGTAGCCGAAGCGGAGACGGTCATGCGCCATCTCATCTCGGTCGCGGCGCTTGCGTTGTTTCCTGTCCTGGCCACGGCGGCGGATGGTCTCGACTGGGCTTATCCGGTCACGCCGCGGCCAGAGCCGCTCGACACCCTGGTCCTGAAGCAGGTGCCCGGCAGCGAGCGGGCCTATACCCAGGCGCAGATCGACGATGCGTTCAACCCTCCGGACTGGTTTCCCGACGAGCATCCGACGATGCCGCCAATCGTGGCGCGCGGCGAAAAGCCCGCGGTGCGGGCCTGCGCGCTATGCCACCTGCCGAGCGGAGACGGTCACCCGGAATCGTCGAGCCTGGCGGGGCTTCCAGTGTCGTACCTCATGCGCCAACTTGCTGCCTTCAAGAGCGGCGATCGCACGGGCGTGCGGGCAACCACGATGATCACGATCGCCCAGGCGATCTCGGACGCCGACGCGCTCGCGGCCAGCGAGTACTTCGCTTCCCTCAAACCCGGCATCTGGACTGATGTGATCGAGACCGAGACCGTTCCGAAGACCTATGTCGGCGCCGGCGGCATGCGCTTCGTCGCGCCCGGCGACCAACAAGAGCCGATCGGCAACCGCATCATCGTGCTGCCGCAGGAAGAGACGCGAGCGAAGAGCCGCGACCCGCATTCCGGCTTCGTCGATTATGTGCCCCCCGGCAGCATCGCGCGCGGCGAAGCGCTGGTCACGACCGGCGATGGCGGCAAGACCATCCCGTGCGGGATCTGCCATGGCCAGACACTGCAGGGCCTCGGCGAGGTGCCGGCGATCGCAGGCCGGCCGCCCACTTATATCGTGCGCCAGCTCAACGACATGAAAACCGGCGCGCGCTCCGGCATCTCCACCGCGCTGATGAAGGCGGTGGTTGAGAAGTTGTCGGTGGAGGACATGGTTGCGATCGCCGCCTATGTGGGGTCGCGCGATCCCTAGCTGCGGACGCTCGGCAAGCCTCGCAAGAAGGCCAGCCGAAACGAAGGGAGGAGACGATGTTGGCCAAAGCCTGCGCGGGGCTGCTCGCCTCCGCTTGTGCGCTCCTGATCGCGGGGACCGCTGCCCGCGCCCAGGATTTTCCGTGGAAGCCGGTGCGACTGATCGTTCCCTTCGCGGCGGGAGGGCCGGTCGATGTGCTTGCCCGTGCATTGGGTGAGGGATTCAAGGAACGAACCGGTCAGGCTTTCATCGTCGACAACAAGCCCGGCGGCAGCACGTCGATCGGGGCCACCGCGTGCAAGAACGCCGAGGCGGACGGCCATGCCTTCTGCCTTCTGACCGCGAGCACGATTTCGCTCAATCCATTTCTGTTCGCCAACCTGTCTTACGACCCGCAAAAGGATCTCGAACCGCTCACCAATGTGGTCTTCACCCAGCAGGTGATGATCCTCCACAGGTCGATAGCGGCCAATACCCTGCGTGAGCTCGTCGTCTACGCCAAACAGAACCCCGACAAGCTCAATTTCGGTTCGTTCGGGATCGGCGGCGATTCCCATCTGGTGTTCGAATGGCTGAAGGCGAAGACCGGCGTGCAGATGGCCCATATCCCGTACGGTGGTGCCGCGCCGGCGCTGCTTGCCTTCGAGCGTGGCGACGCGCATCTGCTCTTTCCGGTTGCCTCGCCCGCGGTGCTCGAACGGGTTAAGTCCGGTCTCGCCAAGCCGATTGCCGTGCCGGAAGGACAGCAGGCACCGGCGCTTTTGGGCGTGCCCTCGTTCAGCGCGTCCGGACTGCCACCATATGACGCAAAGACTTGGTTTGGTGCCTTCGCGCCCGCCGGTACGCCCAAGGCCCGCGTCGAGGAACTCGCCCGCCACCTCGCCGCGGTCGTCAAGTCGCAGACGTTCCAGGAACGATTCATCAAGCTCGGCGGCTATGACGCTGTCGGCAACACACCGGAGGCGTTTCGGAATTTCTTGGCCGAGGATCGCCTGCGCGGGCAGGAACTGGTGCGGATTGCCGGAGTGAAGATCGCCGAGTGACGGAGGCTCGAATGACACGAATGCGAGCCGTGATCGCAGCCCAGCCGCGCTCGAGTGCAGAGCGACCCATTTGATCTTCTGCTAGACTCCAGGACCTATGGCGACGGTGAGGAAACGACCGTGGATGTTACCGACCTGAAGACATTCGCGGCGGTGGCACGCCTCGGCGGCATGAACCGGGCCGCAGCCGAATTGCACACAGTGCAATCGAATGTGACCGCGCGCATTCGTGCCCTCGAGCAGGAACTCGGCGGCCCCCTGTTTCAGCGTCATAGCCGTGGCGTCGCCCTGACCCCTGCGGGCCGCCGCCTGCTGCCCTATGCGGAGCGCATCGGTCATCTCATGGCTGAAGCACGCCGGGCCGTCGGCGACGATGGCGCGCCGCGGGGCGCGCTGAGCGTGGGCTCGCTCGAAAGCACCGCCGCTCTGCGGCTGCCACGATATCTCGTCGCGTTCACCGAGGCCTATCCCGAAGTGGATCTGGTCCTGGTGCCGGGCACCACCGCCGAGATGGTCGAACGCGTGCTCGATCATCAGGTGGAAGGGGCGTTCGTCTGTGGGCCCGCGAGCCACCCCGACCTGATCGAGGAGGTCATGTTCCGGGAGGAACTCGTGGTGGTCACAGCGAGGCGCGTCCAGACATTGCAGGACGCCCTCGGCAGACGCGATCTCAAGATCGTCGTTTTGCGTCTCGGCTGCTCCTATCGCCAGCGGCTGGAGGAGGTGTTGGCGCGGCGCGGCGTGGTCGTCGTGCGGCGGCTCGATTTCGGCACCATCGACGGCATCATGGGCTGCGTGAGCGCCGGCGTCGGGATAACGTTGCTGCCCAGGAGTGTTGCGGCGGCCGCGCATGACGCCGGCCAGGTCGCAATCCACGAACTGCCCCCGGAAGAGGCCCACGTGGAAACCGTATTCGTCCGTCCGCGCGACGGCTTCGTATCAAGTGCGCTCGACGCCTTCCTGCGCTGTGTGCGCGGCTCGGCGGTGATGGCGGATGCGGCGGAATGAAGAGCTATCTCGACCCGAGATAACCCTTATCAGACAAAACCGTTATTCAACGTGACGGCGTATCCCTACTTGGTTCTCTCTCAGCGACCTGGGAGAGACGGGTGCGACCGGTCAGGTGTCCCGCGGATTCGGGCGATCCTGGAGTCAGCGTCTGGCGAGCGACGCTCGCGGGTCTGTGCGCGAGCCTGGCCGGAATAGGGCTCGCACGCTTCGCCTACACGGCGCTGATGCCGGCACTCGTCGCCGAGCAGTGGTTTCCGGCGTCGCAGGCAGCTTATCTCGGCGCCGCCAACCTTGCCGGCTATCTCGCCGGGGCGCTGGCCGCGCCGCGCATCGCCGGTGCTGCACCGGTGGCGGTGGTGCTGCGCGCGATGATGCTGCTCGCGACGGCGTCATTCTTCGCCTGTGCCCAGCCGCTGTCCTTTGCGTGGTTCTTCGTCTGGCGCTTCGCCGCCGGTGTATCCGGCGGCGCGCTGATGGTGCTTGCGGCGCTGGCGGTGCTGCCGTACGTTCCCGCTTCCCGACGCGGACTGGCCGCCGGCGTGATTTTCACCGGCGTTGGTCTCGGGATCATCATGTCGGGCACGCTCGTGCCGCTGCTGTTCCGCTTCGGATTGGGGACGACCTGGGAGGGACTGGGCCTACTCTCGCTCCTGGTGACGGTGCTGGCGTGGGGAGGCTGGCCGAAAGCAGCGACCCCTCCCGTTCCTGATCCGCAGCGCCACAACCGGAGCGCGGCTTCCAACGCGGCTCTGCGCGCGCTCTATGTGGAGTACGGGCTCAACGCCGTCGGGCTCGTGCCCCACATGATCTTCCTGGTCGATTTCATCGCCCGCGGGCTCGGGCAGGGGCTCGAAGCCGGTGCGACGCTACTGGGTGGTCTTCGGCCTCGGCGCCGTTGCCGGGCCGATCCTCGCCGGGTGTCTCGCCGACCGCGTCGGGTTCCGGGCCGCGCTGCGTCTGGCGTTCCTGGCGCAGGGTCTGGCGATCGGGCTGGTCGTGCTGACGGACCGCCCGCTCGCCCTGATGGCCTCAAGCGCCATCGTCGGGGCCGCCGTTCCTGGCGTGGTGCCGCTCGCGCTTGGCCGAGTTCAGGAATTGGTCGAGGGCGACCGCGGCCGCAAGGCGGCTTGGAGCCTGTGCACGGCCGCCTTCGCCCTGGGCCAGGCGATTGCAGCCTATGTCTTCGCCTGCGTGTTCGAACGGAGCGATGGCGGGTATTTGCCGTTGTTTGCGGCCGGGGCAGGGGCGTTGCTGCTGGCGCTCGCGATCGATCTGGTCTGGCCGCGGACGCCGCGGGTCCCAAACCGAGAGGTGATGGAATGAGGCTCTACAACAATCGGCCATCGCCCTACGGACGCAAGGTTCTGATCGCCGCGCACGAAAAGTCTCTGATGAAACGCATCACGTTGTTTCAGATCGACCCGTGGTCCGATCCGAGCGCGCTTCTGGCGGTCACGCCCATCGGCAAAGTGCCCGCGCTCGTCACCGACGACGGCGCGGTGATCACGGACAGCACGATCATCAGCGAATATTTTGACGCGGTTGGCCATGGCCGCGCGCTCATCGGCGCTGATCGCTTTGAGGTGATGGCGCGCGTCGCATTGATGCAGGGATTGATCGATGCGGCCTTCGCGACGGTGATCGAGCGCCGCCGGCCGGCGGAGCGACGGTGGGACGATTGGGTGTCGCGACAGCACCGCGCAATTGCGCGGACGCTCGACATCGTCGCCCCGGTGGACGATCGGTTCGATCTCGGCGATATCGCGCTCGCGTGTGCGCTTGCTTATCTCGATTTCCGCTTGCCGGAGATTGTGTGGCGGTGCGCGCACCGGACACTCGCCGCATGGCTCGACGAGGTCGGCCGCCGGCCGTCGATGCAGGCGACGGCGCCTTAAATCACCGAGCGCGATGCTCACTCCCGCCTTCGCCCGGCGCAGAGGCATGGATGGCGAGGGCGTGGACGCCGTTTTGGAGCTCGCTGACAAGCGTCGCGTTGATCATGCGGTGGCGCTCGAGCCGGCTCTTGCCGCGAAACGCTTCCGCGACGATATAGACCCTGAAATGAGTCTCACCGCCCGGCCGGTGCCCCGCATGCCCTGCATGTTGGTGGGACTCGTCCACCACTTCGACGCTCTGGGGCGTGAACGCCGTATTCAACTTTTCCGTGATGACGTCGCGCGTGGTCATGGCGGTGCGCATAGCGCGCGCGATGGCTGGCGGTCAACGGTCGGCCTGCGCGAAAAGCGCGTAAACGTACTTGTCAAGACTTGAAGGTAGCTTCGCCGCGCGCGCATACTGATCGGTCATGAAAAACAACTCCCCCCTGTTCGACCGCATCCGGGTGAAGCCCGACAAAGATCGTCGGGTGCATCCCCAAGCCCCGGCCTGCGATTGGCCGAACTGCAAGGCGCCCGCAACCCACCGCGCGCCCAAGGGGCGGCTGCGCGAGCGAGAATATTGGCGGTTCTGCCTGGATCACGTGCGGCAGTACAACCAGACGTACAATTTCTTTTCCGGGATGAACCCGGACGACATCGCCAAGTATCAGAAAGAAGCGGTCGTCGGCCATCGCCCGACCTGGAAGATGGGCATGAACGGCGGACGGCCGACGTCGCGCTCCCGATCCTCCCGCTTCCACCCGGAAATCGCCGGAGCCGACGATCCCTTTGGCGTGTTCCGCGAGTTCGGGGGGCCAAGCGGCGCGCGCCGCAGCGAGCGGGGGGGTGAGCCCCGCACCGTGCACAATGTCGAACGCAAGGCACTCGATGCGCTCGGGCTCGATGCGGGTGCGTCGGTCGAAGACGTCAAGACTCGTTTCAAAGCGCTCGTGAAGCGCCACCATCCCGACGCCAATGGCGGGGACCGCTCCTCCGAGGACAAGCTGCGCGAAATTATCCAAGCTTATAAATACTTGAAATCCATTGGATTTCGCTGACTGACAGCCGCGACCGGTCAACTGCTTCTGCGCCAGCAATCTTGCCCGGCGCCGGTGGCGCGCGAGTTCGCGGCCGCCGGCGCCGCACCCTGCCATTCCGAACTGCGCCAGACGCGACGCTGCTATGACCTCTCACCGGCGCGGCTTTTTCGTTGGCCGCAGCCGCGGCGGATTGACCCGCAACCGCATGATACTTATTTGAAATCACGAGATTTTCATTCCCAGCAGGACGCCTTTCGCGGCGCGTTGCCTTTCTGCTAAGTTCGCGCTCGAATCCGCTCATTCCCATCGACCGACACGGGTCTCGGTCGTTTCCGAGATCACGGAGGATCAATGACCGCCGCAACGCCAGAGGTCGCCGGCCTTCCCGACATGAAGGTGTCGATCCGCCAGGTCTTCGGTTTCGACAGCGAAATGGAGGTGCCGGCGTACTCGGAAGCCGATGAGCATGTCCCGGACATCGACCCGGACTACCGGTTCGACAAGCCGACGACGCTCGCCGTCCTTGCTGGCTTCGCGCACAACCGCCGGGTCATCGTCACCGGCTATCACGGCACCGGAAAATCGACCCACGTCGAGCAAGTGGCTGCGCGCCTCAACTGGCCATGCGTGCGAGTCAATCTCGACAGCCACATCAGTCGTATCGACCTGATCGGCAAGGACGCCATCGTCATTCGCGACGGCCTGCAGGTGACCGAGTTCCGCGACGGCATATTGCCATGGGCCTACCAGCACAACGTCGCGCTCTGTTTCGACGAATACGATGCCGGTCGCCCGGATGTGATGTTCGTGATCCAGCGTGTGCTGGAATCGTCCGGCCGGCTGACGTTGCTCGACCAGAGCCGGGTGATCAGGCCCCATCCCGCCTTTCGCCTGTTCGCGACCGCGAACACGGTCGGTCTCGGCGATACGTCCGGCCTCTACCACGGCACCCAGCAGATCAACCAGGCGCAGATGGATCGCTGGTCGATCGTCACGACGCTCAATTATCTGCCCCACGACAACGAGGTCGATATCGTGCTGGCCAAGGCCAAGCATTATCGCACCGATCAGGGCCGCGACATCGTCAACAAGATGGTGCGGGTCGCAGACCTCACGCGCAACGCTTTCATGAATGGTGACATTTCGACTGTCATGAGCCCGCGCACGGTGATCACGTGGGCGGAGAACTCCGACATCTTCAAGGACGTCGGCTTCGCCTTCCGGCTCACCTTCCTCAACAAGTGCGACGAACTGGAGCGGCCGATCGTCGCCGAGTTCTACCAGCGGTGTTTCGGAGTGGAGCTGCCGGAATCGTCGGTGAACGTCGCGCTGAGCTGAGCGCCGGGATGTCGTCGAACATCAAGCCAAGAAATCCTTCGAAAGAATCCCCGACCGAACCGTTCAAGCGCGCGGTCACGGGGTGCCTGCGCGCGATCGCGCGCAAACCCGAGCTCGAGGTCTCCTTCGCCGCGGAGCGTCCCGGCATCGTCGGCGGCAAGGCACGCCTGCCCGAGCCGCCTCGGAAGCTCACCGGACCGGATGCCGCGATCGTGCGCGGCCATGCCGACTCCATCGCGCTCAAGCTCGCCTGTCACGACCCGATGGTGCATCGCAAGCTCGTGCCGGGCGGGCAGCAGGCGCGCGCCGTGTTCGACGCGGTCGAGCAGGCCCGCGTCGAGGCGATCGGCGCACGCCGGATGGCGGGCGTCGCCAAGAACCTTTCGGCCATGCTCGATGACCGTTTCCATCGCGGCAAGTTCGACGAGGTCACCGATCGCGCCGATGCGCCGCTCGAGGAAGCGGTCGCGCTCATGGTGCGCGAACGGTTAACCGGTCAGGCCCCGCCCGCGGCGGCGAAGAAAATTGTCGATCTGTGGCGCCCGCTGATCGAGGATCGGGCCGGACGCGATCTCGACCGGCTGGAGCGGCTCATCGAGCATCAAGCGCGCTTCGGCGATGCCATCCACGATCTCCTCGATGCGCTCGACATGGGCGAGGACCGCAGCACCGAGTCGGACGAGGAGGAAGGCGAAGAGGGAGAGCAGGACCGCCGCAAGGAGGAGTCCGGCGACGACGGAGAGGGCGCCGACGCGGATGACACGCAGACGCGGGTCGATGAAGCCGATGTGGCGGGCGAGGACATGGCCGACTCCACCGCCGAGGCGGCCGAGGCGCTCTCGGCCGAGATGGCCGATGATGCCGAGATGGGCGACGCCGAGGCTCCGGCGGAGCCGCGGCGTCCGCGCCGGCATGGACAGAACGAGCCGCGCGGCCCGGATTACCGGCCCTTCATTACCAAGCACGACGAGATGGTGGCAGCCGAGGAGCTGTGCGAGCCGGAAGAGCTCGACCGCCTCCGCGGTTATCTCGACAAGCAGCTATCCCATCTCCAGGGCGTGGTGGCGAGGCTGGCCAACCGGCTGCAGCGGCGCTTGATGGCGCAGCAGAATCGCGCGTGGGAGTTCGATTTGGAGGAAGGCGTGCTCGATCCCGCGCGGCTGTCGCGCGTGGTGATCGACCCGCTTCATCCGCTTTCGTTCAAGCATGAGAAGGAAACCAGCTTCCGCGACACCGTGGTCACGCTCTTGCTCGACAACTCCGGCTCCATGCGCGGACGTCCGATCACGGTCGCGGCGACCTGCGCCGACATTCTCGCGCGCACGCTCGAGCGCTGCGGCGTGAAGGTCGAAATTCTCGGCTTCACGACGCGGGCGTGGAAGGGCGGGCAGTCGCGCGAGGCGTGGCTGGCGGCCGGCAAGCCTCCCAATCCGGGACGGCTCAACGATCTTCGCCACATCATTTACAAGTCGGCCAATTCGCCCTGGCGGCGGGCGCGCAAGAATCTCGGCCTGATGATGCGCGAAGGCTTGCTCAAGGAGAATATCGACGGCGAAGCGCTCGACTGGGCGCACAAACGGCTTCTCGCCCGCACCGAGCAGCGCAAGATCCTGATGATGATCTCCGACGGCGCGCCGGTCGACGATTCCACGCTTTCGGTCAATCCAGGCAACTACTTGGAGCGACACTTGCGCTGGGTGATCGAGGAGATCGAGACACGTTCTCCGGTCGAGTTGATCGCCATCGGCATCGGCCACGACGTCACCCGCTACTATCGCCGCGCGGTCACCATCGTGGATGCCGAGGAGCTCGGCGGCGCCATGACCGAAAAGCTCGCCGAACTGTTCGACGAGAAGGTGCCGGACGAATCGCGGCGGCCGCGGAGGCTCAACGCGTGATCGACCGCACGCCATCTTGGCGTTCAGGTCTTACATCGCGAAATGGACGGGCCATCGGCGTATTGTTCGCGGCCGTGCTCGCGCTCGCGGTCGTCGCCGATGCGCAGACGCTGGTTCCCCCCGCGCCGCCCGCCGCCATCGAGGTTCGCGCCGAAAGCGTCGCGGCCTTCGATGTTCGCGACCGCTCCCGCCGGCAATTCGGACTGCTCGAATTTCGTGGCGGGTTGTCGTTGCGCTCGTCCTATAAGAACTTCGGCGGCATGTCGGCCATTCGCGTCGCCTCCGATGGCGCGCATTTCATTGCCTTGAACGACAAGGGTTGGTGGTTTCGCGGCCGCATCGTGTACGAAGGCTCGCAGCCGATCGGCATCGTCGACGCCGAAATGGCCCCGATGCTAGGTGCCGATGGGCAACCGCTCGCCGCCCACGGTTGGTACGACACCGAATCGATCGCGGAGGACGGCGGCACGCTCTATGTGGGGATTGAGCGGGTCCATCAGATTGTCCGCTTCAACTACGGCAAGGAGGGCTTGCTCGCGCGCGGCCGCCCGATTGCACCCGCACCCGGATTTCGTTCGCTGCCGTCCAACCGAGGTCTCGAAGCCCTGGTCTTCGTCCCCAGGGGCTTGCCGCTTGGCGGCGCGCTGATCGCGATCTCGGAGCGCGGACTCGACGCTGCGGGCAATATCAGCGGCTTCCTGCTGGGTGGCCCAAGCCCGGGCGGATTCACGGTCAAGCGCAGCTCGAGCTACGATGTGAGCGACGCTGCGCTGCTTCCCGGCGGAGACCTTCTGCTGCTGGAACGCAAGTTCAGTTGGACCAGCGGCTTGACCGTCCGCATACGGCGCATCGCGCTGGGCGAGATCAAGCCAGGCGTGACGGTGGACGGCCCCGTTCTGTTCGAGGCGGACCTCGGCTACGAGATCGACAACATGGAAGGCCTGAGCGTTCACCGCAATCCGGTCGGCGAGACCGTGCTCACGCTCATTTCCGACGATAATTTCCTGCCATTCCAGCGCACGCTGCTGCTGCAGTTCACGCTCGCGGAGCCGTGAATGCGGCGGGTAGGCTCGGGGAATGTTGGAGAGTGGCCCTGATCCGGGCTCTACCTCACCGCCGGCTACGCCGCCGCGGCGTGCTTCTTCCGGATTTGGCGCTTGAGATCGAGCGCCCTCACCGACAGTTCGTCGTCCTTCGCCTTCATGAGAAAGGCGTCGAGACCGCCGCGGTGATCGACCGTCTTGAGCGCGTTTGCCGACACGCGCAGCTTGACCGAGCGGCCGAGCGCGTCGGAGATCAAGGTGACGTTGAGCAGGTTGGGCAGAAAGCGCCGCTTGGTCTTGATGTTGGAGTGGCTGACCTTGTGTCCGACCTGAGCACCCTTGCCCGTCAGTTCGCACCGCCGCGACATTGAGAAACCTCTGAATCATCTTGAGGGGTTGCCGGACCAAGCCTAGCGCATCGGTGGCGCGGCAGCCCGATCACCTACGGCTCCATAAGCCGCCGGACCTATAGTCAGCGCATGAAATGGCGTCAAGACGCGTGTTCCTGGACCCTGCCGGGCCGCCCCCACAGGAAGGGCCGCTGTCATGGTCGGAACAAGCCCCGCAACCGGACCCAACTGCCTTGATCGGGCCAAGATGCCGCGTCAAGGCTGGAAGGAATAAGCTGGCGGCGAAGCTGCCGGGCCTGGCCGGAGCAGCGCAAGGCTGGCCAGGGCAGGCGGTTTAAATAATACGGGGCGAGAGCAGGGGTCGGATTTCGTGCGCTCATATCGACACACTCATCGCCTGACTCGCCTCGGAATCGTCCTGGGTGCGGCCGCGTTCGCGGTGACGATGGCTGACGCCCAGCACAGCCGCAGCCTGGCTCAGGGCAAACTCGACGCCCGCTACACCGTGACCCTTGGCGGCCTCCCGATCGGCCAGGGCGCTTGGGTGATCGAGATCGGAGATGATCATTTCACCGCTTCGGCGAGCGGCGCGACCGCCGGATTGATGCGGGTTTTTGCCAGTGGCCAGGGCCAGAGCGCGGCACGCGGAGGCGTTTCCAGCGGCCAGCTCATTCCCTCGAGCTACGCGTCTCGCATCGTCACCGATGAGAAGTCCGATGAAGTGCGGATGACGATCAGCTCCGGAACGGTGAAGGAGTTCGTTGCGAATCCGCCAACCGTTGCGAGCCCGGATCGCGTCCCGGTCACGGAGGCCCATCGGCGCGGCGTGTCGGATCCAATGACTGCATCGCTGGTGCGGGTTCCGGGCAGCGGCGACACGCTCGTTCCGCAGGCATGCCAACGCACGCTTGCGATCTTCGACGGTCGCATGCGCTACGATTTGCAACTTTCTTTCAAGCGGCTCGATCGGGTGAGCACCGAGCGGGGCTACCAGGGCGTGACCGTGGTCTGTGCGGTCCGATTTTCGCCGATCGCCGGGTACATTCCGGATCGTGCTGCCATCAAGTATCTCATTCAGTTGCGCGATATCGAGTTGTCGCTTGCCCCTATCGCAGGCACGCGCGTCATGGTGCCTTACCGGGTTTCGGTGCCGACCCCGCTCGGGGTCGGAATCATGCAGGCGACCCAGTTCGTCTCGCTCCCGTATCCGGGCAAAGCTACCGCCAAGACGCAGTAATCAGGCGCCAACGGGCCAAAAAAGGTCCCCCATCTTGCACGCATGGTCCGCATTCGAGTGCCGGGGATGGGTGCTTGTTGTTCACCGCTCGCGGCGGCGGCGGCGGTTTCCGGCCGTTACACGATGTTGGGGTGTGAACCGCCCTTGCTACGAGATATTGCCGTGAACGAATCCGACCAGGGACGAGTCAGCGATTCGGGCGCGATTCGTTCGGGACTCGTTCCACAGCTTAAGCACAATGTTGTCTACAGGCGTTCCCCTTGGCCTGACGCGAGCCGCGGCATGGGCTCGTCTGGTGTTTTGTGACACTTCTAGGAATGGGCCCCCGTTTTGGCCCAAAGGCGTAAGCGCCCTCGACGATCGATCGAGCGCCCGGCCCGAAGAGGTGGCAGCGAGCGAGCAAGACCAGCGGTTCCTTCCGTGAATGTTGCGCTGGCGTCCTCCGAAGCCCAACCTGATGTCGTCCTCGATACGCGGTGCCATCCGCGTCGATCACGCTCGCTGGATCACGATGCGCCCTGTTGCCCCGATTGCGTCGGTGCGGCCGGCCATTATCTGTGCACCGGCGATCTGTTGCCCGGAGCTTCAGCCGCGATGATGTCGACTGGATCGTGCTGGCGTCCGAGCAAACGGCACGCGCCAAATTGCTGCTCGAACTGTGGTTTGGAAATGGGCGTTTGCCGGACATCGTGGAAGCGGGTATCTTGCGCCCAGCGAGATGCACGCGCGGCTCAAGGCGCTGCTTGAACGGATGGCAAAAGACCTGAACGCGCGGCTCGATCTTGTATCTGCTATCCCCTGAGCGTTTCGCTGCGGCCGTCGCAGAGTGACGGATAGCACCACGCAACAGCAACATCATTCCATCACCCATTCTTGATCGTCGATGTCCATTTCCTTCTCCTCCCCGTCCAATCGCGATTCCGGCGCCCGTGGCGCCGGCGTCACGGCCGTTCTCGGGCCAACCAATACCGGCAAGACACATCTCGCCATCGAGCGGATGCTCGCCCATTCCTCAGGCATCATCGGGTTGCCGCTCCGGTTGTTGGCGCGCGAGGTCTACAACAAGGTCGCGGCACGCGTGGGCACCGAGGCGGTCGCGCTTGTCACCGGTGAGGAGAAGATCAAGCCGCCGCATCCGCGTTATTGGGTGTCGACTGTCGAAGCGATGCCGCGCGATCTCGACGTCGCCTTCCTCGCTATCGATGAAGTCCAGCTCGGCGCGGATCTTGAACGCGGCCACGTCTTCACCGACCGCATGCTTAATCGCCGCGGACGCGAGGAAACACTCGTGCTCGGCGCCCAGACCGTGCGGCCGATGGTCGAGCGCCTGTTGCCGGGCGCGCATGTTCTGACCCGGCCGCGCCTGTCGCAGCTTTCCTTCGCGGGCGAAAAGAAGATCACTCGACTTCCACGCCGCTCCGCCATCGTGGCGTTCTCGGTGGAGGAGGTCTACGCCATCGCCGAGTTGATACGCCGCCAGCGCGGCGGGGCTGCCGTGGTGCTCGGAGCGTTGAGCCCGCGGACGCGCAATGCGCAGGTCGACCTCTACCAGTCCGGGGATGTCGAGTACCTCGTCGCCACCGACGCGATCGGCATGGGACTCAACCTCGACGTCGATCATGTCGCGTTTGCGTCCGACCGCAAGTTCGACGGCTATCAGTTCAGAAAGCTCAATCCGGCCGAGCTCGCCCAGATCGCCGGCCGCGCCGGCCGGGCCACCCGCGACGGCACCTTCGGCACCACCGGAAGATGCCCGCCGTTCGAAACCGAACTCGTGCAGGCGCTCGAAAGCCATTCGTTCGAGCCGATCAAAATGCTGCAGTGGCGCAATACAGCGCTCGATTTTTCTTCGGTCGGCGCGCTGCAGGCTTCGCTCGCCGAGACACCGAAGGAGAACGGCCTTACCCGCGCGCCCCTTGCCGAAGACATCCTGGTGCTGGAGCACGCCGCGCGCGACGACGACATCCGCGCGCTCGCGCAGACGCGGGCCGCGGTCGAGCGGCTGTGGGACGTTTGCCAGGTGCCCGACTATCGCAAGATATCGCCGGCGACCCACGCCGAGCTTGCCACCACGCTGTATGGCTTCCTGATGCGGGAAGGGACGATTGCCACCGACTGGTTCGCACTCCAGGTGGAGCAGGCTAATCATACCGATGGCGACATCGACACGCTGTCGAACCGTATCGCCCATATCCGCACATGGACCTTTGCCGCCAATCGTCCTGACTGGCTCGCTGACCCCGAGCACTGGCAAGGCGTGACCCGCGCGGTCGAGGACAGATTGTCGGACGCCTTGCACGAACGGTTGACCGAGCGCTTCGTCGATCGCCGTACCAGCGTCTTGATGCGTCGGCTGCGCGAGAACACGGTGCTCGAGACGGACATCAGCAAGAGCGGCGAAGTCGTGGTCGAAGGGCATGCCATTGGCCGGCTCGACGGATTCCGATTCACGCCCGATGCGTCGACTGCCGGCTCGGAAGCGAAGGCGCTCGCCGGCGCGGCGCAGAAGGCGCTGGCGGGAGAGATCGACGTGCGCGCGACCCGGCTCGCACAGGCGGCGGACGGGCAATTCGTGCTCGCGACCGACGGCACCATCAGGTGGCTCGGACAGCCGGTAGGCAAGCTGGTCGCCGGCGAGGAAGCGCTCAAGCCACGCGTGCGCATCATTGCCGACGAACATCTCACCGGCGCACCGCGCGATTCGGTGCAGGCGCGCCTTGACCTCTGGCTCAAGTCTCACATCGAGAGAATATTGGAGGCGCTGTTTCGGCTCGCGGCCGCCGATGACATCACCGGCATTGCGCGCGGCGTTGCATTTCAGCTCGCCGAGGCGCTTGGCGTCCTCGACCGCCAGAAGGTCGCCGAGGAGGTCAAGGGCCTCGACCAAAGCTCCCGTGCCACGTTGCGCAAGTATGGGGTTCGCTTCGGCGCCTATCACATCTACGTGCCGGCATTGCTCAAACCGGCGCCGCGCGTGCTGGCCACGCAACTCTGGGCGCTCAAGCACGGCGGCTCGGAAACCAAGGGATTCGACGCGATCCAGCAGCTTGCCGCCAGCGGTCGCACCTCGATCGCCGCCGATCCTGAGATCGCGAAGGTGCTTTACCTGACCGCCGGTTATCGCGTCTGTGGCGAGCGCGCGGTGCGTGTCGATATCCTGGAGCGGCTTGCCGATCTGATCCGCCCGGCGCTGGCCTGGCGGGCCGGAGGGGTAGGCATCAAGCCGCAGGGCGCGATCGATGGTTTCGGCTTCACCGTCACCGTCGGCATGACGTCGCTCGCGGGTTGCTCGGGTGAGGCTTTCGCCTCGGTCCTGCGGTCGCTTGGCTATCGCATGGAGAAGCGGCCGAAACCGGCCGAGCCGGTACCCGCGTCTGCGCCGTCGGTATCCGCCGACCTTCCAGGGCTGGTCGCGCCGGCGGCTGCGGAAACCGTGGCGCCCGTTTCTGTGCCGGCTGACGGAGATGCGGAGCATGAGGCGGCGCCTGCACCTGCGGTCGATGCGGAACCGACCTCGCACGTGCCAGTCGGTATCGAGGAGCCTGCCGCGGATGCCGCGGCGCTCGAAGCGATTCCCGAAACGCCGGCGCCCGGCGAGCCCCTCGAACGGGCGAGCGACCCGGCGCCGGTCGTGGCCGCAGAGGCGCTGGTCAGCATCCCCGAGGGGCCAACCATCGCCCTCACAGGGGATACGGAACAAATTGGGGAGGTGACGGAGGCCCCGGACAGTTCGGCGCCGGTGCAAGCAGAGACTGCCTCCAAGACGGACTTGAAGACGGACTTGACGGACTTGGCGCCCACGGAGTTCATCGAGGTCTGGCGGCCGGGACGGCGCGACGACCATGCGCGCAAACCGCGTCACGAAAGCGGGCCGCGGCAGCGTCGGCCGCAGCGCCAGCGGCACACGCCGTCACCTGCGGCGGCGTCCGATGGAGTTCCCGTTGTGGCGGTTGCCGAGGGCACGCCGCCGCCGGCGGCCGGAGACGCCGGGGCCGCACCCGACCAGCGCCGTGACGGCGGCCGGCATCGCGCGCGCCCGGCCGGCGCCGAGCGACTCGAGCGCCCGGAGCGCCAGCCGCGTCCGGATCAGCGTCCCGACCGTCGTGTGCGTGCCGAGCGCCCGGGCGGCCCAGAGCAGGAACGCGGGCAGCGTGGCGGCGGTCGGCCGCCGCCACGTGGTGACCGTCCAGACCGTGACCCAACGCTGCGGGCGAAATACATCAAAGGGCGGGGCGAGGGCAGGGACCGCCGCGATCGCGAACCTGATCCGAATTCCCCGTTCGCCAAGCTTGCGGCGCTGAAGGAGCAACTCGAGGCGAACACCAAGGAGCCCCGCTAGGCGATGGTGTTGACGGGCCTCCCCGGCGAACAAGTTCCCGCTTCGCCGGCGAACGCGGTCCGGCTCGGAGCGTTGCTGAGGTAGACCCCTGGACCGCCAGCGCATCGATAAATGGCTCTGGCACGCGCGGGTGGTGCGGACGCGCTCGGCGGCTGCCGCGCTCGCCGCTGCCGGTCATGTGCGGATCAACGGCCAGCGCATCGACGCGCCGAGCCAACCGGTGCGGCCTGGCGATGTCGTGACGGTCGCGCTCGACCGCGCCGTGCGGGTGCTCAAGGTACTGGCTTTCGCCGACCGTCGCGGCTCGGCAGACGACGCGCGCGCCATCTGTGAAGCTCTCGACCCGCCGGAGGGTCGTCCGGCCGAACGCGGACCGCCGCCCCCGGCCGCGCGCGAGCACGGCGCGGGACGGCCCACCAAGCGGGATCGTCGCGCCACCGCGCGGTTCACGGGGCGCGACGAGGAGTGATCTGCTGGCGGAATTGGCCGCGAGCCGCCATCTCTTGCTTGCTGATGGCCCATGCGCTACTAGCGCGCTTTCAGGCTAGGAAATGACGGTGAGCCTTGCGGAAAAGTCGGCTCTGGCGCGTCCCGCGGACCAGTTGCACAGCTTGCGCGAGCCTGATCGCGTCCGTGCAGCCGGACTCCACCTTTGCTGAACGCGCTCTGGGCGTCCGGAGAGTTATGAAATGACTTACGTCGTCGTCGAAAGTTGCATCAAGTGCAAGTTCATGGATTGCGTGGAAGTTTGCCCCGTCGATTGCTTCTACGAAGGGGAAAACATGCTCGTGATTCATCCCGACGAATGCATCGATTGCGGGGTCTGTGAGCCGGAGTGTCCGGTGGAAGCGATCAAGCCCGATACCGAACCGGACCTCGAAAATCTTCTCAAGCTCAATGCCGATTTTGCGAAGATCTGGCCCAACATTACGGCCAAGAAGGAGCCGCCCGCGGACGCCAAGGATTGGGAGGATGTGCCCAACAAATTGGAGACGCAGTTCTCGCCCAACCCGGGAACCGGCGACTAGTCCGACCGTTAACCAGCCGTGACGAAAATGTAATGCTGAAATGCCCGAAATCGGGCCCTTGCGGCGTCGTAAGGCTTTGATTTTGACGAAAAATGTGCTATATACTCAAGAAATGAGCAAAGCACCCGCGCCCGAGCCGCTCCCCCAGGGGAGCGTTATTTTTCGGGTCGCTTCCGAGGAACCCTCAACTAGGGACGTGAGATCCACGCAAAAAAGCCGTGGCAGGAAAAACGCGCCATCGTTCTAAGAGGACAACCGCCATGACTCGGCGGACAAAGAAGACCTCAGCCGGCGTTCGCCGGAGGGCATCGCAGGCTCCCCGCGCGGCGACGCGACGAGGGGCCCCCGTCGCCAAGACACCCGTCCGCCGCAAGCCGGATGAAGGAGCTTCCCCCGGAATGACCATCAAGAAGACGACCCAGCGTCAAGGCTTCAAGACCAACGAGTTCATCGTCTATCCGTCCCACGGCGTGGGCCAGATCATCGCGATCGAGGAACAAGAGGTTGCGGGCGCCAAGCTCGAACTCTTCGTCATCAACTTCGTCAAGGACAAGATGACGTTGCGGGTCCCGACCGCCAAGATCGCCTCGGTCGGCATGCGCAAGCTTGCCGAAGCGCCGCTGGTCAGGCGGGCGTTGGATACGCTGAAAGGCCGTGCGCGCGTCAAGCGCACCATGTGGTCGCGGCGGGCGCAGGAATACGAAGCCAAGATCAACTCCGGCGATATCGTTGCGATCGCCGAGGTGGTTCGCGATCTTTTTCGCTCGGACACGCAGCCTGAGCAGTCTTACTCGGAGCGCCAGCTCTACGAGGCCGCGCTCGATCGCCTCTCACGCGAGATCTCGGCGGTGCAGCGCATCACCGAGACCGAAGCGATCAAGGAGATTGAGGCTGCCCTTGCCAAGGGTCCCCGCCGAGGTCCGAAGCCTGCCGAGGGTGAGGCTGAGGACGAAGAGGCGGTAGTGGAGGAAGAGGCGGCATAAGCCGCAATCTTCCCGCTCGCGAGATGAAAGAGCCCGGCGGAAACGCCGGGCTTTTTTTGTCATCCAAGGGCGCCGTCGCCGACACGGCCAGTAACTGCCGAGTCATGGGCCTTAACCCTCGCGCGGAACAAAGGAAAGACCGAAGAAATGTCCCGCCACAGCCATAATTACGCTCGGTTTGGAAACATGATGAGGGCCATTGGGGACAACGGGCGTGGGTGGACATGCGGGGGCGGTCTAGGCGAATCAACACGGGCGTAATGGCGTGCCTCGCTCTTCTCGGCGGGGCGACAGTGGGCGGCCTATTGGCCGGTTCCAATACGCGCGCGGGGCTTCCAGCAGAGCCATCCTCCACAGTGGCCCGGACCTTGGCCGAGATGCCGCCGTCCGAGACGGTGAATCTGCGGTTCCCGGCCGACTGGACGGAAGCACCCGGAGAACCGGCGCCGCGGACCTTGGCATTCGCTTCGGCCGACGGCGGGATAACCCTTTTCAGCCCCAGGTCGCTTTCTCCGATCGCCGAGGCCCACGCTGCCGTTGCGCCGACCGCCCCCGAGGCGCCGGTGAAGGCCAAGCCGTCTGCTCAAGCCGCAACGCCTGCGGCCAAGCCTGCTGCTGAAGCCTCAGCTGCGGCTCCGGTCAAGATCGCCCTTGCCTCGGCCTCCAGCAAACCTGCCGTTGTTGCGCCCAAGCCGGTGCACCGGTCAAACGCCGTGCTCAACGATTCGCAGATCGCCGGCATCAAGAAGCGCCTTGCGCTGACGCCGGACCAGGAGCGCTACTGGCCTGCGGTCGAGGCCGAGCTGCGCAAGATGGAATACAGCAAGAAATCGCCGCAAGGCGGAAGCCGCATGGCCTCCATCGACACGAGCAAGATGGATGTCGAAGGGCTCAAGTCTGCCGGCTTCCCGCTGGTCATGAGCTTCAGCGACGACCAGAGGCGCGAGCTCAAATCGCTCGCTCATCTCCTGGGTCTTGAGAGCGTGATGGCCGGTCTCTGACCGTTAATTGGTTTCCTCGCCGTCCTGGCCCGGCCCCTGCGCCGGGCCTTTGTTTGCGCGCTTTGCTGCCCCGCACTCGATTCCGATGTTAGCGCCGTGGATCGCGCGATTGGCGTTCCCGCGAATGACTCGCCGCAATGCTGGTAGGAACGTCAAATCCGCCACGCTAGACTTCGGCCGACTGCACAGAACAACACGGGAGAAAGCCATGGACATGGGCGTCACTGTCGGTGCGGCCGGCGACGAACGACAGCCCGCAAAGCCGGCCGTCAAGAAGATCGTGCGCGGCGCCAACTCGAGCGATCTCGATGCCTGGCTGGAGAAGGTGGAGGCGCTGGGTGAGCTCAAGCGCATCACCGCGGAAGTGGACCCTGATCTCGAAGCGGCGACGATCACCTATCTCGTCGGTAGCGAGCGCAGCCCCGCGCTGTTGTTCGAGAACATCAAGGGCCATCCCGGTCACCGCGCGCTCTACAACATGGTGGGATGCAACCTGTCGCGCTTCTGCCTGATGATCGGCGAGCAGCCGGTGGATCACCCGCTCAAGGCGGTGCAAATCCTGCAGCAGAAGCTCGGGCGGAAAATGCCGCCGAAGGAAGTTTCTGCCGACCAGGCGATCTGCAATCAGAACGTCGTCGAAGGCGACGATATCGACATCCGTATGTTTCCTGCGCAGCGCATGTGGCCGCTGGACGGCGGGCTCTATCTCGGTACTGGCGATGCGGTGGTGACCAAGGATCCGGAAACCGGCCGGATCAATGTCGGCACCTATCGCATGATGATCAAAGGTCCGCGCGAGGTCGGCGTCTACACTTCGCCGGGCAAGGACGCCACCATCGATCGCGAGAAGTGGTGGAAGATGGGCAAGCCAATGCCGATCGCTGCCGCCTATGGCATCGACCCCTTGCTCTTTCTGGTGGCGGCGACGAGCCTGCCGAAAACCGAATGCGAATACGACTACTATTCCGGCATCAACGGCGCGCCGATCGAGGTCTTCATCAGCGACCTCACCGGACTGCCGCTGCCCGCCCGGGCCGAGATCGTGCTCGAGGGCTTTCTCTATCCCGACGAGACCTTTGCGGAAGGGCCGTTCGGCGAATTCACCGGCTACTATGGCCGGCCGAGCGGAGCGACGCCGTACATGCGGGTCGAGCGCGTCCGCTACCGGGACAATCCGACCTTGACCTGCGCGCTGATGGCGGACGGCGCGGCGAATGAAGCGGGGTTATTCTGGGCGGCACTGCGCTCCGCCGGCATCTGGGCCGATCTGCAAAAGCTCGGCGTGCCGGGTATCCAGGGCGTGTGGTCGATCCCGGAGGCGGCGGGCTGGGGCATCACGGTGGTGTCGATTAAGCAGATGTATGCCGGGCACGCGCCGCAGGTGATGGCGCTGGCGGCGCAATGCACGGCGGGTGCCTATTTCGGAAAATACGTCATCGTCGTCGACGAGGACGTCGATCCGACCAATGTCAACCAGGTGCTCTGGGCCATGGCGACGCGTTCGCGGCCGGCGCAGTCGATCGACATTCTGCGCGAGACTTGGAGCACATATCTCGATCCCAGCCTGAACCCGCCGGAGATCAGACCTTGGGGATCGAAGTGCTTGATCAATGCCTGCATGGACTATCGCTTCATCAAGACCTTTTCCAAGCGCACCAAGTTGTCGAAGCAGGCTTACGACAACGTCGTGGCCCGATGGCAGGAGCTGGGGCTGAGCGGAACGCCGCCGGCGATCTCGGTATTCGAGGATGAGACGTTTCCGAGCAGCATCACCTAGATCTGCTGATCGCGCCCAGGCGTCGTCATGGTCAAGGCCGTCCGCATTCACGCCAACGGTGGCCCGGAGGTGATGCGCTGGGAGGAGATCGCGCTCCCGCACCCCGGAGCGGGTGAGGCGCGCATCCGTCATACCGCGATTGGAATCAACTATTCCGACCTCAATGTGCGCCGTGGAGGCTTCTACCTGGCGCGGCCGCTGCGCTTCCCGGTCATCCTTGGCAACGAAGCCGCCGGCGTGGTCGAGAGCGTCGGCGAAGGGGTCACCGACGTTGCGACCGGCGATCGCGTCGCCTATGCCGGCATGCGCGGCGAGTTCTTCGAACGGACCGGTGCTTATGCGCAGGCACGCAATGTTCCGGCGGAGCGCCTGATCAAGCTTCCAGGCGGCATATCCGACCAGCAAGCGGCGGCGATGATGGTGAAGGGGTTCACCGCATCTTTGATCATCAATCGAATCTTCCGGCCGAAGCCGGGCGAACCGATCCTGGTCCATACTGCGGCTGGCGGCGTCGGCACCATCCTGTGCCAATGGTCGAAGCATCTCGGCGCGACGATGGTCGGCACCGCCGGCTCGCACGAGAAGGCGGAGATCGCGAAGGCCCACGGCTGCGATCACGTGTTGCTCTATCGGGAGGTCGATCTCGTCGCTGCGGTGAAGGCGATCGCGCCGCAAGGCGTCGCGGCGGTGTTCGACGGGGTCGGGCGAGACACCTTTGTCGCGTGTCTTGATTGCGTACGACCGTTCGGAATGCTGGTGAACTACGGCAACGCGTCGGGGCACCCGCCTCCGATCGATCTGCTTCAGCTCGCCAAGCGCGGCTCGCTCTCGATCTGTCGTCCCGCACTGAGCAGCTTCATCACCGACGTGACGACCATGCGTGCAGCCGCGGCCGAGCTGTTCGAGCTGGTCGAACGCGGCATCCTCAAGATCGAGATCAGCCGCACCTACGCCCTGCACGATGCCGCGAATGCGCATCGCGACATCGAGAACAGGGAATCTGTGGGGTCGATGCTGCTTCTGCCCTGAATCTACTGTTGCTTCGGCTTGATCCCGAGCGCCTGCGCAATGTTGGCGATCTTGGCACGCTGCTCTTCGACCGCGGCGGCGAATTCGGCAGGCCCGCCGGGATTGACCACCTGCGCCGTGCTCGCCAGCTTGGCCGCGATCTCGGGATCGGCGGCAACCGCCTTGACGTCGGCGCCGATCTTTTCGCGCAGTTCGTTGGGCATGCTACGTGGACCGAACAGCCCGACCAGGCCTTCGACCTCCAATGACGGGAAGCCCGCCTCGATGGCGGTCGGAATGTCCGGCAGGATCGGCGCGCGTTGACGGCCGTTCACCGCCAATGTCTTGATGCGACCTGCCTGGGCCTGCGGTTGCAGGATCGCGTACGACGCCATGTAGATCTGAAGGCGGCCTTCGCCCACGTCGGTGGCGGCCTGAACGATGTCCCGGTAGGGGACTTTCTGCAGGTTCAGGCCGGCCGTCTTCACGAAATAGTCGAATGTGAATTCGGTGATACCCGGAACAACGGCGGCATTGAACTTTCCGGGCTCGGCGCGCGCGCGCGTGACGAACTCCGCGAGCGTACTGATCTTCATGGACTCCGGCACGCCGACGCCGAGGATGGTATTGGAGATCCGCGCGAGCGGTACAAGGTCGGCCGGCGTATACGGCAGCTTCTCGTATTGGAACGGATGCACGGTGAACGATCCGCTGGGCGAGGCCAGCAGCGTATGATCGTCGTTGGCGGCGAGGAATGCCTGGATCGCCACCAGCCCGTCGGCTCCGGGACGATTCTCGATCACCACCGGTTTTCCCCAGCGTGCCGTCAGCCGATCCGCAAGCAGCCGCGCCCCGATATCGACGCCGGCGCCGGGACCGAACGGTACGAGGAATTTGACCGGCCGCTGCGGCCAGGCCTGCGTCTCGGCCTGCGCCTGCGGCACTAGTAGCGCGGCCATTCCGAAAAGAGCGATGACCGACGCACGCAGCTTCGACATGTTCATGAATATCCTCACGGCCCGGATAGCATGGCCGGGACGCTAATCGCTCTCCCTGGCGAGCGCAACGTTCACTGTGCCGGCGGCTTTGCGCCCGCCTGATGGATCGCTGCGATCTTGCCGCGCTGCTCTTCGATTGCCGCGGCGAACGCTGCGGGCGTACCGCTTCGCGGCGCCGTTCCGACGGCGATTGCGCGCGCGCGAAATGCCGGGTCGGCCGTGACGGCATTGAGATCGGCTGCGATCCGCTCCTTGAGGCTCGCGGGCATGCCGCGCCAGCCATAGAGACCGACGGTACCTTCGAAGGTGAGCTCGGCGTAGCCGGCCTCGGTTGCGGTCGGGACATCCGGCGCCTGCGGCGAGCGGTCGCGATTGGTGACAAACAGGAGCTTGGCCGTGCCTGCTTGATGATGCGGTGCAAGCGTCGGCACGCCGGTGGCCGCGACGTGGAGCCGCCCCTGGTTGAGGTCCTGGTAGGCCGGCGCGAAGTCGCGGTAGGAGACCTGCACCATGTCGATGCCCGCGCTCTTCTGCAACGCGAGCAGGACGTAATAGGGCAGCCCCGGCGTTGCCGCCCAATTGAGCTTGCCCGGCTGTGCGCGCGCGGCCCGCACCAGCCCCGCAAGCGAATCCACCTTCAACTGAGCGGTCGCCGCCACGCCCAGAAAGTTATCGATTACGGGTGCGATCGGCACCAGATCGGTGGTCGGATCGTAAGGCAGGCGCTCGTGCAGGAGCGCATTGAAGGTGATTACTCCGGCGAAAGAGAGCAGGAAGGTATGGTTGTCGCGCGCGCTGAGAAAGGAGCTGACGGCGGGAATGCCGTCGGCGCCCTGGCGGTTCTCCACCACGACGGGCTGGCCCCAGCGTTCGCTCAGCCGCTCGGCGACGAGGCGCCCTGCCAGGTCCGTGCCGCTGCCGGGCGGCAGCGGAATGATGAACCGCACGGTCTTTTCCGGCCAGGTCTGGAAAGGCGGCTGGGGAGACGGCTGCGCCAGCGCCGCATTGGTGGCGAGCGCAAAAACAAGCAGCGGACCGGCGGCCGTGGCGCCAGCCCATCGGGCGATCCGGCACAGGGCATTCATGCTCTCGAACTCACTCAAATCGGACGGTGATGCCCCCAATCGGATCGACCTCGAAGGCGATGGCGTCCTCGTCGGGTTCGATCGCCAGCGGCGGCACCACCGAGCCGGTGATGATGATCTCGCCCGCGCGCAGGCGCTCGCCGAAGGCCGCGAGCACATCCGCCACGTGGCGCACGATACCGATCCATTCGCCGGTATTGGCCTGCGGATCCGTCGTGCGCGCAGCCTCGGCGCCGCGCCGAATGATGCGGCACGTCAGCCCGACCGCGTCGGCGCCGGCGCGCGCCGGCCCCGCGCCACCGAGCACCACATGACGCTGGTAGATGTTGTCGCTCAGGATGCGTTCGGGATCTTGGGGCGGCGCCGTAAGATCGACGATCTCGATCGCCGGTGAGATGCCCGCGATCGCGGCCCTCGCCGTCTCGCCATCCGCATCGGCGGGAACGTCGCGGCCGATATGTACGGCGATTTCCGGCTCGAGCACGGGCTTCGACCAGCCAGCGAACGATACGCTTCCCCCGGATTGCACGCGCGCGTTCTGCGTCAAGAAACCCACCAGCGGCGCGGAGATGTTGAGAAGCTGCAACATCGCCGGCGCGCCGAAACCCACCTTCCAGCCCAGTGGTTGGTCGCCGGCATCAAGACGCTTGCGCCGCGCCGCGAGTTGCGCCTGCATGCCCCGCACGACGCGGGGATCCTCCCAGAGTTTCATGGTCACTCCCGCTTGGTGGGCGTCATCACGGCCGGCTCAGACGGTTAATGCGTCTCGGGATCGACTTCGTAGCCGGACGCCTCGATGGAGCCCGCGCCCATCCAGCCCCACACCAGCACGACGTCTTCGTTCGAGGTGTTGTTGAAGCCGTGCCAGCACGTGCGCGGCGAATAGACGACGTCGCCTTCGCTCGAAGGCTGCTCGCCGTTCTCGGTGTAGATATGGCCCTTGCCCTTGAGCACGATGAAGAACTCATCGCAGTTGTGATGGCGATGGTTTTCATGCCGTGCACCGGGTTTCAGAACGGTCCAGCCGACCACATGGTCGGCGCCGGCGGACTTCTTGTCGATCAGAAACTGCACCTGCATGTCGACCCAGCCATCCTTGCGCTTGAGGCCTCCCACCTTCGGCACGTCTTGCAGGTTGGTGCGATACATCCTGGCGGGTTTCTTCGCCGCGGCTTTGGGCGCCGCGCGCTTCTTCGCTGCACTTGCGCGTGTGCTCTTGTTCGCTGCGCTTGCACGCGAGCTCTTCTTTGCTGCGCTCACGAGTGAGCTTTTGGCCCTTCCGGTTGCTGTCTTCACGATTGTCCTCCCAGCCGCCGATAGACTTCATGTGCGGCCACGAAATCGCGGTGGTCGATTCCGAGCCCGCGACATGCATTCATCATTTCGTTTGCGGCTGCCGCGAGCGGCACCGGGCTGCCGAGCTTGCGGCCGAGTTCGAGCGCCAGCAGCATGTCTTTCTGCTGCAATGTAACGTCGGCAAGGGGAACCGCGGGCATCTTTCCCTCCAGGATGAAGGGCCCGCGATAGCCCAGCACCGGAGACGCGGCGACACTCTTGAGGATGGCGTCGACGGCAATGTCGCGCGCGACGCCGCCTTTCTCCGCCAGCGCGACGGCCTCGCCGAACGCGATCACCTCGACCATGAGCAGGAGGTTGACGGCAATCTTCATCTGCACCGCAAGACCGCTGGCACCGATATAGGTCACCTTCGGTCCGATCGCGCGCAACACCGGCTCGACCCGCTCGAAGGCCGCCTTGTCGCCCGCGACCATGAGCGACGCATTGCCTTGCGCCAGCGTGACCGGGCTGCCTGAAATCGGGCCATCGAGCATGGTCAGGCCCTGCCGGGCGAATTCAGCGGAGATCGTGCGGCTCGCATCCGGCGCGATGGTGCTCATGTCGATGTAAACGCCGCCGGGCTTGAGGCCGGCCGCAATGCCGTCCTCGCCGAGCGCCACCGACCTCACCGCGGCCGCATCGGTCACGATCGAGAACACGATATCCGCGGCGGCGGCCGCCGCGCGCGGCGTGGCTGCAAAGTGCATACCGGCCTTGATCAATGGCTCGGCCTTGTCCCTGCTGCGGTTCCAACCAGTGACCGCGTGGCCGGCCGCCATGAGCCTTGGGACAATGCCTGCCCCCATGGCGCCGAGCCCGACGAATCCGATGTTCATTCATTCACCTCGCAGCGAGCGGATGTTGCCAGGACTTCGCGAAGCGCGAAGCGTCGATGATGACGAACAAATCGGCGGAAGGCTAGGCAGGCGATACCGCGCGCCCGCGGCTCATTCGACCACGATCTTCATCCACTCGCCGGAATTGATGCGGTCGTTGGGAGCGAGGCCGTTGAGAATGCGAAAGCGCTCGACGGCACGGTCTGGCGTCGCCATCCGGCTGGCCAATCGCTCGACCGTTTCCCCCGGCTCGACGCTCACGACCTTGATGTGCATCGGCTTCGCCGCCTGGCTTTCCGCCAATGTCATTCGGCGGAAGGTGCTGACCAATTCGCGAAAGGCGCGATCGATTTCAGCGGTCGTGCGCTTCGAGGCAAAAATGAAGCGATAGACGTCGGTTCCGAACCGCACCGCGTAGAGCCGAAAGACCCACTGATCCCCCTTGGCGGTTGCGGTTGCAGCCTGCAGTCCATTGATGCTGACCTCCTCGACGGTCTTGGGGTCGATATTCTCGATCCAGCCTGAGGTGAGGTACTCCGCAAGCGTCTGCTCCGCGGGCACCCGCACGACGTCGAGCCGCAATGCCTGGCCGCCGCCCTCTTTGACCCCGAGAACCGCCTGCGCGGTGTTGTCGAGAGAAAAGCCTTCCGGCGCCAGAAAAGTGAAGCCGAGCTTGGGATGCAGGAAGCGGCGGCCGCGCACGAACCCTTCACTCGGGTCTTCGCCATAGACCAGGCCGTCGATCCCGGCGAGATAGGTCGCCCGGTCGCGCTCGCCAGCGCCGGGCGCGCTGAACTGGCGTGCATTGCCCTGCGCATTCTTGATGCGTTCGGGCGTGGCCGGATGGGACGAGAGGAAATCGGGCGAGCGCGGGTCGATGTGCGATTGGCTCGGATTCGACTTCAGCTCCGCGTTGTGGCCCAGCGAGGTGAGGAACCGGACTGCGCCATAGGGATCGTAGCCGGCCCGGGCTGCAATACCGACCCCGATCGCATCGGCCTCGAATTCCTGGGCGCGGGAGAAGCTGGCGAGCGCAATCCTGGATTTGGCGAGAGCGAGGGCTCCGGTCTCCGGATCGCTCAGCACGTCCTGCACCACGCGGCTCACCAGCGCCACCTGGCGCGCCTGGTCTTCTCGAATGTCGGCATGGCGTGCGATCACGTGCGACATTTCGTGGGAAAGCACCGAGGCGACCTCAGACGTGTCGTTCGCCAGCGCGATCAGCCCCCGCGTCACGTAGAGCTGCCCGCTCGGCAGCGCGAAGGCGTTGACCGCCGGCGAATTGAGAATGGTGACGCGATAGTGCATGTCCGGCCGCTCGGATGCGGCGACGAGCTTGACCACCATTTGGTTGAGCACGGCTTCGAGCCTGGCATCCTCGTAGGCGCCGCCATAGGCCGCCAGGATGCGCTGGTGCTCGCGCTGCGTCGAAGCGGGCAATTGCTGCTGCTGGGCCTGCCTCGGCGGCTGCGGGAGCGATGGCAGCGACCCTGGCGGCGCGCCGACCGAGAGCAAGGACGAACTGCAGCCCGCAAGCGCGAGCCCGAGCACGCCGACACGCGCAACCGTGCAGGCCAGATGAAGCGTCCGCGGCATCCGGCGCCGTCGGCCCGCAGTTCGGGCCGCGCCGTCGCGGCTGCGAGCGTGTTTCTCTATGGCTTCCACGATGCGATCCGCGAGTTTCCGTCAGTTCCGGCCAGCGATCTCGATCTGCTCCGGGCGGGTGACCTCGATGCGCGGCCCGTTGCGTTCCTCGACCCACCCGCGGACCCGAACGCTACGATTTTCAAGCCTTTTCGGCTCTAGGCCGGCGGCGGCGAACATCCGCTCATTGCGCTTCAAAATGGTCACCGTGAGTGCCTGCGACCACTGTCGCCCGAAATTCACGTATATCGTGCCCCCGCTCTCGCGGACCGACCACACCTTGCCTTCCGCCAGTATGAAATGGCCGCTTTCGGCCACAAGCTCGGCCCCGCTCTCGGCCGAGACGATGACATAATACGGTTCGCCCCACAGGCCAAGCTTGGCCTGGCGAGCGGCCCGTTCCCGCGCCAGCAGCTCGTCGGCGCACGGCCGTTCCCCGACATGGGCCGAGACTCGGGCGAATCCTCTCGCCAGCATCTCATGCGCCACCGATTCGGGCAGGGCTCCCCCGCTGACATAAACGAAGGCAGTCGTCCGCCCGTAGCGGTCGGCGGGCATGTCGTTTTGACGCAGTTCGACATTTTGGCCTGCGATGATCGATTCCAGCGCCGCGCGTGCCGCCAGCCCAGCCTTGGCCCGGGTGCCGGCTTCGCCCGGCCTGGGGAGGAGCGGAGCCTCGATGCCGGCTAGGCGAATCTCGCGCCCGTCGTCGAGGGTGAAGCTGCGGCCGTCGGTGATGGCGCGAACCTTTCCGGTGCCCCCAGGCTCGGACCGGCATGAGGTCGATGGACGGCTTTCCGCCCCCGCAGGCTCTGTAGGCAGGACAACGATGGCGGCCATCCAGGAAACCCAGCAAAAGCTTGCAAGAATGCCCTGCCGCCGCCCGTCCATGCGTCAACGAAACGTCGGAATAGGGCGGTACTGCGGCGATGCGGACGTCCTTGCGCGCTTTCTCGCGATGGGGTGCTCTGGTATGCAATACCTCCAAGGGGCTAGGCAGTCCCCGATTCATCCCGACGGGAGCGAAGCAACGGTGAGGGTCGGTCATTCCACGCGCGCGCTGCTGGCGCGGTGTGCGGCTCGCGTGGGACTCGGCGGGGTGGCCGCGGCGCTCCTTGTCGCGTTGCTTCATCTCAGCCTGGTCGCGTCAGCCACGGTTTCAGCACAGGACGCACGAAAAAAGGGCGACACCGTTCGGGTCACCGACGACCAGATGCATCAGCTCGGCATCATGAAGGTGGAGCTCTACCCCTTTCGCATCCAAAAGCTTGCCATCGGCCAGATCGCCTACAACGAGGACACCAGCACCGCCGTCCTGACGCCGTTCGCCGGCCGCGTGACGAGGCTGATCGCCAGGGTCGGCGACAATGTCAGTCGCGGCGATGCGCTGTTCGAAATCGACAGCCCGGAAGTGGTGCAGCCGCAGAATGATTTCATCGCGGCGTTCGCTGCGATGAACAAAGCGCGCTCGCAGCTCGATCTCGCCCGCATCGTCGAGAAGCGATTCAAGGATCTGTACGAAGGCAAGGCCGCAGCTCTCAAGGAATATCAGCAGGCGCAGGGGCAACTGGTCAGCGCCGAGAACGACATGCGCTCGGCTGAAATGTCGCTCGAAGCCACGCGCTCGCGGCTGCGCATCGTCGGCTTCACCGACGAAGAGGTTGCCGCGTTGAAGGACAAGGGCACGGTGCGGCGCGCGACGCCGATCCATGCGCCAATCGACGGCACGGTCATCGCCCGAAAGATCGGTCCGGGGCAGTATGTGCGCAACGATACCGGCGAGGCGCTCTATACCATCGCCGACCTCTCCACCATGTGGCTCAAGGCTCAGGTGCCTGAAAAGGAAATCCCTTCCATCCAGCTCGGACAGGAAGTGGAGATCAAGGTCAGCGCGCTGCCGGACCATGTGTTCAAGGCGCGCGTGACCGCCATCAACGCCGGGACCGACGCAACGACGCGCCGCATCGTGGTGCGCTCGGAGGTCCCCAATCCGGAGGGCGCGCTCAAGTCGGAGATGTTCGCCAGCTTCAAGATCATGACCGGCGCCGATAAATCCTCGCCCGCCGTGCCGGTGCAGGCCGTGATCCGGGAGGGCGACCACGCCGTCGTCTGGGTCGAGGAAGAGCCGATGCTGTTTCGGCGCCGCCGGGTGACGATCGGGATCGAGCAAGAAGGGCGCATGCAGATCCGCGAGGGGCTCAAGGCCGGCGAGCTGGTGGCGGGTCGCGGCGCGATCTTCGTCGACAATGAATGGCGGCAATGAGCCAGGGATCGCGCAGCCGTCCCCGCGCGGTACGCGCCGTCGGCCCGCACGCGTGGTGCGGCGGCGCTAATCCGGTGGACGCATGCTTCCCGGCCTGATCTCGTTCTGCCTCTCCCGCCGGCCGCTGGTATTGATCAGCTTCGCCGCCTTCCTGGCGGTGGGCTATGCGGCATTCACCGCTCTCAACATCGAGGCCTATCCGGATCCCGCTCCTCCCATCGTCGAGATCATCGCCCAGTATCCCGGCCAGTCGCCGGAGGAGATGGAGCGCTACGTCACCATCCCGCTCGAAATCGCCGTCTCCAGCACGCCGGGATTGAGGTTCATCCGCTCCAACACCGTGTACGCGCTGAGCTTCATCCGGATTCAATTCGAGTATGGCCGCGACTACTATTTCGTACGGCAGCAGGTGATCAACCGGCTCAAGGACGCCGTGCTTCCGCCCGCCGTGCAACCCGTGATCTCGCCTGCCGGCGGCATCAGTGAAATCTTCCGGTATCAGCTCAAGGGGCCGCCCGAAATCGACGTCATGCAGCTCAAGACGCTGCAGGACTGGGTGGTGGAGCGCAGGCTCCGGATCGTCCCGGGCGTATCCGACGTACTGGTGCTGGGCGGCCGGACCAAGGAATTTCAGGCCGAGATCGATCTCAACCGCATGATCGCTCACGGCTTGACGCTGCCGCAGATCATTACCGCGATTTCGGCTGGCAATTCCAACGTCGGCGGCCGCACCATCGCCATCGGCGAGCAGTCCGTCACCGTGCGTGGCATCGGCGTCGTCAGCACCCTCCAGGACATCCGCAACATCGTGCTCACGCAACAGAACGGCGTACCGGTGCTGCTGTCCGATGTGGCAAAGGTGCAGATCGGCTTCATGCCGCGGCTCGGGATCGCGGGACGCGACGACGTCACCGATATCGTCACCGGCATCGTCCTGATGCAGAAGTTCGAGCGCACCTCCGAGGTCGTGGCGCGCGTGCGAGCGGCAATCGATCGCCTCAACACCGATGGCACGTTGCCGCCGGGGGTGAAGATCGACGCGTTCTACGACCGCGGCGACCTGGTTGCGATCACCGTGAAGACGGTGATGCACAACATGTTCTTCGGCATCGCGCTGATATTCCTCATTCAGTGGATGTTCCTGGGCAACCTGCGCTGCGCTCTGATCGTCTCGGCGACCATCCCGGTGGCGCTGTTCCTGGCCGTGATCATTACGGTGATGCGCGGGGAATCCGCCAACCTGCTGTCGGTGGGCGCGATCGATCTCGGTATCATCGTCGATGCCACCGTGATCATGGTGGAGAACATATTCCGCCATCTCGCGCACGACGATCCGGCGGAGACGGCGAATCTCGAGGAGCGGCAGACCGACAAGTTGCGCCGGATTCTGAATGCGGCGATCGAGGTCGACAAGCCGATCTTCTTCTCCGTGGTCATCACCATCGCCGCCTTCCTGCCGCTGTTCACCATGCAAGGCGTGGAAGGCCAGATCTTCGGCCCGATGTCGCGCACCTATGCATACGCCCTGATCGGCGCGGTCATCGCCACCTTCACCGTGACGCCGGTGATGGCGTCGATCCTGTTACCGGCGCACGTGCAGGAGGTCGAGACCATTCTGGTGCGCGGCATCCGTAAGCTCTATCAGTTCGTGCTCCCGCGCGCCGTGCGCCACTATCGCATCGCCGCGACGATCGGCCTGGCGTTCCTGCTGGTCTGCGGCTTCCTCGGCGCGCGCCTCGGCACCGAGTTTCTGCCGAAGCTGGAAGAGGGAAATCTCTGGATCCGCGCGCTGCTTCCGCCCACCATCACGCTGGGAGCCGGGATGGATACCGTTGCGCGCATGCGGAACGTGATCAAGAGTTACCCGCCGGTACGCACGGTGGTCTCGGAGCAGGGGCGCGGCGACGACGGCACCGATCCGGACGGATCCTTCGTGGCGGAATTCTTCGTTCCGTTGAAGCCGAGGGAAGAATGGCCGAGTGGCCTGACCAAGGAGGAAATGGTCAGGCAGATGAGCCAGCAGCTCAAGCGTGAATTCGTCGGCGTCGATTTCAATTTCTCGCAATATATCCAGGACAATATCGAAGAAGCGGTTTCGGGGGTGAAGGGCGAGAACTCGGTCAAGATTTTCGGCCGCGACCTCGCCGAGTTGGAGCGCCTCTCCAAGTCTCTGAAGACCGAGATTGCGACCGTTCCCGGGGTGACCAATCCGGGCGGCTTCAACCTTTTGGGTCAGCCCAATCTCATCATCAAGATCGATCGTGAGAAGGCGGCGCGCTACGGCTTCTCCGTCGCGGACATAAATTCCGTGGTGCAGGCGGCCATCGGCGGGCAGGAGGTCACACGCGTCTACGAAGGCGAGATGAATTTCGCGCTCACCGTGCGCTTCGCGCCCGAATACCGGCGCAACATCGATGCCATCCGCTCGATTCCGGTTGCGCTCCCGAACAACGATTCCAAGGGGCCGACCGCCTATATCGCATTGGGCGAGCTCGGCGACGTGACACTGGAGACCGGTGCCGCCTACATCTACCGCGAAAACAACCAGCGCTTCGTGCCGCTCAAATACAGCGTACGCGGCCGCGATCTCGGTTCGACCGTCGCCGAGGCGCAAAAGGTCATCGCCGAAAAGTTGCCGCTGCCCGCGGGTTACCGCATCGAGTGGACGGGCGAATTCGGCGCCCTGGTCGAAGCCCAGAAGCGGCTCGCCGTCATCGTGCCGCTGAGCCTGCTCCTGATCATGATGCTGCTCTACAGCCTGTTCAATTCCATTAGGGACAGCTTGCTCGCGCTGGCGGGCATCCCCTTCGCGGTGGCCGGTGGCATCCTCGGGCTCTACGTCGCTGGCCTGAACTTCAGCATCTCGGCGGCGATCGGCTTCATCTCGCTGTTCGGAGTCTCGTCGATGGACGGCATCTTGCTGGTGTCCTACATCCGCAAGAACTTGGCGGAGGGCCTGGAGCGGGATGAGGCGATCATCCTCGCCGGCGAAACCCGGATGCGGCAGATTTTCATGACCGGCCTGTCTGCCTGTATCGGGCTGGTGCCGGCGGCGCTATCGACCGGCATCGGTGCGCAGGTGCAGCAGCCGCTTGCCTGCGTGGTGGTGGGCGGCATGTTGCTGTCGCCGATCTGCAGCCTGCTGGTGATCCCGACGCTCGCCCGTATCATGATGCCGGCGCGCGTGGACGCGGATCAGGCGGGTCTGCGAGAGACCGCGCGGACCGCCGAGACGGTGTAGCCCGGCCGGACGCCGGCTCGCGCCGCGGCACCCTGGGGTTCGACTTGCCGCAGATGCCATGGCGATCGGCTTGGCAGCAGGCCGCTCGCTGCCTTGCCCGGCACGCCGCTTGCAACGAACCTCAATCATCGCCAGAACGAGCCGCCATGAGCCTGCCAGCGCGCTTGATCGAAGGTTACGAGGCGTTCCGGTCCGGCCGGCTTGCGGCCGAGCAAGATCGCTATCGCGATCTGGCCGAGCAGGGACAATCGCCGGAAATCATGGTCATTGGCTGCTGCGATTCCCGGGTATCTCCCGAAGTGATCTTCGACGCCCGCCCCGGCGAGCTGTTCGTCGTGCGCAACGTTGCCAATCTGGTGCCGCCCTATTCACCCGACGGCACCTATCACGGCGTGTCGGCCGCGCTCGAATTCGCGGTCGGCGCGTTGCGGGTGAAGCATATCGTGGTGCTCGGCCACGCCCGCTGCGGCGGCGTGCGCGCCTTTGCCGAGGATAGCGCGCCGCTCTCGCCCGGCGACTTCATTGGAAAATGGATGTCGCTCATTGCGCCGGCTGCCGAAAAGCTCGGGCCGCGCGGCGACACGCCGCCGGCTGATTACCTCGCCCGGCTGGAACAGGCGTCCATCATCAGCACCCTCGGCAATCTCCTGACGTTCCCGCGCCTGCGCAAGTTGATCGAGCGCGGCCGTGTTGCGTTGCACGGAGCCTATTTTGCGGTCGCGACCGGCGAGTTGCTGGTGCTCGATCCGCAGTCCGGGCGGTTCGTATCGGCGGCGAGCGGACTTGTTCGCAAGTGATCCCGGCGCCGGGGACGCAGGGCTCTCCGGGGTTCACGACCGTAGCGCCGCTACGGCGTTCGTGCAGCCCGCCCGGCCAAGCGAGGAGACCGTCGTGCGGTCTTGCAGTTGGGGCGGTATCTCATATACGAAAGCAGGTGCAGCGAAGGGTAATGTCCTTGAAGGGTGCCTGGAAGCGACATTCTCCTCTTGGTCCCGTAGCTCAGCCGGATAGAGCAGCGGTTTCCTAAACCGAAGGTCGGAGGTTCGAGTCCTCTCGGGACCGCCAAGCAAGTCTTCCCGCTACACTTCTTTTCCCAGCTAACTCTTGTAGCGCACGTGGCCGCGCACGACGCTGATGGTCGCGGCACGGCCCCGTCAAGTCACAACAATTCAACCAAAGTCATTTCCGGTCCGACGGCTACGAACGGAAAAACCCCGCCGCGTGATAGGGGCGGGGTCTTCCGAGGCTCAGCCGGAGATAGCACTCCTGCCGAGCACCCTCATGACAACGTCCAAGGCGGCCTCGAGTTCCGGCGCGGTTGCTGCCGCTATCTTCGCGTGGCCGGATTGTTAGGGTTGTTCATATCGTTGAGATTGCTGGGATCGTATTTCTGACCAGTGCCCGGGTTGATGTTCGCATTGGGTACGGTGGGGTTCGGCGAAGTCATGCCGCTGCCGGTCGTGTTCGGTGCTGCGCCGCCGGCCGCTGGTGCGCTCGGATTGCCTGGTGCCGTCGTGCCCGGACTGCCGCCGGCGCCGCCGGTCTGTGCAAACGCGACCGTGGTCATCAGCAGCGCGGACACCATCGCGACAGGGACCAACGTTCTTGCTGACATCTTGCGTCTCCTTCTTGCCTTGCGAAATTTTGCGAAGTCCATCCTCGTCAAGGTGCAATTCGTCGAGCGGGAGGATTGTTCCGGACAGAGCCGCGGATCAGATGTTTGGCGAGAGCGCACGGAGGCGCACCTCAACTCAGGAAATATACGTCGTGCACGGCGCAGGAACTCCGGTGCGGAGACAGGCGTTTATTCATTGGTGCGGGAACGCGAAGGAGATCGGCGTGTGATGAGTCGGTGGTTCGGAGGCGGCGGCAACCTCGACCAGTTTCGCGTTTCGGCTAGACCGTACGCCCAGTGTTCGATCATCGGCTGCGATGCCCCCTCCGCGCCGCGCCAAGTATCGCGCTCGACGGTGGTCACCGGCCTGGTCGGGTCGCTTGCGCTGTCGCCGCTGGCCTGGGCCCAAGGTTCGGCAACGCGTCGGCGCGTGCCGCGGCTGCCTGCCGCGAATCCGCCTCACGATGGAAAGGTGCCCGGCGCAGGCGATCCGATCCGCGTGATCGGGATCGGCGAATCGTCAGTTTCGGGTGTCGGTCTTTCCCGTGGCGACGAGACGGTAACCGCCGTGACAGCCCGCGCTCTTGCCCGCCACACCGGGCGGCCGGCGGCATGGCGTGCGTGCGGCCTGTCCGGGGCGACCGTCAGGGACGCTTTGCAGCGACTGGTGCCGAGCATCGCGCCGGAACCGGCGGATCTCATGATCGTTGCGTTTGGCGTCAACGATGCCACCAGCTACCGGTCTCCGTCCGCCTTCGCCGATGACCTGACCGAGCTCGTGACCACCGCGCGCAATCGCGTCGGCGACGCGGCTGTCGTCATCGGGGGCGTCGCCCCCCTGCTGGCCTTTCCGGCGCTGCCCTGGCCGCTACGAAGCATCCTCGGCTGGCGCTCCACCGCGTTGCAGGCGGCGGCCGATCGGCTCGCGGATCGACTACCGAGGCTGGTCGTCGAGCGCTTTTCTGCTCCGTTGAGCGCGGACTTGTTCGCCCCCGACGGGGTTCATCCAAATTCCCGGGCGCACTCGATCTGGGGTGAAAAAATCGCCGCCTTGGCGCTGCCCTTGGTGGCGTGAGGGTCGAGATCCGGCGGCCGGGCAATGCGTTTCTCCCCGGAACCGTGGCGGCCCATTCGCATTCTTGTGCTGTGAGACGGTACTCCGCTGCGGCTTCGGGCTGTGACGGGACTGCTGGCGCCAAGCTTCCGCGGACGGGGGTCAAGTTGCAGCGGGAGAACAGCTTGCGGGGGTATTGGAACTGGCCGTCAAACGAACTACTGTGTTGCTGCTAGAATTTATCAGGAGACCAGAATGGCTACGGGCACTGTGAAGTGGTTCAATCCGACCAAAGGTTACGGGTTCATTCAGCCACAAGGTGGTGGCGGTAAAGATGTGTTCGTGCACATCAGTGCGGTCGAACGCGCCGGCCTGAGTTCACTCAACGAAGGGCAGGTCGTGGAATACGAAATTGAGAGCAGCCGCGGCAAGGAATTGGCGATAAATCTCAAGGTGAAATAAGAGAGCAGGCTTGTCGCGGCCCGGCTCGTTCTGGGGGCCTTACGAGCACGGCATGGGCTGGACCGCGCACTATTTTCATCGTTGATTGAACGGCGACTATGTTAGTCGCGCGCCTGCATCGAAAAAAAGAAGACGCCCTCGTGGCGCCCGCGCCCTGATGCGGCGCAAGTGCGTTTTCAATCTCGTGCCAAGCCCAACCGCCGAATAGTCGGTGCCACCACGGTCCCCGCGTGGTGCAAGCAGGGTCCCAAAGGCCAAGATTGGCTCGCAGTCCCCTCGGGTGACGACAGTCGATCCGGTTGGGGATTGCGGGGGGTGCGTTCGCAGAACCGTCCGGAGGCAGGGCAAAGGGTCTTCCACTCTTTCACAGTTTCGCGACTGGCGGTTTGGCCCTGCGCCAGAAGGCTTGCGGGCCCCCGGCATCGTGATGGATCGTTTGCCAACCCCGGACATTGACAGTACCTGTTCCGAGGAATCCTCTCTCAGGACCGCCTGGATTTCGCGGCGGGACCGGCGGCCCAAGACGCGGGCCGGGGAGAGGGCGGATAATAAGACGTGGGCTTAGCGCCGGTCTGCGCCAGAAAGGATGTCCATGGCGGATAGCACGGACTCGAATGAAGAGCGGCCGTGTCTGCATTGTCTGATCGGCGATTTGATCGATGAGTTTTATGCAGAGTACGGTTCGTTGAGCGGTGAAAAAGATACCGTGGACGTGGACGAAATCATTACTGCGCTGGCCAAGACTGTCGCGGAGATGACGTTTGGTTCCGATGCCGCGGTGCGTCAGCGCATCCTGGAAGACTTGGTCCGCGAGATTTCGCAATTCGAGGCCGAGTATGCGAGCGCCCCGGGCTCGGACATGCGCCACTGATATCCATCATCCGCAGTCGTGGCATTGCACCACCATGCCTGACCCGCAATCACCTCTCTGAATGAAGCGCTCGTTGCGGCCCGTGCGAGTTCGGGAATAGCAAGTCCAGCGGCCGTCTCTGCAGAGGGCACCTCGGCTGGTTGTGCGTCGACCTCAACCAGCCCGAAATTCCGGCGAAAAACCCGAAGCCACCAAGTCATGGAAAAGCCCCGCCGGCGGTGGCCAACGGGGCAAATCTCTCGCGAGCATGTCCGGTCGAGTATTATATCGCGAGCTTCAAATCCTTGGCCGGCCGGAATGCCACTTTCTTGCTCGCTTTGATCTTGATGGCCTCTCCGGTCGCCGGATTTCGGCCCATGCGGGCTGCGCGCGCGCGAACCTGCAAGATGCCGAAGCCCGAAATCCGGACCCGCTCACCTTTCTTGAGATGCTTGGTGATCAGGCTCACAAGGTCGCCGAGGATCGCCTCCCCCGCGCGTTTCGTGAGTTGATGATCCTTGGCCAACCTTGCCGCCAGATGCTTGAGCGTAACGGGGCCAGCTTTGGCAGCCGTTGGTGCTTTCGCTTTGCCTGGGCGCGAAACCGCCATGATGGATTGCCCTCCTCGGAGGCGCGAAAATGCGCGGGCCGTAAGAGATATGATTCGAGGCCTTATGGAAAGCGTGTTTCCGCAGATAGGCCCTAAAATAGGCCTTTCGTCGGCCTGCGGAGCACTGGAACACAAGGTTCGGCGAAGCCTCGCGGCATCGGCGGGACATTGCGGAATCGATCCGGGAACGAAGCGGAATCGCAACGGGAACGGCGTTCTCTTCGCCTGCGGCGCTGCCGGTGGAGGGCTCAGGCCCCCGCGCGCTGCCGGCAGGTCCGCACCTCCCCTGCCGCTCGCAGGATCGAGCGCACGATCCCCTGGTACCCGGTACAGCGGCAGAGATCGCCGCTGATTGCGGCCCGCACCGCGGCGGCCGTGCTCGCAGCCCAGACGAATGGCGGTGAGCCGAGGCTGCTCGCGCAGGACATCGGCGAGACTGGTGCGCGGCTCCAGATCGCCGGCAACTCCTCGAAGGCGACGGAGCAGGATTGCGCGATGTCTTCCGTCATGTCGTCTCGATCTTGCGCCTGCCTCTCGCCCGGACTCTAGAGCGAACGCGGCGTGGCATAAACCCGGCCACCTCGGTTCCGCTGGCCGAAGCGCGTGTTGCCCCAAGACCGGGCAGTCACGCATCACGGCACGGCTTGGTCCACCGTCCGCCGTGCATAGAGCCGCTCGACCAGTGAGAGCGCGGCGTTCGCCAGTCCGGCGATCAGGAGCGCGAGCAGGATGCCGAGGTAGACCTGGCCGGTGTTGAACAGCGCGCGGTGATAGGAGATCCAAAAGCCGATGCCGTCGGTGGAGGCGAGCATCTCGCTCAGCACCACGCCGATCACGATGAGAGCGGTGCCGAGTCGCAGCCCCGATACGATGGCCGGGAGCGCCAGCGGGGCCATGACCTGAAACATGATCTGGCGCCTGTTGGCGCCCATGGCGGCAGCCATGGTTGCATAGCCGCGATTGATCTCGCGCACACCGACCGTGGTGTTGAGTGCGATCGGAAAAATGCCGGACACGACCCCGAACACCACTTTCGAAGCCGGCCCCAGCCCGAGCCAGGCGATCAGGACCGGATAGAGCACGACCAGCGGCACCGCGATGAGGGCAGACAGCACCGGCGCTGCGATCCGCGCGAGCACCGGCACCGATCCGGCGACCACGCCGAACCCGATTCCCAGCGTCCACGCGATCAGGATCGCCATGGTGATCTCGAAAATCGTGATGCGGAAGGCGAGCATGAAGGTCCAGCCATCCTTGGTTGCCGCTTCCACAATGAGGCTGGGAGAAGCGAAGATGATCGGACTCATGAGCCCGAGGCGGAATGCCGCTTCCCAGATCCCCAGGAACAGCGCCAGCACCGCCAGCCGGATCAGTTGCCGCCGCAGGCCGGTCATGGGCGCACCTCCGCGATCAGGTGCCAGATATGGTTGCGCAGGCGGCCAAAGGCTTCGCTGCCAATCATGTCGATGGTCCGCGGCCGTGGCAGCGGCACCGTGATCCGCTCGATGATGCGTCCGGGGCGAGTGCCCATCACAAACACCGTGTCGGCGAGGTAGATGGCCTCCGTCAGCCCGTGGGTCACGAACACGACAGTGCCGCCGCTCTTTTCCCAGATCTGCAGCAGTTCGCTGCCCATGCGCGTACGGGTCTGTTCGTCGAGCGCCGCGAATGGCTCGTCCATCAGCAGCACCCTCGGCTCCTGCACCAGGCAGCGCGCAATCGCGACGCGCTGGCGCATCCCGCCGGACAGTTCGTCGGGATAGCGGTGGGCAAAGCTCGTGAGTCCGACGAGGTCGATGAGCGGCAGGGCGCGCGTCCTGCGCACCGCCGCGGGGACCTTGCGCAGCGCCAGCGGGAATTCGACGTTCTCGACAGCGGTTTTCCACGGCAGCAGCCAGGCGTCCTGGAACATGACGCCGATGGTGTCGGGCGCCGGGCCTGTCACCGGGCGTCCGCTGATCACAACGCGGCCGGTCGAGGCCGGTACGAGGCCGGCGAGGATTTGCAGCAGCGTCGACTTTCCGCAGCCGCTCGGGCCGACCAGGGTGACGAATTCTCCCTCGCGTACCGCGAACGATACGTCGACCAGCGCCTCCAGCGCGTGCTCGCCGCTGCCATAGGTCTTGCCGATGGCCTCGACGGCGATCATGTCTGCCGCGCCTGCCGACCTGTCGCCGGTCGTCACCGGAAGCCTCGGCGGCGGGATTTGCGGAATTCCTCGATGCCGCGCAAGAGTTCGTTGCAGGCGACCGTCATGACCACGATCAGAAGCACGCCTGCAAACAATTCCGGCATCTTGAACATCTCGCCCCAGGCAAAGATGACGCGGCCGATCCCGCGCGGCGACCCGTACATCTCGGCCAGCAGCACGCCGGTGACCGTGAAGATCAGCCCCATGCGCAGGCCTTCAACGATCAGCGGCTCCATCGCGGGAAGATAGATCCGCAGATAGATCTGGGTCCGGGTGGCTCCGAAGGAGCGCGCCGCCGTGACCAACCCGGCGGGCACCGAACGCGCGGCCGCGATACCGCTGAGCACGACGATGAAGAACGCAAGCGTGACGGCGAAGATGACCTTCTGCAGGAAGCCGATACCGAAGGCGAAAATGAACACGGGAAGGAAGATCGATTTCGGAATCGACAGCAGCAGGTGAAGGGCGGGAGCGAACATGCGGTAGGCGGCGAGGCTCTCGCCCAGGAAGAATCCGACGGCGAGCCCGAGCGGTCCGACGATGGCGAAGGCCACGGCGATCTCGGACAGCGTGATGCCGAGATCGCCGCGGAACCGGGCGTCCTGCAACAGTCCGGCGAGCACGCGGAGCACGTCGGACAGCGGCGGCAACAGTCGCGGATCGGCGAAGCTGAACCGGCTCGCCGCTTCCCACAGCGCTGCAAGTGCCGCGACGAGGACAAGCGGAGCCAGTCGGATCAGCCACCCCGTCACGGTCGAGCCTGCGGTCACGTCAGCGCGACGCACCGGGCAGGAATGCGTTGGTGTAGATGTCTTCGGGCTTGACCTTGCGCAGGTCCTCAAGCCCCCAGACTTTCGCCGCGATGTTGATGGAGTTCGAGATCCATTCCGGCTTCACGATGCCGTCCTGCGACAACGGGACCACCACCTGCTCGTAGGTCAGGACATTCACCTTGTCGTCCTTCTCCTCGGTGAAGTCCTTGAGATATTTGAGCGCCCATTCGCGGTTGTTGCGCAGGTGCGTGACCGCCTTGTAGATCGCGGCGAGCGTGCCGCGGACGACCTGCGGGCGCTTATCCATCATTTCCTGCGAGGCGACGATCACATCAGGCAATGTCGGCTCCATTTCCTTGCCGAGGTCCATCAGCGAGCGCGCTTCGCCGGTCGCGACGAGTTGCAGGCTCAATCCCGGGAACATCGCGATCGCGTCGACCTGACCGGCGCGCAATGCCGGGACCATGCCGCCGCCGCCGACCGGAATCGTCTGCACCTTTGCGCCCGCCTTGTCCGCGACCCAGAGCGCGAACATATCCGCGGTACCGGCCTTGGTGGCGACGCCGATCTTCTTGCCGTCGAGATCCTTGATGCTCTTGATCGGAGAGTTCGCCAGCACTAGGAACTGCCAGCCATGCGGCGTGGGATCGATCGCTGCGACGATCTTCTCCTTGGCGCCTTTGCTGATCGCAAGCGCGACCCCGGCGCCGAAATAGGTAATGATGTCGGCCGCACCCGCGCTCAACGCTTCCTGCGATGCCGCGCCTCCGCGATAGAGCGTGAGTTCGGCCTTCACGCCCGCTTCCTTGTAGAAGCCGAGAGTCTCGGCGGCATAGAACTGCACGTATGCCGCATTGTGAGGGACGGCCAAGCCGATGCGGACAAGCTCCTGCGCGGATGCTGCAGCGCCCGATAGCGTTACCAGCGCAGCCGCAACCCCAGCCTGCAACATGTTGAGGCGACGCATGAATATTCCTCCCTGGTCCATGCAATGTTTTCGGTACCTAACTACAAGACAGCAGGGCTAACAAGATGGACCAGCGGTGGTGCCGCGGCTTGCGTGCGCGAACAACTCGGAAATAATCGAAAAAAACGTGTGACGGGAGGACGGAGTGGGTGTGTGGCTGGTGGGCGTCGATACCGGGGGAACGTTCACCGATCTCATCGCCGTCGAACAGACCACCGGCGAGTTGCGTCGCGCCAAAGTGCCTTCGGTTTCCGGCGATCCGTCGGCCGCCGTCCTCGATGCGATGGACAAGCTGTTCGCGGACGGCATCAACCCGGGCGATATCTCGCTCTTCGTTCACGGAACGACGGTTGCAACCAATGCGCTGCTCGAAGGCAAGGGCGTACGGACCGGTCTGCTGATCACGCGCGGCTTTCGTGCCGTGTACGAGGCGCGAGGTTGGTCGCAGCCGCGCGGGAGCGATCTTCTTGACACCTTCTATCAGAAGCCGCCGTTGCTGGCGCCACAGTGGCTGACCGAGGAGGTGCGCGAACGCCTCGATTATCGTGGTGAGGTCGTCACCCCGCTCGACGAGGCGGGGCTGCGGGACTCCGTGCATCGCCTGAAGGCGAAAGGCGTCGAGGCCCTCGCCGTGTGCTTCCTGTTCTCGTTCCTCAATCCTGACCACGAGCGGCGCGCCGCCGAGATCGTGGCCGAGGTCGCGCCGGAGTGCCGCATCTCCCTGTCGTCGAACGTGCTGCCGGTCATCCGCGAATATCCGCGGCTGTCGACGACCGTGATCGATGCCTATGTCGGTCCGACCATCGCCGACTACCTGATGCGGCTGGAGCGGCGGCTGATCGAGCGCGGCTTGAAGACGCCGCAGCTGTTTCTCATGCAGTCGAATGGCGGCCTGATGCGCATCTCGCTGGGCGCGCGCCATCCCAACCAGACGCTGCTGTCGGGGCCCGCGGCCGGCGTGATCGCCGGCGCCGAATTGGCGCGCGTGACGCGTCGGCGTCATGTCATCACCTTCGACATGGGCGGCACCTCGACCGACATCAGCGTCATCGTCGAGGGGCGGCTGTTGGAGACCACGCAGGGCCAGATCGCGGGCCAGGACATCGGCACGCCCATGCTGCGCGTGCGCACGCTCGGGGCCGGCGGCGGGACCATCGCCTGGATCGGCAAGGACGGCCTGCTCAAGGTCGGCCCCCGCAGCGCGGGCTCGGTCCCCGGGCCCGCATGCTACGGCCGCGGCGGCGAGGAGCCCACCGTCACCGACGCCAACGTCGCCATGGGCGCGCTCAGCGGCGACACCGTTCTCGCCGGCTCATTGCGCATCGACGCGGGGCGCGCGGCGCGCGCGATCGAGACCGTGGCCAAGCCGCTCGGCCTCGATGTGCTGCAGGGGGCCGCCGGGATCCTGCGCATCGTCAACACCCAGATGGCGGTGGACCTGCGCCTCGCCTTGCAGGAGCAGGGGCAGGATCCCCGCAAGTTTGCGCTCGTGGCCTTCGGGGGCGCGGGACCGCTGCATGCGGCCGCGCTCGCCCGCAGCGTCGGGATTCCGACCGTGCTCGTTCCGCCCTATCCCGGGCTCAACTGCGCCATCGGCATGCTGCAGACCAGCGTGCGCCACTCCTATCTCAAGTCCGAGGTCGGCGTGCTCAGCCGTTTCCCGACCGGCCGGATGAACGATCTGTTCCGCGAGCTCCGGGAACAGGCGCTGGCGGAGGCGAGCGAGGAGGGATTCGCGCACGAAGCCGTGAAGCTCACCCGCCTCCTCGATCTGCGTTATCCGCATCAAGGCTACACACTGCCGGTTGCTTGTCCGGCCGACATCACGGACGCGGACAAGGCGCGGCTCAAGCATGCCTTCGACGAGGCGCATCTCCAGGTTTATGGCCAGTCCGCCCCCAGGGAGGACGCGGAGATCGTGACCTTCCGGCTGCAGGCGGAGATCGAGGTCCCGCGGCTCGAATTGCCCGCGCTTGCGCACGGCGACGGACGCGCCGAGCGCGCCTTGAAGGGCGAGCGTCCGCTCTTCGATATCGATGACAATCGCTTTGTGCGCGCGGCGGTCTACGATCGGCAGGCGCTCATGGCCGGCGACCGCATCGCCGGGCCGGCGATCATCGACCAGTTCGACGCCACCACCGTGCTGCTCGGAGGACAGACGGCCACCGTCGACGACACCGCCACCCTGATCATCCAGACCGGCGACCAGCCATGACCTTCAATGCAGCGACCATCGATCCCGTCACCACTGAAGTGGTGGCGAGCCGGCTGCGCGAGACCGCCGCCACGATGGAATATGCGCTCTACCACAGCGGCTATTCTCCCATCCTGCGGGAATCAAAGGACGGCACCGCCGGCCTGACCGATCCCGAGGGCCGAGTCGTCATCATCAGCGGCGGGCTGCAATATCATTTCACCGCCTATCAGCAGGCGGTGCAGGCGGTGCTCGCGCGCTATCCGGCCGCCGGCCTGAAGCCCGGCGAGAGCTTCGTCAGCAATGATCCCTATAAGTGCGGCAGCCCGCATGCGCCCGATTTCGTGGCGGTCACCCCCGCTTTCCACCAGGGCGTCCTACTCGGCTTCGGCGTGAGTCTCGCGCACAAGTCCGATATCGGCGGCCTGGTACCGGGCTCGTCAGGCGCTGCCGCGCGCGAGATCTATCACGATGGCCTGCTGCTGCCGCCGGTGCGCTTCCAGACCCAGGCCGGCATCGAGGAGTCGATCGAAGCGATCATTGCCAACAACAGCCGGGTGGCCGACGTGGTGCTCGGCGATCTGCGGGCGCAAGTCGGCTGCACGCGGCTCGGCGTCGAGCGGCTCGCGGCGCTATGCGAGGAATACGGCCGGGACACGGTTCGTGAAGTGATGGCGAGCCTCATGGCATTGACCGCGCGCCGTGTGGCCGCGGAGCTGCGCGCATGGCCCGATGGCAGCGCCGAGGCCGAGGGTTTTCTCGATCATGACGGCGCGCTCAAGGACAAGCCGGTGCGGATCCATGTGCGCGCCACCAAAACGGGCGAACGGCTGCGCCTTGATTTCACCGGGACGGCCGAGCAGACCATCGGTCCGGTCAATCTCGTCGCCTGCACGGCGCAGGCGGCGACCCTGATGGCCGTGATCGCGATCTGCGATCCGACCATCCCGGTCAACTTCGGGCTGCGCGAAGCGGTGGACTTCGTGTTGCCGGAGGGCTCGGTGGTGAATGCGCGGCATCCCGCGACCGTCAATCTCTATTTTCCGACCGCGCATCTCGTCTACAACACGGTGCTCTCCGCGCTTGGACAGCTCAATCCCGCGCGTGCGGTCGCGCCATCCGGCCTGGGTTCGGGGGCGGTGACCATCGGCTACCGCAAATCGCGTAGCGGCAAGCCCGCGGTGCTGTACGAGCTCCTCAACACCTCGCTCGGCGGCACCAACCGCAACGACGGCGCCGCCGCGGTCATGGCCATGAATCACTTCACCCCCGGGGCCCCGGTCGAGATCTTCGAGAGCGAGTATCCGCTGCGCGTGCGAGCGTTCGAGCTCACATGCGATTCCGCGGGCGCCGGCCGCTACCGCGGCGGACTGGGCTACGCGCGCGAATTCGAGGTGCTGGAAGACAGCGTGCTGACGGTGCGCTCGTCCAATCACCTGTTTGCGGCGCAAGGTTACGGCGGAGGAGGCAACCCGCGGCCGTCGCGGGTGATCCTCAACCCGGACCGGCCCGATCGCGAGGAGCTCAGCGCGATCGAGACCCGGCATCTCAAGGCCGGTGACGTGATCCGATTCGAGCGCAGCGGCGGCGCCGGCTTCGGCCCGCCGGCGGAGCGCGCGCCCGAGGCCGTCCGCGAGGACGTGCGCAACGGCTATGTCAGTCCGCAGGCGGCGGCCGACGTCTACCGGCAGCCGCAGGAGGAACAGTAACGGACCACGAGCGTGTCCCGCATTGCGCCGAGCATGTTTAACGATGCATTTACCATGACCGGACATGGTTCCGGTGCGTCCCCGCGCGCGGCACCAGCCAATCTTCACGCCGGTACCCATTCATGCTGCATCAGCATCAGCCCACCCCAGAGCCAATAACCAGCATGCGGGAGACGGCGCTCTACGTCCCGGTGAAGCGTTTTCTCGAAGGCCTCGGATTCGACGTCAAAGGCGAAATCTGCGGCTGCGACCTGGTCGCCTTGCGCGCGGACGAACCGCCGTTCGTCGTGATCGGTGAGCTGAAGCTCGGCTTCAACCTCGAGCTCGTGCTCCAGGGCATCAACCGCGCCTCTGCCTGCGACGAGATCTGGCTCGCGGTGCGCGCGTCGGCGCGCGCCGGCCGCGAGCGCGATCCGCGCGTGCGCAAGCTGTGCCGGCTTCTGGGTTTCGGCCTGCTCGGCGTGTCCGCCACCGGCCGTGTCGAGGTGCTGGTGGAGCCAGGTCCATGGCGGCCGCGGCGCGATCCAAAACGCCGATCGCGGCTGGTCAATGAGCACCGGCGGCGGCTCGGCGATCCGGTTCTCGGTGGCACGTCCAAGTCGCCGATCATGACCGCCTACCGCCAACGGGCGCTGGCCTGCGCGGCGTCGCTTGCCAGCGGGCCGCGCCGGACATCGGAGGTCAAGGCTGCCGCTCCGGATGCCCCGAAGATACTCCTGCACAACGTGTACGGCTGGTTCTTCCGGGTCGAGCGCGGCGTCTATGGCCTCACCCAGGCGGGTACGGAAGCGTTGTCGCGCTGGCCCGTGGGCTGACCGACGGCACCGATTCAACCGCGTCATGTCCTTGCTTCGACAGATGTCCTGCTTCGGCACGTGTCCCGGCTCGGCGCAACCGCCATCGGCAATAACGGTAGCCCGCTGATCCTAAACGTGATGCACGGGACGCGAGGGCCCCGATTGCGTGCGCATGCTTGCTTACCCGCGCATCCAGGTCCATGACGTGCGTCTCTCGACCGGAGAAGCGAATGTTCAAGACTTGGTTCGGCTTGGCGCGGGATGCGGTGCTGTTGGGCTTCGAGACGCAGCGGGTGATCGGCCTGCGGCTCGCCAAGATGGCTGAGGGCGGACCGGCGGCGCAGGTCGAGGCCCAGCGCATGGTCATGGAGAAGTCCGCGGCCCTGGCCGAAGCGGCGACGACGCTGGCCACCGGCGGCTCGCCGCAGACGGTCGTTCGCCACTACCGCAGACGCGTCAAGGCGAACGAGCGGCGCCTGTCGCGGGTGAAGTCAAAACCGTGAGCGGGCTTCGGGCGCCCGGCGAGGATGCGCAGGCCATGTGCCAGGCCTGTGGAGCGTGCTGCTCGTTCTCCGCGGACTGGCCCCGCTTCTCGCTGGAGGACGATGCCGCGCTCGATCGTATCCCGCGCGCGTTCGTCGATGACAGCTTGGGCCGGATGCGGTGCGAGGGCGATCGCTGTGCGGCGCTGGTGGGCGACGTCGGCATCGCGACGTCGTGCTCGATCTATACGGTGAGGCCCGATGTCTGCAGGGCATGCGTTCCGGGAGACGACGCGTGCGCAATGGCCCGCCGTCGCTTCGGGTTATGATGCCATGTCCGTACGGATAAGAATTCGTGTCAGGAACTGACGCGGGAAATAGAGCGCGACGCAGGTCAATTCTTCGGCAGCTCGATCATCTTGTTGATGCCGCCGATGGTGTCGTAGACCGCAACCTGAAGAATGGGGCGGCCCTGCTTGATCGCGAGCCCGGCTTTTTCGGCAGCTTCGTAGGTCCCGTAGGTCGCCTTGGTCTGCCGATCAACCTCAAGCCGAAACTGACCCTTGTCGGGCCGCTTGCCCTGACCAAGGACCTCCTGCGCGGGCTCGGACGCGTCGGGTACCATAGTTATCGTCTTCTGACGTGGCGCCATGTCATGAGTTTCCTTGGGTTGGCAAACGGTGCCGCGCGCTTCTCAGCGAGCACGATCGGTTGGATGCGATCCGTGATGGTCACGCGATGGAAGGCAAAGGGGCTGCGAACGCCTATGGCTTGTCGGATGTCCTTGAACGCCCCGCACGAGGGATGAGCGGCGACTGATACGGGCGAGATCGGCATTGCGACCTGCGCCGGACGTGTCAATCCCAACTAATACCAAACATTAGCCTGAGCACTCATCCCCAAACGACAGCTTGCACATAGGATCAATTGGGCCGGAAAACCAGCCTTTTCATGGAAATATTTCCCGGCCATGCGTACTTTCTATCAATATCTATCGACGGATGGGGCCGGCTGAAGTAGACTCCCCCTGCCGGAAACCCAGCCTTGGACGGCTGCGAGACGCCTTCCCGGACCGTGCAAGGCGATGCCGGACGGTCGCATATCCCCGTTTTGCGAGGGGACATGAATTCATGTGGGGCACGCGGCGGGTACGGCGCCTTGAGAGCGGCGCGCGCCGACCGGCTGTGACGGGCTCGCGAAAGGAAACCTTCAATGCAGATTTACATGTTCGTATCGGAAGCGACCTCCAATTTGCACGCATTTGCCGGTGATCCGACCGGAAGCAAGTTGCCGAAGAACCACGGGCCCTGGGGCGCCGAGGGTTCGCTCAGGTCCGATCAGCACCCGCCGCACCGGTTCTCTCGGGCGAGAATAGAAGAGGCCATCAAGCTGACGGGTTTTCAGCTCTGGCGGCTGAAGCAGGACGAGTGATGCCCGATCGTCGCCGGCCCGATCAGTCCTGATGCTGGGCGTCATGGGGATGCAGCAAATCGGGCGTGCAAGTCTTGAGCGTCAAGTCTTGAGCGTGCAGGCGTTGCGCTCGCAAGTCGCGTCCGGCGGTTTTCGCCGGGGACTGGACGCCGGCGAACAGAAACTCGACCGCATTCATGGCGGAACATGCGGCCGCAGTGAGAGGAATTGGTATGCATAAGTTTCAGGTTGGACAGTCTGTCGATCTCATTCCGAGCATTGTTCGTCGCGCGGCCAAAGGCACCTACGAGATCATCCGCCTCATTCCCGATAGCGACGATGATCCCCAGTACCGGGTCAAGAGTGCGGCCGAGCCGCATGAGCGGGTAGTGCCTGAAAGCCAGCTGGAGCTGTCGGCAAAACAGGCGTCTCTGCTCTCCTGAGCGGGACGCGCGGCGCCTGCCACCACTCGATGCGTGCCCGTCCACTTTGATCGCTGAGTTCGCGATCTCCGGCAACAGCCTGCTCAATGCAGCGGCGCTTCCGCGGCGGGCAACAAGCCTCTCGCAGACAGCTCTCGTTTCAATTCTTCGATGGCGCTGTTGGCCGCTTCCGAGCTGTTGGCTCTTTCCATCCGCCGCAGAAGCGCCCGGATGACGCGGTCCTTGTCCCTGATCGCCCACCGACGCACAAAGACTTGCGCGTCATAAAACGAGTTTATGCGAACTGTCCTGTCGAGATTGGGCAAGTTGGCATCGAACGCCGCTGCAATGCGAACATCGCTCATGCAATCTCCTTCGATGACCCGGCCGGTATGATGGACGCATCGGCGCCTCCCGGCAACTGGACGAATGCAAAATAAAACGATGCCGGCGTGGCGCGCGTCACGTGAGATTGCGTTGCGGCGAAGCGCGATTTCACCTGGCTGCGAGCGGGTCGATTCCAGTCGTGAGGACTATGGGGCTCACGATCCGGCCTCCAGCTCCTCGCGGAGAATTTCCAGCTCCAGCCACTTCGCTTCCGCGGCCGCCAATTCCGCCTGGATCGACGCGAGCGCGGCGGACGTTTCTTCGAACGACTTGCGATCGCGGGCGTAGAGGCCGGGATCGTCCAGCCGTCCATGCAGCGCGCGGACTTTTTCCGTGAGCGCGAGGATCGTTTGCGGCAGGGTCTCGAGGGCGTGCTTCTCGTGAAAGCTCAGCCGGCGCTTGACCGACTTGCGCTCGCGCGGTTGCGCCTCTGTCGCCGCTTTCACCTCCTTTGCGGGAGCCTGCTTCATCGCCTCGCGGGTCAAATCTTCCCCGCGCTGCGCCAGCATGTCGCTGTAGCCGCCGGCATATTCCGTCCAACGCCCGCCACCCTCCGGCGCAACCACCGCGCCGACCACGCGGTCGAGGAAATCGCGGTCGTGGCTGATGAGAATGATGGTGCCGTCATAGTCGCCGAGCATCTCCTCGAGCACGTCGAGCGTTTCCAGGTCGAGGTCATTGGTCGGCTCGTCGAGGACGAGCACGTTCGAGGGCCTTGCCAATGCCCGCGCCAGCATGAGGCGGCCGCGCTCGCCTCCCGACAGCACGCTGAGCGGGGTGCGTGCCTGCTCGGGGGCGAACAGGAAATCCTTCATGTAGCCGATCACATGCTTGGACTGTGTGCCGACGACGATGGTTTCGCCGCGTCCGTGACTTATCGCCTCCGCCACCGTTGCGCTCGGATCGAGGCTCTCGCGATGTTGATCGAGCCTCGTCATGGCGAGATTGGCGCCGAGACGCACGCTGCCGGAATCCGGCGCCAGCGTGCCGGTCAGTAGATTGATCAGCGTCGTCTTGCCGCTTCCATTCGGGCCGATGATGCCGATGCGATCGCCGCGATGGATGCGGGTAGAGAAATCGGCCACGATCGGCCGTTCCTCATAGGTTTTGCCGATGTGGTCGGCCTCGACCACGAGCGTGCTCGACCGGTCCGCGGCCGCGGCGGCGAGCGTGGCCTTCCCGGCCGCGGCGCGGTGGGTGCGGCGGGCCTCCCGCAGGGCATGCAGGTGGCCGAGCCGGCGAATGTTGCGCTTGCGCCGCCCGGTGACGCCGTAGCGCAGCCAATGCTCCTCGGCGACGATCTCGCGGCCGAGCTTGTGCTGCTCCCGCTCCTCCTCGGCCAGCACCTCGTCCCGCCAGGCTTCGAAGGAAGCGAAGCCGCGCTCGATGCGGCGCGTCTTGCCACGATCGAGCCAGATCGTGCTCTGCGACAGATTGGCCAGGAATCGGCGGTCGTGGCTGATCGTGACCAGCGCGGCGCGGCGCCCCAGGAGTTCGCGTTCGAGCCATTCGATGGTGGTGAGGTCGAGATGATTGGTGGGCTCGTCCAGCAGCAGGATGTCGGGTGCGGGGGCGAGCACGCGCGCGAGCGCGGCCCGCCGCGCCTCGCCGCCGGAGAGGCGAGCGGGATCCTCGCTGCCGTCGAGGCCGAGTTGCTCCAGGAGATAGCGCGCCTGGTGACCGTCGTCGCCGGGGCCGAGGCCCGCTTCCACATAGGCGAGCGTCGTGGCCGCGCCGGCGAGGTCGGGTTCCTGCGGCAGATAACGCAGGGTGGCTCCGGGCTGCAGGAAACGCGTCCCGCGATCGGGCTCGATCAGTCCGGCGGCCATCCGCAGCAAGGTCGATTTGCCCGACCCGTTGCGGCCGACCAGGCAGACGCGCTCGCCGGCCGAGACGGTCAGCTCCGCGCCGGCCAAAAGCGGTGTGCCGCCGAAGGTCAGCGCGACATCTCTGAGCTGAATGAGGGGAGGCGCCATTCTCAGCCTGGTCTCACCGCTGCGCCGTCACGCGCTGGGCGCCGCGCCGGATGGCCGCATCGAGGGCGGAGAGAAAGGCGGAGCGATCCCGCGGCGAGAATGGCGGCGGGCCGCGGGTTGCCTCTCCCGCCGATCGCAGATCATGCATCAGGTTGCGAACGGCGAGGGTCATCCCGATGCTCTCTTCGGTAAAAGCACGCCCGTTGGGGGCGATGACGTCGGCGCCCGCCTTCACGCACCGGCTCGCCAGGGGGATGTCGGCGGTGATCACGATGTCGCCCGGCCCGGCCCGTTCGGCAATCCAATTGTCGGCGGCGTCCATGCCGGCGCCGGCGGCGATCCGGTCGATCAGCGGATCCTGCGGAACGCGGATGAACCCCGCGGCGACCACGGTGACGGGAAGCTGATGCCGCGCGGCGACACGGTAGACCTCGTCCTTCACCGGACAGGCATCGGCATCGATGTAGATGCGCATCGAGTTCTCCGTAATCGGCGCGGTGGGATACGACAGATGAAGCGTATTTAGGCATCGATTGGAAGCCGCGCGCGAGGGCGGGAGGCCGCCCGGCGAGCAAAAAAATAGCCCCGACGAGCGGGGCTTAGTGAAGGAGGAAACGCCCATGATTAGGCGCTGGCAAGGTGACCTGTTTTGCCCGCTCTGCCAATCGGGAATCGCGCCGCGACGGGACATTTGCGCCGTGTGTGACCTTTTCGTCACAGCCGCGCGCCGGAGCCTGGAACTGCAACCGATAGGAGGGGAGGCGAGCACGCCGCGTTGCTGCTAGCTTCGCGCTCACGCATATCTGCGCGAACTGCAGCCAGACGAGCATGGGCGACATGGACAATCCGAATCGCGGGCGCAATCTCGGCTTTTTCTTCGACCAGGCCACTGCCCGCGTACCCGACAAGGTTGCGATCATCGACCTGTTCGGGGGCCGAGAGCGTTGCACCACCTACCGGCAGCTCGACGAGCGGATGGATCAGGTCGCGCGCATGCTGGCGCGGCTCGGCGTGCGCGCGGGCGAGCGCGTGGCCATGCTGGTCGGGAATCGCACCGAGTTCATCGAGTTCTTCTTCGGATCGATGCGCGCCGGGGCGATCCCGCTTCCTCTCAACACGCGGCTTGCTACCGGCACGCTCGAGCACATCATCGCCGATGCCGGCTGCGTGCTGGCGATCGTGGAGCCTTCGAGCCACCGCGACGCCGTCACGATCGCGGCGCGCCTGCCGCTCCGACACCGGCTGCTGCTCGACCAGAGCCAGGACGGTTTTCTGTCGTTCGAGGCGGAAATGGCAAAGCCGAGCGCGCCGGTCGCGCCGCCCCCCATCGCGGACGATACCCAGGCCTTCCAGCCGTACACGTCAGGGTCGACCGGCCGGCCCAAGGGCGCCATCATGACGCATCACGGCATGCTCTGGTATGTCGCCTACAACCAGCGCCACTGGCCGTCCTCCGAGAGCGACCGCGGGCTCGTCGCATTGCCGCTCTTCCACAAGAACGCGCTGCGCGGCACGGTGAAGCCGATGCTCCACGCCGGCGGCTCCTTCGTGCTGATGCCGGCTTATGAGCCGCGCGCCTATCTCGACGCCCTGGCGAAGTACAAGTGCACCTATTCGCGCGGCGTCGCGGCGGTGTTCACGATGTTTCTCCAGCACGGCGACTATCTGCGCACGCTCGACCTGAGCGCCTTGCGCGGCATGACCATCGGATCGGCGGTGGTGACCCCGGAGCTTCTCGATGCGGTCGAGCGCGCGCTTCCGCACGTCAAGGTCTCGGAAAGCTACGGGCTGACCGAAGGCGGCAGCCCGCTGCGCGCGCCGATCGACGGCCGTCCGGTCCCGCGCGGCAGCCCCGGCGTTCCTGCGCCCGACATCGAGCTCAGGTTGGTCGATGCGCACGGCCGCGATGCCGAGGAAGGCGAGCTGTTGATCCGGTGCCCCTATGTCTGCCTCGGCTATTACAACGAGCCGGAGATCACCCGCGCGAAGCTCACGGACGGCTGGCTGCACACCGGCGACATCTTCTGCAAGGACAAGGACGGGTTCTTCTACTTCCGCAGCCGCGTCGACGACATGTTCAGTTGCGGCGGCGAGAACGTGTACCCGAAGGAGGTCGAGAACCTGCTGTTCGCCCATCCCGACGTGGTCAATGCCGTGGTGACCCCGGTGCCGCATCCGGTGAAGGGCTTCGTGCCGGCTGCCATGGTGATCGCGCGGGAAGGCGCAACTGTCACGCCGGAGCATCTCAAGGCCTATTGCCTGGACAAAGGACCCGCCTATTCCCATCCGCGCTTCGTCGACATCGTCGCGGCGTTGCCGCTCAATGGCGCCGGCAAGATCGACCGCGGCGTGGTGCAGGCAAAACTGGGCGCCGCTTATCGTGCCACGAGCGACGCGGACGGTATGAAGGCGTGAGCTGAGCGGAATTGATGCGCCGCGAATCCGGCGCGCTTGCTCCCCCGTTGGCGAGAGCGCAGTGAAAACTCACCCGCCGCTGGCGAGCGGGGCGTCCTGGCGCCGCGTTGCCCAGCCCGTCAACCTCGCTTCGAGCAGGGCGAAGACGACATAAGTCGCAATTCCCATGATCGCGATCACGCCGAGGCCCGCGAACATCAGCGGCACGCGGAATTGCGACGACGCCTGCAGCATCAGGTACCCGATGCCGTCGTTCGACGCCAAGGTCTCGGAAATCACCGTGCCCACGAAGGCGAGCGTGATCGCGACCTTCAGCGACGCGAAGAAATAAGGCATCGAACGCGGCAGCCCCACCTTGCGCAGGATGTCGAGCTTGCTGGCGCCGAGCGAGCGCAGGACGTCCTCGAGCTCAGGCTCGACGGTGGCCAGCCCGGTGGCGACGTTCACCGCAATGGGAAAGAAGCAGAGCAGGAAGGCGGTGGCGATCGCCGGCGCCGTTCCGATGCCGAGCCACAGCACCAGGATCGGCACAACGGCGGCCTTGGGCACGGAATTGACGCCGATCAGCAGCGGGTAGAGGCCGCTATAGACCAGGCGGAAGGAGCCGATGAGAACGCCGAGGATCACCCCCACCACGATGCCGAGCGCGAACCCGAACATGGTGTTCTTGAGGGTGAACAGCGCGTTGTGCAGGATGGCGTCGCGATATTCGAGAAACGCCGCCCACACCGCCGTCGGAGCCGGCAGCACGAACGCCGCGATGCCGAAGAGATCGACAATGGCCTGCCACACGACGAGCAGGCCGATGATGACCAGCCATGGCATCGCAACATTGAGGCGGCGCCAATTGCGCGAAGTAGCGACGTCATGTCAGACGGCCTTCATGTCAGACGGCCTTCGCCCGTGCCGCGAGCCCGGCCTCGTCGCGTACCCGCGAGATTTCGGTGCGAATGGCATGCACGAGGTCGATGAAGGGCTTGTCGAACGTGCTTTCCACCGTGCGCGGCCGCGGCAGCCCCACGCGATGGGTGGCAACGATGCGGCCGGGCCGCGCGCTCATGACGAAGATGACGTCGGCGAGGTAGGCGGCTTCGCGCAGGTCATGGGTCACGAGCACGCAGGTGAACTTGCGGTCGAGCCACAGCTTCTGCAGCACGCCCCAGAGCTCCTCGCGGGTAAAGGCATCGAGCGCGCCGAACGGCTCATCCAGCATCAGCAGTTGCGGATCGTGAATGAGCGCCCGGCACAGGCTTGCGCGCTGCTGCATGCCGCCCGAGAGCATCCACGGCTGCTTGTCCTCGAACCCGGCGAGCCCGACCGCCGCCAGCAGCTCCTTGGCCTGCGCGATATACTTGTCTTTGAACTGGCGCAGGCGATGGCGATGTGGCCGCACGATCTCCAGCGGCAGCATCGTGTTCAGCAAGGTATTGCGCCACGGCAGCAATGTCGGGTTCTGGAACGCCATGCCCACGATCTTGAGCGGACCGTCGACATCGGCACCGGCGACGCGGATGGATCCGCCCGTGCACGGCATCAGGCCGGTGACGAGCTTCATCAGCGAAGACTTGCCGCAACCGGACGGCCCGACCACGGCGGCGAATTCGCCGCGGGCGACGCTGAGCGTCGTACCGTCGAGCGCGAGCGTGCCATCCGGGCCGCCGTAACGCAGCGCGACGCCGTCCATCTCGACGAATTTGGCCGGAGCCGCCCCCAAGCCGCCGGCAGCGTCTTGCATCGCCTTGCGACCGCTTACGCGAGTTTTCGATCGGCGGCGGGCGGCAGGAATCGGCCGTCGTAGATCTGTTCCATGGTGGGCGCGGTGGTGAGCTGGAAGCCTTCCTTGATCACGTTGATGCCGCGCTCCATGCGCTCCTGGTTCATATTCCCGATCCCGTTCTGACGCACGTTCGGCGTCAGCACAAGCTTGTCGAGCACCCAGTCCATCCGCGCGCGCTCGGTCTCGGCCTTGAGCAAGCCGTCGCGCTTGGTCACCGCGCTGATGGCGGCGGCGCGGTCCTTCGACGCCGCGGCCCAGGACCGGGCGACGGCGAGGGCGACGCGGCGCACCAGCTCCGGGTTCTTCTCCACCACCGCCGGGTTGGCGATCAGCGAATTGCCCCAGAAATTGAAGCCGAAATCGGCGAAGTAGAGCAGCGTGATGTCCTCGAGCTTCAGCCCGGCCTCCATCAGGTTGAAGATGATGGTGTAATCGAAGCCCACGACGGCATCGACCTCGCCCTTGATCAGCATGGTGTCGCGCAGCTTGACGTCGATCGTGGTGCGGTTGATGGACTTGAGATCGATGTTGTTGAGCGCGAGCAACGCGGGCAGGATCTTCGAGCCCGCGTCCACGCTGCCGGTACCGATGCGGGCTCCGACCATCTCCTGCAGCGTCTTGATCGGCTTGCGCTTGAGGCTGAGCACGACCGCGGGAAACTTGTCGAAGACCGTCATGATGAGCTTCGGCGCCTCCTTCGGGTTGCGGGAGGCGAACTCGACCAGCGTGCTGACATCGGCGAGGCCGAAGGGATGCGTCCCGGTGGCCACGCGCGTGACCGACTCGACCGAGCCGCCCGAGCCATCCATCGTGACGTTGATGCCCTGGTCGCGGAAAATCCCGCTCTCGGCGCCGAGAAACAGCGGCGCGTTGCCGCCATAGATGCGGAATTCCAGGCTGAAACGCACCGGCTCCGCCCCTTGCCCGCGCGCCACATGCGGTGCCATGACGAGCAGGCTGGTCGCGCCGAGTAGAACGTCGCGCCGCGTGGAATGGGATTTGGACGCCATGATGCTTCCCTCTCGGTGTTAGCGAATCTTGCGGCCGGACAGCGCTCACGTACGCCAAAAGTCCAGCAGCCATCAGCCTAACCGATCACGCTCGCTCGTGCTGCCGCTTTTAGTCGCACGCTGCAGATTTCATCGGCAAAGCAATGACCCGGAACGTAAGTGCTCAAGCCGTGAGGCCGCCTTGGCAGGATTCGTCTGCTATTGCCGGACTTCTCCCGCTCAGGGGCGTGCCATGTGCGGCTCAAGGAAATTGCATTGTCTTGCCGGACGCCTGCAGGTTGCGGTTTACCGAGCACGAAGGCCGCGCAGCGGCCAACACCGGCGCAGGTGGGCAAAGGCGCGCGTGCGCTCCGGTGTGCCGGTCTTCGATTGCGCGTGCGCCGCGCCACGCGTCACGCACGCGATTGAAGGACAGACGTGCGGGCGCGCTTCGCTTTGCGCGCCCCGCGGCTGTTGCCGCTAGACCGGGAAATTCTCCAGCAGGTCGACCGGGTCGCCGTAGCGCTCCGCCGCCGCCACCACCTGCGGATCGCGCAGGGCCATGAGAAATCCCTTGTCGATGACGGTGCAGTTGCCGGCCGTGACCGTGGTGTCGAAAGTGACCATGTCCATGTGAACGTGCGGCTCTTCCCAGTACGGCATGACGCGCCGCAGGTACTCGGACTCCTTGAGTCCGTTGACGCCGAAATGCAGCGCGCCGGGAGAGTTAGGTCCGGCGGGGTAGATGTCGAAGCGTGGGGCCTTGGGATTGTGACCGCAGCCGAGTTCTTCGAGCGTCCCACCGACGATGAAGCGTAGTACTTCGGCTTCTTCGCTGCGGCCATGAACCGCACGGACGCGGCCGTTCTCGAACTCGACCCCGATCTTTTCCTCGAACGGCTTGTCGAAGCCGACCGCCCATTGCGGATAAAGAATGCCGTTGACCGGCATATGCGCGGCGTGATCGCCGCCGACCATCTTGAGCTCGTAGAGGTTCGGCCCGTGGGTGGGCAGGTAATGGATGTAGCAGCCGTCCTCGTCGGCGACGTTGTGGCCGCGCCAGCGGTTGTCCTTCTTCATGATGGCGCGCATCTCCTCGGTGAAGTTCACCACGATGTCGGTGCCGCGCTCGTCCGTGAACCGCAAGTCGAAATTGCCCTTGTCGGGATAGGCGCGCGAGGACGCGCGGATGATCTCGCCGAGGACGTCGAGCGGAAAGCGCGCCTGCGGCGTGTTCAGGAGATCGAGGTTGCGGAAGAAGGTGATCTTGACCCAGCGCTGCCCCTTCTTGCGCCGCAGATTGATGCAGAAGGGATCGATGACGGAAGCGAACCAGGTGGAGACGACGAAGGTCGCGCGTTCGATCAGCGCCTTGGCCTCGTCCGGGACCTCCATGAGCCGTGTCGACGCGCCCATATAGGACGTGAAGGTCGCGCCGCGCGCCTTGGCGACCCCATAGACCGCCTGCAGCACGCGCGGGTCGAGCAGGGGATCGGTAAGCATGACGACGTGATCGCCGGGCTTGATCGCCATGACCTTGTGGAAATTGTCGGCGCCCTGGACATAGCTCGACGTGTCGGCCTTGGGATAGTCCACGGGATGCGGCAGGCCGCGCCGCGTTTTCGATTTGAGAATGTCGGAAACCGAGTTCGGAATCAGCGCCATATCTTCCTCCACGAGATCGGGCGCGAATTGGTCTCGAGCTGTACTGGAGCGATCGCGCCGTTGTTGCGGCCAGTCTAAGGCATTTGTCGAGGAGGGGTCGATAGGGTCGCTTGCATGCACTTGTGCTCGTCATCCGCGCTGTAGCATGATCGGCCGACCGCTCGCGCGCGCCAAGGTTGCGAAACAGAAAGCGGATGATGATTGGGAGAGGAAAGCTCCGAGGCTTCGTCTTGGCTGCGCTCGGCGCGAGCCTGCTCGCCGCCGCGCCGGCATGCGCCGCGGCTGAATCGGCGGCGGCATTCTTCCAGGGCAAGCAGGTGCGCTTCTATACGATGGGCAGCCCGGGCGGCGGCTACGACACCTATATGCGCGCCCTGATCCCGCATCTGGAGAAGAAGCTCGGCACCCGGATGCTGCCGACCAACGAGCCCGGCGCCGGCGGATTGATCGCGGTCAACCGCACCGTCAACGCGCCTCCCGACGGGCTGACGATCCTGCTCGTCGGCGGCGAGACGCTGGTGACTGCGCAGCTTTATGACGCGCCCGGCGTCAACTACGACGTGCGCAAGCTTGCCTGGCTGGCGCGGGTAAGCAGCGAGGCCAAGGTTGCGCTGCTCGGACCGAAATCGCCCTACAACAGCGTGGCGGACATGGCGAGGAGCGCTACCCCGGTGACCTGGGCGGGTTCGAGCAAGATCGATGGCAATACCGATTTCACCGCCATCATGGCCCACGCGCTCGGCATGAAGAGCAAGATGATCATCGGCTACAAGGGCACGGGCGACATGAATCTGGCCATCCAGCGCGGCGAAGTGGACGGCCGGGTGGTGTCCGAGGAATCCGCCGCGCTCTACGGGGCGAGCAACGGCATGCGGGTCGTGACGGTGCTCGCCCGAACGCGCGTCGAGCAGTTCCCGGAAGCGCCCACCTTGTTCGAGGCTGCGAAGCTCGCGCCGGCGCAAGCCCGCCTGATCGACTGGCGCGCCAGTATCGCCGGCCTCGGCCGCTTGATGGTGGTCACGCCGGGCACGCCGCCGGAGCGCATCGACCTGCTGCAGAAAACCTTGGCCGAGATCATCCGCGATCCGGCATTCGTTGCCGAAGCCAAAAAGCTCAGCCTCTCGGCCAACCATGCCGGCGCCGACGAGGTGCGCGCGACGGTCGAGCAGGCGATGAACATGCTCGACAAGGCGGGCCTCGCCGAGATCCGTCAGATCGCGCTCGATCGCTACTATCAGTAAACCCGGGGATCGCCAGGAGACCAGAATGTTCGGGAAGCTCAACCACCTTGCCATCACGAGCGATCACTACACGCTGCTCGGCATGTTCTACCGCGCGGCGTTCGGTCTGAAGGCGTCGGGCGATACGGCGCGCGAGATCGGCGCGATTTCGGTCGGCGACGGCTATCTCGGCATGACGCTGATCCCCCGCCGCGGCGGCCGCAAGGCGGGCCTCGACCATTTCGGCATCGAGGTCGAGGACCTCGAAAAGGTCCGTGCCAAGGTCGCGAAGAAGTATCCCGACATCGAGATCGTGAAGCGGCCGGGCAACCGGCCGTTCGCCAGCTACAGTGCGCACGATCCTGCGGGAAACTATTTCGACCTGTCGCAGCCCGGGCATGAGAACCGCGCTGAAGTCTATGCCAAGAACGAATGGAAGCAGGAGACGACCTTCAGCCATTTCGCGTTGCGGGCGCGCGACGCGCAACGCGTGGCCGATTTCTACGTCGACGTGTTCGAGCTCGATGCCCGTAACGCACCGGCGGAGGAGGGCGGCTATCATCTGACCGACGGAAGGGTCACGCTGGCAATCCTGCCGTGGAAGATTTCATCCTTCAACGGCGCCGGCATCGAACAGCCGGGCATGGACCATATCGGTTTTCGCGTGCCCAAGATCGACGCCTTCAAGGCCCATCTCGACCGGCTCGCCAAGACCAATATCACCCTCGCGCCGAAGCCGATCGATTTCGATTCCGAGGGCGCCGCGCGGCTGGCGCTGCTGCGGAAATGCTCGCACGGCGGCTTCCAGCTCGCGGATCCCGACGGCACCCTGATCGACGTCGAGGAAGACCATTGATCTGGGGGGCTGGAGCAGCCAGGCCAGCGCGGGCCGTGAGCCAGTGACGCTCGCCGCGAGCGTAGACCGAGCTGACAACCGGCGACCCGCAGGCAAGCCTTAGCCCAGCAGGTTCATCTGGAAGCCGGAGCGCCGGACGACCGCGTCGCGCGCCTCCTGCACCACGCGTAGCACCCGCGCCGCATCGACGTCCACGAGGTTGCCTCGCCACTTCTTCACCTTCCCCGCGATGAAGACAGTGTCGACATTGCTGGGATTCATGACATTGACGACCGCGCCGGGCGCATTGTTGAGCGGCCAGACGTTGAGCCGGTCGGCCGTGAGCATGACGATGTCGGCCTCCTTGCCCGGCGTGAGCGTGCCGACCTTGCTCTCGAGGCCGGCGCAACGGGCGCCCTCGATGGTGGCGAATTCGAGCACGTCGCGACATGTCAGCAACGGCGGCAGGTTCTGCTCGCCGCCGCGCGCGCGTTGCAGCAGCATCAGTCGTTGCAGCGTGAAGGCCGCGCGCATGATGGTGAAGGGATCCTGCGCCATGGTGGCATCGACGTCGGAGCTCAGGCTCGGGAGGATGCCGTGGTCGAGCGCGGCCTGGATCGGCGGCAGGCCGTGGCCCATTGCCATCTCGATGGGAGCGGCGATGGAGATGCGGGCGCCGGTGTCCTTGAGCAGGCGCCACGCCGTGTCGCTCAAATGGGTGCAGTGGATGTATTCATCGCCCGGCCGCAGCAGCCCGGCGCGCCCGAGCTCGAGCAGTGTGCGTTCGGTGTTGTTGCTCACGCCGTGGGAGACGCAACGCACGCCGACCTCGCGTGCATAAGTGAAGACGTTGGTGTCGAGCACGGCGCCGAGCGCCAGCGTCAGCAACTGGTCCTGCGAGCTGAAATATGTGCGTTGCAGCCGCACGATATCCTGCGGGTAGCGCATGTCGGGTCCGCTGCCGCGCCAGTAGGCGTAGACCGCGCGCATGCCGGACTCCCGCAACGCACGAATGCAGGCGTCGCTGTGCTCCGGTGTATGCGAGACCTGCGACGTGTCGACGGCGGTGGTGGTGCCCATGTCGATCATACCGAGCGCCGTGACGAGCACGCCGGCATAGGCATCCGCGGGCGCATAGGCCGGTGTGAGCGTATTGCCGATGTCGCGACTGTAGTCGGGATTGAGCAGGCCGTTGGTGAGGATGCTCCGCAGCAGGCCCTGGTAGAAATGGTGATGCGTGTCGATGAAGCCCGGCACTACGATGCGATTGGTGGCGTCGATCACCGCTGCGTCGTCCCTCGAAATTGCGACGCTCGGCCGGACTTCGCGGATCTTGCCGTCCTCGATCAGCACATCCGCCTGCGCGAAGTCGCCGATGCCGCGGTCGAGGGTGAGGACGACCCCGCCCTTGAGCAGGATGCGGCGCTGGCCTTGCACCCGGGTCAGGAGTCCATCGGCATTCGCTCCGGCAGCCTGCGCGCGGGCCTTGTCCGAAAGGAACGGGAGCGCGGCCGCGGCGGCGGCCAGTCCCGCGCTCGCGGTCAGCAGCGCCCGGCGGGACGGTGCCGGCGCGAGCGATACGTCCGGCCCGCAGCAGCAGGCATCAGGCGCGTCCGGCTTCATCGGATGGTCATGACGCATCGCGGATTTCCTCCTTGCTGACGCGACGGTTGCCCCGCGCGTGGCTTCTTGCTGAGGCGCTATGCAGTGCGCCGTTTCGCGCTACACTACCATCCGCGAGGATAATCCGCCGCCTGAAGGAGTCATCATGCTGTCCGATGCCGACCGCAAGAAAGCCGCCGATATTCTGATGAGCGCCGAAAAGGAGCGCAAACAGGCGGTCCAGCTTTCGAAGACCTGGCCGGACATCACCATCGAGGATTCCTATGCGATCTCCACCGAGGTGGCCAAACGCAAGATCGCGGCCGGCGCGAAGCTGATCGGCCACAAGGTCGGGCTGACCTCGAAGGCCATGCAGCGCTCCTCGCAGATCGACGAGCCGGACTACGGGCACCTGCTCGACGACATGATGATCGCGGACGGTGCCAAGATCCCCCACGAGAATTATTGCCGGCCGCGGGTCGAGATCGAGCTCGCCTTCATCATGGGCAAGCCGCTGAAGGGGCCGGGCGTGGGCCTCGCCGAGGTGTTGCGTGCGACCGAATATGTCGTTCCCGCGATCGAGATCGTCGATGCGCGGCTTCAGGATCCGCGCAAGATCTTCGACACGGTGGCGGACAACGGCGCAGCGGCCGGCATCGCGGTCGGCGGCCGGCCGGTGGGCCCGCTCGACGTCGACCTCCGCTGGGTCGGCGGGATCATGTACAAGAACTCGGAGATCGAGGAGACCGGCGTTGCCGCAGGCGTGCTCGGCCATCCCGCGCTCGGAGTGGCTTGGCTCGCCAACAAGCTGGGCAGCCACGGCGTCGCACTCGAGCCCGGGCATCTCGTGCTGGCGGGCTCGTTCACCCGGGTGGTGTTCGCGCACAAGGGCGATACGCTCCACGCCGACTTCGGCCCGCTCGGCGGCATCGCCGTGCAGTTCGTCTAACCACCAGAGGCCTCGATGTTCCGCAGGGTCCTGAGCTGCTTCGCCGTCGCGGCATGTCTGCTTGCAGCCTTGCCAGCCATCCGCGCCGCCGACTATCCGACGCGGCCGCTCACGCTCGTGGTCGCATTCACGCCGGGCGGCGCAAGCGACGTGCTCTCCCGCATCCTCGCCCGGAAGCTCGAACAAATTCTCGGCCAGCCCATCGTGATCGATAATCGGCCGGGCGCCGGCGGCAATGTCGCGGCCGAGGCGGTGGCGCATTCGGCCCCGGACGGGTACACGCTGTTCACCGGGAACAACGCCATCCTCGCCACCAACGCCGCGCTCTACAAGAAGATCAATTTCGACCCGGTCGCGGACTTCGCACCCATCGGGCTGATCGGGTCACAGGCCAATATCCTGGTGGTGAATCCGGCGCTGCCGGTCCGGACGATGAGCGAGCTCATCGCGCTCGCGAGAGCCAATCCGGGCAAGCTCAATTTCGCCTCGTCCGGCCACGGGCTGGCGGCGCATCTCGCCGGTGAGCTGTTCAAGGCCGAGGCCAAGATCGACATCATCCACGTGCCCTACAAGGGCGCGGCGCCCGCCCTGCAGGACGTGATCGCTGGGCACGTGCAGATGATGTTCGCGACCGCATCGTCGGTGGTGCCCCACATCCAGGACGGCAAGCTGCGGGCGCTCGCGGTCGCGACGCTCAAGCGTACGGCGGTCTTCCCCGACATTCCGACCATCGACGAGCTCGGCATGAAGAACTTCGACGCGACCACCTGGCACGGGCTGGTGACGCGGGCAGGCGCGCCGCCTGAGGTCGTCGCCACGCTCAACCGCGCGCTGGTTGCCACGCTCGAGGATGCTGCGGTCAAGAAATCGCTTGGCGATCTCGGCGTCGACATCATCGGCGGCAGCCCTGAGGAATTCGCGGCCTATATCAAATTCGAAATTCCCAAATGGACCGCGATCATCAAGGCGTCGGGCGCGAAGCTGGATTAACGGCATTCTCTCGCCGTCATCACCCGCGCAGGCGGGCGATCCAGTATGCGGTTAAAGCGTAGTGGCACGGGCCAGCGCCTTTGATCTATTCAGTGAATACTGGATGCCCCGCTTTCGCGGGGCATGACGAGCGGAGGATGCGGACGCAATGAACAAATTGGAACGACAAACTACGGCGCTCGCCCACAACGTCCGCCGGCTCGGACATCTCGATCTCGCCGGTGCCGGCCAGGTCACCGTGGCAGGCTCCCATGCCTATGTCGGGCACATTCCGAACCAGGATCATCTCGGCACCTCCATCATCGATATCTCAGAGCCGAGCCAGCCGCGCGTCGTCGCCACCGTCACGCTCGACGATCATGAATCCCACAGCCATAAGGTGCGCGTCGCCGGCGACATCATGATCGTCAATCACGAGCGCAACATGAGCAAGATCGGACGACGGGCCGAGCAGCTGCCGGCGGCGCGGCGTGCGCTCGCCGAGGAGCTCAAGCGCGAGCCCACACGTTCGGAAATCGCCGCGCGGATGAGCGTGACCGAGGACGACCTGCGTATGCTCGAGGAATTCGAGCAGCGTGGCTACCACAATGGCGGCTTCAAGGTCTACGACGTCTCCAACCCGGCGCAGCCCAAGCTCATCTGCTATCAGAAGACCGGCGGCATCGGCGTGCACCGCTTCGACATGGACGAGCGCTACGCCTACATCTCGACAGAGATGAAGGGCTATGTCGGCAACATCCTCGTCATCTACGATCTGCGCGATCCGCGCCGTCCGCAAGAAATCTCACGCTGGTGGATGACCGGGCAGCACGTCGAGGGTGGCGAGATTCCGGGCTGGTCCGGCCGCCGGCACCGGCTCCACCATGCGTTGCGATTCGGCAACGAGATGTGGGCGAGCTGCTGGCACGGCGGCTTCTGGGTCGTCGACGTGTCCGACCTCGCGCGGCCGAAAAGCGCCGGCACCTACAATTACCATCCATTGTTTCCGGAGCCGACTCACACGGTGATGCCCGTGCCGGATCGCATCCGCGGCCGCCGCATCGCGCTTGCGATCGACGAGGAGGACCAGGCGCAGAGCGCGAACGAGGAGGAGGCGCGGCGCGGGCGCGCGCATGCGTGCTTGTTGACTTTTGACGTCAGCGATCTCGGCGCCATCAAGCCACTCGCGCAGTTTCAGGTCAGTGAGCTCGAACTCGCCCTTCAGCCGCACGGGCGGCGCGCGCTTCGGCGCCCACCAGTTCTGTGAGCGGATGTCCGGCACCATCGCCTACGCCGTCTGGTTCGGCGGCGGGCTGCGGATCATCGACGTCGCCGATCCGCTCAGCCCACGCGAGATCGGCCATTTCATCCCCGAGCCGGTGGCGGGCAGGGCCGCGCCGCAGAGCAACGACGTGGCTCTCGACCAGCGCGGCCTCATTTACGTGGTCGATCGCCATGTCGGCTTCGACATTCTGGAGTTTCAGGGCTGATACAGTGCCCAAGTCGACTGCTGCCGACTTGGCGATAGCGAGCAAGCCCGGAATACCTGGCCGCAGTCCGGATTGTGGATTCCGGGCTCGCCACTTCGTGGTGCACCGGAATGACCTGCGCGGATCACTGGCTCGATTGATAGAACCGCTTGGCGTCCGCGGTGAAAGCTTTGCGCGACTCCGGGTCGATGTAGAACATGTGCCCGCCGCGATAGAGGCTGAGCTGGGTGCGTGAGGGGTCGCCGATCGGCGGGAGGTGGTCGAGCACGTAACGGCTCACCGCGTAGGGCGTCACCATGTCGCTGTAGCCGTGCGCTACCAGCAGACGAAACGACGGAGTGAGGGACAGCAGTTCCCGCACGTCGTCGGTGACACTCGCCGAGCCACGTCCGGAGCCCTCGCCCCAATCCCATTTGCCGGAAATGTCGGGCGACAGCAGGATGTAGGTCATCTCGCTCTTGAAGCCGAGCTCATCGCGCGCATAGTTGGCGAATGCGCCGCCGTAGGCGCGCGTGAGCCCATCGAGCAGCGGATCGGGGCCACGCGCGGTCTCCTGTTCGGGAAATGGATCGGCGACTGCGAAGGTCGCGTCATAACGGCTGACGATCTTGCCTTCGCCGGAGCGCAAATGCTTGACGAAGGCGTCGCGGATGAACCCGCGCGATTTCGTGACGACATCCTCGGGCAGGCCGGTGATTTGCGCCACGCGCTGATAGAAGTTGCGCGCCGCGTCGCCGCTGAGGCGCGGGCCGGCGAGCGCCGTGAGATATTCGCTGAATGCGAAGCGCTCGGCCTCGGCCTGCGCTTCCTTGCTGAACGTGCCTTTGCGTTCAAGCTCGGCGGCTGCCAGCGACGGCAGCTGCAATGCGGCGCCGAGCGCGAACCGACTGCCGCCGAAGATCAACCCGCCCTCGATCAGCGGTGACACCATCACGATGCCGGACACCATGATGCCCTGATCGCGCTGCAGCGCCTGCGCCACCTTGGCGGCGCGAAACCCGCCGTAGCTTTCGCCCAGAAGATATTTGGGCGAGTTGCCGCGGCCGTTCTTGCCGAGGTAGAGCGCGATGGTCTTGGCCAGCGTTTGCGCATCCTGGCGCACGCCATAGAACGCGTTACCGCCGTCGGCCTTTGTCGGCCGACTCCAGCCGGTTCCGACCGGATCGATCATCACCAGATCGGTGAAGCCGAGCCAGGTCTGCGGGTTGTCCTGCAAGCGCGCTGTCGCGGCGTCGTTGCCGGGGAACTCGAGAATTCGCGGCCCGACCAAGCCGAGGTTCAGATACGCCGAAGCTGCGCCCGGACCGCCGTTGAAGGCGAAGGTGACCGGGCGGTTCGCCGACTCCGCATTGTTTGCGACATAGGCGGTGTAATAGATCGCCGCCAACCGCTCGCCCGATTGATCGAACAGCGACAGCGTCCCGGCGGTCGCGGTGTAGGCGAGCTTTCCGCCGGCGATGTCGATGGTGTGCTCGGTCACCGAATCCGGCGGCAGCAGCCGCAGCACGCTGTCGCGCGTGTCCGCGGCGCGCTGTTCGGGCGGCCGCGTTTCCGGATGTTGCTCGCTCTGCGGCGCCGGCGCCCGGCGCGGGCGTTCCTGCGCGCTCGCGAACGTAGCCGTGCCGGCGAGCAGCAGCGCCAGCAGCAGGCGCCATGAACGAAGGCGGGCGAGCCTCGTCATATTGGGGAAGGTCATTGCGGGCGTGATCATGCGGCGTCCTGGGTCCATCGGTCCTTCGGGCGCCCCCCGGCTCGGCCGCACCATATCGGTATCGGTCCGCTGCTCAAACCCCGTTCCGCGGTGGACAACCGACGGGAGATCAGGGAATGTCGGGCCTTCCCGGCGTTCCGCCGGGCCATGAGAATCACCTCACAGGTGCCGGAAAATGCCGTTTCCCAAGGCCTCGCGCGCGCTCGAACGTTTCACGGTGCTCGATCTGACACGGGTGCGCTCCGGGCCGACCTGCGTGCGCCAGCTCGCCGACTGGGGCGCCAACGTGATCAAGATCGAGTTACCGCCCGAGCCCGGCGGGGGTGAGCCGCTGGGCGGCCCGCGTGAAGGGTCGGATTTCCAGAATTTGCATCGCAACAAGCGCAGCATGACGCTCAATTTGAAAGCGCCGGAAGCGGTGGCGGCTTTCAAGCGCATGGTGAAAAAAGCCGACGTGGTGGTCGAGAATTTTCGGCCGGATGTGAAGCGTCGTCTCGGCATCGACTATCCGCAACTACGCAAGATCAATCCGAAGCTGATCTATGCCAGTATTTCCGGGTTCGGGCAGACCGGTCCGTATGCGGCGCGACCGGGCTTCGATCAGATCGCGCAGGGCATGGGCGGCTTGATGTCGATCACCGGCTTGCCCGGGCAGGGGCCCGTGCGCGTGGGCATCCCGATCGCCGACCTCACCGCGGGGCTGTTTTGCGCGCTCGGCATTCTGGTGGCGCTGCTGGAACGCGAAAAGTCCAAGCAGGGCCAGCATGTCACGACCTCGCTGCTGCAGGCCCAGATCTTCATGCTCGATTTCCAGGGCGCGCGCTGGCTGATCGAGGGCGATGTTCCCAAGCAGGCCGGCAACAATCATCCGACCAGCATCCCGACCGGCGTGTTCAAGACCGCCGACGGCCACATCAATATCGCCTCCACCGGGTCGAAAATCTGGGCGCGGTTCTGCGCCGCGGCCGATGCGTCCGAGCTGCTGCAGCGGCCGGAATATCATACGGCCGCCGAACGCTCGAAGAACCGCGACGCGCTCAACGCCGATATCGAGAGGTATACGGTCAAGCAGACGAGCGCCGAATGGATCGAGCGGCTCAACAAGGCCGGCGTTCCGTGCGGGCCGATCTATTCGGTCGACCAGGTCTACGCCGACCCGCAGGTCGAGCATCTCGGCATAGCGCAGGCCGTGAAGACCAGGGACAAGTCCAAGCTGCGCATGGCGGGCCAGCCGATGTCGCTGTCGCGTACGCCGAGTCGGCTGGTGGCGCGCCCGCCCAAGCTCGGCGAGCATACCGATGCGGTGCTCAAGGAGTTCGGGTTCAGCGCGAAGGACATCGCGGCGCTGCGCAAAGCGAACGCGGTTTGACGGATGCAGACGAGTTGGCGCGCATGACCACGGCGCGCGGAGGACGAGTGATGGACGACGTGACCAAGACCGACAAGATGCTCTCGCGCAAGGACGGGCGCGTCGGCTATGTGATCTTCAACAACCCCGAGCGTCACAACGCGGTATCGCTCGACATGTGGGCGGCGACCAGCCGCATCCTCGAGGATTTCGCCAAGGACGACGAGGTGCGCGTCGTCGTGCTGACCGGCGCCGGCGGCAAGGCCTTCGTATCCGGTGCCGACATCTCGAAGTTCGAGAGCGAGCGCGCCACCCTCGACGCGACCAAGCATTACAACGCCACCGTCGAAACGGCCTATGCCGGAGTACAGGAATTTCCCAAGCCGACCATCGCCATGATCCGCGGCTATTGCATCGGCGGCGGGCTCGGGCTCGCGGTCTGCTGCGATCTGCGGATCTGCTCCGACAATTCGCGTTTCGCCGTGCCCGCCGCGAAGCTTGGGCTGGGCTACTCCTATGCCGGCCTGCGCCGGCTCGTCGATGTGGTCGGGCCGGCCTTCGCCCGGGAAATCTTCTTCACGGCGCGGCAGTTCGACACCGAGGAGGCGCGCGGGATGGGGCTGGTCAATCGCGTCGTGCCCGAGGCCGAGCTCGAGGCCTATGTGAAGAACTACGCCGAGACCATCGCCGGCAATGCGCCGCTCACGGTGAAGGCGGTGAAATACATCGTCGGCGAAGTTACCAAGGATGAAAGCAAGCGCAATCTGGCGCGCTGTGCGGAAATGGTGGACCAATGCTTCGCCAGCACCGACTTCATCGAGGGTCGCAGGGCGTTCATGGAGAAGCGCAAACCGGCATTCACCGGGAAGTGACCCCGGGTTCCTTGGGCGGGGAGCAAAGAAAACAGCGAGGCGGCAAGCTGTCACGGATGCCGGGCACCGGTTTGGTGTTTCAATAGCCATAAGACCAAGCGCCGGGAACACCGGCCGGATAGCGAGGAGGAAATCGCGTGGCGTCGGTTGAATTGCGGGGGCTCACCAAGCGCTACGGCGATCTGGCGGTGGTGGACAATGTGTCGTTGACCATCGATCACGGCCGGCTCGTGTGCCTGCTCGGTCCCTCCGGCTGCGGCAAGACGACGACGCTGCGCTTGATCGCGGGCTTCGTCGAGCCGTCGGCCGGCGAGATTCGCGTGGGCGACAAGCTGGTGTCCTCGCCGGCGCGGACCACACCGCCGGAGCGGCGCAACATGTCGATGATCTTCCAGAGCTACGCGCTCTGGCCGCACATGACGGTCGCCGAGAACGTGGCCTACGGACTCGAGCTGCGCAAGCTCGATCGCGATACGATCAAGCGCAAGCTGTCGGCCATCCTGGCCACTACGCATCTCGGTGCGCTCGCTGACCGTTATCCCGGCGAACTGTCGGGCGGCCAGCAACAGCGCGTCGCGCTGGCGCGCGCCCTGATCGTGGAGCCCGAGACGCTGCTGCTGGACGAGCCGCTGTCGAATCTCGACGCCAATCTGCGGGAGGAAATGCGCTTCGAGGTGCGCCGGCTGCATGACGAGTATCGCTACACCACGGTCTACGTCACCCACGACCAGTCCGAAGCGATGACCACCGCCGATGTGATAGCGGTCATGAACCTGGGCAAGATCGAACAGGCGGGTTCGCCCGAAGACATCTACGAGCGCCCGCGCTCGGAATTCGTCGCGCGCTTCATCGGCTCGAGCAACGTCATCAAGGGGCCGGCGCTCGACGAATCCCACCTTTCATACGCGGGTTCCACCCTGCGATGCACCGGCGGCAGGTTCGTCGCGGGCAGCGCCGGTGCGGTGGCGATCCGCCAGCACGTCGTCGGTCTGCGGGCGAAGAAGCCCGAGACGACGGAGAACGTGGTGCCGGGAACGGTGGTGCGGCAGGTTTTTCTGGGATCGGGCCGCGACTACCTGGTGGAAATGCCGGACCGCACCCAATTGCGCGTGGTCACGTCGGCAGCCGAGAACATTCCGCAAGGAGCCGCGGTATGGCTCCATCTGCCGCCGGAAAGCTGCCGTGTGCTGAGCGGATGAGAACATCCCGGCAAGCAATAACGAGATCAGTGAGGAGACGACAATGAAGAAACCTACATTTTCCAGGCGGGACGTGCTCCAGGGTTCGACCGCCTTGGCGGCATCGAGCGTGTTCGCGTCGGTGGCCTCGGCCGCTCCCCCGGCGAGCGCCGTCACGCCGCAATTGATCGAGGCCGCCAAGAAGGAAGGCAAGGTCGTCTTCTACACCTCGATCGATCTGCCGGTGGCGGAGCGCCTCGCCAAGACGTTCGAGGCGAAATACCCGGGCATAGCGGTGCGGGTGGAACGCACCGGCGCCGAGCGCGTGTTCCAGCGCATCGGTCAGGAATATGCAAGCCGGATCCACGCCGTCGACGTGGTCAATTCGTCCGATGCCGCGCATTTCATCGTGTGGAAGCGCGAAGGCATCCTCGAGCCATACGTGCCCGAGGACGTGGCCAAGTATTATCCCGCCGAGCATAAGGATCCGGACGGCACGTTCGCCACCTACCGCGCCTGGGTGTGCGTCATCGGCTACAACACCAACATGGTGAAGGCCGAGGATGCACCCAAGAGCTATGCCGACCTGCTCGATCCGAAATGGACCAGCAAGATCGTCAAGGCGCATCCGAGCTACAGCGGCACCATCATGACCGCGACCTATCAGATGTCGCGCGACCTCGGTTGGGAGTACTTTGAAAAGCTCGCCAAGCAGAAGGTGATGCAGGTGCAATCGTCGGCCGACCCGCCGAAGAAGCTTTCGCTCGGCGAGCGGTCGGTGATGGCGGACGGCAACGAGTACAACATGTTCGTCGAGAAGGAGAAGGGCAGCCCGGTCGAAATCGTCTACGCGACCGAGGGCTCGCCCCTCATCGTCGGTCCGAACGCGCTGTTCAAGAACGCCCCCAATCCGAACGCCGCGCGGCTGTTCCAGAGCTTCTGCTTCTCGCCCGAGGCCCAGCAGTTGTCGATCGATGTCGGCGGCCTGCGTTCGCTGCATCCCGGGGTCAAGGAGAAGCCCGGGCGCAAGCCGTTCAGCGAGATCAAGAAGATGAAGGACGATCCGGCGGCGGTGGAAAAGATGAGCGAGCAGATCAAGGCGCGCTACAGCAAGCTGTTCGGAGTGTGATGCCCCTGTCATCGCCCGCGGAGGCGGGCGATGCAGTAACCATCGATGAGGCATTTTTTGTCGTCGTTGCCCCGCTTTCTGCGCGATGAATACTGGATGCCCCGCAACCGCGGGGCATGACAGCTGAGAATATGCCCGACCGGAATCGGGAGGAAACCATGACCAAGCATCGTTTCTCCAGGCGCGACGTGCTCAACTCCGCAACCGCGCTGGCGGCAACCGTCTTTGCTTCCCCGCTGCGCGCGGCTGCGCCGGAAGCATCGGCGATCACGCCGGCTCTCGTCGAGGCCGCGAAAAAAGAGGGTAAACTTGCCTTCTACACCGCCATGGACCTGGCGTTTGCCGAGCGGCTCGCCAAGACTTTCGAAGAGAGGTTCCCCGGGGTTGCCGTCCGCGTGGAGCGCTCCGGCGCCGAGCGCATCTTCACCCGCATCGCCCAGGAATACGGCGGCAACATCAACGTCGTCGACGTGGTCAATACGGCGGATCAGGCGCATTGCATCGTATGGAAACGCAACGGCTGGCTCGCGCCATACCTGCCCGAGGAGGTCGCGAAGCATTTCGACCCGCAATACTACGACCCGGATGCCCTGCACGTCACGACGCGGATCCTGATCTCGCCGATCGCGTACAACACAAACTTGGTGAAGAAGGAGGACGCGCCGAAGAGCTTTGCCGACCTGCTTGATCCGAAATGGGCGGGCAAGCTGGTGAAGGGGCACCCGGCTTACAGCGGTACGATCATGAACTCGACCTTCCAGACCGCGCGCGACCTCGGCTGGGGCTATTTCGAGAAACTCGCAAAGCAGCGCGTCCTGCAGGTCCAGTCGGCGACCGACACGCCGAAGAAGATCGCGCTCGGCGAGCGCGCGGTCATGGTCGACGGCGCCGGCTATCTCGTCATCCGCAACAAGGAGGAGGGCCAGCCGGTGGAGATCGTCTACCCCGAGGAGGGGACGCCGCTCGCTACCAGTCCGAGCGCGGTGTTCAAGGCGGCGCCCAATCCGAACGCGGCACGCCTGTTCCAGAATTGGATGCACTCGCGCGAGGCCCAGCAGCTCCTTGTCGATTGGGCCCGTCAGTATTCGCCGCATCGCCAGACCGTGGAGAAGCCCGGCATCCGTAAGCTCGCCGACATCAAGCTGATGAAAGAGGACCCCGAGAGCATCGAGAAGATGGGCGATGAGATCAAGACGCGCTACGCCCAGATTTTCAGGGTGTGATGCCGTTGATCACTGAACTCGTCATGCCCCGCGGCGGCGGGGCGTCCAATCGCCCCGGGGCCTGCAATGAAAAATGCAGGCGCCGGAGGTTGGTGGATCATTCATATTCGCGGATGACTGGCGCGCGGCTGTCATGACCATTGCATTGCCGGCCCTGGGCGCCCCGCGCAAGCACAAGATCGACCTGTCGTGGCCGATCCTGCTGCTGTTCGCCGCGCTGTTGTGCGTGCTGATCATCCTGCCGATGTCCTGGCTGATCTACTACAGCCTGGTCGACCGCTCCGGCGCCTTCACGCTCGACAACTTCAAGACCCTGGTGACCGATCCGGTCTTCGTCGATCCGCTGAAGACGACGCTGATCCTGGCGACCAGCTCAAGCATCATTTGCTGCGCCTTTGCCGCCCCCATGGGCTGGCTGGTCGCACGCACCGACATGCCGCTGCGCCGTACCGTGCGTGCGCTGGTCACGGCATCCTTCGTGACACCGCCGTTCCTCGGCGCCATTGCGTGGGAGGTGCTGGCGGCGCCCAACAGCGGTCTCCTCAACAAGATCTACCGCGCGGTGACCGGCGCTCCGCAGGAGGACCATCTCTTCAACATCTATTCGCTCGGAGGCCTGATCTTCGTCATCTCCTGCTACACCTTCCCGTATGTATTCGTGCTGCTCGCCAACGCGCTCGATCGCATTCCCGGCGATCTCGAGGATGCGTCATCGATTCTCGGCGGCCGCACCTGGACGACCGCGCGGCGCATTACCATCCCGCTGGCGCTGCCCGCGCTCCTGGCCGGCGCGCTGGTCGCATTCCTGCAGGCGATGACGCTGTTCGGCTCGCCGGCGATCCTGGCAATTCCCGCCGGCTTCCACACCATGACGACCAAGATCTGGAGCCTGTTCAATTATCCCCCGAAGGCCGAGCTTGCGGCCGCGGCTTCGGTGCCGCTGCTGGTCCTCACGGTGGTGCTGTTGCGCGCCGAGCACTTCATTCTCGGCCGTCGTGGCTATTCGGTGGTCGGTGGCAAGCAGGGCGACCCGAGACTGATCCGGCTGGGCGCGCTCAAATGGGTGGCGCTCGCGTTCGTCTTCGTCATCCTCATGTGCCCGGTGTTCCTGCCCTATGGCGCGCTCCTCAACGCCACGTTCTCGCGGGTCGCCACATCGTTCGTGACGACGACGAATTTCACCCTGCACAATATCCACTTCGTGTTCTTCGAACTGTCCGCCACCAAGCTTGCGGTGAAGAACACATTCCTGCTCGGCGTTGCCTCGGCCACTATCGGTACGATCATGGCCGTGGTCATCGCCTATGTGACGACCCGGAAGGCGATCCGGGGCTATCGCGCGCTCGGCTTTCTCGCCACTGCGCCGGTCGCGATTCCCGGCATCGTGCTCGGGGTCGGGCTGTTCCTGAGTTACGCGCGGCCTCCGCTCGTCCTCTACGGCACGCTGTGGATTCTGCTGATCGCCTTCGTGACCATCGCGCTGCCCGCCGCCTATCAGCAGCTTCAGTCGGCGTTCCGTTCCGTCCATACCGACCTCGAGGATGCGAGCCGCATCCTGGGCTCGACGCGCCTGCGCACGCTGCGCGACATCACCGCGCCGCTGTTGCGCACCAGCGTGATCGCGACCTGGTGCTTCATCTTCGTCGGCGTCATCCGCGAATTGTCGGCCGCCATCATGCTGTTCACGTCGGAGACCAAAGTCATTTCGGTGCTCATCTTCGATCTCAACGAGTCGGGAGACCTGGGCGCCATCGCGGTGCTCGGCCTGATCATGCTCGTCATCACTTTCGCCGTCGTCATCGCGGTCAATCGCATCCCCGGCTTCGGCGACGCCCGTCTGCGCAACACCTGACCTGCCAATGAAAACACACACGATCGCCCTCAGGTTGAGCCGGGCGGTGTAGGACTCCATGGACAATTCCCTGCCCCAGACCTCACTCGCCGAAGTTCTGGCGCGCAAGATCGCGGCGCTCGATCCGGGACGACTGCCCGCGGCCGTGCGCCGCAAGTGCGAGGATCTGGCCGTCGACGTCGTCGGGCTCTGTCTCACCGCGCGCAACGAGGACTACGTCAAGGCGGCGCTTGCGGGCTGGGACGAGGAGGGCGCTTGCACCGCCATCGGACATGCCCGTCCGATGAGCGCGGCGGGAGCGGCCTTTGTCAACGGCACCGCCGCGCACGGCGAGGATTTCGACGACACGTTCGAGGGCGGGCCCGTTCATGCCGGCGCGGTGATCGTCCCGGCGGTGCTGGCGGCCTGCGAGCGCTACAATCCCGATGGGTGCTCGGCGCTGCTGGGCATCGCCGTCGGCACCGAGGTGATCTGCCGGCTCAGCGTGGTGGTGCCGAAGGCTGTGCACAAGGCGGGCTTTCACCCGACCGCGGTCTTCGGGGCCATGGGCGCGGCGGCCGGCGTCGGCGCCGCGCTCGGGCTCGAGCAGCGCCAGATGGTGGACGCGCTCGGCATCGCCGGCTCGATGGCCGGCGGCATCATCGAATACCTCGCCGAGGGCGCCTGGACCAAGCGGTTGCATCCGGGCTGGGCGGCGCAATCCGGGCTGCGCGCGGCGCTGCTGGGACGCCACGGTTTTCTCGGCCCGCGCACCGTATTCGAAGGCGTGCACGGGCTGTTTCACGGCTTCGCCCATACCACGACGGGCAATTACGATGCGCTGATCGGGGATTTCGGCGCGCAATGGGTGACGCAGACGCTTGCCTTCAAGCCCTATCCGTGCGGAACGATGACGCATCCCTACATCGATTGCGCGCGGCGGCTCGCGGCGCGCGGGATCAAGGCGGATGAGATCAAGGAACTCGTGTGCGAGGTCGGCGAAGGCACGGTGCATCGGCTGTGGGAACCGCTCGCGGCCAAGCAGCGCCCCGCCAACGGCTATGCCGGCAAGTTCTCCACGCCGTATTGCATCGCCCATGCCTTCGTGCGCGGTCAGGTCGGGCTCGATGCCTTCACCGACGACGCGGTGCAGGAGCCGGACGTGCTCGCGCTTGCGTCGAAGGTGCGCTACCAGATCGATCCGCAAAATCCTTATCCCAACAATTTCACCGGGCATATCCGCGCGCTGCTTGCCGACGGCAGCGTGGTCGAGGAGCGCCAGCCGCACCTGCGCGGCGGTGCACACGAGCCGCTCTCCCGCGGCGACATCGAGGAGAAGTTCGTGCTCAATGCCCGCCACGGCGGATGGGACGCCGTGCGCACGGAGCGGGCGCTGGCGCTCCTGCGGACGCTCTATGACGGCAAGCTCGATCTTTCCTCCTTGCGCGGGTGAACGACAAAGGCGCGGCACCCGCCGCGCTCCACCAACAACCCGCCCAAAAGCACTTGAGGATCTGAATCCATGACCAAGGAACTCGCGGGCCGCGTCGCCATCGTCACCGGTGCCGGGCGCAATATCGGCCGCGGCATCGCGCTCGCGCTTGCCGACGGCGGCGCCGCTGTCATCGTCAACGTCCGCTCCAACCTCAAGGAAGCCGAGGCGGTTGCGGGCGAGATCGAGCGCGTGGGCGGCAAGGCGCTCGGCATCACTGCCGATGTCGCCGACGGCGCGGCAGTGCAAAAAATGGTCGCTGCCGCCGGGGCGCGCTTCGGCGGCGTCGACATCCTGGTCAACAACGCGGCGGTGCGCGCCGAGCAGGCATTCGAGAACATGTCGCTGGAGCAATGGCGCGCGGTCACCAGCATCATTCTCGACGGCGCGTTCAACTGCGTGCAGGCCTGCCTGCCCTATCTCAAGAAGAGTGGGGCAGGCGCGATCGTGAACATCGGCGGCCTCTCCGCCCATACCGGCGCAGCGCGCCGCCCGCATGTGGTGACCGCCAAGGCTGGGCTCATCGGTTTCACCCGCGCGCTGGCGCACGAGCTTGCCGGCGACAAGATCCGGGTGAATACGGTGACGCCCGGGCTGATGGCCGCGCCGCGCCCGGCCGGCCAGCCCGAACCGCAGCACCACTCGCTGGTGCATGCGCTGGTCGGCCGGCGCGGCCAGCCCGACGACATCGCGTCGGCGGTGCGCTTCATCTGCGGTCCCGGCGCGGCCTTCATCACCGGGCAGAACATCCAGGTGAACGGCGGGACCTATCTGGGGTGACGCGGCAGCGGTGCCGCCATGGCCGCGCAGAAGGCATCCGGCGGGGAGGGGTGAATCCCGCGTCGAATAGTGCTAATCCCGTCGCGACCGACATCTCCGCATCACGAAAAATACGAGGACCCCATGTACAGCGATCTCGCGCTCTATATCGACGGCAAGTGGATGAACGGCGGCGGCCGCAAGGGCGAGGACGTGATCAACCCGGCGACCGAGAAGCCGCTGGCGCATCTGCCGCATGCAAGCAAGGCCGACCTCGACGAAGCGCTCGAGGCCGCGAAGAAAGGCTTCGCGCTGTGGCGGGCGACCTCGGCCTATGACCGCGCCAAGATCATGCGCAAGGCTGCGGACCTCATGCGCGAGCGCCACGACGCGATCGCGAAAATCATGGTGCAGGAGCAGGGCAAGGTCTACGCCGAGGCCCGCGTCGAGGTCTTGACGTCGGCCGACATCATCGACTGGTACGCCGAGGAGGGTCGCCGCAGCTACGGCCGTATCGTGCCGGGGCGCGTCAAGGGCACGCGGCAACTGGTGGTCTCGGAGCCGGTCGGCGTCGTCGCCGCCTTCACCCCATGGAATTTCCCGGTGCTGACGCCTGCGCGCAAGGTCGGCGGCGCGCTCGCGGCGGGCTGCTCGCTCATTCTCAAAGCATCGGAAGAGACGCCGGGTGCCTGCGTGGAGATGGTGCGCTGCTTCGCCGACGCCGGCGTTCCGGCGGGCGTGCTCAACCTGGTGTTCGGTGTGCCGTCGGAAGTCTCCGAGCATCTGCTGGCCAAGGATGCCGTGCGCAAGATCTCGTTCACCGGCTCGATCCCGGTCGGCAAGCACCTCGCCGCGCTGGCGGCCAAGGGCATGAAGCGCACCACCATGGAACTCGGCGGCCACTCGCCGGTCGTCGTGTTCGCCGACGCCGATCCGGAAAAAGCCGCCGACACCATCGCCGCGTTCAAGTATCGCAACGCCGGCCAGGTCTGCATCTCGCCGACGCGCTTCTACGTACAGGAGGATTCGTACAAGAAGTTTCTGGCGCGCTTCTCCGAATACGCCAAGGGCATCAAGCTCGGCGACGGGCTGGAGAAGGGCATCACCATGGGGCCGATGGCCAACGCGCGCCGCATCGAGGCCATGGAGAGCTTCGTGGCCGACGCCAAGCAGCGCGGCGGCAAGGTGGTGACCGGCGGCAAGCGGCACAGCAACCAGGGCTATTTCTACGAGCCGACTGTTGTCACCGAGGTGCCAGACGATTCAAAGGTGATGACGCAGGAGCCGTTCGGACCGATTGCGCCCATCGTCACGTTCAAGACCTTCGACGAGGTGGTGGAGCGCGCCAACTCGCTGGAATACGGGCTTGCGGCCTACGCGTTCACGAGCTCGAACGCGACCGCGGCTGCGATCGGTGACGCCATGCAGTCAGGCATGGTCGGCGTCAACTCCATTGCGATCTCGACGCCGGAGACGCCGTTCGGCGGCGTGAAGGAATCCGGCCACGGCAGCGAGGGCGGCACCGAGGGGCTGAGCGCCTATCTCAATACCAAGTTCATCTCGCAGGGCTGACCCGGTCCCAACAGCCACGATGCGCGGGCTCGACCCGCGCATCCATCCTCTCACCGAAACGATGGGTTGCCGGGTCAAGCCCGGCGACGACGACGTTACGCCTGCGCCGCCCTCTGGCATGCGTGCCAGAGCTTTTCCGGCGTCGCCGGCATGTCGAGATGCGCGCCGGCGCCGCCGGGAATCGCATCGGCGATGGCGTTCATGACAGCGGCGATCGCCGCTGTGGTGCCGGCCTCGCCCGCGCCCTTCACGCCGAGCGGATTGGTCGTGGCCGGCACGGAGTGGATCGCGTCCTTGAACGCGGGCATGTCGCTGGCGCGCGGCATGGCGTAATCCATGAACGACCCCGTGACCAGTTGCCCGCCGGAGCTGTCGTAGATCGCGTTTTCCAGCATGGCCTGGCCCAGGCCTTGGGCGATGGAGCCGTGGGTCTGGCCCTCGACGATCATGGTGTTGAGCGGGCGGCCGCAATCGTCGACCGCGGCATAGGCCACGAGCGCCATCTCGCCGGTCTTGGGATCGATCTCGACCTCGGCGATGTGGCAGCCGTTGGGAAACGTCAGCGGCGTCTCCGCGTTGATCTTGGTATCGAGGTCTTCGGGGATCTCGCCGCGCTTTTTCATCTCCTTGGCGCGCGCGGCGAGATCGAACAGGGTGATGCTGCGATCGGTGCCCACCACGCCGAAACGTCCGTCGCGGTACTCGATGTCGGTTTCTGCCGTTTCCAGCACGTTGGCGGCGATCGCCTTGCCCTTAGTCAGGAGCGCCTCGACGGTCTTGATCAGCGCATGGCTCACGGTCATCGCGGAGCGCGAGCCGACCGACGCATAGCCCGCGATCTCCATGGCGGAATCGCCGTGCCGGTGCTCGATGTGCTCCGGCTTGATGCCCAGCCGTTCCGCCAGCATGGGATTGAACACCGTGGCGTGGCCTTGGCCGGTCGACTGCACATTGAGGCCGAGAACGAGATGCTCGCCGCCGGGAAAGCTCAGCGCGGTCCCTTCGAGCGGAAAGCCGCCGGCATGCTCCAACATGCAGGAAATGCCGAACCCGCGGTACTTGCCGCGCTTGGCGGCCTCGCGCCGGCGCTGCTTGAAACCGTCGTGGTCGGCGAGCGCGAGGGCCTTGTCGAGCACGGTCTCGAACTCGCCGCTGTCGATGGTGGTGCCGACGGCGGTCTTGTATGGCATCGCCGACGACTTGATCAGGTTGCGCCGGCGCAGCTTGATGGGATCGATGCCGGTCACCCGCGCGGCCTCGTCGATCACGCGCTCGAGAATGAAGTTCGCCTCCGGACGCCCCGCGCCGCGATAGGGAGCGGTGGTCGTGGTATTGGTGAACACGCAGCGCACGGCGATGTCGATCATCGGGATGTCGTACATGCCGGGCAGGCAGCGCGTCAGATTCACGGTCTGGATGTTGGCGCCGACCGCGCCGATGAACGCGCCCATGCTGCCGAGGTGGCGCACGCGCAGCGCCAGGAACTTGCCGCGCTCGTCGAGCGCGAGCTCGACATCGCTGTAGGCGTCGCGGGCGTGATTGTCGCTCAGGAACGCCTCGGCGCGGTTGGACATCCAATGCACCGGCCGGCCGATCTTGCGCGCCGCCACCAGGATCGCGAGGTATTCCGGATAAGGCCCGGTCTTCAATCCGAAGGCGCCGCCGACATCCTCGGTGACCACCCGCAGGCGCGGGTTGGGAACGCCGAGGATGGGAGCAAGGCCGTCGCGCAATGCGCGCGCGCTCTGCGAGCAGCAGCGCAGGAAATAGCTCTCATCGGCAGGATCGTAGCTCGCGGTGGCGCCGCGCGGCTCCATCGACTGCACCAGGATGCGCTGATGGACCAGCGAGACCCGCGCCACGTGCTTGGCGGATGCGATGATGCGATCGACCTCCTGGGCATTGGCGTCGGGGTCCTTCGCCAGGCCGGGCCAGTCGACCGCGATATTGCCCGGCGCCTCCGGCCAGATTTGCGGCGCGCCGTCGCGCACGGCCTCGCGCAGATCGACCACCGGCGTGCGCTCCTCGTAGTCGACGACGACCGCCTCGGCGCCGTCCTGCGCGGCCGTCAGGGTCTCGGCCACCACGACCGCGACCGCCTCGCCCACATGGCGCACGGTCTCGCCGGCGAGCGCGGGGCGATGCGGAATGACGAGCTTCTGGCCGCCCCGGCCGGCGAGCGGCGGGTGCTGGGAGATGTTGCCGATCCCCTCCATGTCGGCGGCGGTCAGCACCGCCAGCACGCCGGGCACCGCCTTCGCCGCCGCGGTATCGATCGAACGGATATCGGCAAAGGCGTGCGACGAGCGCACGAAATAGGCATAGGTCTGGCCGGTCAGCGGGGTGTCCGCCGCGTAACGTCCGAGCCCGCGCACCAGCGGATCATCCTCCAGGCGTGGCTGATGCTGCGCGCGGCGATCAACGGTCTTTGCATCCATAACGGCTTCCAATGTCGGGGAGGGGCGGTGCGAGGGCCAC
>CAVRXD010000020.1:0-380185 GCA_963725065.1 uncultured Alphaproteobacteria bacterium
GGTAACGCCCTCCGCGTCGCATGCTTGAACTAATATGAATAATTTTAACCAATCCAATGCTACCTACAGGCTAGCCTACAGACCGATGGTTGCCTGTGAAGCCGTTTTGGCGGCCCAAATGGAAAGCCCCGGAGAGAAGCTCTCCGGGGCTGCTACGTTTAAACCTTTCGCTACTTGGCGTTCAGCGCTCAATATCCATATCCGCCGCCATAACCGCCACCGCCCCACTTATAGTTGAAACCGACACGCACAATGTCGTCGGTAAAGCGGCGGCTTGTGGCCGCCAGAGAACCCAGGCCCGGCGTAGCAATGGTGCTCTCGGTTCTGCCCAGGTCCAGGTAGAGGTATTCAAGCTTCGCGGTCCAGCCGTTACCCAAGGTCGTTTCGATGCCCGCGCCAGCAGTCCAGCCAGCCTTCCAGTCTTTGAAAGTTAAGGAGGCAGACTGAACTCCGCGACTGATGATGGCGTCCTCTTGGACTTGGCCGTAGGCGACACCGAACGTTCCGTAGAGCAGAGTGTTGGGAGTCCACAGCACGCCCAGACGGCTGCGCGAGGTGCCGAACCATTTAAGCTTGTGATCGGTGCTCAAGAATGCAGCGGGATTAGTGTTGGTGAGTTGGAGGACCTCGCTGCCCTTCTGGCCAGAGGCCTGAAAATCGGTTTCAAAGCCCCAGACCCATTGGCCGAACTGATAGTTGTAGCCCGACTGGAAGCCGCCGATCACCCCATTGACATCGCGGGATGCCGACGCGGTGCCGAACACGCCCGGAGCAACTTGCAAAGTCAGATCGTTCTTCGATTGGCCCCAGCTGTAGCCGATGTTCACGCCCCAATAGAGGCCGTTCCAGCTGTACGCAGGCGGCGGTGGGGCGGGCCTAGGGGCCATATCCGCCGCATAAGCTGATCCCACAGAGAGGACGACAAGAGCACTTGTTAATAGGAACTTTTTCATGATTGCTTCTCCGTTCAAAGCCCCGCGCGATCCCCCGCTCGGGAAGCTGATGTAAATCTACAGGAGCTCCCAACCAGAGTCTGTGATTTTTCGGCAACAGATGTGCCAATTCCTCATCTCAGCTACGAAGGCGGCCCCAACATCGTGCCGTTCGCCGTTGGAGCGGCGGTTTAACCGAGGGTGAACGCCGAGCGTCGTTCGTGAGGGCTTAGTCCCTAACTCCTTTTTGGCAGGGCGCCATTCCCTCTAACTCGTTTGAACCCTCGACCCTGAGAGCCCGGGAAGTTTGATTAATAGCGAGGCATTTGCAGAAGTCGCCTGAGCATGATGCGGATCATGGCGAGGCGGATGAATGCAGCAACGGTCGTTGCGTTGCGTTCAAAGTCGCGAGCCAGACGACGGTACGGCTAATCCACGCGAACGTTCGTTCGACGATCCACCGTTTAGGCAGCACCTCAAATAGCAGCGTCCGATCGCTTGACGATTTGCAAGTTCCAGGCACCAGTGCGCAACACCGTCATCGCCATCTTCGCTCCGTGCACCGTGCTTTCGGCGGCTCCATTGGCAGCCGGTCCACCATGGCCGCTACGATCGCCATTCGGCATCGGTTAGATCGCTCGGGTAACGAAGGCCACGGCGGTCCGCCGCGAGGCGGTGTTCAGGCTTCCACATCGGGCGCTCTCCAGAGAATCAGGCGCCCATCATGAATCACATCCGATTCATCGGACTCAAGAACTTCCCGGATCGGCTCTGAGGAGCCGCAACGATGAAGCGTTAGGAACTGATTTACGCTTTAAAGTCGGTTAGGGTCCTTGTTATGAAATACTCAAGACACGGACGTTACCTGGCTGTCGAATATCAGGCCTATAAGCTTATGAAGAAGCGCTGCTATAATCAGCGAGACCCACACTACAAATATTACGGCGGCAGGGGTATAATCGTCTGCCCAAGGTGGCTCGTTGGGGAGGACGGCAAGACCGGAGCCGAGTGTTTCCTAAGCGACATGGGTCCTCGTCCACCAGGGCTGAGCTTGCAACGGATCGACAGAGAAGGGAACTATTGCCCCGAGAACTGCCGCTGGGCACCCCTCACGCGCCCTCGCAAGCGCTTCGTAGTCTTTAACGGCGAAACCGTGCCTCTCGCTCAAGTCGCAGAACGCGTCGGTCTCAAGCTTCAAACCCTCGTAAGCAGATTGAGGAGTGGAATGCTGCTAGAGGAAGCAATCGCAAGACCCCTTAGTCCCAGGCGCAGAAGCAGGCAGACAGCGCGCGAGCGTCTGGAATCGTGACGCGACCCTGTCACTTCGCGTCGATCGGCTGGGGTAAATACACCCCGCAGGCGTCCCACTGATTGCCAAGACGGACACAGCCCGGCTTAGCAAGCTTGCTCAGGAGGCTCGGCATCGGGAAGTCTGCACCATACGCACTGACCAACTTCTCGCGTGGATAGCCTGCCCTCCAGTCGCACTTGCTGCATGCAACGAGAACCATCTCGTGACGCTCGTCAGAGAGCCGGTAGGACTCGCGTCTGAGCGCCATGTCGATGCGGCGACGGCGTCGTGCTCGTGGGTCCGCCAATACATCGGCCCACCAGTCCTCGCTCGTGGCTTCTTGCGGGTGCGACCAAGATCGCCGGTCAACTGCCTCGCGTGCTTGGAGCATGGCGGTAAACAGGCGGGCCAGGTCGGGCAGGTTCGTGTCTAGCAGAACGAAGTTAGGCATAGGTTACGTTAGCGCGGCGCCGCCCCTGAAGCCAAACGGCGGTGGGGCGGATAACGGCGGGGTTTCTTGGATGCAGAATGCCCCGCGCTGACTCAGCGGAGTCCGCCCATGCGTTTTAAGGACGGAGGGCTGCCTAGCGGAGCAGGGGCGGAAATCGAATCCAGCGAGTCCCTGAGCCGCCCTGAAGGAATCCCAGCTCCGGGTGCTCGCCCGACGCCTTGATGGTATGAAGCGAGATGGCTCGCTGCAGCGGATTATCGACAGTGCGGAGTTGCGGGGCATCGAGATCGTGACGAGCCCACCCGCCCGCGCCTCTACGCCGTGAGGCGCAGGACGCACCGCGCTCCAAGGGAGGGTTGGTGCCGGTGGATAGGCGTCCGGCTTGCTGCATTTAGAAGGAAGTGATGTCAAACGCGCCCGCCCATCCCACCCTCCTTCGTCGTGCGATCGGAACTACAGCGCTGTACCTTGTCGGTATTCCATTCATCGTGTTTGGAATGCTCCTGATGTTCACGATCGTCGGTCGACGAGGTCGAGCGTCGGTTTACGAAGCCGCAGACGACGCAAGGTCGTCTCTAGAACCACACGCCGTCAAGCTGTTGCCGCTAACAGGCAAAGATAAAGGCCGCGCGGCTATGCTGGCGACGGCACAAGGGTGATCGACATCCCTCGCGGCAAGTACATCGACCAGCGCGTTGGCGTTCCACCCCGGGACGAAGCTGAGCACTTCATTCGCTGCCAAGCCTGTGGCGGCTGGATCGATTGCCGGGATTTAGTGAAGGTGCTCGAACATGAATGCCCTCTGCCGCACCCGGTAGAGGATCAGCCGCAGTAATCGCTATGCCCCGCTTGACCATTCAACCAATGTGCGCCGCCGACCGGCCTCTGCTAGAAAAAGTTTTGAGCCGGTTGAACGAAACCGGCTTTGTCGGATTGTCGACATAGGGACGTGACGGCCGAGGGGAGGTTCCCTTGCGGAGAACTCGGTGCGATGCGGCGTCCAACCTCAGTACCGCTTGATCGAGTGAAGTTCCCGCTGACGCTTGCGGACGGATTGCGGACCACATTCGCCGACGTTGTTGCAATTCCTCTCCCGGCACAGCTGGCGGCGCTGACCCGCCGGCTGGATGCCTTAGGGGAGGAGCCCGGCCATGGGGCAAGCGCAACAGACACGCGGCGCTGTATTAATCGTCGAGGATGACGCTGAACTGCGCAGCCTCACCGTCGCGTTGCTTAAAGACGAGCAATTGGACACCATCGAGTGCGAAAGCGCGGAAGCTGCGCTAGCCGTCATGCTGATCGGTGGACAGCACGTTGCATTGATCTTCGCAGACATTCGGCTGCGTGGCGTCATGGATGGGATCGATCTGGCGCACGAGGTACGGGTGCGCTGGCCGCTTCTTCCCGTTGTTCTTACCTCGGGGCATCCGCTCGACGAGTATATGCGCCAATTCCCGCCCGGTGTCGCTTACATACCGAAGCCTTGGCAGCCGCTCAATTTGCTCGTCGCCGCCGAAGAGGCGCTAACATCTCTGCATTGAACGGTGGAGTTGCAAGCTACAATCACCGGATGGGACCCAAAAATTCTCCCCCACCCCCGGGGGGCGATTTAGGTGGGGGGTTCGCTCGCCATTGTCACCTCCAGAAATTCTTGAACCGATCCGGAGCTAGCTCCGTGTAGCGTACGGTGTGCTGGATGTTCTTGTGCCCAAGCCAAGCCTGCAAGGCGCGGGTGTCGTGACCTGCATTGGCCAAGGCAAAGCCGCAGCCATGCCGGAGCATGTGAGGGTGCACTGCGAAGGATAGGCCAGCGCGCTCGCCAATCCGGACAAACAAGCCATGAAAGGACTTGGGAGTCATCGGCCCGCCGCGCTCGGACGAGAACACCGGGATGCCGCCTGATCGCGCTGTAGCCGCCGCAGGGCGCGTATTTCGTCGCCCCGGAGCAGATGGACGCTCGGCGATCCACTCTTGACTCTGCGGACGTGCAGACGGCCCGCCGTTAGCTCAACCTGGCTCCACTGCAGATCACAAAGCTCGGCAGCCCGCAGACCGTGTCGATAGCCGAGCAAAATCATCGTGGCGTCGCGATGGCCATAGCGGCTCGACTGCGGTGCTGCGACCATCAAGGCGTCGATCTCACGCGTGGTCAGATACTCGCGCGTCCGAACTGAGGAATTTACAGTGTTTGGTGCCGCGCAGGCGCCGTCCCGATTACGCATGATTTCCCGCGCTCCCATAACAGGACTAGGAGCCAGCGAACCTCTAGCTCGGTCATCTGTGGTCAAGGTCACGGGCACCCGTGGCGAAGGCAATCGCGCTAGTCAGGAGCGGATTCGCAATCGGCTGAAACGGCAGGGGCTGAAGACAATCGTCTCCACCTAGCCCTCCAAACTCTTCTCAATAAACCGCGCTCCTGCCGTACGCCCCAAATCCGCGGCGGTCGGTCGGCTAGCTCTTAGCGCGATCCCGTTATTGACTCAGCCCCGCCTCAACGCGGGGCTTTTTGTTTTTGTGCCCGTGACGCCCCGTGCTAGCCTAGCACAGTAGGGGATCGCCCCATGAGGCGGCGAGCGTTCATCTGGAAGCGTGGCCGTATGGCCGCTTACGGCATGCGCACCCGCGGGAATGGGTCCGGTCACGTACTTCGCCGATCCCGGACAGTATGAATATTTCTCGTGCGGGCTTCTCACCGAGCGCCGTAAGTTTTGGGCGGAGCGCGAGCTTGAACTTCGCCTTTTGATGGATAAGGCGGAGCAGGCGTCAGGCGGAACAGTCGTAAGCATGATCGCCTACAAGGCCGATCACGTCGCAGCGCACGAAGAACTGAAGCTCATTGACGCAACGTGGCGCGCCAAGCAATGCGACGGCCTGCGGTAAGCACCACCACACACCGCCAAGCCGCGGCGGCGGGTGGGGCGGGGTGTTGTAGGCTGCCGCTCCTAAGCCATCTCATAGTTCGGTCCTTTCGTTGGCGACGGCAACTGTTTGGAGGATTGCATGGATGGCGCTTTGGCTCGTCACGATAGGCAGACGCAACTTTCTATTGCCGTAGAGATTTTGACGTCGTTAATCAGAAATATTTCTCTAAAACGGGCGCTCCATGAAATTTGTCCCAGCCCGCATTTGAGTTTCTGGAGAGTAATGTATGGCAACCTGATGGATATGGCTGTGCTTGACTGGTGTAAGCTGTTCGGCTCAGACGACGACGACAGGCAACCAGCCCATTGGAAAAATGTAGTCGCCGACCAACATCTTTTTAGAAATACATTGCTGGATCATGTCCAAATGACCGCTTCCCAATGGCTTGGGTATTGGCAAGAAATGAAACTATATCGTGACACATGCGTCGCGCATCACGACCCTAAGCGAGCGGGCATCCCTAATTTTCTGACGCTGCAACCGGCGTTACTATCAGCATTCTACTACTTCGATTATTCTCGTAGCGAATTGCTGAAGGTTGGGATCAACCAGCAACCTACAGACATCCGACAGTATGCAAAAGAGTTTGAAGTCCAGGGCGCTAAGGTCGGAAGGCTCGCCCTGGCTGCAACGGCAAGTTTGAGCGATACGGATTACGAGTGCCGCGGCGCGTCATAACCGTTTCCTCGATTGTTGTGCCCCATCTCTCGCCCTCGTCAGATTGACCATCTCGCTCAAGCTGCCGTCTGGCGCACCACGCGGTACATCCCCGGCCATTTGGCATCCGGCACGATGCCGGCGCTCACGGCGGACTAACGGCCAAGTGATTTGCGCGTGTGCGAGCGCGCTGTTTGACTCGCCTTCAACCGGTGCATCCTTGAGTCGCCCCCCGACGGAGGCGCCGGCAAGACGTCCCCCGCCCTGCGCAGAAGTCGCCCCCGACACCCGCTGGGCGGGGCGATTTGTCGCGGATGCAGCCCTAGCGGCGTCCATACCCAAGCTTATGTCTGCGGCCAGCGGCGTCTGGAAAGCGACTCCGAGTACGGGCGCCGTCAGGCCCCGATGACTTCAGCCCTCATCGGGGCCGCGGGGCTTGCGGTACCACATGCCAGGGTATAGAGTTTACTGTACTGACATACTGGAGGCACCCCCTTCAAGCGTCGGTCCCCGCTCAGGTGCATGCCCTGTCCTGGGCGGGGTTTGGTCTCAACAGGCCAATACCGGTGCGCGCAAGGAGGCTGTTCCATGGCTGCCGTTCGTGAAACCTCGCCGTTAGGCCCCTGCAACGTGCTCGGACCTTTGGTACGTGAGACCAAGACCAGGTTCGTCTACTGTCCCCATCCCGGTCAAATCGCATTCGCTAGGCGCTCGCCGCGCATTCACCTTGAACCGTGTAAGGGCTGCCCGGATCATCCGGCGTCGCGGTACGGCCATCTGCTGCGAGCCGCACCTACGATCGAAGCCTGGCCAATGAGGGCGATGTGGTTCTGGGCAGATGCATCACGTGACTATGTAGAAGTGGTAGTAGGCAAGCTACAATCGCAGATGGGACCCAATTAATTCTCCCCCACCCCAGGGCCTTTCTCTAATAGGGGGGGTCGAGCTATGTGTCCTGGTGTCCAGGTCGGGGGTTGGAGCACAGCACCACATCACAACACTAATGATATCAATGGGATAGCTTACTAGGCGGGCGGTGGTCCTCTCCGCCCTTGTCCTCAAGCTCCTCGCCACTCACATCAATCACGACGGTCGTAAGCGGTGTTGTCAGGCCGCAGCCTTGACTGCCGCCGACACGTAGGCGAACGGCAGTAGATCGTCGATCCGACCCATGGGATGACGTGCGACGATCCTGGCTAGCACGTCGCGCAGGTAGGCTTGCGGATTAACGCCGTTCATCTTGCAAGTTTCGATGAGCGAGGCGATGACCGCCCAATGCTCGCCGCCGCCGTCGGAGCCGGCGAAGAGATGATTTTTACGCCCGAGCGCGATCGGCCGGATTGCGCGCTCGACGACATTGGAGTCGATCTCGATGCGGCCGTCGTCGAGGAAGCGAGTAAGGCCGTCCCAGCGCGAGAGCGTGTAGCGCATTGCTCCGGCGATGGTCGCTTTGCCGGAGACGGCGGCAAGCTGGGCCTCGAGCCAAAGACGCAAATCGTCAAGGAGAGGCTTGGTGCGGCGCTGCCGCGCTTGGCGACGTTCGTCGGCGGAAAGACCGCGAATGTCGGCTTCGATCGCATAGAGCGCGGCGATGCGGACAAGGGCCTGCGTGGCGATCGGCGCCGGCGTCTTCACCTGGATCTCGTAGAACTGCCTGCGCACGTGGCTCCAACAGAAAGCGAGCGCGACGTCAGCGTGTTGAGCGAGTTGCGCATAGGCGCCGTAGCCATCGACCTGCAGGATGCCGCTGAATCCTGCGAGATGCTCGGCCGGCCGCGCATGCTTGCGGTCGGGCGCATAGACGTAGGCAACGCCTGGCGGAGCGTGGCCGGCCCAAGGCCGCTCGTCGCGTGCATAAGCCCAGAGCTGCCCTTTCTTGACGCGCCCGCGCCCTGGATCGAGCACCGGCGCCGTCGTCTCGTCGGCGAACAGCTTGGTTGATTGCTTCAGTTGTTCCAGCAGCCGTGTATGCACCGGCCGCAGCGTGAAAGCGGCGCGGCCCACCCAATCGGCCAGGGTGGAACGATCGAGCGTGATACCTTGGCGCGCATAGATTTGCGCCTGGCGATAGAGTGGCGTGTGGTCGGCGTATTTGGCGATCAGCACATGCGCGACCAATGCCTCGGTGGGTATGCCGCTCTCGATCAGGCGCTCCGGCGCCGGCGCCTGCACCACTTCGCCGGCGCACGCCTGGCAGGCATACTTGGGGCGGCGGGTCACGATCACCTTGAACTGCGCCGGGATGACATCGAGCCGTTCAGAGACGTCCTCGCCGATCCGCTGCTTGAGGCCGCCGCAGCACGCGCAGGTCTTATCCGCTACATCGATGATGGTTTCTTCGCGCGGCAGATGCGGTGGCAGCGCGCCGCGATTGATCTGCCGCCTGCGCGGCGTGACTTGCTTGCGAGCCGTGCTGTCGTTCTCCGCCGCGGCGTCTCCCGCCGCGAGCGTCTGCTCCACATCCTCCAGCGCCAGCGCGAGCTGCTCGGGATCGAGCCGCTCGGCACGGCGGCCAAAGCGGTGCCGCTGCAGCTCCCTAATGATTGCCGTCAACCGCTCGAGCTCCTCGGCATGGTGCGTCCGCTCGGCCAGGAGCAGCGCACGCAGTGCATCGGGATCGGTGGGGAGGGAATCGCCACGGGTCATCGCAGCGCGAGCAAAACACATCGCCGCGCGCGCGTCGCACAACGCCTCGCATCTGAGTCACTGTGTCGCGTCGCTTAAAGCGTCGCCTGCGGCGCGGGCACGCGCACCGCTCGCACCCGTGTCCAGTCAAGACCTTCAAGCAGCGCCGAGAGCTGCGAGGATGTCAGACGCATCACGCCGTCGCTGATCCGCGGCCAACGAAACGAGCTCTTCTCCAGCCGCTTGGCAAACAGCACCAGGCCGGTCCCGTCCCACAGCAACAGCTTCACGCGATCGGCTCGCTTGGCCCGGAACACGTAAATCACCCCGCTATAGGGATCGCTGCCCAGGCTCTCGCGCACCAGCGCGGCGAGGCCATCCATGCCCTTGCGAAAGTCGACAGGCCGCGTCGCCACCAGGACGCGCACCGCGCCCGACGGGACGATCATGAGAGGCCCTTCACCACGCGCAGCACAGCCGCGAGCCACCCGACATCCACGCCGCATTCGGCCCGAACCACGATCCCAGCCGTCTCGATCGTGATCGAGGGCGTCGTCGCAACCGGCTGCTGCGCTGCCATCATGACCGGCACAAACACGGCCGCCTCGTCCGCCGGCAGCGCCAGCTGGCCGCGCCGCGCCGCCTTGCGCCAGGCAAAGAGATGCTGAGGGCTGATCTCATGCCGGCGGGCCACCTCCGACACGACCGCCCCCGCCGCAAACGATTCCGCGACGATCCGCCCCTTGTCCGCGTTACTCCACCGTCGCCGGCGACCAACGCCACTGCGAATCTCGACGCGCCCTCGAGGCGCGGAAGCGTCAACTATATGGTCGACCATATATGCGAACCGATGCCATTAACTGGTTCGCATCTTCCGAACTATGCCGCTCGCTGCAAGATGGGGGAAAGACACCGCAAAGTTACGGGAGTGCTGTCTGTATGCTCGACGGCATGGGAACCCAAATTATTCTGGGGTGCCCGGGGGGGGGGCCTTGGCCCTGGCTTGAAAGCTATGTCCGCGCCCAGAAGGCGGCGGTTTGGATTGAGCGTCAATCTTTCCAGAAATCCTTAAAACCTGATCCGGCGCAAGCGCCGTGTAGCGAGCCGTCGAGGCAATCGACCTGTGGCCAAGATAGTGTTGGATCGACCGGGTGTCCCGCCCATCGTTGGCTAACTTGTTGCGATGCCGCCTTGGCGGCCGCTTGCTCCGCTGCTTTCGCCGCCTCGCGACCGGACAGACTGAGTGCCGCATTTGCGGCAGCAACGTCGCGGTCAATCGTGCTCGGGTTCACTCCCACCGCTTTGGCGATCTTGCGATTGCTGATCTGCGGCAGCGCGGCCTTGAATCAGCGCGGCGTGGCTCTCGCGCGCAGCGGTGCTTCGGCTGCACCCGGCTAGTTGGACTGCTTATGGCTCATTGCAAGATCGGTGCCAGCCGGCGGGCCGTAGCAGCGCTGGATACGCTGAAACGTGCCGAGCCATTTCCGCCGCCTGATTCCTTGAAAGGGGAGCGCATCGACTTGACCATTCCGGTCCGCTTCGACGAGCCGCGCGTGCCGCCGATTGATCCCCGGTTGCGGGTTGATCCGATCCCGCCATGAAAAGCGAATTACGCGCCAAGCAGAAGTCGGCGAGGACAGCACTCACTTGGATTGAATGCTTGAAGTGATTACGCGCGGCACGCTCAGTATGCGCCGTCCCCCCTCTGGAATTTATTAACCTCGAATTTAACGGTAGCGAGGACCGGATCATGCTACCCATAAGGAGCATCCAGGTGGGGCAAACCCTACCAGAGTGAGGGGCAGGCGATGACGATGTTGCAGGAGAACGGCGCCACTCGGGGGCGCCCACGAAAATACTCGCCCGACAACATGCGAAAGATTAAGAATTGGGTGGCAGAAGGAATTCCGCGGGAAGAAATCGCTATATTACTTGACGTGACTGTGGGTTCGCTCCAAGTGACATGTTCACGGCTGGGGATCAGCTTACGGACCCGGAAAATGTTCGAACACCGCAGGGCTGTGGTAAGTCGCCCTTACATTCCAGATCATCCGCCGATGATGGGTCACGTTGGACCCAAGCCGCAGCATCTGCGGTTCCAAGTTGTCCTCGAACGCAACGGCTTGGAGGCGTGTGCGACCGATGTGCCTTTCAAGGGCCTCGACATCACGCGCCTCGGGCTTGAGGCGGCGGTGCAAAATCTGGGAATGGGTCAGCTTTTGACTCAAGCCGTGACCACTGCGATCAAAAAGAACATGATCCAAGAGATTCTAGGCGGGACCTCCCAGGCGCGTACTTACGCACGCGATTCGAGTGAGTCCCAGCCAGCTCTCGGTCATACGTAACCCCCTGGCGGGTACCGGATAGCGCCCGAGGCGGCGGCATAGTATTCGCGGCGAACGGCCGGAACGAAAGGGCGGCAAAAACCCGGTTAAACTGAATAGCCGGGGAGGGCGGCTGTGGAAGCTTGCGACATCTTCGCGAACACTCAATTTCGCACGTCATAATGGCGAATTACGCGAACGACGCGCGCGCGGGTTGCCCACAATCAATCGTCTTGCGCTGCCGGGTCACGCCGCCTTTCGCCGAGCTTCGCCAGATGCTCCTGGTAGACGCGGTCGATCTCGGCTTGCACCTCGGGATATCGGCGCTTGAGTAGGACGGAGAGTTCGCCGACCAGTCGTCCAGAGCGAAACCATTCAAACAGGATTTCCTCCGCCGGGCGCTTGGCCAAGGCATCCGCCAGTGCCGTCAACGCTTCTTTGAGTGGGGTGGTCACGCCGCGTCCCCTCAAGGATACTGGTGCCCGTTTCCCATCGTGCCGATGAGCTGCACCAAAGCGTGCTCATCAGGATGCCACGTCAGGGACATTGCAAGAGTTTGCCGTCTCAAAGAGTTATTAAATTAAGAAAATAAGCGCCCGTTATTGAATTGACGGGCGCTTAATGGATCGCCGTTTCTGTCGCGGTATTGCGACGTTAGTAATCTGGCCATAGATTGTGGAATGGGAGACATTGAAAGGTAGCATGTGACATAGCAACGCGCTGCACTATTTATGAAGAGACGATTGAGCAACAATCATTCGGATGTCTGATTCCATAAGAAAGGAAGAGGCGCGTGAAAACTTTACTTATCCCGGTCCTGCTGCTGACATTGAGCCTTCCAGCGTTGGCTGCGGGCGGAAATAACAACGACCAGGGCCAAAACAACAACGACCAGGGCCAAAACAAGACCAGGGGTGCTCCTGGTCCCGTCATAGGTGCGGGCCTTCCCCTACTTCTAATTGGCGGCGGCATCTATTGGATCGTACGCCGCCGAAAAAAGGCGACCTAATTTCGTACACTTGAGGCCGAGCACGTCTCGGGTGCGGGGCGCGCCCTTCAATGTCCGCCACCTAATCACCGTCGCCGCCTTCTCCTCCCTTGATTGGCAGCTCGTGCGCAAAGCCCCGCCGTGATGCTCAAAATCGCACGTCATAATCAGCCTTATGCGAACGGCGCGCCGCCACCCGACGCCGTTTCGCGTAGCAACGCGATCAGGAGATCATCCGCACCCAGCGCGCTTACCCGCCGGTCACTTGCTGCATGATCTGTTGAAACATTTGGGCCGGATCGTTCTGACTAAAATTACCCGCATAACATTGTCCCACTCCCCTATCTGCTTGTGCGAGAAGCGGTGCAAATCCGGTTAAATAATTTTGCCAAAAGCCGCCAGACACCGCATCGAGCTGCTCGGAGGACAATTCGTGCAGCTCCAGAGCTTCGCTCTTCGCATTGTTAGCCAATGTACGGAGTACAGGTCGCCGGATGATTAGAAGAGGGAACCGACAATCGATTCTACGAGTACCTTCATTATGCCGGGGAGGGGGTCACGACGGCCACTGTCTATGGTCGTAATAGTTGAATGAATACTCCCTATCCTAATGTCCCCGCCGCTCACTTGCTGTAGCTCGTCGTCTCGTAATTCACGCACGGTAAAGGTCATGATCTTCTCCATCATGCGAACGGGTTCGGCGTGCGGGCAGGGTCTTCCGGGACCGGGGAAAACGGACCCGGTTCCCGGTTTCGATGGTGCCGATTAGAGGAGATGGCTCATCCCCAACACTTTCGCCTGCCGTTCTATGGTGCCGACGTTGGGGCCACTCATCCCGATGGCAATGGCGATGATTATTTCGGCAAGACCGCCGCCGCTAACATCATTGAGTTCGGCGTCCGTAAGCTCGCGATCGGCGGTATTTTCTGCGCTGTGCATTTTCAATCTCCAGGGAAATCTTCATGCTCCGGACGGAGGTCGCTGTGCGGGAAGCCCCACCCCGTCGGGGATCAACGGACCGATCAAGATGGCGAGGATCGCGATCACAACGAGACCGCCGGACACTCCATCCAACTCGTCATCCCGCGACCAGCCGCTACAAGACAATCAGCCTTAAAGCAGTCACCGCGCCAGCAATCGGTGTCATTCTGTCCGCTGCGCGGTGTACCGCACGGTCGAGGCAATGGGCCTGTGGATCGCAGAGACTTACATCAGTCGTGTGCCACCTTCATGCTGACCGTACGTCAAGGCACCGACATACTGCCGCCCTGCGAGTAGCTATGCGACTTGAGCAGCCGGGCGAACCGGGGCTCCGCGTCTTTGCAGAACAGAACGTCCGGAGCGGCTAGCCTTTGCCCTCGCTCTTGGCGCCGCGATAAACCGTCAAAACCTTCTGAGACTAGGTCTTTCCCTATGCGACCTTGAAAACACCCATTTTCGCTCACCGTTTCGGCTGGTCGTAGGCATCACTCAAACAAAATCTGGTCGTCACTGCTGGTTCTCGGGGTTTAGGGTGGAGAGGGGCAATGGGGCAATTCAGCGTCGGCGAGGTGGTGACCTGCATTCCGATGATTTCTCGAACGGTCGCCTCCGGCGACTACAAGATCGTAGCTGAGATGCCGGAACGAGACGGCGACCGTATGTATAGGATCAAGAGTCCTCTCGAAGAACACGAAAGGGTGGTAGGAGAGAGCCTGCTCCTCCGATCAGAGGGCCATTTACCAGACGAGGCCATGGCGAAGCGCTCGCGACGAGGATCGATAACACTGCCAAAGCTGAAGATCGCATTACGGATTAATGCGGACGACGAGCCAGCCAGTTGGAGCGTTGTATCGTTGCCAGGGCATTAGCGAAGCGACGAGCGGCGCACTGGGTCATTGCAGGCGTGGCTGGAGGACAGCCGAGGCAGCAGATCGGTGACAGGCGGCGGGCCACGCCCGTCATTTCTTGGCTCGGCGAGTCTCGACGAAAGGCTTCCACCGGGTCGGCCGCACCTCAAGGCGCGAGCCGGTGGCAGCGTTGACCCATCCATCTGGTGTAAGCTGGCAAGGGTAGGGCAGAAGATAATCCTCGCTGTCGCTTGAGCCATCCGTCACGAGCACCTGCAACGGCACCCCCGCGGGCGCCGTGTCGGCACTCTTCCAGTAAAGCTCGATGTTCCTCCCCATCAGAAATCCCCTTGCCCATCCCTGGTAGCCTCCCCGGCAGAGGGGGTACAGCAATGACAATACCAGAGACAACTGTCCACACAAGCGTCGCGGAGGTCTTTCGCTGGGGCTGCCGACCCGACGGCCGAACCTGGGTGCAGGGGCGCGAAGAAAGGCGACCGGTTGGTTGCAAAAAACCCGCACCTGAAAGTCACGGCTTTCCTGCAAAGCGAGGCCATGCGAAATTGCCGGGGTCTTTCGGTGTTCGCCTGAGGACTTTCGCCTTGGCTAGATCGAGCTTCGCCTGCAACTTCGCCCGATCGTGGGGACCCATGCGCTTGTCCTGTGCCGTGGTGTGAGGAGTAGGCAAGCTACAATCCCGGATGGGACCCAATTAATTCTTCCCCACCCGGGGGGCGTTAGCTGGGATTTCCCAGGTGTTGCCATTGTCACCTCCAGAAATTCTTGAACCGATCCGGGGCCAGCTCCGTGTAGCGCACGGTGTGCTGGATGTTTTTGTGCCCAAGCCAAGCCTGCAATGCACGGGTGTCGTGACCCGCATTGGCAAGGGCAAAGCCGCAGCCATGCCGGAGCATGTGAGGGTGCACAGGGAAGGATAGGCCAGCGCGCTCGCCAATCCGGACAAACAAGCCATGAAAGGACTTGGGCGTCATCGGCCCGCCGCGCTCCGACGAGAAAACCTGCGGGGATGCCGCCTGTTCGCGCTGTAGCCGCCGCAAAGCGCGTATCTCGTCGCCCCGGAGCGGATGGACGCTCGGCGAGCCGTTCTTGACTCTGCGGACGTGCAGACGGCCTGCCGTTAGCTCGACCTGGCTCCACTGAAGATCGCATAGCTCGGCAGCCCGAAGACCGTGTCGATAGCCGAGCAGATCTATCGTGGCGTCCCGGTGGCCGTAGCGGCTCGACTTCCGTGCCGCAGCCATCAAGGCGTCGATCTCACGCGTCGTCAGATAGTCGCGCGTCCGAACTGAGGAATTTACAGTGCTTGGTGCAGAGTTTGTCCCGCCCTGATTTCGCATGATTTTCCCCCGCTCCCGGAACAGAACTAGGGAACAATCACTCTTTTCTTCCTTAGTCGTCAATCAGGTACTCGAAGGCGGAATCGTAATCAGGGTCTTACTTCCCCACTGGTATCGATGATGACAAAGAGGACGCGCCCGATCGGTTTGCCTGCCGCCCGCATCTCTTCCAGCTTTTCGCGGCACTCCGCATCGCTGCCCCCACAGATCATGGTCCGCTTCCGGCTGGGGAGCCGCTCAGTTAGATCGTCAATGCGCGACGTGAGTCGGCTGATTGTGTTTCGTGGTGCCATAGCTCGCCCCCTTCGCATCCTCTAACTGCTCTAGCCGCTCCCCGAGCTGATCCAGCGTCCTAGTCTCCAGGCACTGCCTCATGATGCCCAGCCCATTGGCGATCCGAGAGCCCACCTGAGAGTCAACGCTGCCATCAGCCATTGCTCGAATGGTCTTTCCGAGTGCCACGATGACCTGATTGAGTGTGCCAAGATGGCCTAGCTTGAATTGCTTAGGCCGCTTAGTGATTTGGCCGGAATCTTTGCTCATGAAAGCCCCCATTTTTGAAGCAAGTTCGTTGCTCTGAATTATATCCGCCGCTTTCCGAGCAGTATTGAAGGGCGGCCCGGATTGGCACGTGCACATCGCGTTCGTTCTGATTCAGATATGCCGCGGCGACGAACTCTAGGATGTCCGCCTCTTCGCCCTCACTGTGCAGCTCGACCAGGTACGCCGCGAGCACGTGCGGAGTCGTCGGAAGACCGTATCCATCGGCCCATTCCTCGAAGGCGTCGAGTGCAAGCTCCTTAAGCTCTCTATCTACCTCGTTCGGAGTCTGACGCATGCGCTCGCGCAGCAACTGCCTGAACAGCATGCTCTCGACCCCCGCCTCTATCTCCTCGACCGACCAGAGTCCGGCAGGTCGCGTCTCAGCTGTGTTCATGTTCAGGCTCTCTCTTCGGTTTCAGGTATCGAGCAAGGATGAAGGGGACACCACGCTTCTTGCAGCGTGACTTGATCTTCCGGAGCCGCGCATCCAGCGAGAAGCCGTGCTCAGGTTTGGGGCCCGGCTTATTCGTGCGGGGACCGGCAGCCTTCCGCCTTTAACCCCGACATCTGACGGCCTGTCCGTAGGGACAAACCGGCGCCCGTGCCGACTGGATCATATTCGCCGTGATCCGGATTCCGGTATTCCGAGGTTTTGACCCGATGGCTCCAGGCAATGGCCCTTGCCCAGCACTCCTGAAGCTCCAACAGGAAGATTTGCCGGGCCTCTCTGGCAGTCCACCGAGGGCCGAGCCGCTCATCGGTTTCGATAATCGGCCCTAGCGTGTTCCCCTCAGATGCATGGCCAGCCGACACTGGAATCATCTGACGCAGAACGTAAGGCGGCGGCAGCTCGGGCGGGATGGCGCTCCAGCCACGCGGGTGATCCGTCCAGCTCACGGTCGCGGCCCCCACCCGCAGTCGGCACGAGTGCTGCCATTAGCCGTCCGCGGACCCGCAGAAGCCCCTCAGGGCGCCAGGCCTCGTAGATCGGCGTGTAGCCCTTCCCACCTCTATAACGCTGGACAACCTCGCCAGCGGGGCCCCGAAAGGGGCGCAGGCGCCTTTTGCGAGAAAGGGTATAGGGCTGTCTCTCGAAACGCTCCTCGACGTGGTCGGGAAGGTCCCCATCGAATAGCCTTGGCGCGTTCGTGGACTCTACACTGGTCGAAAAGAGCTAGATCAGAGCTACCACGCGGCGGTTCTTCTTCCGGAGGGGGCGACGAAGCGGCATTCTTCAATAAAGTAACCCCCCAGAATAAGAAAATGTCCCTCTTACCTTACGTGTCTACGCAATTCGTGACACTTCATGGCGTCTGAGCGCGGTAAACCAAGCGCCGGTATGCAGATGCGTGTCGCGTGCCTCAGAGCCGCATACGCAACCCTGCTGAGGCGCCGGCTCGGAGTCTCAAGAGGCCAGGGGGCTGCATTCGGCGGCCTTGGCACCCGTCTTTGACTATGATTAGCTAATTTCCCCTATGTGGCCACCCTTGCTGGCACCCTTTAAAGGACCGCCAAGGCTCTTAAATCGGCTCATTGTACTTCCGATAGACCGTGATCGCGCCAGTCCGGCTCTCGATCGCCGCGCTCTCTGCCGTCAGAGCAACAACGGGTCGGCCGCGCAGCAGCCAGATGAGTCCAGTTGCGTCGTATCGTGAGAGTCGCCGGAAAGTCGGATGCGGCTTCGAAGGGACCGGGAATAGCCCGAACAGGTCCTTGGCGGTCCAGCCGAGCTTTTCCGCCTGCTTGCCCCAGCGAGCGATGAACGTCCGAGCGTCGGTTACCGCCTGTTGCCAGTCGTCGGTTTCCACCAGCTCAGGACAGCGGGCTTCGAGAGCGCGAGAGAGTACGACAAAAACGACTCAAACGACCAAAGGTATCTTCTGGGTTGCGAACCGGCCTACGGGTGCACGCACTAGGTAGGGCTTTTGTCGTTTATGTCGTTTATGTCGTACCTGTCGGCCCGCTCAAGGATGTCGAGGTACCTACCCATGGGACGCCCTCCTCTGACGGCGAACCACACCTCGGTCGGACGCCCGCCGAGTCTCGCACCTCCGCCCTTGCCAAATCCTTGTTCAGAGGAGGGCCAGATGCCGCGCCGATGCGATCCGCGGACCGATGTACGGCCGAGATGGTCTCGAATGGCCGTCCGCGTCAGCCCGGCGCCGCCGGCGAGCTGCAGCGCCCGCAGGATGTCGTCCGCGACCTCATCGCCAAGGGAGTCACCGAAGATAAAGGCGGCCGAGGCCTCGCAATATTCCCAGACCGCCAGCGCTGCCCTCAGATGCGGGACGCCGATCTCTGTTTGCCCGTCCAGCAAGGCGTAGACTAGGGCTATGCGAGGCCACCTGTGCCTCAGCTCGCGAGGTTACGGCACCCAGCAGGCCAGCCTGCCCCGCTGATAGCGCGCCATAGACCGACGCCCACTCGTCGGCGCCACTGGTGGACCAGTTCACCCGACCGGTCCGGGTCGCAATTTCGACCGCGGCCTTGAAGCGGCTGTCCAGCTCAGCAATCACATCGTCGCCCAAGGCCCCGCCAAACGGCAGCTCTTTCGAGCGCTTCACAAGGACGAACAGGAAGCGGTTGGCGAACCCGTTCGCAGCGTCGGTTCGCGTGAGACGCGCGCGCAACTCCTCCGTTGTTATGTGACCAACGATTGAGATGTGCGGGCTGGTAGCGGAGAGCTGGGAGCTCTTAGTGAGGGTTTCGAGCTTTCCGCCATCCCAAGCCTTCCGGATGATTGGGACAGCAGATTGCCATGCCGATCAGCAGCAAGGAGAGCACCCGCGAACTCGGGCTCGTAAACCATCAGACGTTTGTCGGAGACGCCAGGATCAACGACCTCCCACGTTCCGTCCTTGCCGTTCCACTTCTTCACCTCATCCCGCACCTCGTTGATGAGGCCCTCCCCGGAAGAGAGGCCACCTTTCACTCGGGAGGCCAGCCATTGCTCGTCTACAGGCCGCACGACGGCATGGACCCGACCCGCCGACGTTCCCTTCCGCGCCTTAGAGCTTTGCCCCACCATCACGCAGAATAGGTTGGTGCGGTGATAGTCAGATTCGACTTGGTAATAAGGACACCGGCCGATGATATTTCCGACGTTAGTGAGAACCTGAATCGAGGATGGCAACCGGATCAGCCTCGGTATGTGGCTCGATCGTCCTCACCACGTCCCCCGCCAGCCCGTGATAGGCCTCCTGATCCATCGCCGGCCACGGCCGCTCCCAAGGCTTCAGAGGGCTCCGGCCAGAGATTTTGCCGAGCTGCCTCGGCGATTGCCGGATGCCTGAAGACCGTGCTTCAGTCATGTCGCGATGCCCTGCTTAAGGAGCCAGCGATCCAGCTCGGCCAGGGCCGAGTGATCACAGCTCCGCAATTTCTGTTTGATCGACGGTTCTGCGAGAGCGCTCGCGCCACCCTCGCGGACAGCTTGTTTGATTGCTTCGACGGTTACCTCGGGAGTCGAGCGGCCGTTCTGCATGGAGGACCAAGCGGCCTCTAAGGACACGTCATCGGCGAGCAGCGCTCGAAACCGCTGTAATTCAGGAGAGTCGCGACGTTTCGTTTTCGCATCAGCCCTGCGGCAGGCGGCTCCGAAGGTGTCCATGCCCAGGGCAATGGCAAAGGCCTCTTCGGCGATCTCTGGCCCTACGGCGACCTCCAGGAGGCTGATTCCAGCGGCCACCGCCTCGGGCCACCGCACGGCGCTCATGGGGACACCCCATCTCGCTTGCGGAGGCAGCTCTCGATCCAGGAATCGATCTCGCCTCGAGCCAGCCGACCGCGCGCTCGCCGAGCGGGATCGGCCGCGGGAACTTGCCCGACGCCATTGCCGCATAGATTGTGGAGGTCGCCTGGCCGGTTCTCGCCCTCACGTCGCGGAGGCGGAGAACACGAAGGGTTCTACTTGTATCCACCGAATGCCTCGGAGTTATTGAACTTTCCAAGGCACCAGATGCATTAGCAAGCAGAGTTAGGTAATGGGGACAAACGCCTGTCAGAAGTATCGAGTACTTATGACTTTCGACTGTCAGAAATCGACGGACTTCTGACCCGTTGCAGCCACTTGCGCCGCGAGGCGCGATCTCGCTTTACGATTTGTCTTATTGTCTCAACGCTGAGCCCTGTCGAGACAGCTATCTTGCGAGAGGGCCTCCTTGTCCGGAGTTGGGTGTTCCATGTCTTCAAGGCCGGATCGACTAGTGATAGTATTCGGTTGCTATCCAATGCATCTGTGCGCCAGCCTCGCGCGGGCGGTTTGCCTTGACGCTTTCTGATCAGGTCAAGCGCCCACGTCGTAGGCTTCTTCGGGGTGCGCATCATGTCCGCCAAGGTATTCGGCTGGCTCACCCTCCATAATCGCGGAGAAGTTTTCAGCAGCATGGGCAGGGCCGCCTCTGCCGTTCCGTCCATATAAGCAAGAAACTCCTGAAGCTCGTTGCCGACGCTCTCCTCGCGCGTCGGTCGCCAGTCCCCATAGCCCGGGCAAAGAGAGTCGCCCCTCCACCAAGACAGCCATGTTTCATGCTCGCTCATGACACGCCCCGCAGAGCCACCACATCCCCCGCGCGCGAGGCAGGAGTGCCGCAGTACTTAGCCCAGTCCTCCATCAGCCGGCGCCGCTTCTCGAACAGATCGCCACGCCTGTATGCCGCCTCCACTGCGTTACCGACGGCATGCGCTAGGGCCATTTCGACTACATGGTTCGGATGAGCCGTTGTTTCTGCCGCCCAGTCTCGAAATGAGGACCGGAAACCATGCACGGTAATGTCGGGACGTCCCATCCGGCGAAGTAACTTCCAAGTAGCGTTGTTCGGTATTCGGCCTCCCGACTGCTCACCTGGAAAAATGTGGTCGCTCGTTCGCGGTAGCGCTTCAAGCAACCGCACAGCGGGGCCAGACAAAGGCACACGATGTTCTCGGCCGCCCTTCATGCGCGTGGCCGGCACGGTCCAGACCTCACCCGCAATCTCACTCCAATGGGCTCCGAGGACCTCTCCCAGACGTGCGGCAGTTAGGACGGTGAATTCCAGACGCCCGCGCAACAATCCCCTCATGGCCGCGCAGGTCGCGCATAAAGCCTGGGATCTCCGCTGAGGGCAGGGTCGCATGATGCTTCACGCGGGCGACCCTGCTGGGGTGAGGAAGTAGATGATCCAGATGTCCCCGCCATCGGGCCGGGTTCTCGCCTTCGCGATAGCCACGTGCCTTCGCCCAGTCCAAAATCGATTCAATGCGCCCCCGCACGCGCCATGCCGTCTGCGGCTTCCTGGTCCAAACTGCTTCCAGCACTTTGACCACCAGCGCGGTATCCACTGACGCAACTGCTAGCTCGCCAATCATCGGATACACGTCAGCGACAAGAGTGGCCCGCCACTGCTTCCGGTGTACGGCGTTGCGCCATCCGGTCTCATGGGCCGCAATGTATCGCTCGGCACATTCTCGGAATGTCACCTGCCTCGCAGCTGCCGCCAGCGCCTGCTGGCGCGACGCTCTCTTGTGATCGAGCGGGTCTACCCCATTGAGGAGCAGCCGTCTGAGTTCCAAGCCCTTCGCACGCGCTTCGGCCAAACTAACCAGCGCACAGGGTCCCAGCCCAACGTGCCGGCCACGACGCTTCCCGTCGTACTCGCGCTCGTACCTAAATACCCAGCTGCGGCCCTCCTCGCCCGTAATCTGCAGATAGACGCCGTTGCCCACGGCGTAGCGTCCCGGGCGGGTGATCTTGGCGATCGCCACTGCAGTAAGGGGACGCGCGCTCGACATCTGAAACCCACAGCCCTACCTACAGGCATTTGCTGGAAGTGGCTGGAACTTCCAAGAACGCCTGGGAAGACTCGTTTTAGAAAGTGATTTAGTAACAAGCACTTATAAACAGATCGCGTTAGATTTCTGCAAGCTCTAAAAAGTTGGGGACTCGGTAACGCCATCCGCGTACTCGCCATGATGCTTAGCCCAGGCCCTCGGAATATGCTGTGACCTATCCGCCACAGCGGAAGGTAAAGTGCCCCCTGGAGGCACTCATGGTAGGTCATCCAGCCGTTTTTTTGAGCAAAGCAACGAGGCGCATTCGCCCTCGCGCGGTCGGCGGACTACGCCCGCAAGACATCGGCCAAGGTCTTCCCCAGACGCGCCGGAGAGGGTGAAACCTTGATGCCGGCGGCTTCCATGGCCGCAATCTTGGATTCCGCGTCGCCCTTGCCGCCGGAGATGATGGCCCCGGCATGGCCCATGCGCCGGCCCGGAGGCGCGGTGCGGCCGGCAATGAATCCGACCATGGGCTTCCTGCGCCCGCGCTTGGCCTCATCGGTGATGAATTGGGCGGCATCTTCCTCAGCCGAGCCGCCGATCTCCCCGATCATGACGATCGCCTGGGTGGCCTTGTCGGCCAAGAACATTTCCAACACCTCGATGAACTCGGTGCCCTTGACCGGATCGCCGCCGATGCCGACGGCGGTGGTCTGACCAAGGCCCTCGCGCGTGGTCTGGAATACCGCCTCGTAAGTGAGCGTGCCGGAACGCGACACGATCCCTACCTTGCCGGGTTTGAAGATGTTGCCCGGCATGATGCCGATCTTGCATTCACCCGCCGTCATCACGCCGGGGCAGTTCGGGCCGATCAGCCGCGATTTTCCGCCAGCGAGCGCGCGCTTGACCTTGACCATGTCGAGCACGGGTATGCCTTCGGTGATGCAGACGATGAGCGGGATCTCGGCCTGGATCGCCTCGCAGATCGCATCGGCGGCGCCCGCCGGCGGAACGTAGATCACGCTCGCGTCGCAGCCGGTCTTCTGCTTCGCCTCGGCCACGGTGTCGAACACCGGCAGACTGAGATGCGTGCTGCCGCCTTTGCCCGGCGAGGTGCCGCCGACCATCCTGGTGCCGTAGGCGATGGCCTGCTCGGAATGGAAGGTGCCGTTCTTGCCGGTGAAGCCCTGGCAGATGACCTTGGTATTCTTGTCGATAAGGATGGACATTTAAGTTCCAACCCTCCTTTCCACGACCCATCCCGCTATCGACGCGACAGCATATCCTCCGAGCCAAGCGAGGAGCGTTATAACGAACGCAGTGCCGAATATGTACACCACGCCTGGACCGACCGGTTTATCAACTCCCTCGAAAGCGGATTGACCAAGGAGTACGCCAAAAGAGACGGCCAGTGCAGGCCAGACAACAAACATCCCGAGATAAAATCCAACCATCTTGGATGCCGCTCGACGCCTGCGCGCAAACACAAAGGTGGCTATCCATAGAGCGATCATGGCCAATGCGCAGAGCCAAAATATCGTCTCCGTGACCACGGTTACGACCCCTTCACCGCCTTGACGATTTTTTGCGCGGCGTCGTCGAGGTCGTCGGCGGAGGTGACGTTAAGATTGGACTTGCGGATGATCTCCTTGCCGAGATCCACATTGGTGCCTTCGAGCCGCACCACCAGCGGCACCGGCAGCCCTACCTCCTTGACCGCCGCGACCACGCCTTCGGCGATGACGTCGCATTTCATGATGCCGCCGAAAATGTTGACCAGAATGCCCTTCACCTTGGGATCGGCGGTGATGATCTTGAAGGCGGCCGCAACCTTCTCCTTGCTGGCACTGCCGCCGACGTCGAGAAAGTTGGCCGGCGCCTCGCCGTAGAGCCTGATGATATCCATCGTCGCCATGGCCAGCCCGGCGCCGTTGACCATGCAGCCGATGGCGCCGTCCAGCGCGACGTAGTTGAGCTCGTATTTCGACGCCTCGATCTCCTTCTCATCCTCCTCGCTGAGGTCGCGCAAGGCCACGATGTCGGGATGGCGGAAGAGCGCGTTGTCGTCGAAGCCGATCTTGGCATCGAGGCAGATGAGCTCGTTGCCCTTGGTGACGACGAGCGGATTGATCTCGAGCAGGCTCATATCCTTGGCGACGAACGCGGCTGTAGAGCTTCGTCACCACTGCCGCGGCCTGCTTGGCGAGATCGTCCCGCAGGCCCAGCGTCTGCGCCAGCAGGCGCCCGTGATGGGGCATGATCCCCGTGGCGGGATCGACCGAGAAAGTCATGATCTGCTCGGGATGGGTGCGCGCGACCTCCTCGATGTCCATGCCGCCGGCGGTCGAAGCTACGAAGGCGATGCGCGACGTTTCGCGGTCGACCAGCGCCGAGAGATAGAACTCGCGGTCGATCGCGGAGCCTTCTTCGATATAGAGGCGGTTGACCTGCTTCCCGTGCGGGCCGGTCTGATGGGTCACCAGGATGGAGCCGATCAGGCGCTCGGCCTCCTTGCGTACGTCCTCGGTCGACTTCACGACCTTGACGCCGCCGGCCTTGCCGCGCCCACCGGCATGGATCTGCGCCTTGACGACGACGACAGGCGCGCCGAGATCCTTTGCCGCCTTGACCGCCTCCTCGACCGAGAAAGCGGCATGACCGCGCGGCACCGGCACGCCGAACTCCCGCAGCACCGCCTTGGCTTGATATTCGTGGATGTTCATCGCTGCTCTCTTACCTGTCCCGGATACGATGCAGCGTGAAGTGCATCAGCGCGCGACGGTGCACCGCTGATCCGGGACCGCCACGGACGGAGCGGTCATCATGTGCCGAGATTCGGCGCAATCCTCATGCAGGCTTCGACCAGGCTGGACACCGATTCTACCGACTTCTCGAACATGGCTCGTTCTGCGCCGTTCAACTGGATCTCGACGATGCGTTCGACACCCTTCGACCCGATGACCACCGGCACGCCGACATAGAGGTTCTTGACCCCATATTCGCCGTTGAGATAGGCGGCGCAGGGGATCACGCGCTTCTTGTCCCTGAGAAAGCTCTCCGCCATCGCAATGGCGGCTGCCGCCGGCGCGTAGAAGGCCGACCCGCTCTTGAGCAGGTTCACGATCTCTGCACCGCCGTCACGGGTGCGCTGGACGATCTCGTCGAGCCGCGCCTGCGTCGTCCATTTCATCTTGACGAGATCGGGCAGCGGAATGCCTGCGACGGTGGAATAGCGGACGAGCGGCACCATGCTGTCGCCGTGCCCGCCGAGCACGAACGCGGTCACATCCTCGACCGAGACGTCGAACTCGTCGGCCAGGAAGAACCGAAAGCGCGCACTGTCGAGCACGCCCGCCATCCCCACCACCATATGCTTGGGGAGGCCGCACGCCTTCTGCAACGCCCAGACCATGGCGTCGAGCGGGTTGGTGATGCAGATCACGAACGCGCCGGGCGCATATTTCTTGATGCCGGCGCCGACCTGCTCCATCACCTTGAGGTTGATGCCGAGCAGATCATCGCGGCTCATGCCGGGCTTGCGCGGCACGCCCGCGGTGACGATGCAGACATTCGCACCGTCGATGGCGTCATAGGAATTGGTGCCGATCAGATGAGCGTCGAAACCATGGACCGGCGAGGACTGCACGAGATCGAGCGCCTTGCCCTGCGGGATGCCCTCGGCGACATCGAACAGCACCACATCGCCGAGTTCGTGGTGGCCAACGAGATGGGCGAGCGTGCCGCCGATCTGGCCGGCACCGATCAAAGCAATCTTGGAACGCGCCATAGGGAGAAAAACCTCGGATGAGAACAGCAGAGAAGCCGGCTGTGTGAACGCCCTTATGATGCGTCATAGACCTTTTCCGGCCTGCCGTTCAAGCCATCACCGCTGCGGCGGGCGCCATCACGCGATTCCCCGCCGGCTGAATGTGATCTAATATCCTCGACGCGAGGATCCGCGAGGCTGCGAGACATGTACGGCAGACGAACCCTAGCGGCGATGCTGGCGATCGCGTGTTGCGCGACGGTGGTCAGCGCGCAGACGTACCCGTCGAAGCCGATCAAGGTGATCGTGCCATACACGCCGGGATCCCCGGTCGACGTGCTGGCCCGCGTCGTCACCCAGCAGGTATCGGCACGCCTGGGGCAGAGCATCGTGATCGACAACCGTCCCGGCGCCGGCACCACCATCGGCACCAAGCTGGCGGCCACCGCCGACCCCGACGGCTACACGCTGCTGATCGGCGCTACCAGTTTCGTGCTGTCATTCTCGCTCTATCCGAATCTCGATTACGATCCGGTCAAGAGCTTCGCGCCGGTGGCGATGCTGGCCTACAGCCCGCAGGTGCTGGTGATCGCACCGTCGGTGCCGGCCACCACCGTGCGCGAATTCGTGATCTACGCGAAGGCCAATCCGGGCCAGCTCAATTTCGGTTTCGGCCTGGGCACCCTGCCGCAGATCCTGGGCGAGTCGTTCAAGGCAGTCACCGGCACCGACATCGCCAGCATCCCCTACAAGGGCGGTGCGCAGGCCATCACCGATATGCTCGGCGGCCGCATCCAGATGAATTTCGGGACCACGGCGACGCTGTTGCCGCTGATCCAGCAGGGCAAGGTCCGGGCGCTGGCGGTCACCACCCAGGCACGGAGCAAGGACTTGCCTGATGTGCCGACCATGGTCGAAAGCGGCTTGCCGGAGCTCGCGCTGAGCTTTTCAGCCGGTTTGCTCGCGCCCGCCGGTACACCGGCCGACATCATTCACAAGCTCAATTTCGAGACCAATGAAGCCATGAAGACGCCGGAGCTCGCCGCCAGCATGGCAAAGCTCGGCTTCGAGCGGCAAATCTGGCCGACGGAGAATTATGCCGCGTTCCTCGTCGAGGAAATGCGGCGCTGGCCGCCGATCGTGAAGGCCGCCGGCGTGAAGCCGGAATAGGCGCCTCCCGCGGCTGCCTTCTCTCGTCTCACGTCTCCACCAGGCCTTCCGCCGACCCCGAGGCAACCCCGTGGCCATGACCGTGCGGCCAGGCAAGATAGGCCTGCGAGCGCATCTCGATGAGGCGCGAGGCGGTGCGGTTGAACTCGTACGCCTCGAAGCCATCGCTCGCGCGATAGAGCGCGTCGGGCTCGGCCTCGGCCGAGGCGATGAGCTTGATCGCATTGTCGTAGAGCATGTCGATCAAAATGATGAAGCGCTTGGCCTCGTCGCGACGCTCGTAGTCCATGACCGGAATATGATCGATTATGATGGTATGAAATTCATGCGCGATCTTGAGATAGTCCGCGGCGGCGAGCGGCTGCTGACATAGATCGTGGAACGTGAATCGCGCCACCCCCATGGCTGCGCACGGCACGTGGACGGCGCGTCCCTTCACCACCAGGTCCTGCGCCTCTCCCACGTGGCCCGCGGTCAGGCGGCGCCAGGCCTGGTCGAGAGCCGCGTCGGCCGCACTATCGGCGGGGACATACCACACGGGCGCGCCGGCGAGTTTCTCCAGCCGGAAATCCGCCCGCGCGCGCAGCGGCACGATCTCCATGTGCTGTTCGATCAGCGCGATGAACGGCAGAAACAGCGCGCGGTTGAGCCCGTCCTCGTAAAGCTCGCTCGGCGGCACGTTCGAGGTCGCCACCACCACCACGTCGAGCTCAAACAGGCGCTTGAACAAGCGCCCGAGAATCATCGCATCGGCGATATCGGTGACGTGGAATTCGTCGAAGCACAGAAGCCAAGTCTCTTGCGCGATCGCGACGGCGGTAAGCGCGATCGGATCCTCGCCGTTGGTTTCGCCCAGCTTCGCCTTCTGCCGCAACACGTAGATGCGCTCGTGCACATCGGTCATGAATTCGTGGAAATGCACGCGTCGCTTGCGCGCGACCGGTGATGCCGCGAAGAACAGATCCATGAGCATGGTCTTGCCGCGGCCGACCTCACCGAAGATGTAGAGGCCCTTGATATTCTCAGCCTCACGCGCACGGGTCCCGAACAGCCACCCGAGCGACGACGACTTGCGCGCGAGACGATGCTGGGCGATGCGCTTCTCGAGCCGCGCCAGATCCGCGACGACGGCCTCCTGGGCGCTGTCGCGTTCGATCTTGCCGGCGGCGACGCGCGCCGCGTACTGCACCGAGATGGAAGCCGACATGCGTGGATGGATGGACATGGGATGGACCCGCATGTAGCGGCCCCGCGCGGCCGCTCGCAAGTCGAACTTTGGGTCAGGCCGCTCTGCAAACGCATGCCCGCTCCCACGGGACGAGGCGGTGCCCTGCAACGCGCACGCCGGCGCCTATACACGCGGTCGAAGAGCAGCGCGCGGCATTCGCGCCGCGCGTCTGCAACCCTATGGTGCATTGCGGTAGAAAAGACCGTCGATCAGACCAGGAAAAGGACCCTCTCATTCGGCGCCATACCGTTTTCCGACGAGGAGCCATGCGCTTAGCGCGGAACCTTTTTCGCGCCGCGCCATTAAGGGTTCATATTGCGTCGCAATATATGGGGCCTGGTTCGTCAACGACCAAAGGATGCGTCCATGCATGAGCCGCTACCGCCCGGAGGGCTGATCCGCAAACTGTGGATCAGCGAAGCCGAGGCCTATCGCGACCATCTGCTGCGTCTCGATCCCGACAGTCGACGCAACCGCTTTGCGGGCGCGGTATCGGACCAGTTCGTCACCGATTACGCCAATCTGTCGTTCGGCATCGACGCCGTCATTCATGGCTTCTTCGTCGACGGGACCCTGCGCGGCGCGGCGGAGTTGCGGCCGATCGGCGCGCCGATAACACGCGAGGCCGAAGCCGCCTTCTCGATCGAGCAACCCTGGCAGAGCCATGGCGTCGGTTCTGTGCTGCTCGAGCGCACGCTGCTCGCCGCGCGCAATCGCGGTCTCAAGTTCCTGCACATGGCGTGCCTGGCCGACAACAAGCGCATGCAGCAGCTCGCCCGCAAGTACGATGCCGACCTGAGCTTCGATTTCTCGAGCGTCGTGGGTGAGGTTTCCACGCCGCGGCCGACGCCGCTGTCGCTGATGCGCGAAATTCTTGCCGACGGACACGGCTTTGCCACCGCCATGCTGGAGGTGCAGTCGCGCTTGCTGAAGCCGGTGTGATCCACGGCGAACCAGACGACGGCAGCTGATCAGGAAAGTCAGGCCGCCAGCGGATAAGCCGCTTCGATCACGTAGGGCCCGCCGCCGACCGACGCGCGCGAGGAGAACAACACGAAGCGCGCCACCTTGAACGGCGGCGAGCGGAACGGCGCGCGTACCGCCAGATAATCCGCCACCTGGCGGTTCGACGATTCGCGCAGCCGTGCGAGCGACACATGGGGCGTATATTTTCGTCCTTCCGGCTCCAGCCCCACCCGCTGCATCAGCCGCTCGTGCTCGGCTTGCAGCTCCATCAGAGCCTGGGCCGGCCCCAGCGTCGCGACGATCGCACGCGGCTTGCGCCCGCCGAAGGACTTGAGATCCTCCACCCGCAACTCGAACGGCTCACGCCGCACGCGTCCCAGCAGGGATGCGACCTCGTGCGCGATCACGTCATCGACGTCGCCGATGAAGCGCAGCGTCACATGGTAGTTCTCGGGGTCGATCCAGCGCGCGCCCGGCAATCCGCCGCGCAAAATCGAGAGCGACTGCCTGACGTCGGAGGGAATTTCGAGACCGGTAAAAAGGCGCGGCATGACACGATCGGAATGCTGGAATCAGCATATAGGGCAACGTGCGGAGATTCGCACCTGCCAATGGCATTCACATGACTGCAATTCACATGAACGGAATCACATGCCCCGCTTCCCGCGCGCCCGCGCCACCAGCTCTTCCGCTTTAGGCAGGATGCGCGCCACGATCGCGTCGACGCCGGCTGCGGTCGGATGCAGGCCGTCGCGCTGGTTGAGCTTGGCATCGGTGGCAACGCCATCGAGGAAGAAGGGATAGAGCAGCAGGTCGTTCCGGGCCGCGAGGTCGGAATAGATGGCCTCGAAATCGCGGGCATAGTCGGGGCCTAGATTGGGCGCCGCCCGCATGCCGGCGAGCAGCACGGCAATGCCGCGCCCGCGCAGGCGCCGCACGATCTCCTCGAGCGCCTGGCGCGTGACCTTGGGGTCGATCCCACGCAGGGTGTCATTGGCGCCGAGCTCGACGATGACGGCCTCGGTTCCCTCCGGCACCGACCAGTCCAGCCGGGCTAGCCCGCCGACCGCCGTGTCGCCGGAGACGCCCGCATTGCTGATCTCGACCGCCATTCCCTTGGCCTTGAGCGCCTGTTCGAGCCTGGCCGGGAAGGCCGCGTTGGCGGGCAGCCCGAGCCCGGCGGTCAGGGAATCTCCGAGCGCCACGATCCGCACCGGACCATCCGCCGCGCCGGCACCGCCGGCGAGCGCCAGCGCCGCCACAACCAGGGCGAATACCTGGACCAAGGCGGGCCAACCCCCATATGACCGGGGCAGCCCGTCGCCCGCCTCAACCGCAGGCATCACAGAGCACCGGAACATGCACGACACCTCGCGGTCTGGGCGCAACGGCCCCGCGATCGCCCTCAGCGGCGTCAATCTTTCGCTGGGGCGCGGCGCGGCGCGCGTTCATATCCTCAAAGACATCGACCTGCATATAGGGCAGGGCGAGGCGATCGGCCTGGTCGGCCCCTCCGGCTCCGGCAAGTCCACGCTGCTCATGGTCACGGCCGGGCTGGAGCGCGCCGACACCGGCTCGGTCGTGGTCGCGGGCGAAGCCCTGAGCACCTTGAGCGAGGACGCCCTCGCCCGCTTCCGCGGCCGCAATGTCGGCATCGTGTTCCAGTCCTTCCATCTCATTCCCACCATGACGGCGCTGGAGAACGTCGCGGTGCCGCTGGAGCTGGCCGGCATCGATGATGCCCACGCGCGCGCGGCGCAGGAGCTTGCCGCCGTCGGCCTGGACGAACGCAAACACCACTATCCCGCCCAGCTGTCTGGCGGCGAGCAGCAACGCGTGGCGCTCGCCCGCGCGCTGGCGCCCAATCCCGCCATCCTCATCGCCGACGAGCCCACCGGCAATCTCGACGAGACCACGGGGCTGGAGATCATCGAGCTGCTGTTCGCCGGCCACGAGCAGCGCGGCACCACGCTCGTGCTCGTGACCCACGATGCCGCGCTGGCCGCGCGCTGCGATCGCGTGGTGCGCCTGCGCTCCGGCCGCATCGAGGATACGCCGCGGCTCGAGGCGGTGAAGGCCTGATGACGGTGGCGCTCGACCAGAGTCGTACGCGGCGCAACCCCGCGCTGGCGCTGCGCTTCGCCGCCCGTGAGCTGCGCGGCGGCCTGCGCGGTTTCTACGTCTTCATCGCCTGTATCGCGCTCGGAGTGATGGCCATCGCCGGCATCGGTTCGGTCGCGGACGGACTCGCGGACGGGCTCGCGCGCGAAGGCCGCGTCATTCTCGGTGGCGACCTGGCGTTCTCGCTGAGCCTGCGTGAAGCGAGCGCGGACGAGCGCGCGTTCCTCGCCGACCGCGGCCGCCTATCGCTCGCCGCCACCTTGCGCGCCATGGCGCGCGCGCATAGCGCGTCGGAAGACGCGCGTAAACGCGCTGATGACGGACGCAGCGCGCTGGTCGAGGTGAAGGCCGTGGACGCCGCCTATCCGCTCTACGGCGAGGTCGCGCTCGATCCGCCGCAGCCGCTCGCCACGCTGCTCGCGCAGCGCGACGGTGCGTACGGCGCCGCCGCCGATCCCGCGCTGGTGGCGCGGCTCGATCTCAAACCGGGCGCGCGCATCATGGTGGGCGCCGCCGCCATCGAGATCCGCGCCGGGCTGACGTCGGAGCCGGACAAGCTTGCCGGCAGCATCGGCTTCGGCCCGCGGCTCCTCATCAGCGAAGCGGCGTTGCGTGCGACCGGACTGCTGCAGCCCGGAAGCGTCGTGCGCTGGCACTATCGCTTGCGCCTGCCCGACAATGACGCCACCGATACCGGCGTGCGCGCCGTGACGGCGGCGGCGCAAGCCCAACTGCCGGAAGCCGGTTGGGAGGTGCGGTCGCGCAGCAACGCTTCGCCCGCGCTCGAACGCAACGTCGAACGCTTCACGCAGTATCTAACCCTGGTCGGCCTCACCGCGCTGCTGGTCGGCGGCGTGGGAGTGGCCAACGCGGTCAAGGGCCATCTCGACCGCCGCCGCGACGCGATCGCCACGCTCAAGGCGCTGGGCGCGACCGGCTCGCGCGTGTTTCGGATCTATCTGACCCAGGTGCTGGTGCTCGCCGCGCTCGGCGCGCTGCCGGGCCTCGCGGTCGGCGCCGCCTTGCCGTTTCTCATCAGCTGGGGCTTCGGCGCGGCGCTGCCATTGCCGCTCGCGCCGGCGGTGCATCCGGGTCAGCTTGCGCTGGCTCTGCTGTACGGGCTTCTGACCGCCGCGGCCTTCGCACTATGGCCGCTCGGCCGCGCCCATGACGTGCCGGTCTCGGCACTGTTCCGCGACGAGGTCGCCAGCGAGCGGCACTGGCCGCGCCGGCCCTACATCGTCGCAACCGCGCTGGTCGGCTGCGCGCTCGCCGGCATCGCCATCGCGCTCGCCTACGACCGGCGCATCGCCGCGATCTTCGTCGCCGCGGCGCTGGCGGTGTTCGTGCTGCTGCGGCTGGTGGCGGCGCTGCTGATGCTGGGCGCACGCCGGCTGCCGCGCCCGGCCTCTCCCGTGGTGCGGCTCGCGCTGGCCAATATCCACCGGCCGGGCGCAGTCACGCCGAGCGTCGTCATGTCGCTCGGCCTCGGCGTCGCGGTCCTGGTGACGGTGATCGCGATCGACGGCAATCTGCGCCGGCAATTCCTCGCGGCCTTGCCGGACAAGGCGCCGTCATTCTACTTCGTCGACATCCCGGCCGCGGAGGCCGACCGGTTCGACGCCTTCGTTCATGCGCGCGCACCGCGTGCCACGCTCGAGCGCGTGCCCATGTTGCGCGGACGGATCGTGGCCGCGAAGGGCGTCGCGGCCGAAAACCTCAAGCCGTCGCCCGACACCACCTGGGCGCTGCAGAGCGATCGCGGCATCACCTATGGCGACGAGGTCCCGGCCGGATCGCGCCTGATCGCCGGACAGTGGTGGGCGCCGGACTACCAGGGACCACCGCTGGTGTCGTTGGAGAAGCGCATCGCGGACGGGCTCGGCCTCACGCTCGGCGACCAGGTCACGGTGAACGTGCTCGGCCGCAATCTGATCGCAACCGTCGCCAATCTGCGCACGGTCGACTGGCAGAGCCTCGGCATCAACTTCGTCATGGTGTTCTCGCCCGCCACCTTCCGCGCCGCCCCGCACACCCACATCGCCACACTGACGTATCCCGGCGGCGGCTCGAGCGATGCGGAAGCGGGACTGCTGAAAGCGATGGCGGATGCCTTTCCGGCGATCACCACCGTGCGCGTACGGGAGGCACTGGATTCCATCGGCCATATCGTGACGAACCTCACGCTCGCGATCCGCGGCGCGAGCGTACTCACCCTGGTGGTGGCGGTGCTGGTGCTGGGCGGGGCGCTCGCGGCCGGACACCGGCACCGCGTCTACGACGCCGTCATCCTCAAGACCGTCGGTGCGACCCGGATGCGGCTGCTGTCGGCCTATGCGCTCGAATATCTCGCGCTCGGCGTCGCCACCGCGCTGTTCGGCGTGGCGGCGGGCTCGGCGGCCGCCGCCTTGATCATCACCAGGGTCATGAACCTGTCGTTCGTCTGGCTGCCGGGCCCGTTGCTGGCGGCGGCCGCCGGCGCCATCGCCGCGACGGTGCTGCTCGGGCTGGTCGGCACCTTCACCGCGCTCGGCCAGAAGCCGGCGTCCGTACTCCGCAACCTGTAATCTCCGGGGAGCGTCGGTTCGGGCCCGCGCGCAAGCGACAACACGCCGCGCCTCGCCGCCAACATGCCGTCGCCGATAGATTGCTAGAATGTAACCTGCCGGGGCGATGCCGGGCGGCAGCTTGTCGCCAACAAATCCCGTCGGTGGCATCTGGCGCCGGAACCCGTCCCGCACTAGATTCCGCGCATCGGACGCCTGCCGCTCGCCGGTACGGCGCCCACATGAGCCGGCCCTCGGGCCGGAATAGAGAGAGGGAAACTTCCATGTCGGATTTCGACCGGAACTACGCGGCTGCCAGACGCAGCGTCGGTGCGGACCGGGCAGTTGCGATCGATGAGGGCCTGCGGGCCTACATGATCCGCATTTACAACTACATGGCCATGGGCGTGGCACTCACCGGCGTCGTCTCCTGGTTCACGTACCAGGCCGCCGTCGTCACCAACGCCAATGGCGCCATCGTCGGGCTGACGTCCTTCGGTCAGGCGATCTTCAGCGGACCGGCGGTGCTGGTTCTGTTTCTCGGGACGCTCGGCCTCGTCTTCCTGATCAGCTGGCGCATCAACTCGCTGGCGCCTTCGACGGCGTTCACGCTGTTCATGGTGTACGCGGCCCTGCTGGGACTGATGCTGTCGTCGGTGTTTCTGACCTATACCGGCGCGTCGATCGCGCGCGTGTTCTTCATCTCGGCGGCGTCGTTCGGTGCACTCAGTCTTTACGGCTACACGACGCAACGCGATCTGTCCGCGATGGGATCGTTCCTGGTCATGGGCCTGATCGGGCTGCTGATCGCCATGCTGGTCAACCTGTTCCTCAAGAGCACCGGGCTCGACTTCGTGATCTCCGCCGCCGGCGTGCTGATCTTCGCAGGCCTCACCGCCTGGGACACCCAGAAGATCAAGGAGATGTACGATCCGATGGAGGACGGCACCGTCGTCGGCCGCAAGGCCGTGATGGGCGCACTGACGCTCTATCTCGACTTCATCAACCTGTTCCTGTTCATGCTGCGCTTCCTCGGCGACCGCCGCTGACGCACGGAAGACAGGATCTGGACTGCAGCGCCCCGGCTCATCGCCGGGGCGTTTTTCTTTTGCACGAATGCGACCGGCGGCGCGGCACGACCGGCTATTTATTTCCGCGCGTCATTGTCTGTATCCTGTGCGCATTGTCTCCGTCCTCGGTCTGCGCCGTCCCAGCAATGCTCATCCGCGCCGCCCTGCCGCACGATCTCGCTGTCATCACCGCAATCTACGACCACGCCGTGCGCCACGGCACGGCATCCTTCGAGCTCCAACCGCCGGACCAGAAGGAAATGACGCGCCGCTACGAGGCGCTGTTGGGCGGCGGCTATCCCTACCTGGTGGCGGAAATCGAAGGCGAGATCGCGGGCTACGCCTATGCCGGGCCCTATCGCGCGCGCCCGGCCTATCACTGGAGCGTCGAGGATTCGATCTATGTCGCGCCGCGATCGCACCGCAGGGGCGTGGGCCGCGCGCTGATCGAACGCCTGATCGCGGATGCGGCGGCGGCAGGTTTCCGGCAGATGATCGCGGTGATCGGAGATTCCGCCAATGCCGGCTCGATCGAGCTTCACCGCGGCGCCGGCTTCCGCATGGTGGGTACGTTCGACAATGTCGGCTTCAAGTTCGGACGCTGGCTCGACAGCGTGTTGATGCAGCGCCCGCTTGGTGCCGGTGCGACCACCGCTCCCTAGTGCGGTGGATTTGACGTTCCCGGGGCGCGCTATCCCGCGACCACGCTCAGCGATGTGTCGATGGAGTGCAGCACGCGATCGAGCTCGTGCCCGCGCCGCACGATCAGGCCGGTGGCGGAGATCACGCTGTAGGCGCCCTGGCGGCGCGCAAGCTTCGGATTTTTTTCGATGCGATAGATCGGGACTTCCGAGGCGCGGCGAAACACGGAGAACACCGCGCGGTCCTTGAGGAAGTCGATGGCGTAATCCCGCCATTCACCGGCCGCCACCTTACGGCCGTACAGACTGAAAATTCGGTTGAGCTCGCGCCGGTCGAACGTCACGCGGCTCGGGGGGGCGAAGGGCGAAGGGCCCGCGGGGGCGCCCCCGTGAAACTCGCTCGGCTCAGTATCGCCGTAGCTCATGCGGCGCCTCCTTTCAGTGTGACGTGCCGATGACGATGATTGCGCCGGACGCAAGCGTCGGCAAGAGGAAATGGTTCGCGATCGCGTCACCTACACGGCGCCGCGACCCAATGACAGTTGCACCTCACGGATTCGTCAATGGAATCATAATACTGCCCAATTCCGGCCAACCACGGGCCAAGCGGAAATGCGAGTTTTCGATCGTTGCCTCAGGGCCCGGTCTGTCTCTGACACCGGACATCTCAGCCCCCCAGCCCCCCGGAGTTCGGGGCGGATCGGGCCCGCTCGCTGAACGTCACTTGGCTGCACGTCACTCAGTGAACGTCACAGCATAAAGTGCGTTAGACGCAAGCTAGAGTTCCGCGTACGGTTTAAGCCAGACACTTCGGGCCGGCTCGCAGCCGGCCCGTTTTTCGTCCGACGCGCATCAACGAGGACCGAAGCTCGCCGCGCTTCGCTTCCGGCGTCGTCGCCGTCTGCTTTAATGGATCGTCTGCTTTAGTGAATCGCCGCCAGCGTGCCGCCAAGAATGGCCTTGGGCTTTTCCGCCGTGCCGCCCTGCACCAAGACCGCGGCTTCATCGACGCCGTCACCCTTGAGCTTCTGCACCGGAACGCTCCAGGCGTTGGCCTTGCCGCTCCAATCGCCGAGCTTGATCCAGCGCCGCACCACGTTGTGATAGGTGACCGTGCGTCCCTTGTTCTCGCCACGCCCGATCATGATCGTCGCCGCCTTGACCAACCCGAACAGCCAGACCTCGCCGCCGGTCTCGCCGCCCGCAACATCGGGAACGGCGACGTTCAGTTTGCCGTCAACGAACGTCAGTGTCACGGGCGGCAGCGACATGGCGCCGTTCTTGCGGGTCTTGAGGATGGCCTGCTCGATTGCGGACTTGTCGCTGCCCAGGGCGTGCACGCTGCCGTTCACCACCACTTGCGGCGTGTAGACCTGCCCGTCGCCGCGCACATGCGCGTAGGATTTTTGCCGGGCGGTGTTGCGAGGATCCGCCAGCGTATCCTTCCAGCCGAGATAATCCCAATAGTCGATGGGGACGCTGATCGGCACCAGCGTCGGATCGGCCGCGAGCTCGCCCAGGAGCTTGTCAGCCGCCGGGCACGATGAGCAACCCTGGCTGGTGAACAATTCGATCACGGCACGCGGCTCGGCCTGCGCGGATGCATGCGATGCAACGGAGGAACAAATGACCACTGCCGCGTAAGCGAGACAACGCCGTACCATTACGATCCCTTCCCGACTTAGATAGACCGGGGCCGTTTCGTCGATCCGCCGCCATTATTCATAGTCAGCCACACGATCACCCGCCACTCAATTCGAGGTGAGCCGGAATGAGGGCTCGGGAGGAGAGGGAAAGGCGGGGCTAGGCCGCCACCAGCTGGCGCAGCACGTACTGAAGGATCCCGCCGTGCTTGAAATAGTCGAGCTCGTCGAGGGTGTCGATGCGGCACAGGAGCGGAATCCGCTTGAGCCTGCCGTCGGAGGCGACGATTTCCGCCATCATCCGCTGGCGCGGCTTGATCTCGCCGTGCAGCCCGCGGATGGTCACCTGCTCGTCGCCCTTGAGGCCGAGCGTCTGCCACGACGTGCCCTCCTCGAAGCACAACGGCAGCACGCCCATGCCGATGAGATTCGACCGGTGGATGCGTTCGAACGATTGGGTGATGACGGCGCGCACGCCCAGCAGACTCGGACCCTTGGCCGCCCAGTCGCGCGAGGATCCGCTGCCGTATTCCTTGCCGGCAAAGATCACCAGCGGGACCTTGTCGTTCTTGTAGCGCATGGCGGCGTCGAAGATCGACATCCGCTGGCGTGACGGGAAGTGAACGGTGACGCCGCCTTCGACGCCCGGCACCATCTGGTTCTTGAGCCGGATATTGGCGAAGGTGCCGCGCATCATCACTTCGTGGTTGCCGCGGCGCGTGCCGTACTGGTTGAAGTCGCCCGGCTTCACCTTGTGCTCGGTCAGATACTTGCCCGCGGGCGAGTCCAGCTTGATCGAGCCCGCCGGCGAGATGTGGTCGGTCGTGATCGAGTCCAGCAGCAGGCACAGCACGCGCGCATCGACGATGTCGGTGAGCGGCGCCGGATGCTTGCCCATGCCGACGAAGTACGGCGGGTTCTGCACGTAGGTCGACTTCTTGTCCCAGCCGTAGGTCAAGCCGCCCTTCACCTGGATGCTGCGCCAATTCGTGTCGCCCTTGAACACGTCGGCGTATTTCTTGGCGAACATCTGCTTGTTGATGGTCTTGCGCACGACGCCGCTGATCTCGCGGCTCGAGGGCCAGATGTCCTTGAGGAAGACCTTCTTGCCCTGCTTGTCGAGGCCGAGCGGCTGCTTGAGGAGATCGGAATACATCGACCCCGCGAGCGCATAGGCGACGACCAGCGGCGGCGAGGCCAGATAGTTCGCGCGCACGTCGGCGTTGACGCGGCCTTCGAAATTGCGATTGCCGGACAGCACCGCCGCGGCGACGAGATCCTTGTCGTTGATGGTCTTGGAGATCTCGGGCGCGAGCGGACCGGAATTGCCGATGCAGGTGGTGCAGCCGAAGCCGACCAGGTTGTAGCCGAGCTTGTCCAGATCCTTCTGCAGACCCGGATTTGTCGAGATATTCGGCGACCACCTGCGAACCCGGTGCAAGCGAGGTCTTGACCCACGGCTTGACGGTCAGGCCCTTGGCCACCGCCTTGCGCGCCAGCAGCCCGGCGCCGATCATCACGTTCGGGTTCGAGGTATTGGTGCAGGAGGTGATCGCGGCGATCACGACGTCGCCGTGGCCGAGATCGTGCTCGCGGCCCTCGACCGGGACCCGTTTCGAGCCTCCAGCCTTGCCGAAGTTCTTGTCCACCGAGGTGGCGAGCGCCGGATGCAGATCGAAGGTGTCCTTGCCGCCGTCGCCGCCCTTGTTGAACTCTTTCTCCATCGCCATCGTGAATCCGGCCTTCACATCCCGGAGCGCGACGCGGTCCTGCGGACGCTTGGGCCCGGCGAGCGAAGGCTCGACCTGCGACAGTTCGAGCTTGAGGATGTCGGTGAAGACCGGGTCGGGCGTCGACTTGGTGCGGTAGAGGCCCTGCGCCTTGCAATAGGCGGCGACCAGCGCAACCTGCGCGGCAGGCCGGGCCGGTATCGGTGAGATAGCGCAGCGTATCGTCGTCGACCGGGAAGAACCCGCAGGTCGCGCCGTATTCGGGCGACATGTTGCCGATGGTGGCGCGATCGGCGATCGAGAGATTGGCGAGGCCCGGGCCGAAATACTCCACGAACTTGCCGACCACGCCGCGCTTGCGCAGCATCTGCGTGACCGTGAGCACGAGATCGGTGGCCGTCACCCCTTCCTTGAGCTTGCCGGTGAACTTCACGCCGATGACTTCCGGCAGCAGCATCGAATAGGGCTGACCGAGCATGGCCGCCTCCGCCTCGATGCCGCCGACGCCCCAGCCGAGCACGGCGAGGCCGTTGACCATGGTGGTGTGGGAGTCGGTGCCGACCAGCGTGTCCGGATAGGCGACGTCGATCGCGGTCACCTTGCCGTCGACCTTGACCTTGTCCTTCTTGCTCCACACCGTCTGCGACAGATATTCTAGGTTGACCTGGTGGCAGATGCCCGTTCCCGGCGGCACCACGCGGAAATCGTCGAACGACTTCTGCGACCACTTGAGGAATTCGTAGCGCTCCCGGTTCTGCCGGTATTCCTCCTCGACGTTCTTCTTGACCGCGTTGTTGGTGCCGAAGAACGTCACCGCGACCGAGTGATCGCAGACGAGGTCGACGGGAACCAGCGGATTGATTTTCTTCGGATCGCCGCCCAGCAGCTTCATGGCGTCGCGCATGGCGGCGAGATCGACCACCGCCGGCACGCCGGTGAAGTCCTGCATCAGCACGCGCGCGGGCCGGAAAGCCATCTCGCGTTCCGAGGTCTTGGTCTTGAGCCACTGCGCCACCGCCTGGATGTCCTCTTTGGTGACTGAGCGGCCATCCTCGTTGCGCAGCAGGTTCTCCAGCAGCACCTTCAATGAAAACGGCAGCCGGGAGATTCCCTTGAGGCCGTTTTTCTCTGCCGTCGGCAGGCTGTAATGGGCGTAGGTCTTGCTGCCCACCTTGAGCGGTTTGCAGCAGCGAAAGCTGTCGAGTGACGTCATAGTGATCGTTCCCATCCAACCGGGGAGGGCAGCGGCTTAAAGGTAGGGAGATACCGGAAGCGCTTCCTCGTCGTCGGTCGCGAGCTCCGCGCGGGTTGATAGTGAGCGCGGGACGATGGCTTATAGGGTCTTTTTTGGCGTCATTCCAGAAAATCGACACTCCTCAACAGCATGGGCAACAAACCAGGATTTCTTTCGCGGCTGGTTCCGATCCGAGGGCGGGCCGGCCGAGCCGGTCCGACGCCCGGCTCGCGTCGGAATCCGCGAATTCGCCGGTCCGACCCGCGGGCCAGCCGATGATGCGCCTCGCCGGCACCGATCTCGCCTGCGTCCGGGGCGGCCGCCAGGTCTTCCGCGGCCTGAGCTTCACGCTCGGTGCCGGCGAGGCGCTGTTGGTCACCGGCCCCAATGGCGCGGGCAAGTCTTCGCTGCTGCGGCTGGTCGCGGGCCTGGTGCGGCCGGATGCGGGCCGGCTCGAAGTCGAAGGCGGCGATCCGGAACTGACCATCGGTGAGCACGTCCACTATCTCGGCCACCAGGACGCGCTGAAATCCTCGCTGACGGTGCGAGAGAACCTCGCATTCTGGGCACATTTTCTCGGCGAAGGGCCGGCCAAGGGAGCGGCGGTCAAGGAAGCGGCAGCACTTTCGGCCGTCGGTCTCGACGGGCTGGCCCGGCTGCCCGCGAGCTATCTCTCCGCCGGGCAGCGCCGCCGCCTGTCGCTTGCCCGCCTGATTGCGGTCGAGCGGCCGATCTGGTTGCTCGATGAGCCGACCACCGCGCTCGACACGCTGGGCCAAGCCATGCTGGCGGAGCTCATGCGCGTTCATCTCGCCGGCAGCGGGCTGATCCTGGCCGCGGCGCATGGACCGATCGGCCTCGACCAGGCCAAGGAGCTGCGATTGGGAGTTGGCCGATGACTCGGCCGCTTGCTCGATGTTTCCCTCTCCGGGCGCCGCCGGCATGAGCGCGCTCTCTGCCATTCTGCGGCGCGACATCAGGCTCGCCGTGCGCGTGGGCGGCGGCGCATGGATCGGCGTGCTGTTCTTCCTGATCGTGGTGACGCTGGTCCCGCTCGCGCTCGGCCCCGATCTCGCGCTGCTGGCGCGGATCGGGCCGGCCATTCTGTGGCTGGGGGCACTGCTCGCGAACCTGCTCGCGCTCGACCGGCTCATTGCCATGGACCACGAGGACGGCTCGCTCGACCTGATCCTGACGGCGCGCGTGCCGCTCGAGCTGGCGCTCGCCGCCAAGGCGCTCGCGCATTGGCTCACCACCGGGCTGCCACTGGTGATCGCCGCGCCGCTGCTGGGTCTCCTGCTCAACCTCGAGCCGAAGGCGACCGGCGCGGTCGCGCTGACCTTGCTCGCGGGCACGCCCGCGCTGACCTTCATCGGCCTCATCGGCGCGGCGCTGACGGTTGCACTGCGGCGTGGCGGGCTCCTGCTCGCGATCCTGGTTCTGCCGTTGACAATTCCCGTGCTGATCTTCGGTGTTGCGGCGTCGAACGCAGCGATCGTCGGACCGATCCCGTTCGGCACGCCGTTCAGCATCCTGTGCGCGCTGACGCTGGCGAGCCTGGTGATCGGTCCGCTGAGCGCCGCCATCGGGCTGCGACAGGGATTGGAATAGAGGCGGCGTGGGGAATGACGTGATCGTGAAAACCCGGCAAGCCAAGACGCCCCGCATTGGGATTGCCACATTGCGGTCGCTACATTGCGGACCGCTTGGCGCATGAATAAGAAACGCATCTGTAGGGAGTTGCGATGAGACTGACCGATCTCGCCAATCCGTCCCGCTTCCTGGCGCTGACCGACAGGATATTGCCCTGGCTCGCGGTCGCGACGCTGATCGCCTTCGCTTTCGGCATCAGCCAGGCCTACTTCGCGCCCGACGACTACCAGCAGGGCGCGACCGTGAAGATCATGTTCATTCACGTCCCGGCGGCGTGGCTCGGCACCCTCGCCTGGATATTGATGAGCATCGCCGGCCTCGGCACGCTGGTCTGGCGCCATCCGCTCGCCGACGTCGCCGCCAAGGCCGCGGCGCCGATCGGCGCGGCGTTCACCCTGATGTGCCTCGTGACCGGCTCGCTCTGGGGCCGGCCGATGTGGGGCACCTACTGGGTGTGGGACGCGCGGCTGACCTCGGTGCTGGTCCTGTTCCTGATGTATCTCGGCGTGATCGCGTTGTGGCGGACGATCGAAGACCCGACGCGCGCGGCGCGGGTGGTGGCGGTGCTCACCCTGGTCGGCGCGATCAACATCCCGATCATCAAGTTTTCCGTCGACTGGTGGAACACGCTGCATCAGCCCGCGTCGGTGCTGCGCCTGGGCGGATCGACGATCCATCCGACCATCCTCGTGCCGCTGATCGTGATGCTGATCGCGTTTACGCTGTTGTTTCTGGCGCTGCATCTGGCTGCCATGCGCAACGAGATCATGCGGCGGCGCGTACGCACCCTGCTGATCATGCAGGCGGACGCCGCGACGGGGCTGTGACGATGAATCTCGGTCCCCATGTCGGCTTCATCGTGACCGCCTATGTCGCGGCCATCGCGATCGTGGCCGGGCTGGTGGCGTGGATCGTGTTCGAGCGCCGGCATCTGAACCGCGTGCTCAACGAGTTCGAGGCGCACGGGATCAGGCGGCGTTCGGGGCGCGCGCAGGAGGACAAGGCGTGAGCGCGACCGACAATAACGTGATCGACAAGGACACGGGTGCGTGGCGGCGCCGCATGCTGGTATTGCTCCCGCTGCTGGCGTTTCTCGCGCTCGCCGCGCTGTTCATGTTTCGGCTCGGCGCCGGCGATCCCTCCCGCATCCCGTCCGCCTTGATCGGACACGTTGCTCCGCCCACCAATCTCCCCCCGCTCCCCGCGCTCGAGCGCGACGGCAAGGCCGTGCCCGGCATCGACAGCGCGGATTTCAAGGGCGAAGTGACGGTGCTCAACGTGTGGGCGTCATGGTGCGTGCCTTGCCGCGAGGAAGCGCCGCTGCTGCTGAACCTCGCGGCCGACCGGCGGCTGCGCGTCGCCGGCATCAACTACAAGGACGAGGCCGACAATGCGCGGCGCTTTCTCGGCCGGTATGGCAATCCCTTCGTGGCCAACGGAATTGACCGCAATGGCCGTGCGGCGATCGAGTGGGGCGTGTACGGCGTACCGGAAACCTTCGTCGTCGGCCGCGACGGGCGCATCGCCTACAAGCTGATCGGACCGATCACCCCGGACAATCTCGACAAGGGATTGAAGCCCGCGATCGAGAAGGCGCTGGCGGCGGCGCCGCCATCGTAAGGCGTTACTCGCCCGCCTCCTTCGTCTCCGGCGCGGCATATTTCGTCAGCAGCGGATACTGCAACGCGCCGAACAGAAACGTCAGCGGCACCACCCCGAACACCTTGAAGCTGACCCAGACATCGGTGGTCTGGGTGCGCCAAACGATCTCGTTGAGGATCGCGAGCGCGAAGAAGAACAGCGCCCAGCGCACCGTCAGCTTGCGCCAACCCTCTTCGGTGAGGTGAAACACGGAATCGAACACCATGCTCAGGAGCGGCTTGCCGAACGCGAGCCCACCGAGCAGCACCCCGCCGAACAGCAGATAGATGATGGTCGGTTTGAGCTTGATGAAATGCTCGTCGTGCAGGACGAGCGTGAGCGAGCCGAACACCAGGACGATGATCGCGGTGACCATCGGCATGACCGGTAGATGCCGGGTCATGACATAGGACACCACCAGCGCGGCCACGATCGCGACCATGAACACCGCGGTCGCGACGAAGATGCCGGCGCGTTCGCCGGTGGCGATATCGGCGGGCAGGATCGGCGCCACCAGCGGCAGGAACAGCGCGGGGCGCGAGTTGGCGACGAAGAACAGCACCAGCGGCCCGAGATCGAGCACGATCTTGAGCATGGGATTGAGCTGCGGTTTTTTCGCGTTCATGGCGGCTGTGTAGCGTGATTGGTCCGATGAGTCATGCGACACGATGACAGTTTACTGGATGCCCGCTTGCGCGGGCATGACAAGCGAGTGAACGCAACCTCGTCTCATTCGACCCCCGCGACCGCGCGCGCGAAGTCCCTGGCCGAGAACGGCGCGAGGTCGTCGATGCTTTCGCCCACGCCGATGAAATGCACCGGCAGTCCGAATTTAGCCGCGATGGCGACCAGGATGCCGCCGCGCGCGGTCCCGTCGAGCTTGGTCATGACCAGCCCGGTGACCCCGGCGATGTCGCGAAACACTTCGACCTGGGACAGCGCGTTCTGCCCGACCGTGGCGTCAAGCACCAGTAGAACGGCGTGCGGCACCGCCGGGTCGACCTTCTTCATCACCCGCACGATCTTTTCCAGCTCATCCATGAGCACCGCCTTGTTCTGCAGGCGGCCGGCGGTGTCCACCAGCAGCACGTCGACCTCCTCGACGCGAGCTTGCGTGAGGGCATCGAAGGCGAGGCCCGCGGCGTCCGAGCCCGGCGCCCGGGCGATGACCGTGGCGCCGCTGCGGCCGCCCCAGATGTTGAGCTGATCGATGGCCGCGGCCCGAAACGTATCGCCGGCGGCAAGCATGACCGAGCGGCCTTCGGCGTGGAGCTTGGCCGCAAGCTTGCCGATGGTCGTGGTCTTGCCGGAGCCGTTGACGCCCACGACCAGCACGACGAAGGGCTTCTCTCCGTCGACGTTCAGCGGCTTCGCGACCGGCGCGAGGACTTTCTCCACCTCCGCCGCGACCACCGCCTTCACCTCGTCCGAGGTGATCGACTTGTCGTAGCGGCCTTCGCCGACCGCGGCCGCGATTTTCACCGCGGTATCGAGACCGAGATCGGCGCGGATCAGCACCTCCTCGATCTCGTCGAGCATCTCCTGGTCGAGCTTGCGCTTGACCACGAGATCGGCGACGGCGCCGCCGATCGACGCCGACGTGCGCTTGAGCCCGCCGCTCAGCCGCTGCCACCAGCTCTGCTTCTCTTCCGGTTGATCGTTCATGTCCGTCCGAACGCTTCACTTCACTTCGCTCACAAGGACGGCCGTGATAGCGGTTTCCCCGAACCTTGGTAAGTGACCGTGACCCCCGAAGAGATCATCGCTCGCCTGCTCTATCGCGACGGCCTGATGCTGGTGCTCGACAAGCCGGCGGGCTTCGCCGTGCACAAGGGCCCCAAGGGCGGCGAGAGTCTGGAAGATTATTTCGGCGCGTTGCGGTTCGGGCTGCCGCGCGCCCCCGCACTCGCGCATCGGCTCGATCGCGACACCTCGGGCTGTCTCGTGCTCGGTCGCCACCGCAAGGCGCTGGCCGAGCTTGGCCGGCTGTTCAAGGCCGGCCGTGTCGGCAAGACCTACTGGGCGCTGGTGGAGGGTGGACCGGCGGACGACGAGGGCCGGATCGACCTGCCGCTCGGCCGCAAGGACGCCACCCGCGGCTGGTGGATGAAGCACGACCCGCAGGGCCAGCCGGCGGTGACCACGTGGAAAGTGCTGGGGCGGATGCAATTGCCCTCCGGATCGTCCGCTCAAGCGGTTGGGACCGATCTTGCCGCGAGTTCCTCCCCTCCCCCTTGTGGGGAGGGGTTGGGGGTGGGGGTAGCAGCTGGCGGACGAAGCTCGCTCAACAACAACGACCCCCCTCCCCACCCCTCCCCCAACGCAAATAGCGCGGAACCCGGGCAAGCCCGGGTTCCGTCGGGGGAGGGAGCAGACCGAGCAAGGGGAGAGAGCATCGCTCCCTCGCGGCGCGACGGCGAGGACACAGACACGCACCATCTCACCTGGCTGGCGCTGGAGCCGCTCACCGGCCGCACCCATCAGCTGCGCGTGCATTGCGCCGCCATGGGCTGGCCGATCCTGGGCGACAGCGTCTATGGCAGCGCGCCGCGCACCGGCGGACCGGGCCTCCATCTGCACGCCCGCGACATCGTGGTGCCGCTCTATAAGAACCGCGCGCCGATCCAGGTGACCGCGCCGGTGCCGCCGCACATGCAGGAACAACTGCGCGCATGCGGCTGGAGCGGAGACACACTCAAGGCCAGCGAATGATATCGACGTGTCGTCCGTGGTCTATCCGCGTCATTGCCGGGCTTGACCCGGCAATCCATCCTCTTCGATGACAACTTTTTTTCGATGGATGCCCGGGTCAAGCCCGGGCATGACAACGCGGGTAGTTATGATCCGCCCCGAAAGTCCATGCTTGCGGATGGCGGAACGACACGTCGGCTTGAATGACGTCGCTGCGATCAATACAGCGTCGCCTTCAGCCGCTCGGGCGCGGTGCGGTCGTGCTCCGGGCCGCCCATCTTGCCCTGGGTGAGATCGGCGAGGATCGTGCCGGCGCTCGGCAGGCTCTTGCGCTCCACATGGCGCGACGCGTCCCACAGTTTCGAGCGCACGATCGCCTTGGCGCACTGATAGTAGATGCGTTCGACCGTAACGACGATCACCGTGCGCGGCGCCTTGCCGTCGATGACGAAGCTTTGCGTCAGCGCCGGATCCGTTGAGATCGTGGCGCGGCCATTCACGCGGATCGTCTCCCCGCAGCCCGGAATCAGGAACAACAGCGCCACGCGCGGGTCGTGGATGATGTTTCGCAACGTGTCGATGCGGTTGTTGCCGCGGCGGTCGGGGATGAGCAGCGTCTTCTCGTCGGCGACCCGCACGAAGCCCGGCGCGTCGCCGCGCGGCGAGCAGTCGAACCCGTCGGGGCCGCCCGACGCCAGCGCAAAGAACGGCGCCGCTTCGATGAAGGCGCGATACGGCCCGGTGATGCGGTCGGTTTCCTTGACCAGGGACGGACCGAATGGCTCGTCATAGAGCCGCTCGAGCGCATCCATGCTGGTGACGAGGTGATCAGGTGAAACGGTCATGGCGGTCATAGTGGTCGTTCCGATTATGCCGGTGATGCTTATCACATCGCGTTCTACGCCGCGAGCAGTTGCCGTCCGTTGTGCCCGGTGAAGGTGAGGTCGAGAATCATGCCGGGCATGACTGACGCATCGAGCCGTACCGGCGTGAAATGCTCGGTGCGGCCGATGCCGTTGAATTCGGTCAGCACCTTGCGCGTGAGGCCCACCTGCGCATCGAGATGCCGGCGCAGGGCCGTCTCACCTTTTGCGCGCAGCCGGCGCGCGCGATCCCTGACGATGTCGGATGCAAGCTGGGGCATACGCGCGGCCGGCGTCCCCGGCCGGGGCGAGAACGGAAACACATGCAAATGCGTCAGCCCGCATTCCTCGACCAGATCGAGCGAGCGGGCGAACATGTCCTCGGTTTCGGTCGGGAAGCCGGCGATGATGTCGCCGCCGAACACCACGTCGGGCCGCAGGCGGCGCACCTGCTCGCAGAAGGCGATGGCATCGGCGCGCAGGTGCCGGCGCTTCATCCGCTTCAGGATGAGATCGTCGCCCGACTGCAGCGACAGGTGCAGATGCGGCATCAGCCGTGCGTCGCTCGCAAACGCATCGAGCAGGCCGGGATCGGCTTCGATCGAATCGATCGACGAGAGCCGCAACCGCTCGAGCTCCGGCACGTGTTTGAGGATCTGCTTGACCAGCGTGCCAAGCTTCGGCGCGCCCGGAAGATTGGCGCCGTAGCTGGTGAGATCGACGCCGGTGAGGACGACTTCGCGATAGCCGCGCGCGCACAGCGTGCGCACCTGCGCGACCACCTCACCCATCGGCACCGAACGCGAATTGCCGCGGCCATAGGGGATGATGCAGAAGGTGCAGCGGTGGTCGCAGCCGTTCTGCACCTGCACGAAGGCGCGCGCGTGCCCTTCGACGCCGTCGATGAGATGCGTCGCCGTCTGCGTCACCATCATGATGTCGTTGACGGCGACCTTCTCCTCGGCGGCGATGCCGAACGGCGCACGCGCCAGCACGTCCCGGTGCGCGCGCCAGGCCTGTGCGCTGAGCTTCTCCTCGTTGCCCAGGACCAGCGCGACCTCGGGCATGTCCGCGAAGCGTCCAGGCTCGGTCTGCGCCGCGCAACCCGTGACCACGATGCGCGCCGCCGGCCGCTCGCGCTTGAGCCGGCGGATGGCCTGACGCGATTGCCGCACCGCCTCGGCGGTCACCGCGCAGGTGTTGAAGACGACGGTCTCGGGAAGATCCGCGGCCCGCGCCTGGCGACGGATCACCTCGGACTCATAGGTGTTGAGCCGGCAGCCGAAGGTGATGACGTCGACGCTCATCGCCGCGCGACCGCGCGGGGTGAGCAAACGCGCGGCACCACGCACATCGGGACATCGCCGTTCACGCCGCTGCCCACCTACGCCGCTCCCTGTTTGGCAAAAAGCGCCGGCGCGAACTTGCCTTCGTATTCGAACTCCACTGGGCCGGTCATCAGCACGTGGTCGTCGCGTTCGCGCCAACAGATGCGCAGGTCGCCGCCCGGCAGCGTCACCGTCACCACGCGGCCGGTGCGATCGAGGCGCGCCGCGGCGACCGCCGCCGCGCAGGCGGCCGATCCGCACGCCCGGGTAAGACCGGCGCCGCGCTCCCAGGTGCGCAACACGATGTGCTCGCGCGACGCCACCTGCGCCAGTGAAATATTCGCCCGCTCGGGAAAGATCGGATCGTGCTCCAACGGCGGCCCGAGCTTCGCCAGGTCGTAATCGTTGACGTCGCCGACCCAGAAAATGGCATGCGGGTTGCCCATGCTCACCACCGACGGCGCGCGCAGGATCGGCTTGCCGGCGGGTCCGATCTGCAGGTCGATCGCGCGGGTGTCGTCGACCGCCTTGGCCAGCGGGATCTCGTGCCAGGCAAACCGCGGCGCGCCCATGTCGACCGTCGACAACCCGGGCGCATCGTCCTTCCAGCAGTCCAGCAATCCGGCCTTGGTCTCGAACGTCAGCGTGGGCTTGCCGGTCTCCTTGAACAGCAGCTCGGCGATGCAGCGCATGCCGTTGCCGCACGCGCCCGCCTCCGAGCCGTCGCTGTTGTAGATGCGGACATACGCGTCCGTGCCGGGCGCGCGCGCCGTGTGCAGGGCCATGAGTTGATCATACGGCGCGCCGTCGGGTTGCGCGGCCGCGCGCGCCTCGTCCGCGGTGATCGTGCCGGCCTGTCCGCGCATGTCGACCACCACGATCTCGTTTCCGAGTCCGTTCATCTTGATGAAAGCGTGGTTGGCGAGCGTGCTCATGGGGCGCCTGTCGTTGTCGCCTTATATGTGCAAGCGGGCGAGCGGGGCAACGACCGCCTTTGGCGGTCGCCGGGCGGACCTATTGCGAGCCGGTGGCGCCGGCCTGCTCGACCACCTTGCCCCAGCGCACGATCTCGGACCTGACATAGCCTTGCAGCGCTTCGGGCGGCGGGCTCACGACCGGAATGACGCCGCGGTCGGCAAAATCCTTCTGGATATCGGGCTCGGCCATGATGGCGCGCAGCTCCCCATTGAGCTTGTGCAGGATCGGCTGGGGGAGCCCCGCCGGCCCGGCCACCATCTGCCAGGATGAAGCGACATAGCCGGGCAGGCCGGCCTGCGAGAGCGGAGGAAGATCGGGAGCGGCGGCGACGCGCTGCGCGGTCGTCACGCCGAGTGCGCGCAACTGGCCGGCCCTGATCAGCGGAAGCGCCGTTCCGAAATCGCCGAACATCAGCGGCACATGGCCGGCGACCACATCGTTGAAGGCGGGCGCAAGTCCCTTGTAGGGCACATGCGTCATCGCGATGCCGGTCATGCTCTTCAACAGCTCGGCGTAGAGATGACCGGCGCCGCCATGGCCGTTCGATGCATAGGCGAGCCCGCCTGGGGTGCGGTTGGCGAGCGCGACCAGGTCCGCGACCGAATGCACCGGCAGCGCCGGATTGACCACGAGGACGAACGGATTGTCGGAGAACAGCGCGACCGGCACCAGGTCCTTCAGCGGGTCGTAGGCGAGACTGCGGTAGATGCTGACGTTGATGGCCAGGGTCGTGCTGGTGGCGAGCAGGATGGTGTGGCCGTCCGGTGCCGACTTGGCGACAAAGGTGGCCCCGATGGCCGTGCCCGCGCCCGGGCGGTTGTCGATCACGAACGGCTTGCCGAGCCGCTGCTCCAGCCGCCGGCCGAGCAGCCGGGCCATGGTCTCCGTTCCGCCCCCGGGGGCGTAGGGCACGACGAACAGGACCGGTCGCGAGGGGTACTCCTGCGCGGGGGCGGGCGCGGGGAGAAACGCCGCCGCGATGGCGAACGTCAGGGGGCCCAGCCGCATCGTTTCCTCGGTTTGTTCCGCGTCTGCCGCGGGGTTTGGGCAGAGGCTAGAGCATGATCCCGAAAAGTGGATACCGGTTTTCGGAAAAGATCATGCTCCAACAAAAGGCAAAGCCGGGAACGGCGGTATGGGCCAAAATAGCCCTGTTTCCTTGACAGTTCCGGTCCCGGTCGCCATAAGCTTGCGCGTGGCGCGGGGCTTCCAAGTTCCGCGCCCTTTGTTACGGCCCGCTGGCGCCGTAAACACCCAACACCCGACTGAAAGAAGCCGGTCCGGAACGATCCGAGCGCCGGAATCGAACACGAGGACAAGAACGATGTTCGCAGTCATCCGTACCGGCGGCAAGCAGTACCGCGTTGCCACCGAGGATGTGATCAAGGTCGAGAAGGTCAAGGGCGATCCCGGCGAGATCGTCCAGTTCGGCGAGGTTCTGGTGGTCGGCGGCGACGACGTCACGCTCGGCGAGCCGACCATTGCCGGCGCCTCCGTGGCCGCCGAGGTCCTGGAGCAGGGGCGCGGCGCCAAGGTCATCGCCTTCAAGAAGCGCCGGCGCAAGAATTCGCGCCGCAAGCGCGGCCACCGCCAGGAATTCACCCTCCTGCGGGTGACCGAGATCCTGACCGACGGCGCCAAGCCGACCGTCACGGCGCGGCCCAAGCCCGAGCGGAAGCCGAAGCCGGCGGTGGCTGCGAGCGAGGATGGCGACGACGCCGAGGAAAGCGCGGCGCCGAAGGCCAAGGCCGCGAAGAAAAAGCCGGCCAAAGCAGCTGCCAAAAAGCCGGCCGCCAAAAAGGCGGACAAGCCGAAATCGGCCGCCAAGGGCAAGAAGAAGTGATGATTTCGTCACAAAGTTGGATTAGATAGACCGCAACGACGGGCTGCGTTCCGACGCAGGCCCGGTTCAAGGACTGACGACGATGGCTCACAAGAAAGCAGGCGGCTCATCCCGCAACGGCCGCGACTCCAACAGTCAGCGGCTCGGCCTGAAGATTTTCGGCGGTGAGCAGGTGCTCGCCGGCAACATCATCGCGCGCCAGCGCGGCACCAAATGGCACCCCGGCACCAATGTCGGCCTGGGCAAGGACCACACGCTGTTTGCGCTGACCGAAGGCCGCGTCGAGTTCCGGACCAAAGCCAAGGGCCGGATCTTCGTATCGGTGCTCCCGATGTCGGAGGCAGCGGCCGAATAAACGGCGGATCAAATCTACGTCCGCCGGCATCCATCGAACCGGCGGACCCATAGGGTTCCATGAGGGGAGACGGGATGCCGGCTCCCCTCTTCGCTTTTGAGGAGCCCGTGCGATGACACTGCTGGAACCAGACGCACCTGAAGGCTTGCAAGGGCCGCCCGTTCCGGTCCTCGAGACCGAGCGGCTGATACTGCGCGCACCACGGTTCGAGGACGCCGCCACGATCGCCGCCCTGGTCAACGACCGCCGCATCGCCGAGAACACGCTGCGCATTCCGCATCCCTACACGCTCGCAGACGCGCAAGCCTTTCTCACCGCCGCCAATGCCAGCGGCGGCGAGATCGTGTTCCTGATCACCGCCTGGGACGGCGCCGTGCTCGGCTGCTGCGGAATCGGAAAGCTCGACGGCGAGCATCCCGAGATCGGCTATTGGCTCGGCGTTGCGTTCTGGGGCAAGGGCTACGCCACCGAGGCCGCGCGCGCCCTGATCGATCATGCCTTCGGCGAGATCGGCTACCACGTGCTCGTCAGCGGCGCGCGGGTGAGCAATCCCGCCTCGCGCCGGGTGCTGCAGAAATGCGGCTTCGAGTGGACCGGCGTCGGCCTCTACCGCATCCGCGCGCTCGCCTCGTCGGCGCCGGTCGATCGCTTCCGTCTCGACCGCGGTCTCTGGGCCTCGCTCAAGAGCTGGGGCAAGATCAGCCGGGCGACCTAGCAGACGGAGGAGCACATCATGCCGGCGCCTTTCGCCATCATCGGTATCGACCACGTGGTGCTGCGCGCAGCGGATCCGGCTGCGCTGGAGCGTTTCTACATGGAGGTGCTGGGCTGCGCGTTCGAGAAGCGCCAGGGCAATCTCGCGCAGTTGCGCGCGGGTCAAGCGCTGATCGATATCGTTCCGGCCGACGAAGCCGGACCGGCGCAGGGCAGGTCGAGCAGCGGCGGTGCCAATCTCGATCATCTGTGCTTGCGGATCGCGCCGTTCGACGCCTCGGCGATCGTTGCGCATCTGGCGGCGCACGGCGTCAGCTGCGGCGAGGAGGCGTCGCGCTACGGTGCCGAGGGCCAGGGCCCGTCGGTCTACCTGCACGATCCCGAAGGTAACGGCGTCGAGCTCAAGGGCCCGGTGCCGGGATGATGAAAGGCTGAACCACGACCGGACCAGCACTGTTGTGAGCAAACCATGACCCTGACGCAGCTCAACCATGCGACGCGAATGCGCCGGCCCGACCGCGAGAGGTCCGTCCGGAAGGGTTGACGCGCGTCCGATCGCGCGAGGCAAGCGCCGAGAACCCGAGCCCTTCCGCCGGTGCGGAAGGGCTTTTGTTTTTCGGGCTCGGCGCTTCCTCACGCAAATGGATGTGTCATGAGCAAAATTCTGATCACCAGCGCGCTGCCCTACATCAACGGGGTCAAGCACCTCGGCAATCTCGTCGGCTCGCTCCTGCCCGCCGATGTGCATGCGCGTTTCCGCCGCCAGGTCGGGGACGAGGTGTTGTTCATCTGCGGCACCGACGAGCACGGGACGCCGGCGGAGCTCGGTGCGATCGAGGCCGGCGAGGACGTACGGCACTACTGCGATGCGCAGCATGCCATCCAGGCCGACATCTATCGGCGCTTCGGCCTGTCGTTTGATCATTTCGGCCGCTCGTCCTGCCGGCAGAACCACGCATTGACCCAGCACTTCTACGGACGGCTCGATGCCGCCGGCCTGATCGAGGAGCGCCCCGTACGCCAGGTCTGGTCGTCGATCGACCGGCGCTTCCTGCCTGACCGCTACGTCCTCGGCACCTGTCCGCATTGCGGCTCCGCGGCCGCGCGCGGCGACCAGTGCGACGCTTGCGGGACCTTGCTCGATCCCGCGGACCTTCTGCAGCCGCGCTCGGCGCTGTCAGGCGACACGGGCGTCGAATTGCGCGCGACCCGTCACAGTTTCCTGCGCCAATCGCTGCTGGTGGATCGCCTCGATGCCTGGGTTGGCACGCGCACGGGATGGCCGGCGTTCGTGACCGCGCTGGCGAGGAGCTGGCTCACATCGGACTTGCGGGATCGCTGCATCACACGCGACCTCAGTTGGGGCGTGCCGGTGCCGGGCGCAGCGAACAAGGTCTTCTATGTCTGGTTCGATGCGCCAATCGGCTACATCGCGGCGACGCAGGAGTGGGCGGAAGGCGACCCTGCGCGTCGCAACTGGAAGGACTGGTGGTGGCAGGCGGATGACATCAGCTACATCCAGTTCCTGGGAAAGGACAACGTGCCGTTCCATGCGGTGAGCTTTCCCGCGACGCTGATCGGATCCGGGGAGCCCTGGAAGACCGTCGACGTGATCAAGGGATTCCATTGGCTCACCTACGAGGGTGGCAAATTCTCGACCAGCCGCCGGCGCGGCATCTTCACCGATGCAGCACTGGAGGAATTGCCGGCCGATCTGTGGCGCTGGTGGCTGATCGCAAATGCACCCGAGACATCAGACACGGATTTCACCGTCAGCCGCTTCGCCGCCGACGTGAACAAGGATCTCGCCGACGTGTTCGGCAACCTGGTGAACCGCGTCGTCTGTTTCTCCGCGCAGGCATTCGGCGGCCGCGTGCCGGGCGAGGGAAAAGCCGGCGAGCGCGAGCACGCGCTGTCAGCCGAGATCGGCACGCGCGTCGCGCGGCTGCGGACGCATCACGAAGCGTTGGAGTTCCGTCAGGCCGCCGCGGAGACGCGCGCCGTCTGGGCGCGCGCCAATGCCTATGTGCAGGAGACGGCGCCGTGGACCGCGATCAATTCCGATCCCGCGCGCGCCGCGGTCGTCACGCGCACCGCGCTGAACCTGGTCCGGCTGTCCGCCGTGCTGGCTTGGAGCATCGTGCCGACGCTCGCCGGCCAGGTCCTGTCCGCGCTGGGCGAGGACGCGCCGATCCCGCGTTGGCCCGAGCACGCCGGAAGCGGTCTCGCGCTCGATCTCCATGCGGGGCAGCCGATCGGACCGATCGGACCGCTGGTGGTGAAGCTCGGTGCTGCGGATATCGCGCGGCTGTCTCAGCGCTTCGCGGGCTGACTGGCGTGCGTCGGTACGCAAGCGTCAGTGATGCAGGCGCATCCGGGCCAGCTATTGAAACGGTTGGCCATCTGTGGTGCGTTGGGCAGCGATCAAGAACAATAAGCTGGAGGGTGGAGGACCATGCGTTCGATGCGTCGCGCCTCGCTTGGCGCTGTGTTTTTTGTAACTGCTACCGTCATTGCTCCACCGCTGTCCGCCCAGACCTATCCCGATCACCCGATCAAGCTGATCGTTCCGAGCGCCTCGGGCGGCCCCACCGACATCCCAGCGCGGATGACTGCGGGATTCATTCCGAAACTCGGCCAGCCGGGCGTGGTGGAGAACCGGCCGGGGGCCGGCGGCGCTTTGGGCGCACGCTCGGTCGCATCGTCGCCTCCCGACGGCTATACACTGCTGGTCGGCAACACGAGCGTGTTCGCCGTCAATCCGGCAGTTTCGGCCTCGGCCGGGTACGATCCGCTGCAGAACTTCGCGCCGATCGCAAAGTTCTCCGAGAGCTTCCAGATCCTGGTGGTCCATCCCTCGTTGCCGGTCACCAGCGTGAAGGAACTGCTCGATTACATCAGGGCCAATCCGGGCAAGTTGAATTACGCCCATTCCGGCGTCGGGGGGCTGCCGCACCTGACCGCCGAGCTGTTCATTGCCCGCACCGGCGCGAACATCGTCGGCGTGCCGTATCGCAGCGGCGGCGAGGCCGTAACGGCGGTGTTGGGCCAAAACGTTCAAATGACGTTCGAGGCGATCAGCATCCTCCTGCCGCTGATCAGCGAGGGTAAAGTGCGGGCGCTCGCCGTAACGAGCCGGGCGCGGACCCCGCTCGCGCCCGAGCTGCCGACGATGATGGAGGCGGGCGTTCCGGACTACGAGGTCACGACCTTCAACGGCATCGCCGCGCCCGCCGGAACGCCGGCGCCGATCATCGGCAAGCTCAACGCGGCGATCAACGAAGGCCTGCTGACGGCGACAACCAGGGAGACGCTCGCCAAGCTCGGTGCTGTCGCCAGCCCGGGATCGCCGGAACAATTCGCCTCCTTCATCGCGGCCGAGCTCGCGAAATGGAAGTCGGTGGCCCAGAAGGCCAATGTGAAGATTGAGTGACGCGCGCGCTCGTCGCGTCATCGCTGTGGATCGCGATCCGGGTCGTGTGACCAAGGTTGCCCTCGCGGTGCGCGCTGATACGCCGGAAATTCCATGACCCATGACATCCTGATCCGCGGCGGACTGCTGCTCGACGGCACCGGCGCCGCGGGCCGGCTCGGCGACCTCGCCATCCGCGATGGCCGCATCGTCGCCATGGGGGCGGATCTCGGCGAGGACGCGGCCAAGCTGATCGACGCCACCGGCCTGGCGGTGGCGCCGGGCTTCATCGACATCAAGACCCATTCCGACTTCACGCTCCCGATCAATCCCAAGGCCGAGAGCAAGGTGCGCCAGGGCGTGACCACCGAGATCATCGGCCATTGCGGCTTCTCGGTCGCGCCCGCCCTGCCGGGCAAGGTCGAATTGTTGCGCGACTATCTCAGCCCGAGCGCGCCGTGGCTGCCGTTCAAGGAGACGACGTTTCCCGCTTACCTCGACGACTTCCCCGCGACCGCAGTGAACGCCGGCATGCTGGTCGGCCACAACACGCTGCGGTTGATGGTGATGGGCATGGCGGAGCGCGCGCCGACGCCGGACGAGCTGGCGCAGATGATCGCGCTGCTGGAGGACGCGCTCGAGGCCGGCGCGCTCGGGCTGTCGTCAGGGCTGTTCACCGCGCCCGGCTCCTACGCGCAGCCCGACGAGATGATCGCGCTCTGCCGCGTGGTCAAGCACTACAACGGCGGCTACTTCACTCACCTCCGCGACGAATCGAACAAGGTGCTGGAGGCGCTTGAGGAAGCCATCGCGATCGCCGAGACGTGCGGCGTGCATGTCGAGATCGTGCACTTCAAGTGCTCGGGAACAGACAACTGGGGTAAGGCCGCGCGCGCACTCGACATGATCGCGGCCGCCAAGGCACGCGGGCTCGATGTCGACTGCGACTCCTACCCCTACGCCGCCGGCAGCAACCCGCTCAAAAACCTGATGCCGCAATGGGTGCAGGCGGGCGGCGTCGCCGCCATGCTGGAGCGGCTCGCGGCGAAGCAGACGCGCGAGCACATCCGCGGCGACATTGACCGCGACGGCCTCAACAACTGGGGGCGTCTGCCGTCGTGGGAGTGTGTGCAGATATCGATCTCGCCGCATCTGCCGCAGCATGCCGGCCGCACGATCGGCGCGCTCGCGGCCGAGCGCGGCCAGGACCCGATCGACACCGTCGCCGACTACCTGATCGCGGACAAAGGCGCGACGCGGGTGCTGGTCACCTCCATTGCGGAAGACGACATCCGCACCATCGTGCATTCGCCGCTTGCACTCGTCGGTTCCGACGGCAATTGCGTCGCGACCTATGGCACCGTGAGCCAGGGCATGCCGCACCCGCGCTTCTACGGCACGTTCCCGCGCATCATCGGCCACTATGCCGGCGAGCTCGGCCTGATCCCGCTGGAGCTCGCCGTTCACAAAATGACCGGCGCGACCGCGCGCGCGCTGAAACTCAGGGATCGCGGCCTGCTCAGGGACGGCTATTGCGCCGACGTGACGATCTTCGATCCCGCCGACTTCCGGGATCGCGCCACCTACGCCGATCCGCACCAGTATCCGACCGGCGCCCGCACCACCGTGATCGTCAACGGCACTGTTGTGGTCGAGGACGCGACCCATACCGGCGCGCTGCCGGGCAAGGTGCTGCGGAGGGACGGCGACGGGCGCGTGGGCTGACGACCGCCATCCCGACCCGCGCCGTGCCAATCGGCGCAAGGCCGGTCAACGCAATGGCATCGGAACAGGGTGGCCGCCGGCTCCTCCGCCGACGCAATCGGACCGGGGCTTTGACAAAAATCAAAGCAGCCAATAGCGCTATGGCTGTGGGATACCCGCAGCCAATAGCGCTATGGCTGTGGGATACCGTGGAGGAAGCCGATGCTTGATTGGATCGGTACACAAATCCTGGCGCTGATGACGCTGCTGCCCGCCGTCTTCGTGGATGAGAAGTCGCCGACCTTCACCGCCATCCGCGCGATGTTCGGCTTGGTCTTCATCGTTCTTGTCGCTTATCTCATTGCGATGCGGCCGTTTCGCTCCGCCATTGCGCGCTGCATGCGCGCAGTGTCGGGCTTGGCCATGCGGAAGCGCTGACGTCCCGCGGTCAAGTCCAGGCCGCGCGCCGCCGGCGCTTTCGCATCCGGATCGACCCGCCGGCCGGTGCGAGGTGACGAGCAATGCCCGAAGCCGCCAGCTATGCCGCCGTCGAAGTGCTGCGCGATGGCACCCGCGCCGAAATCCGCGCGCTCAGGCCGGACGACCGGGCCGCCATCCTCGCCGCCGTCGACCATACCAGCGAGAGGTCGCTCTACCGCCGTTTCTTTGCCGCGAGACGCAGCTTCAGCGAGCGGGAAATCGCGTTCTTTCTCAATATCGACTTCGCCCACCACGTGGCATTGGTCGCGGTGGTAAGACACGACGACGGCGGAGAGGAGATCGTCGGCGGTGGGCGCTACATCGTGTTGCAGCCCGGCCGCGCCGAGGCGGCCTTCAGCGTGGTCGACCAGTTTCAGGGCCGGGGTCTCGGCACCGTGCTGCTGCGCCATCTGGCCGCGATCGCCCGTGACGCGGGCCTTCACGAGTTCGTCGCGGAGGTTCTGCCGGACAACACACCGATGCTGGAGGTGTTCGAGCACAGCGGCTTGCCAATGGCGTCGAGGCGCGAGCCCGGGGTGGTGCATGTCACGCTTCGCCTGACGTGAGTCCATGTCTCGCGCAGCGGGCTCGTCGCAAACGGAAATGGGAGGCAGACGCATGGGACGCAAGCCGAAGGAGTGGCAACGAGAGCCGGGCTGGTGGAGCGAGAACTTCTTCGCCATCCGCGACCTGATCTGGGCAATCTACTTCAAGGTCGAGGAGCCGGATAAGGCCGCGGGCCCGAGCCTGGACACGTTGTTTCGCAGACTGCGCGCGAGAATCGACATGTTCGAGGCGAAATGCCGCCGAAAAACGGCAGGGCGCTCCACTGGAAAACGCGCCGGCAAGCGGGCCCGCACGAAGCCCGCGGCGAAACAACGAACGCGTCGAACTCCAACGGTGAGCCGTTCCAGATCCTGAAGGCCGGCATGCCCGGGTAGATGCCGGTCCTGGCCGCCCATCCTCCCGGGATCACCGCCTGCTGACCGGCCGAACCGCCACCGGATTTGCCCGGGTCAGTTCGATGGGTTCGGTTTCGTGACGGATCACGACGCGCTCGCCCTCGCGCAGCGCGTACTCGACCTTGTCCAGCGCGATCTCGATTTCCAGCATCTGGCCGCGATACGTCACGGGAAACCGAAGCACGGCATTATCCTGCGGGGCCCGGCGCGGCCAGAACGATAACGTTCCGTCGTCGTCGCGCATGCCGCCGAAACCATAGGTCAGCATCATCCAGGTGCCGGCCATCGACGCGATATGGCAACCATCCTTCACGTTGCCGCCGACGTCGGCCAAATCCATCAGCAACGCCGCCATCCCGTAGCGAATGGCTTTCTCCACGTCGCCGGTCTGCGCGGCGATGATCGCCTCGACGCACGACGACAACGACGAATCGCCCGTCGTCAGCGGGTCGTAGAAGTCGAAGTTGCGTTTCTTGGTCTCGCGCGAAAAGGCGTCGCCCAGCAGGAACATGGCCAGGACCACGTCGGCCTGCTTGATCACCTGTTTTCGATAGATGTTGAGCGGATGGTAGAACAGCAGCAGTGGATAGCGCTCCGGCGGAGTGTTGCGGAAGTCCCAGGGCTCTCTGTCCAGAAAACTGTCATCCTGCGGAATGATCTTCAGCGTCTCGTCGTACGGCACGTACATGTTGTCCGCCGCGCGGCTCCACGCCTCCGGCTCGGAGGGATCGAGCGCCGTCTTTTGCACCAGCGCGTTGTAGGCGTCCGCATCTCCCGCCCGCAGCGCTTCGACCACCTGGATCGCGTAGCGCAGGTTCTCGCGCGCCATCAAGTTCGTATAAGCGTTGTTGTTGACGACCGCGTTGTATTCATCCGGCCCGGTCACGCCGTTGATGCAGAACTTTCCCCCTTTGGCGTCCGAGAAGAAGCCGAGGTCGGTCCACAGGCGCGCCGTCTCCACCAGCATTTCCGCACCGCAGTCGCGCAGGAACGGATCGTCGCCGGTGGCCTGCACATATTTGCGCAGCGCATACATGATGTCCGCGTTGATGTGGTACTGGGCGGTGCCGGCGGCGTAGTACGCCGACGCTTCTTCTCCGTTGATGGTGCGCCATGGGAACATCGCCCCGCGATGGCCGAGCTCCCGCGCTCGCGCCCGCGCCCGCTCCAGCATGTTGTAGCGGAAGGTCAGCAGATTCTTCGCGATCTGCGGCGAGGTATAGGTCAGGAACGGCAGAAGGTAGATTTCGGTGTCCCAGAAATAGTGTCCCTCGTACGATTGCCCCGTGAGGCCTTTCGCCGGCACCCCCGTGCCTTCCGCCCGCGCGGATGCCTGCAGGATGTGAAAGAGGTTGAAGCGGATCGCTTGCTGGATCTCCACCGTCGTGCGCTGGGTGAGTTCTTCCCGCACATCCTTGATCCGGACATCGCTGCGGCGCCAGAAGTCGTCGAGGTAGCGCGCTTGCGCCGACAGGAGCGGGTCGAACCCCTGCGCCGTCACCCGATCGAGGGTCCACTCGGCACGCCCGCAGAGCTCTTCAGCGGTAGCAGTCTGCGACGTGTGATAGACCATGTATTTGCTGAGGCAGACCGGCTGCCCCGACCGGGCCTCGATGGTAAAGGCCACCTGGCCGAAGTCCGGGCTGTGGACCGTCTTGCAGCTATGCGGAAACGGGCTTTCCAGCGTGCTTTCGGTCGCGCATGCGAGGGTCAGGCGGCTGTTCTCGGTCGCATGGCACAGCACGATGCGGCATCCTTTGGAATAAGCGGCGCGCGGGTGGAGCACGCGATCGGCAAAGGCCCGCGCCAGCCGCGGATCGTCGGCGCTGGCGCTGGCGCTCGATTGCGGCAACGCCATCTCCGAAGCGATCACGACGGCGGCATCCGCGTTGAGGAGCGTCACGCAATAGGAGATCGCCGCCACGTGCCGGTCGGTGAAGGAGACCAGCCGCCGCGATCTGATCAGCACCTGCTTGCCGGCCGGCGTCTCCCAGAGGATCTCGCGGTCGAGCGTGCCGGCCTTCATGTTGAGCCGCCGGTCGTAATTCAGCAGCTTGGCCTGGGGCAACCAAAACGGCTCGTCGTCGACGAAGAGCTTGATGATCTTGCTGTCGGTCACATTGCAGATGGTCTGGCCGGTCCGCGCGAAGCCGAAGGCGTCTTCGCCGTAAACGATCGGCCAGGTTTCATGGAAACCGTTGATGAAGGTGCCGTTCTCGGCGTTGGGGCCGCCTTCCTCCGGGCCGCCGCGCATCCCCAGATATCCGTTGCCGACCGCCAGCATCGTTTCGAGCTGCGCGAGGAACTCGGGATGAAACGCCTTTTCGACGACGCTCCACTCGTCGGCCGGATAGTCGCGGGACGGAGGCCTCAACCGCTCATGCCGGATCATCGGGCTGTTCTTTCCGCGGCAGCACGCAAGGCTGGTCAGTCGGCCAGTTCACCCAGATCGTTTATCACCAGGTGAGCACCGTGGCGCCGAAGCTCCTCGGCATTGCCCTTGCGCGCAACTCCGATCACCAGGCCGAAGTGACCACCGGCTCCTGCCTGCACCCCCGCGATGGCATCCTCGATCACCACCGCCCGGGCCGGCGCGACCTGCAGCATCGACGCGGCCGTCAGGAACGTATCCGGGGCGGGCTTTCCCGCGAGGTGCCGGGTCTGGATCACGTTGCCGTCGACCCTGGCGTCGAAGAAGGCCTCCAGCCCGGCGGCCTTCAGGACAGCGTCGCAGTTTTGACTCGAGGTGACGACGGCGATTCTGAATCCGTCGCGGTGGAGCTGCTGGATGAGCCGGACGCTGCCCTCGTAAGGCCGCACCCCGGTGTCTTCGATGGCTTTGTGCACCAGGTCGTCCTTGCGGTTCCCGAGTCCGCCGACCGTTTCGGCGTCCGGCGGGTCGTCATGGCTTCCCTCGGGAAGGCGCATCCCACGCGACGCGAGAAAGTCGCGCACCCCGTCGAAGCGCGGCTTTCCGTCGACGTAGAGCCGGTAGTCGACGTCGAGATCGAACGGGCGAAAGGTTTCGCCGTTGCGCGCCGTCCGTTCCCTGAGATACTCGTCGAACACCTGTTTCCAGCACGCGGCGTGCAGGCTGGCGGTGTCGGTGATCACGCCATCGAGGTCGAGCAGGACCGCATCGAATTTCTCGCGGCTGATCTCACGTTTGCTCTCGCGCGGTTGCATCGATCGCTCCCGTGTTGTTGCATCATGCTACAAAGCCTCGAGCGATCCTTCAACAAGGCGCGCCGCTCGCGCCAGTCGAGTGGCGAATCGCGGCGATCGCGACGCACTGCAACACGATTTGACTGGACCAGCTCCCGAGCGATGCTTGGTCATCGTCCAGTGGTCAGTAACACTGCAGCGATCGCGGGGTTCCGCGCGCGCCGCGAGGAAACTAAGCCGGTCAGAGGTCGCCCGCAGTTGTCGCCACGAGCACGACCACGGAGCGGGGATGGACCCGATAGCTGCGCTCCTGCACCGACGGGGCATCCTTCCAGCCACAGATGTCCGCCGGCGCATCGAGCGAGGTGTCGAGGCAGCGCCGCCACGCCGCGCCGGCCTCCGCCAGCGCGGGAAGCTCGAACTCGAGCGCTTCCCAGAATGCATTGATGATGAGGTGGAGCATCACCGGATATCCCGCCAGGGCGACGGTGGCGGCCAAGGTGTGGGATTCGTGGCTCCAGTCCGGTGCGTTCAACCGGACGCCGTGCCACGTGAACGGCTGGCGGCGGAGAAGCTCGTTCAGGGTCTGGTCGAGGCGCTCGATCGGCAGATGCCGGTTCATGCGCATCGCAATGAGCGTCTTAGCGAAGCGGTGAATGTCGGCGTGCTTCTCGCTCGACGTCCAGTCGAACCAGGATATCTCGTTGTTCTGGCAATAGGCGTTGTTATTGCCCCGCTGGGTGCGCCTGACCTCGTCGCCCATCAGCAGCATCGGCGTCCCGATCGACAGCAGGGTCAGGGCCAGGAAGTTCTTCACCTGGCGATTGCGCAGACGCTCCACATCCGGATCGGCGGTGGCGCCTTCGTCTCCGCAGTTCCAGCTCAGATTCTGGTCGGTCCCGTCGCGATTGCTCTCGCCGTTGGCCTCATTGTGCTTGGCATTGAAGGACACGAGGTCGTTGAGGGTGAAGCCGTCATGGCAGGTGACGAAATTGATGCTTTGCTCCGCTTCGCGTTCTTCACCCGCGTAGACGTCCGGGCTTCCGCTCAGACGAAACGCCATCGCGCGCGCGACGCCGCTATCCCCCTTGAGGAAGGCCCTGACGTCGTCGCGGAATCTTCCGTTCCACTCGGTCCAGCTGTCGCCCACAAACGTGCCGACCTGGTAGAGACCGCCGGGATCCCAGGGCTCCGCGATCAGTTTCACATTGGCCAGGACCGGATCCGACTCGATGTCCCAGAGGATCGGCGGCGATGCCATCGGACGGCCAGCTTCGTCGCGCGCCAGCACCGAGGCCAGGTCGAAGCGGAAGCCGTCGACGTGCATCTCGCTGACCCAGTAGCGAAGGCTGTCGAGAATGAGGCGCCGGACGATCGGCTCATTTGCGTTGAGCGTATTGCCGCAGCCGGTGAAATTGGCGTAGCGCGACCGATCGGCGGCAAGGATGTAGTACGTCTCGTTCGAAAGCCCGCGGAAGCTGATGGTCGGGCCGTTCTCGTCGCTCTCGGCGGTATGGTTGTACACGACGTCGAGGATGACCTCGATCCCGGCGCGATGCAGCGCTTTGACCATGTCGCGAAATTCGTCCAGCGCGCCAAGTGGGTCCCGACGGGAGCTGTAGCCGTCGTGCGGAGCGAAAAACGAAAGCGGCTGGTATCCCCAATAGTTGCCGAGCCCCGGCGGGCCATCGTCCTGGTCGAACGCAAACACCGGCAGAAGCTCGACCGCACTCACGCCGAGGTCGCGCAGATAGGGAATCTTCTCGATCAGCCCCGCGAAGGTTCCGCGCTTGCCCGGTGCGACGCCCGAGCTAGGGTGCCGGGTGAACCCGCCCACGTGCATTTCGTAGAGGACGGTCTTGGCGAAGGGACGCCGGATCGGGGCGTCACCCTCCCAGTCATAGCCGGCGGGATCGACCACGACGCTCCTGAGCGCGGTCGCGATGTTGTCGCCCGGCCTTCGTGCTGCGTCGCCCGTTCGCGCCGCCGGGCGAGCGATGCACTTGCCGTAAGGATCGAGCAGCACCTTGCTCGGGTCGAAACGCAGGCCCCTTTCCGGATCGAACGGCCCCGAGATGCGGTAGGCATAGAGTTGTCCGGCCGCAACGCCTGGAACGAAGGTGTGCCAGTAGTGATAGGTCCGGTTGGCGCGCGGGTCGAGATCGATCACCCGCGAAGGCGCCGGGGCATCCGCGCTGTCGAACAGCAGCAACTGAGCCGCCCGGCTGCTTTTGGCGAACAGGCTGAAATTCGTGCCGGTGCGATCGAGCGTCGCGCCCAGCGGAAAGCTCCGGCCGGCATGCTGGACAGAATGGCTCGACATGGCGCGAAATCTTTCGCCTCAAACTCGCTCACCATACATTCTCACGCAACCTAAGATCTGCTAGCTTGTTATTACTCCATCTGACGCCCCCAAACGCGCAGTGCCTGCCTGAGATTCGATCTCGGAGAAGAACATGGACTCGACCACGACAGACATCCGATCGATCAGCGCGTACGGCCCCGCGCGGTCCAGCGTGAGTGGCAGCCCTCTGGAGCCTCAGGAGCTCCAGCGGATGCAGCGTTACTGGAACGCGACCTTGTATCTGTCGGCGGGAATGATCTACCTGCGCGATAATCCGCTGCTGCGCGAGCCTCTCAAGCCCGAGCACGTCAAACGCCGGCTGCTGGGCCACTGGGGCTCCGATCCCGGCATGAGCTTGGTCTACATCCATCTCAACCGGCTGATCAAGAAATACGATCTCGACGTCATCTTTCTTGCCGGTCCCGGACATGGCGCGCCGGCGCTGATCTCGAATGTCTACCTGGAAGGCGCGTACTCGGAGATCTACAGCGAGGTCTCCGAGGATGCCGACGGCATGCGCCGCCTGTTCAAGCAGTTCTCCTTCCCTGGCGGGATCGGCAGCCATTGCACGCCCGAGACGCCCGGCTCGATCCACGAGGGCGGAGAGCTCGGCTATTCGGTGTCGCACGCCTACGGCGCGGTCTTCGACAACCCCGACCTCATCGCCATGGTCATGGTCGGCGACGGCGAAGCGGAGACCGGGCCGCTTGCCACGGCGTGGCACTCGAACAAGTTTCTCAATCCGGCGCGCGACGGTGCGGTGCTGCCGGTGCTGCATCTCAACGGCTACAAGATTGCAAACCCGACAATCCTTTCCCGTATTTCGCACGAGGAGTTGGAGTCGCTGTTCGTGGGCTACGGCTACGATCCCTATTTTGTCGAGGGGTCCGACCCGGACACCATGCATCAGGCAATGGCCGCGACCTTGGACCATTGTGTGCAGGAGATCAGGCGCATTCAGCAGGAGGCGCGCGCCAATCCCTCCGGGGTGAAGCGGCCCCGCTGGCCGATGATCGTTCTGCGCAGCCCGAAAGGCTGGACCGGTCCGAGCGAGGTGGACGGACACAAGGTCGAAGGATTCTGGCGTTCGCACCAGGTGCCGCTCGCAGGGATGCACGAGAAGCCCGCGCATCTGAAGCAGCTCGAGGAATGGCTGCGCAGCTACCGCCCGGAGGAGCTGTTCGACGAAGGCGGCCGGCTGGTGCCGGAACTTCGGGCGCTCGCTCCGGAAGGTCGGCGCCGCATGGGCGCGAACCCGCACGCCAACGGCGGGCTGCTGCGCAAGGCGCTCTCGTTGCCGGAGTTCCACGCCTATGCGGTCGAAACCCGACAGCCGGGCCGGATCGAAGTCAGTCCGACCCAGGTGCTCGGCCAGTTCCTGCGCGATGTCGCCCGCAGGAATCCGCAAAATTTCCGCGTGTTCAGCCCTGATGAAAATGCCTCCAACCGGCTGGCCGCAATCTATGAGGTCACCAAGAAGACCTGGCTCGGCGAATATCTGCCCGAGGATGCCGACGGCGGCGAACTCGCGCCGGACGGCCGGGTCATGGAGATGCTCAGCGAGCACACCCTCGAAGGCTGGCTCGAGGGCTACGTGCTGACCGGCCGGCATGGGTTCTTCTCCACCTATGAAGCGTTCGTGCACGTGATCGATTCGATGTTCAACCAGCATGCCAAGTGGCTCGACAAGTGCAGCGAGCTGTCCTGGCGCGCGGATATTGCCTCGCTCAACCTGCTGATCACGTCCACGGTGTGGCGACAGGACCATAACGGCTTCACCCATCAGGATCCCGGCTTCCTGGATGTCGTCGCGAACAAGAGCCCGGCGGTGACGCGCATCTACCTGCCGCCGGACGCGAACTGCCTGCTGTCGGTCGCGGATCACTGCCTGCGGAGCCGCAACTACGTCAATGTGATCGTGGCGGACAAGCAGCCGCACCTGTCCTATCTCGGCATGGATGAGGCCGCGAAGCATTGCGCCAAGGGCGCGGGCATCTGGCGGTGGGCGAGCAGCGACGCGGATACCGAGCCCGACGTCGTGATGGCGAGCTGCGGTGACATCGCGACCATGGAAGCTCTGGCGGCCACCGCCATGCTGCGGGAACATTTTCCCGAGCTGAAGGTGCGGTTCGTCAACGTCGTCGACCTGTTCCGGCTGGTGCCGGACACCGAGCATCCGCATGGTTTCTCAGACCGTGAATTCGATGCACTGTTCACGTCCGACAAACCCGTCATCTTCAACTTCCATGCCTATCCCTGGCTCATCCATCGCCTGACCTACCGCCGCACCAATCACGACAACATTCACGTCCGCGGCTACAAGGAGAAGGGCAACATCAACACCCCGATGGAGCTGGCGATCCAGAACCAGGTCGACCGTTTCACGCTCGCGATCGACGTGATCGACCGGGTGCCCTTCCTCAGGTCGCGCGGCTCGCATGCGCGCGAGGCGCTGTTGGACAAGCAGCTCGAGTGCCGGCATCACGCCCATACGGAAGGGATCGATTCCCCCGAGATCGTCGATTGGAAATGGCCGCTCTGATCGCGTTGCCGTTGAATTAGACGGATGCGGATCGGCGCCACGATCACGTCAGGGGCGCGCTGCAACAGCGTGGTCAGCCTCGCTACACTTAGCGACGCGATGGAGGATATGCGCGCGGATGGGTCGTCTCATCGCTACGGGCGCGCGACCTCCATCGTATCCGGACATCTGCGCCGCTCCTCGAGAGGGACTCATGGATGAGATGACCAAGGCATCCGCCGTGCCGCATCGCCCGGAGGATCGCGGATTCGCCGTCCGCTTTTCCGGCGAGGCCGATGCGCTGTTCGAGCGGCACCTGCGGTTCGACAGCGTTGTCGATCCGGCCGCGGCCGGCGCGCGCGACAAGTTCGAGGCCGCCGCCCATGCGGTGCGCGACATGCTCACGCAACGCTGGATCCAGACCCAGCAGACCTACGATCGGGAAAACCCGAAGCGGGTCTACTATCTCTCGATGGAGTTCCTGATCGGCCGTTCGCTGACGAACAATATCACCAACCTGATGCTCCATTCCGTCGTCGGCGATGCCGCGCGCGCGGCCGGTCTCGACTGGATCGGATTGGTCGAGCAGGAGCCTGACGCCGGCCTCGGCAACGGCGGCCTTGGGCGGCTCGCGGCCTGTTTCCTCAATTCAATGGCGACCATGCAGCTTCCGGCAATGGGGTACGGCCTGCGCTATGAATACGGGATGTTCCGGCAGACCATCGAGAACGGGTGGCAATGTGAACATCCCGACAATTGGCTGCGTCGCCAGGATCCATGGGAGGTCGCTCGTCCCGGCGAGGCCGTGGAGATCAAGTTCGGGTGCTCCATCGGCATCTCCGGCGGCAGCCTGCAGCTCCTACCGGGTCGTCCCTCGACCTTGATCGGCATTCCGTTCGACCGGCCCGTCGTCGGCTTCGGCGGCAAGACCGTCAACAGCCTGCGGCTCTGGAGCGCTGCGGCCCATGACGAGTTCGACTTTCAAGAATTCAGCAGCGGGAATTTCGTCGGCGCGGTCGTTGGCGGCATCGCGGCAAATACGCTGACGCGCGTGCTCTATCCCGACGACTCCACGGAAAAGGGACAGGGGCTGCGCTTCGCCCAGGAGTATTTCCTGGTGGCCTGCTCGCTGGCCGACCTCGTGCGCCGATTCCGCCGCGACAACTCCGATTGGAGCAGCCTTCCAGACAAGGTCGCGATCCAGCTCAACGACACCCATCCGACCCTCGCGGTACCCGAGCTGATGCGCATCCTGCTTGATGAAGCGCACCTCGAGTGGGAGCAGGCCTGGGACCTCACGCGCAAAACTCTGGCCTACACCAACCACACGCTGTTGCCCGAGGCGCTGGAAAAATGGCCGTTGCATTATTTCGAGCGACTGCTGCCGCGGCAGCTCGACATCATCTTCGAGATCAATCGCCGGTTCCTCGGCGATGTCCGCCACCGGTATCCCGGCGACGAGGCCCGCGCAGGGCGCCTCAGCCTGATCGAGGAAGGCCCCGAAGAGAAGGTTCGGATGGCCAATCTGGCGATCGTCGGCTCCCACAGCACCAACGGCGTCGCCGCCATCCATTCCTCGCTGCTGCGCGCCACCACCGTCCGGGATCTGGCGGAGATGTTTCCGGAGCGGTTCAACAACAAGACCAATGGCGTGACCCCGCGGCGCTGGCTGCTGATGGCGAATCCGGGGCTGTCGCATGTCATTGCCGACGCCATCGGCCAGCGCTGGACCACCGATGGCGGCGAGATCGCGAAACTGAAACCCTTCGCCGACGATCCCGCCTTTCGACACGCATTCCGACGGGCCAAGCGCGACGCCAAAACCCAATTTGCCGACTGGCTTAAATCGTCATCCGGACAGACGGTGAATCCCGACAGCATCTTCGACTGTCAGGTCAAGCGCATTCACGAATACAAGCGACAGATGCTCAACGCGCTCCGCATCGTCGTCCTGTACAATCGATTGCGAGCGAACCCGAACCTTGAAATGACGCCGCGCACGTTTTTCTTCGCGGGCAAGGCGGCGCCGGCCTATCATCTCGCCAAGCTCATCATCAAGTTTCTCAACAATCTGGCCGGCACCATCGATGGCGATCCGGCGGTCCGCGGCCGGTTGAAGGTCGTGTTCGTGCCCGAGTACTGCGTCTCCCTGGCCGAGCGCCTGATCCCGGCGGCCGACGTCTCCAACCAGATCTCGACGGCCGGTTACGAGGCCAGCGGCACCAGCAACATGAAATTCATGATGAACGGAGCGCTGACGGTCGGCACCCGCGATGGCGCGACCATCGAGATGGCGGAAGAGGCAGGAGCCGAGAGCTTCTTCCTGTTCGGGCTCAGCGCGCAGCAGGTCAACGACAGTCGTGGCTGGTACAACCCGTATTGGCACTACGAGAACGACCCCGAGACCCGGGCCGCCCTGGACCTGATATCGAGCGATTATTTCAGCCAGAACGAAAAGGGCATTTTCGCGCCGTTGCACGACACCCTCCTCAAGCATGGAGACCACTACCTGCACCTGGCTGATTTGAAGTCCTACCTGGAAGCGGACGCGGCTCTCTGTTCGCTGTACGCCGATGGCGACGGCTGGGCCCGCACGGCGATTGTGAACGTCGCCGGCTCGGGCAAGTTCTCGAGCGATCGAACGATCGCTCAGTACGCGGCGGAAATCTGGAATGCGAAACCTTGCCCCGCGCAGTAAAACGGCTCAAAGCCGACATGAGCACTAGAGCGTCGACCCGAGCCTTCGCGAGAGCAGCGATCGGTTGGAGCTTCCTTGCCGGAACGGCCGTTTAATGTAAGATTGTTTTAGGCTGCTGAACCAGCAAGGCATCGCGCGGCTTGACGCCCGATCAGGTCGAGAGCGATGTTTCGTCTTCAGACTAGGGCTGCCAGGAGACAAGCTCATGACCAGCTCGATAAAATGCATCCGTGTCATGTTGTGGGTAGCATTTGCATTCAGTCTGGAACCAGCATCTGTTGTTCACGCGCAGGTCACACTCGAGGTTTCAAAACTCACGTGCGAGCAATTGGTGGGTTATAAGATTACGACTTCGGAAAAGATCGCGATGTGGTTGAGCGGCTATCATAGTGGGAAGGCTGGCAACACCTCGCTTGACGCGCAAGAACTGAGCGCCAGTGCAAGAAAGCTGCGAACTTACTGCGCTCGAAACGGTAAAGCGCTCGTCATGGATGCAGTAGAAGCGGTGGTGGCAGGCCGGCGAAAATGAGTGACAACGGACCTCGCGGCGTGAGGCCGACGTGTGGCGGGTAATGCAGCGAACTCCCTACGGCCCTATGGCGAAGGGTAGCGAAGAGGTTGCCGCTCATGGGCGATCCATTTCTCAACTATTTTGCACTTTTCCTGCTGATTTTCGTCGTCGTGGTGCTGTTCTACGGCATCATCGCGATCCACGACATTCCAGCCCAGATCGCCGAGACGCGTGATCATCCCCACCGGGACGCGATCCACGCCGCTGGTTGGGTGAGCCTGTTCACGTTGCACGTCCTGTGGCCGTTCCTTTGGATCTGGGCGATGGCGTACCGCCCCGAGCGCGGCTGGGGGTTCTCGGCGACATCCCGCGAGGGTGGTTCCGAACCGCAAGCCGACGCAAGCGAGCTGGAGGACTTGCGGCGGCGTATCGCCAAGCTCGAAAGCACCATCAAGGCGGGAGGCGATTGATGGAACTCCTGCTGATCTTGATCTACGTCTCGATCTGCTATGCCGTCTTCAAGATTTTTCGGATACCGGTCAACCAATGGTCTCTGGCGACCTCGGCTCTGGGGGGCATCATCGGTATTGCCCTGCTGCTGCTGATCATGAACTACAATCATCCATTCACAACCAATGCTCGTATCTATTTCACCGTGACTCCGGTTCTGCCATCGGTCAGGGGCCGAGTCATCGACGTGCCAGCACCGACGAACGCACCGCTCAAGGAAGGAGATGTGTTGTTTCGGATCGACCCCGCGCCGTACCAATTCGTGGTCGACCAGAAGAAAGCTGCGCTGGCGGAAGCCGAGCAAAATGTGAAGCAGCTCAAAGCCGGGCTCGATCAGGCGACGGCAGCCGCCGAAAGGGCCAATGCGCAGCGCGAGCTGGCGCAGCAGAACTATGACCGGCAAGCTGAACTGTTCGAAAAGAAGATCATCGCACAAGCAACGATCGACACCTTTAGTCGCAATCTCGAAACGGCGACCCAGTCGCTGGTGGGCGCGAGAGCCGAGGAGGAGCGGGCGCGGCTTGCCTATTCCTCGAACATCGAGGGGGTCAATACGTCAGTTGCCCGCCTCAGCGCCGAGCTCGCCGATGCGCAATGGGATCTCGACCAAACCGTGACGCGGGCGCCCGCGGCCGGGTTCGTCACCCAGGTCGGGCTGCGGCCGGGAATGTACGTTGTACCCGCGCCATTGCGGCCAGTCATGGTCTTCGTTAACACCGACAAGCGTGACCAACAGTTCATGGCGGCGTTCCAGCAGAATTCTCTTCAGCGGGTGAAGGCCGGCGACGAGGCGGAAGCCGCTTTCGATGCCGTGCCAGGCCGCGTTTTCAAGGGCAAAGTCAGTCTCGTGCTTGATGCGATCGCCGCTGGCCAGTTCGCGGCGACGGGAACGCTCGTGGATTTCGGCGCCCGCACGGAAGGTGGCCGGGCGCTGGCCCTCATCGACATCGAGGACGACATGTCGGCCTATCAGATTCCGCGTGGCGCCGCCGCGCAGGTCGCGATCTATACCGAGCATTGGCACCATGTCTCGTTGTTGCGCAAAATTCTGCTGCGCATGCGCAGTTGGCAGAACTACATCTTCCTCGAGGGCCATTGACCAACCGCGCTGCGTCCACCACGGGGCGCACGCGGCACGGGTGAGCCACTCACGGCCATTCAACCTTAACCGCTTTGCTAAGAGCGCTAGAAAGCTGCTCATGAGCGGACATCGCGTCCGCCTCTGACTCGAAGTGGAATGTTATCCACGACATCGGTCTGTCCTTGTTGCCTACTCTAATAACCTGCCTTCCACCCATCTCGACTTCGGGTTCATGAATTTCTAAAGCCATCGCTCTGCCTCGAAGCCATCGTCCGCGCGTCCGCGCATAGGAACGGCGGACACCAGCGGCTCTGTTATCGCACGTGAGAAGAACATTGTGCGACCGAAGTGGTGCGGAAGGAAGCGAATTCCCCAAACAAATCGCCCGGCTGATATGCCGATTGGCGTTTTCCTCCAATGCCTGAGGAGCGTTCCGCACGACCGGCCGATTTGCTCTCTGCGGTCGCAGCCTTGAGGATGGGGGACCAACGAGAAATCTCAGATTTGACAAAGCTGGCGAATTTTGCGGGAGAACGCTCCTCCTTTCTGGGAAGAGACGCCTAGATCAGCCAACCTATTCTTGACCGCAGGCTCCTCGAGCGCTGCATCAAGATTGTTTGCGAGCTTGTCGATGATGTTCGTTGGTGTCCCCTTTGGCGCAAACATGCCCGCCCAAATACTTACCTCAAAATCGAGGCCGGCCTGCTTCGCAGTTGGAACCTCGGGGAACGATTGTGAGACGCTCCCGGGCAAGGTGGCGGCCCGAGCCGTCCAGGAAGTCTTTCGACCAACGATAGTACAGGTTCTGCGCGATCCCCTCGCGGCGGCACAGCTCGGCAATGCTGGCCGAATAATGCTTGCGCGTCGCCCGTCGGATGTCCTGGACAACCTTCTCAGCCGGCTCCTTCAATGGTCGGGTTTGCTGTCTCATCTTTGCTCCTATGAACGTTACGATGAGCCAGAAACTCTCCCTTATTCAATCCGCCCGTTCTGTCCAATGAGCGCTGATGGCGGACACGAGGAACATCCGCTCGCTGAGCAACTCGGCAACTCAGTCCATGTCACCGTAAGCACAATCTGCCGGATCAGCTTCGTGTGCACTCAAGCTCGGATCGAAAAAGAATAGCGTAGAGCAATAGGGGCAGATGATCTCACTGGCATCGCCCATATTGAGGTAGACGTGTGGGTGATCTTGCGGCGGCTTATCCCCAATGCACTTGAACTCGCGGCAGCCAATCCGCACGATCGGTACCCCGACTTCATTATGAAACTTCGGATAGCTTTCCATCTGCAGCGCGCGGCTTAAGCGCCCGATCGATGACGCAAAATGCCTTCATGGATCGTCCAGCGAGGGCTCGCTCCGCAGGTCACTATCGATTAGCACCCGGGGAGCGGCTCTCCTCTCGCGTCGTTCGGTTGCCGTGAAACGTACCGATAGCGACACGTCCATCGGCAGTTTCTCCCACCACGGGAAAGGGTTGGAAGCTAATGCACCTGCAAGGGTGCCGGGCTCTCCATAGCGGCCACGCGGTTCTTCACCGCCTTCTGCACCTTCTCGAAGGCGCGCACCTCGATCTGGCGCACGCGCTCACGCGAGACGCCAAACTCCGCGGCTAAGTCCTCGAGCGTGATCGGGTCATCGGCCAGCCGCCGCGCTTCGAAGATACGCCGCTCGCGCTCGTTGAGCACGGAGAGCGCATCGGACAGCGTCTTGCGGCGGTTATCGAACTCCTCGCTCGCAGCGAGCGTCGTCTCCTGGTCCGGGGATTCGTCCACCAGCCAGTCCTGCCACTCGCCGGAATCGCCGTCCTCGCGGATCGCGGCGTTGAGCGAGGCGTCGCCGCTGAGCCGCCGGTTCATGTAGATCACGTCCGTTTCAGTGACGCCGATCCGCCGGGCGATGACCTTCACCTGGTCCAGCCGCATATCGCCATCGTCGAGGATGGAGATTCTGCTCTGGGCCTTGCGCAGGTTGAAGAACAGCTTCTTCTGATTGGCCGTGGTGCCCATCTTCACCAGGGACCACGAGCGCAAGACGTATTCCTGGATCGTCGCCTTGATCCACCACATGGCATAAGTGGCGAGGCGGAAGCCTTTTTCCGGCTCGAAGCGCTCGACCGCCTGCATCAGGCCGACATTGCCCTCCGAGATCGCCTCAGAGATCGGCAGGCCGTATCCGCGATAGTCCCTGGCGATCTTGGTCACGAGCCGCAGATGGCTGGTGACGAGCTTGTGCGCCGCGCCGCGGTCGCCGTGCTCGCGCCAGCGCTTGGCCAGCATGTATTCTTCCTGGCGCTCCAACATCGGGAACCGCCGGATTTCCTCAAGATAATGAGTGAAGCCGGGTTCGGGCGTAAGGGTCGGCAGGGCCGCGGTGGAGGCCATGATCAAACCCTCCAATTAGTTTCGAAACAAAATTATCTGTATCTGATCGGTTGTCAAGTTGATTTCGAAACGATATTATTTCCAAGAGGCAATCATGTCAGCGCGCGAAACGGCGGAACTCCTGCTGCTGGTAGGCCGGCTCGTGCAAGCCGAGGGCTATGACGGCGAACTCAGCCCTGCCCAATGGATGGCGCTGCGCTTCTTCGCCCGCGCGAACTCGTTCTCCCGGACCCCGTCGGCATTCGCGGAATTTCAAGCGACGACCCGTGGCACCGCATCACAAGCCATTAAGTCGCTTGAGGCAGGTGGGTACTTGATCCGACAGCGATCCGAGGCGGATGGGCGGAGCGTCAGTCTGCGACTGACGAACAAAGGTAAGAAAGCGCTTGCGCGCGATCCCTTCGAAGTTCTGGTGCGCGCCGTGGACTCGCTCGACGCCAAAGAGCAAACCGCGATGCACCACGCCCTGCACCAAGTGCTGACCACGGTAGCTGCGAGTGGGGCGCATCGGCGCTTCGGTGTTTGCCAGGATTGCACGTACCTCGGTGAAGAGATGTGCTGCAACCTGACAAGCGCGAGCCCCTCGGCTCTCAAATGCCTACTGTTCGGCGTTCCGATCGAGCCGGCGGACGCTGGTCTCCTCTGCGTCCATTTTTCAGCCAAAGAGCGAGCACCGTGGGGACGGACACCGTGAATGAGTTCACCACTGCGATTTGCTGGAAGGACGCTTAATTGACCTACGTCGTCAACGAAAGCTGCATCAAGTGCAAGCTGATGGATTGCGTGGAGGTTTGCCCCGTGGACTGCTTCTACGAGGGCGAGAACATGCTCGTCATCCACCCGGACGAATGCATCGATTGCGGCATCTGCGAGCCGGAATGCCCGGTCGACGCGATCAAGGCGGACACCGAGCCGGGGCTCGAGAAATGGCTGTCGCTGAATGCGGAATACGCGAAAATCTGGCCAAATATTGCGGTCAAAAAAGCGCCCCCGCCCGACTCTAAGGAGTGGGAGGGGAAGCCGGACAAACTCCAATACTTCTCACCAAATCCCGGCGCGGGTGATTGAGGCGGAAAGCGCCCGCGCCGCATGGGTGCCGGACCCGAGATTGGCCCCAACTGATCCAACCGGGCGCAGCAGCGGCCGTGATCACAGTTCCTTCACTGGGCGGCCCGCGAGCGTGGGGTTGGTCGAATTCCGTTCGATCGCGCTTAATTTAAAATCTTGAAAGCAGCACTTTCGTGTACGAGATGAAAATGAGGCGGGCGGTTCACATAACGACACGTTCCAGGTTGTCCATTATGATGAAATTACGTGGCGGCTCTGAGCCGGTGGCTTCGCTTTCTAACCGTTGTTGTGCTCGCCGCGCCTCAGCGCGTGTCGGGTAGTTGCCTTTGCATTCGTCGCCTTCGTACACCTTGTACGGGGCACGGGGGTCGTCATCATCGCTGGCCATGCTCAAACTCGCCGGCTGTTAACTCGTTCTCGAACGCAACGCGCTCCAACCCTTCGCTGAAGTGCTTGATCCGATATTCGGGCGGCTTGGCCTTAATCGCCGGCATGAGCCCCGTAATCGTATACGTGCCGCGTGCCGTGCTAAGGATGCGGTCTTTTGGGCGGTAGTTGACGACGGTCCCGATCTTAAACTTGTGGAGCATTTGTACCAGCTAACCGCCAAGGTTATGAAGGGCGAGCAAGACGAACTCGGACGGTAAGATCAAGCAAGCCGCCTCGCACTTGCTGGCGCCCGCGGCAAGCCCACCGATTCAACGCGGCAGACGCCTCATCGGTTGCACGCCGCGAGGGGGACGCCCGCATGAAAAAGCCCCGCGTTCGGGCGGGGCTAAGGTTGACCATGAGGGTGTTGCCGAAATGCAAAAAAGGGCAACCCCCTGCGGATTAACGTTAGCTTGGGTAGCAGCGTTCATTCAATCCCATGCACCTAGCTCTAGCGGACGCGGCGTTGTCATAAAAACGGTTGAAGCCGGTGCCGGCTACGCCTTCGCGGTCAAAGGGTCGAGAATCAACTCAATGCTTGCAGCGGCAATCATCCGCCAAAAATCCAAAATAAAACAAAGCCGCACACGACGACAATCAATAGCAACGAGAGTACGATCGATCCCCAATTCCGCATATGTCCGTAAGCTTTATGTCCCATTTGTTTTTCTAACCAATCTTGAGCAAGAGGATGATGATCATCGTTCATGTCTCTCTCCTATAATCGCCGACATCGTTCGATCACCTCGTTGGCGGCCGGGGTGCCTCGGATTTTCCTTTGCATTGAGACGACCGTTTCGTAGCCATTCAACATCTTACTCAAAATGGCATTTGCAGACAGGGGATGTGACTAATTTGTAGCGCGCGGGGAGACCGACTTCATGGCGGGTTGGGGGCACGGCTTGGGCGAGCCGGCCACCGCTCAATATGCCGTTCATTGTGGTGAGGCGGTCATCCGACCGTCGCGCTCGAAAGCGGCGGGACGTCGAGGGTCAATCCGACATGATGAGGGGCCAATTTTGCTAGCGTGCTCCACGGCGCGGCCGCTGACCGGTGCGGGGAAGTGGTGAAATCCATCCGTCGCCTTCGGTGAGGGATCTCTGAGGCACAGCGTCAGGCAGAGGCCCAATCGCAATCGCCGCGAAACCCGCCGGCGCCTTCCCTTCGAGCGGAGTGAGCAGCCCGCCCGCACCGACGGGAACTTTCTCCGCCCAAGCCCATAGTTGATCAGCTCGCGAAGAGCGCGGGTTCGATGTTGTGTTGCAGTGCGGTCGGCGGCCGAGCGTGGCGGCCTGGCCGATCGCGGCGGCCATCCTTGTCTGGGCGCACGAGGTGCCCTCCTACCGGAAGCTGCGAAGCCCGGAACGGCATCGTGCGAACATCTGCGCCTGCTTTATCCATACGGACATTAGTGACAAAATCGACCAGGCCAGATCGGCTCGCCCAAGCGGCAACGAACTCGGAAGCTTGCGAGGTCTCGGGTCATGACGTTTCTCGTCAGCTACCAAGGCGGCGTCTACGAAAAGGATCTGGGCCCGAACACCGCGAGCGTCGCAGCCGCCATGACGGCATTCAACCCGGACAAGACCTGGCGAGGGGGCACCGATGCGACCCAGCCTCCCACCGAAGCCAAATGAAAAAATCCATCTCGGTCGGCATCGCCGAATGACCGAGTCTGACCCCGATCGGAATGGAAGGGAGCGCTCAATTACGGATCGAGCCGGCTGGCAGCGCTGGCTGCCGGGACTCGATACGCTTCGCCGCTACGAGACGGCTTGGCTTCGGCATGATCTCGTGGCGGGACTGGTGCTGGCGACGATGCTGGTCCCGGTTGGAATTGCCTATGCGGTGGCATCCGGCGTTCCCGGCATCTACGGCCTCTACGCCACGATCATTCCGCTGTTGGTCTATGCGCTCTTCGGCCCCAGCCGCATCCTGGTCCTCGGGCCGGACTCGTCGCTCGCGGCCGTCATCCTGAGCGTGATCCTTCCGTTATCCGGCGGCGACCCTCTGCGCGCCGTGACGCTTGCGGGCATGCTGGCGATCGTTTCGGGCACGGTGTGCATCCTGGCCGGCGTCGCGCGGTTGGGTTTCGTGACCGAGCTGATCTCGAAGCCGATCCGGTACGGCTACATGAACGGAATTGCATTGACGGTACTGATCAGCCAAATCCCCGCGCTTTTTGGTTTCTCGATCGAGGACACAGGACCGTTGCGAGACCTGTGGGCGATCGCCGGCGCGATCATGCAGGGACGAACGAACTGGACGGCTCTTGTGCTCGGGGCGGCCACGCTGGCAGTGATCCTCTTTCTCCGCGGCAGCAAGCGGGTGCCGGGCATCCTGATTGCGGTGGTCGGTGCGACCGTAATCGTTGCAGCGCTCGACCTCGCCGCGCGTTCCGGCGTGGCCGTTCTGGGTCCCCTTCCGCAGGGTCTGCCCGGATTCGTCGTTCCGTGGATCAGCTACGCTGATGTTGGGCCCGTGCTGATCGGCGGCTGCGCCATCGCCCTGGTGTCGTTCGCCGACACCAGCGTGCTCTCGCGCGCTTATGCTGGCCGGACCGGCACGCATGTCGATCCCAACCAGGAAATGGTGGGGTTGGGGGCGGCCAATTTTGCCGCCGGATTTTTTCAAGGCTTCCCGATCAGCAGCAGCAGCTCACGCACGCCCGTGGCCGAGGCCGCCGGCGCTCGCACCCAACTGACCAGCGTCGTTGCCGCGCTGATCATCGCGTTCCTGTTGTTGACGGCGCCGAACCTGCTGCAGAATTTACCCAAGACTGCGCTGGCGGCGGTCGTCATCGCCTCGGCGATCGGCTTGATCGAGGTGACCGACCTCAAGCGCATCTACCGCATCCAACGGTGGGAGTTCTGGCTGTCGATGGTCTGCCTCGTCGGCGTGGCCGTGCTCGGCGCCATTCCGGGAATAGGTCTGGCCATCGCGGTAGCCATCATCCAGTTCTTGTGGGATGGCTGGCGGCCGCACTCCGCCGTGCTGGGGCGCGCGCATGGCGTCAAAGGCTATCATGACATCACGCGATATCCTGATGCGCGCCGGATACCTGGGTTGGTCCTGTTCCGGTGGGATGCACCCTTGTTCTTTGCCAACGCCGAATTGTTCAAGGAGCGCGTGCTGGACGCGGTGGCGAAGTCGCCAACTCCGGTACGGTGGTTGGTCGTCGCGGCGGAGCCGGTCACCGGCATCGACGTCACCGCCGGCGATATGGTCGCGGAGTTGAACAATGCGTTGCACGCGATGGGTATCGCGCTGTGCTTTGCCGAGCTCAAGGATCCCGTAAAGGACAAGCTCAAGAGGTTCGGATTGTTCGCGCAGCTCGGCGAGAGCTTCTTCTTTCCGACAATTGGCGTCGCCGTTTCCCGTTACCTTAAGCTTCATGATGTGAACTGGCTGGACTGGGAGGATCAAAGCTGACTGCAACGTGGCGTGCCGGACCGGTTTCGTGTGCCATGGGGACACACAGCAATGCACCACTTGTCGGTTAGCGGCACACGGTACAGATCGGATAGGTGAGCTGTCATGACCCGCAAGAACGCATTCTACGCCCAGTCGGGCGGAGTCACCGCTGTCATCAACGCGTCGGCTTGTGGCGTGCTGCAAACTGCACGCCAGCATTCGGAGGAGATTGGCAAGGTCTATGCCGGGCGCAACGGCATCATCGGCGCCCTGACTGAAGATCTGATCGATACCAGCATCGAACCCGAATCCGCGATCGCCGCGCTCAAACACACTCCGGGTGCCGCGTTCGGATCCTGTCGCTACAAGCTCACGTCGATTCGCGAGCATAGGGCGCAGTACGATCGCTTGATCGAAGTGTTTCAGGCGCACGACATCGGCTTCTTTTTCTACAACGGTGGCGGCGATTCTCAAGACACCGCCTATAAAGTCAGCCAGATAGGCGCTGAGCTCGCCTACCCGATCGTCTGCGTCGGCATCCCCAAGACCGTGGACAATGATCTGCCGATCACTGACTGTTCACCGGGGTTCGGCTCCGCGGCGAAATACGTCGCCACCTCGATCCGGGAGGCGGCGTTCGACGTGGCGTCGATGAGTCGTACATCGACCAAGGTATTCGCTCTGGAAGTGATGGGCCGGCACGCGGGTTGGACGACCGCCGCTTGCGCCCTTGCGGCTGAAGAGGACGGCGGCGCCCCGCACATTCTGCTTCTGCCGGAGGTCACGTTCAATGAGGCGCCATTCCTGGCCAGGGTCGAGACGGCTCTGACGCGGTATGGCCACTGCGTTATCGCCGTGTCGGAAGGGATCAAGGGACCGGACGGCGAGTTCCTCTCGGCGTCAGGATCAAGGGACACCTTCGGCCATACACAGCTGGGCGGGGTCGCCCCAGTCATCACCAACCTGATAAGCGCGAAGCTCGGCTGCAAGTGTCACTGGGCCGTGGCTGACTATCTCCAGCGGTCGGCACGCCACATTGCCTCCGGGACTGATGTGGAGCAGGCCTACGCAGTCGGTCGCGCGGCGGTAGAATTCGCCATCGCCGGAAGGAGCGAGGTAATGCCTGCGATCCGCCGGCTCAGCGACGCGCCCTATCGCTGGGACATCGTCGAGGCCCCGCTCTCCGAGGTCGCCAACCAGGAGAAGCTGTTGCCGCCCGACTTCATCAGTGCCGACGGCTTCGGCATCACTGAGGCGGCCCGCCGCTATTTGGCGCCACTCATCGTTGGCGAACCCTATCCGCCATTCAAGGATGGGCTACCTTGCTATGTGAAACTGCGGAACGTGGCGGTGCCGAAGAAATTGACGCGGGAGTTCGCCGTTTGAAAACGTTCGGTGTCAGGGTCAATTACGCTGGGCCGCAGGATGTCGCAGCACTTGCTTGGGCCAACGGCGTTGCGGCTGGATGCCAATGTCAGCGATCCAATCCCCTATCGCCATCGTTTGCGCAGGAATGGCCTTGCATCCAGCGCGAGCCTTCGCGTCCGCTACCTCGGGCCCCACGCATACCAAAGACTGCCGTCACCGCCCGCTTGGCGCACCCTCAGGCTCAGGAGCCCTTGCCCTGCGCAGTCAACCAGCGTGCATGGTGGTCCCGGATAATAGCAACCGCTTCGGCGGCGTTGTCCACGCAGCACGGTATCTGCATGTCCTGCGGGCTCGCGAGCTCGAATCCGGGGCGCAACATCATCGCGCTTGCCCATTCAACGAGACCCCTCCACATGGAACCCGCGAAAATGAGCGGGGTGTCGTGCAGATGACGCGCCTGCAAGAGTTGCCAGATCATCATCGTTTCGAGCAGGGTTCCCAGGCCACCCGGGGCAACGATGTAGGCGTCGGAGATGAGCACGAAGTGGTGAAGTCGAGTGAAGAAGGTCGCGTGCTCGAAGGCTTGCTCGACGAACGGGTTCACGTCCTGCTCGAACGGCAAGTGCACCCGGATGCCGATGCTCTGCGCCCCTTGGCTCGCCTGCGCGGCCCGCGCCCCTTCATTGGCCGCCTGCATCAGGCCCGGGCCGCCGCCCGTGATGATGTCGCAGTTCATGGCGCTCAGCGCCGAGCACATCTGCTTGACCTCTTCGTAAACCCAGTGCCCCGGCTCGGTGCGCGCAGACCCGAACACCGTGACGCGATAGCGCTCGTGCCGCGAGGGACGCAGGCGTGTCAGGTTGTTGACCGTCGCCCAAAGTCCGAAGAGCGTATCGACGAGGATGCGTCTGACGGCTTCTTCGTCGGCCAGGCTGACGGTGGTGGGCGTGTGCGACGGTGTGGTGCTCATGGGGCGGCCACGGATCAAATAACATAACGCAGCCGCATTGAATACAAGGGGAGCGAAAAACATCGCGACCTCGCTCTTCATATATCTCTTCAGGTAAGACCATTCGCGCTGCGGAATATGAGTGGGCTTGCGGTCGACTTTTCAGCCATTACAATTCCGGCTTCAGGACTGGGGGTAGCTGTGAAACCTTTCATTCTGACTGCAGTGCTCGTTCTTGTTTTAATCGCTCTCGTTCATCTGGTCCGGCTCTTCACAGGCTGGGACGTCGTCGTAAACGGGTTTGTGGTGCCGGTCTGGTGGAGCGCGCCGATCTTGGTCATCTTCGCGGGGCTGGCATTCCTGGTCTGGCGCGAAGCCCATCACTGAAGGGGCAGCGACCGTGAGGAAATTCATGGCTGCGACAGCCATCGCCATTCTTCTGCTGGGTGTGGTGTGGCGGTTCGCGGGGTGGATTCTGGAATGGATCGGCCGCCTCCTCGGCGCGCGCGGCCTAACTTCGAGCTACGAAGCATTCGTTGAAGGTTACGTGGGGACGCTGATGACGGACGGCAGCCTGGCGAAAATTCTCGGCCCATGGTTGTTGATGGGCGTCGGGCTGATCCTTCTTGCCGTACTTTATTTGCCGGCCCGTAAAGAGTCGGCGGGCGGCGGAAGAGCAAAAAATGCCAAACGTATTTAGTGGTGTGGGTGGAGTGTTACTACGTCAAAAAAATAGCTCAGCGGCATGGTCCACACGGCGACACAGAGACGGGCGCGCACCAGGGCAACAATCTTACGCATAATGAAAACGAAGAGGAATTCATCGTCAGTTGGGCGAGAGAGCTACCTACAGACCAACCGCTCAAGATCATCGTGCATCTGCCCGACACACAAGCGTCAAGGCCAGAGATCCCAAAAAATGGGAACCGGTTTTCGAAAACGATCACGCGCAACGAGAAGCTTAGAGAGCGGGACGATGACTCGACGAAAAAGCATCTCCGCTAATGCGGCGGTTCGCTTGCGCAGAGTGCCTCGTGAGTTATGACGCCTCGTCAGCGCGCCTGACCCGTGGAGGCGCCGCTCCCATGGCCGAGCGCCCAGATGTAGTCCGCGACCGCCGACACCTCTGACGCCGAGAGCTGGGTCCCGCCCATCGGCGGCATCGGGCTTCTGAACTCCTTCGGATTCGGAACGCCGTCGGTGATGATCTTGGCGATCGACTGGACGCTGCCATCGCCCCACAGCCATTTCGCGCCGGTGAGATCCGGCCCCAGCGGCGTGCCCTTGGCATCGGAGCCATGGCAGCCGGCGCAGGTGCCCGCGCCATAAATCCGGCTGCCCAGTGCAACATCCGCGGCGTGGCGCCGGCGGGAACTGGCAGCGAGGCGATCTGCGACCCGGCGTCGGGATGCACGCCCTCGGGCGGCCCTGCCGCGGCCGTCGAAGCGCTGCCACCGGCAGGCGCCGGGGCCGGCGCGATTGCCGTCACCGCGGTGCCGCCGCGGAACACGATGCGCCAGATGCGTCCGCGCTGATCGTCGGAGACGTAGAGCGCGCCGTCGGGCCCTACCGCCAATCCCGACGGTCGGTGCGCGGCACGGCCCGGCTCTTTCGACGCCCCGGCGAAACCGTCGGCGAAGACCACGTAATTGCCCGTCGCCTTGCCGTCGGCGAGCGGCTGGAACACGACGTTGTATCCACCCTGGGGAGAGGGCGCGCGATTCCATGATCCGTGGAAGGCAATGAACGCGCCGCCGCGGTAAGGCGCCGGGAATTGCTGCCCGTCGTAGATGGCGAGGTCGTTGGGCGCCCAGTGCGCGGGAAACGCGGCGACGGGCGCTCGCTTGCCGGCGCACGGCCCGATCGCCTTGCCGCCGTCGCCGCCATATTCCGGCGCCAGGACGAGCTTCTGCTGGCTCAGATCGAAGTAGCAATACGGCCAGCCAAAGTCGGCGCCGCGTTCCAGCTGGACAAGCTCTTCCGCCGGCTCGTTGGCGCCCTGCTCCGGCGGTGTAGAGCGCGCTCCAGTTCTCGCGCAACTGATCCCGCCCGTGCTGGGTCGCGAATATCCTGCCGGCGGCGTCGAATGCGATGCCTTCGCCGTTGCGCAGCCCGGTGGCGAAGCGCTCGGCGGGAGAGAACTGCTGACCGGTGCGGTTGGCGTCATAGCGCCAGATGCCGGCCCGCGTCTCGAGCTCCGTGCACGGCTGGATGCCCGGAGAATTCGGAATTCGGTTCTGCCGCTGGCAGGCATTGGTGGCGGAGCCGAGGTCGACGTACAGGGCGCCCTGCGCATCGATCTTGAACGGATGCATGGGATGGTCGCCGGTGAGCGGCAGCCCCGAAACGACGACCTCGGGCGCCCCGGTCGGCGCGATCGCGCCCGGCGGCAAGGCGTAGCGGACGATGCGGTCGTTCGTCTCCGCGAACAGCGCGCCGTTATAAAGCGCGATTCCCGTCCCGCCGGCATTGCCGCTCTCGACTCCCGGGCCGAAGCGAACGATCTTGTCGGCACGGCCGCTGCCGGTCGTGTCCTGCAGCGCCAGCAGGAAGCCGCCGTCGGGCGCCTTGGCGTTCTCGGTGTTGGCGTAATAGCGGCCGCTCCAGGTGTTGACGTAGACCACGCCGTTCGGGGCAACGACCATGTGCCGCGCGTGGCCGACATTGTCGGCGAACACGGTGGCGCAGAACCCGGGCGACAGCGTAATGCCGCCATTGTCTCCCGCGCAGACATTCCCGGCATTGGCAGCCGCGTTGCGCGCATCTTGCGCGGCGGATGGCTGAACGCTCATCAGCAGCAGGCCGGCGATCGGCAACGTCATCGCGGCGAATCGCACCGGCGCTGTTCTGGTCGTTGCATCAGGTCTCATGATATCCGTCTCCGTCTCACCCGATCATGACGCGGAGAGCCACGGACGCGGCGCGGATCCATCCCGATGGATTGCGGATCACGGATCGTTCGGTGCAGGCCGGCGCGGTCCGCGACGCGAGTGGCTCTCGGTCGCAACCTTCGAGCCTACGCCCCGCGACTGGCGCCGACTTGGGGTGGATTGCCGTTATTGGACCGGGCTTGCGCCAAATCCGCGCGATCCTACGGGCATGCCAGTTCCGCCGAGGCTCGCCGACATTCGCAACGCCGACGACGGAGCCATGCGAACTATGGCTTGCGTTCCGGAATCTGAATCAGCTCGCTCAGCTGCGCGCTCGTCAACGGCGCCGGGATGTATTTGAACGTGACGGCGTCCGCCACGATGTCGTCGAGCCCTGACATGCGATCGGGATTGACCGCCTCCTTCGGGAGGAACTCCTGCAGCGCGCGCCGGGCGGTGGCTTCGTTGATGCTGGACCACGCGGCATAGGCTTTCAAACCCTCCGGCGTGGCGTAGACCCAGTCCAACGCCTCGCGATAGGCACGCATGAAGCGCACGATCACGTCCTTGCGCTGGGTGAGCTCGCCGAGATTGGCGATGAGCAGACGGATGGTCTGCCGATCGAGCACCGGATCGTCCGACGCTTTCGCGATGACGCGGATTTTTCCTTGCTCCACGGCATCGACTCCGAACGGCGCGCCCGCCCAGCCGACATCGATCTGGCCGCTCATCACCTGCGTCAACGTCGCGGGCGCGGCCCCGGTCTGGGTGGGCTTGAACTTGGCGCCCGATGATTTTTGCAACGCCAGAACCGCGGTATGCGTCGAAGAACCATTGGTCGAATAGGCCACGGTCTTGCCGTCGGTGTCCCGCAGGCTCTTGATCGGTGAATTGGCCGGGACGTACCAGAACAGCTGGCTGCCACCGGTAAAGGTCGAACCGATGACACGGATGGGCGCGCCCTTGGCATAGGCGCCGAGCGTGCCCAGAAATCCCGCGGCCACGCCGATCTGCGCGCTGTTGGCGATGACCACCTGCTGCGTCTCGCCGCCGCCCTGGGTGTAGAGGACATCGAGGGTGAGGCCGTGCTTCTTGAAGATCCCGGCATCCTGTCCGAGCTCGGCGACGAAGGTCTCGCCGACGCCGCGCGCTCCCACCGCGACCTTGAGGTGATCCTGTGCGGACGCTGCGCACCACGGCGCCATCGCGGCGACGATCGCGAGCAACAGCGCGCAGGTCCTCGAACCTATCATGCTCATCTCCCGTCATTCGTCATGGTGCGACGACAGCTCGGTTCCCGATACCGCGTGCGCGGCAATTGCACGAACGAGGGGTCGGTGCAGGGGCGAGTGCTACTGGGCGCGCAGCCCGAGCGATCGCACGAGATCACCGGTCTGTTCCACTTCCTCCGCCAACAACGTGCTCATCTCTTTCGGGGTGCTGGTGGTAACCGCAGCACCGTTGGCCGTAAGACGCTTGATCAACTCTGGATCCTGCGATGCCTTGACGAATTCGGCGTTGAGCTTCTCCACGACGCTGCTTGGTGTGCCGGCGGGCGCGGCCACCGCAAACCAGCTCCCTACCTTCTCGTGCCTGATGCCGGCTTCCTCCAGGGTGGGAACATCGGGCAAATCGGGCCACCGCGTTCTCCAGTCGACGGCGAGGAGCTTGAGCTTGCCGTCGGCCACGAACGGACCCGCACCAGTGTAAGACACCAGGGAGAAGTCCAGCCGGCCGGAGACCAGATCGGCCATCATCGGCGCAGAGCCGCGGTACTGCACGTACTCGATCGGCGTGTTGGTCGCGCGCGCCATCCGGACCGCGTTGAGATGGGCAGGCGAGCCCACGCCCGCCGATCCGAATGAGAGGCCGCCCGGCTTCCTCCGCCCGAACTCCAGCAGCTCCGCAGCCGAGTTGGCGGGGCTGTCCTTCGGCACCGCAAGGAAATTGACGAGATTGAACAGGATCGTCACCGGTTGAAAGCCCGAGACCGGCTGATAGGCGACGGGTTGCATGGCGGGAAGAGCGGCATGCTGGGCGCCGGCGAAAACCAGCAGGGTGTAGCCGTCCGGTGGCGCGTTCTGCACGGCCAAAGCTGCGACCGCGCCGCCGCCGGTCGGTCGATTGTCGACGATGATGCGCTGGCCGATATTGCGCGAGGCCACATCGGCATAGATACGCGCCACCACATCGGTGATTCCGCCGGCCGCGAAGGTGATGATCATCGTGATCGGCCGCGAAGGAAAATCATCGGCATGAGCGCCGCCTGCGAACCCCAAGGCGAGCGCGGCGATAACGGTGCACCGAATCAGACCCATCGAAATCATCTCGTCCTCCCACTGGCCTCGTGCCAGAGCTTGCGCGGTAATCCTCTCACCGAAGACCAGCCTGCTCGAGTAAAGGCAGTGTTGCGGTCCGAAATTGGCGCATATGTTCGATGTAGCGCGGCCAGGAAAGGATCACGCCGTCGAACCCAGCTTGCGCGAGCTTCGCGAGTTCGTCCACGATCCATTCCTTGGTCCCAACCAGGGGGTAGCCGCCCCAGCCGGCCACGAAATGCGCCTTGAGTGATTTCAGCCGTTCGGGCCCCAGATTCTTCGAATTGAGGCCGAGCATGTTCACCAAGTTGTCGGCGGCCTCCCAATCCCCTTTCTCGTGCACGTAGTAATTGAAGAAAGACTTTGCTTCCGCTTCCGTCTCGCCCTGCACGATATAGGCGTGGCTCCAAACCTGAATCTCGCGGCCATACTCCCTGCGAGCCAAGTCCTTGTAGGCATCGATCTGCTTCTTGATGTAGCCGACATCACTCGAGCCGAGATTGAGGAACGCCACGTCGCAGAACTTCGCCGCGTAGTGCCGTCCCCGCTCCGACCCGCCCGCGTTCATCACCACGGGATAGGGCTGTTGGATCGGCTTGGGCATGCACCAACCCTTGGCCACTTTGTAGAATCGTCCTTCGTAGTCGAATTCCTCTTCTGCGGTCCAAAGCCGCTTGATGACTTCGAGCCATTCCACCGCGCGATCATAGCGTGCGTCGTGCTCCATCTGCGGTTCGCCGAACATCTCGATCTCCGGCTGATACCAGCCGGTAACGATGTTGAGGCTGAAGCGTCCGCGCGTGATGTGATCGATCGTCGTCGCCTGCTTCGCGGCCATGACCGGGTGAATGGTGGGAACATGCGACGTCGCGAACACGCCCGAATACTTGGTCGCCGAACCGATCCCCGCGGCCCACGAAAACGATTCGAAGCCTGCTCCGTTGAAGTTGGTCACTCCGCCGAAACCCTTCCAGCGGCCGACGGGTACGAGTGCCTCGAATTGCATCTCGTCGGCGAGCTGCGCGAGCGTGAGAGTGCTCGTCCAGTCCGCTTCCAGCACGCCGTCAATGCTGGAGATCGCGCAGCCTCCGCTGAGGTTGGAGGAGAATGTCCCCAGCCGCAATTTGCGATCGCTGAAGAGAGGATTGCTTGCCTCCCGCAATTGCCTTGTGCGCGCATCTTCCCGCATCGCATTTGCTCTTGTTCAGGTTGTTCCGATCTGACGCCGGATCTCCTGCTGCACGGCCGAGGCGGCCGCCTCTTCCTTCCGCAAACGCGCGGGCGCGACGGCAGTCTTGGCCAACGCGCAGGCCAAGGCAATGTCGGCGCTGTCGCAACCGCGCGCGATGCGTGTGCAACCGTTGCTCGGCGCGGGAGATTTGAATCGACTTTGTAACGCGAATCTCGTACATAAAGGCATCCTCCAAAATTGGGTTTGGAAGCGCGGATCCGGTGCGGATGCCGCGGGATGCTTTTGTCTGAGCCGGCACGGCTGTGCGCGGCGATCGGGACTGCTCGGCTATGGAAACTGCTCAATCGCATGCGCGTCCAACCGCAGGCGCGCCAATCGCATGCATGCCGATCGCATATGTACTCCGATGGGGCCATTGCCCACTTCCCCGTCCGAACACGGGTGTTGGGCAGCGGGGCCATTGTTATTCTATTGATATTAACAATGGCGCAGCCGTTTTCCGTGGCTGGCCGCCGCGAAAGTTGGGCAGCGCCCGAACGGGTGAGATCGCGGATATGACGCGGGATCGAGACGCGCGCGCGGCCCGATCAGGGGCCGGCCATGGCCTTGAACACGGGATCGAGCTTGGCCGTCACCGCCGGCCCGAAATGTCCCTGCGGGTTGGACGGCGGCAGCCGGTCCATCATTTCCCAGCCATGGATCAGCACGCGGGCGTGATCGAAGGCGCGCCTGAAATCCGTTCCCGGCCGCAACGACTGCTTGAACAGGGCGTCGCCGAAATAGGTCCAGTCCCGCCCGGTCGCGCAGCCGAAGGACGTGTTCTTGGCATCGGCCGCGGTCAGCACGATCGTATCGTCGTTGGCCAGCGGCTGCACGAACACGCCGCCGAAACAGGCCGACACGATCACGACGCGGTTCTTGATCCCCTCCTTGTCGAGACTGGTCTTGACCTCTTGCGGGCTCAGCACCGCCGCGCCGCCGCCGGGGACCTGCAGCGCGATGCCGTTGTTGCTTCCATGCGATGTCATGAACAGGAGCAGGACATCCTCGGCCTTGTTCATGACCTGCCCGACCGCCTGCACCGCCGCGGCGAAATTCCGGCGGCTCGCCAGCGGCGTCGTTTCGGCGGTCTCGGCGCTGTTGATCAGTCGCAGCGAACGGCCGCTGATCGGCAAGGCGCGCTCGAGCGCGGCGAGCGCGCCGTCGACCTCCTTGACGAAAACGTCCTGATCCGCCCAGCCCGCGATCCCGAGGGCGTAGACGTCGGTGGCGCCTTTGCTCTGCGGAGCGAGACGCGCGAACGCCGCTTGCAGCAACGCCGGCTGCAGGTTCTGCAGGCGCGCCGATGCGATGTCCGGGTCGGCATTGCGCTCGCGACGCGCCGCCTGGGCGGCGCGGGCGTATTCCCACCAGTTGGCGTTACGAGCGTCGAAGGCCGGGCCGGCAAAGACCGGCGTATGCGGCACGAGGCCTTTGGCGATGAACAGCGCGGCCCACAGCGCGATCACGCGCGTCAGCAATCGCAATTGCGCGCCCGGCTCGACGCTGCGGATGATCGCGAACATGCCGCCGATCCAGGACACCAGCGGGGCCAGGAAAAATGAGATCGAGATCGCTCCCTCCGCCCAATCGGTCAGTCCGTGGGCGCTCAGCGCGGGAAACAGGGAGAGCACGAGCCCGATCGGGGACGGCGGCAGCACCAGCGCCAGGCCAAGCCTGATCGCCGACAGCACGACCTCGGTCAGCACCGAGAGCGCCACCATGGCGGAGAGAAAAGTCATGCGCGCGCCCGGGCGCACGAAGAATGCCGCAACGGCGATCGCGATGACGAGCCACGCGATCAGCGCGTTGATGCCATACGGATTGAAGACCGGCGACGGGATCGCATCCAGAAGCTGGACGACGCCGCGAACGAGGGCCAGCACGAGGGTCCAGCCGACGAGGGTGGATAATCCAACGAGTGGCGGATTCGGCGTAGGCCGCCAGATGGCGGCACGCGCTGCGAACTTGAACACCGACCACACGCTGGCCACCCCCTTCCCGGAGCAGGATCGTCCACCCGAGGCCCCTGCCGCGACCGTGTATCCCCCCGGTCGTTCGGCATCAAGGCACGACGGTCGGGCTCCTTGGTCAGCGCGGACGCAACGGGTGGCCACCCAAGATGACCGTAATGGGGCAGACGGGTCCGCCCGGCCGATGCCGCGTCGCGCGCGTGCAAATCGGTCTCGCATGAGACCGTTGATGAAGTGGAAACGAATGACACAGGATGTGAGCGGTTGCGACCACCCGCCCATTGACAGCGGCGCCGATGATCATAAGATTTTTGGGTGCGCAAAATCGCTCGTCCTCGAACGAGTGACGCGCGCGATAAGACCGAAAGGGAGGCGCGATGCCCCCGGGTTACCCAGGCCGCCAGGACCGCCGCGGCACTGTTCGGGCTTCGGCGTAGCGGCAGACTTCGCGAACGGCAGCGTCGGGAGCGGCCTATTGGGCCGCATCAGTGAGGCATGGCCCGCCCTGGCCCCTCCCGGCGAATGCTCCCAAGTCTTCTTGCGTCAAGTCTACTTGCGTTTTGAGCGAAGCAATCCGAGGCGCGCGAGCAGGGTTGGCCGCGCGGGGCCTCGCCTTTTGCCGTCCGGCACCGCATATGAGGTGCCATGAAATTCCTTGACGAGGCCAAGGTCTATGTCCGCTCCGGCGACGGCGGGAACGGCTGCGTGTCGTTCCGGCGCGAGAAGTTCATCGAGTTCGGAGGGCCGAACGGCGGCGATGGCGGCCGCGGCGGCGACGTGATCGTGGAGGCGGTCGACGGGCTCAACACGCTCATCGACTACCGCTATCAGCAGCACTTCAAGGCCAAGAGCGGGCGCGGCGGCATGGGCAAGGACCGCCACGGCGCGAGCGGCGACGACATCGTGCTGAAGGTGCCGGCGGGCACGCAGGTCTACGAGGAAGACGGCGAGACCCTGCTCGCAGACCTCACCGCGGTGGGCGAGCGGGTGGTGCTCGCGCGCGGCGGAAACGGTGGCTTCGGCAACGCGCGGTTCAAGAGCTCCACCAACCGGGCGCCACGCCACGCCAATCCCGGCCAGCCCGGGGAGGAGCTCACCATCCGGCTGCGCCTCAAGCTGATTGCCGATGCCGGCATTATCGGGCTGCCCAACGCGGGCAAATCGACCTTTCTCGCGGCGGTGAGCGCGGCCAAGCCGAAGATCGCCGACTATCCCTTCACGACGCTGCATCCGCAGCTCGGCGTCGTCGACAGCGACGGCCGCGAGTTCGTGCTTGCCGACATTCCCGGCCTGATCGAGGGCGCACATGAGGGTATCGGGCTCGGCGACCGTTTTCTTGGTCATGTCGAACGCTGCCGCGTGCTCCTGCATCTCGTCGACGGGACGAGCGAGCACGCGGGCGAGGCCTACAAGACCGTGCGCGCGGAGCTCGAAGCCTATGGCGCAGGGCTGGGCGAGAAGTCGGAAATCGTGGCGCTCAACAAAGCCGATGCGCTGACGCCGGAGCAACTGAAGCAACAGACCGCGCGGCTCAAGCGCGCGGCCAAGAAGACGCCGCTGGTCATTTCGGCGGCGACCGGCGCCGGCGTACCCGCGGCGTTGCGCGCGCTGTTGCAGGTGATCGATCAAGGCCGGCGTGCCGAACAGCCAACTGCCCCGGTCGAGGCCTGGCAGCCGCAGGATTGATGACCTGACAAAGAGGCTCGGCCTGCCGCGCGAAACGCCGGCGCGTGCGGCGCCCTTGCGACCGTCGCCGAAATAGCCGCGCACCGTGTTACGCCCTTGGCGTGCACCCGAAAGCACATGCTAAACAACGCGCTGGCGCGACAATGGTTGTCGCGTGCCGCCGGTCGCTTGCAGCCTCGAACCATGTCCCGGAAAGCCCCCTCCCTCACCGACTTCCGCCGCATCGTGGTGAAGGTCGGCTCGTCGCTTCTGGTCGACAGCGACGGGGGGCGCCTGCACGACGATTGGCTTTCGGCGCTGGCCGAGGACATCGCCGGCCTGCATCGCGACAAGCGCGACGTCCTGGTGGTCTCCTCGGGCGCGATCGCGCTCGGCCGCGCGGTGCTCAAGCTGCCGCCCGGACCGCTCAAGCTCGAGGACAGCCAGGCCGCCGCCGCCGTCGGCCAGATCGCGCTGGCGCGCACCTGGTCGGAGGTGCTCGGCCGCCATCGCATCACCGCTGGCCAGGTCCTCGTCACGCTCCAGGACACCGAAGAACGCCGGCGCTATCTCAATGCGCGCTCCACCATCGACAAGCTGCTGGAGTGGCGGTCGGTCCCCGTGATCAACGAGAACGATACGGTCGCGACCAACGAAATCCGTTACGGCGACAACGACCGGCTCGCGGCGCGCGTCGCCACCATGGCAAGCGCGGACCTGCTGGTCCTGCTCTCCGACATCGACGGGCTCTACGACGCCCCGCCTGCCGGCAATGCTGCCGCCCAACTGGTTCCGCTGGTGGAGCACATCACGCCCGAGATCGAAGCGATGGCGGGCGCGGCGGGTTCCGAGCTTTCGCGCGGCGGCATGCAGACCAAGGTCGAAGCCGGCAAGATCGCGACCCATGGCGGCACCCACATGGTGATCGCGTCAGGGCGGATCGCGCACCCGCTCAAGGCGATCGCCAGTGGCGCACGCTGCACCTGGTTCCTCACGCCGGCAAATCCGGTGACCGCGCGCAAGAAATGGATCGCGGGCTCGCTCGAGCCGAAGGGCATCCTGACCATCGATGCCGGCGCGGTCGCGGCCTTGCATAGCGGCAAGAGCCTGCTGCCCGCCGGGGTGGTTCGCATCGACGGCATTTTCGCCCGCGGCGACGCGGTGGTGATCCGTGGAACCGACGGAACCGAGATCGGCCGCGGCCTGGTCGCCTATGACGCCGAGGACGCCGCCAAGATCAAAGGCCGCTCCTCGGTGGATATCTTTTCGATCCTCGGATTTGCCGGGCGGAGCGAGATGGTGCACCGCGACGATCTGGTCGTGCGGCGCGTCTAAACGAGATCACGATTGCGTTATCTGACCGCTCCCGCCGCGCCGGACCGGAACGGCGCGCGAGTGAAGGCGTCCCGTTCAGCCAATGAGGATTTGCGACGCTGACAATAAAAGAAGACCCCGGCGCCCGAAGGGCCAGGGTCTTTCGCCGGATGGGTGAGGGGTTGGGGGCTGGGGGGCACGCCACCCGGCGTTAGACATCCAACGCAACAGGCGCGCGCGTTGTTCCTGGCAACGCGATTATTTTCGCGACGGGGTGCTGCGGCGCGGCCGGCGGCGGCGCGAACGGGTTCGCTGCGCGGTGTCGCTCGGCAGTTCCACCTGACGGCCGTCAGGAAATTCGAGATATCGCAAGTGGATGCGAAGGCCACCCTCGGCCCCGGCGCGACCTTCGATGACGTAGCGTGTTCCAACCGGGAACCGACTGGGAAGACGATCAACAAGCGAACTCATGGCACCCTCCTGAGGGGAACTCCCCCGGCTTGGTTCCAATGCCAGATCAGCGCGACGGTTCCGAGACAGGCTAGTGACCGCGACGGATTCCTGTGAATCACTGTGGACAACGGGCGCGCCGCGATGCGGCGATGATCCGCGGATGGCTCCGTTCATCGTTCCCGGCGGCTCGGCGCGAGCGCCGCCCGAGGGCGCCGGGCGCGGCGTTGGCGCCGTCAAAGATCGAAGCCGTTATCCCGCGCCAGCGCCTTCAACGACGTTTCGGGCCGAGCTCCGAGATGCTGGATCACCTCGGCAGCGGCCAGCGCCCCCAGCCGCGCCGCCGTGCGATATTCCACGCCCCGCGACAGTCCGACCAGGAAACCCGCGGCGAAGAGATCGCCGGCGCCGGTGGCATCGACCAGCCGCTCGATCGGGCTCGCCGGAACCGCATCGGTTTCCTCGCGGGTCACGACCAGACATCCCTTCTCGCTGCGGGTGATCACCGCAAGCCGCACATCGTTGCGCAGCGCATTGACCGCAGTGTCGAAGTCCGAGGTCTCGTAGAGGCTGTGCAGCTCGCTCTCATTGGCGAAGACGATATCGACCGTGCCGGTGCGGATGAGATCGAGGAATTCCGCGCGATACCGGCCGACGCAAAACGCATCCGACAGCGTGAGCGCGACGTCGCGCTCGGCGCCATGGGCGATCTTTGCCGCCTTGAGGAAGGCCTCCTTCGCGTGCGGCGGATCCCACAGGTAGCCCTCGAGATAGATGATCTGGGCGGCGGCGACGGCGTCGGCATCGATGTCGTTCGGATGCAGGTCCTGGGCGGCGCCGAGATACGTGTTCATGGTGCGCTCGCCGTCCGGCGTGACCAGCACGTAGCAGCGCGCGGTCGATGGCCCGGCCGAGGCGGGCGGCGTTGCGAAGGCGACACCCGCAGCACGGATGTCGTGCGCGAACACGCGGCCGAGATCATCGTCCTTGATCTTGCCGATGAAGGCCGCGCGGCCGCCGAGGCTCGCCACGCCCACGATGGTGTTTGCTGCCGAGCCGCCGGACACCTCCACCGCCGGTCCCATGGCATCGTAGATCCCAACCGCCTGCGCCTCATCGATCAGCTGCATCGCCCCCTTGCGCATTTTTTGCTTGGCGAGGAAATCATCTTCGGTGCGCGCAATGACATCGACAATGGCGTTGCCGATGCCGAGGACGTCAAATCGTGTTGAGGCCATTCAAGAAACTCCCACCCATGAGGCGGGCGCACTATAGCGGTCGCGTTCTTCGAGGCAAACGCGCGGTCCAAACCGCTGCCACACGCTGTCATCTCGCCGACCCGCAGTCCTCGGCGCCGCGCATGCGCGGCCTTCTCGCAGCCGTGCGCACGCCGAAGCGACGCCAACCCGGCTCCTCTTGCGCGCTGGCCGCAGGTCATGCCATGTGGCGGCGCAACCGACGAGGATCCCGGCATGGCGTTCAAGGAGCGGGTATTTTCCGGCGTGCAGCCGACCGGCAATCTGCACCTCGGCAATTATCTCGGCGCGCTCGTGAAGTTTGTCGCGCTGCAGGACAAGTACGACTGCATCTACTGCGTGGTCGATCTGCACGCGATCACGGTGTGGCAGGACCCGGCCGAGCTGCCGAAGGCGACCCGCGAGGTCACCGCCGCGTTTCTTGCCTGCGGCATCGATCCGAAAAAGCACATCGTGTTCAATCAAAGTCAGGTTGCCGAACATGCCGAGCTTGCCTGGGTGTTCAACTGTATCGCCCGTCTCGGCTGGCTCAACCGCATGACCCAATTCAAAGAGAAGGCTGGCAAGGATCGCGAGAACGCATCGATCGGTCTCTATTCGTATCCGACGCTGATGGCGGCCGACATCCTGGTCTATCGCGCCACCCACGTGCCGGTCGGAGAGGACCAGAAGCAGCATCTGGAGCTTTCGCGCGACATCGCTCAGAAGTTCAACAACGACTTCGCCAAGTCGATCCAGGCGCACGGTTACGGCGACGCGTTCTTTCCGCAGCCCGAGCCGCTGATTCAGGGGCCTGCGACGCGCGTGATGTCGCTGCGCGACGGCTCGAAGAAGATGTCGAAATCCGACGCCTCGGACCAGTCCCGCATCAACCTGACCGACGATGCCGACGCGATCGCCCATAAGATTCGACGAGCGAAGACCGATCCGGAAGCGCTGCCGAGCGAAGAAAAGGGCCTGGACCCGCGACCGGAGGCCGACAACCTGGTCGGCATCTATGCCGCGCTCGCCGAGACCAGCAAGGCGGACGTGCTGAGGGAGTTTGGCGGCGCGCAATTCTCGACCTTCAAGGCCGCGCTAGTCGACCTCGCCGTCACCAGGCTCGGCCCGATCAATGCGGAGATGAAGCGGCTGGTTGCCGATCCGGTCTATATCGATTCGGTGCTCGCTGACGGTGCCGCACGCGCGCAAGTCATCGCCGCCGAGACCATGAAAGCGGTCAAGGATATCGTAGGCTTCGTCCGTCGCTGAGCGGTAATTCGACCGATTGCAACCGTCTCGCCTGGGTAGCGCACTTGTGCCGCGACCGAGCGGCGTGGCAGGATTCTCTGAAATTGGCCGGGAGCCGATGAGCAAGAAGCGCCGCAGCTACGAGGCGGGTCACTCGCCGAAATTCATGGTCGTCATCGACGACTCGCCGGAGTGTGACCGCGCGCTCTATTTCGCGAGTCGGCGGGCGCTGCGCATCGGCGCCACCGTACTAATGCTGCGCGTGATCGAGACCCACGACCGCAACCAGCAATGGCTCGGCGTCGCCGACATCATGCGCGCCGAGGCGCACGAGGAGGCGAACGCGGTGCTCGATCGCCATGCCATCCGCTCCTCGAGCATCACCGGAGTCATGCCGCAACGCGTGATCCGGGAGGGCGAAAAGGCGCAGGAGGTCCTCAATCTCATCGAGGACGATGAGGACATCGCCATCCTGGTGCTCGCCGCCGATACCGGCAAGGAGGGCCCGGGACCGCTTGTATCCAGCGTCTGCAAGAACGCCGGCGACTTCCCCATCCCGGTCGCCATCGTGCCTGGCCACCTCAGCGACGAGGACTTGGACGCGATGTCCTGATACCGGCGGGTTTCCGCCGCTTGAACTTCCACCGCGCGGCGCCACCTATTACAGTGACGGCAGGCCGCAATCCTGCGCGCAGGCCATTGGCCCTGCGCCGCCGAAGGAGCTAGTCATGTTCATCCAGACCGAGCCCACTCCCAACCCAGCGACGCTCAAGTTCCTGCCCGGACGGGCCGTGCTGGCAACCGGCACGCTGGATATGCGCGACAGGGCCGCGGCGGCCCAGTCGCCGCTGGCCGAGCGGCTGTTTGACGTCGCGGGCGTCTCGGGGGTGTTTTTCGGCTCCGATTTCATCGCCGTCACCAAGAGTGACGGCGAATGGCAGCAGCTGAAGCCGGCCATCCTCGGCGCCATCATGGAGCACTTCATGTCCGGTGCGCCGATCGTGACCGGGCACGATGCGCCCGCCTCGGCCGACAGCGAGGAGTTCTTCGAGGCGAAGGATACCGAGACGGTGGCCACCATCAAGGAATTGATCGAAGCGCGGGTGCGGCCGGCGGTCGCCAATGACGGGGGCGACATCACGTTCCGCGGCTTCAAGGACGGCATCGTCTATCTCGACATGAAAGGCGCTTGTTCGGGCTGCCCGTCATCGACCGCAACGCTCCGCCACGGCATCCAGAACCTCCTGCGCCATTATCTGCCCGACATCGTCGAAGTCAGGCCGATGGCATGACCCGCGTCGCTCCTTCGAAGGCCAAGTGGGGCCAATAACCGCAGCGGCGGAAACCCGGATTTCGGTGTCTACTGCGCCGTCCGCCGACACGGATGTTTGCGGCCAAGGTTAAGCCATGCGCGTCCTTGCCATCGACACTGCGCTCGAAGCCTGCTCGGCCGCGGTATTCGACACCGACCACGGCGGCATCACCGCGAGCGAGAGCGTTGCGATGGCGCGTGGGCACGCCGAGGCCGTCATGCCGCTGCTTGCGCGGGTGATGGATTTGGCCGAGATCGATTTCGCCAACCTCGACCGCATCGCCGTCACCACCGGCCCCGGCAGCTTTACCGGGTTGCGCGTTGGCATCGCGGCCGCGCGCGGCATCGCGCTTGCCGCCGGAAAACCGGCGATCGGCCTGTCCACGCTGGCGGCGTTCGCCACCCCGCTGATCGCTGAGGACGACACGACGCACGTGGTGGCGGCGATCGATGCGCGCCACGACAACGTTTATCTGCAGGTCTTCGGCATCGGAGGACGCACGCTCGTCGCGCCTCGCGTCGCGACGATACGCGATGCCGTACGCGCAGCGATTACCGGGCCTGTCCGCATCATCGGTTCGGCGGCAAGACAGGTGGCGGCTGCTTGGCCGAAGGGTGCCGAGCCGCCCTTGCAGGTCGAGCATCGCAGCGCACCCGACATCGACTGGGTTGCGCGGCTCGGCGCCGCCGCGGCCGAAGGCTATGGGCCGCCGAAGCCGCTTTATCTGCGCGCGCCCGACGCGCAGCCGCAAGATGCGGCGCGCCTGCCCCGCCGATGATCTCCCTTGTCACCCGTCTTTTCACACGCGGCGAGCCCACGCTGTCGGAAGCCTCGCCGCAGGACGCCCGCGCGCTCGCGGGCCTTCACGCCGCCTCGTTCCATCGGGGATGGAGCGATGGGGAGTTCGAGCATCTGCTGCTCGACCGCCATGTCGTCGCGCATCGCGCGATGGTGGGACGTAGCCTTGTGGGGTTCATCATGTCGCGGCGCGTGCTCGAGGAAGCCGAGATCCTCTCGGTCGCCGTCGCCGCCTCCCGCCGCGGCAAGGGATTGGCGCGCCAATTGCTCGATCTGCATCTGCGCCGTCTTGCGGGTCTCGGCGCACGCACGGTTTTCCTCGAAGTGGATGAAGGCAACCAGCCGGCGCGCCGGCTTTATCGACGTGCCGGCTTCCGTGAGGTCGGACGGCGGTCGGGCTATTATCCCGCCGGCCAGGGTTCCGCCGCGCTGATTCTCCGTCGGGATCTGGTGTGATACGAACGGTGCTCGAAACTCAGCCGTCGGACCGAACGAGGCCGCGACCGAACCCCTGATGACTGAGGCCCGGGACCGATGGATTCCACCCCCCTTGTCATGATATTGCGGTCGGACGGAGAAGCGTCGTGAACGCGCCGAAGCCTAGAGACATCGAAGCGTTATGCACGGCCAAGGGCATGCGCATGACCGAGCAGCGCCGGGTCATCGCCCGCGTGCTGGCGGCCGCGGATGACCACCCGGACGTCGAGGAGCTCTATCGGCGTTGCGCCGCCGTGGACGACCGCATCTCCATCTCCACCGTCTATCGGACTGTGAAACTGTTCGAGGATGCCGGCATCATCGAGCGCCATGATTTCCGCAATGGCCGGGCGCGCTACGAGCAGATACCCGACAGCCACCACGACCACCTCATCAACCTGCGCAACGGCGAGGTGATCGAGTTCCAGTCGGAAGATATCGAACGGCTGCAGGCCGAGGTGGCGCGGCGCTTGGGTTACCGGCTGATCGATCACCGGCTCGAGCTCTACGCGGTCCCGCTCGACGACAAGCCGAAGCGCTGAGGCCACGTTGCGATAGAGGGAAGAGCATTGGCGAGTGCGTCGCGCATCTTGTTCGGTGTTGTTCTCGCGACCGGCTTGGCCGCGTTCGACGGCCATGCGCAGAGCGGCACCTATCCCGATCGGCCGGTGAAGATGCTCGTCGGCTTCGCCGCCGGCGGCGGCACCGACGTCGCCGCCAGAATCATGGCACAGAAGCTGACCGACGCCCTGGGGCAGTCGGTCGTGGTGGAGAACCGTCCCGGTGCGAGCGGCATGATCGCCGCCGAGGCGGTGGCGAAATCGCCGGCCGACGGATACACGCTCATGATGGGCAGCCAGACCACGCTCGCGGTCGCGCCGGCGCTCTATCGCAAGTTTGCCATCGATGCCGGGAAGGATTTCGTCGGGGTAGCGATGGCCGGTGTCTCGCCGCTCGTATTGGTCGTTCACCCCTCGGTGCCGGTGCAATCAGTCGGCGACCTGATCGCGCTCGCCAGGGCCAAGCCGGGCATGATCAATTACGGTTCGGGCGGCCTCGGGACGACCCCTCACATGGCTGGCGAGCTGTTTTCGCTGCAAGCCGGCGTCAAGATGGTGCACGTCGCCTATCGCGGTGAGGCGCCGGCGATCAACGATCTTCTCGGCGGCCAGTTACATTTGATCTTCGCGAACCTCTCCGCAGTCATCGGCAACGTCAAGGCAGGGTCGCTGCGTGCGCTCGCCGTCACCAGCGCGCAACGCGCCGCCACGGCGCCGGAAATTCCCTCGGTCGCGGAGGTTGCTCTCCCCGGCTTCGACGCTGCGACCTGGTTCGCGCTGGTTGCACCGGCAGGAACAGCCCGCGAGATCGTGTTGCGATTGAATGCCGAGGTGACGCGGCTGGTCGCTCAGCCCGACACCCGGAAACGCTTCTCGGATCTCGGCATGACGATCGGCCCCGGCCCCGCTGACGCGCTCGACGCCTATATCAAGTCGGAGATCGGCAAATGGTCGCAGGTGATCAAGGAGGCCGATATCCGGGCACCGGAATAGCGCCGGCGCGGGGCCATTTCCTTTTGGCGTCAAACCCGGTAATAACGGGGCCGACAGGCGACCGCGCGCGGCGCTGAATTGCTGAGGCACATCAAAGAGTTGAGGGCGCCAAGGCGCGCGGAATCGACGCAACCGGGCATGAACGGACCGCGCAAGCTCTACGTCAAATCCTTCGGGTGTCAGATGAACGTCTACGATTCCCATCGTATGACGGATCTGCTCGTACCCGAAGGCTTCACCGAGACCGCCCGCGTCGAGGACGCCGATCTCGTTATCCTCAACACCTGTCACATTCGTGAAAAGGCTGCGGACAAGGTCTATTCCGAACTTGGCCGGATCCGCGTGCTCAAACAGGCCGCCGCGGAGGAAGGCCGCCGGGTGACCATCGCCGTGGCGGGCTGCGTCGCCCAGGCCGAGGGGAAGGAGATCATCCGCCGCGCGCCGGTGGTCGATCTCGTGGTCGGCCCGCTGAACTACCATCGGCTGCCCGGCCTGCTCGCACGGGCGGAGCGCGAGGGCGCCGTCGTCGACACCGAATTTCCGGTCGAGGACAAGTTCGACCACCTGAAGGCGCCGAGCCGCGAGGCGATCCGCACCCGCGGCATCTCCGCCTTCGTCACGGTGCAGGAGGGTTGCGACAAGTTCTGCACCTTCTGTGTCGTGCCCTATACTCGCGGCGCCGAGACCTCACGACCGGTCACGAAGATCTGGGCCGAAGTGGAACGGCTCGCCGACGCCGGCGTGCGCGACGTGACGCTGATCGGCCAGAATGTGAATGCGTATCACGGTGAAGGACCGGACGGCCGTCCCTGGACGCTCGGGCGATTGCTGGCGCGCCTTGCCGAACTGCCACGCATCGCTCGTCTGCGCTACACCACCAGTCATCCGTGCGACATGGACGCGAGCCTGATTGCGGCGCATCGCAATCTGCCGAGCCTGATGCCCTACCTGCACCTGCCGGTACAATCGGGTTCCGATCGCATCCTGGCCGCTATGAACCGCCGTCACAACCGCGCGGACTATCTCGATGCCATCGCGCGCATGCGCGACGCGCGTTCTGATTTTGCGTTCTCGTCGGATTTCATCGTCGGTTTCCCCGGCGAGAGCGAGGATGATTTCCGCGCGACGCTGTCGCTCGTCGACGAGGTCCACTACGCCAGCGCCTTTTCGTTCAAGTACTCCGCCCGGCCCGGAACGCCGGCCGCGGAAATGGACGATCAGATCCCCGACGAAGTGAAAACCGAACGGCTCTACCGCCTGCAGGCGGCGATCGACCGCCACCAGGCCCAATTCAACGCCGAGTGCGTTGGCCGCAGCTTCGAGATCTTGTTCGACAAACCGGGACGCTATCCTGGCCAGATCGTCGGTCGCTCCCCATATCTCCAGCCGGTTCAGGTCATGGCTCCCCCGACAATGATCGGAGACGTCGCAGCGGTGAAAATTACGCAGCGGAGCACCAACAGCCTGTTTGGGGCGCTTGTGGAAGCGCCGATGGGCGCCGAACCGATGCTGACGGAGGGCTGAACAATTGCGCGCACCACGATCGGACAACGGCTCCCTCGTGTCCTCACCGGACGCCCCGAGCGACAGCGCTGCAACCCAGATCGTGCTCGCGTTCGACGATAACCGGCTGGCCTCGATGCTGTTCGGCCAGTACGGCCAGAATCTGGCCCTGATCGAGCGCCGGCTGGGCGTCGTCGCCGAGCAGCGCGGCAATCACGTCAATGTCGCCGGGTCGCGCGATGGCGTCGAGCGGGCGCGGCGCGTGCTCGAGGGATTGTACGAGCAGCTCAAGCGCGGTGATGAGCTCGTGTCCGGTGACGTCGAAGGCGCCATCCGCCTGGCCATCGCGCAGGGCTCCTTGTTCGATTATGACGCCGCGACCGCGCGACCGACCTTCGAGGAGATCAATCTGCGCAAGCGGCCGGTTCGCGCGCGCACGGCCGCGCAGGACGCCTATATCCGCGCGTTGCGCCGCCATGCCCTGGTGTTCGGCACCGGACCGGCGGGCACCGGCAAGACCTGGCTCGCGGTCGCTCAGGCGGTGCAGTTGTTTGAGCGCAAGGAGGTTGACCGCATCATTCTCTCCCGTCCTGCGGTCGAGGCGGGCGAGCGGCTTGGTTTTCTTCCCGGCGACATGCGCGAGAAGGTCGATCCATATCTGCGACCGATCTACGACGCACTCTACGACCTCATGGACGCACGCATCGTCGAACGGGCACTGCAGACCGGCGAGATCGAGATCGCGCCGCTCGCCTTCATGCGGGGACGCACGCTTTCGAATGCGGTCGTGATCCTGGATGAGGCCCAGAATACGACCTCGATGCAAATGAAGATGTTCCTGACGCGGCTCGGTGAGAATAGCCGGATGATCGTCACCGGCGATCCGAGCCAAGTCGATCTACCGCCCGGGCAGACTTCCGGCCTTGCGGAAGCGACACGGCTTCTGCGGAATGTCGAGGGGATCGGTCACGTCGTTTACAGCGCCGAGGACGTTATCCGTCACGAGCTCGTGGGGCGCATCGTCGACGCCTACGACAAGGCGGCGCTCAAGGCGAAGCGCGAGAGAGAGACCAAGGAATGAGTTCCCTTGCTTGCTTGCTTCCTGCGCGAGCGGAGGCGGGCGATGACCTTGGTGATGCGCAGCAAGCGCGCGCGAGCCACGACGCCGCCGCGCAGTGCCGCCCCGACGATCGAGATCGTGACGCAGTCACCGCTCTGGAAGGAGCAGCGCAACGTGAAAACGCTGTTGCGCCGGGCAATCACGGAGGCGGCGGCGATGGTGCCGGCAACCGGGGGCGAGCTCGCCGTCGTGCTGACCGACGACGCAGCGATCCGGCTGCTTAACCGGGATTGGCGTTCCAAGGATGCCGCGACCAACGTGCTGTCGTTCCCCGCCCAGGAACCGCGCGGGGCGCCCGCACTCCCACGCCTGCTCGGCGACATCGTGATCGCGTACGAGACCACGGAACGTGAAGCGCGCGCCGAGCACAAGTCCTTTGCGCATCATCTGGCGCATCTCGCGGTGCATGGATTTCTGCACCTTGCCGGCTACGATCACCAAGCGGACGACGAGGCCGCTGTCATGGAAAAGCTCGAGACCCGGATCCTCGCGCAGCTTGCCATTCCCGACCCCTATATTGCGCGCGGCGCCCCTGATCGCGATGCCTGATTCCGACCCCACCCACTCGAACGAACCCGGCACGGCATACAATCTGCCCGCGCTGGTGCCCCGATCGGCACCCGCCGCAGGCGAGGCCGCCGAGGGCTGGCTCGCCCGCGCGTTGCGGACGGTGTTCGGCTGGAAAGCGAGCACGATCCGCGCCGACCTAAAGGATGTGCTCGAAGACGGAGCCGGCGAGACCGGCTTTTCCCCGACCGAGCGCATCATGCTCAAGAACATCCTCGGTTTGCGCGAACGGCGCATCGTGGATGTCATGGTTCCACGCGCCGACATCATTGCCGTGCAGCGCGACATTACTCTCGGCGAACTCATGAAGGTATTCGAGAGTGCGGCCCATTCACGTCTCGTGGTCTACGACGACACCCTCGACGACGCTGGTGGCATGGTGCACATCCGTGACCTCGTCGCATTCATGACCGAGCGCGCCGCCGCGAGCGCCAAGGCCAACACGCGGCGCAAGCGGCCGTTTCCCGCCGGCTTGGACCTCAAGGCCGTTGACCTTTCGATGCCGCTGGCGACGACGAAGATCGTGCGCGAAATCCTTTACGCCCCTCCGTCCATGCCGGTGCTGGATCTGCTTGCCAAAATGCAGACGACCCGCATTCATCTCGCCCTCGTGGTCGATGAATACGGTGGCGCCGACGGCGTGGTGTCGATCGAGGACATCGTCGAGCAGATCGTGGGCGAGATCGCAGACGAGCACGACGAGGAAGATCCGCCGGGTGTGGTCCGCCAGCCCGACGGCTCTTTCCTGGCCGATGCCCGTGCCAGCCTGGAGGACATCGCATCGATCGTCGGTAGCGAATTTGACGTCGGCGAAGTCGCGAAGGAGGTGGACACGCTCGCCGGATACGTCGCGACCAGGATCGGCCGCGTGCCGGTGCGGGGCGAGCTCGTCCCTGGCCCCGGTCCGTTCGAGATCGAAATCCTCGATGCCGATCCGCGTCGGGTAAAGAAGCTGAAGATCTACCGCAGCCTCGATCGGCAGAACGGCAAGAACCGGGAGATGAGGCGGCAGCCGCCTGGAGCCACGCTCACACCATCGGGCGCGCCCAGTTCCCCCGTGCCCATGCCCAGCGACGAATCGGTGAAGCTCTCGTCCCACGCTCCGTCGAAATCCGCCCGCCGGTCGTGACGCTGAGCCGCCTCGCCCAAACGATCGTACTTGCTCAGGGATGGTGGCGTGTCCTGATCGCAGTCCTCGCCGGCGCGGCGTCGACGCTGGCACTGCCGCCGACGGATATCTGGCCCGTCCCCTTCATTACATTCCCGATCCTGGTTTGGCTCGTCGATGGCTCGAATGGGCGTCTCGGCGGCGTGCTTGCCGCCGCCAGCGCAGGCTGGTGGTTCGGCTTTGGCTATTTCCTCGCTGGTCTCTACTGGCTCGGTCACGCGTTCCTGGTCGATGCCAAGACCTTTGGCTGGCTGCTCCCGTTCGCCGTCACCGCGCTGCCGGCGGCAATGGCGATCTATACGGCGCTCGGGCTTGCGCTGGCGCGCGCGTTCTGGACGCGTGGTGCCACCCGCGTGCTCGCGCTCGCGGTGGCGCTCACGCTTGCGGAGTGGCTCCGCGGTCATCTGTTCAGCGGGTTTCCCTGGAACACATACGGCTATGCGTTGATCTCGCCGCTGTGGCTCGCCCAGGGCGCGGCGCTCATCGGGATCTGGGGCCTCACATTCCTCGCCGTCGCGATCTATGCATCGCCAGCCGTGCTGGCCGATGCGCGCACCGACACCAGGCGTCCCTGGCTGGCTCCGGCATTGAGCGTGGTGGTGATCGCGGCGCTTGCGATCTACGGCGCGGTACGGCTGGCCGGGACATCAACCAGCTACGTCGACGGCGTGCACCTTCGCATCATGCAGCCCAATCTGCAGCAGGACGACAAATTCAACTACGCGCGAAAGCAGCAGGTGATGAGCCGCTATCTCGCGCTCTCCGAGCGCGCGCACGGCACGCAATCGACTGGCCTGCAGGGTGTCACGCATCTGATCTGGCCGGAATCCGCGTTCCCGTTCTTCCTTACGCGCGAACCCGACGTGCTCGCACAAATCGCCGCGCTTCTCAGGGAAGGGACGGTGCTGATCACGGGCGCGATCCGCGCGCCCGATACGACGCCTCCGGGCGGAGTCGTGAACCGCGCCTACAATTCGATTTACGTGATCGGGCACGATGGCTCGATCCTGTCGGTCTACGACAAGGTTCATCTCGTGCCGTTCGGGGAATACTTGCCGTTTCAGGATCTGCTGGAGCGGCTCGGCCTCGAGCAGCTCACCAAGGTGCGCGGCGGATTCATCCCGGGCGACCACCGCCACGATCAATCCGTACCGGGCGCTCCAAATTTTCTGCCGCTGGTCTGCTACGAGATCATTTTTCCAAGCGATGCGGTGCCCGACCGCGAACGGCCCGGCTGGCTCTATCGGCACATCGGCCGCTATTTCGACTGGCCGTTCGTCGCTGGCAGCGGCGAGCGACCCGGCTGGCTCCTGAACCTCACCAATGACGGATGGTTTGGCGCGAGCGCCGGTCCCTACCAGCACTTTCAGCAGGCGCGCGTGCGCGCGATCGAAGAGGGCCTTCCGCTGGTGCGGGCGGCCAATACCGGAATATCCGCAGTGGTCGACCCGTTCGGGCGCGTGATCGCGTCACTGCCGCTGGGAGTTGAAGGCGTGCTCGACGCGCCGCTCCCGCAGCCGATCGCTCCCACAGCCTATGCGCGGCTGGGTGACGTCCCGGCGTGGATTATGGTGTTCGGCGCGCTTGCATGGGTGATCCTGGTCCGCCGGCGCCACCGGGGAGGCTAACGCAGAACAGCTCAGCGCGTGGTGCATGCCGACCTCACATGCTATGGTTGCATATGTGACATGGTGGCACAACTTTCGAACCACAGGTTACAATTGAAACTATCGATAAATTGCTCTTTTCAATCAACGCGCAGGATACACTGACGGTTGTGCGGGCATTTCAGCCCTTGTACCCGCCCAGAATCGATTACGATTGCGTTCGGGCTCCGCAGAAGGGACATTAGCGCGAACAACGGCTGCATAGGAGATCGTTATGGCCGCCGCCAAAAAGGCCCCGAATCCCATCGACAAGCACGTCGGCAGCCGCGTGCGCATGCGCCGCATGATGCTCGCCATGAGCCAGGAAAAACTTGGCGATGCGCTCGGTCTCACGTTTCAGCAGGTGCAAAAATACGAAAAGGGCACCAACCGCATCGGGGCCAGCCGATTGCAGCAAATCTCCCACATCCTGCAGGTACCGGTGGCATTCTTCTTCGAAGGCGCGCCCAACTTGCATGGGTCGACGGAGGGAATGAAAGAGGCACCCTCGCCGGCCTATGTCTCGGACTTCCTCGCCACCTCCGAAGGGCTTTCGCTGACCAAAGCCTTCATGCGGATCAAAGAGGCAAAGCTCCGGCGCCGCATCGTCGACCTCGTCGAGGAGATCGCGGGCGAAGGCGAGGAATAGGTCGGCGCGACGATCGGACGACATTGCAGGACGAGTGGTTAAGCCACTGTCCGCTCCGTATTCTGTCTTCCCACCTTGCCCACACCTTGACCCCGTTCGGGGACGCTGCAAGAAACACTCCACGCTCGACAGTCGTGCCGGCTGCAGTCGATCCTGCGAGGGGAGCTTTCAGTGTCACACTCCAACTATCTCTTTACCAGCGAATCCGTATCTGAAGGCCATCCCGACAAGGTCTGCGATCAGATCTCGGACGCAATCCTCGATGCTTTCATCGAGAACGACGTCAAGCTAGGGATTGCCGACGACAGTTTGGTGAATACGCGGCTCGGCTGCGAGACCCTCTGCACCACCAATAAGATCGTCATCGCCGGAGAAGGTCGCGGACAGGCCCCGCTGTTCAGCAAGTATGGCAGCCACGCGGTGGTCAATCGCGAGATGATCTCGCAGATCGCGCGCAACGTGGTGCGCGACATCGGCTACGATCAGGACGGCTTCTCTTATCACGGCGCCGATATCGAGGTGTTGCTGCATGGCCAATCGCCCGACATCGCCATGGGCGTCGATGCCAAGAAAAAAAAGGGCGAGGAGCAGGAGGGTGCGGGCGACCAGGGCATGATGTTCGGCTTCGCCTGCACCGAGAGCGAAGTCTACGAGAAGGGCTCGTTCATGCCGGCTCCAATCTACTTCGCCCACAAGATCCTGAAGGTGCTGGCGGAGAAGCGACGGTCCAAGCAATTGTTCGACCTGCAGCCCGACGCCAAGAGTCAGGTGACCGTGCAATATGTCGACGGCAAGCCGATCGGCTGTACCAAAGTCGTGGTGTCGACACAGCACAATGCCGAGACTCGCAACGGCAAGAAGTACTCCCCGGCGATGGTGAAGGACCTGATCGGCGACGCCGTGGCCTCCGCGCTGCCGGAGGGGTGGATGCCGAAAAGACCGTCCGATTTCCTGGTCAATCCGACCGGCAATTTCGTCGTCGGCGGTCCCGATGGGGATTGCGGGCTCACCGGGCGCAAGATCATCGTCGACACCTATGGCGGCTATGCTCCCCATGGCGGCGGCGCCTTCTCCGGAAAGGATCCCACCAAGGTCGATCGCTCGGCGGCCTATGCCGCCCGCTATCTTGCCAAGAACGTGGTCGCCGCCGGCATCGCGGAGCGCTGCACCATCCAGATCGCCTATGCGATCGGTGTCGCCGACCCGATGTCGCTCCTGGTCGATACCCATGGCACCGGCAAGATCGACGAGAAGAAACTCGAAAAGGCGTTGCCCGAAATCTTCCGGCTCACCCCCACGAATATCCGGCGCACGCTCAAGCTGAACCGGCCGATCTACCGGCGCACGTCTGCCTATGGCCATTTCGGCCGCGCTCCGGACAAGGACGGCGGCTTCTCCTGGGAAAAGACCGACCTGGTGAAGGACATCAGAAGCGCCGTCGGCTGATCTACCCGAGGCGCGTCCACCCGGCTTTCGTCACAGCGACGGGATGGACCCACTAACCGTCGGCGACGCGGGCACGAGATCGAGGACGCCTTCGTCATGGCGGACGAGACCGGAAGGTCACGCGCGTTTTTCGGCCGGCGCAAAGGCCATCCGTTGCGGCCGCAGCAGGCGGCTTTATTCGAAACTCTGTTGCCGCGACTCGCCATCGACCTCACTGTACCGCCGCCCGCGCCGGCTTCCTTGTTTCCCGACCTGGTCGATGACGTGCGGCTCGAGATCGGATTCGGCGGTGGCGAACACCTCATCGCCGAGGCACGGAGCCACCAGCGCACCGGCTTCATCGGGGCCGAACCGTTCGTCAACGGCATGGCGAAGGCGTTGTCGGCCATTGCCGCGGAGCGCCTTTCGAACATCCGGCTCTATCATGGCGATGCGACGGAACTTGTTGCCTGGCTACCTCCGGGTTCGCTCGCACGCGTCGATCTCATTTATCCCGACCCGTGGCCGAAACGCCGGCATTGGAAGCGACGTTTCGTGCAAGACCAGAGCGTCGCCGCGATCGCCCGCGTCCTCCGGCCGGGTGGCGAATTCCGGTTCGCGAGCGACATCCCGGACTACGTGGCCTGGACGCTCAGCCATTTGATCCAATCGCGCGACTTTGCATGGACGGCAGAGCGCGCCGACGACTGGCGCCAAGCGTGGCCGGGTTTTTCCGGAACCCGTTACGAAGCCAAGGCCAAGCGCGAAGACCGCGCACCCTGCTATTTGATCTTCCGCAAGACGGACGAGAAGCGCCCGGCGACGCAAGGGTGACCGACCGCGGCCCGAAGACAAAGCCTGCGGCTAGACCTCTGCCCCGTCCTCCGCCCGCGTTTGTGCGTCATCCGATGACATCTGCCAGAACCGCACGACCCGCTGGGCGGTGCCGGGCGAGACCCGATCGAAATCAGCGTGGACGGCGTCGAGAGCCGAGGTCGATGTGTCTAGACCGCCCGGCCGCGCTGCGAGGAGGGCTACTACGGTGGCCCACGACCAACCGGCCGCTTTGCACAAGATGAGGACCGGATCGGGCCGCTCGGCGCGCATCAGGCGATCCACCACCGCGGTCGGCACGGTGCAGAGCGATGCCACCGCCGACACGGTTTCCGCATATTGGCCCTTGTTGGCGAATTCGACGACGGTCGTCTCATCGAACGCGCCGCCTTGGCGCAGCGCCTCGATCGTGCGCTGCGCCGTTGCGTAGTCCGGTGGGGCAGATGTTGCGCGCGTCGGCTGCAAGACGTTCGCCAGCAGGCGTCGGATCTCCGCCTGCATCTCGGGCGTAGCCGATGCGAGCAGGCGCTGCTGCACCAGAGGATTGGCCGCGAGCAGGAGGTCGCGGAACAGCCGCGCCGGAATGTCCGTGCGCAGCGCGACCTTCTCGGCCAGGACGCTGTCAGTTTTCGCTCGCTCGACGAGCGTGAAGAAGCCGCGTTCCGACAGGCGCGCGCCGGGATTGTCGGCCAGCCGCTGAGCGACGTCGCGATCACCGCGGCGGACCAGCACATCGGTGACCGCCTCCGCAATCCGGCCTCGCCCTGCAATGGCGAGCAGATGCGCCTCGTCCTGGGTTCGGGCAATGGTGACGAGATCGGCCTCGGCCAGTTGCCGCGACCGTGCGAGCACCGGTCCGGCCACCGCGATATCATCGTCGTGTGCGAGACGCCGTACCACTTCGGCCGGTACCGTGCCGAGTGGCGCCAGCCGGTGCGACAGTTCGGTGCGGAGCTTGACCTCCGCCCCGACGATCAACCGGTTGAACACCAGATCGAAAAGGTCGAGATGGTCGTCGTTGAATTGGCCTGCGCCATCGAGAAAAAGCGTAGTGATGCGCCTGAGCGTCTTCGCCCGTCGCTCAGGCGAGCCGCGCTCGATCACCTCGTCCAGTTCCGGAATGAGCAGGGCATGCGCGGACATTCTCAACTCCCCAACGGCGGCATGGAAAATTGCAACGGCGGCGCGCCAATTCGGCGCAAGTTAGCGAAGGAATCTGAAGGAAGGGTTAGTTAATCGGGGGTTACGGGGCCCCGCGGCCCCTTGCGCCGAAACCGCAAATCGCTATATTTCGGCTGTCCAGCTTTTGGATATCTCATAACGTCCGGATGTGATCCGGTCGGCTTTTGAGAGTGGGTTCCCCCGGGACCCGCTCTTTTTTGTTACCGAATTCGGGCCTATGTGCCCGGTCGAACCGGGATGACAATTGAATTGGACGTGCAGCCGAACGGGCGAATGACGCAAGCGATCGACAATCCTCGGGCGAATTCCGATCCACGCCTCATCGTGGAGCAGGGAGTCGCGGCCCGCGTAGCGGCGATCGTCGAGCCTGTTTTGATAGCCAGCGGTTACCGACTGGTCCGGGTGAAGGTTTCGGGGCTCGACGGCTGTACCGTTCAGATCATGGCCGAACGGCCGGATGGCACGATGAAGGTGGAGGATTGCGAGATAGTCTCGCGTGCGCTTTCTCCGGTACTCGACGTGTCGGATCCGATCGATCGCGCCTATCGGCTTGAAGTGTCGTCGCCCGGCATGGACCGTCCGCTGGTGCGGCGTTCGGATTTCGAGCGCTTTGCCGGCCACGAGCTCAAGGTGGAGATGGCGGTCGCGATCAATGGCCGCCGGCGGTTCCGTGGACTGCTGCTGGGCGTGGAAGGTGAGACAGCGCGAATTCGCCGTAGCGATGCCGCCCCCGGCGAAGACAGCGAGGTTGTTCTGCCGATCGAGGACATGTCCGAGGCCAAGCTCGTCCTCACCGACGCGCTGATCGCGGAATTGCTCAGACGCGGCAAGGCGGCGGAACGCGAGACACGACAACCGGACGACGGCGCGCCGATGATCCAGGACGAGGAGCAACGCAATACGAAGCGTTCTCCGAGTGGGCTCAACGGACATCCGTCGTCGCATCGCAAAGGCAAGAACGGGGCACACGCCGCCCGCAACGAAGGAGAATGATCGATGGCCGTCAGCGCCAATCGGCTCGAGCTGCTGCAGATCGCGGACGCGGTCGCGCGCGAGAAAGCGATCGACCGCGGCATCGTGATCGCCGCCATGGAGGACGCCATTCAGAAGGCGGCACGATCGCGCTACGGCAGCGAGACGGAAGTCCGCGCGGAGATCAATCCGAAAACCGGCGAGATGCGGCTGTCGCGTCTGCTGCTGGTGGCGGACCAAGTCGAAAATGATGCAACGCAGATTGCGTTGGAAGACGCGAAAAAGCGCAACCCCGCCGCCCAGGTCGGCGACTATATCGCCGAAGCCCTGCCGCCGCTCGAATACGGCCGCATCGCCGCCCAGTCGGCGAAGCAGGTGATCGTGCAGAAAGTGCGCGAGGCCGAGCGCGACCGCCAGTATCAGGAATACAAGGACCGCATCGGCGATATCGTCAACGGCATCGTCAAGCGGGTCGAATACGGCAATGTGGTCGTCGACCTCGGGCGCGGCGAGGCGATCGTGCGCCGCGATGAGATGTTGCCGCGCGAAACCTTTCGTAACGGCGACCGCATCCGCGCCTTCATCTATGACGTGCGCCGTGAGCCGCGTGGGCCGCAGATCTTTCTCTCGCGCACCCACCCGCAATTCATGGCCAAACTGTTCGCGCAGGAAGTGCCGGAGATCTATGACGGCATCGTCGAGGTCAAGGCGGTGGCGCGGGATCCGGGCTCGCGCGCGAAAATCGCGGTGATTTCTCGCGATTCCTCCGTCGACCCGGTCGGTGCCTGCGTCGGCATGCGCGGTTCGCGCGTACAGGCCGTCGTCAATGAGCTGCAAGGCGAGAAGATCGACATCATCCCGTGGACAGCCGACCCTGCCAACTTCGTGGTGAACGCGCTCGCGCCCGCCGAGGTCGCCAAAGTCGTGCTCGATGAGGATCGTCAGCGCATGGAAGTGGTCGTGCCCGACCAACAGCTCTCGCTCGCCATCGGGCGGCGCGGACAGAATGTGCGGCTCGCTTCCCAGCTCACGGGTTGGGATATCGATATCGTCACCGAGCAGGAGGAATCCGAGCATCGGCAGGCTGAATTCGAGAAGCGCACCAAGCTGTTCATCGAGGCGCTCAACGTCGACGAGATGGTCGGCCAGCTGCTCGCGTCGGAAGGATTCAATTCAGTGGAGGAACTTGCGGTGGTCGACGAAAAAGAGGTGGCCGGGATCGAGGGGTTCGACGAAGACACCGCCCACGAATTGCAGACGCGCGCGCGCGATTATCTGGGCCAGCTGGAAGCCGAACTCGACGCCAAGCGCACTGAGCTCGGCGTCGAGGATGCTCTCAAGGAGATTCCGGGCGTGACCACCGCCATGCTGGTGACCTTGGGCGAGAATGGCGTCAAGACCGTCGAAGACCTCGCCGGCTGCGCGACCGACGATCTGTCCGGCTGGAGCGAACGCAAGGACGGCGAAACCACGCGCTATCCCGGCTTCCTCGACGGTTTCGAGCTGTCGCGCGACGACGCCGAAGCGCTGATCATGCAGGCACGCGTCAAGGCCGGCTGGATCAAAGAGGAAGATTTGGCGCCGCCACCGGCCGAAGAGCCTGCCGAGACGGTCGAGGCGACCGGCGCACCGGCTTGAGGACCTTGAACGACGAATGCCTGGGACCGCGCCTGATGATCCACTCGACGCCGGACCGCGCAAGGGCACGGCCGCGGCGGCACGGTTTTGCGTCGCCACCGGCGAGGTGAAACCGGTGGATCAGATGATCCGTTTTGTTCTCGGCCCGGATGGTGCGGCCGTGCCCGACCTTCGGCGTCGGCTGCCAGGACGCGGCATCTGGATCACGGCAACACGGCAAGCTCTCGGTGTCGCGATTGCACGCAAGGCATTCACGCGTGGCTTCAAGCGCGACGTACGCTTCGCGCCCGATTTCCTCGACATGACCGAGCGTCTGATCGAGCGGGCCGCGCTTGATGCTCTCGCGATCGTCCATAAGGCCGGAACGGCGGCGATCGGCTTTTCCAATGTGGATGCAGCGCTCACCCGTGCCCGCGTTGTGGCCCTCCTCAATGCCGCAGAGGCCTCCCCCCACGGCAGGAAAAAGCTCCTGTCGGCGCTCCACCAACGTGAGGATTTCGCGGAAATCGCCGTCATTGACGCCTTTACCTCACCGCAATTGGATTTGGCATTCGGGCGCTCAAATGTGATACATGCAGCCCTGCTTGCCGGTCCCGAGAGCGAGACGTTTCTGGCGCGCGCCGCGCGCCTCGACTGTTTCCGGGCCGGCCTGACGCCGGGTGTTCCCGGTAGCGGCGACAATCAAATCCGCAAATCGGCGCGCGCCGAATTGCGACACGAGGGCAAGACGTAACACGGCGAAACGCCCGAGAATTGGGACTGGAATGGCTGAAACGACGGAAAAGACTGGCGAAAAAAAGCTGAGCGTCGCCCCGACCAAGACGTTGAGCCTGAAGGGGCGCGGCGTCGAGCAGGGCGTGGTGCGCCAGAGCTTCAGCCATGGCCGCACCAAGGCCGTCGTCGTGGAAAAGGTGAAAAGCCGCGGACCGACGCGCGGGAAGGCCGAGCCGGCCGCCCCGGCCGCGCCCGCCCAGCGCACTTCCCCCGGCAGGGTTGCCAGCGCGGCGCCGGTGACCGCGCCGGCCCCGAGCCCTCCCGGCCCGGCGCTGAAACCTTCAGGGGTCGTGCTGCGAACCCTCACCGAAGAAGAGCGTACGGCCCGTGCGCGCGCGCTGGGCGATGCCCGGCTGCGTGAGGCCGAGGAGCGCAAGATCGCCGAGGAAGAGGCGCTGATCCGCAAGTCGCGGGAGAGCGTGGAGCGGAGCGAGCGCGACGCCGCCGAGGCCCGTAAGGCCGACGAGGAGAAGCGTCGCAAACACGAGCTCGAAACCAAGCTCAAGGCCGAGCAGGAGGCGAAGAAGCGGTTCGGCGAGGACGCTACGACGGCCGCAAGGCCCGCCGCCGCCGTGCGTCCTGCGCTCGAGCCCGACGAGGAAGAGGCTCCGCGCGTTCGCCGCGGTCCGGGTGGAGCCGCGCGACCGGCACCGGCGCCAAAACCGACGCGGAGCGGTCCGCAGAAAAGTCGCGGACGGCTTACATTGGTGACGGCGCTCAGCGCCGACGAGGAGCGTGAGCGATCGGTCGCGGCATTCCGCCGCCGCGTACAGCGGTTGAAGGGGCACGCCGCCGACGAGCCGAAGGAAAAGCTCGTGCGCGAGGTTACGATTCCGGAAACCATCACCATCCAGGAGCTCGCCAATCGCATGGCCGAGCGCGGGGTGGACGTGATCAAGCTGCTGATGAAACAAGGCCATATGGCGCAGATCAACGACGTGATCGACGCCGATACCGCCCAGCTGCTGGCCGAGGAATTGGGTCACACCGTCAAGCGCGTGGCAGAATCCGACGTGGAAGAGGGACTGTTCGACGTCGTCGACGACCCGGCCTCGCTGGTGTCGCGTCCGGCGGTCGTGACCGTCATGGGTCACGTCGATCACGGCAAGACGTCTCTGCTCGACGCTATTCGCTCGACCGAGGTGGCGGCGGGCGAAGCTGGCGGCATCACCCAGCATATCGGCGCCTACCAGGTGACCGCGCCGTCCGGCAGCAAGATCACCTTCATCGACACCCCGGGTCACGCCGCCTTTACCGCGATGCGCGCACGCGGAGCCAAGGTGACCGACATTGTCATACTCGTGGTCGCCGCCGACGACGGCGTCATGCCGCAGACCGTCGAAGCCATCCACCACGCCAAGGCCGCCAAAGTTCCGATGATCGTGGCGATCAACAAAATCGATCGGCCCGACGCAAAGCCGGAACGGGTGCGCACTGAACTGCTGCAGCACGAGATCCAGGTCGAGACGCTCGGCGGCGAGGTCCTCGATGTCGAGGTATCCGCGACCAAGAAGCTCAATGTCGACCGCCTGCTCGAAACCATCGGTTTGCAGTCGGAAATTCTCGACCTGAAGGCCAATCCGAACCGGCCAGCGGAAGGCACGGTCATTGAAGCCAAGCTCGACCGCGGCCGTGGCCCGGTCGCCACCGTGCTGGTGCAACGTGGCACGCTGAAGGTCGGCGACCTTATCGTAGCAGGCGCCGATTGGGGTCGCGTGCGCGCGCTGGTTTCGGACACGGGCACGCCGGTCGAAAGCGCGGGCCCATCGACGCCGGTGGAGGTCCTCGGCTTCAACGGCACGCCGGAGGCGGGTGACCGATTGGCGGTGGTCGAGTCCGAAGGACGCGCACGCGAGATCGCCGACTATCGTGCACGGCAGCGTCGCGACAAGATGGCCGCCCGCGCGACCGGCATGCGCGGCTCGCTCGAGCAGATGATGAGCCAGCTCAAAGCTTCCGGCCGGAAGGATTTGGCGCTGATCATCAAGGCCGATGTGCAGGGCTCGCTCGAAGCGATCATCGGCACGATCGAGAAACTGGCCACCGACGAGGTGGGCGCGCGCGTGATCCACTCCGGCGTCGGCGGCATTACCGAATCCGACGTGACGCTGGCGGAAGCATCCGGCGTGCCGATCATCGGCTTCAACGTGCGTGCCCACAAGGAGGCGCGCGAGGCGGCCGAACGAGCCGGCATCGAAATCCGCTACTACAACATCATCTACAATCTCGTCGACGACGTGAAGAAGGCGATGTCCGGCCTGCTGGCACCGAGCGTCCGCGAGACCATGCTCGGCAATGCCTCGATCATGGAGATTTTCAAGGTATCCAAGGTCGGCAACGTGGCAGGCTGTCGCGTCACCGACGGTGTGGTCGAGCGCGGCGCCAACGTGCGCCTCATCCGCGACAGCGTCGTCGTGCATGAGGGCAAACTCTCCCAGCTCAAGCGCTTCAAGGACGACGCACGCGAAGTGGTCGCCGGCCAGGAATGCGGCATGGCTTTCGAGAACTATCAAGACATGAAGGTCGGCGACGTCATCGAATGCTATCGAGTGGAGACGGTGCAACGCTCGCTGTGAGTTCAAGTCTCAGGCGCGCAAACTGCATTTCGCCCATCATTCCGGGTTGATCTCTTTCACCGAAGCGATGGACGCGCGGGTCGAACCGCGCATCCGAAAACTCAGGACGATCATGGCCCGTCGACGCCATCAGCACGACACCGGCACGAGCCGCGGCGGCTCGCAGCGCCAGCTGCGCGTCGGCGAACTCGTGCGCCATGCACTCGCGGAGATGCTCACGCGCGGGGACGTGCATGACCCCGTCATCGAAAAGCACCTGATCACGGTGCCGGAAGTTCAGATGACGCCCGACCTTCGGCTCGCCACGATCTACCTGATGCCGCTCGGTGGGCGCGACACGGATGCGGTGCTGGCGGCGTTCGAGCGCAACAAGCGCTTTCTGCGTGGTGAGATCGCGCACCACGTCAACTTGAAATTCGCACCCGATATCCGCTTCCGCATCGACCAGCGATTCGACGAAGCGGAACGAATAGAGAAGCTGTTGCGAACGCCGCAGGTCCAGCGCGATCTGAGCAACAAGACGGAAGACGAAAGTTGACCCAGATCATTGCCGAAAAACCGAAACCGCAGGATCAGCCGAAGCGCAAGAAGCGCGACGTGAATGGCTGGCTCGTGCTCGACAAGCCGGTGGGCATGACCTCGACCCATGCCGTGAGCGTGGTCAAGCGCTTGCTGCAGGCCAAACGCGCCGGCCATGCCGGCACGCTTGACCCGCTGGCATCCGGCCTGTTGCCCATCGCGCTCGGAGAAGCAACCAAGACGGTGCCGTTCGTCATGGACGGGCGCAAGGTCTACCGTTTCACCGTGCGCTGGGGCGAGGAGCGCGATACCGACGACGCCGAAGGCCGCGCCACCGAGACCAGCGCGGAACGTCCGACTCCCGAAGCCGTCCGGGCGCTCATTCCCCGCTTCAGCGGCCTCATCGAACAGGTGCCGCCGCGCTTCTCCGCCGTGAAGATCGGCGGCGAGCGCGCCTACGATCTGGCGCGTGACGGCGAAGTGGTGGAACTCGCGGCCCGCCCGATCGAGATCCATCACATCGAATTGGTCGACACGCCCGACCCCGATCACAGCGTGCTCGCCGCCGAGTGCGGCAAGGGGACCTATGTGCGCGCGCTGGCCCGCGACATGGGCCGCGCGCTCGGTTGCTTCGGACATGTGACCGCGCTGCGCCGCACCGCGGTCGGCCCGTTCACCGAGCAGATCGCCACCGGTCTGGAAGCATTGCAGGGCATGGTGCAGCTCGCCGCTGAGGACAGTATCGCCGCTGCCGCGGCCGTTCTGCCGGTCGAGGCCGGGCTGGCGGCATTGCCGGCGCTGCGGGTGAGTGCATCCGACGCCGGCCGGCTCGCCCGCGGACAGGCCGTACTGCTGCGCGGGCGCGACGCGCCAGTCATGGAGGGTTGGGTATCAGTATCTGCCCACGGCGGGCTGGTGGCCCTGGCGCAGGTCGAAAAGGGCGAATTGCGCCCACGGAGGATTTTCAATCTGCCGCGGACCTAGTGTGGCTTTGGTTCAGAAGTCCGCATTTCGGACTTGCCGCACAAATGATGCGGACTTCTGAACCAAAGCCACACTAGATCAATAAGTTGCTAGTGTCTCTTGATTCCGAAGTTCGCAAGCGAGCGCGCCGCATAATGATGCGAACTTCGGAATCGGGACACTAGTCCGAAACCGCCCTAAGCCTTTGCATGGCCGGATGATCTTGTCCGGGACCGCATGCAAATCGTCGTTATCCCACTGGAGGAGCTAAAGTTTCTGCTGGCGTCCAGCGCGGTTTTGGGATATTGCGCCGGGACGCAGGCCATAGGGTACCTATGGTATCGGAACCCGCTTTGACGTTTTTGACGTGGGTTCCGCGGCGAACCGATTCCCCCGGATCAGTTCCAGGACAGGCATTCGCCGAAGACGCTGTTAAGGCTGCGTAGACGACTTGTAGTGACCGCGCTGGACGACATCCCGGCCCGGCCGCAGATCGAAACCCCGACAGGAAAGGGACATCCCGATGTCGATCACGACGGGCCGCAAGGCCGAGGTCATTAAGACCTATGCGACCAAATCCGGCGACACCGGTTCGCCGGAAGTGCAGGTAGCGATCCTTTCGGAGCGCATCACTAGCCTCACCGAGCATTTCAAGACCCACGTGAAGGACAACCACTCCCGGCGGGGATTGCTCAAGCTCGTATCCCAGCGCCGGCAGCTCCTCGACTATCTCGCCCGCATCGACGCGGCGCGTTACAAGTCGTTGATCGAACGGCTGGGTATTCGTCGCTGAGGATTTGCGCGGCGAGGTCGCGCGCTTTGAAGCGGACACCGGATTAGTCCGCTGTTCATCCGGCAGCGCCGGACGCTGCCGATTTTGAGACGGGTCGAATGATCGCCCGTCCGTCCAATGGAAGGCTCGAAGGCCATGGCAGGATCGCTGGATGCTGTTTCGGTTTGCGGCACCGCCGCAGGCGGCAGCCTCTCGCCGTCTTGCTCATGGCTTTTGTCCTTTCGCAAAAACCATGAAAGACAATCGCAATGTTCGATATCCATCGTGTTGAGCTCGACTGGGGAGGGCGCAAGCTCGTCCTAGAGACCGGCAAGATCGCGCGCCAAGCCGACGGCGCAGTCGTCGCCACTTACGGCGAATCGAAGGTGCTGGCGACCGTGGTCGCCGCCAAAGAGCCGCGAGAAGGCGTCGACTTCCTGCCGCTCACGGTCGACTACCAGGAGAAGTTCTACGCTGCGGGCCGCATTCCCGGCGGCTATTTCAAGCGCGAGGGCCGTCCGACCGAGAAAGAGACTCTGGTCTCGCGGCTGATCGATCGCCCGGTGCGACCGCTGTTCGCCCCCGGTTGGCGCAACGAAACCCAGGTGATCGTAACGACGCTGTCGCACGATCTCGAGAATGATCCCGACGTTCTGGCAATGATCGCGTCCTCGGCCGCGCTGACGCTGTCGGGTGCGCCGTTCATGGGTCCGATCGGCGCAGCTCGCGTCGGCTTCGTGAACAACGAATACGTGCTCAACCCGCTGCTCGACGAGATGGCGGAGAGCCAACTCGATCTGGTCGTCGCCGGTACCCAGGACGCGGTGCTGATGGTCGAATCGGAAGCGAAAGAGCTGAGCGAAGACGTCATGCTCGGTGCCGTGATGTTCGGCCACCGGCACTTCCAGCCTGTGATCGATGCCATCATCAAGCTGGCTGAAAAGGCGGCAAAGGAGCCGCGCGAGCTGCAAGCGGCAGACAACGCCGCGCTTGAAAAGGAAATGCTGGCGCTTGTCGAGCCGGATTTGCGGGCGGCCTATGCAGTCCCGGACAAGATGGAACGCCACCGCGGAACCGATGCCGCGAAAGCCAAGGTGCTGGCGCACTTCTGCCCGGAGGGGACGGAGAACCCGCCCTATTCCAAGCAGCAAGTTGCCGGCGTGTTCAAGAAGATCGAGGCCAAGATCGTACGCTGGAACATCCTTGATACCGGACGACGCATCGACGGCCGCGACGTCAAGACGGTGCGTCCCATCGTTTCGGAGGTCGGCGTGCTGCCGCGAGCACACGGATCGGCCTTGTTCACGCGCGGCGAGACCCAGGCCCTCGTGGTGGCGACGCTCGGCACCGGCGAGGACGAGCAATGGATCGACGCGCTGCAAGGAACGTACAAGGAGACGTTTCTCCTGCATTACAATTTCCCGCCGTTCTCGGTCGGCGAGACCGGACGAATGGGTGGACCGCGCCGGCGCGAGATCGGTCATGGCAAGCTCGCTTGGCGCGCCATCCATCCGATCCTGCCCGCGCACCACGAGTTTCCTTACACCCTGCGCGTCGTGTCGGAGATCACAGAGTCGAACGGTTCTTCCTCGATGGCGACGGTATGCGGCACCTCGCTGGCCCTGATGGACGCGGGCGTTCCACTCAAGCGTCCGACCGCGGGCATCGCCATGGGGCTCATCCTCGAGGGTGACCGACATGCGGTGCTGTCCGACATACTCGGCGACGAAGACCATCTCGGCGATATGGACTTCAAGGTAGCAGGCACCGAGCGCGGCGTGACTTCGCTGCAGATGGACATCAAGATCGCCGGCATCACCGAAGAAATCATGCGGGTTGCGCTCGGTCAGGCCAAGGATGGCCGGCTGCACATCCTGAGCGAGATGTCGAAAGCCCTGACCCAGCACCGCGACCAGCTCGGCGAGCACGCGCCGCGCATCGAGGTCTTCAACATTCCGGTCGACAAGATCCGCGAGGTTATCGGTTCCGGTGGCAAGGTGATCCGCGAGATTGTGGAGAAGACCGGCGCCAAGATCGATATCTCCGACGACGGCACCGTGAAGGTCGCATCCGCCAACGGCGACGCCATGAAGGCGGCCATCAACTGGATCAAGTCGATCGCCTCCGAGCCCGAGGTCGGTCACATCTATGAAGGGACCGTCGTCAAGGTGATGGACTTCGGCGCGTTCGTGAACTTTTTCGGCTCCAAGGATGGCCTCGTGCATATCAGTCAACTGGCAGCGCGCCGGGTGCAGAAGGTCAACGACGTGGTGAAGGAAGGCGATAAGGTGAAGGTGAAGCTGCTCGGCTTCGACGAGCGCGGCAAGGTGCGTCTGTCCATGAAAGTGGTGGACCAAGAGACCGGGGAAGACCTCGAGGCCAAGCAGAAGGCCGAGGCCGACCAGCAGCCGCGCGAGGCCGCCGCCGGCGGCGAATAGTCCGGCGCATTTTCCAAGATGTCGAAGGGGCGGCCGCCGGGCCGCCCCTTTTCCTTTGGGCAAGCGGCCGACATCGGCGGCACGCGCAGCTCGAGCCGGTTGAGGGCCAACGATCGAAATGTCCCACCGGCCAGGCCAGCGGACGGCCCTAGCCCAACGCGCCCACCAGGAAGAACGTGGTCGTCACGCCCAGCCCCTTGATCTCTGTTGCGCCACGCTGTTCGAACACGAACGCGTCCTTGGTGAGCTCGCGAAATGCCTCGCTGACCTGGATACGGCCGGGCTCGCCATAGGACTCCATGCGCGACGCCGTGTTCACGGCGTGGCCCCAGACGTCGTACGAGAAGCGGGTGTCGCCGATCACCCCGGCGGTCGCCGGTCCGCAGTGGATGCCGACGCGCAGCCTGAGCCGGTGGCCGCCGAGCGGCGGCTGGCGGTCGATCACCTCCATCATCGCCAGCGCAAGCCGCCCGACCGCGACCGCGCCTTCAACGGCGCGGCCGTCGAAGCCGCCCGCCGCCATATAGCTGTCTCCGATGGTCTTGATCTTGTCGACCTCGTATCGCTCGCAGAGCTCATCGAGTGCGCGGACGAGCCGATCAAGAAAGTCGACGACCTCCTCGGGGGAAAGATCGTGGGCTGCGGCCGTGAAGCCGGCGAGGTCCGCGAACATCACGCTGAGCACGTCGATCTTGTCTGCGATGCGAGCTTCACGGCCCGATTTCAAACGTGCCGCGATTGCCTGCGGCATGAGCGTCCCAAGCAGGGCCTCGGAGCGTGCATGCTCGTCCTGCAACTCCATCCTGGCGCGATCCCGGTCCCAGAGCGCGTAGAAGATGAGCGCGGCAATGATCGCCGCCGTATTGATCATGGCCTGACCCGACAACATGTCGCGAAACGCCTGGTCTTCCGGCACGACCAGCCCGGCGACCGGCGCGAGATTGAGCGTGAGCACGAGCGCAACGACATATAGGCCGAACAGGACGAGGAACAGACGCCAGTTCTCCACTCCGAAGAAGAACAATATGGCGCCGCCGAGCGTGTAATAGATGTGAAGCGTGCTGGCGAGGCCGAGCGACCACACGATGAACAGTTGGCCAAACAGGACCGCGAGAACCAGCACAATGCCGCCGGCATGATCGCCGAAGCGATGGAGGCGCGGGACGAACAACGAAACCGCCAGCATCAGCAGGTTATCGGCGTTGACGAGGATCAGCCCATGAAAATCATGCAGGCCATTGATGATCAGGTGCGACAGTGCCGTTGCCGCCACCGCGAATGCCGCGACGTTGACGCAACGCTGGCGCTCGATCACCCGTTCGTCACTCGAAACGATCCCGATGGATATCAGGCGGTCAAGCCACGCCGGGAGTTGAATGGCGGGCGTCCGCTGGCCCCGAACGAGGTCGCGCAACCGTGTCATCGCGCCCGGCTTGGCGACGTGTTGCATGATCATTCCATCGCGAGCTTTAGTGCGACCAGCCAAACTGTGACGGCGATCACGGCGGCGGGCATCAACTCTCCCCATCTCTGACATGGAACGCGCGGCAAGCACGGCCGCGATCGACGGAGAACGCCATGAGCATCCGGGCGGGCCTGCAGGCGTGGAAGCGCTTCGCCGCGTTGCTGACCGCCGCCGCCATCGTGCTCGCAGCGCCCTACGGCATCGCCGTGGCGGTGCGTTCCGCCATAGCTTCTATCATTCTCTGGAACGCGGAAACCGCTATTTCAAGGACCGCCGCTGACGCATCCGCGCCCCCTCCCGCCATCTCGACGGGGCCGCAAACCACGACGGGACCGAGCGCCGCCGCATGAGCGGATCGGCGGCTGCCTACATTTTGGAAAATAAGCGTAAGAAGCGCCTATTGCGCGGCGTCCTTGGCGATTGCCTGCTCGTTCGCCGCGGTTTCGTCCTTGAGGGACATCGGATGCGGCATGGCGATGACGTTGTAGCCGGAATCGACGAAGTGGACGTCACCGGTGACACCGGTTGACAGGTCGGAGACGAGATAGAGCGCGGCACCTCCGATCTCGTCGAGCGTCACACCGCGGCGCAGCGGCGAATGACGCTGCTGGAAGGCGAACATCTGACGGGCATCGCTGATACCGGCACCCGCAAGCGTGCGGATCGGCCCGGCCGAAATGGCATTGACGCGGATGGCGGACGGCCCGAAATCCACTGCGAGATAGCGCACCGACGCTTCGAGCGCCGCCTTTGCGACCCCCATCACATTGTAGTTCGGCATGGCGCGCTGGCCGCCGTTGTAGGTCAGCGTCACCATCGCTCCGCCCGCCGGCATCAATGTCGCGGCACGCTTGGCCACCTCCGTGAAGGAAAAGCAGGAAATGATCATGGTACGCACGAAGTTGTCGCGCGTGGTGTCAGCGTAGCGGCCCTTGAGCTGGGTCTTGTCGGAGAAGGCGATGGCATGGACGAGAAAGTCGAGCGACCCCCACTTCTCCGCGATGGTCGCGAACGCGGAATCGACCGACGCGGGCTGCTCGACGTCGCACGGCAGCAGGAGCGAAGCGCCCACCGACTCCGCCAGCGGCCGCACGCGGCGGCCGAGCGCCTCGCCTTGATAGGTGAAAGCGAGCGTCGCCCCCTGAGCGGCGAGCGTGCGCGCAATGCCCCAAGCGATCGAGTGATCGTTGGCGACTCCCATGATCAGCCCGCGCTTGCCCTGCATCAACTGCGTCATGGCGCCCCGATTCACCGCTCTGGCGTTCCTTCTCGCGAAGGATGGAATGAACTTTCAAGCCTAGACATCGAGCCGCTTGAGCACCACGCAGGCGTTGGTGCCGCCGAAGCCGAACGAGTTCGACAGCACGCAGCCGAGCTTAACGTCGTCACGGCGTTCCCTGACGATCGGCATGTCGGCGAAAGCCGGATCGAGCGTGTCGATGTTCGCGCTTTCGCAGATGAAGCCGTTGTTCATCATCAGCAGCGAGTAGATCGCCTCCTGGGCGCCGGCGGCTCCGAGTGAATGGCCGGTGAGCGATTTGGTGGCAGCGATCGGCGGGCAGGTGTCACCGAAAACTTCGCGGATCGCCTCGATCTCCTTGAGGTCGCCGATCGGAGTCGAGGTGGCATGCGGGTTGATGTAGTCGACCGGCGCGTTCACGCCCTTGAGCGCCATCCGCATGCAGCGGACCGCGCCTTCGCCCGAAGGCGCCACCATGTCGAATCCATCTGACGTCGCGCCATAGCCCGCGACCTCGGCGTAGATGCGTCCTCCCCGCGCCTTGGCATGCTCGAATTCTTCCAGCACCAGCACGCCGGCGCCGCCCGCGATGACGAAACCATCACGGTCCACGTCATAGGCGCGCGAAGCCTTGTCCGGCGTCTGGTTGAAGCCCGACGACATCGCCCCCATGGCGTCGAACAGGACCGACAGGGTCCAGTCGAGTTCCTCGCTGCCGCCAGCGAAGATCACGTCCTGCTTGCCCATCTGAATGATTTCCGCGGCATTGCCGATGCAATGGTTGGAGGTCGCGCAAGCCGACGAGATCGAATAGTTCACGCCCTTGATCTTGAACCAGGTGGCGAGCGTCGCGGAGGCGGTGGACGACATCGCCTTGGGTACCGCGAACGGCCCGACCCGCTTCGGGCCCTTGTTACGGGCGGTGTCGGCGGCCTCGACGATGGCACGCGTCGAGGGCCCGCCGGACCCCATGATGATGCCGGTCATTTCGTGGGAGATTTCGCCGTCATCGAGCCCGGCGTCGCGAATGGCCTGCTCCATGGCGACATGGTTCCAGGCCGCCCCGCCGCCGAGAAAGCGCATGGCGCGGCGGTCGATCGCCTCTTCCGCATTGAGCGTGGGCGCACCGTGCACCTGGCATCGAAAGCCGAGCTCGGCGTACCTGTCGGCGCGCGAAATCCCGGGCTTGGCCTCACGCAAGCTCGCCAGAACTTCCTGGGTGTTGTTGCCGATCGATGAGACGATGCCCATCCCGGTGACGACGACCCGCCTCATGACTGCCTCGTCCGCATCTTGAATTCGCGCAGGAGCGCGGCTGGCGCCGTCAACCTCCGCTCGGCTGCATCACCTCGTCGCGGAACAGGCCGACCTTGAGGTCCATCGCCCGGTAGATGATCGAGCCGTCCGCCGACAGCCAGCCATCGGCGATGCCCAGCACCAGCTTGCTGCGCATGACCCGCTTGACGTCGATGCCGTAGACGACGTTCTTGACGGTCGGAAGGACCTGACCGGAAAATTTCACCTCGCCCAGTCCCAGCGCACGGCCCTTGCCCGGCGCGCCGACCCAGCCCAGGAAGAAGCCGAGCAACTGCCAGAGCGCATCGAGCCCGAGACAGCCCGGCATGACCGGATCGCCCTTGAAATGGCAAGGAAAGAACCAGAGGTCGGGCTTGAGTTCCAGCACGGCGCGAACCAGACCCTTGCCATATTCGCCGCCGGCCTCCGCGATCTCCGAAATGCGGTCGAACATCAACATCGGGGGGAGCGGCAACTGGGCATTGCCCGCGCCGAACAATTCTCCCCGCCCGCACGCCAATAGGTCATCGTATCCGAAGCTTGTAGGCCGCTGCTCCATCTGCACCTTGTCCCTGGCCGTCTGATCGAGTTCCCCAAGCCTGGCAGTCCTAACATAGGCGCTGCGGGGGGCAAAGCCAGCGGCCGCCTGCCGAATGCGGGCAGATTAGAATTGCCCCAGTGTTGTTGCGAGGGAGTTGCATCTTCGCTGCCATATGTTACAAACGCAACAATCGTCTCTGAGTTAGAGTAGCAGAAGGTCTAGGTGTGCCCATGACCCTATCGCGCACCATCGTTTTCACCAACGCGGCCGAAAGCGCCGAGCGGCTTGCCACCATGGCCGCCCGTTCCGCGCTCACCGGCTGCCCCTGGCATGACGTGAAGTCCATGCTCCGTGACGTGGGCTTGCGGCCGACCCGCCAGCGCATGGCACTTGGCTGGATCCTGTTCGGCAAGGGTGATCGGCACATCACTGCTGAGATGCTGTACGAGGAGGCGACCAAGGCGAAGGTGCCGGTGTCGCTCGCCACCGTCTACAACACGCTGCATCAGTTCACTGACGTGGGGCTGCTGCGTCAGGTCGCCGTTGACGGGTCGAAGACCTATTTCGACACCAACGTCTCCCAGCATCACCACTTCTTCGTCGAGGGCGAAAACGATCTCCTCGACATCCCCAACGCCGACGTGGTGGTCGGCAAGACGCCGGTACCGCCCGAGGGCTACGAAGTCGCGCGCATCGACGTGGTGGTCAGGCTCCGCCGCAAGGGACGCTGAGCGGCTCTCTTCAACGCCGACGCTTTAGGGCAGAGTTCGGTCGTCCGGGCGGGCACATTCGCTTGCCGGCGCTTCCGTCATTTCGGGTCGAAGTGGGACCGCGTCGGGTGCGCTCCCAGGACCGATCGGTGCCGTCTTACGAACCGGGCAAGGGCGCGTATTGGCGCGAGCGTCCAGCGCAACCGGGCGAGCTATTCCACCTTCTCGTTCGGATAGACGCCCCACAGCTGTTCCTGCACCACCCAGCCATCGAAGCCGGGTCCAACCAGGCGGCACCAGTTCCCGGTGCACCGCTTCACCGTCGCCAGCACGCCGGCCTGTAGTCGCGCGATGACCGCGGCATTGCTGTCACCCGAGTCGTAAAGCGGCACCAGTTGATTCTTGTCCTTGGGTGTCGCCACCGCCGTGCGCCGTCCTGACAGCAGCGAGTGGTAGACCCACCCCTCCGATCCTTCCCAATCGCGGATGCGCCGCCAGTTGTCCGACTCCGCCGTGATCTCTACCGGCAAGCCGGAGCGGGTATACACGAAGGTCACCTCGTGGTCGCGCGTCGGGCCGCCACGCACATTGACCCGATCGGGCTTGAGGCTGACGAAGCGCGGAACCGGCAAGCCGCTCTTGGGGCCGGCGTTCATTTCCCCGGCGGCACGCACCGGCGCGGCGCCAGCCAGCGCGGCCGCCACGACCAGAGCCCCCGCCCACAAACACCAGACGATCTGCAAATTGTGTCTTGAACTCATCTGTCCCGACGCCGAACGACGCGATGGCGCTGTTTGACCGCGAAAGCGCGCCCCATGGTGCTGCCGGCGCAGGCGCTTGTCTTCAAACCTCCATCTGTTACAGAGGGATCTCTGTTACAGAGGGACTTGCGACCCGCCCGCGTCGAAAAGGGACGCCAGTGTCGGGCACGGTGGTTAAGGAGGCCTGAACGGAGGAACGCAATCCCTTCGCGGGTCGCGCTGACGAGGTCGAACCATGGCGAACCGCAAGAAGCCCCTGGTCATCGTCACACGCAAGCTGCCGGACAGAGTCGAGACCCGCATGCGCGAACTCTTCGACGCGCGGCTCAATCTCGACGACAAGCCCATGACCCAGGCCGAACTGGCGGAAACGGTGAAGAATGCCGACGTGCTGGTGCCCACCGTCACGGACCGGATCGACGCATCGGTGCTGAGCAAGGCCGGCGACAAGCTCAAGCTGATCGCCAACTACGGCAACGGCGTCGACCATATCGACGTCTCGACCGCGCTCAGCCGCGGCATCACCGTGACCAACACCCCGGGCGTCCTCACCGAGGACACCGCGGACATGACCATGGCTCTCATCCTCAGCGTGCCGCGCCGCCTTGCCGAAGGCGCTGCCGTGCTGAGCGAGGACAAACCGTGGAATGGCTGGTCGCCAACCTGGATGCTCGGGCAGCGCATCTGGGGCAAACGCCTTGGCATCATCGGTATGGGGCGGATCGGCCAGGCGGTCGCCCGCCGCGCCCGCGCCTTCGGCCTTCAGATCCACTACCACAACCGTCGCCGCGTGCCGGCGAAGGTCGAGGAGGAGCTCACTGCCACCTATTGGGAGAGCCTCGATCAGATGCTCGCCCGCATGGATATCATCTCGGTCAACTGCCCGCACACGCCCGCGACGTTTCACCTGCTCTCGGCGCGAAGGCTCAAGCTCATCCGGCCCGAAGCGTTCATCGTCAACACCGCGCGTGGCGAGGTGATCGACGAGAATGCATTGGTGCGCCTTATTTCATCGGGCGATATCGCGGGCGCGGGCCTCGACGTGTTCGAGCACGAGCCGGCGGTGAACCCGAAGCTGGTCAAGCTCGCCCGCACGGGAAAGGTGGTGCTGCTCCCCCATATGGGTTCGGCCACGCTCGAGGGCCGCATCGACATGGGCGAGAAGGTCATCATCAATATCAAGACGTTCCTCGACGGGCACCGGCCTCCGGATCGAGTCCTGCCCTCGATGCTCTAGGGCCCGCCTTACGTTTCGGCCGGCCTCACGGGCGGGCGCGGGCGCGCGTCCCGGCTGCGGTTCGCCCCGATTTGTTGTATCGTGGCCCCCTGACCAATCTGAGGGAGAGCCGCCGATGCGTGCTTTACTCGTGGGCGGCGTGGTCGTCATTGCCTCGATCACGCCTGCTCTTGCCGCGGGGCTTGCACCGAAAGACATCCAGTCGACGTTCTTCAACGGTCAGCCGTTCACGTCGTCGACGATGTCGAATGTCAAGTTCAAGATGGTGTTCACGCCTGATGGCAAGATGACGCGCGAGCCGGTGGCCAAGACCGGCGCCAAAGCCGAAGGCACCTGGAAGCTCAGCAAGGAAGGCTTCTGCACGACCTGGAAGGGTTCCACGGCCAACTGCTTCCGCATCGAGACCGCGGGCGACAACAAGTGGTCGGTGGTCAAGGGAACGACCGCGGTCGGGACCTGGTCGAAGTAATCTCGGGCGACGCGCAACGCCACAGCACTCGGCATCGTCCTCCGGCGTCAGCCGTGCATCGACAGATCATGGATCGTCGGATGCTCGCCTGACAGCGGATTGGACGGGTCCCAGCCGTATTGCAAGGTCTCGAAGCGCATGGAGCGGGCGTCGAACATGACGAGCCGGCCGACCAGGCCCTCGCCGAAGCCGACGATCTCCCGGATCACCTCGAGCGCCATGAGCGAGCCGAGCACGCCGGTCAGCGCGCCGAGAATACCGGCCTCCGCGCAGGCGGGTACGCTGCCCGGCGGCGGCGGCTCGGGGAACAGGCAGCGGTAGGTAGGGTTGAGCGCGCCGTCTGTCCCGCTCTCGTAGGGCCGCAGCGTCGTAAGCGTGCCGTCGAACATCCCGACGGCAGCCGTGACCAGGGGCTTTTTCGCAAAGAAGCAGGCGTCGGACACGAGATAGCGGGTGGCGAAATTGTCGGCGCCGTCGGCGACGATGTCATACGCGCCGATAAGATCGAGCGCGTTCGCCGCCACCAGCCTCGATGCATGCATCTCGACCGTGACATGCGGGTTGAGGCGGTGAATCGCGGCAGCCGCGCTCTCGACCTTCGGCTCTCCGACTTCGGGCGTCCCGTGGATCACCTGGCGCTGCAAATTCGACAGCGCGACCGCGTCGTCGTCGACGACACCGAGCGTACCTACCCCGGCGGCCGCGAGATAGAGCAGCGCCGGCGCGCCAAGTCCACCGGCGCCGATCACCAGCACCCGCGCGCGCTTGAGCGCGGCTTGTCCGGGCCCGCCGACCTCACGCAACACGATGTGGCGAGCATAACGCTCAAGCTCTTCGGGACCGAGCATGACAGTCCTATCCGGGCAACAGTGGTGCAGCCATCATTCGCGAAAGCGCGAAGGCTTTGCAACGACGCCTTCAGAGCCCTCACCGCACAAACTAGGTGCGCATTGGCGAAAATCCAACGCTTCGGCTAGATTGGCCCGGCGAAGCTTTGCCGGGCAGGAGTGACCATGCGGGCGGTGGGTGCCGTTCTCGTTCTTCTCCTCTCCGTGCTGCCGGCCGGCGCCCAGAGCGATATTTCGCAGACGGGCGCAACGGCGAAACCGGCGGCGCAGACGCCCAACGACGCCGCGACAGGAAGCAAAGGCGCGACCCGGCTGGCAGCCGCGACCGCGCGAAAACGTGCGCCGACCCCGCCCGGACCGGCGCGCGACACCGCCACGCCTCTGGCCGATCGCCTCGCCCTCCAGTTCGATCTCGCCTGGTCCGGCGATTACAACGGCCTGGTCAATGGCGAGATCAATGACAAGACCACGGCCGCCATCAAGACGTTCCAGCACGATCGCAAGCTCAAGGAAACCGGCGTCCTCAACCCGCAGGAACGCGCCCTCCTGGCAGCTGTGGCGAAGGCCAAGCAGGCGCAGGTCGGCTGGAGCCTGGTCGACGATCCGGTCACCGGTGCGCGCATCGGGCTTCCGACCAAGCAGGCCCCCAATAAGAGTCAGACCAAGAACGGCACTCGCTGGTCTTCGGCGCAAGGCCAGGTCCAGGTCGAGACCTTCAAGATCAGGGAGCCCGGCACGACACTGGCGGCGGTCTACGAGCAACAGAAGAAAGAACCGGCGAGCCGCAAGCTCGAGGTCAACTTCTTGCGCCCCGATTTCTTCATCCTGTCGGGCATGCAGAACCTGAAGAAATTCTACGTCCGCGCCGAGATCAGGGACGGCGAGGTGCGCGGCATGACCGTCCTCTACGATCAGGCGGCCGAGACCATCATGGATCCGGTCGTGGTGGTGATGTCGAGTGCGTTTACGCCATTTCCCGGCGTCTCCGGCGTCGCACTTGTCGGTCCGATTCCCAAGCGCATGGTGGAGTACGGCACCGGCATCGTCGTTAGCACGGCCGGCCACATCCTCACCGACCGGCAGCTCACCGAAGGCTGCAACGTGATCGTGGTGAGCGGATATGGCGACGCCGACCGCCACGCGGAGGACAAGGCCGCCGACCTCGTGCTGCTGCGGATTTATGGCGCGCCCGATCTCGTGCCCGTGACGTTTGGCGAGGCTTTCAAAGGTTCCGACCTCACGCTTCTCGGCATTGCCGATCCGCAAAGCCAGGGCGGCGGCAGCGCGATCTCGGCCATGGCGGCAAAGGCCAGGGGCGAGACGGTCGAGCCTGCGCCGCAGCTCGGCTTTTCCGGCGGCGCCGCGCTCGACGGCCAAGGCCGCCTTATCGGCATGGTGGAGCTCAGGACGACGGCCGTTGCCAATGCGGGCGCGGCAAGTCCGCAGCCGCTGGCGACGTTGGTGCCAGCGCCGACAATCCGCACCTTCCTCGAGGCGCAAAGGCTGGCGCCCGCGGCAACGGGCCGCCTCGGCGCCGATGCCGCCAGGGCCTCGCTGGTGCGGGTGATCTGCGTGCGGAAATAGGACGCGGCCGCCCGGACCCGCGCGTCATTCGTTGCTGAACTTGGCCGGACGCTTTTCGATAAAGGCGGCCATGCCTTCCTTCTGATCCTTGGTGGCGAACAGTGCGTGGAACACGCGGCGCTCGAAGCGTACGCCCTCGGCCAGCGACGTCTCGAAGCTGCGGTTGACCGCCTCCTTCGCGGCCAGCACCGACGGCAGCGACATCGAGGCAATCGTTTCAGCCGCCTTCATCGCCTCGTCCATCAGGCTGGCCAACGGCACCACGCGCGCCACCAGCCCCGAGCGCTCGGCCTCGGCCGCGTCCATCATGCGTCCGGTCAGAATCATATCCATGGCCTTCGCCTTGCCGACCGCGCGGGTCAGACGCTGCGTCCCGCCAATGCCAGGGATGACGCCGAGCTTGATCTCCGGCTGGCCGAACCTGGCATTGTCGGCGGCGATGATGAAATCGCACATCATGGCGAGCTCGCAGCCGCCGCCGAGCGCAAAGCCTGCAACCGCCGCCACAATCGGCTTGCGCACGCGGGCGAGCCGTTCGTAATCGGCGGCGTAGTCTGCGCTGAAAATGTCGATATACGACTTGTCCGCCATCTCCTTGATGTCCGCGCCGGCAGCGAACGCCTTGTCCGAGCCGGCGATCAGAATGCAGCCGACGCCGGCATCGGCATCGAAGCCTTCGACCGCGGCGAGGAGCTCGTCCTTGAGCGCGATGTTGAGCGCATTCAATGCCTGCGGGCGGTTGAGGCGGATCACGCCGACGCGGCCGCGGGTTTCGACGATGATGGTCTCGGTGCTCATGGCGCTCCTTGGATGGTCGGTTCGTCAGACATGCTGCCATGGCATACCTGGAACGGAAAGTACGTGTAAGATCGCCGTGCGACATCGCCTTCAAGCCGAACAAGAACTCGTAACAAGGCTCGAAGTACTCGGGGAGGATGAGATGGTCCGGCTCTGCGCGCTTGCGCTGGTGCTGATGACCGCGGACGGTGCCTGCGCCCAAAGCTGGCCCTCGCGACCGATCCGCGCCATCGTGCCTTACACCGCTGGCGGCGCCATCGACATCGTCTCGCGCACCGTGGCGCAGCAGCTTTCGCTCCAGCTCGGCTACCCGATCGTCATCGAGAGCCGGCCAGGCGCCGGCGGCGTGATCGGCACGGCGGCGGTGGCCAAGGCCGATCCCGATGGCCACACCATCCTCCTCACCGCGTCGAGCCATACCATTTCGCCGTGGGCGTATTCCAATCTGCCTTACGACACGGTGGGCGACCTCGCCGGAATCACGCCGCTTGCCAATTTGCCGAACGTGCTCGTGGTCGCGCCGTCGGCGAACATCCGATCGGCGCAGGCGCTTGTGGCCGCCGCGCGCGCCAAGCCGGGCGGCCTCAACTATGCATCCGGCGGAAGCGGCTCCGCGACCCATCTCAATGCCGAACGGTTTCGTCTCAGCGCCGGGTTTGAAGGCGTGCACGTTCCATTCAAGGGTGGACCGGAGGCATTGGCCGAAGTGATGAGCGGCCGCGTGGATTTCGTGTTCAGTCCGATCTTGCCGTCGCTGCCTTTCATTCGCGAGGGCAAAGCGGTGGCGCTGGGGGTGAGCACGTCGAAGCGCGCATCTGCGCTGCCCGACGTGCCGACGACCCTCGAGGCCGGCTTCGCGAATTCCGAGTACAATTTTTGGGTCGGAATGTTCGTGCCGGCGAAAACCTCCCGCGATGTCGTCGACAGGCTGCATCGCGAGACCGTCAAGGTGCTGCAGTCGCCGGACATTCAAGCAAAGCTCTCGAGCTTCGGCGCCGACCCGATGCTCATGCAGCCAACCGAGTTCGACACCTATGTTCGCAACGAGATCGCCGCCAACGAGACGCTGGTGAAAGCCGCCGGCCTCGCAGCGAAGTGACCGCTTCGTTCAACGGATGCAAGGAGCAGGGAGAACGCAGATGTCGCCACGACAACAAAGAGCATCAGTCCATCGGCACACCGTCGTCATGGTCGCAACCGCAGCCGCCCTGTTCGCGATTGCAGCCGGCGCGGCCGGTGCTGCCGACGATCCTCCTTACACACTGGCGCGTGAGGGCTTCTTCTACGTCGGCGGCAAGCCCACCGTCGTCAATGGTCGCACCTACATGGCAGGCCAGATGTACGTGGACGTCCGCATTCCGGCGAAGCAGACGCAGCCGTATCCCATCATCATGGTCCACGGCGGCACCCGTTCCGCCACCACGTTTTTTGGCACTCCCGATGGCCGCGAAGGCTGGGCGCAGTATTTCGTGCGCCAGGGCTACGCGGTCTACGTCGTCGATCAGCCGGGGCGTGGACGGTCCGGTTACCTTGCCGAATCATACGGCCCCTGGAAGGTGCCCGACGGCGACGGCGGTCAGCGCCGCTACCTCTCGCAGGCCAAGTACAAGTTGTGGCCGCAGGCGCATCTCCATACACAATGGCCGGGCAGTGGCGCCCCCGATGACGCCGTCACACTGCAGATGACGTCCGGTTACCTGCCGGAGATCGAGAATTTCACCAAGCAGCAATTCCTCAACCGCGATGCACTGGTGGCCCTGATCGACCAGATCGGCCCTGCAATCCTGATGGTGCACTCGCAGGCCGGCGCCTTCGGATGGCCGGTGGCTGATGCGCGGCCCGATCAGGTCAAGGCGATCCTCGCGGTCGAGCCGAACGGGCCACCGTTCTACCAGGTCGATTTCACCGGTGCGCCCGACTATTTCAAGCAGGGACCGTTGGCACTTCCCTATGGTCTCAGCGCGGTGCCGCTCACCTATTCTCCCGCCGTGGCCGACGCGAAAGAGCTCGCCGTCGTTCAGCAGGGACAGGCTGACGGGCCCGATCTGGTGAAATGCCATCTCCAGCGGGAGCCCGCGCGCAAGCTCGCCAATCTGAAAATGCCGATCCTGGTGGTGATGTCAGAGGCTTCCTATCACGCGCCGTATGACCACTGCACCGTGAAATATCTGCGGCAGGCAGGCGCACAGCCGACCTTCATGCGGCTTGCCGACATCGGCATCAAGGGCAACAGCCACGTGATGATGAACGAGAAGAACAACAAGGAGATCGCGGCCGTCATCGCGCAATGGCTCGGCAAGACACTTCCGGCGAAGGAATGAAATCGGACTACTTCTGGCACACCGGGCAAAAGAACGTCGATCTGCCGGTCTGCACCATGCGTTTGATGGTGCCGCGGCAATCCGGCGTCGGGCACGGCTGGCCCTCGCGATCGTAGACGCGGAAATTGTGCTGGAAATTGCCCAGCTCGCCATCGGTGCGGCGGTGATCGCGCAGCGACGAGCCGCCGGCCGCAATGGCGTCCTTGAGCACGGCCTTGATGGCATCGACGAGTGTCTGCGCGCGCTCGGTTGGGGCGCCGGACTTCGTCGCGATCGTGGACGCGCGCCGTTTGGGCGAAAGCCGTGCGCGGTGGAGCGCCTCACAGACATAGATGTTGCCGAGCCCGGCCACGACCTTTTGATCGGAGAGCGCGGCTTTGAGCGAGGTCTTCTTCCCCTTGCATGCGCGCGCCAGCATCGCGGCGTCGAACTCGTTTCCAAGCGGCTCTGGACCGAGCGCACGCAAGAGCGGCTCCTGCTCCAGCTCGGCGCGCGGAACCAGCTTCATCATGCCGAAGCGACGGGGGTCGTTGAAGGAAATCCGCGCCCCCGAGGACATATGAAACACCACGTGATCGTGGGCGGCCTGCTTGGAGCGGTCATGATAATAGCCGCCTGGGGTGCGCTCACCACCTGCCTTCGCGACGCGAAACGATCCGGACATGCCGAGATGCATCAGGAGGACTTCGCCGGACGAAAGATCGACGAGCAGATACTTCGCCCGGCGGCCAAGTCCGGCGACCGTCTTGCCCTCCAGACGCGCGACGAAATCTTTCGACAGCGGCCAGCGCAGGTCGCCACGATGGGCCTCGACCTTGGTGAAGCGGGCACCCTCCATGACCGGCTGCAGTCCGCGGCGGACGGTCTCGACTTCGGGCAATTCAGGCATTGTCACGAGCTCCCGAGGGAGACATAGCGTCCCCCGGGCCGTCGCGCTATGGTCCTGCCGCAAAAGGATTATTCGCCATGCCGCAAAGCGGGGAAAATACCCACTTCGGCTTCCAGCAGGTGGCGCTGGGAGACAAGCAGGCGCGGGTCGACGACATCTTTCACAGCGTCGCGCGGCGCTACGACCTCATGAACGATCTGATGTCGGGTGGACTGCACCGGGCCTGGAAGAGCACGCTCGTCAGCGCCCTCAACCCGCCCAAAGCCCGCGGTTCGTCCATTGGCTCGGCCGCGTTGGATTCGCGACCGTTTGCGCTGCTCGACCTGGCCGGCGGCACCGGCGACGTGGCCTTTCGGGCAATCGATGCAGGCGGCGCCGACCTGCAGGTCACTGTCGTCGATATCAACGCCGATATGCTCGACGTGGGCCGCGCGCGCGCAGCCGAGCGCGGGTTCGACGACGCGGTCACGTTTGTCGAAGGTAACGCCGAGGCGTTGCCTTTTCCGGATCGCAGCTACGATGCCGTCGCGATCGCCTTCGGGATCCGCAACGTGCCGCGCATCGATGCGGCCCTGAAGGAGGCCCATCGCGTGTTGCGGATCGGCGGGCGCTTTCTGTGCCTCGAATTCTCGACGGTCGATGTGCCTGGTCTCGATGCACTCTACGACTTCTATTCGTTCAACGTGATCCCGGCGCTCGGTCGCGCCGTCACCGACGACGCAGACGCATACCGGTACCTGGTGGAATCGATCCGCCGTTTTCCGCGGCCCGAGGCATTTGCCGAGATGATGCGGGACGCGGGGTTTGCCCGCGTGTCGTTCCAGCGCATGACCGGGGGCATCGTCGCGCTGCATTCGGGCTGGCGGTTGTGATCGCAGGGTTAACCCACCTTCACCGCCTCGGTCACGCCGGTTTCGTGTTCGCGCGCGAGGGCGTCTTCGGCCTCGTCGACCCGACGCGGTTGCCGCTGCCGGCACGGGCTGCCTTGCGCATCGCACGGTTGATCGAGCGGCCGGCGAGCAGTGTCTCCGCCAACCGTCTCGCTACGGCCCTCACGCGCCTCGGTCCCTCCTACGTCAAGCTCGGCCAGTTCCTGGCGACGCGGCCGGATGTGGTCGGCGTGCAACTGGCACGCGACCTCGAGGCACTGCAGGACAAGATGCCGCCATTCCCGCAGGCCGACGCCGAGCGCACCGTCGCGGTTGCGCTGGGTCAGCCATTGACCGACCTGTTCGCGTCGTTCGGCGCGCCGGTCGCGGCCGCGTCGATTGCACAGGTGCACCGGGCGGAAGTCATCATCGACGGCGGCCTCCGCGCCGTCGCGGTGAAGGTGCTGCGGCCGGAGGTGGAGCGACGCTTCAAAGTCGATCTCGACGCGTTCTCCTTTGTCGCGCGCAACGCCGAGAAGATGTCGCCGGAGGCGCGGCGGCTGCGGCTGATCGAGGTGGTGGAGACCCTCCGGCGCTCGGTGGCGCTCGAGATGGACCTGCGCTTCGAGGCGGCGGCACTTTCGGAGATGGCGGAGAACACGCGCGACGATCCCGACTTCCGGGTGCCGTCGGTGGACTGGGATCGCACCGCGCGCGATGTGCTCACGCTCGAATGGATCGACGCGACGCCGCTGTCCGACCGCGCCGCGCTCGAAGCCGGGGGATTGGATCTCAAGCGCCTCGCGCGCGCGGTGATCCAGACCTTCCTGCGCCATGCGCTGCGCGATGGCTTCTTTCATGCCGACATGCATCCCGGCAACCTGTTCGTGGACGACGCAGGTGAGTTAGTGGCGGTCGATTTCGGTATCATGGGTCGCCTTGGGGTTAAGGAACGGCGGTTTCTCGCCGAGATCTTGTTGGGCTTTATCACCCGCAACTACCACCGCACGGCGGAGGTGCATTTCGAAGCCGGCTACGTGCCGCCGCATCACTCAGTGGCGAGCTTTGCGCAGGCGATCCGCGCGATCGGCGAGCCGATACACAGCCGCGTCGCCGAGGAAATCTCGATGGCGAAGCTGTTCATGCTGCTGTTCGAGGTCACCGGCATGTTCGACATGCGCACTCGCCCGGAGCTTCTGCTGCTCCAGAAGACGATGGTGGTGGTCGAGGGCGTGGCCCGCTCGCTGGATCCGAAGCTCGACATGTGGACCGTTGCCGAGCCTGTCGTGCGCGAGTGGATTGAACGCAATCTCGGCCCCGCCGGGCGGCTCGAAGACGCCGCGGAAGGCATGATCGAGGTCGGCCGTTTCCTCGGCGACGCCCCGAAGCTACTGGCCCGGGGCGCATTGCTTGTGGAGCAGCTCGACGAGATCACCCGCGACGGTCTGGTTCTGGCGCCGGATACAGTGATGGCGATCGGCCGCGCGGAAGCGCGGCGCAACCGCTGGACCATGGTGGCCCTGTGGGTCATCGCGGCGCTGCTGGCGTGGATGGTCTATTTGATGGCGCGTTAGGACAGGTTAGCGAAAACGAGTGTGTCTCCTTGCCGGCCCCGATGGTGATCGCCGTGGGCCATCACTGCTTCGACCAATACTCCGTCTTCTGTTTGAAGAGTTTTTTCGGGATCATTCCGTAGACCATCTGAACTGCATCGACCGCTTCTGCCACGCGGAAATCGACTGCGATGCTCGCGAGCGAATAGGCGTCCGCAACCGACAGTCCGAAATTCTCCACCAGGAACTCGACCGTTTCCCTGGTCGCGTGTCGCATCGCCACGTCGAGGTCGAGGTCCATGCCCATCGCGTAGTAGTGAGCGGCGTCTTCGGCACGCGGCCAACGCATGGACTTTCCCGCGCCCTTGTGCACGACGAATTGAAAGGTCCCCGTCAGCGACGCTTCGATGGCGGTGCCGTTGACCTCGCCGTCGCCCTGCGCCGCATGGGAATCGCCGGTGAAGAACTGCGCGCCATCATGAAATACCGGCAGGAAGAGCGTCGCCCCGACGGTCAGCTTGTTGAAATCCATGTTGCCGCCCCAGCGCCAGGGCGGGCGCGAGCTGATCATCCATGATTCCCGCGTCGGGGCTACCGCCATGATGCCCATGAACGGCCGCAGTGGCACCTCGATGTCGTTGGAGAACAACGCCACGTTCCGCGCCACATCGAACTTGATGACTTTCGGCGTCGGTCCGGTGAGGAGGTCCGGCAAGACTCCGGTCCCGCGATTTGAGCTGTTGACGCCGTAGGGGACGCGGGGCTCGAGGGCGAGAATACGGATCTCGAGCATGTCGCCGGGCGCGGCTTCCTCGATGTAGATCGGTCCCGTGAGGATATGCGCGCTTGCACCCTTGGGACGCGTGACCTTTTGGTAGATGTCCACGGCATCCTTGAGCACCTGGTCCGGCGCAATGCCGGCCCGGCCGAAAAATGTGACCGGATCAACTCCGGTATTAACGCCGCCGTGGGAAACGGTATCGATCTTGACGGTCTGTCCGGACTTGATGCGCAACACCGGGGGAATGTCGGCGGCGAAATAGCCCCAGATCACGGTTTCCGGAGTGGAGCGCAGCGTCGCATCCGGTGTGCGGTTGACCGGCACCGGTTGCGCTGCGGCGGCCGTCGACAGACCCAAGAACACGGCGCTGGCGAGCCATCCCATCCATGTCTGTGGCATCTGCGAACTCCGTTTGTGGGGCCGCACAGAAGATGACACAGGACCGGCGCGCGGGCATCGACATTCCCGGCGGTACCCGCGATGATGGCGTTGATTGCATTGCAATCATTGGTTAGGGTCCCGGCGAGGACATTGGTTCATGGCCAGCATAACCATCCGGCAGCTCGACGATGACCTGAAGCACCGCCTGCGGCTGCGGGCGGCGAGGAATGGCCGCTCGATGGAGGAGGAGGCGCGCATCATCCTGGGCGACGCGGCCGCGCTCAAAGCCAAGGCTGGTGCTAGCCGGCATCAAGCGGCTGCGGCGGACCGCAACGACGCAACGGACGACGCGCGGCCGAGGCGCGCTCTCGCGACGGGCGCAAGACGCGTTGTCCTGATCATTGGCGGCGGAATTGCAGCGTACAAGTCGCTCGATCTCATCCGCCGGCTGAAAGAGCAGGGGCTTGCCGTGCGCTGCATTCTCACCCGTGCGGCACGGGAATTCATCACGCCTCTGTCGACGAGCGCGCTCTCGGCCGAGCGGGCATTCACGGACCTGTTCGACCCCACGACCGAGTTCGACGTCGGCCACATCAGGCTGGCGCGCGAGGCTGACCTTATCGTGGTGGCGCCGGCGACCGCTGACCTGCTCGCCAGGATGGCGGGGGGCCATGCCGACGATCTGGCTTGCGCTGTGCTGCTCGCCACCGACCGCCCGATACTTGTGGCGCCGGCGATGAACCCGCGGATGTGGGAGCACCCGGCGACCCAGCGCAATCTCGCGCAGCTCGCCGGCGATGGCGTAGCCGTGGTTGGGCCGAACGCCGGCGAGATGGCCGAGGCGGGGGAGGCCGGCATCGGGCGGATGGCGGAGCCGCTGGAGATTGCGGCGGCGGCATTGTCGCTTCTGGGCAAGGACGAGGGCGACAAAACGCTCGCCGGCAAGCGCATCATCGTCACGTCCGGTCCGACCCATGAGCCGATCGATCCGGTGCGCTACATCGCCAACCGCTCCTCGGGCAAGCAAGGCCATGCCATCGCTGCGGCCGCGGCCGCGGCGGGCGCTCATGTGACACTCGTTACCGGCCCGGTGAACCTGCCCGATCCACTCGGCGTGAACACCGTCAGGGTCGAGACTGCGCAGGACATGTTTGCTGCCGTCAGGGCGGCACTGCCGGCGGACGTCGCCGTGTTTGCGGCCGCGGTGGCCGATTGGCGCGTGGATCAGCCCAATGCCAACAAGATCAAGAAGCAGGCCGGCGGAACGCCCGTGCTCGGCCTCGTCGAGAACCCCGATATCCTTGCATCGGTAGCGCACGACGCGAATATCCGGCCTCGCCTGGTTATTGGCTTCGCCGCCGAGACGGAGCACATCATCGAGCATGCGAAGGCCAAGCTTGCGCGCAAAGGATGCGACTGGATCGTGGCCAATGACGTTTCGGCGGACACCGGCGTGATGGGCGGCGATCGCAATACCGTCCATCTGGTCACCCTGCAGGGGGTTGAATCCTGGCCGCCACAATCCAAAAAGCAGGTGGCACAGGCGCTCGTCGCGCGGATCGGCGACGCGCTCGCCGGGGCTGCCAAGTGAGCAAAGTCGAACTTCGGATCATGCGGTTGCCCCATGCCAGCGACCTGCCGCTTCCGGCGTACCAAAGCGAATTCGCAGCCGGCCTCGATCTCGTCGCCGCGGTGCCCGCCGATGCGCCCGTGATCATCGCGCCGGGCGGCCGCGCCGCGATCCCCACCGGCTTGACGATGGCACTGCCGCCCGGGGTCGAAGGGCAGATCAGGCCACGCTCGGGGCTTGCCCTGCGACATGGGATTACCGTGCTCAATTCGCCCGGCACGGTCGATTCCGACTATCGCGGCGAAGTGCAGGTGATCCTCGCCAATTTCGGCCAGGCGTCATTCTCGGTGGAGCGAGGCGCCCGCATTGCCCAACTTGTCCTCGCCGCTACCCTGCAAGCTGCGATTTGCGAAGTTGCAAATCTTGATGAAACCACGCGCGGAGTTGGGGGTTTTGGTTCTACGGGCATGGGAGAGGGAAAGGCCAACCGACTAGATCGGAAGCCTTGATGTACTATAGTACCGCTCTACGTTCACCCCCTCGACCCGCAGATGATCCATGCCGCTTCTGCCGCGCAAAGGTGTTTTGGCCATTACCGCCGTCATCGACATCGCGCTCAACGCGCGGGGCCGTCCGGTCGCGGCCAAAGCCTTAGCGACGCGCCACAGGCTGCCGCCGCGCCATCTGGAGCCGGTCCTGCAGGCGCTCGTGCGTCACGGAATTCTCAAAGGCATCCGGGGACCACGCGGGGGTTACGAACTCGCCCGGGAGCAGCGCCGCATCACGGCCGACGATATCCTGCGTGCCGCTGGGACGGTGGACGAGATCGACGGCGTAGCGGTCGCAGGATCGCTGCTGCTCAACAAAGTGGTAATGCCCGCGCTGGGAGCGGCCGAGGACGCCTTCTCCGCCGCGCTGGCGCGCATCAACGTCGAAGACCTGGCGCACTCCGCCCAGGGTCTCGGGCGAGCACCGGGAGAGGCTTAGACGGCCCTCTCCGCTCAGCCCGCCTTGCGGCCCTGTTTCATGCTGTCCCACCACGGGCAGACGCCGGGCATAGGGTTGTAGTTGCCTTCGATGACCTGCACCGGCTGGCGCTGACCATTCTCGGCGGCCTCGATGCAGAGCAGGCGCGATTCCTCTTTCTTTTCCGCCGACATCCAGCGGCGCTCGTGACCCCAGAGGCTCGGGCCGAATTTTCGTTCGAACGGCTCCCAGGTGTTGTCATCTATGACCTGCCCGCCCCATCCATACTCCACCAGGAATCCGGATGGATTCCAGGTGTAGAACGAAGTGACGTAGTCGCCGGAGTGGCGGCCGAGCGTGACGCCGATGCGCTCGGGATCACCCAGCGCAAGATCATAGCCCTGGCCGACATCGTCGAAACTGTAGAGTTCCATCATCATGTGATGGACCATGTTGATGCCGCTCTCGACGAACGCGATGCTGTGGTGACGGGGATTGACGTGGAAGAAATAGGCTGGGAACGGGCGCAGCCAGTAGTCGCTCACCCTGAACTCGAGCACGTCCTGATAAAAGCTCATCACGTTGGCGATGCGCTCGAAATGCATCACGACATGGCCCATGCCAAGCGGCCCGGTGCGGAAGCCGGAAATATTGCGCCCGGGCTTGAACGGATCGGTCGTGGTCTCAGCGCCGTGAAAAATCTCGAGACGGTTGCCCGCAGGATCATTCAACACGATTAGATCTTTGACGCGGCGTTCGTCGGCCAGCGCGCGCGATCCGCGCGCGACCCGCGTGCCGGCGGCCTCGATCCTTGCGGCCATGGCGTCAAGGCCGGCTGCGTCCAGCACCTCCCAGCCGAAGAACCCGATGCCCTGACCGCCGTCGGCATCGACGACGAGCCGCTGCTTGCGATCATCCATGCGAAACGCGAGCGTCGAGCGGCTCTTGTCGATGCGTTGCAGTCCCAGAAAGTTGGCGCCGTAGCTCGCCCAGTCTCCCAAGTCCCTGGCGCGAACTCCGATATAACCCAAAGCTTCGATGCCCATGGTGGTCCTCGGTCATCCTTCGTGCTTGCGGCGAAACTATCAGCACGATCAGTCTGGGTCGAGCCTGTGCGGGTCTGAACACCGACGTGCTTCGCCCTAGTCGCCGGGGGCTGAGCGCTGCTGGAGGCCCGGCCTCACCTGCCCGTGCTACGCGCGCGCTTTCGCTTGCCTAGCGATGGCGTCCTTGAGCCGTGGATAGGCACGGTAGGCATTCCCTGCGAAAATCTTGTCCTTGTCCGCGGCCGAGAGGCCCGGCGCGTTGTCTACGTAACGCTTGGTGTCGTCGAAATACTGACCGCTCCTGGGGTCGATGCCCTTGACCGCACCGACCATCTCGGAGGCGAACAAAATGTTGTCGACCGGCACCACCTTGGTGAGAAGATCTACGCCAGGCTGATGATAGACGCAGGTGTCGAAGAAGATATTGTTGCTCATGATCTGGTCGAGCTCGGGCCGATTGTTGTTGAGCGCGATCCCGCGGAAGCGACCCCAGTGGAACGGCACCGCACCGCCGCCATGCGGGATGATCAGCTTGAGCGTCGGAAAATCCTTGAATAGATCGGACAAGATCAACTGCATGAAGGCCATGGTGTCGGCGTTGAGGTAGTAAGATCCGGTCGTGTGTTGCGCCGGATTGCAGCACCCGCTGACGTGGATCATCGCCGGCACATCGAGCTCGACCATCTTCTCATAGACCGGATACCACCACTTGTCGGTCAGCGGCGGAGCGTTGAAGTAACCGCCAGATGGATCGGGATTGAGGTTGCAGCCGACGAAGCCCATCTTGACGCAGCGTTCGAGCTCGCCGATTGAATTTTTCGGCGGCACCCCGGGCGACTGCGGCAACTGACACACGCCGATGAAGTTGCTCGGATAGAGCGAGATCACGCGCGCGATCAGGTCGTTGCAGATCTGCGACCATTCCAGACTGACGCTTTCGTCGCCGATATGGTGGCCCATGCCGGAGGCCCGCGGCGAGAAGATCGTGACGTCGGTGCCGCGCTCGCGCTGCAGCTTGAGCTGCGCGCCCTCCACGCTCTCGCGGATCTCGTCATCGCTCATCTTCAGCGACGCTTTCGAGGGCATCGGCGACTTGTTCTTGACCGCTTCGGTTTGGTCCTTGCGGAACCGGTGCAGGTCTTTCGGCTCGGTCGTGTAGTGGCCGTGGCAATCAATGATCATGACACCGTCGCTGAGGATTGTGGGCGGGAACACGGGCCGGATGCGACCAGCCACCATATGGGCGGATGCTACGAACCGGGCTTCACCATTGTCAAACCAGGATTGGGGTCTGTTAGAGTAGCGGCGAACCGCAATGCAGAGGGGGAAGTATGGCTGATATTCCGCGTTTGAACGGCGTGATCCGCGCCTTGGAAGCCGGCAAGTGCACATTCACGTCGTTTTGCCAGGCCGATCCAGACACTGCGATCGCAATGGCCACGGCCAAGTACGACGGCATCGTCTACGAGATGGAGCACAATCCGTGGGACATCCGGGCGCTGCGGGATAGCCTGCAATACATGCTCAACCGCGGCCAGATCGCCAAGTCCGGCTCGGTCGCGCCAACCGTCACGCCGATGGTCCGCATCCCACCGAACGGGGCGGAAAAAGCGCAATTTCATGCCAAGCAGGCTCTGGATCTCGGCACCTACGGCATCGTGTGGCCGCACATCTCGTCGGTGGATGAGGCGTACAACGCGGTTGCCGCCTGCCGCTATCCGCGCCTGAAGAGCGCGCCCATGTACGAGCCCGCGGGAATCCGCGGCGACGGGCCGACCGCCGCCGTGCGCTATTGGGGCCTCTCCCAGCAGGACTATTACGACCGCGCCGACGTGTGGCCGCTCAACCCGAAAGGGGAAATCTTCGTGATCCTGATGATGGAGGACACGCGTGGCATCGAGGCGCTACCCCAGATCTTGCAGAAGGTGCCCGGCATCGGCGCGATCCTCATCGGCGAGGGCGATCTCTCCCAAGAGCTCGGCTACCCGCGGCAATACGAGCACCCCGAGGTGCTCAAGTGGATGGCGCGGGTCGTCAATACCTGCAAGGAGCACAACGTGGTCGTCGGCCACCCGCACGTGGATTCCAGCAATGTCGAACGCATCCTCGGCGAAGGCTACCGTTTCCTGATGGCCGCGCCGGTGCGCAGTTACGCGGCCCTTGAGAAAGGCTTGAAGTTGGCCGGGCGCGGATAGGCGCCGGTCGTACGCCGGCTGCAACGGCACGTCCTCGGGAGGGAGCCGTGAACAAAGCGTTTGCCTGTCTGCTTGTTGCCGTCACCGCCGTGCTCGGCACCGCTCCCTGTCCTGCGACAGCGCAAGAACCCGGCTATCCCTCCCGTCCGGTGAGGATCATCGTCGCCTTTCCCGTCGGCGGCCTGCTCGACACCGTGTCGCGCATCGTTGGCGACAAGCTGACCATGGTCCTTGGCCAACAATTCATCATCGAGAGCAGACCCGGCGCCGGTGGAACTTTGGCGACCGCTGCGGTCGCCCGGGCCGAACCGGATGGTTACACGCTGATGATGATCAACGACAACCACGCCGTGAATCCGAGCGTGTTCAAGAACATTCCGTACGATAGCGTGAAGGATTTCGCGCCCATTGGCTTTGTCGGCAGCGCGCCCATGGCACTCTCGGCGAATGCGCGCCTCCCGGTCCGCACCGTCCACGATCTCATCGAGCTGGCGCGGCAGCAGCCCGGGAAGATTTCATACGCCTCGGTCGGAATCGGCAGCGCGAGCCACTTGGCCGGCGAACTCTTCGCCGCGAAAGCCGGCGTTCGGATGCTGCATGTTCCGTTCCGCGGAGGCGCGCCGGCAATCAACGATCTGGTCGCCGGGCACGTCGACACGATGTTCGTGACCGCGGTGGTCGGCGGGCAGCACATGAAGACCGGCGCGCTCACGCCGCTCGCGCTTGCGGCCTCTGCGCGGTTCGAGACGCTCCCTGAGGTCCCCACGATGGCCGAGGCGGGTTATCCCTTGGAGGCCGCCTATTGGTTCGGCCTGGCAGCGCCCGCCGGCACCCCACCGGCTGTCCTCGCCAGACTGGAATCGGCGCTTACCCAGGTGCTGGCAATGCCCGACCTGCGCAAGCGCATGACGGAGATGGGAGCGGTGGTGACACCGCTTGGCTCGCGGCAATTCGGCGACTACATCCGCACCGAGATGGACAAATGGGCCGACGTCATCGTTCAAAACAGCATCCGGTTTGACTAAGTGGCGGGACGGACAAGGCTGCGGACATCCTCTGTCCACTTGTTCACGATCTGGACTCCTTCCGGCGGGTTTCCCGTTGGGGGTAAAGTGGTTTGATTCGCGGACCGTTCGGCGGATGAGGCACTCAGCCGTACGGGATGCGAGCCGGCGCTCTCACGACGCCGGTGAAAATGCGGCGATGGGGCAAGCGGGTATGCCGGACGCGATCCGGATCACCGTGGAGGGCTTTGGGGCTCATCCGCAGCATGAAGCGCGTTCGCGCGCTTCCATAGCCGGCGAAGACGGGCGTGCAATGCCCTTGGGGATGCGCCACGGCCGGGTACGCGCCGTGCTCGCCATCGCTCTGTCGGCCTTGCCGCTGCACCTCGCACGCGCCGCGGAAACGACGGGTCGACCGGAACTCTCGACACTCGAGGCGTATGTCTCGGCGCTGCTGTCGCTCGATCGCCACGAGATCGCGGCGCTCATGCTCACCCTCGGCGTTCTCTGCTTCGCTGTCGTCACCGCGATCCTGCTCGTGCGGACCCGTGGCCGGCTTGCCGAACTTGAGGCGTCGTCACGCGATGAGAGCGCCACCTCGAGGGCCGCGATTGATCGCGCCTATGCGCTCCTGCTCTCCGAACAACAAATTCTCGTCGCCTGGGCCGCAGGGAGCGACGAGCCCGAAATCATCGGCGATCCCACATTGGTCACCGCCGCCGAAACGCCTCAGCGCGTCCTCGCCTTCGGCACCTGGCTCGAGCCGGAAACCGCCGGCGAGATGGAGCGTTCGGTCGATGCCCTGCGCGCGCGCGGTGTCGCCTTTGCCATGACGATGGCCACGTTCGCCGGTCGCATCCTCGAAGCCAAGGGTCAAGTGACCGGCGGCCGAGCGATCCTGCGGCTGCGGGAGGTCAGCGGAATCAAGCAGGAACTCGCCGAACTCGCCCGTCGTCACCAGAAGCAGCTCGAAGACACCGCCGCCACCCGCGCCCTGATCGAAGCGGTGGCTGCGCCGGTGTGGGCGCGCGATGACGCGGGCAAACTCGTTTTCGCGAACCAAGCGTATGCGCGGGCGGTCGAGGCCCAGGACGGGACGGAGGCGGTCGATCGCGGAATCGAGTTGTTCGATCGAGGCGCGCGCACCGAGCTTTTGCGCGCGCACGAATTGGTCGAGACCTATTCGGGCCGCCTACCGGCCGTGGTCGCGGGTCAGCGCCGCAGCTTCGACGTGATGACGGTGCCGGCCGGGCGCGGAAGCGCCGGTATCGCCCTCGACGCGACCGAAGCAGAAGGGTTGCGCGGCGAGCTCAAGCGCATGATGGATGCTCACCGGCGCACCCTCGACCAGCTGGCTACCGGCGTTGCCATCTTCGGGTCCAATCAGCGGCTCGCCTTCTACAACACCGCCTATCGTCTGCTTTGGGATCTGGATCCCATCTTTCTGGATCAGGAGCCGAACGATTCTGCGGTGCTCGATCGGCTGCGCGCGTCGCGCAAGCTCCCGGACGAGCAGGATTTCCGACAATGGAAAATGGCGCTGTACGACGCCTATCGGGCGGTCGAACCCAAGGAGCACATGTGGCACCTGCCGGACGGCCGCACCATGCGCGTCGTCACCACCCCCAATCCGGAAGGCGGCGTCATTTATCTATTCGATGACGTCACCGAACGGCTCGATCTCGAACGCCGCTACGATGCGCTGATCCGGGTCCAGGGCGAGACCCTGGACAATCTTACCGAGGCGGTCGCCGTGTTCGGCAGTGACGGCCGGCTACGTCTTTTCAATCCGGTCTTCGCCCGCATGTGGCGGCTCGCACCGGAAACACTTGCCGAGCGACCCCATATCGAGTCGCTGAGCCAGTGGACGTTCCCGCTCCACGGCGACCACCCTGTTTGGCAGAGCCTGCGGACGACCATCACGGCAATTGAAAATCGCGAGCCGGTCATGGGCCGGCTCGATCGCCCCGATGGCAACGTAGTCGATTGTGCCACCATGCCGCTGCCGGACGGCGCCACGCTGGTGACCTTCCAGGACGTCACCGACACCGTCAATGTCGAGCGCGCGCTGCGCGAGCGCAACGAAGCATTGGAGGCGGCGGACAAGCTCAAGATCGATTTCGTGCATCACGTATCCTACGAATTGCGCTCGCCGCTCACCAACATCATCGGTTTCGCGCACTTCCTGGGGGATCCGATCACCGGGCCGCTGCGGGACAAGCAGCGCGAATACCTCAACTACATCACCGTCTCGACCAACGCGTTGCTCGCCATCATCAACAATATCCTCGACCTCGCCACCATCGACGCCGGCGCCATGACGCTCAATCTCGGCGCGGTGGATATCCGCAAGACCATGGAAGCCGCCGCCGAAGGCGTACAGGACCGCCTGGTGAAGAGCGGCATCCAGCTCGAGATCCGCGCCGCTGCCGATATCGGCAGCTTCGTTGCCGACGAGCGACGCGTACGCCAGTCACTATTCAATCTGCTGGCCAATGCGGTAGGCTTCTCGCCCGGCGGCGAGACCGTTACCTTTACCGCCCAGCGGCTGAAAGATGCCGTCATGTTCTCGGTCACTGACCGCGGCCCCGGCATCCCGGACGACGTGCAGGACAAGGTGTTCGATTGGTTCGAGACCCATTCGCTTGGTTCACGTCACCGCGGGACGGGCCTCGGCCTTTCCCTGGTCCGCTCCTTCGTGGAATTGCACGGTGGCTCCGTGACGCTGGAATCGGCGGTGGGACGCGGAACCACGGTCACCTGCGTCTTCCCGCTCGATCAAACCGCAGAGCGAAGTGCCGCTTGATCCTCGCCTATGATGCGGCAAACTCCGCCGGGGGGTGCGGTTTCCATCGCGCGCCTCCCTGCCGCACTCGTCCGCATGCCAACACCTGACCGCCACATGACGCCGAGCAACCTGCAATCAAGGGCCCTGTCATGTCGCTGCCCCTGACCGCGCCCAGCATACCGACCTTCTCGGTGGCGCTGCCCGGCGAGCATGCGACGCAGCGGCTTGCGATCGACATCGCCAATTCGCTGCAGCGTGGCGATACCGTTACGCTCTCGGGCGATCTTGGAGCTGGCAAGACCACTTTCGCACGTGCGCTCATCCGTTATCTGGCGGGCGATGCGCTGGTGGAAGTGCCAAGCCCGACGTTCACGCTGATGCAGACCTACGACCTGCCGCAGTTTACATTGGTGCATGTCGACCTCTACCGGCTCTCCGGATCGGGAGATCTCGCGGAACTCGGTCTCGACGATCTGCCTGAAGGCGCGGTGGTGCTGATCGAATGGCCCGATCGCGCAGTGGGCATCTTGCCGCCCGACCGGCTCGACGTCGCGCTCACGCTGGCGCCCAAGCTCAAGCTCGAATTCCGTCACGCGCGCGTCACCGGCTACGGCTCGTTCGGACCTCGGGTCGACCGCATGGCGTCGGCGCGCCAATTCATTGCCGAGAGCGGCTATAGCGAAGCGTTGCGCGTGCGGATGCAGGGCGACGCCTCCACGCGGTCGTACGAACGGCTTGCCCTCGGCGACCAGCACGTGATCTTGATGAACATGCCGCGCCGGCCCGACGGTCCGCCGATACGTAGCGGCAAGCCCTATAGCGCGGTCGCGCATCTGGCAGACAGTGTTGTGCCCTTCGTGGCGATGGCGAACGGTCTGCGGCAATACGGCTTCTCGGCGCCCATCATCCATCACGCCGATCTCGATCACGGCCTGCTGATTCTCGAAGACCTCGGCGACGAGCGCGTGGTGCGCGGCGACCCGCCCGCGCCGATCCAGGAGCGCTACGAGACCGCGGTTGACGTGCTGCTTGCGTTGCACGAACAGCAATTACCCGACACCCTGCCCGTTGCGCCCCATGTCGAATACCGCATTCCGTCCTACGACATGAACGCGTTCCTGATCGAAGCCGAACTCCTGGTGGACTGGTTCCTGCCGCGGCTCGACGCGGCGATCCCGGACACCGAACGCGGATCGTTCCGGGCGCTCTGGCGCGAGCTGTTGCATCCCGCCATCGAGGCGCCGCCGACCTGGGTCTTGCGCGATTTCCATTCCCCCAATCTGCTCTGGCTACCGCAGCGCAGCGAGAACGCGCGCCTCGGTATTCTCGACTTCCAGGACGCCGTGATGGGGCCGGCCGCCTACGATCTCGCCTCGCTGCTGCAGGACGCACGCGTGGACGTGTCCGAACAGACCGAGATCGCGCTGCTCGGCCGTTACGTGCGCGGACGCAGCCGCACCGACCCGAGCTTCGATGCGGCGCAATTTATCAAGCTCTACGTGACCCTCGCGGCCCAACGCGCCAGCAAGATCCTCGGCATCTTTGCGCGGCTCGACATAAGGGATGGCAAGCCGCAATATTTGCGTCACCTGCCGCGGGTATGGGGCTACTTGCAGCGCTCGCTCGGCCATCCTGCCCTGGAGTCGCTCAATGCTTGGTATATCGCCCACGTCCCGTCGTTAAACACAATTTAAGCGCCCCAGAGGCAAAACCGATTCAATGGCCCCTGTTCCGCCAGTCACGACCCCACCGAAGCGGGCCATGGTGCTCGCGGCCGGACTGGGTACACGCATGCGGCCCTTCAATGGCCGCCTCCCCAAGCCGCTGGTCTCGGTTGGCGGCAAGGCGCTGATCGACTACGTCCTCGATCGCCTCGCCGAGCAGGGAGTCGAGCGCGCCGTCGTCAACGTCCATCACCTCGCCGACCAGATCGAGCGCCACCTCGCGCAACGCGAGCGGCCCGACATCGTGATCTCCGACGAGCGCGACGAGCTTCTCGGGACCGGAGGCGGCGTGCTCAAGGCGCTGCCGCTGCTGGGCGAGGGTCCGTTCTTCCATGTCAATTCCGACACGATCTGGATCGACGGGGTGAAACCCAACCTCGGCCGCCTGGCCGCGGCCTTCGATCCTGCTCGCATGGATGCTCTACTCCTGCTGGCACCGACCGCATCGAGCATCGGCTATAGCGGCCGCGGCGATTTTTCGATGGGGCCCGACGGACGGCTGGCCCGGCGCGGCGAGCGCGAAGTGGTGCCATTCGTCTATGCCGGCGCCGCGATTCTCACCCCCGGCTTCTTTGCCGGGGCCCGGCCGGGCGCCTTTTCGATGTCGCCATTGTTCGACCAGGCGGCGGAAGCCGAGCGGCTCTGCGGCCTGCGCCTCGATGGCGTCTGGATGCATGTCGGCACGCCCGAAGCGGTCAAAGCGGCCGAGGATGCCATCCTCGCCAGCGCGGCATGATCCTTTAGCCCGGTCGTACAGACCGCGGATCTCGTGCAAGCCGACGCCTGATCGACCCAGCCCGATGTGGAGAGGAGGCGAGATGCGCGGTTCTGCGCGTCTTGGACTCGCCAGTTGACGGACAGTGTATCATTCGGCATGGCGAATCCCCGCGTCTTCACCATTCCGGCCTCGGCGCCGTTCGTGCCGACGCTGATCCGCGCGCTGATCGACGGAACCTTGGTGCCGGGTTTTCCCGCCGGACATGATCCGCTCGCACTGGCCGGTGCCACGCTCTATCTGCCGACGCGGCGGGCCTGCCGGCTCGTACGCGATGTCTTCCTCGACGTGACCGGAGCCGGCGCAGCGATCCTTCCCCGCATCGTCCCCATCGGAGACGTCGACGAGGACGAGATCGCTTTCGCACAGGCAGCGAGCGGTGCGCTTGCCGGTACGGCGCTCGATCTGCCAACGGCGATCGGCGGGCTCGAACGCCGCATGCTGCTGGCGCAGCTGGTGCTCAAGTGGGCCGGCAGCATCGCCCCGGACAGGAAAGACGAAACGCCGCTCGTTGCCAGCAATCCGGCGTCGGCGCTCGCGCTCGCCGATGATCTCGCTCGCCTGATGGACGACATGACCACCCGCGGCGTGTCCTGGGACCGGCTCGACGAACTCGTCCCGGATGCGCTCGACCGCTATTGGCAGCTTACGCTCCAATTCTTGAAGATCGCCCGCGAGGCTTGGCCGGCCATCCTCGCCGAGCGTGGCGCCATCGAGCCGGCCGCCCGTCGGGACGCCTTGATCAAAGCCGAGGCGGCGCGGCTCGCCACTCACAATGACGGCCCTGTCATCGCCGCAGGCTCGACCGGTTCCATGCCTGCGACCGCCGAGCTGATTGCGACTATCGCCCGGCTTCCCCATGGCGCCGTGGTGCTGCCGGGCCTCGATACCGATCTCGACGCGGAATCGTGGGATCTTATTGCCGGCCGCCGAGATGCCGCCGGTCGCGAGTTGATCCCGCCCGCGGTCGGACATCCGCAGTTCGCCCTGCACGCGCTCCTGGAGCGCATCGGGATCACACGCGATGCGGTCCTCCCACTCGGCCAACCCGCCGCGCATGGGCGCGACCGCACGGTGTCGGAGGCGCTGCGGCCGGCCGCCGCAACCGACCGATGGCAGCAACTCGCAGGCTCCGATTTCCCGGCGCGCGTCAACGCCGCGTTCGCAACCCTGTCGGTGGTGGAGGCCGCAAATGCCGAGGAAGAGGCCCTCGCCATCGCCGTCGCGCTACGCGAAGCGATCCAGACGGCAGGCAAGACCGCGGCACTGATCACGCCCGACCGTGAACTGGCGCGTCGCGTGCTCGCCGCGCTGGAACGCTGGCAAATCGCGGCCGACGATTCCGGCGGTGATGCGCTCCCTGACACGTCGGCAGGGCGATTCGCGCGCCTCGCGGCCGAGGCGGCGCTGGGAGGTCTGGCCCCGGTTACGCTCCTCGCACTGCTCAAGCACCCGCTGACGCGGCTTGGCGCCGGGGAGGGTGCGAACACGCGCGCGGTGGCGGCCTTGGAAAGAGCCGTCCTGCGCGGTCCCCGCCCCAAGGCAAAAAGCAGCGGACTTACGCATGCGCTCGCCACGTTTCGGGAGGAACTCGGAAAGTTTCGACGCGGCGAACAATGCGATCTGCATCCATCCGATCCCCGCGTCTACCTGAGGGACGGCGAACTCGTCGACGCAGCTGTGCTGCTCGGGCAATTCACGGCCGCGATCGCGCCGCTTGAGAATTTATCCGGCGCGCCGCGCGCCTTCGCCGAACTTGCCGCACGACATTGCGACGTCGTCACCGCCTTGAGCAGCAACGAGCACGGTCAGCCCGCGGCCTTCACCGGCAACGACGGCGTGAAATTATTTGAGGCATTCGACGACATCGCGCGTGCGAACGCTGATGCCGGCTTTGTCGTCGCGCAAGCAGACTATGCCGAGCTCTTCCGGATCGCGATTGCCGATCGCGTGGCACGGCGCCCGGAGATCCCGAACGTGCGCGTTCGCATCTATGGGCCGCTCGAAGCACGGCTGCAGAACGTCGATCGCGTCGTCCTTGGCGGGCTGGTCGAGGGCATCTGGCCCCCGGAGACGCAGCCGGACCCGTGGCTCAGCCGTCCCATGCGCCATGCGCTCGGCCTCGACCTGCCGGAGCGGCGCATTTCGCTGTCGGCACACGATTTCGCGCAGGCGCTCGGCGCTGACGAGGTCATCCTCGCCTATCCGGCCAAGCTCGCCGGTACTCCAACGGTGGTATCGCGCTTCGTCCAGCGGTTGGCCGCGGTCGCCGGCGAAGCACCGGTGGGAGCAGGCACGCGAGAAGGGCAGAACCTATCTCGCCTGGGCGCGGGCGCTCGACCATCCCGCCGAGATCAAGCGCATGGACAAGCCCGCGCCGCGGCCGCCGCGTGCCGCGCGGCCGACAGCGCTCTCGGTCACGGAGATCGAAAGCTGGCTGCGCGACCCTTACACCATCTATGCCAAGCATATTCTCAAACTGCGCGAGCTCGACGCCGTCGACCTGCCACCGGGCGCTGCCGACCGCGGCATCGTCATCCACGGTGCGCTCAGCGAGTTCACCAAGACCTTTGCCGCGGCGCTGCCGGCCGATCCCGCCGCGGCGCTGATCGAGATCGGCGCCAGGCATTTCGCCACGCTCGACGATTATCCCGAGGCGCGGGCGTTCTGGTGGCCACGCTTCCAGCGCATCGCGCATTGGTTCGCAGGCTGGGAGACGCGGCGGCGCGCCTTGGTCAAGACGCTCAAGGCCGAAACGTCGGGCCAAGATCGAGATCCCGCTTGGCGAGCGCGTGTTCACCCTGCGCGGGCGCGCCGACCGCATCGAAGAGCTTGTGGGCGGTGGCCATGCCATTCTCGACTACAAGACCGGACAGGTGCCGACCGAAAAGCAGGTGCGCATCGGCGTTTCGCCACAGCTCACGCTCGAAGCCGCGATCCTGCGCGGCGGTGGATTTCGCGATATCGCCGCCGATGCCTCGGTGAGTGAGCTCGTTTATGTCGCGCTGAAGGGCGGCGAGCCCGCAGGCGAAGAAAGGCCGGTCGAGTTCAAGGAGGGTGACGCCGACATTCACGCCGACCTGGCGCTCGAGAAGCTCCGATCGGTGGCCGCGCGGTTCGAGGACGAGCAGCAGCCCTATCTGCCGCTGGTGCTGTCGATGTGGAAGAACCGCTACGGCACCTACGATCATCTCTCGCGCGTCAAGGAGTGGTCGGTCGGAGGCACCGACGAGGAAGACGGAATGGGCGCGGGCGAATGAAGGGCCCACGTATCATTCCGGAGGCCGTGCTGCAGCTGCAGATCACGGCGTCGGACCCCGCGGTATCGGCCTGGGTCGCGGCCAATGCCGGATCGGGCAAGACCCATGTTCTGGCGCAACGGGTCATCCGCCTCCTGCTCGACGGCGTCGAGCCCGGAAAGATCCTCTGCATCACCTTCACCAAGGCCGCCGCCGCAAATATGGCCAACCGCGTGTTCGACGAGCTGCGGCGCTGGACCGCGCTCGACGACGAGCAACTCGATGCGGCGATCCGGCGGATGTCCAACCTCGATCCCGATCCGGCGCGGCGAGCGCGCGCACGACGATTGTTCGCATTGGCGCTGGAGACGCCCGGTGGACTCAAGGTGCAGACCATCCACGCGTTCTGCACCCGGCTTCTCCATCAGTTTCCGTTCGAAGCCACTGTCGCCGCCCGGTTCGACGTGCTCGACGAGGCGTCGGAAGCGCAGCTGCTGGGCGAGACCAGCCTGAGCGTATTGCTTGATGCCACCCTGACCCCGGATGCCCCGCTTGGCCGGGCGCTCGCAACGGCCATTACGTTCGCCGCCGACCGGACCTTCAAGGAGGTAGTGGGCGAAGCCATCCGCAAACGTGACGTGGTGCGGGCGTGGATCGATCACGGCGGCAGCGTCGACGTAGCCGTCGCCGTGCTGTGCGAAACGCTCGGCATCAGCAGCGACGACACTCTCGAACGGGTCGAAAGCGAGATGATCGAGGGCCCGCTGCTCCCGTTCTCGCGCTGGGCGGCCGCCGCCCAGACCCTGATGCAGGGCTCAAAGAGCGATCAGGAACAAGCGGGGCGGCTCATCGACGCACTCGCAACCTCGGGCTCCGAACGGGTCGGCATCTATCTACAGCTCTTTTTCACCGACAAACTCGAAGCCCGCCAGCGCCTGGTCACCAAGGCAATCGAGAAAAGTGATCCCGAGCTTGCCGATTGCCTGCAACGGGAAGGCGAGCGACTGCTGGCATTGGTGGAGCGCCGTAAGGCTGTCGCCTGCCGAAATCGCACGGCCGCGCTCCTCACCATCGCCGATGCAGTGATCTCCCGGTACCAGAGGGCGAAGGACCGGCGCGGACTCCTCGACTACGACGATCTGATCGACAAGGCACTCGCCCTGCTGGGTGAGGATCGCGCGGCCTGGGTGCATTACAAGCTCGATCAGGGCATCGACCACGTGCTGATCGACGAGGCGCAGGATACGAGTCCGAAGCAATGGGAGATCATCCGGCTTCTGACGGCTGAGTTTTTTGCCGGCGCCGGCGCCCGTGCCGTCAACCGGACGATCTTCGCCGTCGGCGACGAGAAGCAATCGATATTCTCGTTCCAGGGCGCGGCGCCGCGCGAGTTCGACGCGATGCGGCGCACCTTCGCGACGCTTTGCGCCGCCATCGACCGGGATTTGCAATATGTGCCCTTCCGCCACTCGTTCCGTTCAGGACCCAATCTGCTCGGCGCCGTCGACAAGGTATTCGAACGGCCGCAAGCATACCGCGGGCTGTCTGCCGACAATGTAAGGCCCGTGCACGAATGGCTGCCGGAAGCGATGCCTGGCCTCGTCGAGATCTGGGACACCATCAAGCCGAAGGAGAAGCGCGAGATCGAGGCCTGGGATGCGCCGTTCGACGAGCTGACGGAAAAGAGCCCGCAAGTCCGGCTGGCGACGAAGATCGCGGCAAACGTCAAGCGTTGGACAAAGCAGGGCACGCGTGCCGGTGACGTGTTGATACTGGTGCGCCAGCGTGGCGCCGTGTTCGAGGCGATCATCCGCTCGCTCAAGGATGCCCATGTGCCGGTGGCCGGCGCTGATCGGCTGGTGCTGACCGAGCATATCGCGGTCATGGATTTGATGGTGCTCGCGGATGCGCTGCTGTTGCCTGCCGACGACCTCGCCCTGGCCACCGTGCTCAAGTCACCGCTGTTCGGGCTGGACGACGAGGACCTGTTCAAGATCGCCTGGGAGCGCAAGACATCGCTGCACACGGCATTGCGGGCGAAGGCGCCCACGGACCCGCGCTTCGCGGCGGCGGTCGAGCAGGCTCGATCGCCTTTCGCAATGGGCGCACAAGGAGACGCCATTCGGGTTCTATGCACGCGTATTGGGGGCCGAGAGAGGTCGCCAACGCTTTCTTGCGCGCCTCGGTCACGAGGCCGACGACGCGCTCGACGAATTTCTCAATCGCGCGCTCGACTATGAACGCCGCGAAACACCGTCGTTGCAGGGCTTCATCGCCTGGCTGCGCGCAGCCAGGACCGACATCAAACGCGACATGGAGATCACCCGCGACGAGGTGCGGGTGATGACGGTGCACGGTGCCAAAGGCCTGGAGGCACCCATCGTCATCCTGGCCGACACCACGACCCCACCCGCCGGACCGGGGCAGCGTCAACCGCGTCTGCTCGATTTGACGACGTGCGCAGGCGCTCCCGACCATTTCGTGTGGACGGGGCCGAAGGCCAACGACGTGGCGGCGGTCGCCGCAGCCCGCGAGCGCGTCCGGCGCGAGAACGAGGACGAGCATGGGCGCCTGCTCTACGTAGCGATGACGCGCGCCATCAACCGACTTATTGTCTGCGGAGCAGAAGGAGAGCGCAGCCCGCAGCGAGGGCTGCTGGTGGAACATGGTTTCTGGCGCCTTGCGTCCGGTTTCGGCTGAAGAACCGGCGGATGACGGCGAAGGAACCGTGTGGCGCTACCGTCCGACGCCATTGGGTGACGCCACCGCGGTATCGTCGCCCGCGGCCGCAGCACGCCAGGAGCAGCCGCCATGGCTCGCCCAGAACGCTCCCGGTGAGACAGTCGCAGCGGTGCCGCTCTCGCCATCGCGTGCGTACGATGAGGAGGCGGCGCCGGTGCGTCCGGGCCGTGCCGGCAGCCCCGCCGAACGCAAGAAAGCGATGGCGCGCGGCGTGCTCATGCATCGGTTGTTGCAATCGCTGCCGGACATTCCGCGTGAGGCGCGAACCGAGGCCGCGTTCCGTCACCTCGCGCGCGCGGCCGGGGATTTCAGCGCCGAGGAACAGGAGAGCCTGCTCGCACAGGTCCGGCGCGTGCTCGAGGACGCGCGGTTCTCTCAGCTGTTTTCACCCGGGAGCCGCGCCGAGATCCCGATCGTGGGCCGCCTCAAGGGCGGAACCCTGGCTGTCTCCGGCCAGGTCGACCGACTTGCCGTCATCGCCGATGCGGTCCTGATCGCCGACTACAAAACCAATCGTCCGGCCCCCGAGCGATTCGAGGAAGTGCCAACCGCCTATGTCCGCCAGCTGGCGCTGTATCGCGCCGTGCTGGCCCAGCTCTATCCCGACAAGGCTCATTCGTGCCGCCCTCTTGTGGACGGATGTGCCTGATTTGATGGAGATTCCGGCATCGGCCATGGATCGCGAACTCGCCGCCGTCACCTCGGCGTGAGGCCGCCTTGACGCTCGGCAAGCGCGTTCATAGGTTCGACGTTCCTGACGCGGCGCTTCGCCTGCATCTCAAGGACAACGAGGTATTTCCCATGGCCGTTGGCAAGGTTTCGGACACCACTTTCGAATCCGAGGTGTTGAAGGCGACCGGCCCGGTCGTGGTGGATTTCTGGGCCGAATGGTGCGGACCCTGCAGGATGATTGCGCCCGCGCTTGAGGAGATCGCAGGTTCCCTCGGCGAAAAGGTGAAGATCGTCAAACTCAACGTCGACGAAAATCCTCACACCGCCGCAAAGTACGGCATCCAGTCGATCCCCACGCTGATGATCTTCAAGGACGGTCAGATGGCTTCGCGCCAGATCGGAGCCGCGCCGAAGCAGAAGCTGGAGCAGTGGATCACCACGGCGGTGTGACGCCGCCCCCTCGCGATCAGCCAGAGATTTTCCTCGCAGCGGCCGGCCGAAATGCCGGCCGTTTGCGTTATCGCCTCGGGCTTGCCCACGTCAGGGCCGAGCGGATACTGGTCGATCATGGCTCCTGCATTGCGTCCGCCATTCCCGCCGATGGAAGCCCTGTCGGTCGACGACATCCCGACCGGGGAGGAATGGCAGTACGAACCGAAATGGGATGGCTTCCGCTGCCTCGTCTTCCGCGACGGCAACAAGATCGAGCTGCAATCGAAATCGGGCCAGTCGCTGACACGCTATTTCCCGGAGCTGGTCGACGCGGTACGCAGCGTCAAGGCCGCGACATTCGTCCTCGACGGGGAGATCGTCGTTCCGGTCGATCGGGCGTTTTCGTTCGATGCCCTGCTGCAACGGATCCATCCAGCGCAGAGCCGCGTGCAGAAGCTCGCGGCGGAGACGCCGGCGCTCCTCATCGTGTTCGATCTCCTGGCTGGCGCCGACGGCAAGCCGCTGATCGAGCGACCATTGCGCCAGCGCCGGCCGGAACTCGAAGCCTTCGCAGCATAAATGGTTGCGCGGCGTGGCGCCCATCCGGATGTCGCCCGCAACCACGAAGCTCGCCGAGGCCAAGAGCTGGCTCAAGCGCGTGGGCGCTACGCTCGATGGCATCGTGGCCAAGCGGCGCGATCTCGAATATCGCTCGGGTGACCGCACCGGCATGCAGAAAATCAAGAACTATCGCAGCGCCGACTGCGTGGTCGGCGGCTTCCGCTACAACGAAGGCAAGCCGGTTGTCGGCTCACTCCTGCTCGGCCTTTATGACGATGAAGGCCTCCTTCACCACGTCGGTTTCACCTCGGCGATCAAGCGCGAGGACAAGCCCGCACTCACCAAGAAGCTCGAACCGTTGATCGCGCCGCCGGGATTCACCGGCAATGCCCCGGGAGGGCCGAGCCGCTGGTCGACCAAAAGGTCAAGCGAGTGGCAACCGCTCAAGCCCAAGCTGGTGGTCGAAGTCTGCTACGACCATTTTGCCGGCGAGCGCTTTCGCCACGGCACCAGGCTGATGCGCTGGCGTCCCGACAAGTCGCCGAAGCAGTGCACGATGGAGCAAGTCAAGCAGAAGAAGGCGGATTTGCTGAAGCTGCTGAAATAGCGTGCGTGGGCACTTACGCCTTACACCGGTGTGGTGCCGTTGGCGTGGAGGACGGCCCCTGCCAGATAGAGCGAGCCGGTAATCAGGATGCGCGGCGGCGGCTCAAGCTCGAAGCGGCCGATCGCGGCGAGGGCCGCCTCGACGTTCTCGCTGCTCTGCGCCGGAATGCCAACGCCGCGCGCGATATCGGCGATCGTGTCGGCCGGAAAGCTCTTGTCCTGATAGGGAATCGGCACTCCTATGGTGCGGCGCGCAAGCCCGGCAAAGTTCTTCAAGAAGCTTTCGCAATCCTTGGTCGCGAGCATGCCGACCACAAGCACCAACGGGCGCGAAACACGCTCCTCCAGGTCGGCGAGGGCGTTGGCAATGGCACGGCCGCCGTCAGGATTGTGGCCACCATCAAGCCAGAGTTCGCTGCCGGGCGGCACGAGCGCCGCAAGACGTCCCTGCGAGAGCCGCTGCATGCGCCCCGGCCAATCCGCCTTGGCAATTCCGGTCTCGAATGCGTCAGGCGGAAGACTCAGTTCGTCTATGCCGCGCAAAGCGGCGATGGCGACGCCGGCATTCTCGAATTGGTGTCGCCCATAGAGCTTTGGCGCCGGAAGGTCGAGCAAGCCGGCGTCATCCTGATAGACGAGGCGTCCGCGCTCCTCGGTCGCGGTCCAGTCCTCGCCCGCGATCCTGATCGGTGCCTTGACGCGCCCCGCCTGGCGTTCGATCGACAGCAGCGCCTCGCGCGGCTGAGCAGCCACGATCGCCGGCACGCCGGGCTTGAGAATACCCGCCTTCTCCACTGCGATCTTCCCCAAAGTATCGCCGAGGTGCTCGGCGTGATCGAGCGACACCGGCGTGATCACGCTGGCGAGCGGACGGTCGACCACGTTGGTCGCATCCAACCGCCCACCCATCCCGACTTCGAGGAGCAGCACATCGGCCGGGTTGCGCGCGAACATCAAGAACCCGGCCGCGGTCGTGACCTCGAACACTGTGATGGGCGCACCCGCGTTGGCGCGCTCGCATTCGTTGAGCGCGCTGCTGAGCTCTTCGTCCGAAGCGAGGCGTCCCTCGCCCTTGCCGCCAAGGCGAAAGCGTTCGTTGAAGCGCACGAGATGCGGCGAGGTATAGACGTGTACGCGCAGACCGGCCGCCTCCAGAATTGCCCGCATGAAGGCAATGGTTGAGCCCTTGCCGTTGGTACCGGCAACATGAATCGTGGGCGGCAGTTGCTGCTCGGGGTGCCCGAGCGAGCCGAGAATGCGCCGCATCCGATCGAGCGAAAGATCGATCAGCTTCGGATGCAGCGACGTGAGACGCGCAACGATGGAATCGATCGGGGTCATGCAGTTATTCTTCAGCGTGGCCGACTGGCCTGTAACGGCGGGGCACGCCGCTACAGGCCTCGCGCGAGCCAGAATCCACAATCCCTACCCATTGAATGAGGCACGGCCAGCGCAAGACGGCAAGTCCGGTGAGATGGATCGCGGGTCGCGCCGCGCCCACACCGATGGAACTAGGCGATGGCAGCAACCGGCAAATTGTCAGCGGGCGGCTTGGCCTGTGTCTTGGTGAAAATTCTGCACAGATTGGCGAGCGTCGGCCGCAATTGCCCGCGATGGACCACCATGTCGACCATGCCGTGGTCCCTGAGATATTCGGCGCGCTGAAAGCCTTCGGGCAGCTTCTCGCGGATCGTCTGCTCGATAACACGCGGCCCGGCAAAGCCGATGAGCGCACCGGGCTCGGCGATGTGCACGTCGCCGAGCATCGCATAGGAGGCCGTCACGCCGCCGGTGGTCGGATTGGTGAGCACGACGATGTATGGCTTTCTTGCCTCACGCAGCATCTGCACGGCCACCGTGGTGCGGGGCAACTGCATCAGCGAGAGAATTCCCTCCTGCATGCGCGCGCCGCCCGATGCAGCGAACACGATGAAGGGCGTGCCCTTTTCGACCGCGGTCTCAAGTCCCTTGATCACGGCCTCGCCCGCCGCCATGCCGAGCGAGCCGCCCATGAATTCGAAATCCTGCACGCCGATCACCACCGGCAGGCCTTCGAGTTTGCCGAAACCGAGCTTGATCGCGTCGTTGGTGCCGGTCTTGCTGCGGGCGTCCTTGAGGCGATCGGTATAACGGCGCTCGTCGCGGAACTTGAGTGGATCGAGCGGGACCGCGGGCACCGCGATATCGAACCATGTCTCATTGTCGAATATCGATTTGAGCCGCGCCATCGCCCCCATGCGCATGTGATAATTGGAGCCGGGGATGACGAACTGGTTCGCCTCGACGTCCTTGTAGAATACGAGCTGGCCGGTGTCCGGACATTTGATCCAGAGATTTTCCGGCGTGTCACGGCGCGCGAAGTAGTTACGGATTTTCGGCCGGACGACGTTGGAAATCCAATTCATGCCTGGCGCCTCGATCTGCTGTCATGCCCGCAACGGCCGGCGCTCGGGATTGCCATGCTTCGCCACATCTACGCCAACGCTTGCAAAACCTTCCACCACCGGACGAGGAGAGAGGTGATGGTTCTGACCCCATCTATATGGATGGTCACGCCGAGGCTGGCAACCCGGGCTCCGCCACCGCGCTCAGCGCGAGTTGCGGCGCCGGGGCCGCATTGCAAAGCCGAACGTGCTGTCGCCATCGAATAACGTAGGCGTATCGCTCGTGCGCGCGCGTTCGATCGTGAGCAGGCGCAGCTTCGTCGTGATCCCCCCATTGGCGGAGAACCCTCCCGCCTTCCCACCGGCCGCGAGCACGCGGTGGCAGGGCACGATGATCGGGAATGGGTTGCGCCCGAGCGCTTGACCCACCTCCCGCGCCAAGTCCCGGGCGCCGAGCCGGGCCGAGATCTCGCCGTAAGACAGCGTCGCGCCGGGCGCGATCGTGCGTGCTACCTCGTAGACGCGGCGGTCGAATGACGGCAATCCATCCATGTCGAGCGCGATTGCGGAGAGATCGTGCCGTTCTCCGCGCAAAAGTGAAATGATGCCTTCGATCGCGTCCTGCACCGCGGCCGGCGGCGCTGCTTCGCGCGCGTGCGGACATCGCCGGAGCAGCCGGGCACGGGTCTTGGCCTCGTCTCCCTCGGGAAGCTGCACCGCGATAACACCACGATCGCCCCAGGCGATGCCGCATGGGCCGATCTGGGTATCAAAAAGCATGAAGCCACGGTCTGTCATGATGGGCCATTGTAGCATCTGCCCCGACGCCCGACGCCTCGAATCTTGCTCCCTATTCCAAGCACCCTGCCTGCGGTCACGTGGGCGCAGACTGCGTAGACTTGTCTGCGGTTACCTGGGCGCAGACTGCGTAGACTTGTCTGCGCTGGCACCGCGAACGCCACGGGCGAGTGCGGCGACCAAATCGACCACCCCGCTTACCGTTTTTTCGGTTGCCTTATCGTTCGGGTCGAGGCTGCCCTTAAGCACGCTCACCAGCGCCGAGCCGACCACCACTCCATCGGCCCCGGATGCGATGCCCGCCGCCTGCTCCGCGGTACGGACGCCAAAGCCGACTGCCACCGGCAGCTTGGTATGGCGCTTGATACGCGCGACCGCCGCCGCCACTTTTTCCGCGTCGGGTGTCGCCGCGCCGGTGATGCCCGTGATCGAGACGTAATAGACGAAGCCCGACGTGTTGGCGAGCACGGCCGGCAGGCGCTTGTCGTCGGTCGTGGGCGTTGCAAGCCGGATGAAGTTGAGCCCGGCCTTGAGCGCGGGCAAGCAAAGCTCCTCGTCCTCTTCCGGCGGAAGGTCCACGATGATGAGGCCGTCGACGCCAGCGGATTTCGCATCCCGGAGGAAGCGATCGACGCCATAGATATAGATCGGATTGTAGTAACCCATGAGCACGAGCGGCGTCGCATCGTCGCTGCCGCGGAAGGCGCGCACCAGCTCAAGCGTCTTTTTCAAGGTCTGCCCGGCCTTGAGGGCGCGCTGGGACGACATCTGGATCGCCGGTCCATCGGCCATCGGATCGGTGAATGGCATCCCCAACTCGATGACGTCGGCGCCCGCCGCCGGTAGCGCCTGCACGAGGGCAAGCGACGTCTCGGGGTCGGGGTCGCCGGCGGTAAGAAACGTTACCAGCGCGGCGCGGCCTTCCGTCTTCAGCTCCGCAAAGCGCCGATCGATACGCGTGGCCATGGGTTACGATCTACCTCGTTCGATGCGTTGAGTTGGGCAGGCCTTTTCGTCTTCGCTCACGCATCGCCGCAAGGCGGACATTGATGGTGCCCAGCATCAATATTACGAACGTTCCGATGAACTGCACCCATTCCTTCTTCTCTATCATCGGCCCGGGTGCGAAAAGCCGGACCCGCAGAAAATACGCGATGTAGCCGATGGATACGATGACCAGAACCCAACCGACGATCTTCTGCCTGCTGATCACAGGTTGCTCCCATGCGCGCCCAGCCGGTCATCCCCCGCGCCGATCGAGATACTCGGCGACGCTCGCCAGATCCTTGTCGCCGCGTCCGGACAAGTTGACCACCATCAGATGATCGCCAGGCTTTTGCGGCGCGAGGTCCATCACCCTTGCCAGCGCATGCGCGGGCTCGAGCGCGGGAATGATGCCCTCGAGGCGCGAGCAGAGCTGGAACGCCGCCAGCGCCTCCTCGTCGGTGGCCGACAGATATTTCACCCGCTTGATGTCGTTGAGCCAGGCGTGTTCCGGACCGATGCCTGGATAATCGAGGCCGGCCGAGATCGAATGCGCCTCGTTGATCTGACCATCCTCGTCCATCAGCAGGTAGGTCCGATTGCCGTGCAGCACCCCGGGTCGGCCACCGGCAATCGAGGCTGCATGCAGGCCGCTCGAAAGCCCGTGGCCCGCAGCTTCCACTCCATAGATCTCGATTTGGGCATCGTCCAGGAACGGATGGAACAGGCCCATCGCGTTCGAGCCGCCGCCGATGCAGGCAATGAGTGAATCGGGCAAACGTCCTTCCGCCGCCAGCATCTGCTCGCGCGTTTCGTCTCCGATCACCGATTGAAAGTCGCGCACCATCATCGGATAGGGATGCGGCCCGGCGACCGTGCCGATGCAGTAGAAGGTGTCCGCGACATTCGTGACCCAGTCGCGCAGCGCCTCGTTCATCGCATCCTTGAGCGTCTTCGATCCCGACTCGACCGGACGCACCTCGGCTCCCAGCGCGCGCATGCGCAGCACATTGGGTTTCTGCCGCTCGACGTCGACCACGCCCATATAGACGACGCACTCGAGCCCGAATTTGGCGCACATCGTGGCGGTCGCAACCCCGTGCATGCCGGCCCCGGTTTCGGCAATCACGCGCGGCTTTCCCATGCGGCGGGCGAGCAGGATCTGCCCGAGCACGTTGTTCACCTTGTGCGCGCCGGTGTGATTGAGGTCCTCGCGCTTGAAATAGACCTTGGCGCCGCGCAGATGCTCGCTCAGGCGCTCGGCGAAGTAGAGCGGCGACGGGCGTCCGACATAGTCCTTGAGGTAGCCGTCCATCTCTTTGCGAAAGCGCGGATCGTTCTTTGCCGCCGCGTAGGCCCGCTCCAGTTCCAGAATGAGAGGCATCAGCGTTTCGGCGACGAAGCGGCCCCCATAGAGGCCGAAATGCCCGCGCTCGTCGGGGCCGGTACGGAACGAATTGGGCTGCTGAAGGGTCATGCCCCACTCATCATTTTGCCGCGCGCTGCAAGCGCGCCTGCTGCGTCGCGTGCCGCAGCGACGAACGCGCGGATCTTGTCCGGGTCCTTCTCGCCGGGCGCGCGCTCGACACCGGACGAAACATCGACACCGGGCGCCGCCGTGATGCGCAGCGCCTCGGCGACGTTGCCGGCATGGAGGCCGCCCGAGAGCATGAACGGCACATTCACCGCAAGGGCGTCGAGCAGCCGCCAGTCGAAGCTCTTGCCGAGGCCGCCAGGCCGTGTCGCCTCGCCCGTCGCCCGCGCGTCGAAGATCAAATGATCCGCCACCTTGTCGTACAGCCGGATCGGGGACAGATCTGCCCGCTCGGCGATCGGCAGCGCCTTCATCACCGGAAGTCCGAAGCGCTTCCGCACCGCGGCGACGCGATCCGGCGCCTCCTTGCCATGGAGTTGCAGCAGGTCGGGCCTGAGCGCTTCGATGCTCGCCGCAAGCTCCTCGTCGCTGGCATCGACGGAAAGCGCAACCTTTTGCGCCCTGCCCCGCACCCGTTCGCCGAGCGCATGGGCAATCTCAAAGCTCACATGTCGCGGCGAGGCCGGGAAAAAGACGAAGCCGACCAGATCTGCGCCCGCCGCGAGCGCGACATCGAGCGCCTCGGGCGTCTTCAGGCCGCAGATTTTGATCAGGACGGACATTGCCGCAGGCTCCTGCACGCCGCGGTTCTACATCGCTGCCGACGGTTTGTCTCGCCCTTGCAGGCGCCTGATATTCAAGGGGAACTCACGGAATCAGGCCGCGGGAGGCGGAATGCTGAGCCGCGGGCCGTAGTCCGGGGGCACCGGCCGGGTGGAAAGCGGTCTCGGCCCCACGATGACCTCGGCAGGTCCCATGCGCCTGAGGCGCTCCACCTCCGCGCGCAGCTCGCGCGCCTGCGCGTCGGCCAGTCGGGCGGCGCGGCGCCATTTCGCTTGTCTCACCCAGGCGGCGATACCACCCACCACCACGCCGGCGATCACCAGGATCAGCATCAGCGCATAAAGCGGCAGCGCGCGCGCAAAGGCGGGATTGAGCTGATCGAAAGGATCGAAGGAGACGAGAACCGGTTGGCGGTTCGCCACCGCCAAGGCGACGAACACGATGGCAAGCGGCACGAGGATGAGCGCCGTGACGATCTTACGGATCATGGCATCACACGCTCGAGCGGTTGAGCCGCTCGCGCATCTCCTTGCCGGTCTTGAAGAACGGCACGGACTTCTTCTCCACCGACACGTGCGCTCCGGTACGGGGATTGCGGCCGGTCCGGGCCGGCCGGTTCTTGACGGAGAACGCGCCGAAGCCTCGCAATTCGACGCGGTCCCCGCGCGCCATCGCCGCGACGATCTCACCGAGGATAGCGTTGACGATATTCTCGACGTCGCGCTGATAAAGATGCGGGTTCTGCGAAGAGATGCGCTGCACGAGTTCGGATTTGATCATCGGTGCTGCCGTCCGTGGCTAGGCGGGACCAACCGCTCCGCTCGCTGGAGCACGACCCCGAAAAGCCGCGGACTTTTCGGGCAACATCGTGCCACCAATTGAAGGCTTAGAGCGAAATCGCGATTCAACGCAAAGCCATTTTGCTCTAGTTCGCGGTCGGAGGGTGCCAAAGCGCCAGGAGTCCGTCAAGGTTGAGGCGCTCGATCGCCTGCACCGCACCCCATTCCTCGAAGCGCCGAGCAAACGACCCAAGGCCCACCGCGTCGAGGCTGGTCACGATTGCGGTGTGCAGGAACGGCAAATCGCCGAGCCGGTCACGCAGCCGATAGTCCCGCACCGGCGTCTTGGGATCGATGTTCTTTTCCTTCGCCAGCCAGGCGATCGCCGTCCTCTCGTCGCCAAGCTCGTCGACGAGTTTGAGCGGAATGCCCTGGCGGCCGGTAAAGACGCGTCCATCGGCCACGCGCTGCAACATCTCGTCGTCGAGCTGCCGGCGCGCCTTCACCATGCCCTTGAACCAGGCATAGGAGTCCGAGACGACGGACTCGATTGCCGCACGCGCTTCCGGCGAGGTCGGTTCGAAGCCGTTTGGCGCCGCCTTGAGCGGCGAGGACTTGATCTCCTCGATCTTGACGCCAAGGGTTTTCAGGAGATCGGCGACGTTCGGATACTGGAACAGCACGCCGATCGACCCGACCAGCGAGGTTTCCAGGGCGACGATATGATCGGCCGCCACCGCAGCGATGTAGCCGCCCGAGGCCGCCAGCCCATCGACCACGACGACCAGCGGCTTCTGCTCCTTGAGCCGCATCAGCGAGTCATGCAGCTGCTCGGAACCAGAGGTGGTGCCGCCAGGGCTGTTGATGTGCACGATCACGGCGCGGGCGCGCGACTTCCCAAGTCGCTCGAGCGCCTCCACGCGTTCCTGATCGCCACGGATCAGGCCGGTGATGGTGACGCGCGCAATCGATCCGCTCGCCTGTCCGGTCAGCACGTCGGTCCCGGGCACGCGCAACGCAGCGCCCACGGCAACGACGGCGCCAATGACGATGAGGATGGCGAAGACGCGCCAGAAGGTGAGCTTGCGCCGCATCCGGCGACGATCGACGATGGTATCGGCATCGAGCGCCATGGCTCATCTCCTTGACGATCAGTGGAACGGACAGTGCCGCCGCCCGCCGCCATGGTCAATGGCGCGCACGAAGCGGCCGCAATTGTGGCAACAGACCGCGACGTCGGCTCGCAGGCTCGTAGGGGCAGCGCGCAGGCCTGTTGGGTCAGCGGCACGCGCCGCCAACCCAACGATGACCGGCCGGGACCTTGCCTATTCCTTTTTCTCGGCTGGCTTTTCGGTCGCCCGCTTGAGCGCGGTGCCCAGGATGTCGCCGAGCGTCGCGCCGGAATCGGAAGAGCCGTATTGCGCAATCGCCTCTTTCTCCTCCGCCACTTCGAGCGCCTTGATGGAGACCTGTACCTTGTGGGCGCGGCGGTCGAACTGGATGATCCGAGCGTCCACCTTCTGTCCGACGGCGAAACGCTCCGGCCGCTGCTCGCCGCGATCACGCGCCAGCTCGGAGCGCTTGATGAAGGTTGTGAGATCGCTGCCGACGATGTTGGCCTCGAGACCCGCCTCCTTCACTTCAGTCACTTCGCAGGTGACGACCGATCCCTTCTTGAGGTCGCCGGCCGTCTCCATGGGATCGCCGTCGAGCTGCTTGATGCCGAGAGAAATGCGCTCCTTCTCGACGTCGACGTCGAGCACCTTCGCCTTGACCTGATCGCCCTTCTTGTATTCCTCGATCACCTGCTCGCCGGGACGCTTCCAGTCCAGATCGGACAGGTGGACCATGCCGTCGACATCGCCATCGAGGCCCAGGAACAGCCCGAACTCGGTCTTGTTCTTGACCTCGCCCTCGATCAGCGTGCCGGGCGGATACTTTTCGACGAAGACCTCCCACGGATTGCGCATGGTCTGCTTGAGGCCGAGCGAAATCCGGCGCTTGACCGGATCGACCTCGAGGATCTGCACGTCCACCTCCTGCGAGGTGGAGACGATCTTGCCTGGATGCACGTTCTTCTTGGTCCACGACATCTCGGAGACGTGGATGAGGCCTTCGATCCCGGGCTCGAGCTCCACGAAGGCGCCGTAGTCGGTGATGTTGGTCACGCGGCCCTTGTAGCGGGCGCCCACGGGATATTTCGCCTCGATGCCCTGCCACGGATCGTCCTGCAACTGCTTCATGCCGAGCGAGATGCGGTGGGTCTCGTGGTTGATCTTGATGATCTTGACCTTCACCTGCTGGCCGATATTGAGCACCTCGGTCGGATGATTGACGCGCCGCCAGGCGATATCTGTGACGTGCAGAAGACCGTCGATGCCGCCGAGATCCACAAAGGCGCCGTAGTCGGTGATGTTCTTGACCACGCCGTCGATGACCTGCCCCTCTTCGAGGTTCTGCACCAGCTCCTGGCGCTGCTCGGCACGGGTCTCTTCCAGCACCGTGCGTCGCGACACGACGATGTTGCCGCGCCGCCGATCCATTTTCAGGATCTGGAAGGGCTGCGGCTGATTCATCAGCGGGGACACGTCGCGGATCGGCCGGATATCGACTTGGCTGCGCGGCAGGAACGCCACGGCGCCGTCGAGGTCGACGGTGAAGCCGCCCTTGACCTGATTGAAGATGACGCCCTGGACCTTTTCGTTGCTGCTGAAGGCTTTTTCCAGTTTGCCCCAGCTCTCCTCGCGGCGCGCCTTGTCGCGCGAGAGCACGGCCTCGCCGAGTGCGTTCTCCACGCGCTCGAGATAGACCTCGACCGTATCGCCGACCTTGATGTCCGCCTGCCGGCCCGGTGCCGCGAATTCGCGCAACGCGACGCGCCCCTCGGTCTTAGCCCCGACATCGATGACGGCGAGATCCTTCTCGATCCCAACGACGATGCCCTTGACGACAGCGCCTTCCTGCGGGCTGCCCTGGGTGAAGGACTCTTCGAGCATTTGCGCGAAATCGTCGCGCGTCGGGGTGGCGGATTGGGTGGCGGTGGCCATGAACTCTCCTCGGTAACGGTTTTCGCTGGACGGCGGTTGATGGCGTTTCGCGCGCAGGGGCCGAAAGTCCCGCGGACCTCGACAGCCGCCAAAAAATGGCGGCCCGGCCCGATGACCCGGCGATCGAAACGATGGTTCAGATCCAGTGCGCCATCAAAGAAGCGGGCGGAGCAGGCTCATCCTCCAAAAGCGGAAACGCGGTCAGCCGCGCGTCCGGCCTGCTCGGACGGCTTCGACAATGTCGATGGCGGCCCGGAATGCGGCGTCTATATCCAAATGCGTGGTATCGAGCAAGTATGCTTCCGGCGCCGGCTTTAATGGGGCTGCCGCCCTGCCGGTATCGCGCTCGTCCCGGCGACGGATATCGGCCAGCACCTCGGCCTCGCTAATGTCATTGCCCGCCCGCTCCAACTCGACGGCACGGCGTTGCGCCCGCGTCTCCGCGGTCGCGGTGAGAAAGATCTTCACGTCGGCATCGGGAAAGATGACGGTCCCGATGTCGCGACCGTCGAGCACGGCGCCGGGCGGCGTCCGCCCGAAACTGCGCTGAAAGCTGAGAAGCGCGCCGCGCACTTCGGGAACGGCCGAGATCACCGAAGCCGCCTCGCCGACGGCCGGGGTCTTCAGGGCCGGCTCGTCGAACTGGGTCGGGTCCAGCGCCTCGGCGGCAGCGACCGCGCGGGCGCGGTTGCCCGGCGAATGACCGCCGTCGAGCAATGCCTTCGCCACCGCACGGTAGATCAAGCCGGTATCCAGGTGCCGCAAGCCGTAATGCTCGGCAAGCCGCTTGCCGAGCGTGCCCTTGCCGGAGGCGGCCGGCCCGTCGATCGCGATAATCATGAAAGATCGGCTCCGAGGCCGCGCATCGTGGCTGCGAAGCCGGGGAAGCTTGTGGCGATGAAGGCCGCATCGTCGACGCCGACCGGTTTTTCGCTCGCCAATCCCATCATCAGAAAAGCCATGGCGATGCGGTGGTCCATATGGGTCAGGACCGTGCCGCCGCCGCGCGCCTGGCTCCGGCCGTGCACGATCAGATCGTCGCCGTCGATCTCGACCTCGACGCCGTTCGCCCGCAGACCGTCGGCGACGGCGGCGAGCCGATCGGATTCCTTGACGCGCAATTCCTTGAGCCCACGCATCACCGTGGTGCCCTCGGCGAAGCTCGCGGCCACTGCCAGGACCGGGTATTCGTCGATCATGGACGGCGCGCGCGCGGCCGGCACCTCGATTCCCCGCAGCGCCGATCCTCGGATGCGGAGATCCGCCATCTCCTCGCCGCCGTCGCTGCGCACGTCGAGCGCCTCGATATCGGCCCCCATCTCGCGCAGCGTGACGATCAGCCCGGTGCGCAGCGGATTGGTCATGACGGCGGTGAGGATGACCTCCGAGCCCGGCACGATCAGCGCCGCTACCATCGGGAAAGCGGCCGAGGACGGATCGGCCGGGACGACGACCGGGGCGGGCGCGAGCTCGGGCTCGCCCTTCAGCGTGATCTTGCGGCCCTGAGCACCGTCGGCTTCGACCACGATATCGGCGCCGAAATGCCTGAGCAGGCGCTCGGTATGATCGCGGCTCGCTTCGGTTTCGATGACGACGGTTTCACCCGGCGCAGCCAGCCCGGCGAGCAGCACAGCCGATTTGATCTGGGCCGAAGGCACGGGCGTGCGATAGACGACCGGGAGCGGATCGCGTGCGCCCGCGAGCGTGATCGGCAGACGGCCGCCATCCGTGGCGCTCACGGTGCGTGCCCCGATCAACTCGACGGGGTCGAGAATTCGCCGCATCGGCCGCTTGCGCAGGCTGGCATCGCCATCGAAGGTGGCGGTGACCGGACAGCCCGCCACCGCTCCCATGACCAGACGGCAACCGGTGCCGGAATTGCCGAAATCGAGCACGCCCTGCGGCTCGCGAAACCCGCCGACCCCGACACCGCGAACGCGCCAGGTGCCCTCACCTATCCGCTCGACGGTCGCCCCCAGCGCCCGCATGGCCTTGGCGGTGTTGATCACGTCCTCGCCTTCCAGCAGCCCGGAAATGTGCGTCTCCCCGACCGTGAGTGCCCCGAAGATAAGGGCACGGTGCGAGATCGACTTGTCTCCGGGCACGCGCAGGCGGCCTTTGAGGGCGCCCGCGCGGCGTGCCGTGAGCGGGGATGGGACGGCGTGATCCACTTGCAATCTCGTTTGTGCTTGAAAACGCTCTCTAGCATGAGGCCATACAGGCGTCATCCCGGACCGGAATTGGCGCACGAGCGGGCTCGCGGAAGCTGTTCGGGAGCTATTGACACTGGCACGGCAACTCGCCAAGTGAAGCACCTCATTTTAGACCCCCTCGAGGAAACCGGACCGTGGCGAAACCCGAGCTCGGCACTAAGCGCCTCTGCGGCAATTGCGGCGCGAAATTCTACGATCTCAGCAAAGACCCGATTATCTGCCCGAAATGCCACACCGTCCTGGAGCTCGCCGCGGTGAGTTCGCGCTCGCGACCGGACTCTGCCGCTGCGCGCGCGGCGGCACCCGCGCCTGAAGAGGAGGCGGTGGTGCCGGAGACCGCCGAGGCCGAGTTCGTTTCGCTCGAGGACGCCGATGCCGAGGCTCAGGGCAAGAAGACCGCCGATGGCGAGGCGGTCGAAGGCGCCGAGGATGAGGTGGAGCTCGAAGACGAGGGTTTGGACGACGCCGCCTTCATTGAAGAGCAGGAGGAAGGCGACGAGGACGTCACCGACATCATCGGCGACGTCGACGACGAGGAGGAGACTTGACGTTGCCGGCCAGGACGGCAACAAGCCGCATCCTGGTCACCGCAACGGAGAGCCGTTACAGTCCAGCTTGAGATTTGGACGCGATTGTCCCGACACCGCGTCCCGCATGGGGCCATAGCTCAGTTGGGAGAGCGCTTGAATGGCATTCAAGAGGTCGGGGGTTCGACTCCCCCTGGCTCCACCATTTCTACAAAATAATCAATAACTTGAGCTGCAATCACCTGCGGCCGCAAGGGCGGCCTGACGAGTCGCCGGAATCAAAGGCGAGCGCGATGGGTTAGCCATCACGCTACGCCAACACGTCGAACAGATGCGCGGGCTCGCGAAGAAGCCGCCGCGTAACCTTCAACCGGTCGTCAGCGCCTAGGACGCCCTGGCGCTGATCCCAACCGACAGGGCGGCTTTCTCATACCAACCGAAAGACCTGAAATCTGTCTGGCGCGGGGTGCGGGCCCGCTTCCTCTTGGCTGAATTCTTGGCGCGGGAACCGACCGATTTGCCTTGGACTTTTCTCGATGCGTTGCGGCTCACATTCGTCTCCCTTGGGCGAAAAACGCTCTTTCTTGTGGCGCGATTGAGGCATCAAATCAATGCAGACGTGTCGCGTCAAGTGATTGGTTGTCCGGCCATGACCGAAACCGCCTTTCGTCCCATCGGCGGGCGAAAGGCACCCACGACGGGCGCGTCGGAACGGAAATCATCGGCTAAAATCGCGCAAAGCATGCGGCATCAGGAGACCACCATGCTGCGACGACCTCGGATCGCGGCCGCGCTGTGCTTTGTGGCCGTCCTGGCCTCATTGTGCCTGGTTGCCACGGAGTCGGATGCCGCGAGGTACAGGTCCGGCAAACACAGGTCGGTCACGACGAAACCGCGGCCCGCCGCCCCGGCAGCAAAAGAGAAGCCAAAACCTGCCGTCGCAACCGATCAGACCCCGACCAACAAGAATGATTGTCTCACCGTCTCGCAGACCCTCTACGAGCGGGCGGAAGCGCTCTCCAAGCGAGCCAAGCAGTCGGTCCCGCGAGAATTTACCCGCGTTGCATCGAACCTCGACGAGTCCTGTGGTGAGGAGGATTTCGACAAGGCGCGGATCAGCATCGACTGGCTGAACACATGCCTGGCGAACTACACAAAAGATTACAGCTTGGGGTTCTGCACCAGAGACAAAAGCTATTTTTGCGCAATCAATCCCCGGTCAGACGCTTGTCTGCAGAACCAATAGGGGCATGTCCACCCCGTGAGACTGAGGTTTGCGGTGGCCAGCCTTAAGACTAGCCAAGCCGCCGGAGCATCTTCCCTCGCGAACATTTTTAGCAGCCGCTAACAGCCTTGATCGATTCGATCAGATTGGACCCGCTGACTTGGGTGGTCCGAACGATTGATTCTCCGTCACAACGTCGCGGACCAGATGCTACGTATCGGTAGCGTACGCGGTACTCGCCTGAGCGAGTGGCAACCACATCGACGAGCGTCAGCGGCTCGGGAAGATTGCCATAGAATTTGCTGATGGCGGTCGCGGACAGCGGTCCGGACGATCGCTTCTTCGGAATCACGAATTTGGCGGCTTCCTCGCCGTTGCCCGCACTCAGCGCGGCGTAAAACGCCTGCACTGTGGTCATCGCCGTGCCGTACGATTGGTGGGGACGGACGCGAGCGCAATTCGGGTTATGGGCAGCATCAGGGGAGCGTGGTGATGTCCGGTATGGGCGCCGAAGGGGGAAGCCCCTTCCACGACAACTCGCTTTCCGATCCATCGTCGAAGGTCTCTCGACAACGCCGGGGCGGCTTTGTCCGAGGACTCGGGAAAAATCTGAACTTGATCGAACTTGTCGCGCGGATCGACAAATTCATCGCCGTTGGCACAAATCGGCTCGGCCAGCGTGAGAATGTACGTGGGCTCGGGTGTATCGCCTTTGCGGACATCCTCGTAGTTCGGCGGACCTGCAAACATGCGGTAGTTCAATGTGCCCTCGAACGAGAGGACATTCGTCTGCTTCAGATCGAGGCAGGCGGCGTTGGCAGCCGATGCGAGGCCGAGCGTTAAACCGATCAGCGAAAGAACTGGGGCGAAAGGCAGATCAGACATAGCGCAACGTCGTGAACATCCCGGCTTCGAGATGGTAGAGCAGGTGGCAGTGGAGCGCCCAAAGCCCCGGATTGTTGGCGTCGAACGCCACCACGACCCGCCGGCCGGGCGGCACCAGCACGGTGTCGCGCACCGCCCCGGCAAAGCGTTTGCCGTCGATCTCGACGACCTGAAATTCGTGCCCATGCAGGTGCATGGGGTGCGGCATCGGTGTCCGGTTGACGAAGATCAGTTCGACCCGCTCGCCCTTCGCGAGCGGTAGCGGCGGGACATCCTTGTTCCAGACCACGTTGTTGATCGACCAGACGTAACCGCTCATCTCGCCGGTCAGATCCAGCGTGTGGACGCGGTCGGTCTTGCGCGGCTGGAGTGGTGCCGCAGCGCGCAGGCGGCTTTCGAGGTCAAGGGTGAGCGCGGGCGAAGCCGTGCTGGCCGTATCTGCGATGCGCGCGACCGGTGCGCGCCCCGCCTGCAAGACGATGCCAGTCTGCTTGTTCTCGCCCTCGAGCAGCGCCAGCACGGGATGCGATGCGGGAGTGCGCGGAAGCGCGAGCCGGATGTCCAGCCGCTGCGCCACCGCGATCGGAAAACGGCGAGCCTTCACAGGCGCGACCCGGAAGCCGTCCACAGCGATCAACTCGCCGTCGAGCTGGCCGAGATCGACGTGATAGGCGCTCATCGAGGAGCTGTTGATGACGCGAAGCAGCACGCGTCCTCCGGGTTCGACCTTGACCACGTCGGGATCGCCGAGGGTGCGGTCGTTGGCCAGGAACGCGTCGTACGTGACGTCGTTCAGATCAGGCTTGGCGGCCGTGCCCATTGCCATGCCCGCGCGCGGCGCGCTGTCGGCCGGGCCCATTCCCTTCATGGTCGGGGCCGCAGCGGCAGGGGACGCACCCGCGGCCATGGGCACAGCCGTCGGGCCGTTCACGGACGACATCTTGCCGCCCTTTCTGAGCTCCGCGAATATCTGCTCCGGCGGTGTGAAGCTGAAGTCCGCCAGCATCAGGATGACTTCCTGCTGGTCCCGCCGGTCGCGCTGGTCGCGGATGATCAGGGGCGCCGACATCAGCAGTTGCTCCTGCAGTCCTTGGTGCGAGTGCATCCAGAACGTTCCGCCGAAACGCAGCGGGAAGTCGTAGTCGGCGCTGCCGCCTGCGGGTATCGCTGGTCCGGAGACACCGGGGACACCGTCCTGCTGCCAGGGCGGCGTGAGCCCGTGCCAGTGGATCAGGCTGGGCTCCTCGATCCTGTTTTCCACGCGGGCGCGGAACCGATTGCCCACTCCAGTCCTGAGGCCGAAGGTGCCGTCGGGCTGCTGGATTCCGTAAACCGACGCAGGCTTTCCCTTGACCTCGATCGTGCGGCGCAACAGCCGCAGCGCCGTCTGCGGTTCGCTAACTCCGCCGGGACCCGCCGACGGTGCAGCTTGGGAACGCGCGAGCGTGGGCACGAGGGTCGAGGCCGCGGCGGCCGACAGCAGCAAGGCACGGCGTGAAAGCATGCTCTGACCTCCCGAAGCAAAGCGATGGCACGGGGCAGGGGCGGCGCGATTCGAGATTATGCGGCGAGAGGTCAGGCGTGAAGCCCGCGCAACGCGCCGCCGCTTACATCGGTTTCAACAGCAGGCCAATCGCGATCCCGACCGCCAGCGCCAGAAACGACAGCAGCGCCATCATCGGCACTGGAGGCCACGGCTTCTCGCCACCATCCATGCGCATGGCAGGCGCGGGTTGCGGCTCCATGTCCATGCCGGCGTGCGCGTCGCCGACCATCGCAGCCGCGCTTGGCCGACGCACCGTCATCATGCCGTGCTTCAAATGATGCGCCACCAGCCACCAGTTCATGGGGTAGGCAAAGATAAAGCCGACCAGAAGTCCGATGGACATCACGAACCAGAAGCTCGGTGTCGTTGGATCGGACGCTGACGGAATACGCGCCTTCAGCGCCATCACCGTGGGCACCATTCCCGCCATCAGAAGATTCATCGACAGCAGTTCCGACATGAAGGTGCTGGTCAGTGCGCGCAGATATGAGCCTCCGGCCATGTCACGCATGAACAGCGCCTGGAAAATCGTCCAGCCGAAGGCGAAGCCGAGAGTGTATTCGAGCGCTACCTCGGCCAGCCCGGAAATACCGAAAGCGCTCGAGAGCACCGCACCGGCGAGAATCCCGATGCCGTCACCGGCGACGCAATGCATGGTCGATCCCAGCGCCTGCCGCCAGCGCGCCGCGACGTAGCGCTCGTGCAGACCGGGCAGTGGCTCCCGGCAGCCGAGCACGTAGAGAAACGCGCCGAACACACCGGTATACGCGGTGAGCAGCACGAACCCCCATTTGAGCACCGGAGATTCCGGCGTGCTCCGGATGTCCACCGCCACGAATAGCAGCGACGCCGCTGTCAGCAGGAACCACAGCAACATCACGCCGTCCAACATCGGGACCTCCGTGATCACAAAGGACTGCCGCGATCGTTCCGCTCCGGAGCATATCCTAACCGCAATGCGCCTCCCATCCGATCGCGGGACCGCCAATCGCACGATCGCAGCGGAGCCCAATGCGATATATTGGCGAGAACAGCGCAAACGCTCAGGATGCCGGAGAGCAGCAGTGAACCCCGTCGGTGCGGCCAATAGACCTCTCATCGCCCTCACCGGAGCGACCGGCTTCATCGGGCAATGCCTGCTGCGGGAATTGCCCAAGCGCGGCTACCGGCTGCGCGTCCTGCTGCGACGCCCGAGCGTGGTGCCGATGGACGCCGCGAGCGCGGTCGTCGGCGACCTCGCACGGCCGCAGAACATGGCGGCGGCGTTGGCCGACGTCGATGCGGTCATTCATTCCGCCGGCCTCGCCCACGCCATGTCGGGTCTGCCCGAAGACGATTATCGCATGCTCAACACCGAGGCCACGATCGGCTTGGCGCGCGCCGCGCAACGGGCGGGGGCCAAGCGCTTCGTCTTCCTCTCCTCCATCCGCGCCCAGGCGGGTGCGACCGCGGACCACATCCTGACCGAGGATCTCGCGCCGCAACCGACGGACGCCTATGGCCGCTCAAAGCTTGCGGCGGAACAGGGCCTCGCGGCGCTCGACCTGGACTGGGTCGCGCTGCGCCTCGTCCTCGTCTACGGCACCGGCGTGAAGGGCAACATGGCGGAGCTCGTACGCTTCGCGCGCTCGCCCTACCCGCTACCGCTCGGCCTGCTCCGGGCCAGGCGGTCGCTGCTGTCGCTCGAGAACCTGGCGGCGGCAATCGATGCGGTGCTCACGACGCCGGAGCGCTTGCGGCGACCGTTGATCGTGGCGGATCCCAAGGCACTGACAATTCCTGAAATGATTGCGGCGCTACGCGGCGGACTCGGCCGCAGGCCCGGCCTCATCCCGATACCGCTTTCCGTGCTCGAAACCGCGCTACGGGTGACAGGACGGAGCGAGATCTACCAGCGGCTCGCCGGCTCGCTGGTGGCGGACCCATCCGCCCTTTCCCGGCTCGGCTGGTCGCCGACGGTGACAACGCCGGAAGGGCTCGCAGCGTTGGCGCGTATCTGAGCCCAGACCACATCTCTGGCCGTTCGGCCTGCCAAATTCCGAGCCTCCAAAACAATCATGCCCGGCCAAGTGGCCGGGCATGACGTTCAAGCTTTGGTTTTCGCGTTGGGGATCAGCGCGTCAGCACGATGAAGTCGGTGCCTTTGCCGGTTTCACCGCTGATGCCTTTGTCAGAGATGATCAGCGAGGCGCCCGGCGACATCAGGCGGGAAATCCGATCGATGGCGTCCTGCGGAATGCTGACGCGGTTGAGCGCGTCAGTCGCATTCGAGGTCGGCATCGTCGGCACGGCAACTTCAACCTTCTTGCCCTTCTCCGCCTTCTTGACCGGCGCCGATCCGCCACCCGGCATCGACATCACATTCCAGCGCAGCGTGGTGTTGTCGTTGTTGAAGGCCAGGGCGGTGAAGACATGGGTGCCGAGCGGCTGGTCGGGTCGCTCGAACGTGACCGGCACATCGAACACCGGTTCGAAGCCCTTGCGCACGAACAACTTGCCTTCCTTGCGGCTGATGAACACCGAGACCGGGCCGGGCTTGAGCGGGCGCAGCTCGTCGACGGTGGTATTGGTGGCCGTATTGGCCACGCGCGACTTGCCGGCGTCCGACAGCGGCTTCGGATCCGTCGCGGTCACCGCCGATTCGCGCGGCGCGCCGATCGCGTAGGCCATGGCGTCAAGCGCACGATCGCCCGGCTTGGCGGTATCCCACGGCGACTTGGAGGCATCAGACGCGGTGGTATTGCCCCTGCCAGATTGGAGCTGGGCGGTTTCCAGGACGCCGTAAGTGGCCCTGATCTTGTCCGCCGACGAGACTTCCGTTTCCGGCGTGGACTCGGGCTTGACCTCGGGCGTGTCGCGCTTGAGCGCGAACAGGCGGTCGTTGGACACCGCGACCGGTGTTACGTCGCCATAGGTTACGATGACACGGACGCCGAGCTTGGTGATGCCCCACATCTGGCGTGCGAACGCCTCGGGCAGCCGGATGCAGCCGTGCGAAGCCGGGCCGTTTGGAACCACGCCCTGGTGCATGGCCACCCCCGACCAGGTGATCCGCTGCATGTAGAACATCGGGGCGTTGTCATAGATGTTGGAACGGTGCCAGCGATCTTTCTGGATGACGCTGAACACGCCGGTCGGCGTCGCATGGCCCGGTACGCCGGTCGAGACGCGCGAATGCGCGATCGGTTGACCGTCCGAATACAGCGTGAGCTGCTGCTTGCTGATCGAGACGACCACCGTAAGCACGCCTTTCGCCTTGGCGGCCACATCCTCGCTTTCCTTGGGCTTGGTCGCGGCCTTGTCGCGTGACGCCAGAACCGTACTTTTCGGCTTGGCGGAACGCGCGGCTTCAGGCCGCGGTGCCGGTTCGGGCTGCATGATGAGCGGAACGGCATTGGCGGAGCTGGCCAGCCCAGTCAGCAGGGCGGCACTCGCCGTCATGGCCAACAGAGCTGTGCGGTTGCGGGAGTAGAAATGACCCATACTGGGCCGTTGAGTCTTCTGCACGAAGGCCCCCCTAGTGCAAGTTGCCACGGACCTCCCGATGAGGTCCGAACTGGGCTCTAAGGATTAGTCGCGCCAACATCCAAAAGGTTCGAGGGCGGGAATCCGTGAAATTTGCATAAATTCAAGCGGGTGCCGGCAGGAACGGGCGTGGGGTGTCAGGAGTTCATGAGTCTGGGCGAACTGCGCGGCCGGCTCCGGGATCAGGGTACCGCGTCCGGAGCGCATCGAGTGCCCAGGCGCCGGCGCCATGGGCAAACAGCACCAGGAGCCCGCCCGCGATCGCCAGGTCCTTCTCGAAATGCAGGAGCTGATTGCGATCGCCGAGCTTGCGGTGGAACAGCACGGCGGTGGCAAGGCAGAAGCCCGCGAGCAGCAGCGCGGCGGCGCGGGTGTAATAGCCGCACACGATCAGAATGCCGCAGCCCAACTCGACGGCGATGGCGAACGGCAAAAGCTCCCCGGGGATGCCGAAGGCCTGCATGTAAGCGACAGCCGCCGGATAGGCCGTAAGCTTGCTCCAGGCTTCGTGCAGGAAGATCGCCGCCAACAGGAGGCGGCCGGCAAACGCCGCCGCCTCCAGACCCATCGACGACATGTGCGCCCTCAATTGTTGGTGGGCGAGACGACGCTGGCTTTGGGCGACGCCGAGGCCACAGCCTGTTCGAGATCGGCCAGCTCCTCGCAGCCGCTCGGACATAGCTTCTTGAGCAGCACGACGTTCTCGCGCGCCTTGTCGACCTGCCCGGTTTCGACATAGAGCTCACCCAGATATTCCAGCGCGCCCTTGTGCTCGGGATCGAAATCGAGCGCCTTGCGGTAGAACGTGTAGGCCTGCTTGGGATCACCACTCTTGCGCAGCGAAAAGCCCATCAGGTTGTAGACGTCGGCGTGCTGATGCGTCTCGAGCATCGGCGTGAGTTCCGCGATCGCGGCCTTGAAATCCTTGGCCTTGATCTTGGCGCGGACCGAGGTGAGGTCGGGGGCGTCACGCGAGGTGACGACGTCGACGGCGAGCGCGGCGGGCGCGACAAAGGATGCCGCGACCAGGACTGCAGAAAGCCAAAGCGTGCACGTTTTCACGGTTGATCTCCAAGTCGATGATGACGGGGGAGCGGCGCGCCTCACGCCTTCATGACGCTGAGCGCATAACCGGCGCCGTCCTTGGCGACCGTGCCGGCGCCTGGAAACGGAAAGTGGTAGCCGCAGATCATGATCTTATCGGCGATGACGCGGTCGAGCAGCTTGCGGCGCGAGGCTTCTGCCGTCGCTGCGTCCTGGTCGTACTGACCGTGCCAGCCCGGATTGGCGACAACCAGCGCCGGCACATAGGCGGTGTCGTTTGAGATCATGAGCTCGCTCGCGCCCGAGGCCAGATGAAAGGCGCGGTGACCAGGCGTGTGGCCGGGCGTGCTGACGAAGCGGATGCCGGTAGCAACCTCGGGCTCGCCGCTCACCTGGCGAATGTTTTTCCAGGTCGGGAACACGGCCTGAATGCGCCGCGCCAGTCCCTTCCTGGCTTCAGGCAGCCGGTCGATGACCGCCGGATCGGTCCAGAACTTGTATTCCACGTCGGAGATGACGATCTCCGCGTTCGGGAATACCGGCTTGTTGGTGTCCTTTTCCATCAGCCCGAAAATATGATCGGGATGGCAGTGCGAGATGAGAATGGTGTCGATCGTGGCGGGGTCGATACCCGCCGCTTTCATGTTGGCCATCATCTTGCCGGCGGTTGGCTGCACCTGTCCGCCGGTGCCGCTGTCGCACAGGACGGTCTTGCCGCCATTTCTCACCACCACCACCGTGAACGGAATGGAGACGAAATCGGCGGGCAGCCCGGCCTTCGTCATCGCGCCCTTGACGTCGTCCACCGAGGCATTGGCGATGAAGGCGGGATCGTGCGGTTTTTCCCAGATGCCGTCATAGAGCGCGGTGACGTCAGCCCCGCCGACTTTGTAGGTCACAAATCCTTTTGCGGGGTCCGCCGTCTTCTGCGCAAAGGCCGGCGATATCGCGAGCCGGCCATCGAGGCCAAGCGCGACCGCAAGGCCGGTGGAAACGACGAAGTCGCGTCGCGACAGGTTGAGCATGGTCCATCTCCCTCGAGATATCCAAACACGGACGCCGGCGCGCACTGCGCCGACGGGATCAGGACTCGGCATCCCCGACGTTTATTCCCGCGCCGCAGCTGCCGATTTGCGACGAACGTATGACAACGCGTTGCGGTGCGGCCAAAGCGGTGCGTGTGGGCGGGCTCCCCACACGCTGATGTGATGCCCCGCGCGCCTGTTCGGTCGCATGATCTCGTCCGATTTTCGGACCATGCTCGAGGAGACGCGATGACGGCACTGACCCTGACCCTCATAGGAGGGCCGACCATGCTGATCAAGGCGGACGGATTCCGCCTGGTCACCGATCCCACCTTCGACGCTCCCGGCGAGTACCAGCTGAGCTACGTCACCTTGACCAAGACCTCCGGCCCGGCGTTGTCCGCCGACAGGATCGGGCCGATCGACGCGGTGCTGATCAGTCATGACCAGCATTCCGACAATCTCGACCATTCCGGCCGCGCGTTCGCGGCGAAGGCCCCGCGCGTGTTCACCACGGTGGCCGGCGCCGCCCGCCTGGGCGGACCTGCCGAAGGACTAAGGCCCTGGGACGCGAAACAGTTGGTCAATGCGGGAGGAGCAAGACTGACGATTACCGCGACTCCCGCGCGCCATGGCCCTGCCGGCATCGAGCCGATGAGCGGCGATGTGATCGGATTCGTGCTGGCCTTCGACGATGCTCCGATACCGCCGATCTACATCACTGGCGACACCGTCTGGTACGACGGGGTGGCGGAGGTCGCACGCCGCTTTCCCGTGGGCGTCGTCGTGCTGTTCGCCGGCGCCGCGCAGACGCGCGGCCCGTTCCATCTGACCATGGATACCAATGATGCGATCGAAACGGCGCACGCATTCCCCACCGCCCTGATCGTTCCAATTCACCATGACGGATGGGCGCATCTCACCCAGGACGGCGCCGACCTCGAGCAAGCATTCACGGCGCTCGGACTACGCTCGCGCCTGCAAATGCTGAAGCCCGGCGTTGCGACGCCGATCGATTTGGCGAGATGATCGAACGCTGGCGCCCCTGTCGGGTGCTCCGGATTCGCGTCACATCGGCTTGAACGCGCGATCGAGCTCGACGTCGATCAGCAGCGAGCCGCCCTCCTTGATCCCCTGGGCGACGAGATCGGTCGCCTCGTGAACGGTCTTTGCCCGCTCCGCCTTGATGCCGAGTGAGCGCGCCAGCCCGACGAAATCGATCCTGGGATCATTGAGCTCCATGCCGACATAGCTGTCGGCCTGCTCGGCGAGCCCGCGCATGTTGTGCAGGCGTTGCTTCAGGATGCGATAGGAGCTATTGTTGAGGATCACGAATACGCAGTCGATGCGATAGCGCGCCGCGGTCCACAGCGCCTGACACGTGTACATCGCGCTGCCGTCGCCGATCAGGCCGACCACGGGGCGATCCGGCAACGCGAGCTTCACGCCGATCGTCGCCGGCAAACCCCAGCCGATCCCGCCGCCGCGCAAGCCGAAATAGCTCTGCGGATCATCGCTGCGGATGAGCTGGCGAATGCCCGGCGCGGACGACAGCGCCTCCTCGATGACCACGGCATCCCTCGGCAGCATCTCTCCGATCGCATGCAAGAGCGCCAGCGGCTGCACCGGCGTCGTGTCCGCGAGCGCGCGGGCTTTCGCCTTGAGCGTCTCGCGCTCGGCGGCGATCGCAGCGGTGGCGCTCCCGAGCCGCTCGCGCGCGGCGCCGCGGGCGCCGCTGGTCATGCGTTCGCGTACGGCCGCCGTGATTTCCGGCAAGGTTGCCTTCACATCGCCGAGGATGGCGACGGCAGGCGGGTAGTTTTTGCCGAGCTCCCATGGATCGATGTCGAGATGAATGAGCTTGATGTCAGGCGGCATCGGATCGACGTCGGAGGGAAGCGACAGCGTGAACAGATCGCCCCCGACCGAGAACAGCACGTCATGCTGGTCGAGCACCTTGCGGACATCCGGTGCCAGCCGAATCATGGAACCGCGAAACAGTGGATGCGAAGCCGGAAACGAAGCCGTGCTCGGCACGAATTCGGTGTACACGGGCGCGCCGAGAAGCTCCGCAAGCTCGGCCAGTTCGGCATGGCCGCGGCTCTGCGCCACCGCATCGCCGGCCATGATCACCGGACGCTGCGCGCTCGCGAGCAAGGCCGCGGCCGCTTCGACCGCCGCGCGATCGCCGCGCAGACGCGGCGCCACGCGCGTGGGAGCAAGCAGGTCGACATCGCCGTCGGCGCGCAGAATGTCGCCGGGCAGCGACAGGAATACCGGCCCGGTTGGCGGCGCCATCGCGGTCTTGGCAGCGCGGTGCACCAGCCGCGGCAGGTCGGCGAGGCGGTGTACCTCCGAGGACCATTTGACCAACGGCCGCGCGATGGTCGGAAGGTCGGCCCAAAGAATCGGCTCGGTGGCGTTGAAGCTCTGCTCGTGCTGACCCGCGGTCACGAGAATGGGCGAGCCGGCCTTCTGCGCGTCGTAGAGCATGCCCATGGCGTTGCCGAGGCCGGGCGCGACGTGGAGATTGACCACTGCGAGCTTGCCCGATGCCTGCGCATACCCGTCCGCCATCGCCATGACGGCCGCTTCCTGCAATCCCAGCAGGTAGCGCAGCTCGTTCTCGGTTGCGAACGCGTCCATCAGCGGCAATTCGGTGGTGCCGGGATTGCCGAACATGATCTCGACGCCCTCCTGCTTCAGAACATCGAGGAAGGCGCGCTTTCCGGACATGACGGGCAAGGAGTCCTCCAAATGCTGGGAGCCGGGGAAAGAGGCGTGGCGGGGCGACTTAGGGATCGACATCGGCGGCGGTGATGACGCATCGCATGCTCCGATCTCCCGCTGCCGATCAGGAAGATTGGAACGCACGGGCATCATAGTTCGCAGGGGCGGTGCAGGCGATAGCTCACGCGGTGGATTCAGGGTGGCAAGAATGATGTTCAGCGCGACCCAGCGGGCTTCGCGGCATACGCATCATTCCGGATGTCGTCATTCCGGATGCTGTCGTCGCCACTCCCGCGGCAGCAAGAATGTTCCGGACCAGATGCCGCGCTTGGCCGCTTCGGCTGCGTGCTGCTCCGAGCGGTAATGGCCGGCATCGCCGGATGCGACCGCCCAACCCTGCCTTATGACCCAGGCGTTGACGTCGGAGCCGTCAGGCACGGAGCAGGTGGCGAGGATACGGTTGTACCTGTCGACGCCATGGCGAGCGCATGTCAATTCCCGGCCACCGATATAGCTTCGCAGTTCCTGCGCCGCCGTCTGTCCGCAAGACCACGTTTGCCCCTTCGGGTCGACGCATGTCTGCTTCCATTCGAGGGCATCGATCCCCTCCAAGCGAATACGCGCGCCGGAGATTTCGAGGCTGTCGCCGTCCAGGACCCGCGCGCGGCCGATCAACGGTGAAGCGGGCGTGGCGCTCCAATGCTGGTAGGCATAGAAGCCGAGTAGGCCGGCCAGCAGGGCGAAGGCGACGAACGGCCGCGGATCGACGCGACGGATTACGACCCGCCGGACACCTCGTCGGCCTGCCCAATAAGCCATCGGTCGCATTGCCGGTCCAATCAGGGAAGTCAGCCGAATCGGAAAACAGCTTCGAGCGTACCGCAGGGTTTGGCATCGCGCCTTCGGTCTCGCGCTCGCGGCGGCGCAGCGATGAGGCGGAAAAGACGTTGCCCGGGCCGCGATGGGCGCTCAGGCGCCTCCGCCGGGCACCATTTTTTGCCCCTATTCTTGGTTGAACCTCGGTTTCACCTACTCCGGGGGCGGGGTCATGCGGGCATCGGTCAGACGTCTCGTGGCGTGGACCATTGCCTTTGTGGCCGCCTTGTTCGCGGGCTGCCCTGCTGACATCGGCGCGTCGGCGTGGGCGCAGGCGCCATCGGACAATCTCTGGACCCGACCGGCATTGAGCGGTGATTGGGGCGGTCTGCGGTCCACGCTCGAGCGCAGTGGCGTCACGTTCACTTTCAACTATACCAACGATTTCCTGGCGAATGTCCGCGGTGGGATCGGGCGTGGCGCTATCGGTCTTGGCGCGTTTCAACCGGCGCTCGACCTCGATCTGGGCAAGCTCGCCGGATGGGACGGCGGCCACTTTCACACCCACGCGCTCATCACCCACGGCCCGTTTTTCAGTCCGACCTACCTCGGCAACTTCCTGACGGTGTCCAATCTGGAAGCCGGACCGGTCGCGCGGCTCTACTCGTTCTGGTATGAGCAGAATGCCTTCAATGACCGCTTGTCCGTGCGCGCCGGTCTGATGTCGGCGGACAGCCAGTTTCTCCAGAGCAAGACCGCCGCGAACTTCATCAATAACGGCATCAGCTGGCCGATGTTTCTTGCCGCCAATCTTCCCGGCGGGGGACCGGCCTATCCGCTGCCCGCTCCCGGCATTCGCGTTCGGATCAAGCCGCGCGATGATGTGGCGTTTCAGGCCGCCGTGTTCAGCGGGGACCCGAGCGGGGGCAACGGCTCCAACCAGATCCTTCCGCTTCCCACCGGCACTGTGTTCAGCTTTCGCGGCGGCGCCTTCGTCATCGCGGAACTGAGCTATTTGCCGAACCAAGGGAAGGATGCCGCAGGCCTCCCGGGCGCTTACCGCATCGGCGCGTGGTATCACACCAGCCCGCGCTTCGGCGATCAGCGCTTCGACAATAACGGCCTCTCGCTCGCGGACCCGATGTCGACCGGCATTCCGCTCGAGCACACCGGCGACACCGGCATCTACGGTGTCGTGGACCAGATGCTCTATCGCGTTCCCGGCACTGACGACCGTGGCCTCTCGGGGTTTGTTCGCGCCGGCGGCGTGCCCAACGACCGCAACCTGATCAATTTCTATGCCGACGCCGGCCTGCTGTACAAAGGCCTCATCACTCGTCGCCCGGACGACAAGGTCGGCGTTGCCGCCGGCTATGCCCGTGTCGGCGACAATGCGCGCGGACTGGATGCGGACATAGGTTCGTTCGGAAACTTCTTCTATCCGGTGCGGAGCGGAGAGGTCATGGTCGAGATGATCTACCAGGCCCAGATCGCGCCGTGGTGGATGCTGCAACCGGAGGTCCAATATATCTTTCGTCCGGGCGCCGGCGTCCTGAACAGCGACGGAAGCTTCCGACAGAATGCGTGGGTGATCGCGCTCCGTTCCGCGCTCAACTTCTGAGCCGTTGGCGCCGGCCGGCCCCATTCGCGGGCTCGCTGTCCGGCTAGGCGTGACCGCCGATCGTTCATAGAATGTGGCGCATGACGCGAGCAGGCCTCGCGCGAGGAACCGCATGAGATCGAGACGGGCACGACTGGCAGGCGGAGCGATTTTTTCGTTGCTGCTGCTGACGACCCCGGTAGCGGCGCAGCCGGGCGGCGATACCTTTGCCGCGAAGTCGGTGGCGATGATCATCGGCTTCGGGCCGGGCGGCGGCTATGATCTCTGGGGCCGCACCGTCGGCCGGCATATCGGCCGTCATCTGCCCGGCGCTCCGAGCGTCATCCCGCAGAACATGCCGGGAGCCGGCAGCTACGCCGCCGCGAGCTACATCTTCAACATCGCCCCGAAGGACGGCAGCGTGCTCGGCATCATTGCGCGCGATGCAGCGCTCGGGCCGCTCTCCGGCGCGACCGGCGCGCGCTTCGATCCGACCAGGCTGTCGTGGATCGGGACGCCCACCAAGGAAACGAACGTGTGCGTCGCCTATCACACCTCGCAGGTCAAATCGGTGCTCGACCTGTACGACAAGCAGTTGATCGTGGGCGACACCGGTCCCGGCACCGGCACGCGCTCCTATCCAAAAGCGCTCAACGAGCTGCTCGGAATGAAGTTCAAGCTGGTCGGCGGATTTCCCGCCTCCTCCGACGTCTTCCTGGCGATGGAGCGCGGCGAGGTCGAGGGCATCTGCGAAAGCCTCGACAGCATCAAGATCCGCCGTCCTGACTGGATCCCGACGCGAAAGATCTCGATCTTGTTCCAGGGCGGCGCGGAGCCCAATCCCGAGCTCGACGGCGTACCGTTCGTGCTCGATCTCGCACTCACCGGCGAGCAGAGACAAGCGCTCGAATTCCTCTATGCCGGTCAGGGTATCGGGCGTCCGTTCGTCGCGCCGCCGGACCTGCCGCCGGACCGGCTCAAAATGCTGCGCGACGCATTCAAGGCAACGATGACCGATCCTGCTTTCGTCGCGGAGGCCCAGAAATCGAAGCTCGATCTCGAGCCCGAGGACGGCGAGCACCTCGCCGTCCTGATCGCGAAAATCTATGCGACGCCGAAACCGATCGTGGATAAAATCACGGGCATGATCAAATAGACTAGCGCGCCAAACCGGAAGTTTGCGCACGCCGAACGGGTCGCGAGTGCTGACGAACTTCGGAATCGGACCACTCGTCCGCCAAGGAACCAGGAAAAGAGATAGCCATGGCAGCCAGTCAGCTGCGCCCGTTCAATTTTCAGCGCTGGATCGACGAGCACCAGCACCTGCTCAAGCCGCCGGTCGGGAACAAGAAGGTGTTCGAAGACGGCGAGATGACTGTACAAGTCGTCGGCGGCCCGAATGAGCGCACCGACTACCACGATGATCCGGTGGAGGAGTTCTTCTATCAGCTCAAAGGCGACGTGCTGCTCAAGATCGTCGAGAACGGCAAGTTCTACGACATCCCGATCCGCGAGGGCGAGGTTTTCCTCCTGCCCCGGCATGTGCCCCACTCCCCGCAACGGCCCCAGGAAGGCTCGATCGGCCTGGTGGTGGAAGCGGCGCGGCCGAACGAACTCGATGGGTTCGAATGGTATTGCTTCGAGTGCCAGGCGCTGGTTCACCGCGTCGAAGTGAAAGTCCAGCACCTGGTGAAAGATCTGCCGCCGCTGTACGAGGCGTTCTACGCCGATAAGCAAGCGCGCAAGTGCAAGGCATGCGGCGCCATTCATCCCGGAAAGAAGCCGCCGGCGGGTTGGGTGAAAATCTGACAAGGCATCGCCCTGCATAGCCGGGCAATGGCGTGCGTATCCAGTCTGTCGTCCACGAGAGCTACGCGGCGCCGACGTTGCCTGCCCGCCAAGTCACCCAAGCCGATACTTGTCCACCGCGCTGCGATTCCAGGTGATCCCGGTGCCCGGACGCTGCGGCACGACGGCAAAGCCGTCGACGATCTGCAGCGGCTCCTCCAGGATTTTGTCCGCCCAATCCACGTATTCGAGGAAATGGCAGGTGGGCGTGGCGGCGAGCAGATGCGCGCTCGCTTCGGGAAAGAGATGCGACGACATCTCGATGCGGTGGGCGGCGGCAAGCGCCGCGGCGCGCAGCCAGCCGGTGACACCGCCGATGCGCTCGAGATCGGGCATGACATAGTCGGCGGCTTGTGCCGCTAGCGCCACCGCCATGGCCGCGCTTTCGGAGAAATTCTCTCCGACCTGGATCGGCGTCGCGAGTTCGCGCACGAGCGTCGCATTGCCGGCATAGTCGTCGTGGCGAATCGGTTCCTCCAGCCAGTAAATGCCTTCCTGATCGAGCGCGCGGCCACGTTCGAGCGCCTGCGTCAGGCTGAGCGCCTGATTGTAATCGACCATCACCGCGACCTCGTCGCCAACGCGCTTCTTGACGGCACGCAACGCGGCGAGATCGTCCCGCAATGTCGGATAGCCGAGCCTGAGCTTGAGCGCGCGGAAGCCGCCGGCGAGGAGCTTCTCCGCCTCGTCGGCCACCTTGTCCGGCGTCATCAAGCCGAGACCACAGGAATTGTACGCGGGAATGTTCTTCGGGACGCTGCCGATGAGGGTCGCGAGCGGCAGGTTCGCGGCAATGGCCAGCGCATCCCATGCCGCCACGTCGAAGCCCGACATCGCCATCCGTACGATGCCCTGCACGCCGATCAAGGCAAAGCGCTCGTTGAGCTTGCTCCAGAGATCGGCGGGCGCAACGCGCTCGCCTTTGACGACGTGTTCTATCTCCCGGAGGATGTGCGCGATCGCCGGAATCGCCGCGGGAAAGTAACACCAGAGGTAGGAACGGCCGGTCACGCCCTCCTCGGTGTCGAGATCGATGAGCAGCAAGGGCGCCTTGGTGATGGTGCCGCGACTGGTGCCGAGCGCATAGGCCATCGGCACTTCGACGCCGACGCAGCGGATGGCACGGATGGTGAGGCGGGGCGGATCTGGCTTGCGGTTCATCGGGAAATCCTAGTCGCGTCGGCCCTCATCGCAAAGACGGCGGAATGATCTTCACGTCCGGAAAGAACCATGGCGCGGGCGGCGCTGGCACGCGCCGCCGAGTCCGCGCATAGTCCGGCACGCCCATAATCGTCGTCCGGAGGGAATATGCAGGGAAAAATTACGCTCGAGGATCACTTCGCGACCAAGACCACACTCGGCGATTCGCACATCTTCGGCGCCCATGTGTGGTCGGAACTGGGGCCGCGCCTCCTCGACTTCCAGGACCAGCGGCTGCGGTTCATGGATGCCGCCGGCATCGAAATCATGATCGCGTCGCTCAACGCCCCCGCCATCCAGGCGATACCCGATATCAAACGGGCGACAGAGGTGACGCGCGAGGCAAACGACGTCCTGGCGCGCGAGATCGCCAAACGGCCGGATCGTTTCGTGGGCGTTGCGGCGCTGGCCATGCAGGACCCGGACAACGCGGCGGCGGAGCTGGAGCGCTGCGTCAAGGACCTCGGTTTCAGAGGCGCCCTGGTCAACGGGTTCTCGCAAGTTGGATCGCCCGACACCGCGGTGTATTACGATCTGCCGCAATACCGGACGTTCTGGCGAGTGGTCGAACGGCTCGACGTTCCATTCTATCTGCATCCGCGCAATCCTTTGCCGGGATCGGTGCGCGGTTACGAAGGACACGACTGGCTGCTCGGACCGAACTGGGCGTTCCATGCCGAGACCGCGGTGCACGCGCTGCGGTTGATCGGCAGCGGCTTGTTCGACGAGTTGCCGCGACTGCAGATCATTCTCGGCCACCTCGGCGAGGGGCTGCCGTACTATCTGTGGCGTATCGACAACCGGAATTCCTGGATGAAGGCCCCGCACAAATACGCGGCGCGCAAACCGGTGGCGAACTATTTCCGCGCCAACTTCCACGTCACGACGTCAGGTCACTTCAGCACGCCTGCCATGATCGACGCCGTGGCGGAGCTGGGCGTCGACCGGGTCATGTTCTCGGTCGACTATCCGTTCGAGGACATGGGCGAGGCCGCCGCATGGTTCGACAAGGCCGAGATCGGCGAAACCGATCGCCGCAAGATCGGACGCACGAATGCAATCAAGCTGTTCAAGCTGGCAGGAGCGTGAGCCAATGGCTCGATGAGCAAGGACGTCTTCTGATAGTTCCGAATGACGCGAGTGTGACCTCGATCAGTGTGACGGCGCCGCGTGTGCCGGCTTGGCCTCGCCGCCACCCGCATGGAGGATCAATATGTCGCGCACGGCGCGGTTCATCGGCGTGGGCACTCCGACCTGCGAGCCAAGATCGACCACGCCGCCGGAGAGCCAGCGGACCTCGAGCGGTTTGCCGCCCTGCAGGTCGTGGTGCATGGATGTGGTCATTTCCGGCGGCCAGCCGTCGAAGAACGGAATGCGCTGCTCGGCGTAGTCCGCGGGCAGTTGCACTCCATGGGCACGGCCAACGGCGACCACCTCGCGCGCGAGATCAAGCAGGAATTCCCGTGCAAGCGGGTTGGTACGAATCGGCCCAATGGTGCTGCGCGTGGCGGTGGTGGCGCCGGACATCGCAACCAGCACCACGTACTTCTCCCAGATCGAGCGGCGGACATCGTCGCTGATCTCGGCATTGATGCCGCCCCGCTTGCAGGCCTCGTAGAACGTCTCGACACGCGGCGAATGGCGGCCGTCGTATTCGCCGAAAACCAGGCGTTGCAGCGGGCCCGTCTGGGCAATGACTCCAGGCCGACCGATATTGGTGCCGACATAGGCGACGCCGCCCATGAGCGCCTTGTCACCGAAGATCGGCCGCAGCATGTCGTCCTTCTGTACCCCGTTCTGAAACGAGATGATGCCGGTCTCCGGCTTCATGATCGGCAGGAGTTGCCGGGCCGCGTCTTCGGTGTCCCACAGCTTGACGCAGAACATCACCAGATCGACCGGACCGATGGTCTTCGGGTCGTCAGTCACGTTCACGCTGGGAAGGTGGATGGCCTCCGGCCCGCCTTCGACCGCGAGGCCGCGCTCGCGCATGGCCGCGAGGTGGCTGCCGCGCGCCACAAAATGAACGTCCGCACCGCCCTTGGCGAGCCGGGCTCCGAAATAGCCCCCGACGCCTCCCGAACCCATGATGGCAATGCGCAAGGTTCACTCCTTTGACCAGACCGTAATCCGCCGATCCATACTGTGCCCGCGCCTGCGGCTCAATCCGTGGCGCCGTGCGAGCGCGCCCGCGCCGGAGGCAGGACGCGCCCGAAGCAGGCTGGAAGCCGGCTGGGCGCCCCGGGGCCGCCGTTCTTGAAGCCTTAACGCGCACCCCCCATATTGAGCGGGACCGACCGAGGGTGGAAAACCCGTCCGTCGGACGGTCGAGGGGGTGCCGCAAGGGCCCCGTCAAAGTCGCTTACGAGGGCTTTGAGACCATGTCCCGAGTTCCTTCTTTGTCCAGCCCATTCCTGCTCGGGTTCGACGAGATAGAGCGTGCGCTCGATCGCGTCGCCAAGGCTGCCGACGGCTATCCGCCCTACAACATCGAGCGGATCGCTCGTGCCAACGGCCAACCCGACCGCCTGCGGATCACGCTGGCAGTCGCGGGCTTCACCCGCGACCAGCTCGACGTGACGGTCGAGGAGAGCCAGCTCGTCATTCGTGGACGGCAGCAGGATGACAAGGAGCGCCATTATCTCCACCGCGGCATCGCCGCGCGCCAATTCCAGCGCACGTTTGTGCTGGCTGACGGCATGGAGGTCTTGAGTGCCGACCTCAAGAATGGGCTTTTGGCGATCGATCTCGTCCGGCCAGAACCGGAACGGATCGTGAAGACCATCAGCATCACGGACACCGATTGAACCCGAACAGGGCTCGACGCGTTAGAAGCAGCAAGGAGTTGAGTGCCATGACGAACAATAACATCGCCTTCCCAGAACCCATGATCTCACCCGAAGCGCTGGCGCTTTTGGGCGGCGGCAAGATCGCTTACGTGAAGATGATCCGCGCCGAGGACGTGCAACGGCAATTCCCGCAGGCGCCGCAGCTCGCGCCCGGCACGTTGCTCTATGCGCTGCACGCCGCCGACGGCACGCCGATCATGCTGACCGATAGCCGCGAAGCGGCGATTGCCAACGCCTGGAGCCAGGAGCTCGAGACCGTCAGCGTGCATTAAAGGGCGCCCCGCCGACCGCCTGGTCGAGCATTTGGGTCCGGCTGTGTGATTTGGGACACAGCGGAAATCACCACGAAAACCAGGGTTCTGGAGAGCTTTCCCGTCCCGGCGCGACATTCGGGCTAACTGTGTGATCCATAACACAGCCAGGACGGTCGAAGTCGCAGATACTGCTCTTCGCGCAATTCAAGCGCGAGGAGCAGTGTCATGTTCGATCGGCCCGCAGCAGACCGCACCACGATGTCGCACGAGCAACTCGCGGCATTGGGTGGGAACCGCGTCGCCTATATCAGAGCAATCCGATCGGAGGAGGTCGCCTTCCTCTGTGCCGACGCACCGATACTGCCGGCTGGTCACTGCGTGTTCGTGTTGCACGCCGCGGATGGCACGCCGATCCTGCTCGCCGACAGCCGGGAAGCGGTCATGGCGGATGCCGCCAGCCAGCAGATCGAGACCGTCAGCCTGCACTGAAAAAGCGGAAGATCGTTCAAGACGAGGGTCGATCGGCCTTTGTCGTGTCCGCCTCGTCGGACATCCGCGTTACGCGGCGCTCGCCGACGGCATCGCGAGCACGGCATAGAGCGCCTCCGCATCACGTGAATCACGCAATTTGCGGGCGACCTCGGCATCGCGCAGCAGGCGTGCAACTCGCGCCAGCGCTTTGAGATGATCGGCACCGGCGGCTTCCGGCGCGAGCAACAGGAATACGAGATCGACCGGCTGCCCATCGAGCGCCTCGAAATCAACCGGCCTTTCGAGTCGTGCGAATAATCCGAACAGCTTGCTCAGCTTTGGCAGCTTGCCATGTGGAATGGCGATGCCGTTCCCGACACCGGTCGAACCAAGCTTTTCGCGCTGCTGCAAGATTTCCAGGATGGTCCGCTCGCTCTGGCCCGAGAGTTCGGCCGCCTTGGCGGTCAGCTCCTGGAGAATCTGCTTCTTGCTGTTGACCCTGAGCGCCGGAATGATGGCGTTGGGCGCGACGAGATCGGTGAGCAACATGGATCTGTTCCAGAAAACTGGGAGCTCAGCAGGGGCCGCCGTCGCAAAGGCGGCGGACCATAAGTAGGCGCTGGTTGGCCGTCAATGGGCGTCCTGTTCGATGGACGGGAGATCGATCCAGCCGATGTGGCCGTCCGCGCGGCGGTAAACCAGATTGATCCGGCCATGTCCAGCGTGCCGGAAGACCATGACCGGCGTGCCGCTCATGTCGAGTTCCACTACGGCTTCGCTGACCGAAAGCCGTTTCAAGGCGGCCGTCGATTCGGCGATGACGACTGGGTTCCACTGCGTCGCCTCCTCTTCGCTGTCGTGCTCGGGCGCGGCAATGACATAGTTCGGGGCGCTGGTTGGAGCCCGATCGGGCGCACGATCGTCATGCGGACGGCCGCCCGCACGCGCCATCTGATGATCCTTCAGCCTGTGCTTGTAGCGGCGCAGACGCTTTTCAAGACGCAAGGCGGCTTGGTCGGCACTGGCGTAAGCGTCCGCCGCGAGCGCATCGGCTTCGAGCACAATACCGGAATCGAGATGGACGACGCAGTCGGTGCGAAAGCCGAAGCCTTCCTTGCCGATGGTGACGTGGCCGGAAAATCCGCCGTCGAAATACTTCGCCGTCACCTCTGCGATGCGCGCATTGACGCGCGCGCGCAACGCCTGCCCGATATCGATATTCTTGCCCGAGACGCGAAATGGCATGATCGACCTCCGATGGAGTCTGGTCGACGATCCTGATCACGCACGCAGACCGGCTTGCCGCACCTCCGCGGCATGCATCGTTCGAACGAAGCCGGCTCTCTCAGCAGAGCACGCCGCAACAGAATATCACAGAGCGGACTTCAGGGCACGAGGCCCATGGCCGTCTGTTTCTCCCGCCGCCGCTGCACCGATGAGGCTATGCGCATGGCCTCGCGATACTTCGCGACGGTCCGTCGGGCGATATCGATTCCCGCCTCGCGCAGCTTTTCCACGATGGTGTCGTCGGACAGCACCTGCGCGGGGCTTTCGGCATCGATCAACTGTTTGATGCGGTGACGCACGGCTTCTGCCGAGTGCGCCTCACCGCCGTCCGCCGCCGCTATCGCCGAGGTGAAAAAATACTTCAGCTCGAAGATGCCCCGGCTCGTTGCCATGTACTTGTTGGCGGTGACCCGCGAGACCGTCGACTCGTGCATGTCGATCGCGTCGGCGATGGTCTTGAGATTGAGCGGGCGCAGGTGCTGGACGCCCCGGGCGAAAAAGGCATCCTGCTGGCGCACGATCTCGGTCGAAACTTTCAGAATGGTCTTGGCGCGCTGATCGAGCGCGCGGATCAACCACGTGGCGGTCTGCAGGCAATCCGCGAGATAGGTCTTGTCCTTGTCGTTCTTCGCGGTCTTGGCGATTTCCGCATGGTAGCTCTGGTTGACCAGCACCTTCGGCAAGGTGTCGGAATTGAGCTCGATGATGAAGCCGCCGGCGCGACCCGGACGGACGAACACATCCGGCACGATCGGCTGCACCACGACCGATCCGAACGCCAAGCCGGGCTTTGGGTTGAGCTCGCGAATTTCGTGGATCATGTCGGTCAAATCTTCGTCGCTCACGCCGCAGAGCCTGCGCAACGCCGCCAGGTCGCGCCGCGCAAGCAGATCGAGATGCGCAACGAGCGTCTGCATCGCGGGATCGAAGCGGTTGCGCTCCTTGAGCTGGATGGCGAGGCATTCCGGCAGATTGCGCGCGCACACGCCCGGCGGATCGAATCCCTGCAGGATGGTCAGCACGGACTCGACCGCGGGCAGCGGGGCGCCCAGCTTCTCACCGACCACCGCCAGATCGCCGACGAGGTAACCAGCCTCATCGACGAGATCGATAAGATATTGCCCGATCATGCGCCGGACAGGATCGGCCACCGCCAGCGCGAGCTGCCCGGCGAGATGGTCGACCAGGGTGGTCTCCACCGGAACGAAGGCTTCGAGATTGTAGTCGCTGTTGTCGCGGCCACCGGAGCCGGTCGTGCCCCAGTCGGAATACCCCGCCGGCGCCTCGCCGTTCGAGCGCGACGTCGCGGCATCGGAATCGGCGGGAGGCACGTCCTCGAGATCGGCACCGAGCCGTTCGTGGGTCACGCCATCCTTTCTGTCCGGGCTGCCGTTCTGCCAGTCAGGGGCGGCGGCCTGCTCAAAAGATGGGCTTTCGCGATCCGGCGTCCGCCGGTCCGCCTCCCCGTCGCCCTCCCCGATCTGCTCCAGCAGCGGATTGCGCTCGAGCTCGCCCTCCACGTAAGCCGCAAGGTCCAGGTTGGAGAGCTGCAGCAGCTTGATGGCCTGCATCAGCTGCGGCGTCATCACGAGCGCGTGGCTCTGACGGATTTCGAGTCTTTGGGAAAGCGCCATGTCGTCCTAACTGGCGCGCCGCGGGCCGATCGATATCATCAATCCGTGAGCGCGCTATGAACTGGTCCAATTCTTGCTTATCCGGTTATTGGCCCGGTGTACACCAGTTCTGAACAGTTCTCGCTAAGAGGGGGGACGGAACCAGAATAGCGGGGAGAACGTCTAAATTCGGAAGTCCTCACCCAGGTATAGGCGCCGGACCTCCGGATCGTTGACGATGTCGTCCTTGCGGCCCTCCATCAGGACCTGGCCGGAATAAATGATGTAGGACCGGTCGGTGAGGGCGAGTGTCTCCCGAACATTGTGGTCGGTGATGAGTACCCCGATACCGCGGTTGGTCAGGCGCCGCACCAGTCGCTGGATTTCAACCACTGCCTTGGGATCGATGCCGGCGAACGGCTCGTCGAGCAGCATGTAATTGGGGCGGCTCGCCAGCGCCCGGGCGATCTCGACCCGGCGACGTTCGCCACCCGACAGCGCGATGGACGGCGTCTTGCGATGCCGCGTGATCTCGAACTCTTCGAGCAGCGCGTTGAGATCGTCGTCGCGGCGGCGACGGTCGGGCTCCACCACTTCGAGCACCGCGCGGATATTGTCCTCGACATTAAGGCCACGGAAGATCGACGCTTCCTGCGGGAGATAGCCGATCCCGAGGCGGGCCCGCTGATACATGGGAAGATGCGTGACGTCGTGCCCGTCGAGCTCGATCTGGCCGCTCTCCGCCTTGATCAGGCCCGTGATCATGTAGAACGCGGTGGTCTTGCCCGCACCATTCGGCCCCAGCAGGCCTACCGCCTCACCGCGGCGGACATAGAGGCTGACGCCATTGACCACCCTGCGTCCGCCGTAGCTCTTCTGGAGATTATGCGCGGCCAGGTAGCCTTGCGCGCCCTCCTGTCGGCTCGCGGCGGCATCTTGGCGTGGACGCGGCTTGGTTGGCGATGCCTTGGCGACGGTTCCACGGGCCGACGAAATCGGCCCGCCCAGGGCGGTCAGATCCATGCTCTGCGAGCTGCCGTTGGGTTTTCGTGTCCGTCGAGGCGCGCGGCGGTGTCGAAACAACGCGAGGATGTTGAGCACGCCTCTGCCCTCGAAGGCCCCGGAGTTCAACTGCGCCGTCCAGTGTCTGCGCGCAACACAGCCGATTGGAACGGCTCGGATCGCCTTGTCAACCCTTTGCCAAGATGGGGACTTCGGGCCTGTTGATCAAGAACTTGCGCGAGCCGCCGATGGCCGCACTCGGTGGGGTCATGGCGCGCTACCCCACGCACCGACCTGATCCGCCGGTGCATACTGCGGCGGTCGCAGTCCGCCGACCAAACTCGTTTCATTTCTTCTCGGGAGCGTTGCGCGGGTCGGAAGGTGTGTTTCGGGGACCGGATTGAAACAAGCCCTCGACCCGGCCTTGGTCCATCTTGGACACGCCAGTGGTGAGGTCGACCACCAGGCGCTGGCCCCGCAGGATGTCGGCGCCGCGCGTGACCACGACGTTGCCGGTAAGGGTTACGGTATTCTCACGCATGTTGAAGATGGCGGCATCTCCGGCTGCGTTTTGATCCTTCTGGACCACAACCACGCTGCCTTTGGCCTCGATCCGTTTGATTTGCTTGTCGCCGCCAGGGCCGGGCTCAGCCGCCTTGACGTTACGCGTCCCCGTATCTTCCTCGTAGAAGACGGTGAGCAGCTTGCAGCGCATCTCGGTATCGCCCTGCAGCACGTGCACGTCGCCGGTAAACGTCGCCTGCTTGTCTTTCTCCCGCACCTCCAGCGATGCTGCCCGAATTTTCACGGGCTCGTCGCGATTCTGCGAGAATCCCTGCAGCGCATTCGGCGGCCCCTGGGTCTTTTGCTGCGCGCCCGCGTCGGAGCCGTAGGCCGCCAGCCCCACGGCAACCGCCAGCGCGGCAAGCGCTCGCCACCCAGCCGGCCGTCCTGCGCTCATGGCTTGCGCCCGTCGCTGGTAATGACGGGACCCTTGCCTTCCAGCAGGAGGGTAACGAATACGCCGCGGTCGAAGCGCATGACATCGCCGGACTCGGCGACCTCCATTCCATTGGCATTGATCGTCCAGGTCGCCGTCTTCACTTCCACCGGCTTCTCGGACTTGATTCTGCTGCCCCGAACGTCGATCACCGCCTCGTTCAGAAAGGCTTTGTAGCCGCTCGAAGACGTCACGACGATATCCTGGGTCAGCGTCAGATTTTCGGTCTTGGAGTTGTAGAGTCCGGCCTTCGCCGTCGTCTCGAACACGGACCCGTCTTTCATTTCCATGGTCGCATTGATGCCGTGCAACTCGACCACGTCCGGTTTGGTGAGATCCTGAGCGGCAGCTTGCGCAATCATATTGTAGCGGCGGTTGTCGCGAGTGAACCCGGCGAGGCGGGGCTGCTGCATCATGATCTTGGTACCGGAAACGACCAGCGATCCGACATCCACGTTCGCGCCGGTCAGCACCCGCAACGGCTTGACCAACATCGTGAATGCGGTCCCTCCGACCACAACGGCGACAACGCTGAGCGGGACTACGATCCGCAAGATGCGGACATGCCGGCTGTGACGCACAGCCGCCCGGAACGCCCGCGCGCTATCGGAGCGTCCCGATCGCGCCAGAATATGCGCTCCTCGCTGGTTGCCGTCCGACACAGCCGCCAAAGCGTTCATCCCCGAGCCCCATCCGCCCGAACGAGAATCAGGCGGCTCCCCCACGCGATGCTACCCCCGTGGCTCGCCATCGTCGCGCCCAAATATGGCCCGGACGCGGCAGTGCCGCTCAAGAATAAGGCGGAAGAAACCGCCCCGATTGTGGAAATAGCGGGAAAAAGTTACCCGATTCGTACGCTTTGCCGATCTTCGACCCTAGGAATGGGCGAAAATATCCTCCGCCGCCCACCCGGCGAGGTCCAGCCGTACCCGGTCGGGCAGAAAGCGAAAGCAAGCGGCCGCGAGGTCGGCGCGACCCTCGCGCACGAGCATGGCGTCGAGCCTCTCCTTCAGGGCATGAAGATGCAGCACGTCGGAGGCGGCGTAAGCGACCTGCGCATCGGTCAGCGCATCGGCGCCCCAATCGGAGGACTGCTGCTGCTTCGACACCTCGATCCCCAGGACTTCGCGCACGAGATCCTTGAGACCGTGCTTGTCGGTATAGGTGCGGGCGAGCCGGGAGGCGATCTTGGTGCAGTAGACCGGCGTCGCCATGACCGCCAACCGCTCCTGCAGCACACCGAGATCGAACCGGGCAAAATGAAAGATCTTGAGGATGCCGCCGTCAGCCAGCAGTTTCGTCAGGTTCGGCGCCTCGCTCGCGCCCGCCGGGATTTGGACCACGTCAGCGGTGCCGTCCCCAGGCGACAGTTGCACCACGCACAACCGATCGCGATAGGGATCGAGCCCCATCGTCTCGGTGTCGATGGCCACGGCGCCAGCGCGATAGTGCGACAGATCCGGCAGGTCGCCGCGGTGCACGCGAATAGTCATGACGGCTCACCGACCGGCGATAACAGGGATGAGTATGGTGCCCAGGAGAGGACTCGAACCTCCACGCCTCGCGGCGCTAGTACCTGAAACTAGTGCGTCTACCAATTCCGCCACCTGGGCTTTGCGGCGATAGGTACGGAGCAGGATTGGGGTTGTCAAATGGCCAGCGACCACCGTTTGGGCTTGTCAAATGGGCGTAAGGCGGCCCTGTACAGCGTCAGAGCGATCCTGTATTCCGCGCCCGACCGGACTGAGCACATATGACCGCCATCCCCCTCGAAACGCTGGTCACCGTCTTCGGCGGCTCGGGATTTCTGGGCCGCCACGTTGTGCGCGCGTTGGCCAAGGTCGGCTATCGCGTTCGCGTTGCCGTGCGCCGTCCCGAACTCGCGGGCTACCTCCAGCCGTTGGGCCGGGTCGGTCAGATCCACGCAGTGCAGGCCAATGTGCGCTACCCGGCTTCGGTAGAAGCGGCTGCGCGCGACGCCGACGTGGTGATCAACCTTGTCGGCATCCTGTTCGAGCGCGGACGGCAGAAGTTCGAAGCGGTACAGGCCTTCGGCGCCGAGGCGGTCGCGCTCGCAGCTGCCGCCTTCGGCGCGCGCATGGTCCACGTCTCGGCAATCGGCGCGAACGAGCAGGCATCATCGCTTTATTCGCGCTCGAAGGCGGCCGGCGAGAAGCTGGTGCTCGCCGCCGTGCCGTCGGCCGTCATTCTGCGGCCTTCGATCCTGTTCGGCCCGGAGGACGACTTTTTCAACAAGTTCGCCGCGATTGCCCGCTTTTCCCCGGCGCTTCCCCTGGTTGGTGGCGGCCATACCCTCTTTCAGCCGGTATTCGCGGGGGATGTCGCAAGCGCTGTCGTTGCCGCGATCGAAGATCGTGCCCAGGACGGTCAGACCTACGAGCTCGGTGGCCCCGAGGTGCGCAGCTTCAAGGAACTGATGCAGTTCGTGCTGGCGACGATCGAGCGACGCCGACTGCTGGTGCCGCTCCCGTTCGGGCTCGCCAAATTTCAGGCCTCCTTGCTGCAGCTGATGCCCAAGCCGCTGCTGACCCCCGATCAGGTCGAGCTCCTGCGTCACAACAGCGTCGTCTCGGACGCGGCCAAACGTGAAGGACGTACACTGGAAGCGCTCGGTGTCGATCCGGTCACCATGGCGGCGATCGTGCCGTCTTATTTGTGGCGATTCCGCAAGACCGGCCAGTTCCAGGGGCCGGTGTCAGTGATCTGACTTGCGATTCCGATGACCCGCGACTGATTTCCAGCACCGGCAATGGCCATCATCACCAATATCGAGGATCTGCGGCGGATCGCGCGGCGAAAAATCCCGCGCGCGATCTACGATTACGTCGAGCGCGGTTCCTATGACGAACTCACGCTCAATGCCAACCGCGACGAACTCAACGCCATCCGGCTGCGGCAACGCGTGCTGATCGACGTATCGAAGGTATCGCTTGCTTCCACAATGCTGGGCGAGGCGGTCTCGATGCCGCTCGCAATCGCGCCAACCGGGCTCACGGGCCTGGTCCATGGTGATGGCGAGATGCTTGCCGCCCGCGCGGCCGAAGCCGCCGGCATCAAGTTCTGCCTGTCCACCATGTCGATCTGTTCGATCGAGGACGTGCAGAGCGCGGTCAGCAAACCGTTCTGGTTCCAGCTCTACATGTTCCGCGATCGCGGCTTTAGCCAATCGGTGATCGAACGGGCGCGGGCCGCAAAATGCTCTGCGCTGTTCGTGACGGTTGATCTCCCCATGCGCGGCCAGCGCCACGCCGACATCAAGAACGGTTTGACCGTTCCTCCGCGACTGACTGCACGCAACGCCTTCGACATCGCCACGAAACCGGCCTGGCTCCTCAAGGTGCTGCTCGGTCGGCGCAAGACGTTCGGAAATGTCGAGGCCTATCTGAAGGGCCGCGTCGGGATCGAGAAGGCTGGCGCCTGGTCGAACCAGAATTTCGACCGGTCGCTAAGCTGGCGCGATGTCGAATGGGTCCGCAGCCTCTGGCCGGGCAAGCTGGTTCTCAAGGGCGTGCTCGACGTCGAGGACGCCAAGACCGCCGCCTCCGCGGGTGTCGACGGCATCGTCGTATCCAATCACGGCGGCCGGCAACTCGACGGCGCGCATTCCACCATCCGTGCCTTGCCCGAGATCGCGAACGCCGTGGGCGACCGCATCGAGGTGCTGTTCGATGGCGGCATCCGCTCCGGCCATGATGTGCTCAAGGCGCTCGCGCGTGGCGCGCACGGTTGCATGATCGGACGCGCTTACCTCTACGGCCTCGCGGCGAACGGCGAAGCGGGCGTGCGTCAGGCGCTCGACATCATCCGCTCCGAGCTTGAGGTGGCGCTGACGCTGACCGGCACGCGCGACGTCCGGGCAGTGACGCGCGAGGTGATCGGATAGGAGCGAGGCGGGCGGACGCCGCCGCTGTTCACAACGCTAGTGGCAACGCCGTCGTCAGTAGCCGAGCGCCAACGCGATCAGCCCGAGCGATCCAACCACGACGCGCCACCATGCGAACAATGCGAACCCATGGCGCTGCACGTAGCCGAGAAACGTCTTCACCACGATCCAGGCGCAAATGAACGACACCGCGAAGCCGAAGGCCACGAGGATCGAATTGTCCATGCTCAGCTGCCCGCGGCTCTTGTAGAGATCATAGGCGAAGGCACCCGCCATGGTCGGCATCGCGAGCCAGAACGAGAACTCCGCCGCCGAACGCCGGTCGGCACCCAGCAGCATGGCGGATACGATGGTGGCGCCCGAGCGCGAGACCCCGGGGATCATGGATACACACTGCGCCAGACCGATGCCCAGATACATCGGCAATGAAAACTTGGTGGCGTCGTGATAGCGGGTATCGAGATCCATCTGATCGACCCACAGCAGAATGGCGCCGCCGACAATCAAGGTGAAGCAGACGATCCAGACGTTGAACAATACCGCTTTGATGAAGTCGTGAGCGATCGCGCCGACCAGCGCCGCCGGCAGAAATGCGATCAGTACCCCGATGATGAACCGTTGCGCGGCCGGATCCTTGAACATGCCGAGCGCGAGCTGCCAGATACGGAAAAAATATATCGACAACAGCGCCAGGATCGCGCCGAACTGGATCAGCACGGCGAAGGTCTTGCCGAAATCATCGTCATCGAAGCCGAAGAACTGCTGCACCAGGAGGAGATGCCCGGTCGAGGATACCGGCACGAACTCGGTCAGGCCCTCGACGACGCCGAGGACGAATGCCTTGAACAGGTCGAGGGACATGACGGACTCCGCGGGCAGGACGATGGTACGGGCGCCGCGCAGGACCGGGCGCGGGAGATCTGGCGACTGCGCTTTTCCCGCATCATTAACCCGCGAGCAACGGGGAACGGGGAAGATTGCACAGGTTGCTCCCGGGCTCTATCAGAGGGCCCGGCGCAACCTAATTTGACCGTCCCCGCGGGATCCGCGCGCCGCGAGATCGCCGCAATCCTTAAAGCCGCATGTTGACGTTGTTTCATCACCCATTCTGCCCGCACTCGCGTTTCGTACGCTTGGCATTCGGCGAGTATGGCGTCACCGCGCGGATGGTCGAGGAACGCGTGTGGGAGCGCCGCCAGGAGTTTCTGGCCCTCAACCCCGACTGCACCACGCCGGTGCTGGTGGAGGAAGGTTATCCCGCGGTTCCCGGCCCCGGGATCATCGCCGAATTTCTCGACGAAACGCGAGGGGCCGAGTTCGGCGAACAGCGCCTGCTGCCACGCGAGCCCGGGCCGCGCGTCGAAGTACGCCGGCTCATGAACTGGTTCAACGACAAATTCTTTGCCGAGGTCAGTGGACCGCTCACCATGGAGCGGTTGTACAAACGGCAGATGCCGGTGAGTGCCGGGGGCGGATCGCCGGACACCGACGCGATCCGTGCGGCTCGCCAGAACATGCGCTATCATCTGGCCTATATCGGCTGGCTGGTGCGCACGCGCGATTGGCTGGCGGGCCCGCGGATGAGCTACGCCGATCTCGCGGCGGCCGCGCACCTGTCGGCGGCCGACTATCTGGGCGACGTGCCATGGAACGAAGACGAGGCGGCGAAGACCTGGTACGCACAATTGAAGTCGCGGCCCTCGTTCCGTCCGCTGCTGGCCGAGACGCTGGCCGGAATTCCGCCATCGGAAACGTACGCGGACCTCGACTTCTGAGCGATCCGGCGGCACTCAAAACAGCGCTGGTCGCAGCCGCACGTCATCACGGCTTCGACACCGTCGGCATCACGCGACCCGATTCGATTCCGCTCGCGCCCGAGCGCCTGCGGCAGTTCCTGGCCGAAGGCGCTCACGGCGACATGGAATGGATGGCAACGACTGCGGTGCGGCGGGGCGATCCGCGCGTGTTGTGGCCGCAGGCGCGCTCCGTCATCATCCTGGGGCTCAACTATGGTCCGGACGCCGATCCGCTGGCGATCCTGAGCAAGCGCGACCGCGGCGCCATTTCGGTTTACGCCCAGGCCGACGACTACCACGACATCATCAAGCCGCGGCTCAAAGCGTTGGCGCGTTGGCTCATCGCACGAGGCGGCGGCGACGTGAAGGTGTTCGTCGACACCGCGGCTGTCATGGAGAAACCGCTCGCCGCCGCCGCCGGCGTGGGTTGGCAGGGCAAGCACACCAATCTTGTTTCGCGGCAGTTCGGATCGTGGTTGTTTCTCGGCGCGATCTTCACCACGCTCGAGCTGCCGGCGGACGCGCCGGAGACGGACTGTTGCGGCACCTGCCGCGCCTGCATCGACATCTGCCCCACCGCTGCGTTCCCCGCGCCGTATCGGCTCGATGCGCGCCGCTGCATCTCGTATCTCACCATCGAGCACAAGGGGCCCATCCCGCGTGAACTGCGCGCGGCCATCGGCAACCGAATCTACGGCTGCGATGATTGCCTGGCGGTCTGTCCATGGAACAAGTTTGCGCAGGCCGGCCATGAAATGCGGCTGGCGTCGCGCGATGAGCTGCACGCCGCCCGGCTTGCCGACCTCGTCCGTCTCGACGACGCGGCGTTTCGAAAGATGTTTTCGAAATCGCCGGTCAAGCGCGCGGGACGCGATCGCTTCGTGCGCAACGTGCTGGTCGCGATCGGCAATTCCGGCGACGCAACGCTGGCGACCGACGCCGTCCGGCTGTTGGCGGACCCTTCGCCGCTGGTGCGCGGCGCGGCGGTGTGGGCACTGAGCCGGCTGCTCCCGCCCGAACGGCTCGCGGCCTTGGCCGCGGCGCGGCGGCCGCAGGAGAGCGAGCCTCTGGTCGAAGAAGAGTGGACGGCCGCGCTCCAGACGGCCGCGGCTTGATGCCCACGCTCCTCTGTATCGGACTAGGCTACTGCGCCCGGTCCTATGTCGCCGAATTCGGTACCCGCTTCGACCGCGTCGTTGCCACAACCCGCAGCGAAGAGCGCGCCGCTGCACTCGGCCGCGAATCGCTTGGCGGCCGATCGGTCGAGATGCTGCTGTTCGATGCCACTTCACGGCAACTCACCGCCGCCATCGCGCTGGCGGATGCGCTGCTCATATCGGCGGCGCCGGCGGAGGGCCGTGACCCGGTGCTGGCGGCGTTCGCAGACGAGATTGCCGAGGCGCCGCGCCTGCGCTCCGTGGTCTATCTCTCGACGCTTGGCGTTTACGGTGACAGCGGCGGCGCCTGGATCGATGAGACGACGCCGGTCATTCCGGCGCATGCCCGCCGCGGTCACGCCCGCATCGATGCGGAGCTCGCCTGGCAGGCGCTGGGAGCACGGCGGAAGATGCCGGTGACGATCCTGCGGCTCGGCGGCATCTATGGCCCGGGACAGAACGGAATGGTCAGGCTTCTGCGCGGCACGGTCCATCGTATCGCCAAGCCGGGCCATGTATCGAACCGCGTCCACGTCCACGACATCGCGCAGGCGATCGAGGCGGCTTTCGAGCGGCAGGCGGACGGTGTGTTCAACGTGGTCGACGATGAGCCGGCACCGCCGACCGATCAAATCGCATTTGCGGCGCGTCTGCTCGGGATCGATGCTCCGCCGGAGATACCCTATTCGGAGGCCGGCCCGCTGCTCTCACCGCTGGCGCTGAGCTTCTATGATGGCTGCATCCGCGCCCGCAATAGCAAGCTCAAGAACATGCTCGGCGTGAAACTACGTTACCCCACGTACCGCGACGGCCTGCGCGCGCTCCATCAAGCCGGCGACCATCTCGCCGTGGCCAGGCCAGCGGCGCCGGCGTAGCTGGCCTGATGCGAATGCCGTACGGGACGTGCACTAGAACTCGGCAACCGCCGCAATGAGCCGCTCGATGTCTTCGGGCCGCGACAGGCGATGGTCTCCGTCCTTGACCAAGGTGAGCACGACATCGTCCTGGGCAAACCGGGAGCTGAGCTCGACCGCGTGCTGCCACGGCACGTCGGGATCCTGCACACCCTGAAGGATGCGGACCGGACAACCGGTTTCGATCATGTTGTCGAGCAGGAGGTGACTGCGGCCCTCCTCGATCAGGCTGCGGGTGATGAGATAGGGCTGGTCGGAATATTGCGACGGGCGCGCCCACCCACCGGTCTGCTCGATCTCACGCTTGATCTCCGGCGGAAAGCGCTTCCACATCAGTTCTTCGGTAAAGTCCACCGCGGGCGCGATCAGCACGAGCGAGGCCAAGCCGGGATCTGTCTGCACGCGCCGCGCCAGCTCGCGCGCAAGCAGCAAAGCGAGCCAACCGCCCATGGAGGAGCCGATCACCACCTGCGGTCCGCGGCAGCAGGCATCGAATACGGCCAGGCTTTCCTCAAGCCATCGGCCGATGGTTCCGTCGGTGAAATTGCCCTCGGACTCGCCATGGCCGGAATAGTCGAAGCGCGTCATGGCGCGGCCATGGTCCCGCGCCCACTGGTCGAGGGCCTGCGCCTTGGTGCCTTTCATGTCGGACTTGAATCCCCCGAGCCAGAACAGGCCCGGGGGCGATCCCTCGCGCGCCCGCACGGCGATGCCGCGAGCCGCAATACCGGTTCCAACACTCAAGAATTTCAGGCAAAGATCGGGCATTTGCGGGGTCTGGATTGGGGGTGGGGGTGCATTTGCATTGCAGGCCGAGCCGTGCCGTGTTTTCGCCGCATGCCGCCATTGAATGCAAGCGCACCTTGCGGGATTTAGGCCGGTGACGACCGAGGAAGTAAGCTCCGTGAGCAACGAAAGCGACGACACGCACGCTCCGCCGCGCACATTGGCCGGCGCGACTATCTTGCAGATCGTGCCGGCCTTGCGCGAGGAGCCCTCGGCCCGCGCCGCGCTCACCGTCGCCGCCGCGCTGCTGCAATCGGGCGCCCGCGCGCTCATCGCCGCCGAGGATGGGCCTCTCGGGTCCGAACTCAAGGCCTTCGGCGGCGAATGGGTTCCGATGGTGAATGCCACGGCCAATCCGCTCAAGCTCCGGCGTAGCGCACACACCCTTGAAAAGCTGGTCACATCCGAGCGGGTGGACATCGTGCACGCCCAGAGCGTTGGCGGCGCCTGGATCGCCAGCATGGCCGCGGCCCAGGTCGCGGTCTGGCTCGTCACCACGCTGCCCGACGTCCCGGTCACATCAGGACTGCGCGCGTACTGGACGGGAGCGCTCGCGCGCGGCGACCGGGTGATTACGCCGTCGAATTTCGCCGCGGCACCAATGGTCGCCCGCTATGAGCTTACGCCCGATCGGCTCACCGTCATTCCACGCCAGATCGACATGGCCGCGTTCGACCCCTCGACCGTTGATCACCAGCGGGTCGAGGCATTACGCAGGACTTGGAAGATTCCGGACGACGCGCGCATCCTGCTTGTCCCGGGGCGCGTCGCCCCCTGGAATGGTCAGCTGATGCTGCCCGCCGTCGCGCGTGCGCTCCTTGATGACGGGGTGGGTGGATTCGTCTTCGTGCTCGCCGGCGAACACCGGACCCATAGCAAATATGCGCGTTTCATCGCGAGCGAAGCCCAGGCCAAGGGCGTCCAGGCGTGCATCCAATTGATCGGCCATTGCCGCGACCTGCCGGCCGCATTTGCCGCCGCGGATACCGTGGTCGTGCCCGCCATCGCGCCGCCGGTCCTCGGCCGGGTGGTGGCGCAAGCGCAAGCCATGGGGCGGCCGGTGGTCACCGCCGACCTCGGAATTTTGCCGGAACATGTGGCGACGCCGCCGGAAATACCGGAGAACGTGCGCACCGGCTGGGTGGCAAAGGCTGGCGACGCGAAGGAATTCGCCGACGCGATCAGCGCCGCGTTTGCCCTCGACGATGCCACCTACCACGCGATGGCGGTGCGCGCACGGCAGTTCGCGGAATACATGTTTTCCCCACGAAGCGTTGCCGTGGCCACCCGCGCGGTCTACACGTCGCTGCTCGCGCTCGACACTTAGGGGCGCGGGCGCGTTTCAATGCGCATCGCGACCCACTCGGTCGCTCCCGGCCCGCGGCAAGAAGCACCGCCCGGAATACGGGAATGGCCGCCGTGTACCGCGATTAGCCGTTGACTTATGGCCGTTTTGTACTGATCCTTTGGGGACCTGCGGTAGCAGGCCGTTGCAACGACATGAGGAGAGCAGAGCCATTCGTCGCCCAATGAGACCCGCGCAGCCCGCCCCGAAGGACGGCCCGCGCATCAACGAGGAGATTCGAGTTCGCGAAGTCCAACTGATCGACCAGACCGGCCACAATCACGGGCCCGTTGAGATCCAGATCGCTTTGGACAGGGCGCAGGAGGCCGGGCTTGATCTCGTCGAGATCGCCCCCAATTCGTCCCCGCCGGTCTGCAAAATTCTCGATTACGGCAAATACAAATATCAAGCGCAGAAGAAGGCGGCGGAAGCCCGCAAGAAACAGAAGGTGGTCGAGGTCAAGGAGATCAAGCTCCGGCCGATGATCGACGACCACGATTACGACGTGAAGATGCGCTCCATGCAGCGCTTTTTCGAAGAGGGCGACAAGGTGAAGGTCACGCTGCGGTTCCGCGGGCGTGAAATGGCGCATCAGGAACTGGGCTATCAGCTCCTCAATCGCGTCAAGGACGACACCTCCAAACTCGCCAAAGTCGAGCAGGAACCGCGCTTCGAAGGCCGCCAGGTGGTGATGGTACTGGCGCCACGGTGACGGACGTTGGGGCGGCAATCAATCCTCAGTAGCAGCCGATCGGAAATCCGACGTCGTCGATCCCGGTACAGACCGCGACATCGCGATCGACGTATGTGCAGGGGGGAAGCGGGTGACATCGGTGAGCGAGCAGCTGTTGCTGGTTGGCAGCATTCCCCTCGATACGCCGCAGGACGTGTTCGAGACCTTCGGCGCGCCGCTCGGCCGTTTCCTGAGCGCGGTGCCCGACGGAGAAGTCGGGCCGCGCAGCCACTGGATCAGCCGCATCCACTACCAGGTGTTCGCGGGTCATCCGGAGTTCGACATTCTCGCGCACCCGCGCCCTGACAACGGCGTGGAGCGGCTCAACCCGCACGACAATTCCGACCGGTGGCAATTCAAGGTTCGCGACGGGGTCGAGCGCGTGCGCTTCGGCGATCCGGGTTGGCGCCTCGGCTTCGCACGCGACGCCGTCAATTCCTACTTCGTGTTCCGGACGTTGAAGGAAAAGGGCGTGCTGCCTCGCCATCTCCGCTTTCAAGTCTCGATGCCGATGGTCAACAGCGCGCTGCCACCGCGGGTTTTCCCGGTCGAGGGCGACCTCGACAAGATCAAGCCGGGCTTCGAAGCCGCGCTACGCGCCGAGCTGGCGAAGATCGTTGAAAAGATTCCGGCCAAGGAACTCGCCATCCAGTGGGACTGCGCGACCGAAGTGCAGGACGCTTACGGCGCGATTCCGCAGTTGCCGCGGGAGAGCATGATCGAGCGCAACGTCTCGCAAGTGCGCAATCTCTCCCCCGGCATCCCGGAGGACGTTGCGCTCGGCTATCACCTCTGTTTCGGGACGCTCGGCGGCTGGCCGCGCTTTCAACCGGAGACGCTGAGCGAAACCGTGAAGCTTGCGAACGCCTTCCTGGAGGCATCGGGCCGGCGGGTGGACTGGATCCACATCCCGCTGCTGGACACCGAGGACGAGGCTTTCTTCGCACCGCTCAAGGAGCTCAACCCGCGCGGCGCACGCGTCTATCTCGGCGCGATCCACAATATGGAGCGATTCCGGCAGCGTGTGGCGTTGGCCCGCAAGTACCTGCCGGAATTCGGGCTGGCCGCGTATTGCGGCTTCGGACGCAGCCCGGTCGCGGAACTGCCGGGCATCCTCGCCGACCACGTGAAGGCGGCCGAGTCCGCGGCCTGACCGTCTGGGCGCGGCCGACGAGGGGCCTGGCGGATGGGCCCGACCCCCGCGCCAAATTCAGCCTGGAACGGCACGAGGGGGAGCGGTCGCCGGGCGTTCGGAGACCTCATCCGCGAGGCGCGGGCGGCAACTGCGGCCCTCAGCAGGTGGTCGGCTCCCCGACCGCATGGCGCGCGCCAAAGGGGCCGCCAAAAGGGCATATGCCCCGGCATGCAACCCCAAGGCTGCAATGATGGTTCGTGGAACGGGCGGCTTGCGGCGGAGCCGGTGAGCCCTGAATTGGCGCAAGAACCCGGGTAACGGTTGTATTTCGCTCCCGCGTCTGCCATAACGCCGCCCTTCCGCCGCCCGGCCGAAAGGGCTGCCGTGGCGACGGGAAGTGCACAATCAGCACGCTCAAACGAGCAAAATCCGGCCGGCCGGACATTTGTCCATGGCTGTTGCCGCAAAGGAGAGCCAAATGCCCAAGCTCAAGACCAAGTCGGGCGCAAAAAAGCGCTTCAAGGTGACGGCCGGCGGGAAGGTGCTTTATCAGCAGTCCCACAAGCGTCACGGGATGATCAAACGGACCAAAAAGCAAATCCGCCAGTTGCGCGGCACCTCGGTGCTGTTCAAGACCGACGGCGACAAGATCAAGAAGTATTATTTGCCCAACGCCTGATCGGCCATTGGCCGACAGGGGTAGCCGTCCGCATTCATCATCCGCACCTAATCCAGGAGATCAGCCATGGCACGCGTCAAACGCGGGGTCACCAGCCACGCCAGGCACAAGAAAGTCTTCAAGGCCGCCAAGGGCTATTACGGCCGGCGCAAGAACACCATCCGCGTCGCCAAGCAGGCGGTGGAGAAGGCGAACCAATACGCCTACCGCGACCGCAAGCGTCGCAAGCGCACCTTCCGGGCCCTGTGGATCCAACGGCTCAATGCGGCCGTGCGGCCGTTCGGGCTGAACTACAGCCGGTTCATCGACGGGCTCGCCAAGGCCGGCCTTCTGGTCGACCGCAAAGTGCTGTCCGATCTGGCGATCCACGAGCCTGCGGCCTTTGCGGCCATTGTCGAGAAGGCCAAAGTCGCGATCGCGGCGTGACACTCGGAGGACGGAGGACAGACGCCGGCGGACGCACAGGCGGAGATTTCCTTCTTTCCTGCGCGCGGGGGCCGCATCGCCTGTGCTCCGAATATGCCGATGATCGACACCGGCTATGTGCAGCGCATGGCGCGCTATAACCGCTGGCAGAACCAGAACCTTTATGGTGTCGCCGATGCGCTTGCCGACACCGAACGGCGGCGTGACCGCGGCGCCTTCTTCGGCTCGATCCATGCCACGCTCAACCATCTGTTGTGGGCGGATCGTATCTGGATGCATCGGCTCGCCGGCACTCCCAAGCCGGACGGCGGCATCCCCGAATCGGTATCGATCTACGATGACTGGAACGATCTGAAGCATGAACGCGCAGCCTTCGATACGGGCATGCTCGCGTGGGCCGAGCGGCTCGACAGTGCCGCGCTCGCAGGCGAGCTCACGTGGTACTCCGGGGCGATGAAGGCGCAGGTGTCCAAGCCGAAGTGGCTTCTGGTCACGCACATGTTCAATCACCAGACCCATCATCGCGGCCAAGTGCATTGCATGCTGACGCAGGCTGGCGGCAAGCCGAGCGACACCGACTTGCCGTTCATGCCGATGTAACAACCGGGCTCGTCACCCCGGGGACAGTGGATGCAGGATCTCAAAGCCGAACTTGTGCGCGGGTTGTGGTACGTCGCGCTTCTGGGCGCCGACGTACGTCCCGGACGGATGGTGCACAAGACACTGCTGGGCGAGCCCGTGCTGATCGGGCGCGGACGCGATGGACGCGTATTCGCGCTGCGCGACATCTGTCCCCACCGCGGCATCCCGCTGCATTACGGCCGCTTCGACGGCGACACCATCGCCTGCTGTTACCATGGCTGGCGTTTCGACCGCAGCGGCGGCTGCGTAGAGATTCCGTCGCTGCGCGAAGGCCAGGAGGTCGACCTCGCCAAGATCCGCTGCGGCACCTATCCTTGCGTGGAGCAGCAGGGCCTGGTGTGGATCTATTTCCCCCGCCCGGACAAAGCCGAGACCGAACCAGCACGCCCGCCGCGCATGCCGGTGTTCTCCGATGACGCGCGACCCGCGGCCGCGATCATGCAGCCGTTCCCCTGCTCCACCGATCACGCGGCTTTCGGCCTCATGGACCCGACCCACGCCGGCTTCGTGCACACATCGTGGTGGTTCAAGCACCAGGCCACGAAGCTGCGCCCGAAGGAAAAGCAGTTCGAGCCGATCGAGCTCGGCTGGCGGATGGTGCGGCATCGGTTGCCGCCGCAGAACCTGATCTACAAGCTGCTCGGGCGCCACGTCGAAACCGAGATTTCCTACAAGCTTCCGGGACTGCGCATCGAGGAAGTGCATGGCGAGCGTCACGCCGTCGTCGGCCTCACCGCGATCACGCCGATCACCGACGAGGCGACCGAGGTCCACCAGATCTTCTGGGCCTCGCCCGGATGGGTGGCACCGCTCGCGCCCCTGATCAGGCCGTTCATGCACACGTTCCTCGGTCAGGACCGGGACGTGGTGGTGAAGCAGCGCGAAGGCCTTGTCCACAAGCCCCGGCTGATGCTCATCAACGATGCCGACACGCAGGCGCGCTGGTGGATGCGCGTCAAGGATGAATGGATCGCCGCGCAAGCCCAGGGCCGGGCCTTCGTCAATCCGCTCGAACCCAGGACGCTGCGCTGGCGCAGCTGAGCAGCACCCATGACCGACCTTCGCGCACTCGAGACCGAACTCCTCACCGCCATCGCGGCCGCGACCGACGAGGCCGCGCTTGAAGCCGTACGCGTGGCCGCGCTGGGCCGCAGCGGCTCGATCTCAGCCCTCCTGAAAACGCTCGGCACAATGACGCCGGACGAGCGCAAGCAGCAGGGGGCGGCCATCAACGGCGTCAAGGACCGTGTCACCGCCTCCCTCACCGCCCGCAAGGACGCACTGAAGGAGCTGGCGCTGGATCAGCGGCTCAACACCGAAGCCGTGGACGTCACGCTACCGGTACGCGAACCGCCCGCCGAGACCGGTCGGCTCCATCCGATCACCCAGGTCGTGGATGAGCTGACCGCGATCTTCGCCGACATGGGGTTTGCGATCGCCGAAGGCCCCGACATCGAGACCGACGACTACAATTTCACCAAGCTCAACTTTCCCGAGGGCCATCCGGCCCGCGAAATGCACGACACGTTCTATTTCAATCCGAAGCCGGACGGTTCGCGGCTGCTCCTGCGCACCCATACCTCGCCGGTGCAGATCAGGACCATGCTGGCGAAGAAGCCGCCGATCCGCGTCATCATTCCCGGCCGGACCTATCGCAGCGACAGCGACCAGACCCACACTCCCATGTTCCACCAGGTCGAAGGGCTCGTCATCGACAAGAGCGCGCATCTCGGTCACCTGAAGTGGATTCTACAGGAGTTCTGCAAGGCGTTCTTCGAGGTCGATCAGGTCAAGATGCGCTTCCGCCCGTCGTTCTTCCCGTTCACCGAACCCTCGCTCGAGGTCGACATCCAGTGCCGGCGCGACAAGGGCGAGATCCGGTTCGGCGAGGGCGACGACTGGCTGGAGATTCTCGGCTGCGGAATGGTGCATCCGAACGTGCTGCGCAATTGCGGCCTCGATCCCGACGAATATCAGGGCTTCGCCTGGGGCATGGGAATCGACCGCATCGCCATGTTGAAATACGGGATGCCGGACTTGCGCGCCTTCTTCGAGGCCGACATGCGCTGGCTCGCGCATTACGGCTTCCGTCCGCTCGACTTCCCGACGCTCGCTGGCGGACTAAGCGCATGATCGCGACCGCCGTCATCGAGCATGCCTCCTTCCTGACCCTTCCCCGCAAGCGGGAGAAGGAACAGCCCGAGTCCGCACGATCATGAAATTCACCCTCGCCTGGCTCAAGGAGCACCTCGACACCGAGCAACCGCTCGCAGCCATCGTGGACAAGCTCACCATGATCGGGCTTGAGGTCGAGAGCGTGACAGACCGCGGAAAACTGCTCGCGCCGTTCACGATCGCGTCGGTGATCTCCGCCGAGCAGCATCCCAACGCGGATCGCCTACGCGTATGCATGGTCAATACCGGTGATGGCGATCCGGTGCAGGTGGTGTGCGGCGCGCCCAACGCGCGCGCTGGCATGAAAGGCGTGTTCGTGCCGCCGGGCGCTTTCATTCCGGGCAAGAACATGACGCTGGGCGTCGGCACGATCCGCGGTGTTGAAAGCCGCGGTATGCTGGTCTCCGCGTTCGAGCTGCAAATCTCCGACGACCACGAGGGCATCATCGAGCTTCCCGACGACGCCCCGGTCGGCGCAAACTACGCGGCCTGGGGCGGGCTCGACGATCCCGTGATCGAGATCAACCTCACCCCCAACCGCGCCGACTGCACCGGCGTCAGCGGCATCGCGCGCGACCTCGCCGCCGCCGGCATGGGCAAGCTCAGGGACGATCCGATCAAGCCGGCCGAAGGCCACTTCCCCTGCCCGGTCAAGGTAACGCTCGACTTCGGCGCCACGCCTTCGCTCTGCCCGGCATTCGGCCTACGGCTGGTGCGCGGGGTAAAGAACGGCCCCTCGCCCGACTGGCTGCAGCGCCGGCTCATCGCAATCGGGTTGCGGCCGATCAACGCGCTCGTCGACATCACCAATTTCATCACCTACGACCGCGGCCGACCGCTGCACGTGTTCGATGCCGCAAAGGTGCACGGCAATCTGACCGTCCGGCGCGCGCGCGCCGGCGAGAGCCTGATCGCGCTCGACGGCAAGCGCTACGCGCTGGACGAGACGATCTGCGTGATCGCCGATGAGCAAGGCGTGGAGTCGCTGGCCGGCATCATGGGCGGCGAGACCACCGGCTGCTCGGAGACCACGACCGACGTGCTGATCGAATCCGCGCTATGGGAACCGTTGAATATCGCGCAGAGCGGCCGCAAGCTCGGCATCAATTCGGATGCGCGCTACCGTTTCGAACGCGGTGTCGATCCCGCCTTCATGCTGCCGGGGCTCGAGCTCGCGACCCGCATGGTGCTCGATCTCTGCGGCGGCGAGCCCTCCGCGGTGACCGTAGCGGGCACGCCGGACGCGCCCGCGCGCGTGATCGATTTTCCGCCCCACGAGGTACAGCGCCTGGCCGGAATCGAGGTCGCCTTGCCTGAGATCAAGCGCGTGCTCGGCGCTCTCGGCTTCGCGGTGGCGGGAGAAGGCGTGAGCGTCAAGGTGACCGTGCCGTCCTGGCGCGCCGACGTGCACGGCAAGGCCGATCTTGTTGAGGAGGTCGTGCGCATCCTCGGCGTCGATCGCATTCCCGCGACGCCGTTCGATCGCGGCGAGGCTCCGCGCAAACCGGTACTCACGCCCATTCAGCTGCGCACCCGCAAGGCCAAGCGCGCACTCGCCGCGCGCGGCATGGTCGAGGCGGTGGCCTGGTCGTTCATTGCAAAGCCACAGGCCGAGCTGTTCGGCGGCGGCAAGCCCGAGCTTGCGCTCGCCAATCCCATTGCGTCGGACCTTTCCGACATGCGTCCGAGCCTTATTCCGGGGCTGCTCGCGGCCGCCCAGAAGAACGCCGATCGCGGCGTGGCCGACGTGGCGCTGTTCGAGGTCGGTCAGATCTTCCGCGGCGAGCGCCCCGAGGACCAGTTCACCGCGGCCGGCGGCGTACGTCGCGCGCTGGCGAAGCCGGCCGGCGCCGGCCGCCACTGGTCGACCCCCGCAGCGGAGGTCGATGCTTTCGATGCCAAGGCCGACGCGCTCGCGGTGCTGGTCGCGGCCGGCGCCCCGGCGCAGGCGCTGCAGATCGTCCCGGGCGGGCCGGCCTGGCTGCACCCCGGACGCTCCGGCACAATCCAGATCGGGCCGCAGAACGTCCTCGGACATTTCGGGGAGTTGCATCCGCGCGCGCTCGAGGCGCTCGATGCCGAAGGGCCGCTGGTCGCCTTCGAGGTGATCCTGGAAAAGATCCCGGAGGCGAAGGCGAAAGCAACGCGGGCGAAGCCTGTTCTCGAGCTGTTTCCATTTCAGCCGGTGGCACGCGATTTCGCCTTCGTGGTCGACCGCGCGGTGAAGGCGGCTGACATCTTGCGCGCCACACAGAGTGTCGATCGCAAACTGATCACAAACGTGAGCGTGTTCGACGTGTATGAAGGCAAGGGCATCGATCCCGGCAAGAAGTCGGTGGCGATCGCCGTGACGCTACAGCCGCGAGACAAGACGATGACCGATCAGGAGATCGAGGCGGTCGCCGCCAAGATCGTGGCGGAGGTCGGCAAGCGGACCGGCGGCACCTTGAGAGCGTAAAGAGACCGGCTAGCGCCGGCCGATTAATTTCAACACCGCGTCAGCGGCGCGCTCGCCGGATTCCCAGGCCCCGTTCACGGTGCCCCACAGCGACTCGTGCGTGGCCTCCCCGGCGAAGAAGATGCGGCCGCTGACCGGCTCCGTCAGGATCTTGCGCGCCGGTTGTGCGCCCGGTGCCGCGGCGGACCACGCGCCGAGCACCCACGGCTCGTTGTTCCAGCGCGTGGCGTGACGGCGCTTGACCGAGTTCTTTATGTCGGCGCCATAGAGGCCAGCGAGCCAAGTGGCGGCAAAATCGACCATCGCCGCCTCGCCCTTGGCGGAAAGCTCGCGGCCGAACGTGCCGCCCACGTCGACCACGCAGATCGTGGAGCCGCCCATGTTGGCGAAGATCGCCGCTGTCTGCCGGCTCGCGCTTTGTTCGAACACAAGCTCGTCGGCGCGCAGCCCGAGCGGATTGCCGGTCAACTCCAGCGCCACGTGATCGTGACTGCCGAGCTTGAGCTTGTTGGCGGCGTCGAGATGACGCTTGGGCAGATCGGGTGCGAACTTGATCTTGCCGGAGGTGAGCACGTTGGTCGACACGGTGACAATGATGGCACCGGTCCGAAATTGGCCTTTCGCACTATCGACCTCGAGGCGCAATTTGCTCCACGATTCGATGGTTTTCACCGGCGACCCGAGCAGGATGGGAAGCCCGGCCGCAAGCCTCGTCAGCAGCGCGCCCAAACCCTGGCGACAGAACGAACCGTTGTCGTGCTCGCCCGAGCGGGCGAGATCGACGGTCGACACCTCGGAAAGTTCCTTGCCGCAAGTGTAAGGGCCGAGGACGAATTCGATGGTCGGCCGCCATTCCCCGAGATCCTTCGGGAGCACCTGGGAACAGGCGACGTCGCTCTTGCGCGCCGCGTCGGCAATGGCGCTGTTGGCGCGCACGAGGCCGGCGAGAAAGTCCTCCATCTCGCCTTCACGCGCGTAGCGCTTGCCGATGCGGATGCGCTGTCCCGGGGGCGCCCGGTAGAGGTCGAACCCCGCGGCAACGGCGAGCTTCGTCATCGGATTGATATCGCCAGCGTAGAGAGCGTGAGCCCCGCGATCGTATGGCACGCCAAAAATCTTGGTATCGGTGATGCAGCGCCCGCCGACTTCTTCCGCGGCCTCGATGAGGACATATCGCTTGCCCGCCGCCGTAAGGCGTCGCGCGGCCGCGATACCGGCAGCACCGGCGCCGACGATGACGGCATCCACCCAGCCGGAGCGCGGCACCTCGACCGTCGGCGACGGGCGCGGCGCCCCAAGCGCGGGACCCGCCGCGACCGCGCCGGCAGAAGCAAGAAACGAGCGGCGGCTGAAATGTTTCATGGCGTCAGTGCTGTCGAGTTTTGCGAGATGTACCATGGAGCGCATGGCGCGCGCCAAATCTTTTCCTTGCCCGGCGCGCTTGCCGGATCGCTGCGGGGGTGCCTTATTCAAGAATCGAAGCGTGTGACGTCCGCCTCGTGCTCCCCCCGGAACTCTTCGGCGCCGCAGGGGCAATGGCGGAGCTGGGACGGAGAACACCGATGCTCGACGCCGCCGTCAAGGCACTCTCTCAGATGTTTTCACCACCGTTCCGCACGGTGCTCTGGAAATCCGTCGGGCTCGCTCTCGTCCTGATCGTGATCATCGGCATCGCTGTTCAGCGCTTGCTGGTCTGGCTTGCCACCTATGGCATGGATTGGGCCGAGGGCCTGCTCGGCACTAGCGCACATACGCCGCTCTCGATCCTGGCTTGGGTCGTTTCCATCGCCGTGAGCCTCGGCATCATTGTCGGATCGATCTTCCTGATGCCGGCAGTGACCGCTTTGGTCGGAACTTTCTTCGTCGACGACATCGCGCTCGAAGTGGAACGCACATACTACCCCGCAGATCCGCTCGGCAGTCCACCACCGCCGTTGCGCGCCGCGCTCGAAGGTGCGCGGACGGCTTTGTTCTCGATCCTGGTCTATCTCGTCGCGGTGCCGTTCCTCCTCGTCGGCGGTCTGGGCCTGGTCATTTTTTTTCTGGCCACGGCTTATCTGCTCGGGCGCGAATATTTCGAGCTGGCGGCCATGCGCCACCTGCCCGTGGCGGAAACCAAGCATTTGCGCAAGACGCGCAGCGGCACGGTCTTTGTGGCCGGCATGTTCATCGCCGCCTTCGTATCGATACCGATCGTCAATCTCGCCGCGCCATTGTTCGCCATGGCATTCATGGTGCACATGTACAAGCGAATGGCGGACGATCCGCGACGGCTCATGGATCAGCGACGATAGGGACGCGGCGGCGACGCTCCGTCTCGCCCGTCACTTGTTCGCCAGCTTTGTCACAGTGACGCGAACAGTACCGTCAGCTTCCGCGATCACGCGTAGCGTCTTGGCGTCGAACTCAACCCCCGCGAGACGCAGACCGGTGACGGCCGCCTCGACGTTGACGCCGTCGGCGTTCTTGCGGAAGTCGGCGATCGCCCGCTCGATACTCTGGCGTGCGTTGGCCGCGAGCGGCACCAGATCGAGCACCGCATTCTCCGCCAGCGCCTGTTCCAGATACGGCACCGCGGCCCGTGCCGCCGCGCCGAGCAATCCAAAGGCGGCCTCCGACTCGACGTCGAGGGCGATGTCGTTGAGCCGCAGCATCTGACGCTCGCGATCGAGCACCGGCCGGCCCCATACATGAACCGTCGCTTCGGCGCCGAGGCCGAACCAGCTCTTGTTCTCATTGGCCTTGAGCCGCAACGAGATCAGCAGCCGGTCGCCGGATGCCGCAAGATTGACGCTCTGGACCGTGGCGGTGAATGCGCTGCTCTTATCGTCCGGAAAGGTCCTGCCTTTGAGTTGCGCTTCCAGCAGGCGATTCACTTCGGTGAACGGCACGTCGATCGGCACCGCGATATTGACACGACCCTGCTCGGTCTGCGGCACGAGCTCCAGCTGCGCGGGAAATGGACAATCGGGCTTGGTCTCGTTGGGCAGAATGCGGGTCTCGGCCTGCACGCCGATGGTAAGCAGAAGCGTGGATTCGCTGATGCGGGGCTGCGCGGCGAACGCGCGAGTCGGGCGAACCTCCAGCCACAGATTCGGCATCCCGGGCGCGGCGGCGCCGAGCGCAATCGAACGGCACATCTTGGTCCATTCGCCGCGGGCGGCAACCTCGAGAAACGGATCGTCGCGCACACGCGCCTGCAACGCCGCCACCTGCTCATTCACGGTGCGATCGAGCAGCGGCTTGACGTCGTTCGAGACGTTGACCTTGGCGCCGAGGATGGTCAGGGACGCATCCGCGATCGCGACCTGCGAGCTCAGGCTGGGCTCCATCCGCCATGCCGGCAACAGCGACGGATGCGACGTCACCGTGACGCTGCCGCGGATGTCGGCGCGCTGATCAAGTTTCTTTCCCTGCAGGTTCTGGACGCTCTCCCCCAAGCGGCCGCCGAACAAGCCGCCAAGCGCGCCCGCGAGATTGCCCGCGTCGCCGGCGATTTGCCCAGTCGCCTGAAACGTCCCAGTCAGATTGGTGGACACGGCGAGCCCATCCGGGCGACCGGTGACCGCCAAGCGCCCACGCGTGACGGTCCAGTTCATCTCGGCATTGGACAGCAGTTGCGGCAGCGGGTTGTCGCGCTTGCCGACGAGATTGCGCGGCGCCGCCGTCTCCATCGCGTCGCGGATGGCGGAGAGCGCGATCGTCGCCGGCGTGACGATGACAGAGCTCCGGGCAACCGGCGCGAGCGGCGGCACATCGACCAGGGCCGGCCGCGTATTCTTTGGGGTGGACCAAAGCCCGCTCGATGCCCAGAGCGCGCCGCCCAGCACGACAATGGCAATGAGCCCGCCAATGACGATCTTGCCCCATGACCGATGCATGGCGATCATCCCTTGTGAGTCGCAGAGGAATTTTAGTTGAGCGTCGATCGTGGTGGCAGCAAGGCGGCAAGCGGGAACCGCGGGTCTGCGCTAAGGGACTGCTTCTGACGGCTGATGACCTACGACCACCGTCTTTCCCGGCCACTTGCACAGGTCGGCAATCACGCACCGCTCGCACAGCGGACGCCGCGCGACGCAGACGTAGCGCCCGTGCAGGATCAGCCAGTGATGGGCATGAAGCCGGTATTTCGGTGGCACCACCTCATTGAGCTTCATCTCGACCTCGAACGGTGTCTTGCCCGTTGCCATGCCGGTCCTGTTGCCCACGCGGAAGATGTGGGTGTCGACGGCAATCGTCGGCTCACCGAAGGCAATGTTGAGCACGACGTTCGCGGTCTTGCGGCCGACGCCGGGCAGCGCCTCCAGCGCCTCGCGCGTGCGCGGGACCTCGCCGGCATGCTCCTCGACCAGCTTCTTCGACAAGGCCACGACGTTCTTCGCCTTGGTGCGAAAGAGACCGATGGTCTTCACCAGCTCCCGCACGCGCTCCTCGCCCAATGCCGCCATCTTTTGCGGGGTGTCGGCCGCCGCAAACAGCGCGGGCGTGGCCTTGTTGACCCCGGCGTCGGTCGCCTGCGCCGAGAGCACCACCGCCACCAGCAGGGTGAACGGATTGACGTGCTTGAGCTCGCCCTTGGGCTCGGGCATGGCGGCCTGGAACCGACGGAACGCTTCCGCGATCTCCGCCGGCGTCCATTGCGGCATCGCGCCGGCGGCGGCTTTCTTGTCGGCCGCTACGCGCTTGCGCGGACCTTTGAGCTGCGCCTCGCTGCCGCGCGCCGCACGCAGGCTGCTGCTCTGCGCGGTTCGCCGCGGCACCTTTCGGGCGACCTTGCGTGCCACCTTGCGTAGTGTCTTGCGCGCCATGGTTCCGGTATAGTGAGGGCCATGTCAGCGGACAACGACCGGACCCCGGAACCCACGATCTTTTCGGCGGTGCTCACCCCGCACCGCTCGCTCAGCCGCAAGGGCTTTCTGATACTGATGATGGTGCTGGGCGTCATCAGCTTCGCGACCGGCATGGCGTTCCTCCTGGCCGGAGCCTGGCCGGTGTTCGGCTTCTGCGGGCTCGACGTGCTGCTGATCTATCTCGCGTTCCGGGTGAGCTACCGCCGCGCCAACGCCTACGAGCAGGTCACGGTCACTCCCTCCGAGCTCACCGTGCGTAAGGTGAGCCATCGCGGCCGCATCAGCGAATGGACGCTCAATCCGCTCTGGGTGAAGCTCGACCGCGTGGTGCATGCGGAATTCGGCATCGAGCGGCTGTTCCTGGTCTCGCATGGGCGGCGGCTTGCGATCGCCGGCTTCCTCGGGCCTCAGGAGAAGGAAAGCTTCGCACTGGCGCTCTCGGCGGCGATCGGGGAGGCCAAGCGCGGGCCGACGCGGACCGTGCTCGACCAGCGTTAATCCGACAGAAAACGGGTGGGCGGCGCGGCTTCCGCGCCCTAGATGGAGCGGGCAAACGATGGAGGCATCCATGCTATCGCCCGATCGCATCCCCAACGTCGAGCCGCTCAGCCGCGACGCCGCCGACTACGAAATCGTGCGCCGCGCCATTGCGTTCGTCTCCGAGCGCTGGCGTGCACAACCGGAAATCGAGGCCATCGCGGCAGCGGCCGGCGTGAGCGCCGGCGATCTCCACCATCTGTTTCGCCGCTGGGCCGGGATCACGCCCAAGGCATTCCTGCAGGCGCTCACCCTCGACCATGCCCGCCGGCTGTTGCGGGACTCCGCCAGCGTGCTCGACGCCTCGTTCGAGGTCGGTCTCTCGGGGCCGGGACGGCTGCACGATCTCTTCGTCACCCACGAAGCGATGTCGCCGGGGGAATGGAAATCCGGCGGCGCCGGGCTGACCGTATCCTACGGCTTTCACCCGTCCCCGTTCGGCACGGCGCTGGTGATGACGACCGAGCGCGGACTTGCGGGGCTCGCTTTCGCCGATCCCGGCGAGGAACAGGCCGCGCTCGCCGACATGCGAAGCCGCTGGCCGATGGCCAATATCGTGGAAGACTGCGCCGGCACGGCGCCGCTCGCAGCACGCGTCTTCGACACCAGCTTGTGGCGCGCCAACCGGCCGTTGCGCATCGTGCTCATCGGCACCGATTTTGAAGTGCGGGTGTGGGAGACCCTGCTCGAAATTCCGTTGGGCCGGGCGATGACTTATTCCGCCATCGCCGCGAAGCTTGGGGCGAGCAAGGCCGCGCGCGCCGTGGGCGCTGCGGTCGGCAAGAATCCACTCTCCTTCGTGGTGCCTTGCCACCGGGTGCTGGGCAAGAGCGGCGACATCACCGGCTATCATTGGGGCCTCACCCGCAAGCGCGCCATGCTGGGTTGGGAGACCGGGCGGGTCAGCGCCGGCTAACGGCCCGCGCCCCGCGGGTGACGCCAGGACGCGGTGCGTGCGCGCTACCGCGCGGCCTCCGCCACGTTCAGGGCGGGCGTCGCGGCGCGGGCAAAGTCGCCCCTGCGATAGGCTGCGAGCGTGTCCGGATTCTGCTGATCCATGAAGTTGGCCAGCCTGGCATAGGTCACGCAACGCACCTCGGGCAGGCCGCACACTGCGCGCGCGAACGATTTCAGCGCCTCGTTGTAGGCACCACCCTGGTAGCCGGTGAAGTGATGCCCGATGTGAAGCGGCGCGCGGTTGCCGGCGTAATTGGTCTTGAAGTAGTGCAGATAGGTCTGCAGGGTCTGCTCGCGGGCGGCCTCGTAGCGGCGCGGATCGGCGGCGGCGCGCGACTGCGCCACGAAGAAATTGTAGTCCATCGACAGCGTGCCCTTGCCCGAGCCCTGGATCCTCAGCATGGCGAGATTGAACCGCCAGATGCCGTCGATCCGCTCGGGCCAGGCATCGGCGTGGCCGACGCCGCTGGTGTCGTAGCGAAAGCCGTTGGCCTTGAGCGCGCCGTAGAGGCCGGCGCCTTTGGCGAGGTAGGGCGCGCGGAAGCCGATCACGTCGCTCGCCGAAAACGCCAGCCTCGATCTCGGCAAGCGCGTTGTTGGGGCCGACATTGTTCACGATGTCCCCGAACGCGCGAAACTCCTTGTCCCAATCAGCGCTCGACCATGCGGCGCCGTTGAAATGCCCCACCGCGTGCGAGGCGATCTCGTGGCCGTTGCGGTAAAGATCGTTCACATAGTCTACGCGCCTGCGAACCTCATCGGGCGAGCCGCCGAAACTGATGCGGGAATAGCCGCGGCGCTGATGCGGACCTTCGTAGATGTTGCGCTTGCCGTCGGCGATGAAATTGATCCCGCTGACGAAGAAGGTGAAGTGAACGCGGTCGCCGTCGCGGTTCATCTCGGCGGCAAAATCGGTGAGTTCCTGCCAGCGCTCGAGCTCGGTGCAGTTGTCGAACGCCATCACGATGAATTGCGGTGGGCGGTCGACGCCCGCGTGCGTCGGCACGGCGTGCGTCAACAACAATCCCAACGCGGCAATGAGTGTCCGCGCGGCCAATTCAGCCCCCCGACCGAAAGCGACAGCGAACGCGTTCTATCTGATTCGCGGCTGCGGATTATGAGTGTCCGCACGGTTTGCCTGCGGCGCGTGCGAAATTCGCGGCGCTGTGACACGAAAGGCACGCCCGACCGGCGGAGCCTCGTCATGGTCATCGGAACCGCGCAAGCGATCCGCAGCAGCGCCACCGGTTGACGATACATCCGCGATCCCACACAAGTCTCCTGATCGATGCACGCGAGGCATCGATGAAAGCACAGGAAGCGTCGAGATGCAGACACGTCGTCCGGTGATGCTGGTCGTGCTCGACGGCTGGGGCTGGCGCGACGATGCGGCCGACAACGCCGTCCGGCAGGCGCGCACGCCCACGTTCGATCGCCTGTGGGCGAGCTGTCCGCACGCCTTCCTGCGCACGTCGGGAGAGGACGTCGGCTTGCCGCCGGGACAGATGGGCAATTCCGAGGTCGGCCATCTCAATATCGGTGCGGGCCGGTTGGTGATGCAGGATCTGCCCCGCATCCATCAGGCGGTCGCGCGCGGCGAAATCGTTCACACACCCGCGCTGCAAGGCCTGATCGAACGGGTGCGGCGAACCCGCGGCACCTGCCATCTCGTCGGGCTGGCATCGCCCGGCGGGGTGCATTCGCACCAGGATCACGCCGCCGCGGTCGCCGGGATCCTTGCGCAGGCAAATCTGCCCACCGTCGTGCACGCCTTCACCGACGGCCGTGACACGCCGCCGCGCTCGGCACGGGATGATATCGCACGCCTGCTCAAGGCGCTCCCGCCGTCGGTTCCGATCGCGACGGTCAGCGGCCGGTACTACGCCATGGACCGCGACAAGCGTTGGGAACGCGTGGCGAAGGCCTACCGCGCGATCGTGGACGCCGAAGGGCCGCGCTTCCCCGATGCCGATGCGGTGATCGCGGATGCCTATGCGCACGATCTCGGCGACGAGTTCGTGGTCCCGGCGGTGGTCGGCGGCTATCGCGGCATTCGCGACGGCGACGGCGTGCTTTGCTTCAACTTCCGCGCCGACCGCGTGCGCGAGATTCTGGGGGCGATGCTCGACCCGGCATTCGACGGCTTTGCGCGCGGCCGCATCGTGCAGTTCGCGGCGGCGGTCGGCATGACCCAGTACAGCGAGCATCTGGACACCTTCCTGCAGACGATCTTCCCGCCCGACAATCTGGCGAACGTGCTCGGCGCGGTGGTCGGCGCCACCGGACGCGCGCAATTGCGCATGGCCGAGACCGAGAAATATCCGCACGTCACGTATTTCCTCAACGGCGGCGAGGAGGAGCCCTATCCCGGCGAGGATCGCATCATGGTGCCGTCGCCGAAGGTCGCGACCTACGACCTGCAGCCCGAGATGTCGGCACCCGAATTGACTGACAAGGCGGTCGCGGCCATCGACTCCGGCCGATACGACCTGATCGTGTTGAACTACGCCAACCCCGACATGGTCGGGCACACCGGCAGCCTGGCCGCCGCGATCAAGGCGGTCGAAACCGTCGATGCCGGGCTCGGGCGCATCGCCGATGCGATCGCAAGGGCCGGAGGCGCGTTGCTCTTCACCGCCGACCACGGCAATTGCGAGCTGATGCGCGACCCCAACACCGGCGGCCCGCACACCTCCCACACCACCAATCCGGTTCCGGTCGTGCTGACGGGGGGCGGCAACGGTCCCCTGCGCGACGGTAGGCTCGCGGACATCGCGCCCACCTTGCTCGAACTGATGGGCCTGCCGCAGCCGGCGGAGATGACGGGGGTCTCGCTGCTGCGCCGCTGAGTTCGAAGCTCAGATGTCGCGCAGGCCCAGCACGTCGACCATCGAATAGACCCCCGGCTTCTGCTTGCGCGCCCACAACGCCGCGCGTACCGCGCCGCGCGCGAAGATCATGCGGTCCTCGGCGCGATGCACGAGCTCGATGCGCTCGGCCGGCCCGGCAAAGATCACGGTGTGATCGCCCACCACCGAGCCGCCACGCAGCGAGGCAAAGCCGATGTCGCCGGCGCAACGGACGCCGGTATGGCCGTCGCGCCCGCGCTCCGAGCGTTGGTCGAGATCGATGCCGCGGCCGTCCGCCGCGGCGCGTCCAAGCATCAGCGCCGTGCCCGAAGGCGCGTCGACCTTCTTGTTGTGATGCATCTCGACGATTTCGACGTCGAAGTCCTCATCGAGCGTCTTGGCCACGCGCTTGACCAGCGCCGCCAGCAGGTTGACTCCGAGACTCATGTTGCCGGACTGGACGATCACCGCGCGCTTGCCGGCCTCCGCGATCAGCTCGTCGTCCTCTCCGCTCAGCCCGGTGGTTCCGATGACGTGCACCAACCCCCGGCGCGCCGTGAGCTCGGCGAGAGCGACGGTTGCCGCCGGTACGGTGAAGTCGAGGAGCCCGTCGGCCTGCGCGAGCAGCGGCTCGACCTCGGTGGTCACGCTCACGCCGTTCTTGCCCAGCCCCGCAAGCTCACCGGCATCACGCCCGATCACGGCCGATCCCGCCGCCTCGACCGCACCCGCGAGGGTCGCGCCGTCCATCGCCGCAATGGCATGGATGAGCGTGCGTCCCATGCGCCCGCCGGCGCCGGCTACGATCAACCGCATATCGGGCATCGGTTTTCTCCCCGCCAATGTGGCGCGGGTATAACGGGGCGGCGACGCGAAAGAAAGCAACGGCAGACCGGAGCGCGACCCCCGCGGTCAACTGATGCAGACCGGAGCGCGACCGAGCGGCCATTGTTGCGCTTTTGCAACGTGGGTTCGTTTCCCCAAAATGGACCGCCGGCAGCGCCGCTGCCCTGCCATAGCGGCGGGGGCCGGATCTGGCGGCGCCCCTTTTCCAGTCTCACGTTCGAGCAAAATCCGGCAAGCGTGCTTGCACGCGCGGCGTCACTTATTGCTCCCGCGTTGAAAAAGCCCGGAGCGATGATGCGTCCCGGGCGTGATGCGCACTCTTGGATGATGCTGTGTTGGTACAAGATTCGGGTAACCCGAGTCAAATCACGAATATGCGGGCGTCACCGTCATCCGCCCCGGCGCCACCGCACCCTGAACCCCGCCTTCCCGCGCGGAGGTGAACCCGCTTTACGACTGCGGGCCGTCATAACCTTCGACGACGATGATATCGGCCGTGGCGTTGTCTTTGCGCAGCGCGATCGCGGCCTGGTACTCGGGCGAGCGATAGCAGTCGTGCGCCGCCTGATAGCTCGGAAACTCGAGCACCACGGTCCGCCCGCGCGCCTTGCCTTCCACCACCTCGCATGTCCCGCCGCGCACGAGATAACGCACGCCGTATTTGGTGAAGGCCAATTTGTTGGCGGCGACATAAGCCTTGTAGCCCTCGGGATCGGACACGTCGACGTGAGCGATCCAATAACCCTTGCGGGCGGCGGCGGGCGGCGGGGCCGAAGACTGCGGCTGCTCGCCGTCGTAGCCCTCGACGATCACGAAATCGCAGGTCGAATGGGACAGGCGCAGCGGCTTTGCACGCTGGTATTCAGGCGAACGGTAACAGGCGAGCGCGGTGGCATAATCGGGAAACTCGCGCAGGACGTTGCGCGCACGTCCCTTGCCTTCCACCACTTCGCAGGCCCCGCCGCGCACCAGCACATGACCGTCGTATTTGCGGTGCGCCTCCGGAGTCGCGGCCATGTACGCCTTGTAGCCTTCCGGATCGCTCACATCGATATGCGGAATCCAGTATCCCTTGGCCATCTCGAGCTCTCCCTCATGGTCCCGCCGCCTTTGCGATGTCGGCAATGATTGCTTCGGCGGCGGCTTTCGGATCGGTCGCCGCGACGATCGGGCGACCGACCACGAGATGGTCGGCGCCGGCTGCGATCGCGGCCATCGGCGTCATGATGCGTTTCTGGTCGCCGGCCTCGGCGCCCGCCGGCCGGATGCCCGGCGTCACCAGCACCATGCCGGCGCCCACGATCGGGCGCAGCATCGCCGCCTCCTCGCCCGAGCAGACCAGCCCGTCGATTCCGACGTCGCGCGCCTGCGCCGCGCGTTCGCCCACGAGCTCCGAAACCGTGAAGTCGTAGCCGGCCGCGGCCAGGTCGGCATCATCGTAGGAGGTAAGCACGGTGACGGCGAGCAGCCGCAGGGGCGAGCCTTTGCGCGCGTCGACCGCGGCGTGCATGGTCTGCGGATAGGCGTGCACCGTGAGGAACGATGCGCCGAGCGCCGCGACGCTTTCGACTCCCTTGGCGACGGTGTTGCCGATATCGTGGAGCTTGAGGTCCAGAAAAATGCGCTTGCCCGCGCCCGCGAGCACCTTGGCGAAGTCGATGCCGCCCGCGAAAGCCAGCTGGTAGCCGATCTTGTAGAACGAGACCGACTCGCCGAGCCGCACGACAATCGCCTCCGCCTCCGCCACCGAAGGGACATCGAGGGCAACGATCAACCGCTCACGCGGAGCAAGGCGCACGGCGCAGCCTCCTCGGTCGCGTCGCTGTGGCGGCGCAGCGGGCAATGAAGCGGGACACCGGAGTTTCCATACGGGCAGTTTACTCCTTATGCCATGAGCCTGGCGGTATCGACGAGCTTACGCACCAGGATCTTGAGCTGATCGGCCGCGCGCGCGTCCGTCAGCTGATCCATGTCGTCGAAGGCGTGTTCGGCATTGGGCACCGTCACCTGCTCCGCCAGCACCAAGGCCCGGCAGCCCACCGCCAGCACTTGGCGCAGCGCCAGCAAAGAATGGGTCGCGCCGGAATGGCCGGACGAGGCGCCGCCCAGCGCAAAGACACGGTTCTGATAGGCGGCCAGGGGCGGTTCGCCGCGCTCGCGCACCGCCGCGATCCAGTCGATCGCGTTCTTGATCAGCGGCGTCAGCGAGGCGTTGTATTCCGGGCTGGCGATGAAGACGCCCTGGTGCGCCGACATCAGCTGCTTGAGCTTGAGCGCGTTGCGTGGCGGCTCGGATGTCTCGGTCGTGTCGGCTTCGTAAATCGGCAGCGGATAGTCTTCGAGCGAGATGCGGGTGACGTCGGCATCCGCCAATGTCAGCTCCTTGCTCGCGAGCGCCGCCAGCCGCACATTGTACGACTTCGCGCGCAGCGAGCCGGGAATGACCAGAATTTTCGGAACGGCCATGACAGAGGACGGGTGGCAGAGGGTGGAGGACGCATTTCAGCGACACCATACGCACGCTTGCGTTGGCTGTCGTCGTCAGTCTCTCCGATAGACCCACACCCGCGCCGGCGGAATGTTCATCCATACCCGCTCAGATGGCTCCGCGCTCACGCGCTCAAGCCGCTTCGGGAGCGGCGGAACCGCGTTGTAGGTGAACTGAACGAAGGGCGCGCCTGGCGCCATCAGGTCGAGGGCGTCAAACAGGAGGCGCAGGCGCATCCGTAGCGGCTTGGTGAACAGCGGCAGGCCGGAGACCACGCCCGCAGCCGGATTCTGCATCAGCCCGGCGAGCAGCCGCTTGAGGCTATAGGCATCGCCCTGCACCACCGTGGCCTTGGGGTAGCGCGCGCGCAGCAGCCGGCAGAAGGTCGGATCAAACTCGACGAGGACGAGCCGCGCCGGATCGATGCCTTGCGCCACCAGTGCCTCAGTGACCGGCCCGGTGCCCGGCCCAAGCTCGACGATCGGGCCCGGCCGGCTCGGATCGATATACGCCGCCATGGTGCGCGCGAGCGCGCGGCCCGACGGCGTTACCGCGCCGAGCGACAGCGGCTTCTCGATCCAGGTGCGGATGAAGCGGACTTCGTCGTCGAGCCGGATGCCGTTCTTCTGCTCGAAGCGGCGGATCTGAACGCCGAATTTGCGCTTCTGCATCTCGAGCCGCTGCTCGAACTTGCGCCGGTGGCTCTCGAATTGCTGCTCGATCTTCTTCTCGAACGCACCCTTCTTCTCCTCGAAGAGCTGGATGTGCCGCTCGATCTCCCGCTCCAGCTCAACCTTCTTGACCTCGAACAGGCGCTTCTGTTGCTCGAATTTCTTTTCGAGGAGCTGCAAGGCGGGAAGCGGCATGAGGGGGCTAACGCTGCGCAATGATTACAGATTATGACTTTGCACCGGGACGACCGCGGCAGCAAGGGCAACGCGGCAATTTTGTGTCAGGCCGAGCCGGAACGCGCCAGGAACTCTTTGACCTTGCCGAAGAAGCCGGCCGATTCCGGGTGGGTATCTTTGGACGACAATCGCTCGAACTCGTTCAGCAACTCGCGCTGTCGCTTGGTCAGCTTTTGCGGCGTCTCGACCAGGACCTGGACATACATATCGCCGGTCTGCTTCGATCGCAGCACCGGCATCCCCTTACCTTGAAGCCGGAAGCGCCGTCCCGACTGGGTGCCTTCCGGCACCTTCACGCGCGTGTTGTTGCCGTCGATGGTCGGCACCTCGAAATCGCCGCCTAACGCCGCCGCCACCATGGAGATCGGGACACGGCAATGGAGATCGGCGCCCTCGCGCTGGAAAAACGGATGCGAGCTCAGTGACAGGAAAATGTAGAGGTCGCCGGCCGGACCGCCGCGAACGCCGGCCTCGCCTTCACCCGCGAGCCGGATGCGGGTGCCGTCCTCGACGCCAGCGGGAATGTTGACGGACAGGGCGCGCTCGCGCGTCACCCGCCCGGAGCCGGCACAGGCCGGGCAGGGATTGTCGATGACCTGGCCGCGGCCCTGGCAGCCCGGACAGGTCCGCTCGAGTGTGAAGAAGCCCTGTGCGTGACGAATGCGGCCCTGGCCGCCGCAGGTGGGACAGGCCTTGGGCTTGGTGCCGCTCTTGGCGCCCGAGCCGGAACAGGCCTCGCAGGTCACCGACGTCGGGATGCGGAGCTGCGCTGCCTTGCCCGAATAGGCCTCCTCGAGGCTGATCTCCATGTTGTAGCGCAGATCGGCGCCACGCTCGCGGCCGCTACTACGCCCACGGCGCGCGCCCCCGCCCATGCCGAAAAGATCGTCGAAAATGTCGGCGAAGGCGGACGCCACGTCGCCAAAGCCGCCGGCGGGGCCGCCGGAATTGTGCTCGAAGGCGGCGTGGCCGAAGCGATCGTAGGCGGCTCGCTTGTCCGCGTCCTTCAGGACCTCGTAGGCTTCGTTGATTTCCTTGAAGCGGACCTCGGAGGTTTTGTCAGCGGGATTGCGATCGGGGTGCCATTTCATCGCCAGCTTGCGGAAGGCAGCTTTCAGCTGGGTCTCACCGGCGGTGCGTTCGACCTCCAGAACCTCGTAGTAGCAGCGCTTGGCCATGCCCGCATCCCACCCCGTCTTTTCCGCCGTGGCGTCGTCGCCCGATCTTACTTGGTCACTCATGGCGCTTCAAAACAGATGCACCCCCGGCTGTGACCCCGGGGGTGTTGGTTGCAATCGACTGCAGGCATCGCGACCGCATCGCCGCGTCAGGCCGATTTCTTGTTCTTCTTGTCGTCGTCGACCTCGGTGAATTCCGCGTCGACCACGTCCTCGTTCTTGCCGGAGCCATCGCCGCCGGGAGCGGCACCACCGGGGCCTTCCGGCCCGCCGGCGCCGCCTTCCTGCGACTGCTTGTACATCGCCTCGCCGAGTTTCATCGAGGCCTGCGCCAACGTGTTGGTCTTGGCCGTGATCGCATCGGCGTCGCCGCCCTTGAGGGCTTCCTTGAGATCCGCCATCGCATTCTCGATGGCGCGGCGCTCGGTTTCGCCGACCTTCGCGCCATGCTCCTCAAGCGCCTTCTCGGTGGAGTGGACCAAAGCCTCGGCGTGGTTCTTGGCCTCGACCTCGGCCTTGCGCTTCTTGTCCTCCTCGGCGTGGGACTCGGCGTCCTTGACCATGCGCTGGATGTCAGCCTCGGAGAGGCCGCCCGACGCCTGGATGCGGATCTGCTGTTCCTTGCCGGTGCCCTTGTCCTTGGCCTGCACGTTGACGATGCCGTTGGCGTCGATGTCAAAGGTCACCTCGATCTGCGGAACGCCGCGCGGCGCCGGCGGCAGTCCGACCAGGTCGAACTGACCCAGTATCTTGTTGTCGGACGCCATCTCGCGCTCGCCCTGGAACACGCGGATGGTGACCGCGTTCTGATTGTCCTCAGCGGTGGAGAACACCTGGCTCTTCTTGGTCGGGATCGTGGTGTTGCGGTCGATGAGGCGCGTGAACACTCCGCCGAGCGTCTCGATGCCGAGGGAGAGCGGCGTCACGTCGAGCAGGAGCACGTCCTTGACGTCGCCTTGCAGCACGCCGGCCTGGATCGCGGCACCGATTGCGACGACCTCGTCCGGATTGACGCCCTTGTGCGGCTCCTTGCCGAACAGCTGTTTGACGACTTCCTGAACCTTGGGCATGCGCGTCATGCCGCCGACCAGGACGACCTCGTTGATCTCCGCCGCGGACAGGCCCGCATCCTTGAGCGCCCGCCGGCACGGCTCGACGGTCTTCTGGATGAGATCATCGACCAGCGCCTCGAACTTGGCGCGGGTGAGCTTCATGGTCAGATGCTTCGGACCAGATGCGTCGGCCGTGATGAATGGCAGATTGATCTCAGTCTGGGTGGTGGAGGACAGCTCGATCTTCGCCTTCTCGGCGGCTTCCTTCAGCCGCTGCAACGCGAGCTTGTCGCGGCGCAGATCGATGCCCTGCTCCTTCTGAAACTCGTCGGCGAGATAGCTGACGAGGCGCATGTCGAAGTCCTCGCCGCCCAGGAAGGTGTCGCCGTTGGTCGACTTCACCTCGAACACGCCGTCGCCGATTTCCAGGATCGAAACGTCGAAGGTGCCGCCGCCGAGGTCATAGACTGCGATGGTGCCGGTCTTCTGCTTGTCGAGACCGTAGGCCAGCGCGGCCGCGGTCGGCTCGTTGATGATGCGCAGCACTTCGAGGCCGGCGATCTTGCCGGCATCCTTGGTGGCTTGGCGCTGGGCATCGTTGAAGTAGGCCGGAACGGTGATGACCGCCTGCTCGACCTTCTGTCCGAGATAGGCCTCGGCGGTCTCCTTCATCTTCTGCAGGATGAAGGCGGAGATCTGCGATGGCGAATAGGTCTTGCCTTCGATCTCGACCCAGGCGTCGCCGTTGGAGGCGCGCACGATCTTGTAGGGGACGAGCTTCTTGTCCTTCTCCACCATCGGATCGTCGTAGCGGCGGCCGATGAGGCGCTTCACGGCGAAGATGGTGCGCTCGGGATTGGTGACCGCCTGGCGCTTCGCCGGCTGGCCGACGAGTCGTTCACCGTCGTCGGTGAAGGCTACGATCGAGGGCGTGGTGCGCATGCCCTCCGCATTTTCGATGACCTTCGGCGTCTTGCCTTCCATGACGGCGACGCACGAATTGGTGGTGCCGAGGTCGATACCGATGACCTTGCCCATGTTCTCGCTTCCTCTCTTCTGCGGCAGGTCGGTCGGGCCCTTATCGGCACCCGAAGCGGGAAATTCCGCGATGCCCGCGGGTCCCTTCTCCGACCCCCTAAATACACATCGATGCCGCCCCCTGCGGCGTCTTGGCTCATATAGGAGGGCGGGTTTCCCCCGCAAGACATATGATCACGGATTCGCGAGCCCACGCCGCCGGCCCGCGCCCAGAACCCATCTGATAACGGACATCAATCATCGGCGATAGCGTCATGACCACCCCCACCCCGCTCTCCGGCTTCCGCTTCGTGCCGGGTTATCTCGACCGGCCGGCCCAGGAGGCGCTGCTGAGCGCGTTGCGTTCGGTGCTGGCGGTTGCACCGGCTTACACCCCGCGGATGCCGAAAAGCGGAAAGCCGATGTCGGTGCGCATGACCAATTGCGGGCCGCTCGGCTGGGTGACCGACGAAGCCGGCTATCGGTATCAGCCCCTCCATCCCGAAACCGCACAGCCATGGCCGGCAATGCCCGATGTCGTGATCGAGGCCTGGAACGCGCTCGCACACTACCCCCACGCGCCCGAGAGCTGCTTGATCAACTACTACGGACCGGCGGCAAAAATGGGCCTGCACCAGGATCGGGACGAGCGCGAGCTAGGAGCGCCCGTGGTGTCGCTTTCGCTCGGCGATACCTGCCTGTTCAGGATCGGGGGCACGAAGCGCGGCGACCCGACCCGCAGCCTGCGCCTGGCCTCCGGTGACGCCGTGGTGCTCGCCGGCGAGGCGAGGCTCGCCTTTCATGGCGTCGACCGCATCATGCCGGGGACCTCGACCCTGCTGCCGGAAGGCGGCCGCATCAACCTCACGCTGCGGCGGGTGACCGTTCCCGCGGGCTGATCGCATCACGTCTTTGCGAACGGCGCACACGGCGCCGGCCGTTTCCTCGGCCGATCAATCGCGGTATTGTCGCCGCATGGCAACATTCCGCTCGCTTCTCGCCCTGTTCATGCTCGCGCTTGCCGCATTGCCGGTGTCCGCCGCCGAGCCCACCTACCCGCCCGGCTCCCGTATCGGGCTCGCGCCCCCGGCCGGATTGGTGCCGAGCAAGACGTTCTTCGGCTACGAGGATCTCAACAACAGCGTCACCATGATCCTAGTCGCGCTGCCGCCCCAGGCCTATGCGGATCTGGATGCGTCCGTCACCGCCGATGCGCTCAAGCGGCAAGGCATGACGATGGATTCGCGCGAGGCCCTGCCGCTGCCCAGCGGCAAGGCCTTCCTGGTCGTTGGTCGGCAGGACGTCGACAATACCAAGGTCCGCAAATGGATCCTGGTGGCCGCCTCGCCCTCGCTCACGGCATTCGTCACCGTGCAGATGCCGGAGGCGGCAGCGGCGCTCTATCCCGACGCGGCGATCCGCGCTTCGCTGGCCACGCTGGCGTTTCGCGCGGCCGTTCCGATCGAGGAACAACTCGGGCTGCTGCCGTTCAAGGTTGGTGAATTTTCCGGGTTTCGGATCGCAGGCGTCATCCCCGGCCGCGCCGTGATGTTGAGCGATGCTCCCGCGGGCGCCGCCGGTTCCCCGGACAGCACCAACGAGCCGCACATCCTCGCCGCCATCGCCCCCGGAGGTCCGGCGCAGAGTGCCGACCGCGATACGTTCGCGCGCGAGGTCCTGGCCATGCTGCCAAACATGCGCGAGATCCGTGTCACCACGTCCGAGCCGTTGCGTCTGAGCGGCCAGCAGGGCCACCAGATCCTCGCCAATGCCAAGGATGCCACGGGTACGTCAGCGCTGACAGTGGTGCAATGGCTGCGCTTCGGCGGCAGCGGTTATATGCAGATCGTCGGGATTGCGCGTGAGCAAGCCTGGAAAGACGCCTATCCGCGCTTTCGCTCCGTGCGCGATGGAATTGAAGCGCGCTGACGCCGACGGAGCGCTGCGAACATTGTCAGTGCCAGAACTGCCGTGACGCGATCCGCGCGCCTTCCGCCATCGCCGCGAGCTTCGCCCAGACCACATCGGGATCGACCGCGGCCTGTCCCACCCAGGTGCCGTAGCCGCAATCGCTGCCGGCGATGACGTTCTCGCGGCCGACGAGCCGCGCGTAGCGCCCGATGCGCTGAGCGATCAATTCCGGGTGCTCGATGAAGTTGGACTTCGATTCAATCACACCGGGAATGAGCACCTTGCCGGCGGGCAGCTTGACGTCCTCGAACAGCGTCCATTCGTGACCATGCCGTGGATTGGCGGCCTCGAACGAGATCGCGCTGGGCCGCGCCGCGAACACGATGTCGATGATGTCGGCGAGCGCCACGTCGCGATGATGCGGGCCTTCGTAGTTGCCCCAGCACAGATGCATGCGCAGCCGCTCGGGGGCGATATTGGCAAGCGCGTGGTTGAGCGCCTGCACGTGCATCCCGGCGCGTTTGCGGAAGTCCGCAAGGCTTAGCTCCGCATACTGGATGTGGCGACCCATGGCGAGATCGGGGCAATCGATCTGCAGCACGATGCCAGCATTCGCGACCGCCTCGTATTCCTGGCGCATGGCCCCGGCAATCGCGAACAGATACGCCTCCTGGCTCGGGTAATAGTCGTTGCGGAAGAACAGCGAGACGACGCCGGGCGAGGCCGCGCTCATGAATGCTTCGGTCCTGCGCATCTCGGCCAGCGCCGCCTTGAGATTGCCGATGTCGGTCGTTGCCGCCTCGGGGTCGCGCACATGCACGGGCGCGTTGCACGCCGGGGTCTTGCGGCGCGAGCGACCGGGATCGCCAAAGACCCGCTTGGCAAGATTGGGGAATTGCGCGAGGTCCTGGTACACGAACGTGTTGCCGGTACCGCCGAAGCCGGCGAGACGGTCCTTGACGTAGGTGGCATAGCTCGGCTTCGACATCTCACCGTCATTGACGAGGTCGATGCCGGCATCGGCCTGTTTCCTCACCACCTCCGACACTGCCGCGCGCACGCGCGCCGCCAGTGCCTCACGCTCGACCGGCACCCCCTCTTCCTTGGCGTACATCATGCGGATGAGATCGTCCGGCCGCGGCAGGCTCCCGGTATGGGTGGTCAGGAAGCGATCCGTGCTGCGTATCATCGTTGCCTCCACGCATCCGCGGGCATGCCCCACGCACAGAGCCCGCGGCCCGAGTCGGCCGGGCGCGGGTAGAGCATAGCGCGATCAGAGCAACGAGGGAGGAAGCGCCGCCATTCCGCAACGGGCGAGGGGCGCAACACGATCGGAATGTAATCCGGTTTGGGGGCGATCTAGTTCGGGGGATTGCGCGCGGAGGACCCGCCGTTGTCGTTCGCGGGCGGCTCGGCCGCGGGCTTTGGTCCGCCTTTCGCCACCCCGACGAGCGCCGGCCGCAGCACGCGATCCCCGATCATGTAGCCGGGCTGCACCACCTGGGCGACGCTGCCCGCGGGCCGCGAGGCATCGGGAATCTCGTACATCGCCTGATGCAGATTGGGATCGAACTTCTGCCCGAGCGGGTCGAACTTCTTCACCCCGTGCTTCTCCAGCACCTTGTCGAGCTCGCGCTCGGTCAACTCGACGCCGTCGAGCAGCGCCTTGGTGCCGGCGTCGGCCTGCTCCCGCAGCTTGGCATCAAATGCCCCGAGCGCGCGCGCCATGTTGTCGGCCACGGCCACGATATCGCGTGCAAAGTTGGAAATGCCGTAGATGCGGGCATCCGCGATCTCGCGATCGGTCCGGCGCCGCAGATTCTCCATTTCAGCGAGCACGCGCAGGAGCTTGTCCTTGTACTCGGCGGCAACGCTGGCGTGGTCGTTGGGGTCGATCGTCTTGGCGTCGGAAGCCTGCGAAGAAGGCTCCCGGCTCTCGGGCTCTTCGCCCGCATCGACGGATGGGCGGGCATTCGTATCCGTCATCACATTGTTCCCACTTGCGATTGAATTCGCCCCGGATATCAGGGTTGAGCGGCCAAAAATCAAGCCACAATGCGCGACAAGGGCGGTAACCTCACCCTCCGACGAGCTTGCTCACGACTTTTGCGGTGTAATCGACCATCGGAATCACGCGGGCATAATTGAGCCGAGTGGGACCGATCACGCCGATCACGCCGACGATGCGGCCGGCGCCGTCGCGGTACGGCGCGACGATGGTGGACGAGCCCGAGAGCGAGAACAGCTTGTTCTCCGAGCCGATGAAGATGCGGGCGCCATCGGCATGCTCGGCGCGCCCGAGCAGATCGACCAGCCCGCGCTTGGTCTCGAGATCGTCGAACAGCAGCCGCACCCGCTCGAGGTCCTCGAGCGCCTTGAGGTCGTCGAGCAGGTGCGCCGCGCCGCGCACGATCAGCTTGCGCTCGTCGCTCTCGCCGCCCGACCAGCTCGCCAAGCCGGCAGCGACGATCTTCTGGGTGAGCTGATCGACCTCCGCCTGGCCGGCCGCAAGCGCCTTCTCCAGCTCGGTCTTGGCCTCCGCCAGCGTGCGGCCGCGCACATGGGCGTTGAGGAAGTTCGACGCCTCGGTGAGCGACGCGCCCGGCAGTCCGGCCGGAACGCTGATGATCCGGTTCTCGACCTGCCCATCGTCCGCGACCAGGACGACGAGCGCACGCTGGGGCTCGAGCCGTACGAATTCGATGTGCTTGAGGCGCACGTTCGATTTTGCCGCCAGCACCACGCCGGCCGCGCGCGTGAGCCCTGACAGCATCACGGAGGCTTCGTTCAGCACCGCGTCCATGGATTTGCCGGCGGTGGCGACCTTGGCTTCCATTTCGCGCCGATCGGCTTCGCCGAGATCCCCGATCTCCATGAGCGCATCGACGAAGAAGCGCAGGCCGGTCTCGGTCGGGAGCCGGCCGGCCGACGTGTGCGGCGCATAGACCAGACCGAGCTGCTCCAGGTCGGACATCACGTTGCGCACCGAGGCCGGCGACAGCGGCGTCGTGATCAGGCGCGAGATGTTGCGCGAGCCCACCGGCTCCCCGGTGGCGAGATAGCTCTCCACGATCTGGCGGAAAATGTCGCGCGAGCGCTCATTGAGCTGGGCAAGGCTCACCTGCGTCGCGCCGATCGGGACGTCCTGGGACAATAAGTCCTCCGTTCCAACCCAACAAAGTTGTCCATCCGGGCCGCGGAGTACAAGCCTGCACGGTCTTTGCCCCCGCGGCCAGGGCTGGTAGTGTGGCGGTTCAGAAGTCCGCATCATTTTCGCGGCAAGTCCGAAAGCGGACTTCTGAACCAAAGCCACACTAGGTCAATAAGTTGCTAGTGTCCTTCGATTCCGAAGTTCGCAAGCGAGCATGCCGCACAATGATGCGAACTTCGGAATCGGGACACTAGCCTGCCGCCACATAATAATATCCATCAAAATCCATCTCGGGGGAGGATCGACTATGACGAAGCTGCAGCGGATGCTGACCGGCGCGGCCGCGGCCGTGGTCCTGGTTGCAAATCCGGGGGCCGGCGCGCAGGCGCAGACCGTGATCGAGGAGTGGGCGTCCGCCAAGCTGCCGTCTCCGCCCGCGCTCAAACCCGCGACCATCGTTCCCAACGAGACCGCCCTGCTGGTGATGGATTTCACCAACCAGACCTGCACCAAGGAGCGCCGGCAGCGCTGTGCGGACTCGGTGGCGAAAGTGCGCGATCTGGTGACCCAGGCGCGCGCCAAGGGCGCGTTGATCATCTACAGTGTCGCGGTGCCGAACTCGGTGCCGGCCGACATTCTCAAGGAGCTCACACCCGCCGCCGGAGAGCTGGTGCTGCCGCCGCTCGGGCCGGACAAGTTCATCGGCAGCGACCTCGAGAAGACGCTCAAGGACAAGGGCATCAAGACCGTGGTTGCCATGGGCACGCAGGCCCAGACCTCGGTGCTGCACACGGCCGGCGCCGCCGCGCTGCGCGGCTTCAAGGTAATCGTCCCGGTCGACGGCATGTCCGCCGACGACGTGTTCCCGGAGCTCTATACCGCGTGGCACCTCGCGACCGCCGCGCGCATCAGCCCGCAGGTGACTTTGACCAAGTTCGACCTGATCAAGCTTTGAGCTGCGCGCGCAATCCGGCCCATTGCATCGATGGACTGGAATCGGCTCACGCGGCGGGGAAGCCGTAGAGCCGCTGCGGATTGGTGACGAGGATGCGCCGGCGGATCGCCGCGTCCGGTGTCCACGCTGTGAACAGGTCGAGGAGATGGCCCACGTCCGGCATCTCCTCTTCCATGCGCGGATGCGGCCAGTCGCCGCCCCAGACCAGGCGGTCGGGATTCTCGGCAACCAGCGCTTCGTGGAAGCTCTTCGCGTCCGGATAATCCGGCGCGACGCGGCTGATGCGATGCGCGCCTGAAAGCTTGACCCAGCAGCCGCCCGCGCCGACGAAGCGCAGCAGGCTTTCAAAGCCGGGAGTGGCCGTGCCGGCGCGCGCGTCGCTGCGTCCCATATGGTCGATCACGACCGGCAGCGCGAGTGATTGCAGGATCGGAATCGTCTCCGGCAAGTCCTTGACGTCGATCCAAAGCTGCAGATGCCATCCGAGCTCCTGCATGACCGGCGCCAGCACCCGCGCGTCGTCGAGCGGCACGCCGCCGCGATAATGCAACTGCCCGCCACGGAAGAAATGGTTGAACCGCAACCCGCGGACGCCGAGCGCATGCCAGCGGCGAAGCTCCGCCGGCGGCACGTCGGCACCGGCGGCCGCTACGCCCCGCAACCGGCCGGGCTGGCGCGCCAGCGCATCGAGCATCGCGGAGTTGTCGGACCCGTGCGCGCTGCCCTGCACCAGAACGCCGCGGGCAAAGCCGAGCGTATCGAGCATGGCGAGATACTTTTCGAGCGGCGCGTCCGGCGGGGTGTAGCTGCGGTCGGCGGCATAGGGAAAGCGCGCCGCGGGCCCGAACACATGGGCATGGGTGTCGCACGCGCCGGCAGGGAGCGGAATCTTCGGCCGGCTCGGCACGCGCGGCGGGGGACAGGCTGGAATCATGACAGCACCTTGCGTTCAAGCGACACGCCGGAGTTGCGCAAATCTGTTATCCTCCCCTCGCGATCAAAACACGCCGGACACATGCGAGGACTACGACACCCACAATAACATCGTATCGCGACAGGGAGGGACGATGCATGACACGTCTGCTTCGCGTGATCGTCGCAGCCGGCGCCGCGCTGCTTGCCATGGCCGCGAGCGCCCCCGCACAGATGCAAGGTCCGCTGCAAGGCCAGTATCCGAACAAGCCGATCACCCTCATCGTCCCATTCGGTCCCGGCAGCACCACCGACACCATTTCGCGCATCATTGCGCAGCATCTCGGACAGGCGCTCAACCAGAGCATCGTCATCGAGAACAAGCCGGGAGCGAACGGCGCCATCGCCGCCGCCTATGTCGCCCGCGCCGCACCCGATGGCTACACGCTGCTGATGAGCACCAACAGCCCGCACTCGGCCGCGCCCAGCCTCAACAAGAGCATCGCCTACGATCCGGTAAAGGACTTCGAGCCGGTCTCGCGCATCGGAAGCTTCACCTTGATGCTGGTGCTGCATCCGGATGTGCCGGCGACGTCCATTCCGGAGTTGATCGCTTACGCCAAGGCCCATCCCGGCAAACTGTCGTTTGCGAGCGGCAACGCATCCGGCGTGGTGGCCGGCGAAACGCTCAAGGCCTGGGCCGGCATCAACCTCGTGCATGTGCCCTATCGAAGCACGCCGCCGGCGGTCAATGACGTGCTCGGCGGGCGGGTATCGATGATGTTCATCGACCTGACCAGCGGCCTGCCCCATGTCAGAGCCCATGCGCTGCGCGCCCTCGCGGTCACCAGGATACAGCGCAGCACCTTGTTTCCCGAGCTTCCCTCCTTGCACGAGGCGGGCGTGACCAACTTCGACATGGATTCATGGATGGGAGTGTTCGCGCCCGCGCACACGCCGCCGGACATCGTGACGCGGCTCAACGCCGAATTGCGCAAGATCGTCGACAATCCCGAGATCAAGGCGCGGATCGGCACGCTCGGTTTCGAGGCATTTTCGAGCACGCCGGCGGAACTGGGCGGCTTCGTCAAGGTCCAGCTCGACAAATGGACCAGGATGATCAGGGACGCCGGCATCGAGCCGGAATGAGCAACGCCCTCTTGTCGGTGCCGACCGCGGCCCCTAAAAGCTTGCCTAGTGTGGCGGTTCAGAAGTCCGCATCATTTCTTGCGGCGAGTCCGAAATGCGGACTTCTGAACCAAAGCCACACTAGATCAATAAATTGCTAGTGTCCTTCGATTCCGAAGTTCGCAAACGAGGGTACCGCAAAATGATGCGAACTTCGGAATCGGGACACTAGTACGCAACGCCGAGCAGGAGACCAGCAATGCGGCCCAGCCGCCGACAACCCGACGAGTTGCGCGCCGTATCGCTCGAACGCGGCGTGGTGAAATATGCCGAGGGCTCCTGCTTCGTGAAGTTCGGCGACACCCACGTGCTGGTGACGGCGACGCTCGAGGACCGGCTGCCGCCCTGGCTCAAAGGGCAGGCGCGCGGCTGGGTCACCGCCGAATACGGCATGCTGCCGCGCGCGACATCGGAACGGACCCGCCGCGAGGCGTCGGCCGGCAAGCAGAGCGGCCGCACGGTCGAGATCCAGCGCCTGATCGGACGCAGCCTGCGCGCGATCCTCGATCTGCCCGCACTCGGCGAGCGGCAGATCACGGTCGATTGCGACGTGATCCAGGCCGATGGCGGAACGCGCACAGCGTCCATTACCGGCGCCTGGGTGGCGCTGCACGACTGCGTCACCTGGATGAAGTCGCGCGACATGCTCAAGGCCGAGCCGCTGCGCGACCACGTCGCCGCCATCTCCTGCGGCATCGCCAACGGTACGCCGGTGCTCGACCTCGACTATGCCGAGGACTCCGAGGCCGACACCGACGCCAATTTCGTCATGACCGGCGATGGACGGATCGTCGAGGTGCAGGGCACGGCCGAGAAAACTCCGTTCACCGAGGAGCAGTTCCTCAACCTGCTGGCGCTCGCCAAGAAGGGCGTGATGAAGCTGGTCGATCTGCAGAAGATAGCGGTGATGTGAGCGACATTTTTTTGCGTCGCCCCCGCGACAGCCGGGTCCGCAGTAACCACTTGGAGCAGGAGTGAGGCAGAAGCCTTTGACAGGTGGTCCGGTGGTGATTGAGTCGCGTACGGTCACTCAGAGCCCGGCAGGAGCGCACCGCCCGATCTCTGGCCGGCTGGTGATCGCCACCCACAATCCCGGCAAACTGCGCGAGATGCGCGAGCTGCTCATGCCGTACGGAATCGAAGCGGTATCGGCGGGCGAGCTCGGCCTGGCCGAGCCTGAAGAGACCGGCACGAGCTTTGCGGAGAACGCAGACATCAAGGCGCGGGCCGCGGCAGCGGCATCGGGCTTGCCGGCATTCGCGGACGATTCCGGGCTCGCCGTTGACGCGCTCGATGGCGACCCCGGCATCTATTCCGCGCGCTGGGCCGGGCCGCAAAAGGACTTCCGGCACGCCATGACAACCGTGGAAGACAAGTTGCGCGCGCGTGGAGCGGTGAGTGCCGGTCAGCGCACCGCGCATTTCGTCTCCGCGCTCTGTGTCGCCTGGCCCGACGGGCACGCCGAACACTTCGAAGCCACGGTCGAGGGCGCGCTGGTGTGGCCGCCGCGCGGCGACAAGGGTTTCGGCTATGATGCGATGTTCCTGCCCGACGGTCATGCCCGCACCTTCGGCGAGATGACGGGCGAGGAGAAACATGGCCTGCCGCCGCGGGGCACAGGGCTCTCGCACCGGGCGCGGGCGTTTCGCAAGCTTGCGGAGGCGTGCCTTGCAAAGCGCTGATCGCGAGACCGACTTCGGCGTCTACATCCACTGGCCGTTCTGCCTGTCGAAATGCCCGTACTGCGATTTCAACAGCCACGTCCGCCATGCCGCCGTCGACGAGGCGCGCTTCGCGCGCGCCTTTGCCGGCGAGATCGCCGCCACCGCCGCGCGCGTACCCGGACGGATCGTCTCCACGATTTTCTTCGGCGGCGGCACGCCGTCGCTCATGCAGCCCGCGACTGTCGCCACAATTCTCGATGCGATCGCGCGGCACTGGCCGGTTGCTCCCAACGCCGAGGTCACGCTGGAGGCCAACCCCACCAGCGTCGAGGCAACCCGCTTTCGCGGATTTCGCGCGGCCGGCGTCAATCGGGTGTCGCTCGGGGTGCAGGCGCTCGATGACGCCGCGCTCAAGCAGCTCGGCCGGCAGCATTCGGCGCACGAGGCGCTCGCCGCCGTCGCGGTCGCGCGCTCGATCTTCGAGCGCTACTCGTTCGACCTGATCTATGCACGTCCGGGACAGACGCCGGAGGCGTGGGCGGCCGAGCTCAAACGCGCGCTCGCGCAAGCGGGCGAGCATCTGTCGCTCTATCAGCTCACTATCGAGCAGGACACGGCCTTCGCCTTGCTGCACGCGGCCGGCAAGCTCGTCGTGCCGGATGAGGATCTCGGCCGCGCGCTCTACGATACGACCCAGGCGGTCTGCGCGGACGCCGGCCTGCCCGCCTACGAAATCTCCAACCACGCGCGACCGGGCGCGGAATGCCGGCACAATCTCATCTACTGGCGCGCGCACGAATATGCCGGCATCGGGCCGGGCGCACACGGCCGGCTTGATATCGGACCCGAGCGCCGCGCCACCGCGACCGCTAAGCGGCCGGAGACCTGGCTGATGCGGGCGGAGTCGCTCGGACACGGGGTCGAAACCGACGAACCGCTCACGCGCGGGCAGATGGCGGACGAGTTTTTGCTGATGGGCCTGCGGCTGGCCGAAGGCATCGACCCCGCGCGCTACGAGCGGCTCGCCGGCCGCCCGCTCAACCCGCGACGTGTCGCGCTGCTGCGCGAGCAGGGCGCGGTCGAGACCACCGCGGAAGGCATGCTGCGGGTGACGCTCGCAGGCTTTCCCGTGCTCGACGCCGTGGTCGCCGATCTCGCGGCGTAGGACGCCGCAGAGCGTGTTCGGTTAGTTGGACGCAGCACCGTTGCCGCGCAATCGGTGTGCTCCCCTCCCCCTTGTGGGCCCTTGTGGGGAGGGGTCGGGGGTGGGGGTAGCAGTTGGCGGACACAACAACGACGACCCCCCTCCCCAGCCCTCCCCCACAAGGGGGGAGGGAGCAGACCGAGTCTGCCGCACGAACTGATCTCGGCAATGACGCAGGATAGGCGGGAGCCAGCCTGGTCAGTCGATCGTTACGTCCCCGACCCGGCAAAATCCTTCGGCGGCGCGCTGATGATCTGGCCGCCGGTCGGCGACACTTTCATCACCGCAAGCCCGCGCTGGTTGGTGCCGTCGGGGCGGAAGCGGAACAGCCCGTCGATGCCGGTAAAGCCGGAGCCGGTGGTCAGCACGCTTTCGGAGAAGCGCTGCTGACCCTGGGTTTTCACCAGGGCGGCCACCAGCGCGACCGCGTCGTAGGCAAGCGAGGCGGTACGCACGGGATCCTGGCCGTAGCGGCTGCGATAGCGGCCGGAGAAGTTGCGGAAACCGGTCGAGTCGGGGCCGGCATACCAGGCACCGTCGAGCTGCGGACTGGAGAAGATCTGCCCATCCTCCCACAGGCCGGTGCCAAGGAGTTGCACGCGTTTAGGATCGACGCCGTTGGCGATCAGGATCTGCACCACCGCAGGCACGCCGTCGGCTCCGTCCGGAATGAAGATCGCGTCCGCCCGGCTCGCCCCCATCGCCGCCTGCGCCACGGTCTTGACCGGCGCCTGCATCTTCGCCTTGTCCGCGGGATAGCGCTCGAGCGCGACGACGCGCCCGTCGCGGCGCGCCACCGCCTGCTTGAAGGCGCCCTCGGCCACGCTGCCATAGGCGTTGTCCGGAATCAGCGCGGCGAACGAGCGGCGGCCCTGGCTGGCGGCGTAGCCGATGATGCGCTCGACGTCGGACTCCGGCAGGAAGCTCAGGAGATAGACGCCGCGCGCGGCCACGTTGGCATCGGTCGAGAACGCGATCACCGGAACGTTGCGGGCGCGCGCTGCCCGCCCGACCGGACCGACGGTGAGCGCGAACAGCGGCCCCAGGATGATCTCGGCGCCCTCGTCGAGCACCTGCTGCGCCACCTGCTGGGCGCCCTGCGCGGTGCCGCCGTCGTCCTTCACCAGCAGCTGAAGGTCCGGATTGTTGAATTCTGCGAGCGCCATCTCCGCGGCGTTGCGCATGGATTGCGCGGCGACCGCGGCGTTGCCGGTGGCCGACAGCGGCAGGATGAGACCGACCTTGACCTTGCCGGTGCCGATATTGGGGGAAGGCGGCGGCGGCGCGCTGGTCGACGTGCCCGCGCCCAGGTCGCCCATTCCCGAGCAGCCGGCCAGCAGGAGGAGGGATACCAAAACGGCAAGCCACGACGAAGAGGCGCGCGCAGGCCGTGAATTCCAGGCCTGCAATGCTCGAAACATGGGGCCGGCCTCCGCGGCGACGGCGCATCATGTCGCCGCCAGTGCATGCCTGCAATCGCCATTTTGGGGGCGAGCGGTTAACTGAATGAAAAGGATAATGATTTTTTACGCTCCCGATGACGGCGGAAGGTCGCATCGCTAAACTAAATCGCATGAGGAGCCCCGCACCCGCCGCTTCGGCCGCCCGGCCGCCCCGCGACCGGGCCGTCCGGAGCTATGTCCTCCATGGCCAACCGGTGACCGCGCCACCGCTGGCTCCCGGCCTGCACCTGGTCGCCACCCCGATCGGCAACCTGCGCGACATCACCGTGCGCGCGCTCGAGGTCCTGGCCGGCGCCGATGTGATCGCGTGCGAGGACACCCGCGTCACCCGCAAGCTCGTCGACCATTACGCCATCGCCACCCCGCTGACGCCCTATCACGACCACAACGCCGCCGAGGCCAGGCCGAAGCTGCTGACGCGGCTCGCAGAAGGCGCGGCCATTGCGCTCGTTTCCGATGCCGGCACCCCGCTGGTCTCCGACCCCGGCTACAAGCTGGTGCGCGCGGCGCGCGAGCAGGGCGCGGACGTGACGGCATTGCCGGGCGCGTCCGCGGTGCTCGCGGCACTGATGGTGAGCGCGCTTCCGACCGACCGCTTCTTCTTCGAGGGCTTCCTGTCGGCGAAGGAGGCGGCGCGACGCACCCGCATCGCGGAGCTCAACCGCATCCCGGCCACGCTCGTCTTGTTCGAGACCGGCCCGCGGCTCGCGGCGGCGCTCGCCGACCTCGCCGAGGGACTGGGACCGCGCGAGGCCGCGATCTGCCGCGAGCTCACCAAGCTGTACGAGGAGGTGCGACGCGGCGAGCTGCCGGCCCTGGCGCACGAGATCGCCGCCGCGCCGGAGCCGCGCGGCGAGATCGTGATCGTCATCGCCCCGCCGGCGGCGCAGGGCGAGCTCGACGCGGGCGAACTCGACGCGCTGCTGCGCCAGGCACTCGACCGCGTGTCGGTGAAGGAAGCGGTGGCCGAGGTCACGGCCGTCACCGGCCAGTCCCGCCGCGCCATCTATCAGCGGGCGCTGGAGCTCAGCCGCGAGCGCGACCATGGCCGATGAGCGCCCGCGCGCCCGACCGCTGCAGGCGCTGCGTCCAGCTCGACGCCCAGACCCGCGCCAAAATCCGCCTGAAGATCCGCGTGAAGCTCCCAGCCCGGAGCGCCAGGTTGCGTTCCGAACCGGCATTTCGGCGGAGAGCCGCGCCGCCGCTTTTCTGATCGCCAAGGGCTTTCGCATCCTGGCGCGGCGCTGGCGCAGCCCGGTGGGCGAGATCGACATCATCGCCCGCCGCCGCACGCTGTTGATCTTCGTCGAGGTCAAGGCGCGCGAGAACCTGGACGATGCCGCCTGGTCGGTAACCCCGCGCCAGCGCCAGCGCATCGCGGCCGCCGCCGAGGTGTGGCTCGCGCACAACCCCGACGCCCGCATCCGCGACATGCGCTTCGATGCAATGCTGGTGGCGCCCGGGCGGATTCCGCGCCATATCACGGCGGCGTTCGACACCAGCGGCTAGTGTCCCGATTCCGAAGTTCGCATCCTTGTGCGGCACGCTCGTTTGCGCACTTCGGAATCGAAGGACACTAACAACTTATTGAATCTAGTGTGGCTTTGGTTCAGAAGTCCGCATTTCGGATTCGCCGCCAGAATGATGCGGACTTCTGAACCGCCACACTAGACGCCGTTCGCTCCGGGGGATCGATGAGCCTGACTATCGCCGTGCAGATGGATCCGATCGAACGGATCAATATCAGGGGCGACTCCACCTTCGCCCTGCTGCTGGAAGCGCAGAAGCGCGGCCACGGCATCGCCTATTACACCCCGGACCGGCTCGCGCTACGCGATGCGCGGGTGTTCGCGACGGTGCAGCCGCTCAAGGTGCGCGACCAGCCCGGCGATCACTTCACGCTGGGTGAGCCGGCGCGGGCGGAGCTTGCCACGTTCGACGTGGTGCTGCTGCGGCAGGATCCCGCCGTTCGATCTCGCCTACATCACCAGCACGCATATGCTCGAGCGCGTCCATCCCAAGACGCTTGTCGTCAACGATCCGGCGCAGGTGCGCAACGCGCCGGAAAAGATCTTCGTGATGGAATTTCCCGAGCTGATGCCGCCGACGCTGATCACCCGCGACCTCGCCGAGATCAAGGCGTTCCGCGACGAGCACGGCGACATCGTGATGAAGCCGCTCTACGGCAAGGGCGGCGAGGCGGTGTTCCGGCTGGCAAGGGAAGACCTCAATTTCGGCTCGCTGTTCGATCTCTTCACGGTCACCTTCCGCGAGCAGTGGGTGGTGCAGAAATTCCTGCCGGCGGTGAAGGACGGCGACAAGCGCATCATCCTGGTCGACGGCGAGTTCGGCGGCGCGGTCAACCGCGTGCCGGCGCCCGACGATCTGCGCTCCAACATGGTGCGCGGCGGCACCCCCAAGGAGACCGACCTGACCGCGCGCGAGCGCGAGATCTGCGCGCGCATCGGGCCAGCGCTGCGCGAGCGCGGGCTGATCTTCGTCGGCATCGACGTGATCGACGGCTACCTCACCGAGATCAACGTGACCTCGCCGACCGGCATCCGCGCGGTGAAGGCGCTCGGCGGCCCCGACGTGGCGGCGATGATCTGGGACCGGATAGAGGCCAAGCGGCGCTGACGCGGCGGCCGCATGCGTACCGGCGTTCTCCTTGCCCGTGTCCTCACCACGTCATGCCCGGGCTTGACCCGGGCATCCATCGAAAGAAGTACTTTTTATCGAAGAGCGATCGATTGCCGGGTCAAGCCCGGCAATGACGACGGATAGGTCAGCGACATCAGCCGCCGGAATCATTTCACCGGCGCCTGCCGCTCCAGCGCGCGCCGGTCCCACTTGGCGTTGTCGGCGCAGGCCTCGTAGGTGCTCTGCAGGAATTGCATCAGCACGTCGTCGGGCGCGTCCGCCGTCCGCACCGTCTCGTAGGGCAGGATGAATTGCCCGAGATCCTTGTTGTAGGCGCCGGGCGGCGGCACCGGCGCTTCGCCGAAGCCGGCGGGCTCGGGATAGGCATAGGCGTAGAAGGCCGCTTCGCCGAGGCCGCCGTTGCCGGGCCAGAAGCCGCAACTGCTGACCTCGTGCGAATAGGCCTCTTGCATCACCCAGTCGCCGAGATTGGGGCTGTGGCTGGTGAGCGGCGGCGCGGTGCGGCCGGAGAAGCGCGTGACCGCAAGGTCGAAGCTGCCCCAGAAAAAATGCACGGGGCTGCACTTGCCGAGGAAGCGGCCGCGAAACGCGTTCATCACGCGATCGGCCTGCACCAATTGGCGCCAGAAGAGTTGCGCGGCAGTCCCGTCGTAGGCGGCGTGTTCGCGATCGCGCTCGAACGGGATGGCGCCCTCGATCTCGGACGGCATGGTCCAGATGTGGATATCGACACCGAGCGCGTGCAGGCGCTTCATGACTTCGGCATAGAAGTCGGCGACCGAACACGGCTGCAGGGCGAACTGCTCGCTGCGCCCGTCGCTGCTGCGCAGGATCAAGCGGTGCGCGAGAAAATCGAAGTCGATCTGCACGAAGCGGCCCTGGTACGGCATCGCCGACGTGGTGAGCCCTGACGCGGTGACGTAGAGCGCGACCTGCCACCAGTGGTTCACCATCGGGGCGAGCTTGAGCCTGACCTTGCCGACGATCTGCGTCCACAGCTGCAGCGTGGCGCAGGTGTCCTTCCAGTCGTCGTAGCGAAGGTCAGGCCACGTATTGGCTCCGCCGCGGGCGATATGATCGTTGATGGCGGCCATCATCGTCCTCGCTGCCTCGCGCTCGCCGTATCGCGAGCGTCCACAGACACTTTGCAGCGTGACTGTGGCGGAACCGGCTCAGCGCGGCGCTGGCGCCGATCCTTCCTTCTCCGCCTTGAGCCGCGCGATCGCCGCACGGATCGGTGCGAACGGGCCGTATTTGTGCTGCTGCTCGCTGAAGCCGTCGGCATAGGGGCCGTAGGGCGTGTCAGCCGGCTTCTCCAACAGGTTGGGGAAGTCCTTGTCGAGACCGGCCTTGCGCGGCCGCGGCTGCGAGATGACATAGGCCGCGACGTCCCAGGCCTGCTCCACCGTGAGCTGCGGGTGAAGGTAGTCGGCGCCGTGCGGCATGTTGAAATGGATGAAGTTCGCCGCCGTGATCAGCCGCGCCATGCCGGCGCCGTCGTTGAAGCTGTCGCTGCCCCACAGCGGCGGGATCATGTAGCCGAGATCGGTGGTCGGCAGGCTGCGGCGGATGCCGCTGCCGTCGGTGTTGTGGCAGGCGAGGCAGGCGGTGGCGTAGACCGTCTTCCCGCGCGCGGGATCGGCGGCGCGGTCGAGCTCCGGCATCCGACCGACGCCAAGGCCCGAGAGCACCTCGCCCGGCGCCACGCCGGTCGAAAGGAACTTGATGTAAGCGACGATCGCCTGCATCTCCGGCGAATCGTTCGGCATCGGCCGGCCGTTCATGCTGCGCGTCATGCAGGCGTTGAGACGATCCTCGAGCGTGATCTCGCCGCCGCCGCGGGCGGTGTATTCCGGGAACATCCAGAACAGCCCGAACAGCGGGATGCCGAACTTCTTGGTGCCGGCCTCGAGATGGCAGTTGGCGCAGGCGAGATTGTTGCCGGCGAAGCGCTTGGCGGGGTCGGCGACCTCCGGCCCGACATGGGCGTAGGTGGCGGTGATGAGATCGCGCCCGCGCCGCACCTGCTGACTGGCGGCATCGTTCGGCAGCGCCCCGATCTCCGGCACGGTCCAGATCTGCGGCGCCGGTGGGGTCTGTTGCGCGGAGGTGGGGGTCAGGCCCAACGCCGCGGCACCGATGAGAAGTCCCAATAACGCCAGGGTCGACCCCAGGATCGCAGACCGTAAAATTGACGAGTTCACGACGTGCTTCATGTCCTGCCGCAAGATTCACTGCCATCAGTTTGCAAGCTTCTAGCACACAGCAAAGCGGGCGCTTGTTCTTGGATTGTTCTTGTCCGGAACCCGAGGTTCCGTTAGTCTCCTCCCGGTCAGCAGGGGCTGCCATGGTTCAGCGGGTCGCGACAGTGGCGTTCGAGGGCATCGAGGCCCGCGCCGTCGACGTCCAGGTGCAGGTCGCGCCCGGATTGCCGGCGTTCAATGTCGTCGGCCTCCCGGACAAGGCGGTCTCGGAGGCGCGCGAGCGGGTGCGCGCGGCGCTGGTCGCCTCCGGCCTCGCGCTGCCGGCGCGGCGGATCACCGTCAACCTCGCGCCCGCCGACCTGCCGAAGGAAGGCAGCCACTATGATCTGCCGATCGCGATCGGCCTGATGGCGGCGATCGGCGCCATCCCGGCGGATGCGCTCGCGGGCTTCACCGTTCTGGGCGAGCTTGGGCTCGACGGCTCGATCGCCGCAGTGGCCGGCGTGTTGCCGGCCGCGATCGGCGCCAATGCCCGCGGCGAAGGCCTGATCTGCCCCGGCGCCTGCGGCGCCGAAGCCGCGTGGGCCAGCCCGGAGATGGAGATCATCGCGGCCGCCTCACTGATCCAGCTCGCCAATCACTTCCGCGGCACCCAGGTGCTGGCGCGCCCGCAGCCGAAGATCCGTGAGGCCGGCGGCGCGCTGGTCGATCTCAAGGATATCAAGGGCCAGGAAAGCGCCAAGCGCGCGCTCGAGGTCGCCGCCGCCGGCGGTCACAATCTGCTCATGGTCGGCCCGCCCGGCGCCGGCAAGTCGATGCTGGCGGCGCGGCTCGCTACCATCCTTCCGCCGCTGACGCCGGCGGAGCTGCTCGAGGTCTCCATGATCGCCTCGGTGGCAGGGGAGATCGAGGGCGGCGCGCTCACCGACCGCCGGCCGTTCCGCGCGCCGCATCATTCCGCCAGCATGCCCGCGCTGGTCGGCGGCGGGTTGCGGGCGCGGCCGGGCGAGGTCTCGCTGGCGCATCACGGCGTCCTCTTCCTCGACGAGATGCCCGAATTCCACCCGCAGGCGCTCGACGCGCTGCGCCAGCCGCTCGAAAGCGGCGAGGTCGCGATCGCGCGCGCCAACCATCGCGTGACCTATCCCGCGCGCTTCATGCTGATCGCCGCCATGAACCCGTGCCGCTGCGGACGCGCCAGCGAGCCGGGCTTCGCCTGCAAGCGCGGCGCGAATGCGCGCTGCGCCGCCGACTACCAGGGCCGGCTGTCGGGCCCGCTCATCGACCGCATCGACCTCCACATCGAGGTGCCGGCGGTGACCGCCGCCGATCTGATCCTGCCGCCGCCGGCGGAAGGCAGCCGTGAGGTGGCGGAGCGCGTGGCGCGTGCCCGCGCCATGCAGGCGGAGCGCTACGCCGCGGCCGGCCTGCCGCAGGTGCGCACCAACGCGGCGGCGCATGGCCCGCTGCTCGAAGACGTGGCGCGGCCGGACAGCGGCGGCCTGGCGCTGCTGCGCGACGCCGCCGATGCCATGCGGCTGTCCGCGCGCGGCTATCACCGGGTGCTGCGGGTGGCGCGTACGCTCGCCGATCTCGACGGCGCCGACAAGGTCGGCCGCGTGCATCTCGCCGAGGCGCTGTCCTATCGCGCACTCGCCGACGAAGTCCGGCGCGCGGCGTAGGTATGATGGCCTGAGGTCGGACGACGTGTCGGGGGACGCCTTGAACATTGCGCGGCGGGTGCGGTCGAGACGACTGCACGTTTTCAGCACGGTCGTAGCGACGCTGGACTACTGCGTGCGCAACGCTGGACAACTGTTCCTGCTGGCGTGGTTTCCCTGCGCGCTCGAATCCGCATGCCGGATCATATTGGAGTGGCTCATCAACGACTGGCCGCGACGCATGCCGGAATGGCTGCTGTTCGATCAGTTTTTTCCGCCGACCTGGCTCACGCCGCTTGTGAACGCACCGGCGGTGGCCATGGTATGGGCCTTCGTGCTGAGCAAGGTCTGCGATCAAAATCCCGATCGTGGAACCGTCACGGTGCCCGGCATTCGCCCCGGTTGGATCCGGTTCGAGCTCAGCCCGGCGGTCCTGCTCGGAGCAGCCGTCTTTGTGGCGACCAATCTTCTCGACGGCATGTTCCGGTTGGCGCAGTTCCAGCTTCTGCTCGCAGTCTATCCCCTGTTCGAAGGGCGCGATGGTGCCTTCGAGGCATGGGCACGCTGGTCGGACCCGTTACCCATCCTGGCGGTGAGCGCGGTGGCGGTGTGGACCTACCCGATCGCGGCACAGATGTTGCGGACCGGCGTGTTCGATCGCACTCGCGCCCTGGACCTCATGCGCGGCAACCGGCTGCGGCTCACCGCGATATTCTTCCTGCTCAACGTGGCGTCCTACCTATTCTACGCGCTCATTCGACCGGCCACGAACTGGATCGTCCAATCCCTGGTGGATCCGCTGTCGTGGACGCTGCGCGAAGCAATCATTCGACACGTTATCCAATTTCCCTTCGACACATTCTGGATCATCGCATGGGCCGTCACGCTGGGAATGGTGATGAAGGCATTGGCGTTGCCCGTGCGGCGCACCGTCCCGACCGTCGCAGGGTGAAGCCACGGTTGTGCACCACTGTCGACACAAATCATCGCGTCAAAGCGTCATCCTAACGTGCGCGCGACGACGGCAATCATCGATCTCACCGGCGGGAGTTGGCCGCGCGGCGGCTGTTCCGGTTTGTTCTCGGAGAACGAATCGAGCCGAGTTGAAAGTCATGCGCGCGTTCGTTGTCAGCGGGTTAATTCCGCGGCGTACGAAAGAAATTCACGCAACCGATCTACGGCACCAATGCGACAGCAAATGTCAAATTTCACCTTCAGCGGTGCGCGCCGACGACCGTTCCGGTCTGTTCCCGGAGAACGAATCGAGCCTGTTCGAGAATCATGCGCCCGTTCGTTGTCGGCGGGTTAATCCGGCAACGGGCGCAAAAGAATTTTAGATGAGGCGAGACGTCGCGTGGAGCAAACGTGCAATTTGAGCTTCAGCCGCGTGCCCGGGCCAGCGTTCTGGTTTGTTCGCGGAGAACGAATCGAGGCGGGTCGCGAACCACGCGTGCGTTCGTTGTCGGCTGGTTAATTCCGTCGCCTGCAAAGAAAAATCGCACCCTTGCGGTGCGCGCCGATTCGTGCGGTCACGCGACGGCGCGGCTGTCGACCTCCCGGCTATCCTCATGCGGATAGACGCCGCGCAGGACGGTGTCGAAATGGCTGGTGACCGACTCGTTGCAACGGCACGCGCGCGCCTTGAGCGCGTCGAGGTCGCGCACCACCAACGAGCCGCGGCGCGTCTGCAAAATTCCATCCGCCTTGAACGCCTGGATCACGCGGCTGGTGTAGCTGCGCCCCACGCCCAGCATCGAGGCGAGCTGCTCCTGGGTGAGCGGTACGGTATGGTCGCCGGTGCGCTCCATCGCGGAGGTGATCCACTTGGCCGCGCGCTGTTCGATGGAGTGGATCGCGTTGCAGGCCGCGGACTGAAACATCTGCGCCAGCAGGCAGTCGGCGTAGCGAGCGAACAGGTAGCGCAACGTCGGCGATTGCCCCTTCGCCGCTTCGAGCACGCTCACCGGGAGGCGCACGAACGGGCCGCCATATTTGACCACGATGCGGCAGTAGGCCGGCAACTTGCCGTGACTGACAATGCCGCCGACGGCGCCTTCGCGCCCGACCAGGATGGTCTCGACGTCGCGTCCGTCCTCATTGCTGACGAGAAACGACACCAGCGTCGAGGCGCAGGGAAAATAGACCATGTCGACATCGTCGCCGGGATTGTAGAGCAGCTCGTTGGCCGCCTGCTCGGCCTCGACCAGGTGCGGCACAATCAGCGCATAATCCTGGTCGCGCAGGGTACGCAGCAGGTTGTTGAACGGCTTTTCGGTCGCGAGGCGACCCGTCCCGCCCGTTTGAAAACCCATGCGTTGCGTCTCCCCACACGGTGAAATTGCGCCAGCGGCGCCGTTATGTGCACAAGTGAACAGACGCCGCAAGAACGATGTGCTTGGTTCCCTGACGGAACCGGCGAATTCGCTCCCTGAGGTGTCGCCGGATGGCCACGCCAGGGTCAGACGGAAAAAACGACTTTCCGGGCGCCACGCCGATTTTCGACCACGAGCACGCCCTTGCGTCGGTGCAGGCGGGTTCGCGAAGGGCTCGCTTTTCTCCGCCGATGGGATGGCAACGGGGCCGCGCACGGCGCGGCGACGGTGCTGTGCCGCGTGCAGGCCGACTTCCCGATCCGCGAACTGCGATGTCAATTCACGGGCACATGATGGTTCCCTCTCCAGGCGGAGCAGATGTCTCGGGCTCGATGCGCTCGCTTCTGCGCGCTTCGACCGCAGGGCTGCACGCTGTCGTGGACGCACGGTTTGCTCCCATGCTCGATGCCGGGGAAGCCGGCTACCGTTCCTTCCTGCTCGCCTCCGCAGCCGCCGTCTTTCCGCTGGAGCAGGCCCTGCTCACGGCGGGGGTGGACCTCCTGCTTCCGGACTGGACGAGGCGAACCCGCGCCGCGGCCCTGCGCGCCGATCTCACCGATCTCGGCATCACCGACGTCGTGCTCGCGACAGCGCCGCCGCTCGCGGGAGCGGCCGGCATGTTCGGCATGCTCTATGTCCTCGAAGGATCCCGGCTCGGCGCCAGGCTGCTGGTCCCCGATCTGCTCGCGGGCGGCAGCACGCGGGTTCGGGCCGCTACGCGTTACCTGCGTCACGGCGAGGGCCACCGGTTGTGGCAATCATTCCTGGCGCATCTGGAATCCTCGCAGCCCGTAAGGGAGTGCCCTGACGAGGCCATCGCCGGCGCAAGAATAGCGTTCGCCTTGTTCATCGCCGGGCGTCCCGAAGCCGGGCTCCGCGCCCGTCGGGTCGCAGCCGAGACCGCCGATGCAGACTGACAACGGCACGGCCGTCGACTTGACCAACTGCGATCGGGAGCCGATCCACCTGCTCGGATCGGTGCAGCCGTTCGGCTTTCTGCTCGCGGTGTCCAGCACGACCTGGTGCGTGACGCGGACGTCGCGCAACGTCGTCGAATGGCTCGGCGTCGAGACCGCCGACCTGCTGGGTCGGCCGCTCGACCAGATCTTCACCCCCGACGCCGTCCACACCATCCGCGGACAATTGCAAAGCGCGATCATGGGAGACACGGTCGCGCGCGCCTTCGGCGTCGTTCTCACCGGCGGGGGGCTGCGCTGCGACGTGGCGCTGCATGTCATGCACGACACGGTCGTGATCGAAGGCGAGCCCTGCGTCGACGACCCGTCCATCAATGCCGGCGCCATGGTCCGCGGCATGATCGCCCGGCTGCAGCAGACAAGCGAGCTGCGCACGTTCTACCGGGTCGCCGCGCGCGAGATGCGCGCCGTCACCGGTTTCGACCGTGTCATGATCTACCGGTTCGATCACGACGGCTCCGGCGAAGTGATCGCGGAATCGGCGCGGTCGGGTCTGGAATCCTATCTCGGACTGCACTATCCGGCGTCCGACATCCCGCGCCAGGCGCGGATTCTCTATGAGCGCAACTGGCTGCGCATCATTCCCGACGTCAATGCGAAGCCCGCCGCGATCGAGCCGCAGCTCGATCGCGAGGGACAGGCCCTCGACCTCTCGATGAGCATCCTGCGCAGCGTCTCGCCGATCCACGTCGAATACCTGCAGAACATGGGCGTCGCGGCCTCAATGTCGGCGTCCATTTTGCGCCAGGGAAAGCTCTGGGGACTGTTCGCCTGCCATCACTACGCGCCGCACCATGTCTCGTTCGCACGCCGGACCGCGGCCGAGCTGTTCGGGCAGATGTTTTCCCTGCTGATGGAGAACCGCGAACGCGACAACGAGAGCGCCGCCGAAGCGCGTGCGCAGAAGCTGCACCATCAGTTGATCACAGTGATGGCGAACGAGGCGACACAGTTCGAAAGCATCGTGGCGCATCTCGACGACCTCGCCGATCTCCTGGCCTGTGACGGAATCGGCGTCTGGATCAATGATCGTGCGACCTTGAAAGGGCTGACACCGGACGAAGCGCAATTCGCCAAGCTGGTCGCCTTTCTGGCCGACAGGAACATCAGCGAGGTGTTCGCCCGCCACGACATCGGCGCCGAGTATCCGGCCGGGCGTGCGTTTGCCGAGCGCGCCGCCGGCATGATGGTGGTGCCGCTGTCGCGGCCGGCCCGCGATTACCTGATTTTCTTCCGCCGGGAGATTTCCCGCACCATGAACTGGGCCGGCGATCCGTCGAAGCCGGTCACGTCAGGCCCGCTCGGCGACCGGCTGACACCGCGCAAGAGTTTCGAGCTCTGGCGGGAGACGGTGCGCGGGCAGTCGTCGAATTGGCTTGCAGTCGAGTGCCGCATCGCCGAAGCGCTGCGCGTCAGCCTGCTCGAAGTGATTCTGCGCCTGTCCGATCTCACGGAATCCGAACGCCGGCGGGCGCAGGAACGTCAGGAACTGCTGATCGCGGAGCTCAACCATCGCGTCCGCAACATTCTGGGACTGATCCGCGGCGTCATCACGCAGAGCAAGGATTCGGCCAGTGATGTCGAGGCCTTCACCAAGGTGATCGGCGGTCGCATTCACGCCCTGGCGATGGCGCACGATCAGATCACCGCCGACAATTGGAGTGCTGCCTCGTTTCACGGCCTGATCAAGGCGGAAGCCGGCGCATACCTCGCCGCCAAGGCGGATCGCGTCGTCATCAGCGGTCCGGAGGTGCTGATCGAACCGCAGGCATTCACCACGATCGCACTGGTCATCCACGAGATGATCACCAATTCGGCCAAATACGGCGCGCTGAGCGACAGCATCGGCCGCGTCGAGATCGCGACCGCGCTCGATGCGCTCGGGCACCTCACGATCGACTGGTCCGAGCACGGGGGACCTCCGGTGAAGCCGCCGACCCGGCGCGGCTTCGGCAGCACCGTGATCGAGCGGTCCATCCGCCACGATCTCAAAGGCGATGCGCAGGTCGAATTCGCGCCCGCCGGCCTGCGCGCGTTGTTCACGATTCCGGCAGCCTACGTCCACGCCGCCCCGGTCGAGGTTCGCTCCGGTGCGGAGACGGTTGCGGAATCGACCGAAGACGGCGGGCGGATGCCGAAGGACGTGCTCGTGGTCGAGGACAACATGATCATCGCGCTCGATGCCGAGGACATCATGCGCAAGTTCGGGGTCGGCACGGTGCGGAGCGCGAGCAGCGTGGCGCAAGCGCTGCGGGAGATTTCCGATCGTCCGCCGGAATTCGCGCTGCTGGACGTCAATCTCGGCACCGAAACCAGTTTCGAGATCGCCAAGCGCCTGACCGAGATCGGAGTTCCGTTCGTGTTCGCGACCGGATATGGCGAGCAGGTCGCGTTTCCTCCCGAATTCTCGGATGCTCCCAAGCTGCGCAAGCCGTACTCGATCAACTCGCTGCGCGCGGCGGTCGCACGCTAGGCCAGCCCGCGGAACGTGACAGCGGCGTGCAAAAAGTCTGCAGCTTTTCGGAACGAATGAAACGCTACGTCACAACCGTCGTAGCGCCACTTCCTCGACCAGATGACTCTCGACCTTCTTGAGGATGAGATCGGCGCGCTGGCGTGTCGGCAGGATGTTCTCGTTGAGATTGAGCAGATTGATGCGCGTCCAGATCGTGACCGCGGTCTCGACCGCCTCCTCATCCGACAACGTCGCGTAGCGGTGAAAATATGATTTCGGATCGCGGAACGCGGTCCCGCGCAACGTCAGGAATCGATCGACGTACCAGGCCCGCAACACATCCTCGTCGGCATCGAGGTAGATCGAGAAATCGAAGAAATCCGACACGTAGGGGATTGCCTTGCCGTCCTTCGGCGGCGCCCCGGTCTGCAGCACGTTGAGACCCTCGACGATGAGGATGTCCGGCCGATCGACCTCGATCCACTGATTGGGCATCACGTCGTAGATGAGGTGGGAATACACCGGCGCGCGCGCCGGGCGACGGCCGGCCTTGATGTCGGACAGGAAGTGCAGCAGCGCGGACAGGTCGTAGCTTTCGGGAAAGCCCTTTCGCTCCATCAGACCTTCGCGCGCAAGGATCGCATTCGGATAGAGGAAGCCGTCGGTGGTGACGAGATCGACCTTCGGCACATTGGGCCAGCGCGCCAGCAACGCCTGCAGCACGCGCGCGGTGGTCGACTTGCCGACCGCCACGGAGCCGGCGACGCCGATGATGTAGGGCATCTTGGCGTCTTCAGTGCCGAGAAAATTCTGCTGCGCATGGAACAGCCGCTGGGTCGCGGCGACGTAGAACGAAAGCAGCCGCGACAGCGGCAGGTAGATCTCCTCGACCTCTGTCATGTCGAGGCGGTCATGCAGCGACCGCAGCCGCGTCACCTCGTCTGAGGTCAACGTCATCGGCGTGTCGTGGCGCTTTGCCGCCCATTCGGCCCGCGAGAAGATGCGGTAGGGCGAGACATTGTCGTCGGTGCGCTGATCCATCGCCCTGCTCACGCGCCCTTGCCCGCCCGCCCCTGCTCACGTGCCTTGGGCTGCCGAAGTCGAGTCTTGATCTTGCGCGCGGCCGGAGCCGGCCCGGAGCCGCCCTTGCGGGACGCCTTTTCCTGCAAGCCCGACTGCCGGGTGCGCGCCGCGAGCTCGGCTTCCACCTCCGCGAGCGTGATGCCGCGCGCCGCGAGCACGACCAGGAGATGATAGATCAGGTCGGCGGTCTCCGCGATCAAGCGGCCGCGATCCTTGCCGACCGCCGCGATCACGGTCTCGATCGCCTCCTCGCCCAGCTTCTTGGCACACTCGGCCACCCCCTGGTCGAGGAGCTTGCGCGTATAGGACGCGTCGGCAGGCGCCTGCGCGCGCATACGCACGCGCTTTTCGAGGTCGTGGAGGGTGAAATCGGCCATCGCTTTTGCTCCACTCTGGCATATCACCTCCGCCCGACCCCGCAAATCGGGGCGATGCCAACGCCTTCCCATCACCGCCCGCGGCCAGAGCCTTTTGGTGGAGCATGATCTTTTCCGAAAACCGGTACCCACTTTTCGGGATCATGCTCTAGCATCACCCCATGCCGGCCGCGCTCGATTTCTGGTTCGATTTCGCCTCGACCTACTCCTATCCGGCGGCGGTGCGGATTGGGGCCTTGGCCGCGCGCGCCGACGTGCGCGTGCGCTTCCGGCCGTTCCTGCTCGGGCCGATCTTCAAGGCACAGGGCTGGACCACGTCGCCGTTCAATCTCTATCCGGAGAAGGGCCGCTACATGTGGCGCGACCTCGAGCGGTTGTGCGCGGACCTGGATGTGCCGTTCCGTCGCCCCGATCCCTTTCCGCAGAACAGCCTGCTGGCGGCGCGCGTCGCCCTGGTCGCGCTCGATCAGGACTGGGGCGAGGCCTTTTGCGTCGCCCTGTTCCGCGCGCAGTTCGGTGACGGCCGCCGGATCGACGACGTCGGCGTCCTCGACGACGTGCTTGCGACTTTACAGATCGATCCGTCGCCCGTGCTCGCCGCGGCCCGATCGGATGCAAACAAGGCGCGGCTGCGCGCGCAAACCGAGGAGGCGCAGCGGCTCGGCCTGTTCGGGGCGCCGAGCTTCACGACCGAGGATGGGGAACTGTTCTGGGGCAACGACCGGCTCGAAGCCGCGCTGCGGTGGGCGGGCGGACAGAGAATATAGAGAGTAGCGAATAGCGAGCAGGCGCTTGCCGCCCCGGCAATCTCCATTCGCCAGTCCTAGGGATCGAGCCGCATCGGCAGGCCCGCCTTCGCCATGTAGTCCTTGGCCTCCCGCACGGAGTACTCGCCGAAGTGAAAGATCGAGGCGGCGAGCACGGCGGTGGCGTGGCCGTCGCGGATGCCTTCGACCAGATGCTCGAGCGTCCCGACTCCGCCCGACGCGATCACCGGCACCGGCACCGCATCGGCGATGGCGCGGGTGAGCGCGATGTCGAAGCCCTGCCTGGTGCCGTCGCGGTCCATGGAGGTCAGCAGGATTTCACCGGCGCCGAGCGCCACCACCTCGCGCGCGTAATCGACGGCATCGAGCCCGGTCGGGTGGCGGCCGCCATGGGTGAAGATATCCCAGCGCAGGGGCTCGCCCGGCTGCGACACTCTCTTGGCGTCGATTGCGACCACGATGCATTGGTCGCCGAACTTCTCCGCCGCCTCCTTCACAAATGTACGCCGTGCAACCGCCGCGGTGTTGATCGACACCTTGTCGGCGCCCGAAGCCAGCAGCCGGCGGATGTCGTCCACCGTGCGCACGCCGCCGCCGACGGTGAGCGGCATGAAGCAGGCCTCGGCCGTGCGCCGCACCACGTCGAGGATAATGTCGCGGTTCTCGTGGCTGGCGGTGATGTCGAGAAACGTGAGCTCGTCGGCGCCGGCGGCGTCATAGGCGATCGCAGCTTCGACCGGGTCGCCGGCGTCGCGCAGATCGAGGAATCTGACGCCCTTGACCACACGGCCGTCCTTGACGTCGAGGCAGGGAATGACGCGGACCTTGAACATCAGGGTCCTCGATCAAGCCGGCTCGGAGCGCCGCAGGCGCCTGATCAGCAGGACCGCGGCGAAACCCAGCCAGACGAGGAAACCCATGGCGCCGAAGGGAATGGTCATGAATGTGAGCCAAGCGAACATACCGAAAAAGGTGAGCACACCGCCGAAATCGACACCAAGCAGCGGACAAGCATGGACGGCGCTTTCATTGAGCTGGCAGCCAAGTGCGGCCGCGATCAGCCCGGCCGTAAGGGTGACCAGGAGCGGACCGGCGGTGAATAGAAAGAGTCCGAGCAGGCTCAACCATAACCACCCGGCAGCACTGAGTCCCTTCCCGATCATCAGACGCGTTCCCTGGCGGCGCGAATGAGTGCGAGCGCCGCCGCCGGATCGAGCCGGCCGTCATACAAGGCGCGCCCCGCGATGGCGCCGGCAATTTTCCGCGCGCGGGGATGCAGCAGCGCCTCGACGTCCGCGATCGAGGCAAGCCCGCCCGATGCAATCACCGGGATGCTCACCGCTTCAGCGAGCGTAACGGTGGCATCGAGATTGAGACCCTTCAGCAGGCCATCGCGGGAAATGTCGGTGTAGATCAGGGCGGCGACGCCCACATCCTCGAACCGCCTGGCGACGTCGAGAGCCGTGAGCTCGGACGTTTCCGCCCAACCCTTCACCGCCACCATGCCGTCGCGGGCATCGAGCGCGACCGCGACCCGTGCCGGAAACAGCGTCGCTGCCTTGGTGACGAGCGCGGGATCGCGCACCGCCGCGGTGCCGATGATGACGCGGGTGACGCCTTTATCGAGCCAGGCCTCGACCGTGTCGATGTCGCGGATGCCGCCGCCGAGCTGCAGCGGAATGGTGGTCGCGTCGATGATGCTCTCGACCGCGGCAACATTGACCGGCTTGCCCGAGAACGCGCCGTCGAGATCGACGACATGGAGATACTCGAAGCCCTGCGCCTCGAACGCGCGCGCCTGCGCCGCCGGATCGCGGTGGAACACGGTCGCGCGCGCCATGTCGCCCTGCTCGAGCCGCACGCAGGCGCCGTCCTTGAGGTCGATGGCGGGGAACAGGATCATGGCTCGACTCGCGCTGGCGCGCGCAACGGAGATGACTCGTGCCTGGTGCAGGCGGCCCGAGACGACCGCGCGGTCCAGCGCGTCACGGTTTCCACTTCAGGAAGTTCGCGATCAGCCGCAAGCCCAGGCGCTGGCTCTTTTCAGGGTGGAACTGGGTGCCGACCATGGTGTCACGGCCAACCACGGCGGTGACGGGGCCGCCGTAGTCCGCCTCGGCGATGAGATCGGCGCGCTCGGCCGCCTTGAGATGATAAGAGTGCACGAAATAGGCGTGCAGTCCGTCCGCGCCGACGTCGATGCCGTCGAATAACGGATGCGGCCGCTGCGCGTTGAGCGTGTTCCAGCCCATATGCGGGATCTTCAGGGTCGGGTCCGACGGCGCGATCCGGTCGACCTCGCCCGGAATCCAGCCCAGTCCCGGGATCACCTCGTATTCGCGGCCGCGCTCGGCCATGAGCTGCATGCCGACGCAAATCCCGAGGAACGGGCGGGCACGCGCGCGCACGCTGTCATTGAGCGCTTCGACCATGCCGCCGACGGCGTCGAGACCGCGCCGGCAATCGGCGAAGGCGCCGACGCCGGGCAGCACCACGCGGTCGGCCCGCCTGACCTCTTCCGGGTCGGACGTCACCATGATCGGCTCGTTCAATCCTTCCTCACGCGCGGCGCGTTCGAACGCCTTGGCCGCCGAGTGCAGATTGCCCGAGCCGTAGTCGATGATCGCCACGCTCACCGTGACGCTCCCGGTTGCGGAAACAGGCCGAGGACCTCGGATAAATCCTGCGGCCGGCGTGCCGTCGCCATGCCCGGTGCGAACGACCTGCGCGATCCGCCGCCGGCAGCGGATGGGTTGGCCGCGGACGGATCCGTCCAGGATTTGTCGACCCATGTATCGAAAAATCGCCGCTCCGCCAATTCGAGATCGTCACCGACGACGACGGCGACGTTGTTCCAGCGCCGGCGCGCCAGCGTGAACCGACGTAACGTCGCGGCCTCGAAACCGACCAGCAACGCCAGCAGGAAGCTGACGATGATGATCACCCCCGACGAGGCGCCGATCAGCCGCAATCCGACCTGGAGCGCCACGGCCACGATGACGTAGCCGACGAACACCAGCCACAGCCGATGCCGCAGCATCCACAACGGCGCCAGCAGGAACGCCCAGAACGAGAAGCCGTCGCGCACGAACACGAAGCGATCGGGATCCGGCGTGGATTCACCCGCCTTCAGCGGCGGTTCATGCACGGTGTAGATGGACATGGATGTTTCACTTTCCAGGCTCCCTCGCGGGGAGCGAATGTCAGCCGCCGAGCGAGCCTTTGGTGGACGGTATTTCGTTCGCCGCGCGCGCATCGATGACGACCGCCGTACGCAAGGCCCGCGCGAGTCCCTTGAAGCAGGACTCGGCGATATGATGGTCATTGCTGCCATAGAGCGTGGCGACATGCAGCGTCATGCCGCTGTTCATGGCGAATGCCTGAAACCATTCCTGCACCAGCTCGGTGTCGAAGGTGCCGACCTTGTCGCGCCCGAACTCGGCCTTGAACACCAGGAATGGCCGCCCGGAAATGTCGAGCGCGACGCGGGTCAGCGCCTCATCCATGGGCACGTGCACGTCGGCGTAGCGGGTGATGCCCTTCATGTCGCCGAGCGCCTGCTTCACTGCCTGGCCAAGCGCGATCCCGACATCCTCGGTGGTGTGGTGATGGTCGATGTGGAGATCGCCCTTGGCCTTGATGGACAGATCGATGCGGGAATGCCGCGCCAGCAGGTCGAGCATATGGTCGAGGAAGCCGATTCCGGTCGAAATCGACGACGCACCGGTCCCGTCGAGATCGATCGCGACCTCGACGTCGGTTTCCTTGGTGGTGCGCTTGACCGAACCCTTGCGCATGAATGGGTCTCTTCGCGTTAGACTGGAGCGGCGCTGAGCCGCGCGCCTTTTATCAGGGGTTTGCGGCTTTCGCCACTGCGGCGACCGGAATTGCGCCTCCCTCGCATAATGCCTACATCATCAGCAAGCACGGGATCCGCGAATGCAGCCTACCTCCCCCGACCTCTGGCACGGCACCACCATCCTCACCGTCCGCAAGGGCGGCAGCGTGGTGATCGGCGGTGACGGACAAGTCTCGATCGGCCAGACCATCGTCAAGGCCAACGCCAAGAAGGTACGCCGGCTCGGCAAGGGCGACGTCATCGGCGGCTTCGCCGGCGCCACCGCCGATGCCTTCACCCTGTTCGAGCGGCTGGAGGCGAAGCTCGAGCAGTACCCGAGCCAGCTGACCCGCGCCGCGGTGGAGCTTGCCAAGGACTGGCGCACCGACCGCTATCTGCGCCGGCTCGAAGCCATGATGATCGTCGCCGACGCGCAGGTGTCGCTGGTGCTCACCGGCACCGGCGACGTGCTCGAGCCGGAATCCGGCATCATGGGCATCGGCTCCGGCGGCAACTACGCGCTCGCCGCCGCCCGCGCGTTGATCGACGGGCCGATGGAGGCCGAGGCGATCGTGCGCAAGGCAATGGACATCGCCGCCGACATCTGCGTCTACACCAACCGCAACATCACGGTCGAGACGTTGCAGGGCGCCTGAGGCGTGACGCCGCGCGCCGATCGTTCCCGGCTGCGGCTTGCCTTTGATCGTGCAATGACTCGGTCGCCCCCAGATCGCGGAATGGTGAAACGGTGACCTCGGCACAACGTATCCCGCCGTGGGCCTTCTTACTGGCCGTGCCCGCGATCATTGCGCTGCAGGCGCTCATCCTCTGGGCCATGGGCCGCCTGCCCATCTGCGCCTGCGGCACTGTCAAGCTGTGGCACGGCGTCGTGCACAGCGCCGAGAATTCCCAGCACGTCTTCGACTGGTACACGTTGACGCACGTGGTGCACGGTTTCGGTCTCTATTTCCTCCTCTGGCTGGTGCTGCGGCGGACGTCTGTGGCGCTGCGCCTCGCGCTCGCCGTACTGATCGAGGGCGGATGGGAAATCCTCGAGAACAGCGACTTCATCATCAACCGCTACCGCGCAGAGACGATCGCGCTCGACTATTTCGGTGACAGCATCGTCAACTCGATCGCCGACACGGTCGCCATGATATTCGGCTTCGCGCTCGCCCACCGGCTGTCGACGTGGAGCGTGGTCGGGCTTGCGATCGCCATCGAACTCATGCTGGCATATACCATCCGCGACAACCTCACGCTCAACGTCATCATGCTGGTCCATCCGACCCAGGTCATCAAAGCATGGCAAGCTGTGCCGCTATTGCGCTAGCGCGCCGCGAGGGCCAAATATTCCCCCCATGACCGACTTTTCCCCGCGTGAAATCGTCTCCGAGCTCGACCGCTACATCATCGGTCAGCATGACGCCAAGCGAGCCGTCGCGATCGCATTGCGCAATCGCTGGCGGCGCCTTCAGCTCGATGAGAAGCTGCGCGAGGAGGTGCTGCCCAAGAACATCCTGATGATCGGCCCCACCGGCATCGGCAAGACCGAGATTTCTCGCCGGCTCGCCAAGCTTGCCGGCGCGCCCTTCATCAAGGTCGAGGCGACCAAGTTCACCGAGGTCGGCTATGTCGGCCGCGACGTCGAGCAGATCGTGCGCGACCTGGTGGAAGTGGGGATCGCCCAGACGCGGGAAAAACGCCGCAAGGACGTGCGCGCCCGTGCCCAGCTCGCAGCCGAGGAGCGCGTGGTCAGCGCGTTGGTCGGCGAGAACGCGAGCGCGACGACCAAAGACTCGTTTCGCAAGCGGCTGCGTGCGGGCGAGCTCAACGACAAGGAAATCGAAATCGAGGTGCAGTCGGCGGGCGGTGGCGGCATGCCGCTGTTCGAGATTCCCGGCATGCCCGGCGCGCAGATGGGCGCGATCTCGATCGGCGATATCTTCGGCAAGATGGGCGGCGGCCGCACCAAGACGCGGCGTGTGACGGTGTCGGAATCCTACGACATCCTGATCAACGAGGAATCCGACAAGCTGCTCGACAACGACCAGTTGGTGCTGGAATCGATCAAGTCGGTCGAGCAGAACGGCATCGTCTTTCTCGACGAGATCGACAAGATCGCCGGCCGCGAGGGCCGCTCGGGCGCCGATGTCTCGCGCGAGGGCGTGCAGCGCGATCTGCTGCCGCTGATCGAGGGCACCACCGTCTCGACCAAGCACGGAGCGGTGAAGACCGACCATATTCTGTTCATCGCGTCGGGCGCGTTTCATATTTCCAAGCCGTCGGATCTGCTTCCCGAGCTGCAGGGCCGGCTGCCGATCCGGGTGGAGCTACGCCCGCTCACGCGCGACGATTTCCGCCGCATCTTGACCGAGCCCGAAGCATCGCTGATCAAGCAGTACATTGCGCTGCTGGCAACGGAAGGGGTGAAGCTCGAATTCAGCGCCGACGCCATCGACGCCATTGCCGATGTGGCGGTGCAGGTCAATTCCAGCGTCGAGAATATCGGCGCCCGGCGGCTGCAGACGGTCATGGAACGCGTGCTCGACGAGATCTCGTTTGCTGCCACCGACCGCTCCGGCGACACGGTGGCGATCGACGCCGCTTATGTGCACAAGCACATCGGAGACCTCGCGAAGAACGCGGACCTGTCACGGTTCATTCTCTGACAAGACGCATCCGGATCGCGCTTGGGCTCGGGCTGCGCGTTTGAGCCATTTTCACGACTGCCGAGACCAGCCATAGTATTCCGATCGCGCGCCGGGAGGACGACATGCGCCTGGGAATGTTCATGATGCCGGTCCATCCGCCGGGCCGCACGTTCTGGAGCACGCTCGAGGAGGACAGTGAAAAGTCGGTGCTCGCCGATGCGCTCGGCTTCGACGAGCTGTGGCTGGGCGAACATTTCTCCGCCACCACCGAACCAATCCCTTCCCCGATGATGTTCTTCGCGAGTCTCCTCCCGCATACCAAAAACATCACGTTCGGCACCGCCGTCATCAACCTGCCCAATCATCATCCCGCGATCGTGGCCGCCGAGGCCGCGCAGTTCGATCACATGAGCAAAGGCCGCTTCATGCTCGGCGTCGGACCAGGCGGCCTCGTGTCCGATTTCGAGCTGTTCAACAATCCCGACGTGCACGCGCGCAACCGCATGGTGATCGAGGCCGTGGATTTCATCCAGCGCATCTGGTCCCAGGACCCGCCCTACGATCTTCAAGGCGAGTTCTGGCAGGTGCGTCTCAAGGATGGGATCATTCCGGAGCTCGGCGTGGGCTTTATGCCGAAACCCTATCAGACGCCGGGACCCCCGATCTCCATCTCGCTGGCGAGCCCGAACTCCTCCTCCGCGCGCACCGCCGCGCTCAAGGGATGGGGAATGATCTCCGCCAATATCATCCCCACCTACGCGGTCGCGAGCCATTGGGACGTGTACTGCAAGGCCTGCGGCGAAGCCGGTATCCCCGCCAGCGGCGAGAACTGGCGAGTCGCGCGCAATGTGCTGGTGGCGCCCTCGGATTCCGAGGCACATGACCGCGTATTCGGCGAGCAAGGCTCCAACCGGTATTTCTACACCTATTTGCGCGCGGTCCTGAGCCGGGTTGGGCTCCTTGTGATTCTCAAGCCGCGCCCGGACATGCCGGACGAGCAGGCCACGGTGGACGCCATCACCAGGGAATGCGTGACCTACGGCTCGCCCAAGACCGTGCTGGACAAGCTGGTCGCGTTCCGCGAACGGGTGGGCCCGTTCGGGACACTGCTCATGACCGGCCTCGATTGGGGCGGGCCGAACGCAGACTGGGAGCGCGAGTCCATGCGCCTGCTGGCGCAGGAGGTGATGCCGAAATTCCGCCAGCATGTACTAGCGCGCGCCGCCGAGTAGGCGGCCGTCGCAAGCGGATGTCCCCGTCCGGGCCGGGGGCGCGGCAGCCTTCTCCGCCGTCAGAAGTCCGAGGCGATGCCTTTGACCTCCCAGTCCCCGTAGCGAACGGGATCCAGCCCGTCGCGGCCTTGAAATTCCTGCGGCGGTTGCGCAGCGCCGCGCGCGGCGCGCCGGGCGGCCGCCTCGGCAAGCGCGCGTTCCGCTGCCGCGGGAATGGGCTTTTTGCGGTCGGACGTGGGCGCCGTGTCAGTTGGTTTTGTGCGGTTCATGCAGCTCTCCATCCTCCGGGAGCGGCAAAATCAAGATGCGCCAAGAAAAGCGAGAAAATGTGACATCCAAGTGCGGCACGAGGAAGCGGCCTCTGGCGGCCGGACAGCACCGATCCAACATTTTCGTCGTGAAGGCCGGACCCCACGCGGGTGGTAACGCGTTCTTGCTGCAAGCCGGCGACCGGAGGAAGCGACCATGAACTACCTTCGTACCGCCATCCTGCTGGCGGGGCTGACCGCCCTTTTCATGGGCATCGGTTATCTCATTGGTGGCGCGGGCGGCGCGATGATTGCTCTCTTCATCGCGGCCGGCATGAATCTCGCCACCTATTGGAACGCGGATCGGCTCGTGCTCTCGATGCACGACGCGCATGAAGTCGACGAAACCACCGCGCCCGATCTCGTGCGTCTGGTGCGCGACCTGGCGCGGAACGCGGGCCTGCCGATGCCGCGGGTCTACCTCATGGACAATCCGCAGCCCAATGCATTCGCCACCGGGCGCAATCCCGAGCACGCGGCGGTCGCGGTGACGACCGGGCTGCTGCGGATGCTGTCGCGCGAGGAAATCGCCGGCGTGCTGGCCCACGAACTCGCCCATATCAAAAACCACGACACGCTGACCATGACGATCACGGCGACCATTGCGGGCGCGATTTCGATGCTGGCGCAGTTCGGGATGTTCTTCGGCGGCGGGCATCGCGACAACAACAGCGGTCTCGGCGTGATCGGCACGATCGCGATGATGATCCTGGCGCCGATCGCGGCCATGCTGGTTCAGATGGCGATCAGCCGCACGCGCGAATACGCCGCCGATGACCTCGGCGCTCGCATCAGCGGGCGGCCGGACGCGCTGGCATCGGCGCTGATCAAGATCTCGAATGCCGCCCAACAGATCGAGAACCCCGCCGCGGAGCGCAACCCGGCGACCGCGCATCTCTTCATTATCAATCCGCTCACCCACCACGGGATCGACAACCTGTTCTCGACCCACCCTTCGACCGAGAACCGTATTGCTGCGCTTGAGCGACTGGCGGCCGAGATGGGGCGTGGCGGTTTCAACCAGCGGGCAAGCGCGACCGACCATCCGGCACGGTCGGCGAACCCATGGGGCAATGCAGGCGGCCGCAGCAGCCCGTGGGGTTGACGGCCGCAGGTTCAGCCGACAGCGAATTGTCGTCGCCGCGAGCAGTGCATCCGGTACACTCGGGCCCGCAATCTAACTCGGGCTCGCGCCACAGCCGGTCATCGGGCGGTGGAAAGCTCGACCACGGACCCTGGCACCCGAGGATTCCGCTCCTGCCCATTCAGCGCATGACCACGCGCGCATCCGGAGTTGATCCTCCCGGCTTTCCCGCGCGCAGAATCGCCGCCGAGATCCTCGATGGCGTGCTGCGCCGACGCCGGCCCCTGGATGAGCAGCTCGACGATCGCACAGCGCATCCCGATTTTGCTGCTCTGGCGGATCGCGATCGGGCGCTGGTGCGCGCCCTGGTGACGTCAGTACTGCGCCGCCTCGGTACGCTGCGCCATCTGATCGGTCGTCGGCTTGCACGCGGCCTTCCCGCCGACGCACCCCGGGTCGAAACCGCGTTGCTGATCGGCGCAGCGCAAATCCTTTGGCTCGAAGTGCCGGATCACGCCGCCGTCGACCTTGCCGTGCGTCTCGTGCAGGCGGACCGCCGCTCAGCGCGCTATGCCGGTCTCGTCAACGCCGTGCTGCGGGGCATCACGCGCGACGGCGCACAAGAACTCGCCACCCTCGATGTGACCGAGCTGGACACCCCGGATTGGCTGATGGCGCGCTGGGTCGCGCATTATGGGGTGGAGACGGCGCGCATGATTGCCGTCGCCAACGGCCGCGAGCCGGCGCTCGATCTGACCGTGGCGAGCGGCCCCGAGCAATGGGCGAGCACGCTCGGCGGACGCATCCTCCCCACCGGCTCGGTACGGGCACAGGTGCATGGACCGGTCTCGCAGCTTCCGGGCTATGCCGATGGCGCCTGGTGGGTCCAGGACGCCGCCGCGGCGCTGCCGGCGAAACTCCTCGGCGACGTACGCGGCCTCGCCGTCGCCGATCTTTGCGCCGCCCCGGGCGGCAAGACCGCCCAACTCGCCGCTGCCGGCGCCCGGGTCGTCGCCGTCGACCGCGCACCGGCCCGCCTCGAACGGCTGCGACAGAACCTGGCCCGCCTGCTTCTGTCCGCGGAAACCGTCGCCGCCGACGTGACGCAGTGGCAGGCCGAGCCGTTCGACGCCGTCCTGCTGGATGCACCCTGCTCGGCGACCGGCACCATCCGCCGCCACCCCGATATCCCCTGGCTCAAGAGCGAGGACGACATCGCCGCGCTCGCGGGACTGCAACGGCGGCTCATTGCGCAAGCGGTCGAACTGACCAAACCAGGCGGCGTCCTCGTCTACTGCACCTGCTCGCTCGAACCGGAAGAAGGCGTCGAGATCGTCCGCGACCTCCTCGACCGCAACCCTAACCTGCATCGCCAGCCGATCTCGGCTGCCGACGTTTACGATCATGCCGAGTGGCTGACGCCGGACGGCGACCTGCGGACGCTGCCTTGCCACTTGCCCGACGCCGATTCGCGCATGGCCGGCCTCGACGGCTTCTATGCCGCGCGCCTGCGCAGGAGCTGAAGGGGGCGTTATCCACGATTGGCCGAGGGGCCACCCTTCCGCTATGTTCCCGCCACGGGAGTGAGAACGCCCGCCAAGAGGGGAGCCACCGCCTCGATGTCGCGCGTTTCCGTCGCGGAACGTACCAAATTGTCGGTATTCCTGGCGCGCGGCCTCGTCCGCAAGCTCACCAGCCGTGTAACCACGCATCCGATCGTCAATTGGCCGTTTTCCTTCGGGAAGGCCGACCGCGTCGTCATCGCGCCGCAGGACTTGCGGACCACCGACTCGACGCGTGCAGCCGAGATCTATGCCGGCCGCTTCGTGTTCGCCGGCAAGGTCATCCTCTGCGACTCCCGTTCGCCGTTCGAGATCACCCCGCCGTCCGAGGATTGGGCCGTCGCGCTCCTGGGCTTCGGCTGGCTGCGCCACCTGCGTGCCGCCCAATCCGGCATCACCCGCGCCAATGCGCGCGCGCTGGTCGACGAATGGGTCGCCCTCAACAGCGCGCACGACGCCATCGCCTGGCGTCCCGATGTGGTCGCGCGGCGCGTGATCTCCTGGTTGAGCCAGGCGCCGTTGCTGCTCGACGATGCCGATGTGCAGTTCTATCGCCGCTTTCTGCGCAGCCTGACGCGACAGGTCCGCTATCTCAGGCATACGGTGTCGCAGGCGCGTGACGGCGTGCCGCGTCTCCAGGCCGCGATCGCGCTCACCTACGCCGCGCTGTGCATGGCGCGGCAGCAGCGTTACATCCGCCCCGCCACCAAGCGCCTGTCGGAGGAGCTGGCGCGGCAGATCCTGCCCGACGGCGGCCACATCAGCCGCAATCCGGGGGCGCTGATCGAGCTGCTGGTCGACCTCCTGCCGCTGCGCACCGCCTTCACCGCCCGCAACATCGCGCCGCCATTGCCGCTCCTCAATGCCATCGATCGCATGATGCCGATGCTGCGCTTCTTTCGCCACGGCGACGGAAATTTCGCGCTGTTCAACGGCATGGGCCCTACCCAGACCGATCTGCTGACCACCATCCTGGCCTATGACGATGCCCGGGGCGCGCCGCTCGCGAATGCGCCCCATTCCGGCTATCAGCGGCTGGAGAGCGCCGGGACACTGGTGCTGATGGACGCCGGCCGCGGTCCGCCGATGCCGGTGAGCCAGGAGGCCCATGCCGGCTGCCTGTCGTTCGAGCTCTCGGCCAAGCAAAGCCGGATCGTGGTCAATTGCGGATTGCCGTCGACCAGCCGCGAAGGCTGGCGCCAGGTGGCCCGCGCGACCGCGGCCCATTCCACCGTCACGCTCAACGATACGTCGTCGTGCCGTTTCGTCGACTCCGGGCCGCTCAAGCGCATGCTTTTCGGCACGCCCATGATCGGCGGTCCCCGCCAGGTCACCGTGGTGCGCGAGGAACAGCCCGACGGCGTGCTGCTGCGCGCCTCGCACGACGGTTATGCCGACATCTTCAATGTCGTCCACCAGCGTGTGCTCGTGCTCTCCACCGACGGCCGCAGGCTCGACGGCGAGGACCTGTTCACGCCCGCGAGCGGCCAAGCGATACTCGCGGACCGCGATCAGTTCGCATTGCGCTTCCACCTGCATCCCTCGATCAAGGCAAATCGAGTGGCGGACGGGCACAGCGCAATGCTGCTCCTGCCGAGCAAAGAAGCCTGGATCTTCAACGCCTACGACGACCCGGTCGATCTTGAGGAGAGCGTCTATCTGGCCGGTCCCGACGGCCCGCGGCGCACCCTGCAACTCGTCATCTATGGCCGCGCCCGCAAGATCATGCGCGTGCAATGGGCGTTCGCCGCGCAAGCTGCGGCCGGCACCGCCGCCGCGGGACCCCGCCACCCGCGCGAGGATGAGCCGCAGCTGCCGTTGTGACGGTGTTGCTCCGACCTGACTGCGAAGCAGGCATCCAACGACCAAAAAAATGAAATTTCGCAGAACCCTTGCCTGATCGCGCCGCCGGTGATTACTGGATGTCGCTTCCGGACATGACAATCCGCTGTGATCTTCGCCAAGGCATCATGACCGATCATCTCCGCCGCATCTCTCGCGCGTTGCTTTCCGTTTCCGACAAGGCCGGCCTCGTGGACTTCGCGCGAGCGCTGGCCGAGCGTGGAATCGAGCTGATCTCGACCGGCGGTACGCGCAAGGCACTGGCGGACGCCGGCCTGCCCGTGCTCGACGTCGCCGATCTCACCGGCTTTCCCGAAATGATGGACGGACGGGTCAAGACGCTGCATCCCAAGGTGCATGGCGGGCTGCTCGCCATCCGCGACAATGACGATCACGCCGCCGCGATGCGCGCACACGGCATTCGGCCGATCGATCTCCTCGTGGTCAATCTCTACCCGTTCGAGGCCGCGGTCGCGGGCAATGCCGATTTCAAAACCTGCATCGAGAATATCGACATCGGCGGCCCCGCCATGATCCGCGCGGCGGCCAAGAATCACGACGACGTCGCTGTGGTGGTCGAACCAAGCGACTACGCCGTCGTGCTGACCGAGCTCGCGCAACATGACGGTGCGACCACGCTGGCGCTGCGCCGCAAGCTCGCAGCCAAGGCCTACGCCCGCACCGGCACCTACGACGCCGCGATCTCCAACTGGTTCGCGAATGAGCTCGCAGATCCCGCTCCGGCCTACCGTGCCATCGGCGGCCATCTCATCGAGCCGCTGCGCTACGGCGAGAACCCGCATCAGGCGGCGGCATTCTATCGCACACCCGAGCGGCGCCCCGGCGTCGCCACCGCACGACAACTGCAAGGCAAACAGCTCTCATACAACAATATCAACGACACCGACGCGGCCTGCGAATGCGTCGGCGAGTTCGATCCCGGCCGCACCGCGGCCTGCGTCATCGTCAAGCACGCCAATCCGTGCGGGGTCGCCGAGGGGTCGAGCCTGCTCGACGCCTACTGCAAAGCGCTGGCTTGCGACCCGGTGTCGGCATTCGGCGGTATCGTGGCGGTGAACCGGCCGCTCGACGCCGACGCGGCGCGCGCCATCACCGACATCTTCACCGAGGTCATCATCGCGCCCGGCGCGAGCGAGGAAGCGATCGCCATCATCGGCGCCAAGAAAAATCTGCGCCTGCTGGTGACCGGCGGCCTGCCGGATCCTCGTGCAGCGGGCATGATCTTGAAATCGGTCGCCGGCGGCTTGCTGGTGCAGTCGCGCGACAATGCCGTCGTCGACGACATGACGCTCAAGGTAGTGACCCGTCGCGCGCCAACCAACGCCGAACTCACGGATTTGACGTTCGCCTTTCGCGTCGCCAAGCACGTGAAATCGAACACCATCGTCTATGCCAAGGACCTCGCCACCGTCGGGATCGGCGCCGGCCAGATGAGTCGCATCGATTCCGCGCGCATCGCCGCACGGAAAGCCGAGGACGCGGCGAAGGCCGCCGGCCTGAGCGAGCCGCTCACTCTCGGCTCGGTGGTCGCATCCGACGCGTTCTTTCCCTTCGCCGATGGGCTCCTGGTCGCGGTGGAAGCCGGCGCCACTGCCGTGATCCAGCCCGGCGGCTCCGTGCGGGACGACGAGGTGATCAAGGCTGCCGATGACCACGGCATCGCCATGGTGTTCACGGGGACGCGACACTTCCGGCATTGACCCGTGAGTGCCGCGCCGGTACGGCGTCGACCGCCCTCGCTGCAGGACCACCGGGCGCCGCCTTACGCTAATTCTTGACCAGGTCCCCCAGCAGGCTGGCCGCCACCGAGAGCTTCGATAGTGTCAGCCCGGAATTGGCGATCTCGTGCACCGACATACGGATGCGATCGACCTGGGCCTTGCGCGGTGCGACCCAGGCCTCCACCGCCTTCCCTCCGGCCGCACCGTTGCCGGCCATGGCGGCGGTCAGCCGCCGCTCTGCATCGCCGATCGAATCGAGCGCACGGTCGAGTGCGAGCCGGTCGAAATAATCCGAAATCACGATGCCGCGGGCGGCGCTGGCGATCTCATCGAGCCGGAAGAACGCCTCGGCAGCGAAATAAGTGGCCGCGACCTCGCCAATATTCTGGCCCGTGCGGTCGGCGACCATCACGATATCGGGCGCGGCAATCAACACCCGCAGCGTGGCGAGACGGCGCGCAAGCGCGGGCGGCACGCCTCCCTTCGCGAGTTCGGCTTCGCGCTCCCCGCGCGCCGCAGCGGCCGCGTCCGGCAGCACGTCGTCAAGCGCAGCATCGACCGCTGCAATGCCATCGCGATAGTGGGCAACGATCGACGCGAGGCCCTGGGTGAGATCGACGTTGCGCAGGAACCAGACCAGCCGATCGAGCAGCAGATCCTGCACTGCCTGGTAGAGCGCGAGTTGCAGCTTGCCGGAGATCTTGTTGTCGAGCGCGTCGATCTCTCCGTTGAGCGCCGTCATGCCGTAGCTGTCGCGCACGGCGGCAAACGCAGCGGCAACGCTTGCCGCCGAGGCGCCGGTCTGGTCGGCGATGCGCACCAGCAGCGAGGGACCGCCGCGATTGATCATGGAATTGGCGAGCTGCGTGGCGATGATGTCGCGCCGCAGCCGATGGTGCTCGACCGCATCCGGGAATTGCTCGGTCACCGCCCGGGGGAAATAGCGGCCCAGTTCGCGGCCGAGATAGGGATCATCCGGCACGTTCGATTGCAGCAGTTCGTGGTGAAGCGCGAGCTTGGCGTAGGCCAGCAGCACCGCCAGCTCCGGGCGTGTGAGCGCCTGCGAGCGCCGGCGCCGCTCGGCGATCTCCAGATCGTCAGGAAGGAACTCGACCGCGCGATCGAGCTCGCCGGCGGTTTCCAGCGTCTGCATCAGGCGCTGCTCGAAGCCAAGGTCCTCCAGCCCGCGCAGCTCGGCAAGCGAGATCGCGAGCGGCTGCAGATAATTGTTGCGCAGGACCAGCGCCGCCACCTCGTCGGTCATGGCGGCGAGGAGGGCATTGCGCCCCTCGCGCGAGATCCGGCCGTCCCGCATCGGCGTCGCCAGTGCAATCTTGAGATTGACCTCGACGTCGGAGGTATTCACGCCCGCCGAGTTGTCGATGGCGTCGGTGTTGAGTCTGATGCCGCGCAACGCCGCCTCGACTCGGCCGAGCTGCGTCATGCCGAGATTGGCACCCTCCCCGATCACCCTGGACCGGATATCAGCCCCGGTGATGCGAACCGAATCATTGGCGCGATCGCCCACCGCGTCGTCGGTCTCCGCCGATGCCCGCACATAGGTGCCGATACCGCCGAAGAAAATCAAATCCACCGGCGCTTTCAGGATCGCCTTGATCACCTCCTGAGGCGTCGCCTTGGCGGTCTGCAAATCCAACGCCGCGCGCGCCTCCTCCGAGAGCGCGATCTCCTTCAGCGCGCGTGGGAACACACCGCCGCCCTTGGAGATGAGCGTCCGATCGTAATCCTGCCAGCTCGAGCGCGGCAGATCGAACAGACGCCGGCGCTCCTCGAAGCTTCTGTCGGGATCGGGGGCGGGGTCGATGAAGATGTCGCGATGATCGAAAGCGGCGATGAGCTTGATCGTCCGTTCCCGCAACATGCCGTTGCCGAACACGTCACCCGACATGTCGCCGATGCCGACAACGGAGAACGGCGTCTCGCCGATGTCGATGTCGATCTCGCGGAAGTGGCGCTTGACCGATTCCCATGCGCCGCGGGCGGTGATGCCCATCTTCTTGTGGTCGTACCCGGCCGAACCGCCGGAGGCGAATGCGTCATCGAGCCAGAAGTGATGCTCCTGCGCGATCGCATTGGCGATGTCGGAGAAGCTTGCCGTGCCCTTGTCTGCTGCAACCACGAGATACGGATCGTCGTCGTCGTGGCGCAGCACGTTGGCGGGCGGGATCACGCCCTGCGGGCCGAGATTGTCGGTGATATCGAGCAGGGTAGAGATGAACAGCTTGTACGCCGCCGTGCCCTCGGCCATGACGGTTTCCCGCGTTCCTCCCTTTGCCAACTGCTTCGGCACAAAGCCGCCCTTGGCACCGACCGGCACGATAACGGCGTTCTTCACCTGCTGCGCCTTGACCAGTCCGAGGATCTCGGTGCGGAAGTCCTGTGGCCGATCCGACCAGCGGATGCCGCCGCGCGCGACCTTGCCGAAGCGCAGATGCACCCCCTCGACCCGGGGCGAGTACACGAAAATTTCGTAGAGCGGGCGCGGGGCGGGCACACTCTCGAGCGCACGGCTCCCGAACTTCAGCGCGATGAGATGTTTCGGCAGCCCATCGGCGTCGATCTGATAGAAACTGGTGCGAAGGGCGGCTTGCACCGCGTTGACGAAGCGGCGCAGGATGCGATCCTCATCGAGGCTTTCGACCTGCCGCAGCGCGGCTTCGATGGCTGCGACGACCTCAGCCTCGCGTGCCTTGCGCTCGTCCGGCGACTGATTGGGGCGCGGATCGAAGCGCCTCTGGAACAGACGTACGATATCGGCGGCGATGGCCGAATGCTTGACCAGCGTCGTCCACATGTAGTCCTGGGAGTAGGGCACGCGGATTTGCCGCAGGAAGCGCGAAATGGTGCGGATCAGGGCCACGTCACGCCACATCATCCCTGCCGCCAGCACGAGCGCGTTGTAGCCGTCGTTCTCCGCGCCGCCGCCCATCACGACCAGGAACGCCGCCTCGAGACCCTTCTTGACGGACTTGAGGTCGACGGCGCCTCCATCCGCGCGCTCGAGCAACATGTCGTGCAGCCAGACATCGGACTTGCTTTCGGTATTGTTCTTGGCGACACGCGCGATCTGATAGGTACGCTCGTCCACGACATTGAAGCCCATGTTCTCGAGCACGGGGACGCGCTCGGACAGGGGGATCGGCCGCGCGTAGCTCCAGACCTTCAAACCAACGGCGTTGTCGTGATCCCCGGCGCGACGGTGAAAATCGACGCCGAGCGGCCGGCCCGGCGACAGTCCCTCCATGATTCGGATTTCGCCGACCGTGGTCGCCGGTGAATAATTTTCGCGATAACCGTCGGAAAAGGCGCCGCCATAACGCTCCAATAGCGCGCGCCCCCTCTCAGGATCGTAGCTGCGCGCCAACTCCTCACCGAGCTTGTCGGTCCAGGTCCGCACGATCTCCTCGACCGCGCGTTCCAGGCTGGTGCGATCCGGATTCGGCACGTGGCCGGGCGACACCGCGATGATGAAATGGACGCGGACGAGCGGGCCTTCGGGAAAGAACGGGTGGAAAGCGCTCACCCGACCCTTGTAGACCTCGGCGAGATATTCGCCGATCGTTTTGCGCACGTCGCTGTCGTAACGCTCGCGCGGCACGTAGACGAGGACGGAGACGTAGCGATCGAAACGGTCGCGCCGCGGCAGCACCCTCACACGCGGCCGCTCGTCGAGTTGCAGCACCGCCATCGCGAAATGGTAGAGCGTGTTCTCATCGAGCTGGAAAAGCTCGTCGCGCGGATAGCTCTCCAGCACATTCACCAGTGCCTTTCCGGAGTGCCCGTCGGGATCGAAGCCGGCACGCTCGAGCACCGCGTCGACCTTGCGGCGCAGATAGGGGATGGTCCGTGTCGAGCGCGTATAGGCGGTGGAGGTGAAGAGGCCGACGATGCGGAACTCTCCGATGAGCTTGCCGCCAGGATCGAAGCGTTTCACGCCGACATAGTCCATGTAGACGTGCCGGTGGACCCGCGAGCGCGCCGCGGACTTGGTGACGATGAGCAGCGTCGGCTCCTTCAGGAGCGCGCGGATCTCCGGAGTAATGACGAGCGGCTGGTTCCAGCGCTGCACGACCCCCACGTCGCGCGAACGCAAAATGCCGAGCCCGGTTTCGAACATGGGCTCGAGCGCTTCCTCGCCGGCGCTGAGTTGGTAATTGCGAACCCCAAGGAAGGTAAAGTTGTTGTCGACGAGCCATTCGAGGAATGCAACGGCTTCGGTGATCTCGTCCGCCGGCACCGGCGGCCGGTGGGTTTCGAGCTCGGCGATCACGTCCTCGACACGTTTCAGCATCGCCCGCCAGTCGGCGACACAGAGGCGGATGTCGGCGAGCACCCGCTCGATGGCCGCCACGATGTCAGCGCGGCGGGCCTCGTCGTCGATCGGCTCGAGATGGATGTAGATCACGCTTTCGCGCAACGCTCCGGGAGCCGTCTTGGCATCCTTGAGGGCGATGAGGCGGCCGGCATCGTCGCGCACGACGGTCAGAACGGGATGTACGACGAAGCGCACATCGATGCCGCGGTCGGCGAGCTCCGCCAGGACCGAGTCGACCAGGAACGGCATGTCGTCATTGACGATCTCGAGCACCGATTCGTTGCGACGCCGCTCCCGGTCTCCCGCCGGTCCGACCGTATCGAGGCGGATGTTTGCCACGCCCGGGTTGCGCACCGCCAGCAGGGACCAGGCGTCGGCCGCGAGTTCCGCGAGCTGGCGGGGGTCATAACGCAGAAGGTCTTCGGGTGCCGCGTGAGCAAAAATCCCGGCGACGAAATCCGCCGGGATCTCACGATGGCTGCCGCGCAGGATTTTACCCGCCGCGGCAATCAGCGCCGCTTCGGCACGCTCTTCATCGGTGCCGGGAAGGTCGGCAGCTACCATCGCGTTTTCCCTCGGCGCGCCCCGTATGAGCCGGGTGGCGTTCTTGAGGTTCAAGTCCATACTGCCTCAAGTATTTTTAATCTCGTCCGCAAGTCTTTCCCATCGAAGCTGCGGCGTCGAGCGCTAAGTTTCGGACGTCATCGAGCCAATACCGTTCGCCGGCCAAAGACGGTAGGATCGGCCATCCACGACAGGAGACGACCCCCGTGCCCCAGCCGACGAAGAACGCCGCCAAAAAGCGACCGGTTCCTACCCGCCGTTCACCGGTCATCAAAACTCCGAAAGCATCATCCTCGCCGCATAGCGGCGCGGAGGATGACGTCAAGATCACGGCGCTCAAGCTCCCGCGGGGAGAGCTTTCGCCGGAGATGGACGCCTATTTCAAGAAGTGCGACGAAAAGCTGGGCTTTGTCCCCAACGTGCTCAAGGCGTTCGCCTTCGATGACGCCAAGCTGCAGGCGTTCGTCGACTATCGCCAGGAGCTGGTGCAGAACGCCGCAAGTCTTTCCAAGCTCGAGATCGAAATGATCGCCACCGTGGTGTCTTCGCAGAACCGCTGCTTCTATTGCATCACCGCCCACGGCAACGCGGTCCGCCAGCTTGGCGGCCCCGTGCTGGGCGAAATGATGGTGATGAATTATCGCGCCGCGCGGCTCGACAAGCGCCAGCGCGCGATGCTCGATTTTGCGGTGAAGCTTACGACCCAGCCCTGGGAGGTGGAGGAGGAGGATCGCGCGCGCCTGCGCCGCGCGGGGTTCAACGACCGCGACATCTGGGACATCGCCTCGGTCGCCGCCTTCTACAACATGACCAATCGGCTTGCCTCCGCAACCGACATGCGTCCGAACAGCGTGTATCACGGGCAGGCGCGTTAGAGCATGATCCAGAAAAGCTTCAAACTCTTCGGACGGATGATGCGGCCAGACAAATGCTAAACACGAAATCGCGGTTCAACATAGGGCGACTTCATTCCAGCCCGCCACAGGGGAGGACATGATGCGATCGGCATATCTGCTCGCCGCTGCTTTCACGGCGGCATTCGCGACGCAAGCCTGGACGCAATCTCCGAAGGTGGTCATGGAAGAGATGATGGTGCCGTCGGAACCCGGCATTGAAATCTACGTGCGCAACAAGCGCCCGGCCGACATGTCCGCATTCCGACCCGAGCGCACGCTGCTGTTCGTGCACGGTGCGACCTATCCCGCGCACACCTCGTTCGATCTCCAGCTCGACGGGCTGTCGTGGATGGACTACATCGCCGCGCGCGGCTACGACGTCTATCTGCTCGACCTGCGGGGCTACGGCAAATCTACGCGTCCGCAGGAGATGGACCAAGCACCCGACGCCAACGCGCCGATCGTGCGCGGCGTGACCGCCGTCACGGATATCTCCGCGGTCGTCGATTTCATTCTCAAACGCCGAAGCATCCCGCGTCTCAACCTGTTGGGCTGGTCGTGGGGGACCACGCTGATGGCGACCTACACCACGCAGAACCCCGGCAAGGTCGAGCGGCTCGTGCTTTATGCGCCGGCGTGGATTCGAACGACGCCCTCGCTCTCGCGGCCGGCCGGTCCGCTCGGCGCTTACCGCACGGTCGCGCGCGAGCAGGCAAAGACCCGCTGGCTCACCGGCGTGCCCGAGGACAAGAAGGCAACGTTGATCCCGGCCGGGTGGTTCGAGACCTGGGCCGATGCCACCTTCGCCACCGATCCGGTGGGAGCCAAGATGACGCCACCCACACTGCGCGCACCGAACGGCGTACAGCAGGACGGGGACGAATTCTTCTCGGCCGGCAAGCCCTATTACGACCCGGCCAGGATCACCGTGCCGACCCTATTGGTTCATGCCGAGTGGGACCGCGACACGCCGGCTTATATGGCGCAGACCTTGTTCCCGCTGCTGGTCAATGCGCCGGGCAAACGATACGTGCAGCTGCCCGAAGGCACGCACACCATCATGATGGAGAAGAATCGCCCTATGCTGTTCGAGGCCGTGCAGGCCTTCCTCGACGAATCCGGGAAGTCGTAGGCACACGCATCGTCACCAAGTCGCCGTTCAAATCTCCACCAGCCTGTTCGGCAACTCGTCAGGATTGAGAACGCCGGGTGGGAAGTGCTCCGCCAGCACCGCGCCACACTGCTCGATCGCGGCAATGAAGCCGTCGGCAGTCCGTCCCTCCCTCATCCCCGCGACCAGCGCCGCGACCGCATGGTCCCAGACTTGCGGCGTCACTTTCGCATGGATGCCGCCATCGGCCACAATCTCGGCATAGCGCTCGCCGACCGACGCAAAGATCAGAACCCCGGTGCGATTCTCGGTCTGGTGCAGGCCCTGGGCGAAGAACTGCCGCATGGCTTCGACATGCGCGCGCTCATGCTTGGTCCGCCGCGGCACGACATGGAAGCGGATCCCCGGCAGCGAGAGCCCGGCAGCCACCGCGATAAAGACGACGAGCTGAATGAGATAGATGAGCGAGGCGGGCCAGAGCGTGAGATAGATCAACGGTGCCGGCACGGCAAGCGCGACGGCGGCCGCCCACGCCACCGGCACCAGGCGATAGTCGCTCGAGTGGCGCGCGATGACGCAGAAGATCTCGCCTGACGTCTTGGCCTCCGCCTTAGTGATGGCGTCCGCGATACGATCCTTGTCGACCTGCGAGATCATCTCCAGCCCTTCACCAGCTTCCTGACGACCCGCCGCCGCCGAACGAGCCGCCACCGCCGGAAAAACCGCCACCATCGGAGAACCCGCCGGAAGAGCCGGAGGACCAGTCCGAGCCCGACCCGGAGGACCAGCCGCTCGACCAGCCGTCGCGCGATCTGCCGCGACCGCGGTTTCGCGGGATGGTGCCGACGAGCGTGAGGAATACAAATCCAAAAACCACAACAACGAGCACCATGACCAGGAGCGAATCCCAGCGCGTCGTCGGCTCCGGCCGCTTGGCCGCACGCTGCTGCCATTCCGCGGCGTCGCCGGTGAGCACGCTGATGATGTCGTCGACCCCGCGCGTGATACCGCCGGGGAAGTCCCCGGCGCGAAACCGCGGGGTGATCGCGTTCTCGATGATGAGCCTGGAAACAGCGTCGGTGAGCGCGCCCTCAAGGCCATAGCCCACCTCGATGCGCACCTTGCGCTCGTTCGGCGCCACGATCAGCAGCACGCCGTTGTTCTTGCCCTTCTGACCGATCTGCCAGTGGCGGCCAAGCTCGACGCCGAAATCCTCGACCGACGTGCCCTGCAGCGATTTGAGCGTCACCACCACGAGTTGGTCGCTGGTCTTGGCTTCGAACTCGGCGAGCTTCTGGGTGAGCGCCGCGCGTGTTCCTGCATCCAGAATGCCGGCATCGTCGACCACGCGGCCGGTAAGCACGGGAAAATCGAGCGCCAGCGCGGGGACGAGAAGCAAAAGAGCGAGCAACGTCGCGACCGCGATGGCCGCGAGGCTTGCGGAGAGACGGAGCACACCGTGCTCGCGGTAAAAGGCTGTGTGACGCCCACGCATCTCACCACCGCCCCGAGGCGCCGCCGCCTCCAAACGAGCCGCCACCTCCGGAAAAGCCGCCCGAAGAGCCCCGGCCGCCCACCAGCGACAGCATGGCGAACAGCCGAAGGATCGCAGCGCACAGCGCACCCGCCAGCATACTGCAGATGAAGACGACCACCATGACGACCAGCACAACCCAGATGACCGGCCAGATCGAATCGTTGCGCGTGGAGTCGGTGGGCGAGACCGTGTCCGGCCGCCGCGCCGCGCGCGCTTTCCATTCTTCAGCGTCGCCGCTGAGAACACTGATGATGTCGTCGACACCACGCGTGATCCCGCCCGCGAAATCGCCGGCGCGAAAGCGCGGGGTGATCCCGTTCTCGATGATGAGCCGGGACACGGCGTCGGTGAGCGCGCCCTCGAGCCCATAGCCGACTTCGATGCGCACCCTGCGCTCGTTCGGCGCCACGATCAGCAGCACGCCGTTGTTCTTGTCTCTCTGTCCGATCTGCCAGTGGCGGCCGAGCTCCACGCCAAAATCCTCGATCGAGGTTCCCTGCAGTGATTTGAGCGTCACCACCACGAACTGGTCGGTGGTCTTGGCTTCGAACTCGGCGAGCTTCTGAGTGAGCGCCGCGCGCGTTCCCTCGTCCAGAACGCCGGCATCGTCCACCACCCGGCCGCTGAGCGCGGGGAAGTCGAGCGCAAGCGCGGGAAGGACAAGCAGGAATGCGACGAAGGCGAAAAGCGCGAGCCGTGCCCGACTCCTGACCGCGCCGCCGCGGTCACCTGCCCTCTCCCGACGCAAGACCAAGCGAAACCCGAGGCAGCCCGGGTCACGTGGGGGAAAGAGCACCCCGGGTTCGGGTGGAGCCTGTGGCGCCACTCGGAGGTCTCCAGCGGCACTCATCGCACGCGTTGCGCGATCAGAATTTTACCTGCGGCGGCGTCTTCACGTCCTCCGCCACCGTGAACGTCTCCATCGGCTTGTTGTTCTTGTAGAGAGTCGAGGCCCAGATGATGCCAGGGAACGTACGCAGCTCGGTATTGTATTGCCGCACCGCCTCGATGTAGTCGCGGCGTGCGACCGCAATGCAATTCTCCGTGCCCTCGAGCTGCGACTGCAGGGCAAGGAAGTTCTGGTTCGATTTAAGGTCGGGATATCGCTCCGAAACCGCAAGCAACCGCCCGAGCGCGCCGGTGAGTTGCGCCTGCGCCTCCTGGAAGCGCTTGAATGCTTCCGGATTGTTGACGATATCTGGCGGAATCTGCACCTGGACCTGGGTCGCGCGCGCCCGCGCGTTGGTCACTTCCTCGAGCACTTGGCGCTCCTGCGCGGCGTAGCCTTTCACCGTCTCGACCAGATTGGGAATGAGATCGGCGCGGCGCTGATATTGGTTGAGCACATCCGACCACTTCGCTTTGGCCGCTTCGTCATAGCTGGGAATGTTGTTGACGCCGCAGCCTGCGAGCAAAAGGCCGAGACACGCGACCAATACGGGAATACGAGCAAGGCGCAGCACGCTCGATGCGTAGCTCATGACAGCCCTCCGATACCGACTTCCATGCACAGCAGCGACGCCGGCCGCTGCTACAGCCTATTCGCAGCCGGCGCAATCCAAAGCGGCGACGCTGACGTTGGGCAGCGACGCCCTCGCCTCGGCAGTGGCGAGGCATTATAGCGATGCTGGGGCGGATGTGCGCGCCGGACGGAACTTTGGGCCTGCAGGCCTGGAGGCATCGCCGTCCGGTTTAAAGCGTAGACGTTGGAGCACGCGATGAGCGTCGGCCGCCGAATTTTGCTTGCTTTGGTTGCATCTACGATATGCCTCGGTCCGCTCGCGGCGCAAAACTCCACGCTGCCCGACGCCGCCCCCGCGCCCGGAGGACGGATCGCGGCGGTCACGGCCCGTCATGGGATGGTGGTGGCGCAGGAGGCGCGCGCCGCGCGCATCGGAATGGAAATCCTGCGCCAGGGCGGCAATGCAGTCGACGCCGCCGTCGCGACTGGCTTTGCGCTGGCGGTGACCTATCCGCGCGCCGGCAATATCGGCGGCGGCGGCTACATGCTCGTGCACCTCGCCAGTCGCAACATCGACACCGCCATCGACTACCGCGAGACCGCGCCGGCCGCGACCACGCCCGGTATCTTCCTCGATGAGCGCGGTGAGGCCGACCCGCGCAAGTCACGCGACTCCGCGCTCGCGATCGGAGTGCCCGGCACGGTGGCGGGGCTCTCGCTCGCGCACGCGAAATACGGCTCGGGAAAATTCACCCTCGCGCAGCTGATCGCGCCGGCGATCCCACTCGCGCGCAAAGGGATTCCGATCGAGGACGATACCGCGGACTCATTGCCGCGCTCGCAGGCGCGCCTGGCGCGCTGGCCCTCAACCATGAAGATCTTCTTCGCCGACGGGCGCGTGCTTGCCCCCGGCGCAACACTGGTCCAGCACGACCTCGCCGACACGCTTACCGCTATCGCCGAGACCGGACCGCAGGCGTTCTACGAGGGCGCTATCGCCGACAAGATCGTCGCAGCCATACGCGCCGGCGGCGGGCTGATGACCCGCGACGATCTCAAGAATTACCAGGCGATCGAGCGCGCCCCGATACAGGGCCGCTATCGCGGCTACGACGTCCTGTCGATGCCGCCGTCCTCCTCGGGCGGCGTGATCCTGATCGAAATGCTCAACATCCTGGAAGGCTACCCAGATCTTGCCAAGGATGATGGGCGCCGCCTGCACCTGATGGTCGAGGCGATGAAGCTCGCCTACGCCGACCGTGCCGCCTTCCTCGGCGATCCCGCGAGCGTCGACGCGCCGCTCGCGCGCCTGCTGTCGAAGGACTATGCCGCCAAGCTGCGTGCGCGCATCGATCCCGCACGCGCGCGGCCGGCCCGGGAGATTCACTCCGGCGGCGCGACGGTGCGCGAGGGAGACAACACGACACATTTCTCCGTCGTCGATCGCTTCGGCAACGCGGTGTCCAACACCACCACGCTCAATTTCAGCTACGGCGTCGGGCTTGTCGCCGACGGCACCGGCGTCCTGCTCAACAACGAGCTCGACGATTTCGCCGCCAAACCGGGAGTGCCCAATGCGTTCGGACTGGTCGGCGGCGCGGCCAACGCCCCGGGACCGGGCAAGCGGCCGCTCTCATCCATGACGCCCACCATCGTGCTGAAGAACGGCAAGCCGTTCCTTGTCACCGGCTCACCCGGGGGGAGCCGTATCATCACCGCGGTGTTGCAGGTGATCCTGAACGTGATCGACCGCAAGCTTTCGATCGCGGACGCGGTGGCGGAGCCGCGCATCCATCATCAATGGTCGCCCGACGAGGTCATGGTCGAAAGCGGATTGCGAGGCGACCTGATCCGCGCGCTGGAGGCGCGCGGTCATAACGTGGCAGAGCGGCTGCCGCCGACCTCGGCCAATTCGATCCTGGTCATCACGGGCGGCCTCGTCGGCGCGCCCGACAACCGCACCCGCGGCGCGCTGGCGGCGGGATATTAGGTGGCCGCAGGGATCAAACCTTCTCCCCTCGAGCAGCGTGAAACACGCTGACGGTAAGGCACGCTACGGGAGAGCAGTCGGAGTGGATGAATTGACTCACACAAGCTCGTCCTTCTCGCGACGGGCGCCGACTGCCAAGTGCAAGGCTGCCGCACTATGGGCGCTCGTCGTCTTATTCGTCGCGCCGGCGCACTGCGAGGATTTGATCGCACAGTGGCTTCAACAGGATGGGACGGGGAGTCAGACAGAGGAGCCGAGGCAGGACTTAAATGCCGTCACTGACGCACAATGGAAAACCCTGTTTAGGTTCGGGCGTGAGGACCCAGACTCTGACCTTGGTCGCCAATTGCTGATGCGGGTCAATGAGAAGCACACCAACCTTCCTTACATTTGGATCGCGGCTTTCCTTGCGGGCTTTGGTGCTGTGATCGGCGCAATCAGAGCCAGGGCCTTCATACGCCGCGAAGCGAGAAGTCTGACGGTGCCGGTTCAACTGATAGAGCCGGAATTAGCGGAAACGCATGGATCGCCGTGACCGCAAATCTTGGGCGTGCGCCCCTACGGGCGCGCGCGGCAAACCGCCGCTTGCTGTAAAGACCGCGCTCCGATCGCTATTGACCGTGCTGGGCGAGTTCCTTGTCGCTCAGATTCCAGTCCTGCCAAAGCTCCACCACTAGATTGGAGCCCGGCGGTGCAGGCCGGGCCGGCGCAGCGAAGCCCGTGCCGCGGCTCGGCGTCGCCTCCGTCGTCATTCCGGGGCCCGAGCGTAAGCGAGGGAGCCCGCTGTGCGGCGTCCCGGAATGACGGAGAGAGCGCTCCCTGCACAGAGGCCGTCCTCTCGAATCACTTCAACGACGCGCTTCTCGCGACCTCGGCCCACTTGGCGATCTCATGCTTGAGAAACGCATCGAGCTTGTCCGGCGAGCCGCCGACATAGCGATAACCCAGCGTGGCGCCTTTCTCCTTCACATCGGGCATCACCAGGATGCGCTCCACATCGGCATTGACCTTGGCGATGATCTCTTTCGGCGTGCCCCTGGGCGCAAACAGCGCGTACCAGCTGGTCTCGTCCACGAACTTCACGCCAAGCTCGTTGAAGGTCGGCACGTCGGGCAGTTGCGTCGCCCGTGTCGTTCCCGACACCGCCAGCGCGCGCATGCGCCCGGCCGTGACATTGCCGAGGTGACCGCCGAGTGTCGGCAGGAAGACGGCAATGCGGCCTGACATGACGTCGGTCGCCGCCTGGGAGACCGAGGTATAGGGCACGTGCTGGAGCTTGATGCCGGCGAGATCGCTGAACAGGACTGTGGCGAGGTGCCCGCTGGTGCCGGTGCCGAGCGAGGCGTAGTTCAGCTCGCCGGGATGCGCCTTGGCGTAGTCGATCAGGTCCGGCACCGAGCGGAACGGGGAATTCGGCGGCACCAGCAGCACATCCTGCGCGGTCGCAACCAGCATGATCGGGTCGAAATCCTTGAGCGGATCGAAGTCCTTGCTCGGCTGCAGCGTGACGTTGACCCCCAGCGTCTGCGCGCCGAAATGCAGGGTATAGCCGTCGGGCGTGGACTTCGCCGCAGCCGCGGCGCCGATATTGCCGCCCCCGCCCGGCCGGTTCTCGATCACCACGTTCTGGCCCCAGGCCTCGGTGAGCTTCTGCGCGAGGATGCGGCCCAGCGTGTCGATGGTGCCGCCGGCAGGGAACGCAATCAGAATGCGGACCGGGCGGTCGGGATAGGTTTGGGCGCGTGCGCCGCCGTTCATCGCCAACGCGGCCGCGACCAGCAACAGGCCGCCCCAGATCCTCAATCCCATGCGCTCCTCCCGATTGGTTTTCTCTTCCGCTGACGAGGGCGATGCTCGGTCAGGTTAGTGGTGACCGGCAACGCCGGCATCGACACTCACCGCAGTGACGCGCTCTTCGCGACCTCGGCCCATTTGGTGATTTCGTGCCGGAGCATTGCGGCGAGCTGATCGGACGAGCCGCCAATGAACCGATAGCCCAACGTCGTTTCCCGCTCCTTCATTTCCGGAAGCGAAAGGATGCGCGCCATGTCACTATTGATCTTGGCGACGATCTCCTTGGGCGTTCCCCTGGGAGCGAACAACGCGTACCAGCTCGATTCGTCGACGAAGCCGATGCCGAGCTCGTTGAAAGTCGGAACGTCGGGAAGTTGCGCGGCACGCGCGCGGCCGGACACTGCCAAGGCGCGCATCTTGCCGGCGCGGATGTTGCCGATGGCGCCACCGAGCGTGGTGATCCAGAGCGAGATGCGGCCCGAGATCATGTCGGTCACGGCCTGGCTGAACGATGTGTACGGCACGTGCTGGACCTTGATGCCGGCAAGGTCGCTGAACAGCGTGGTCGCGAGATGACCGCTCGAGCCGATGCCGAGCGAAGCATAGTTCAGCTCGCCCGGATGCGCCTTGGCGTAGTCGACCAGTTCCTTGACGGAGCGGAACGGCGAGTTGGGCGGCACCATGAGGACGTCCTGCGCGGTCGCGATCCACATGATGGGCTCGAAGTCCTTGATCGGATCGAGACCCTTCATCGGCGCGAGCGTGACGTTGACCGCCAGCACCTGTCCGCCGAGGTGAAGCGTATAGCCGTCAGCCGGCGACTGCGCCGCCGCCGCTGCACCGATATTGCCGCTGGCGCCGGGGCGATTCTCCACGAACACCGATTGGCCCCAGGCCTCGCTCAGCTTCTGCGCGACGATACGGCCGAGCGTATCGATGGTGCCCCCGGCAGCGAACGCGATGACGATGCGGACGGATCGGTCGGGATAGGCTTGCGCCGATGCGCTCGCAGGTGCTTGGACAAGTGCCGCCCAAAACGACGCCGCGATCCATGCCGCGGCCACACATCTGTGCCGCATGCGATCCTCCTGCATTCCGCCCTTCACCAACGGCCGGTCTTATGTCGACCTTCGGTGCAAGCGTACATCATCGGCTGCGCAAAGCGCAGCCGTGCTCGCTCCGAGAATGGGACGGCAGAACGTGAAAGAAATTGGAGCGGGCGAAGGGATTCGAACCCTCGACCCCGACCTTGGCAAGGTCGTGCTCTACCCCTGAGCTACACCCGCATCCGAATTCCGTCGACCAGCGGCCGCCGGAACATCCGGCCACCTATGCCAAAAGGTGTCCGCCTTTGCAACCGCCTCCCTGCTCCGCCTTTCGCCTGCGGCGCTGGACCCCTTGTGATGGGCAGGCGCGCAGTCCATGAAACGCGCGCCAGAGGACTTGCGCGCAGTCGCTCTACCGCGAGTCGTGATTTCGCCCTAAGCATTTGCTTGGTCGCATGATCTGGTCCGAAACCTCTGCAACATTTCGGGCTCGTGCGCCCGGAACGGCCCGCCCGCGCCGGCTCCAACTCAACCTATTACGGCCGATCGCAACTACCGGACGACTCCACCATGACGCTCCCCACGACAGCTTCCCCGGCTCCGGCGACATCCGAGGCGAAACTCGGCACCGACTACATCCTGAACGCGCTGGCGGAAGAAGGTCTCAGCCACTTGTTCATGGTGCCCGGCGGCCTGGTCGATCCGTTCATGCCGGCGCTCACCCGTCAGGACAAGCTCACGCCGGTGGTCGCGGCGCACGAGGGCGGCGCCGTGTTCATGGCCGATGGCTATGCCCGGGCGAGCGGCAGCTTCGGCGCCGCGATCGGGATCGGCGGCCCCGGTGCCTGCAACATGGCGACCGCGGTCGCCACCGCGAAGACCGACGGCTCGCCGCTGCTGGTGATGACCGGCGAGGTGCCGCTCGACATGGAAGGCCGCGGCGTATTCCAGGACGCGAGCCAGGCCACGCTCGACGACACCGCCGTCATGGCGCCGCTCGCGCGCCTGTCCAAGACGGTCGGCAGCAGCAAGAACCTGAATCATTGGTTCCGCCATGCGCTGACAACCATGTGGTCACAACCGCGCGGGCCCGTTCATCTCTCGCTCACGCATGACGCCCTCACCGGCGAATGCGCGGCCGACTACGTCAAGATCTTCGGCTATTTCGCAGGCGGAGAGCCGTTGAGCGTGCCGGCCGCGGATGCCGCGCTGGCCGAGCTGGCGGACCGCAAGCCCGCCCGCATCGCTTTCCTCGCCGGCGCTGGTGTCGAACACGATGTCGCCGCCGCCCGTCTGAGGATGCTGGCCGAACGCTGGTCCATTCCCGTCGCCACCACGCTGCGCGCCAAGGGCGTGTTCCCGGAGGATCACGCGCTGTCGCTCGGCGTGTTCGGCTATGCCGGCAGCCGCCACGCCACCAACGCCATCCTCAACAGCGATCTCGATTGTCTCATCGTGCTCGGCTCCGGCTTCAACGAGCGCGACACGATGCACTGGTCGCTGCGCGAACGCCCGACCGCGTTCATGATCCATGTGAATACCGACATGGACGAGCTCACCGCCAACGGCGACTTGGGACATGTCGTGCCGGGAAGCTGTCGCGGCTTCCTCGATCTCATGCACGACCGCGCCGACGTGATCGCCCCGGCGTTGCAGGAAAGCCAGACGCGCCGGCGCCAGTGGGTTGCCGACATCAAGGCCGGGCCACGGCTTTATGACATCGAGAACTGCAGCCGGATGACCACCCCGATCCATCCGGCCACGGCCATCACCGCGCTGCGCAAGGTGTTCCCGCGCAACGGCAGCGTGCTGGTCGATTCCGGCGCACACCGCGCGTTCGCCGGCCATTACTGGACCGCCTACGAGCCGCGCACCTATATCTCCGCCACCAACCTCGGCCCGATGGGATGGGCGATCCCGGCAGCGATCGGCGTGCAATGCGCACATCCGGATCGACGCGTCGCCGTCATCACCGGCGACGGTTGCATGCAGATGCACGGCATCGAGGTGCAGACCGCCGCCCGCTATCAATTGCCGATCATCTATCTGGTCATCAATAACGGTGCGCTTGGCAATGTCTGGCTGCGCGCGCGCCAATATGGCGCCCTGCCGGCCGAGCTGACCAGCATCCGCGATCACGACTGGGCGGGATTTGCGCGCGCGCTCGGGGCGCAAGGCTTCACCGTGCGCGATCCCGCCGAACTCGAGGGCACGTTCGAGAAGGCGCTCGTCGCCGGCACGACGGTGCTGATCGACGTCAAGGCCGACAAGGACTGCCTCACGCCGGTCTACGATTTCAATGCCGGGGTGCGTGCCTGGTCCTATCACGAATAGGCAGTTGCAAGACTCCGCCGTCCCCATCCGGAAATCTTCCATGACCATGCTCGATATGAACCCGTCGACGCTGCCGCCAGACGCGCAGGCGCTCTATGAAAAGATGGCCGCGCGGCGCAAGAGCCACGGCGAGGGTTTCGGCGGACCCTATCTCGCGCTGCTCAACCATCCGGAGCTTGCCCGTCGCATCGAGGAGCTGGGATTCTTTTTAAAATTCGAAGGCGCATTGCCGCGAACCATCTACCAGTTCATCGTGCTCACCATTGCGCGCACGACCGGCGCCGGCTTCGAATGGCAAGATCATATCGAGCACGCACGCGCCGCCGGCTTGCCGCCTGACGTCATCGACTGCATTGCGTCTGCCCGCACCGAATCGCTGCCGCAGCCCTACGCGCTGGTGTATGCGATCCTGACGAAGACGATGGCGTGGCAACTGGTGCCGGACGATCTGCAGAACCGGGCCGCGGCCGAATGGGGCAAGCATGGCTTGGTCGAAATCGTGGTCCTGTCAGGTTTCTATCAGATGTTCGCGGCGATCAATCAGGGATTCGGAATAGGAATGCCCGACGCCGTCGGACGAAAGTCCGATTAGCTCGCATTCACCGTTCGTCCTGAGTCCGGCCTTCGCTGTGTGATGCCCGCCACCCCTTCCGATCTGTTCACCTTCCTCGACCGCCTCGGAATCGCGCACCCGACGGTGACCCATCCGGCACTGTTCACCGTCGAGCAATCTCGCGCATTGCGCGGGACAATCCCGGGCGGCCATACCAAGAACCTGTTCCTCAAGGACAAGAAAGGAACGTTGTTCCTGGTCACGGCGCTCGAGCATGCGGTGATCGAGCTCAAATCACTGCACCGGCTGCTCGGGGCGGGCGGCCGCTTCTCCTTCGGCTCCGCCGACCTGATGCGCGAGACGCTGGGGGTCGAGCCTGGGGCCGTCACGCCGTTTGCGGCGATCAACGACACCGAGCAGCGCGTCAGTGTGGTGCTCGATGCCGCCATGATGCAGCACGAAACGCTCAACTATCACCCGCTGGTCAATACGATGACCACCTCGATCGCCCGCGCGGACCTGGTGCGGTTCCTGGAGCAAACCGGCCATCCGCCCCGGATCGCCTCCGTGGCGCTTTCCGGCTCGGACCTGCCCCGGACCTGATCCGAGCGCGAAAACGACGCTTCCAGCTGGCCTGAAACGGGCAGGAACCCAGGTTGCAGGCAATGAGTGCCGGCGGAAACAGGAGTGCCGGGGCATTGCGTTTCCTCATTGCAAACACCCCCGTTGACACCATTTAATCCGCCATATTCAGGTTCGACGCGATCGAGCCAGGCTCGACCAGCGATCGGCAATTTGGACCGGTCAATTGAATAGCTCAGGCTGTCCGGCTTGGGTGGCGTGGAAGGACAGACAAGATGACGATGTTGCAGAGCGGCGAGGCGGCGGCAGCTCCGGCCGCCGGGGTCAAGGACACGACCACCCAGACGTTCGTCAAGGACGTCATCGAGGAGTCCAAACGACAGCCGGTGCTGGTGGACTTCTGGGCCGAATGGTGCGGGCCGTGCAAGCAGCTCGCCCCGGTGCTGGAAAAGGTCGTGCGTGCCACCAAGGGCAAGGTGAAGCTGGTCAAGATGGACATCGACAAGCATCCCTCGATCCCCGGCCAGCTCGGCATCCAATCGATCCCGGCGGTGTTCGCGTTCGTCAATGGCCAGCCGGTTGATGGTTTCCTTGGCGCGCTGCCGGAAAGCCAAGTCATGGCGTTCATCGAACGCGTCACCAAGGACCGCGTCGGAGGCGAGGAACAGGATCTGCTGAAGACCGCGGATGAAGCGCTGGCCAAAGGCGATGCGGCAGGCGCCGCCGACCTCTACGCGCAAGTGCTCGCGCAGGACAGCGGGAATATCGGCGCGCTCGCTGGCCTGGCGCGCAGCTACGTGAGCACCGGCGCGATCGAGCAGGCCAAGCAAACGCTGGCATTGGTACCCGAGGCCAAGCACAGCGATCCCGCGGTCGCCGCCGCTCGCGCGGCACTGGAGGTTACCGAGCAGGCTCAATCGGTCGGGCCGATTGCCGAACTGGAACAGAAGGTCGCGGCCAATCCGCTCGATCACCAAGCGCGTTTCGACCTCGCGGTGGCCTTGAACAGCAAGGGCCGCAGGCAGGAAGCGGTCGATAATCTGCTGGCGATCGTCAAGCGCGACCGCAAGTGGAACGACGACGGCGCGCGCAAACAATTGGTCCAGTTCTTCGAGGCCTGGGGCCCGACTGATGAGGCTACCGTCGACGGACGCAAGCGGTTGTCATCGGTTTTGTTCGCGTAGCACGACAGGCGATCGGCTCGTTCCGAGGAACCCGCAGCGCGTCTCCGGCTTACTGGAGAACGGGCGCTCGAGGCGGGTGCATCCTTCGGACGAGGACGGAGCGACCAGCCTCGGCAGCATTGCCGCGATGGGAGAGCGACGATGCCGATGAACGTAAGCTACGACGGTCCCGGTGATCTGGTTGACGTGATACCGGTCTTTCCGTTGCCGGGCGCGCTGTTGCTGCCGCGTGGACAGATGCCGCTCAACATCTTCGAACCGCGCTACATCGCCATGATCGACGATGCGCTGCGCTCGGGTCATCGCTTGGTCGGTATGATCCAGCCCGATGCCGCGCATCCGGGGCCCGAAGACAGGCCCAATCTCTATAAGGTCGGCTGCGTCGGCCGCATTACCCAGATCGCCGAGACGGGTGACGGCCGCTACCTCCTCCAACTCACCGGCGTCGTCCGCTTTCGCATCGAGGAAGAGCGCGACGTGTCGACCCCGTACCGGCAATGCCGCGTCACCTACACGCCCTTCGTCGACGACTTCACGCCCCGCAAGGGGGAAGAGGACGTCGACCGCGCGAGCCTGCTGCACGCGCTATCGGATTTTCTCAAGGCCAACGATCTCAAGGCCGATTGGGAGGGGATCGAAAACGCTCCCAACGAGGCGCTGGTCAACGCGCTGGCGATGATGTCCCCCTACGGGACAGCAGAAAAGCAGGCGCTGCTGGAGGCACCCGACCTCAAGACCCGGGCCGAGATCCTGGTGGCGGCCACGGAGATCGAGCTTGCCAAGAAGACCTCCGGCGCCGATACGCCCCTACAGTGAAATCCGCCCTGTGCACCCTCAGAGCTGGGGGGCCGGGAACGGCCGCCCGGTACCGTCTGCACGACTACGTCTTGTAATCGCCGCATTAAGTTGCTATCTGGGGATTCGTTGAGATTAACGGCTGTTCTCTACGTCGATAAAGCGCTTTCTCATCGACAAAGGCCGTTTACGGGTCGCGTGAACGAATTCCACGTCTTGGTTTTCGACCCGTCTCATCCAGCCTCTAATTCATCGACAGCCCAGACCACGCGGGGTGTCTAATTTCCCCGCGACACGCGGCTGCTCGCCACCGCAGTCGGCTTGAGCCGATTTGCGCACCCAAAAGGGCCAATGTCGGATGAACCGAACATTGGGGGCGCCAGTTCGTTTCGCCATACGAAAGATTCCACTTTGACCTCCTTTCTCGACCTCGGCCTCAGCGAGCCCATCACCCGTGCGCTCGTCGACGAGCAATATGCCACCCCCACCCCAATCCAGGCCCAGACCATTCCGCAGGTGCTCGCCGCGCGGGACGTGGTCGGCATCGCGCAGACCGGGACCGGCAAGACCGCGGCCTTCGCGCTGCCCATCCTCAATCACCTCGCCGCCTCCGGCGGACGGCCGCAACCGCGCAGCTGCCGGGTATTGGTGTTGAGTCCCACGCGCGAGCTTTCCGCCCAGATCGTCGACAGCTTCCAGACCTACGGGCGTTATCTGCGGCCGCGGGTAGCGCTCGCCATCGGCGGCGTCCCCATCAACCGCCAGATCCGCGCGCTCACGAACGGCGTCGACGTCCTGGTGGCGACACCCGGACGACTTCTCGACCTTATGCAAAGCCGCGCCGTCCAGCTCGATCGCGTCGAAGTCTTCGTGCTCGATGAAGCCGACCGCATGCTCGACATGGGCTTCATCCACGACATCCGCAGGATCGTCACCAAGCTGCCGAGCAAGCGCCAGACCCTGTTCTTCTCGGCCACGATGCCGCGTGAGATCGCCGATCTCGCAAGCCATATGCTGCGCGACCCGGTTCGGGTTGCGGTTACCCCCGCGGCGACCACCGTGGAGCGTATCGAGCAGCGGGTGATCCATGTCGATCGCGCCGGCAAGCCGGGCCTGCTCGCGGAGGTGTTGCGGGAGAAGTCGGTCGAGCGCGTGCTGGTCTTCACCCGCACCAAACGCGGCGCCGACAAGGTCGTTCGCGCGCTGGCCAAGGCCGGCCTTGCGTCCGAAGCGATCCACGGCAACAAGTCGCAGAACCAGCGCGAGCGCGTGCTGGCAGCTTTCCGCGCAGGGCACGTGCGTACGCTGGTGGCCACCGATATCGCCGCGCGCGGCATCGACGTCGACGGCATCAGCCACGTGATCAACTACGACCTTCCGAACATTCCGGAGAGCTACGTGCACCGCATCGGCCGCACCGCGCGCGCCGGTGCGGACGGCATCGCGATCTCATTCTGCGAGGCGGAAGAGCGGCCGTTCCTGCGCGACATCGAGAAGCTCATCCGGATGTCGATCCCGGCCGGTGAGCATGCCAGCGACCGGCGCTCTCCAGCCCCGCCGCGCGAGCATCACGCCAATGGCTCACGCCCGGCGCAGCAACAGCGCAAACAGCATCAAAACGGCCAGCACCGCGCCCGGACCGAGCGCAAACCCGACGCCAACCGCCATCGTCGCCCCGCTGAAGTGCCTGCGGCCGCGCATGGCGGCGAGATCGGGGCTATCGCCTTCATGCAGCCCAAGCGCGGCGGCCAGCGTCATCGCGGCGCCCATGCCGGCCAGCGGGCGCCCCGGTAACTGGGATCGGATCGGAGACGAACATATGGCCAAAGAAGAGCTGCTCGAATTCGACGGCACGGTGACCGAGGTGCTCCCCGACGGCAATTATCGCGTCACGCTCGACAACGAACACCAGATTCTCGCCTATATGTCGGGGAAGATGCGCAAGTTCCGCATCCGCACCGGCGTCGGCGACCGGGTGATCGTGGAGGTGTCGCCTTACGATCTCTCCCGCGGCCGCATCAATTTTCGCCACAAGGGGGACCGCGCCGCGGTGGCGCCGGCACGCCGCCCCACTTTCCGCCGCCACTGAGCAGGACATTGTGCTATAGGGTTGCGGTGTAAACGCGGAATGCACCATGACCACTTCTCCCTCCGAGCGCCCTGCCGGCGGCGTCGATCCCAAGCTTCTCGAAATCCTGGTCTGCCCGGTGACCAAGGGACCGCTCGAATACGATGCGGATAAGCAGGAGCTGATCTCGCGCACCGCCAAGCTCGCCTATCCTATCCGCGCCGGCATCCCGATCATGCTGCCTGAAGAAGCCCGTCGGCTCGATTGACGTCATCTTGTTCGGTGTCATCCTTCGCGAAGCTGGATGATCCGATCACTCGCGGCTTTCCGGCGGTACATCAACAATCCTAGCGATACAACATGCCCCACTCACGCGGGCATGACAGTGTTGGGGAAGGGAAAATCATGATCAGGATTTGGGGACGCAATACGTCTGTCAATGTGCAGAAGGTGATGTGGGCGCTGGGCGAGCTTGGCGTGCCGCACGAGCGCATCGATGTCGGCGGCTCCTTCGGCAAGAACAACGAGCCGCCCTATCTCGCCATGAATCCGAACGGCCTGGTGCCGACGCTGGAAGACGACGGCTTCCTGCTGTGGGAATCGAATTCGATCGTGCGCTACCTCGCGGCGAAGTATGGCCCCGGTAAGCTGGAGCCGACCGATCCAAATGCGCGCGCGCGCGCCGGCAGCTGGATGGACTGGCAGATCTCGGTGGCGGCTCCCGCTGTCACACCGGTGTTCTGGGGCCTCGTTCGAACGCCACCGGAAAAGCGCGATGCTGCCGCCATCGAGGCCGGCAAGGTCAAGTCCATGGCTGCGATGAAGATCCTGGACGCGCAACTCGCCAAGAGCGCGTTCGTGGCCGGCGACGCGCTGTCGATGGGCGATATCCCCGTGGCGCTGATGGCCTATCGCTTCCGACGCCTGGTTCCGGAGCGGCCGGGCCTCGACAACCTCGAACGCTGGTTCACCGCCATTGAGCAACGGCCCGCTTTCAAGGAGCACGTGTTGGCGATCCCATTCGTGTAATTGAGGCCACAGCTCGGGCGGCCAGCCTGCGAGCCCAGCTTCGGGCAATGCGGCGCTACAACGCCTCGCCCCGCAGCAGCTTGGGCACGTCGCCGACTAGGCCCGCGGCCTCGCGAATGAAAAAACGTTTCAGCGCAGGCAAGCGGTCGACCACACCGATGCCGACATCGCGCGCCAGCCGCAGCACGTCCGATTGATTGGAGAACAGCCGGTTGAGACCGTCAGTCGCCACGCCCATCGCCATGGTGTCGAACCGCCGCCAGCGCTGATAGCGGTCGAGCACCGCGAGCGAGCCCGGATCGAGGCCGAGCCGTGCGGCATCGACGGTCACTTCGGCGAGCGCGGCAACGTCTTTCAATCCCATATTCAGTCCTTGCCCCGCAATCGGATGAATGACATGCGCCGCGTCGCCGACGAGCGCGATGCGATGGGCAATGAATTCGCGCGCAACCCAAAGGCCGAGCGGAAGAACGCGGCGCGGGCCGACCGCCGCGATCTCCCCGAGGGCGAGGCCGAAGCGGCGCTCGAGCTCGTCATGGAAGCCAGCCTCGGGCAGCGCGACAATCCGCGCCGCCTCCTGCGCCTCCTCGGTCCAGACGATCGAAGAGCGGTGGCCTCCAACAGCGTCGCTTTTCAGCGGCAGGATCGCGAACGGGCCCGCAGGGAGGAAATGCTCCTCGGCGCGCCCGTGATGATCGCGCTCGTGCGCCACCGTGGTAACGATGGCGGATTGGCCATAGCTCCAACCGTGGCAGGCGATGCCCGCGCGCTCGCGAATCGCCGAGTGGGCGCCGTCAGCGGCAACCAGGAGCCGCGCCGAGATCGCTCCGCCGTCCGCGAGCTTGACGGCGATGGCGTGCGACAATCCACGCCTCGAACCTTCGCCGGCACTTTGCGGCGACGGCGAGATGTCCGCCACCGCTGACCGTCGAAGCACGACACCTTCCTGCTTTGCTTTTTCCACCAGCGCGGTGAGCAGCGGAGCGTTCTCGATCATGTGGGCGAACGGCTGGCCCGGCTCGAGGTCGCCTTCGAAGGTGAGGAAAGTCGGCCGCACCGTATCGTGCAGCCGGCTGTCGGTCACGACCATGTCGAGAATGGGTTGCGTCTCGACCTGGTTCCAAACCCCGATGGTCTCAAAGAGTCGCCGTGCCGCGGCAACGATAGCGGACGCACGTCCGTCATCGGACGCGCGTCCCAGCGCCGGATCCGCAACAGTGACGGAGAAAGAGGGCCCGAGCCCCTGACGCAACGCAATGGCCAGCGCGAGACCGGCGAAGCCGCCGCCGCCGATCAGCACATCGATACGTTCGGCTGCCCGTTCGCTTTCCATCGTGTCGATATTCCGCGTGCAGCGAGCTGCACTCCCACATGATATCAGCCGGAGGCCCCAATGCGATCGGTTCCAATCGCTTGACTCGGCGTATCAAGCGCGTGTGATACCGCGCCCCGACAAGGGTCGCCATCGGCCGCATGCCGGATTGAGCAAGCCGCGAGCTTCAATGTCCTCCGCCGTTCAAGATCTTCTCGCCATCCTCGACCTCGAGCGCCTCGAGGTAAACCTGTTCCGCGGACGCTCGCCCCAAGTGGGATGGCAGCGCGTGTTCGGCGGACAGGTGATCGGCCAGGCTCTGGTTGCGGCCTGCCGCACCGTCGATGTCGCCGGCCGGCCGCCGCACTCCCTGCACGCCTATTTCCTGCTGGGCGGGGATCCCAAGGTGCCGATCATTTATGAGGTCGACCGCATCCGCGACGGCAAGAGCTTCACCACTCGCCGGGTCGTGGCGATCCAGCACGGCGAGGCAATATTCACCATGGCGGTGTCGTTCCACGGCGACGAGCCCGGGATGAGCCACCAAGCCCCGATGCCGGATGTTCCGGCGCCGGAGCAGTTGCCGGATGAGGCCCACATCAAAGCGCGCGTGCTGCCGCTGATGCCGGACGCGGTGCGGCGCTATTACGAACGCGAACGGCCGATCGAGTGGCGGCCCGTCGAACTCGATCGTTATCTCGGCAAGAAAATCGAGAACGGCCGCTTTCATGTCTGGATTCGCGCGACCGGCCGGCTTCCCGATGAGCCCGCCATCCATCAATGCGTGCTCGCCTATGCGTCCGACATGTTGCTTCTCAACTCGGCCCTGATCCCGCATGGCCGCACCGTGTTCGAGAAGACCCTCATGGCCGCCAGCCTCGATCACGCGCTGTGGTTTCATCGCCCGTTTCGTGCCGACGATTGGCTGCTGTACGCCCATGACAGCCCAAATCTTTCGGGCTCCCGCGGTTTTTCCCGCGGCCTGATCTTCGCCCGCGATGGCACGCTGGTCGCCTCCGTTGCCCAGGAAGGCTTGCTGCGGGAGCGGACGGCGGGAGAGGCAGAGCGGAAGACGGGAGATGCCAAGCCGGGGAAATGAGGCTGCTTATTCGCCTTCCATCTGCTGTCGCTTGATAGGACAGCCGTGCTGTCCCGATCTGCCCACAGCTTAGCCTCACCGCCTGTGCAGGCGGCAAAGGAATCGCTTAATTTTTCGGCGTAACGCCGATATGGTCTCCCTAGCAGAGGGGGAACGCATGAAACTCGTCATTGCCGTCATCAAGCCGTTCAAGCTCGAAGAGGTCCGCGATGCGTTGGTTGCGGTCGGCGTGCACGGGATGACCGCCAGCGAGGTCAAGGGCTACGGCCGCCAGAAGGGGCACACCGAAATCTATCGCGGCGCGGAGTATGCCGTGAATTTCTTGCCCAAGATCCGGATCGAAGTAGCGGTGCCCTCCGAGCGCGTCGGGGTGGTGATGGATGCCATCATCGCTTCCGCCAAGACCGGCCAGATCGGCGACGGCAAGATCTTCGTTACCGCAATTGACCAAGCCGTCCGCATCAGAACGGGCGAAACCGACGTTGACGCCTTGTGAGCGTCTAGGCCATCACGAGGGGGGACATCATGGACCGAGAGACCGCATACGGCCGCACTGCGTGCGCCATCGGCTCCGCGTTGACATTCACCTTTGCGGCGGCGCCGGCGTGGGCAGAAGAGGCCGCCTTCAAGATCGATGCGGCCGATACCGCGTGGATGATCTCGGCCACTGGCCTTGTGCTGATGATGACGATCCCAGGCCTGGCGCTGTTCTATTGCGGCATGGTTCGCAAGAAGAACGTGCTCGCCACCATGGCGCAGAGCTTCGCCTGCACGGGGCTGTGCTCACTGCTGTGGTTTTTCGCGGGTTACACGCTGGCCTTCGTCGGCGACGGCTCGTGGCTGGGCACGTTCGAGCGGGTATTCCTGCGCGGTATCGGCATGGAGGCGACCAGCGCGTTTGCGCCGACCATCCCGGAACTCCTGTTCGTGTTTTATCAGATGACGTTCGCGATCATCACCGTGGCGCTGGTCGCGGGCGCAGTCGCGGATCGGATGCGTTTCTCGGCGTTTTTGTGGTTTGCCGCCGGCTGGCTCATCTTCGTCTATGTGCCGATCGCGCATTGGGTGTGGGGCGGCGGTTTTCTCGCCCGCGCGGGCCTGCTTGATTTTGCCGGCGGCACTGTCGTCCACCTCAATGCCGGCGTCGCGGGGCTGGTCGCTGCTTATGTGGTCGGCAAACGTCACGGCTACGGTACGGACAATTTCTCGCCCCACGACCTTTCGCTTGCGGTGATCGGCACCGGTCTGCTGTGGGTCGGGTGGCTCGGTTTCAACGGTGGTTCGGCGCTGGGCGCCAATTCGCGCGCCGTCTTCGCGATCACCGCCACCCATCTCGCGGCGTCCGCCGGCGCGTTGACCTGGATGTTTCTCGAATGGTGGACGCGCGGAAAACCGTCGGTCCTCGGCATGATCACCGGCGCCGTCGCCGGCCTCGGCACCATCACGCCGGCGTCCGGATTCGTGCTGCCCTGGCAGGGCGTCATCATCGGCATCATCGCCGGCGCCGTCTGCTTCTGGGCCTGCACCTGGCTGAAGCGGCGGCTTGGATACGACGACTCGCTCGACGTCTTCGGCGTTCACGGCATCGGCGGTGCGGTCGGCACGCTGCTCACCGGCGTATTCGCGGTCGCGGCGCTGTCCGCGAGCCCCGACGCGCCCGGGTCGTCGGGCCTGCTCGAAGGCAATCCCAGACAATTGCTGATCCAGCTCTATGGGGTCGCCGCAGTCCTGATCTGGTCTGGGGCGCTGACCTATATCCTGCTCAAGGTGATCGCGTTCCTGGTCCCGCTACGGGTGAGCGAGCAGCATGAGATCGAAGGTCTCGACCTGACCCAGCACGGCGAAGCGCTGCAATAAGGCGGTCGAAGCCTCCCACGGAGCGTCGCAAGACCGAAACCCGCTCGCGCCCTCGGGCCGGGGCGGGCGGGTCTTGGCCGCCTTGAAAACCCCTCGCGAGGGTGCGGACACGCCGCGCGGTCCGGTGCCCAGACGGCCTCTGGATTGCCCAGGACGTAGGCAGGCGATTCCCGCGTAATCACTGCCCAATAAGTAAGCAACCTTGGGCGGTATTTGTGCTGGGCCTGGTAAGGGGTCACGGTCCTCCTCCGGCTTTTCTGCAAATTGCATTTGTTTCCATGCACTTAGAGCAGCTGCGGCGAACTGGCACGGGGCTTGATTCGTGGGGGTGGCACTGGCGCGTGCGGCGATGCTTCGCGCGCCTGCGCTCAACGAAGACTGCCCGCAACCTGCACCCGCAGGGAGGGGGCGCAAGCGGGGGTAACCCATGAAAATCGTCATGGCCATCATCAAGCCTTTCAAGCTCGACGAGGTCCGCGACGCTCTGACTGCGATCGGCGTGCACGGAATGACCGTGACGGAGGTCAAGGGATATGGGCGTCAGAAGGGCCACACGGAAATTTATCGCGGCGCTGAATATGCCGTGAGCTTCTTGCCGAAGATCAAGATCGAAGTGGCGGTCGCGACCGACCAGGTCGAGAAAACGATCGATACCATCACTGCGGCCGCCAAGACCGGCCAGATCGGGGACGGAAAGATTTTTGTCCTCACCCTCGATACCGCCGTGCGCATCCGCACCGGCGAGACCGACACCGCCGCACTCTAACCCCCGCACCCAAGCGTCCAGCGACAGGAGTTGAGATCCATGACGTTCAAGAAAACAACCCGTGCGGGGCTTTTGGCTCTCGCGTTGGGGGTTCTCTTCGCTCTCTTCCTCAGCATGTCGGCGATTGACCGTACCTACGCCGAGGAAGCCGCCGCGCCCGCGGCTGCAGCTGATGCCGCGCCGCCGGCCTGCGCCGGCAACGCCGATCCGAAATTGGCCGTGCTCGAAAAATGCACGCCCAACGCCGGCGACACCGCCTGGATGATGACCTCGGTGGCGTTGGTCCTGATGATGACCATCCCCGGCCTCGGCCTGTTCTATGGCGGCATGGTCCGCAAGAAGAACGTGGGCGATACCGTGATGACGAGCTTCGCCGTCACCTGCCTCGTCAGCATTCTCTGGCTGATCTGTACCTACAGCCTGGCGTTCCGAGCGGGAACTCCGTTCATCGGAGGGCTCGACCGCGCGTTCCTGCAAGGCATTGTCAGCGACATCGCCAAAGGCATCGGCAATCCCAATCCGCTGGCGCCGACGATCCCCGAAACCGTCTACATCTGCTTCCAGCTGACATTCGCCATCATCACCCCGGCGCTGATCGCGGGTGCCTTTGCCGAGCGCATGAAGTTCTCGGCCATGCTGTGGTTCATCGGACTTTGGGCGATCTTCGTCTATGCGCCGGTGGCGCACTGGGTGTGGGGTCCGGACGGGTTCATGAACGCCGCCAATTCGGATGGCTTGATCAAGGTCCTGGACTTCGCCGGCGGCACGGTCGTGCACATCAATTCCGGCGTCGCCGGGCTGATGGCCTGCATCGTTCTGGGAAAACGCAAGGAAACCGGGCCGGGACACAACATGGTCCTGACCTTCATCGGCGCCTCGCTGCTGTGGGTCGGCTGGTTCGGCTTCAACGCCGGCTCGGCGGTGAGCTCCGGGATGCTGGCCGGCATGGCCATGCTGGTGACACACATGGCGACCGCGGTAGCGGCCTTCACGTGGATGATCGTTGAGTGGATGGTGCGCGGCAAGCCGACGGTGATCGGCATCTGCACGGGCGCAGTAGCGGGTCTCGTGGCGATTACCCCCGCTTCCGGCTTCGTCGGTCCGATCGGTGCGGTCTGCATCGGCGCCGCCGCTGGCATCGTCTGCTACTGGGGCTGCACCGGCCTGAAGCACATGCTGGGCTACGACGACGCGCTCGACGCCTTCGGCGTGCACGCTGTTGGCGGCATTGTGGGCGCGCTGCTCACCGGCGTGTTTGCGGTCGAGGCATATGGCGGCCAGCCCGGCCTGTTCGATGGCAATGCGATGCAGGTGCTCAACCAGCTCTACGGCGTCCTCATCGTGTTCGGCTACGACGCCATCGTGTCGCTGATCATTCTCAAGATCGTCGACATCTTCATCGGGCTGCGCGTCAGCGACGAGGTCGAGCGCGAGGGTCTCGATCTCGCGCTCCACGGCGAGACCGTACACTAACGGGATACGGTTAGGGCGGAGACCCGGCACCGCCCTTGCCGTCGAGGGGCCCCAGCGCAAGCTGGGGCCCCTCACTTTTTGGGCACCAGCACGGCTCAAGCCGCGGCCGATCCACGGTCGCACGCGCGCCACAAATGCGCGTCACCGACCGATGGTTAATCGCGTCTTTACCTGGCCGCACCTATGGTAGGACCTCTCTGGTGCGGCGGGTGTTGGCGCCGCTTTTGTCGATGTTCATGACCGCCGCCGAACGCGAGTCCCCTCCCGCGCCCGCCCGGGCAGATATTGGCCGCTCGCCCTTCGTGCGGCTGCGCGAACTGCTGGGCGATTACGAACCGGGCAAGCCCGCGATCAGCCTCGCGGTGGGCGAGCCGCAACACGCCGTGCCGGCGTTCGTCGGCCCGGTTCTTGCGGCCCATATCGCCGAGTTCGGCCGCTACCCCATGAACAAAGGCATCGACGCGCTGTGCGAGGCCGCCGCCGGCTGGCTCGGCCGACGCTTTGCACTGCCGCGAGCGATCGACCCGGTGCATGAAATCCTGGTGCTGAACGGCTCGCGCGAGGGGCTGTTTCTCGCCGCCATCGCGGCGGCGGGCTGGGTCGGTGGCCGACGCGGCCGCCCGGCCATGCTGATTCCCAATCCCTTCTATGCCGCCTATGCCGCCGGCGCGACCGCGGCGAACTGCGAGCCGGTCTATCTGCCGGCAACCGCGGCCACGGGCTTTCTTCCCGACCTCGACGCGCTCTCCGAAGCGCTGCTCGCGCGCACGGTCGCGATGTTCATCGCCTCGCCCGCGAACCCCCAGGGAGCGGTCGCTGATCGCGCCTATCTCGCGCGCATCGTCGAACTGGCGCGCCGGTTCGGATTTCTTGTCTTCAGCGACGAATGCTACTCCGAGATCTACACCCGGGACGCCCCCGCCGGCATGCTCGAAGCGGCGGGGCCCGATTTCGCCAATGTGGTCGAGTTCCAGTCGCTGTCCAAGCGCTCGAACCTGCCGGGCCTGCGCATCGGCTTTGCCGCCGGCGACCGAAAATTTCTGGCGCGCTTTCTGGAGCTGCGCAACGTCGCCGCTCCGCAAGTGCCGATGCCGACCCAGCGCGTCGCCGTTGCCGCCTATGGCGACGAAGCGCATGTCGAAGAGAACCGTCGGCTCTACGCGCTTAAATTCGACCTTGCCGACCAGATCATCGGCGACCGTTACGGCTATCGGCGACCGGCCGGTGGTTTTTTCTTGTGGCTCGATGTGTCGGCGCAGGGCGGTGACGAGGCGGCTGCGCTCCGGCTGTGGCGCGAGGCGGGGCTGCGCGTCATACCGGGCCGCTATCTGGCACGGGACCAGGCCGATGGCTCCAATCCGGGCCTCGGCTACATTCGCGTCGCCATGGTGCAGGACCAAGAAACCACGGCACAGGCGCTGCATCGTCTCGTCGCGGTGCTGGGCTGAGGGGGAGCATGCCGGCAATCGACCGCGGCCTTGACCGTTTGACCTTCCTTCCGGAGGCGTTGCGCGACGCATTGCGCCGGAGGCTGCGCGAACTGGGGGGACTCGCGTTGCTCCTGGTCGCGACCCTGCTCGCGCTCGCTCTCGCGACCTGGTCGGTGCACGACCCGTCGCTCAGCCATGCCACCAATGCACCGGTACGCAACGTGCTCGGGGTATCGGGGGCCATTGTCGCCGATCTTCTGATCCAGCTTCTTGGCGTCGCAGCGCTCGCGCTGGTCCTGCCGATCGCCATTTGGGGCTGGAGACTCGCCACCCATCGGCCGCTGCAGCGCGAGCGCATTCGACTGGCGTTCTGCGTCCTCGCCATTCTGCTGGCCGCCGCTTGTACCGCCGCGCTCCCGCGCACTCCGGCTTGGCCGCTGCCGGTCGGCCTCGGCGGCGTCGTCGGCGACTGGATGCTGCGATTCCCCGCGCTGCTTGCCGGCGGCACGCTGTCCGGTCTGGCGCGGGCGGCGGTCGCGATCGTGACCGGCGCAGGAACGCTGGTCTGCTTTGCGATTGCCGCCGGCCTGGGATGGCGGGCGGGCGGGCGCCATGTGGACGACGCAGTCGATGACGAGCGCGAACGTGGCTCGATATCGCTCGGCTGGATCACCCATGGCTTCCTCAGTCTCAAAGCCCGGCTCGCACGCGCGTTGAAGCGGCGCCCGCAAGCCCGTTCACCGGCGCGGCGCGCAGCAGCGCCGGCGCAGGATCGCACCGAGCCTCGCTTCGATGAAAGCGCGCGCGCCACGCTGCAGCCGCAGATCGAGCCTGAGGAGGACGAGGAAGACGAAGACGAGACCGCGCCGCCGGCGCGCCGCAAGCCGAAAGCGCCGCCACGCGCTCCGCGCAAGACCACCGGCGGCTATGTGCTGCCGCCGCTCGAACTCCTCGCGGCGCCCAAAGCGGTCGGACGGACGGTGCTGAGCAACGACGCGCTGCAGGCGAATGCCGCCGCACTCGAGGGCGTGCTCGGCGACTTCGGCGTGCGCGGCGAGATCATCAATGCCCGCCCGGGCCCGGTGGTCACGCTCTATGAGCTCGAGCCTGCGCCCGGCATCAAGTCGTCACGCGTGATCGGGCTCGCCGACGATATCGCCCGCTCCATGAGCGCGCTTTCGGCACGCGTCGCCGTGGTCGCCGGACGCAATGCCATCGGCATCGAGCTGCCGAACCCCACGCGTGAGAAGGTCTATCTGCGCGAGCAGCTCGCCAGCAACGACTATGTCGACACCACCGCGAAACTGCCGCTCTGCCTCGGCAAGACCATCGGCGGCGAACCTGTCATCGTCGATCTCGCGCGCATGCCGCATCTGCTGATCGCCGGCACCACCGGATCCGGCAAGTCGGTCGCCATCAACACCATGATCCTGAGCCTGCTCTACCGGCTGCGGCCGGAACAGTGCCGGCTGATCATGGTCGACCCGAAAATGCTCGAGCTTTCCGTCTACGACGGCATCCCGCATCTGCTCGCGCCGGTGGTCACCGACCCGAAGAAGGCCGTCGTCGCGCTCAAATGGGCCGTGCGCGAGATGGAAGAGCGCTACAAGAAAATGTCGAAGCTCGGCGTGCGCAACATTGACGGTTACAATACGCGCGTGGCGGAGGCGAAGGCGAAGGGCGAGAAGCTGTCGCGCACCGTCCATACCGGTTACGACAAGGAAAGCGGCGAGGCCATCTACGAGAACGAGGAGCTCGATCTCGAGCCGTTGCCGTATATCGTCGTGATCGTCGACGAGATGGCCGACCTGATGATGGTCGCCGGCAAGGACATCGAAGGCGCCGTGCAGCGGCTCGCGCAGATGGCGCGCGCGGCCGGATTGCATGTCGTCCTGGCGACGCAGCGACCGTCGGTCGACGTCATCACCGGTACGATCAAGGCCAATTTTCCGACCCGCATCTCGTTCCAGGTCACGTCCAAGATCGACAGCCGCACCATTCTGGGCGAGCAGGGTGCCGAGCAACTCCTTGGCCAGGGCGACATGCTCTACATGGCCGGCGGCGGACGCATCAGCCGTGTTCACGGCCCGTTTTGCACCGACGAGGAGGTCGAAAAGGTCGTCCGGCACCTCAAGTCGCAAGGCACGCCGCAATATCTCGAAGCCGTCACCGCGGCCGAGGAGGAGGACGAGGACGGCAACCCGGTCTTCGACGGCACCAGCATGGGCCAGCCGGAGGGCGGTGATCTCTACCAGCAGGCCGTGCAGGTCGTCCTGCGCGATCGCAAGGCCTCGACCAGCTACATTCAGCGCCGCCTGCAGATCGGCTACAACCGGGCGGCTTCGCTCATGGAGCGCATGGAAAAGGAGGGGGTGGTCGGCCAGGCCAACCACGCCGGCAAGCGCGAAATTCTGATGGGCGAGGAGGACGCGGAGCGCTATTGAGGGGGGTCTGGGTGGGCCGTGATCCGGCCATTTTGGCAGATTAGTCGTCATGTCGCCACACGGGGCGGCTAGCGACACCGGGGCACGGACGGGACGGGAGAGGGGTTATGGCGGGCAGCCAGGGGCTATTGGTCGGCATATTGCTGGGCGCCGCCGCGCTGACGTCGGTGGCCGCGGCCGAGACCATCCCCCTACCGACGCCCGCGCCACTTCCGAAGGAAGGGGCCGCGGCTCCGGCAGCCAAGCCGGCCACCAACGCCCAGTCCGGCGTAAGCGGCCTCGCGGCAGGGCTGAAATCGCTGTTCCACCTGGACAAGCAGCCGGAGGCTCCGGCCGCGCCAGCGGCCACCACCACGGTGGCCTTGAATCCCACCCAGCGCACCCAGATCGACAAGGTCAGCACGTATCTCTCGAGCGTGCAGCAATTGGTGGGTAATTTCGTCCAGGTCGGGCCCGACGGCAGTCGCGTCAAGGGCGAGTTCTATATCCAGAAGCCCGGCAAGATCCGCTTTGAGTACGACCCGCCAAGCCCGGTCGAGATCGTCGCCGACGGCCAGTCGGTGGTGGTGCGCGACCGCAAGCTCGCAACGCAAGATCTGTATCCGCTCTCGCAAACCCCGCTGCGGTTTCTGCTCTCCGAGCGGATCGATCTCGCGAAAGACACCAACATCGTGGGTGTGCGCGCCGATGACGTATTCGTGACCATTATCATCGAGGAGCGGCAGGCGCTGATCGGCACCAGCCGGCTGATGATGATGGTGGGCGCCAAGGATTTCCAGTTGAAGCAGTGGACGATCACCGATCCGCAGGGCTACGACACCACGGTGGCCGTCTCCAACCTCGACACCAGCAAGCGGCCCGATCCCAACCTGTTCAAGATCGACTATACGCGCTACGCGCAGTAACCCGTGCTTCTGGTCGCGGACGGCCACGGCAGGTGCTTGACCTCGGCTGCGCGATTATTAGTTACTGGCCCGTGACAACCGTGCGCGCGCAGCGAGACCGCGGCACCAGATCAGCATTCAGAGATGCGGCAGCCTCGTTCTGATGCCTGATTGCCACGAGCACTGATTCCCGATCCCGATGCGATTGACCGTCACCACCTGGAACATCAACTCCGTACGGCTGCGCATCGACAGCGTCGCCAAATTCGTGAAAGCGGTGCGCCCGGACGTCCTGTGCCTGCAGGAAACCAAGTGTCCCGACGACCGGTTTCCGCTCAAGCGCTTCAAACGCCTCGGCTACGAGCACGTGGCGCTCAATGGGCAGAAGGGCTATCACGGCGTGGTGGTGCTCTCGCGTCTGCCGTTCGAAGCTTTCAACATCCAGTCATTTTGCGGCAAGACGGACTGCCGGCACGTCTCGGCGGTGCTCGGTGAGCGCGCGGGCCTGCGCGATCCAATCACGCTGCATAATTTCTACGTACCCGCCGGCGGCGACACGCCCGATCCCGCTGTCAATCCGAAATTCGCGCATAAGCTCGCCTTCCTGGATGAGATGCGGGCATGCGCGGCGCTGCGTTGCGACGGCAACCGCATGATTCTGGTCGGCGATCTCAATGTCGCGCCGCTCGAGCACGATGTCTGGAGTCATAAGCAGATGTTGCGCGTCGTCTCGCACACACCGCTCGAATGCGAGAAGCTCGTCGCCGTTCAGAACGCGGGCGGCTGGATCGACGCCATGCGCATGCACACGCCGGAACCAGCGAAGCTCTATACTTGGTGGAGCTATCGCTCGCCCGATTGGCAAACAGCCGACAAGGGCCGCAGGCTCGACCACATCTGGGTTGCGCCGGCGCTCGCAGACCGGCTCACCGGCATGCGCGTCCTCAAGCATTCGCGCGGCTGGTTGCGTCCGTCGGACCACGTCCCGGTGACGGCGACACTCGACGTGTAACAGCGCGGCGGAAGGCCGAAGACGGCGGCGCGGTCGCCCCTTACGGCAAACGCGCAAAAACTTGGCGCCCAATCACTTCGGTTCATGCGCGTCCAGCACCGCGCGCACATTGGAAATTTCGCGTGTCGCCTGATCCAATCGCGCCGCCAGTATCTCGCGCAACTTGCGCGCCGCCTCGGGGAAGCTGTCCAACATTCGAACGAAAAGAAACCGGGGAATGCGCAGCACCGTCGAGGGCTCGAGCGCTCTCGCGGTGGCGGGACGCCGGGTCTCGCTGAACAGAGCGACCTCGCCCAGGAGCGTGCACGGGCCGACGGTGAGTTCGTTGCCGTCGTTGGACGAGAGCTTGAAGCGACCGTCCTGGATCACGTAAGCGCCGTCGGCCTCCTCGCCGCGTTTGAACAGCACCTCGCCGCTGTGGATGTAACGAGTCTCGGCCCCGATCGCCAGAATGCGCAGCGCCTGGCGACCCAAAAGGCTAAGCGTCGGTACTCGTTCGAGAAAGGTGATGTCGTCGTCGATGGCCATGGCGCGAAGCTACGGCACCAGCTTGTAGCCGCCGGCTTCGGTCACCAGGATGGAAGGGCTGGCGGCGTCCCGCTCGACTTTCTGGCGCAGCCGATAGATGTGGGTCTCGAGCGTGTGCGTCGTGACGCCGGAATTGTAGCCCCAGACCTCCTGCAGCAACGTCTCGCGCGAGACCGGACGTTGGCCGGCACGATAGAGATAGCGCAGGATCGCGGTCTCCTTCTCGGTGAGCCGGACCTTGTTGCCTTTGGGGTTGAGCAGGATCTTGGAGCTCGGCCGAAACGTGTACGGGCCGATGGTGAACACGGCGTCCTCGCTCGCCTCGTGCTGGCGCAGTTGCGCGCGGATGCGCGCCAGCAAAACAGCGAATCGAAACGGTTTGGCCACGTAGTCGTTGGCGCCGGATTCGAGTCCGAGAATGGTATCGGAATCGGTGTCGTGCCCGGTCAGCATGATGATCGGCGCCTTGAAGCCGTTCTTGCGCAGAATGCGCACCGCTTCGCGGCCATCGACGTCGGGGAGCCCGACATCCATGATGACTAGGTCGATCTGTCCGGCCTTGGCCGCCTGCACCCCTTTGGTGCCGTTGTCGACCGCGATCGATTCGAACTCCTCATGGAGCGCAAGCTGCTCGACCAGCGCCTCGCGCAGTTCGGCGTCATCGTCCACGATCAGGATCTTGCGGGTATTCGTCATTCCTCGCCCCTGGACCGGCGTCGCCCGGAACGGCGTTGCGGGAAGTAGAGCATTAGGGGGTAAAAGAGCAAGCGAGTTCCCCCCTGGCGTCCCGAGTCCGAAGTTCGCCCATGCTTGCGGCACCCTCTGATGCGAACTTCGGAATCAAAGGGACACTGCAACTTGTGATTCTAGTGCGGTCTTTGGATTTGAAGTCCGAAACGAGCGCCCGGCCATGATAATAGGAACTTCGAATCCAGCGCACTAGGACGATATAAGCCTGTTCGCAGATGAATGCGCGTTCTCTTCAACGCCGCGGGCTCACCCTGCTTCGCGTGCGGGCACGGCCGGGACACAAGACGCGGGGCATCCTGGTCGCCGGCCCCCTCGCCGTCCCCGTCGTGCTGGGCCGCGGGGGCGTCCGTGCCAACAAGTTCGAAGGCGACGGGGCCACGCCGCGCGGGCGGTTTCGGCTCGTCCGCCTGTGGTGGCGGGCGGACCGGCATCCGCGGCCGCGGACATTGCTGCCCGTCCGACGCATTACCCGTGACGTTTCCTGGTGCGAAGATACCGCCGACCGGCGCTATAACCGCCCCTTCCGCCGCTCGGCCGCTGAACCAGGCGACCGGTTGTGGCGGGACGACCATCTCTACGATTTCATCATCGAGATCGACCACAATACCCGTCCGCGGGTGGCCGGCCGCGGCAGCGCGGTGTTCCTGCATCTGGCGCGGCCGAATGGTTCGCCGACGGCGGGATGTGTCGCGTTCCGGGCCAGCGATCTGCGGCGCCTTCTGACGCAACTCGGACCCGAGACCCGAATCGCCATCCAGATCTGATGCCGATGGCTAGGTGCGGGCGCCGAAGATCGCCGTGCCCACCCGCACGTGAGTTGCACCGAACGCGATCGCGAGCGGGAAATCCGCGCTCATGCCCATGGACAATAACTTGAGCCCGTTGCGGTGCGCGATCTTCGCGGTGAGCGCGAAGTGCGGCGCCGGGGGCTCGTCGGCCGGGGGAATGCACATCAGCCCGGCGATATCGAGCCCGTAGCTCTCCCGGCAGGTCTTAACGAATGCGTCGGTGTCTTCCGGCAAGACGCCCGCCTTCTGCGGCTCGGCGCCGGTATTGACCTCCACGAACAGCGTCGGCCGACGCTCCTGCCTGGCGCATTCCTTGGCCAGCGCCTCCGCCAAGCTGGGCCGGTCGACGGAATGGATGGCATCGAACAGCGCCACCGCGTCCTTCGCCTTGTTCGACTGCAGCGGCCCGACCAGATGCAGTTCGATGTCCGGATGGCGCGCCGTGAGCGCCGGCCATTTCGCCTTGGCCTCCTGCACGCGATTTTCCCCGAACACGCGCTGGCCGGCGGCGATCACCGGCGCGATGGCGTCCGCGCCGAACATCTTCGAGATCGCAACCAGCGTCACCTCGCTCGGATCGCGGCGCGCCGCGGCGCAGGCGCGGGCAATCTCGTTGCGCACCTCCACCAGCGGCGTTTCCGAACCCGTTGTCACGACGGTCATCATCCACGCCTCGTACGCTCGCGCGCGCACTGGCGCAATCCGCTCCGAACCGGGTCGACCCGCCGCTCCGGTTCACTTGGCGTCGTGAAAGATGATGCCGAGGGTGTGCCGATGGCCGGAGCGCAAGCGGCTCACGCCGTGGCGCATGTTGACCCGATAGATGCCGCGGGTGCCCTGTACCGGCCGGTGATGCACCGGAAAGATCACGGCCTCGCCTTGCGCGAGGGGCACGATCTCGGCCCGCGACTGCATGCGCGGTCTCTGCTCCGTGAGCACGAACTCGCCGCCGGTGAAATCGTCGCCCGGCCGCGATAGCAGCAACGTGACTTGCAGCGGAAACACGTGCTCGCCGTAGAGATCCTGGTGCAGGCAATTGTAGTCGCCGGCGCCGTACTGCAACAGCAGCGGCGTCGGCTTGGCCTGTCCCGCCTCGCGGCAGCGCGCGAGATAACTCGCGTGCTTGCGCGGATAGCGCAGATCGATCGCCATTGCCTGGTTCCAGCGGTTGGCGATCTCGGCGAGCGGCGGATAGAGCGCAGCCCGCAGCACCGCGACCGGCTCGGGCAACGGATAGGCGAAGTACTTGTACTCGCCGCGGCCGAAACCATGCCGCGCCATCACCACGCGGCTGCGAAACGGCGCGTCGGTCGCATAAGTCTCCGCCAGCTCGGTGCATTGCTGGGCGCTCAACAGGCGCCCGGTGGTCGCGCAGCCATGCGCATCCAGGTCGGCGGCAATCCGCGCCCAATCGATCGCCTCGATCGGGATGGCGAGCGACCGCGCCGGAGGCATAGGTGCAGGCTCGCGTTCGGCGGTCCGTGCGCGGCTCATGCTCTCGCCTCCCGCGCCAGCAGAGCCCGCTTGCGTGCAACGCCCCAGCGGTAGCCCGAGAGCTGACCGTCCGTGCGCACGACCCGATGACACGGAATGGCCACCGCAAGCGCGTTCGATGCGCACGCCTGCGCCACCGAGCGCACCGCCTTCGGCGCGCCAATCCGCCGAGCGATCTCAGCATAGCTTGCGGTCGATCCCGCCGGGATGCCGCGGATGGCGTCCCATACGCGCCGCTGGAAAGCGGTGCCGCGAATGTCGAGCGGGAGGTCGAGACCTTGCGCGGGGGCATCGACGAAGCCCACCACCTTGGCCACGAGCTGCTCGAAGGCCTCGTCGCCGCCGACCAGCCGCGCGTTCGGGAAACGATCCTGCAGACCGCGCACCAGCCGATCCGGATCGTCGCCGAGGTCGATCGCGCAGACGCCCTTGTCCGTCGCGGCGACCAGGACCGCTCCGAGCGAGCATTCGCCGACCGCAAAGCGAATGACGTTGCCGCTGCCGCCGGCGCGGAATTGCGTCGGCGTCATGCCGAGCAACCCGGACGACGCGGCATAGAAGCGGCTGCCGGAATTGAAGCCCGCCCCGTAGATCGCCTGGGTGACGGTGTCTCGCGCGGCCAGCTCCTCGCGCACGCGATTGCCGCGATGAGCTTCGGCGTAGGCCTTCGGCGTCACCCCGGTGACCGACTTGAACACCCGATGGAAGTGAAAGCGGCTCATGTCAGCCGCCTGCGCGAGCACGTCGAGGCTGGGCACCTCCTCCGCCTCTTCGATCAGCCGGCACGCCGTCGCCACGGCAGCAGCCTGCCGGTCGGCACGTGCGGGCTCATTCGGGCGGCAGCGTTTGCACGGCCGAAATCCCGCCCGTTCGGCGTCGGCAGAGGTCTGGTGGAAAGCGACATTCTCGCGCCGGGGCAGGCGCGCCGCGCACGACGGGCGGCAATAAACACCGGTCGTCCGCACCGAATAGACGAAGGTGCCGTCGGCCGCGTGATCGCGCCGCTGCACTGCGTTCCAGCGCGCGTCATCGCCGGGCGAGGGCGTCGTTTCCGGGCTCGGTGTCATCAGATGCAACATCGTTCTGCTCCATCAGGTTGGCACGGAACGCACGGTTCCGCCTCTGCCGGAGCAATCTAGGGATCGCAGGACCGCAAGCACTCCGGTCCTTGCTCTCGAACTAAACATAGGCCCGCCACCCGGAAACCGCAGCCCGCACGCCTGCCGGACCGGTCGATGGTTCTGCAGCTCCGGCCGTTGACCCGTCCGGCGCTTTCATGTCCAAGTGCGGCCCGAAAACCGGACGAAACGCACGATTTATTAGCGTCGAAGGCTTATTTCTTGCGTCTCGTTCTTTAAATCTCAAGACCTCAAGGACTGCAGCGGCCGAGCCAATGACCACCGAACGCTACAACGCCCGCGAGGCGGAGCCGCGTTGGCAGAAGGTGTGGGACCAGCGAAACATCTTCGCCACCCGCAACGACGACCCGCGCCAGAAATACTACGTGCTCGAGATGTTCCCCTATCCGTCGGGGCGCATCCATATGGGGCACGTGCGTAATTACACCATGGGCGACGTGGTCGCGCGCTACAAGCGCGCGATCGGTCTCAACGTCCTCCATCCCATGGGCTGGGACGCCTTCGGCATGCCGGCGGAGAACGCCGCCATGGAGCGCAGGGTCCATCCCAAGGCATGGACCTACCAGAACATCGCGGCGATGAAGGCGCAGCTCAAGTCGATGGGACTGTCGCTGGACTGGGCACGTGAAATCGCGACCTGCGATCCGTCCTACTACAAGCACCAGCAGAAGATGTTCCTCGACTTCCTCCAGGCGGGACTGGTCGAGCGCAAGCTCGGCAAGGTGAACTGGGACCCGGTCGATCGCACCGTGCTCGCCAACGAGCAGGTGATCGACGGGCGCGGATGGCGGTCGGGCGCATTGGTCGAACAGCGGGAGATGCCGCAATGGTATTTCCGCATCACCAAATTTTCCGAAGATCTCCTTCAGGCGCTCGACGGCCTCGAGCGCTGGCCGGAGAAGGTGCGCGTCATGCAGCGCAACTGGATCGGCCGCTCGGAAGGATTGCACCTTCGCTTCGCGCTCGACCCCACGACCACCCCGTCGGGAGAAGACGAGCTCGACGTCTTCACCACACGCCACGACACCTTGTTCGGCGCCAAGTTCATGGCGCTCTCGCCCGATCATCCGCTCGCCAGCGCTGCGGCGGCCAAGAATCCTGCGCTTGCCGAATTCATCGCGGAATGCAAACGCCATGGGACCGCGCAGCAGGTCATCGACACCGCCGAGAAGCAGGGTTTTGACACCGGGATGAAGGCGATCCATCCCTTCGATCCGACCTGGAAGCTCCCGGTCTATGTCGCGAATTTCATCCTGATGGACTACGGCACCGGCGCCATCTTCGGCTGCCCGGCACACGACCAACGCGATCTCGATTTCGCCAATAAATACGGGCTCGGCAACACCCCGGTGGTCTGCCCGCCGGAGCAGGATCCGGCGACCTTCGTCATCACCGATACCGCCTATGAAGGCGACGGCCGCATGATCAACTCGCGCTTTCTCGACGGCATGACCATCGAGCAAGCGAAGGAGGAGGTGGCGCGACGGCTCGAGCACACGTCCGGCGGAAATCGCCCGGTCGCCACGCGCCAAGTCAATTTCCGCCTGCGCGACTGGGGCATTTCGCGCCAGCGCTACTGGGGCTGCCCGATCCCGGTGATCCACTGCGAGCACTGCGGCATCGTGCCGGTGCCGGAGAGCGATCTACCCGTGACGTTGCCGGATGACGTCGACTTCGACCGGCCAGGCAATCCGCTCGAGCGCCATCCCACCTGGAAGAACGTCGCGTGTCCGCAATGCGGTGGGCCGGCACGCCGCGAAACCGACACCATGGACACGTTCGTCGACTCGTCCTGGTACTTCGCGCGCTTTACCGACCCGTGGACTGAGAGCCCCACCAATCGCGCGGTCGCAGACCGCATGATGCCTGTCGATCAGTATATCGGCGGGATCGAGCATGCGATCCTGCACCTGCTCTACAGCCGGTTCTTCACCCGCGCGATGCGTGCCACCGGGCACATCGATCTCGACGAACCGTTCGCCGGCCTTTTCACCCAGGGCATGGTGATCCACGAGACCTACCAGGCCGCCAACGGCGAATGGGTCATGCCAGCCGAAGTGAAGATCGAAGGCGCGGGCGAGCAGCGCCGCGCCACCCTTCGCAGCACCGGCGAACCGGTCGTGATCGGCGCGATCGAGAAAATGTCGAAGTCGAAACGCAACACCGTCGACCCTGACGACATCATCGACAGCTACGGCGCCGACACCGCGCGCTGGTTCATGCTCTCGGACTCGCCACCCGAGCGCGACGTAATCTGGACCGAGGAAGGCGTCCAGGCTCGCTGGGCGTTCGTGCAGCGGCTCTGGCGCCTGGTGCGGGAGGCGGGCGACGTGGCCGCAGCCCCCGATTCGCCACGGCCAACCAATTTCAGCGAACCGGCGCTCGCCCTGCGCAAGACCGCCCACCGCGCCCTCGCGCATGTCTCGGAGGACATCGAGCGGCTGCGCTTTAACGTGTGCGTGGCGCATATCCACGAATTCGCCACCGCGTTCCAGGCCTCGCTCGCCACGGTCGAGACTGAGCCAGTGGCCGATTACCGCTGGGCGGTACGGGAGGCGGTCGACATCCTGGTCCGGCTGTTCCACCCGATGATGCCCCACCTGGCGGAGGAATGCTGGGCCGGGCTGGGCCATAAAACCCTTGTTTCCTCCGAGCCTTGGCCGGAACTCGAGCCGGAGCTGCTGGTCGAAAACATGATCATACTTCCGGTCCAAATCAACGGTAAGAAGCGCGCCGATGTCACAGTCGCTCGAAATGCGACAAGCGCCGAGATTGAGACTGCCGTTTTGGGCCTCGATGCAGTAAAACGGGCACTCGACGGCAAGTCGCCCAAGAAGGTGATCGTGGTACCGCAAAGGATCGTCAATGTGGTGGCATGACAAGCACGCAGGCCTCTCCCTGCTGTCCCGCCAGGGACAGGTTTGGGAGCGAGCGGCCGCGCGCCTGCCCTCGCCCGCTCCCGTTGGAAGGCGGAGCGTCTTGCGGGCTGCTGGGGCGATGGCGATGGCTGCCCTCGCCGGCGGCTGCTTCCAGCCGCTCTATGGCGAGCAGTCCCCGATGGGAGGCCCGGTGCTGCGCGATCAGCTCAGCGCCGTCGATATCGTGCAGATCGAAGCGCCGAAGGGCAGCGACGAGGCGCGGCTCGCGGTCGAAGTCCGCAACGCGCTATTGTTCGATTTCACTGGCGGTGGATCGCCCGCCCCGCCGACGCACCGGCTGAAGATCTCGATGTACTCCACGCGCGCCTCGATCATCGTCGACGTCAATACCTCGCGGCCGGATATCGAGAACTACGGACTCAACGCCTCCTATTCGCTGACCGAAATCGCCACCGCCAAGGTCGTCGTCACTGGGCAGACCTTCTCCCGTGTGTCCTATGACATTCCCGGCCAGGCGCAGCGGTTCGCCCGCCTGCGCGGATTGCGCGACGCCGAGACCCGCGCGGCCAAGGTCATTGCCGACAATATCCGCTCGCGGCTCGCGTCCTATTTCATCGCGGGAACGTGAGACGGCTTCTTCCCTGAGGCCGCGCGAAAGCGCAGGCTGTGCCTCATGCGCCTCCGGTTCAGCTTGCATGGCGCCGCGATCCCGTGCCGTGCCTGCATGGGACAGAGGACCTCGGGTTGGGCATGATCCCGACAAATCGCCGACTTCGTGAGCGAGATCATTCGGCCAGGCAGAGGCCCAGGGATTTACAATGGTCGCCCTGAAAGGCGCCGACATCGATAAATTCGTAGGTCGTCCCGATCCGACCCGGCCGGTCGTGCTCGTCTTCGGTCCGGACGCGGGCTTGGTGCACGAGCGCGCCGATGCGCTCGTGCGGGCGTCGGTGGACGATCCCAAGGACCCCTTTCAACTCGCCCGCCTCGACGGCGACGAGCTCGCCGGCGAGCCCACGCGCCTGGTCGAGGAGGCCAACACCATTCCGCTGTTCGGGGGACGCCGCGCCGTCTGGGTCAGGGCCGGCGGCCGTAATTTTGCTCCCGCGGTCGAGGCGCTCTTGGCAGCGACGTCGCCGGACTGTCGGGTGGTGATCGAAGCCGGCGACCTCAAGCGCAGCGCACCGCTGCGAGCGCTATGCGAGCGCGCCAAGAATGCCGTGGCGCTGCCGTGCTACGCCGACGCTGAACGGGACCTCGTTCGTCTCATCGATGACGAGATGCGCGACGCCGATCTTACGATTTCGCCTGAGGCCCGCGCCGCCCTTGTTCCGCTGCTCGGCGGCGACCGACTGGCGTCCCGTCATGAGGTGCGCAAGCTCGCGCTGTTCGCGCGCGGCAAGCCGCGGGTGGAGCTCGACGACGTGATGGCGGTCGTCGCCGACGCGTCGTCGCTCGCGCTCGACGGCCTGGTCGACGCCGCCTTCGCCGGGCGCACAAGCGAGCTCGAAGTCCAGTTCGGCAAGGCGCGTACCGCCGGGACGGCACCGGGCACCATCATCTCGGCAGCGCTGCGCCAGGTGGCGCAGCTGCACAAGGCGCGGCTTGCGGTCGAGGACGGCGCTTCCGTCAGCGAGGCGGCTGCAGGCATCCAGCCGTTCGTTCATTTCAGCCGCAAGGCCGCGGTCGAGGCCGCACTCAAGATCTGGACATCGACGCGGCTCGAACGGGCGATGTCCCAGATCGCGGAAGCGACACTCGAGACGCGCCGCCAATCCACCATGGCAGAAGCGATCACGCAGCGCACACTGCTGGCGCTTGCCGTGAATTCCCGGCGCAAAGAGTAACAGGGAGAGCGAGCAATGATCCGCTGTCCGGCCATCCTGCTGCGTTCGCCGCTGGTGCTGATTTGCCTGCTCGCCCTCGCCGCCGGCAACGTCACCCGCGCCGCTGCGCAATCCTACCCCGCGCGCTCCATCAAGCTGGTCGTGCCGTTCGGCCCCGGCGGACCGACCGACGTGTCCGCGCGCATCGTTGCCCAGGTGGTGCAAGCGGGGCTCGGCACAAGCGTCGTGATCGAAAACCGGCCCGGAGCAGGCGGTGCGATTGGAACCAAATCGGTCGCCAACGCCGACCCCGATGGCGCCACGCTGCTCATCGGCACGAGCGCAACGCTCGGCGTCGTGCCCGCGCTCGTGAAGAATCCCGGCTACGATCCGATCAAGAGCTTTGCGCCGATCGCCAAGATCGCGGACAGCACGCTGGTCCTGGTCGTGCCCGCGAACTTTCCCGCGAACTCGGTGCAGGAATTCGTCGCCCGTGCCAAAGCCAATCCGGGCAAGCTCAGCTTCGCCTCCGCCGGCGTTGGCAATCAGACCCAGTTGCTCGCTGAACTGTTCAAATCGAAGGCCGGCCTCGACATCGTGCACGTCCCGTACAAGAGCGGCGCCGAGATGGTCACCGCCATCCTGGGTGAGCAGGTGCAGATGGCGTTTCCGGACGTGTCGATCCTCATCCCGCTCATCCGCGAGGGCAAGCTCAAAGCGCTCGCCGTCACCAGCGCGAAGCGACATCCGCAACTGCCCGATGTTCCGACCATGATCGAAAGCGGCATCCCCGATTACGTCATGACGTTTTGGTCGGGTGTCGTAGCGCCAGCCGGCACGCCCGCGGAGATCGTCTCCCGGCTCAACGCCGCGATCAACGACGGTCTCACATCGCCAGCGGTTCGGGAGAACCTCGCCAAGGTCGGCTCCGAGGCGAGCCCGGGCTCGCCGCAGGATTTCGCCGACTTCATCGCCGCCGAGACCAGGAAATGGAGCGAGGTGGCCAGGACGGCAGGCATCAGTTTGGAGTGAGACCGATGTGTTCCGCCTCATCCCGATGAGGCGGTCGTTCCACGCGCGCGCATCACCCCAACTTCGCCGCCAGCTCGGGCTCGAATGCGCCGTCGATCAGCACGAAAGCGACCACGCACGGCGCGTTGGAGCGGTTGCTCCAGGCGTGATTCGTGCCGCACTGAACCACGATGTCGCCGGCGCTGAGCTCAACGTCGACATCGTCCAGCACCATCGTGATCTCGCCCGACAGCACGATCGCGTAGTCGATGGTTTCGGTTCTATGCATGAGCGGGTGGCGCCCTCCCTTGCCGAAGGTTGCAGCCTTCTCATTGCCGAGGGCCGCGAAGGCCGCGCGCGACGCTTGCGGATCCATCTGCCGCACCGCTTCGTTCTCCGGCGGGAAGTGATTGATGCGCAAGACGGTGCCGCGCTTGTCCGGCATTTGCCGCCGCGGACCCAGCGTCGGCTCTTCCGCGGCCGTCGCGATCCGCGCCGGCGTCTCCCTGGTTCGCCAGATGTCGGTCGAGTACCACTCAGGATTTACGGCATTGACGTGCACGAACGGCGCGGGGCCGTCGGAGATCACGATGGCCTTGCCGTCTGGATCGTGCCCGGTGACCACTCGTCTGACCTGCTTGGCCATCGCCATTCTCTCCCTGCGATGTTCGATTGGTTTTCTTGTCAGCGGCAGCAGCGCAGCGTGTTGCACGGCGCTGCAACCACGTGTCGTCGGGACGGTAGGATCAGTTCTTGCTCAGCCGTCGCAGCACATCGTCGAGTTGATCGAGACTGCGATAGTGGATCTGCAGCACGCCGCCATTGCCGCGATGATCGACCGTGACCGCCAGGCCGAGCGCATCGGAAACGCGTCGTTCGAGCGCGAGGGTATCGGGGCTCTTGAGCGCCCGTTTGCTCACCGACTTGCCCGATTTCTTCCCCCGGTCCTTCGCCAACGCCTCGACCTGACGGACGTTGAGCCCGCGATCGACGATCTCGCGCGCCATCTCCTCCGGGTCGGACGCTCCGATGAGCATACGCGCGGCACCGGCCGTGATCTTGCCGGCATGGATATAAGCCTTGACCGGTTCGGGCAGCTTCAGCAGGCGCAGCGTGTTGGTGACGTGGCTGCGGCTCTTGCCGACGATCTTGGCAATGTCGTCGTGACTGTGATCGTACTCGCTCGCGAGGGCTTGATAACCGCCCGCCTCTTCCAGCGGATTGAGGTCAGTGCGTTGCACGTTCTCGATGATCGCAAGCTCGAGCGCTTCGCTGTCGCTCACTTCGAACAGTACGATCGGGACATCATGCAGGCCCGCGCGCTGCGCCGCGCGCCAGCGCCGCTCGCCCGCAATGATCTCATAGGCGTCCTTCGCTCCGGCGATCGAGCGCACGACCACGGGCTGGATGATGCCGCGTTCCTTGATCGACGCAGCCAGATCATCGAGCTCCGCCTCCGAAAAATTGCGGCGTGGATTTCGCGGATTGGGCCGCACATATTCGATCGGCACGCGGCGTTGATTGCGCGCGCGTTCGGGTGTCGCGGTTTCGGCCCCCACGTCACCCATCAGCGCGGCAAGGCCGCGCCCCAGTCGCGATCGGCCTTCGTCCGGCATCGCCATGTCTCCCGACCTCTTCAGCTCACGCTGCACCGTGCTGCTGGTTCGAATCGATCGCGCCATCTTGCTGCGGCGGGCGTGCGATCAATTCCTTCTCGCGCTGGATGATTTCCGTCGCGAGGCGCAGATAGGCTTCGCTGCCGACGCATTTGAGATCGTAGACCAGCACCGGTTTGCCGTACGACGGCGCCTCCGACACCCGCACATTGCGCGGGATGATGGTGTCGTAGACCTTCTGATTGCTGTTCTGACGCACGTCGGCGACGACCTGGTTGGAGAGATTGTTGCGCGCATCGTGCATGGTCAGCACGATGCCATGGATCATGAGATCGGGATTGAGCGTGGATTTCACGCTCTCGACGGTCTGCAGCAATTGCGACAGTCCCTCGAGCGCGAAGAACTCGCACTGCAACGGCACCAGGATCGCGTCCGCCGCAGCCATGGCGTTGACGGTCAGCAGATTCAGCGACGGCGGGCAATCGATCAGCACATAAGTGACGTCGCCGGCGCGAGGCGTGGCGCGCAACGGCGCCAGCGCGGTACGCAGCCGAAAGGCGCGCTCGCGGTCCTGGCTGACTTCGAGTTCGACGCCGGAGAGATCGAGGGTCGAGGGCGCAATGGAGAGCCGCGGAACGGCTGTCAGCAACACCACATCGCGTAAGGTGGCTTCACCCATCAGCACGTCGTAGGTCGAGTAACGGCGACTGCGCCGATCGATGCCGAGCCCGGTCGAAGCATTGCCCTGGGGGTCGAGGTCGAGGATCAGCACCTGCTCGCCGATGGCGGCAAGCGCGGTACCCAGATTGATGGCGGTCGTGGTTTTGCCCACGCCGCCTTTCTGGTTCGCGATCGCGATCACACGCGGCGGCTGAGGATTGGGAATGCGGCTCGCGAGCGGAATGACGTGAGATGGCTCGCGCGACACCTCCTGGGGCACTTCCGCCGGCAAGTCCGCGGGATCGGTCATGGCATTGCATCCAAACTTGGAGCCGCTTCGCGAATCGGTTGGAATTTTAGGGCTTTGTCCTGCCGCGCTCCACATCCCGGATGACGACGATACGGCCGGCCGCATCGGTCCGGCTGGGCACCAGAGTCGCATTCATTTTCCAAGACGTCATGGCCGCGCGGGCCTCTCCGAGTTCAAGCTCTGCATTTTGTCCCTTCGGGAACAAGCCCATTGCACCGCTTTTCCCCAGAAGCGGAAAGCTCTGCTTTAGCAATAGCTTAAGCGGAGCAACGGCGCGCGCGGTGACGACATCAAGCGGAGCCGCAAAGCCGGCGGCAAATTCTTCGATGCGCGCGACATGCACCGCGGCCGGCGCGCCCGTGACGCGCTGAGCCTCGCTCAGGAATGCGGCTTTTTTCTTATTGCTGTCAATGAGATGCACGGTCGCCCCGGGCCGGTCGGCGAGCGCGATCGCAAGCATGAGACCGGGAAATCCGCCCCCCGTCCCGAGGTCGGCCCAAACCCGGGCCTCCGGTGCAAGATCGAGAAGCTGCAGAGAATCGGCGATGTGGCGCGTCCAAAGGTTGGGAATGGTCGAGGCTGCGATGAGGTTGGTGGTGCGCTGCCAGCTCAGCAGCAGCGCGACGAACGCGTCGAGACGTTCCGAGGTTTCACGTGAAACAGGGGTGAGCGCCAGCGCGCGGGCGCGATCGGAAGCGAGATCGGGAGGGAGTGCGAGATCCGGACGGATCATGTGCCGTCGGGCCCCACTTCAATGGCGATGAAGAAGGATGCTGGCCGTCCTGCGCACCGGAGCATTGTGCATCTAAGCCGACTACAGGAGATCAGGGCTGTGAGCGGGGCGCGCCGGCGGTCCGGCTGCCGTGTCGGCGGCGCTTGAGGTGCGCGACCAGGAGCGTCAACGCCGCGGGGGTGACGCCATCGAGGCGTGCCGCCTGCCCGATGCTGCGGGGCCGGCTGGCTTGCAACTTGTGCCGGGCCTCGTTGGAGAGGCCCCGCAGTTGCGCATAGTCCAGCCCGTCCGGCAGCTCGAGGCTTTCATCCCGGCGATATGAAGCGATATCCGCCGCCTGGCGCGAGAGATAGACATCGTACTTGGCGTCGATTTCGAGTTGCTCGGCGATGTTCGGCGCGAGATCGCCAAAGCGGGGCCAAATCCGGGAGAGTTCGGCCACACCGATATGGGGATGCGACAGCAGCTCGAAGGCGCTGCGCCGCTGGCCGTCCTTGTTGAGAGCAAGCCCGTGACGACCCCCCTCGTTTGGCGTGAGCGACACGGACTGAGCGAATTCACGCGCAGACGTCAGGGCGGCCATTTTCTCCCCATGGCGCCGGCGGCGAGCTGCGCCGACGCATCCCAAGGCAATGCCTTTGTCGGTCAGTCGCTGGTCGGCATTGTCGGCCCGCAATGTCAGTCGGTATTCCGCGCGTGAGGTGAACATGCGGTACGGCTCTGTCACCCCGCGGGTCACCAAATCATCAATCATAACAGCAAGATAACCCTCGGCGCGGTCGAACGTGATGGGCCCTCCCCCACCCGCCCGGGACGCGGCGTTAAGGCCGGCGGCCAGGCCTTGGGCGGCGGCCTCCTCATAGCCCGTGGTGCCGTTGATTTGTCCGGCCAGGAACAGGCCGGGGAGACGCCGCGTCTCCAGCGTGGGGTTCAGCTCGCGCGGGTCCACGTGGTCGTATTCGATGGCATAGCCGGGCCGCAGCATCCGCGCCCGCGTCAGCCCCGGGATCGTGGCGACCAGCGCGAGCTGGACGTCTTCGGGCAACGACGTGGAAATGCCGTTGGGATAGACCGTCGGGTCGTCCAGCCCTTCGGGCTCCAGGAAAATCTGATGCCCATCGCGCTCACCAAAGCGAACGATCTTGTCCTCGATTGAAGGGCAATAGCGCGGTCCCCGGCTGGAGATCTGGCCGGAATACATGGGCGAGCGGTGGACGTTATCGCGAATGAGGCGATGGGTGGCGTCGTTCGTGCGGGTAATCCCGCAATGGACCTGGGCGTTATGGATATGGTCGGTAAGCGTCGAGAACGGCTCCGGTGGCTGGTCCCCCGGCTGCGACTCCACTGCCGCCCAATCGATGGTACGGCCGTCGAGCCGCGGCGGCGTCCCGGTCTTCAGCCTTCCGAGCACAAAGCCCAGGCGCTCGAGAGTCAGAGACAAGCCGGTGGACGGCGCTTCTCCCACACGCCCGGCGGGGATCTGATGTTCTCCAATATGGATGAGACCCCGCAAAAAGGTGCCAGTGGTCAGCACCACGGCCCCTCCCCTGAGCTCCCGTCCGTCCGCGAGCCTGAGCCCCGCAACGCACTCATGACTGATGATGAGATCATCGGCCTCGGCCTCGATCACGGTGAGCCCTGGGGTGTCGGAAACGGCCCGCTGGATGGCTGTGGCGTAAAGCCGACGGTCGGCCTGGGCGCGCGGCCCGCGCACCGCCGGACCTTTGCGGCGGTTGAGCACCCGGAACTGAATGCCCCCGAGGTCGGCGGCCCTGCCCATCAGCCCGTCAAGGGCGTCGATCTCGCGAACCAGATGGCCTTTGCCGAGGCCCCCGATAGCCGGATTGCACGACATGGCGCCGATGGTCGCAACTCGATGGGTGACGAGCGCCGTGTTGGCTCCCATGCGCGCGGCCGCGGCGGCCGCCTCGCAACCGGCGTGGCCTCCTCCCACGACGATGACGTCGTAATGCGCGCTCATCGGCTCGAACCCCGCATGGCGGGCTTTTATCTCAGCCCCGCCCACGCGTCCATTCTCACCACCGATCTCTCCGATCGGAATGTGTTTCACGTGAAACATCGAAAGCCCGCGGCACGCTGTCCCCGGCTTTGCGCGCCAAAATGGCATTGCCTCACGCGGTCGGTGGTTCTCCTTCCGCCGTCGCTATTTGCCGATGCAAAAATCGCGGAAAATCACGTCCAGAACGTCTTCCACGTCGACGCGGCCAAGAAGCCGGCCAAGCGCTCGCGTCGCCAACCGCAACTGCTCCGCCATGATTTCCTCGCGGCCGTCCTGTGCCGCTTGTCCAGCACTGTGCAGGGCAAGAACGGTCTCCCGCAAATGCGCGCGCTGGCGCTCGCGGGTCACCAAAGCCGCCTCTTGCGTGAAGAAGCGCTCGGCGAAGCCCGAGATGGAGGTAACCAGCTGCTCCACCCCCGTGCCAGTCTCACTAGAGATGAAATGAACTCCATTAAAATTCTTGAATCTCGATTCAATCCTTCTTCGTTCCGTTGGGTCCGCAAGATCCATCTTGTTGACCACCCACCAACCGGCTTGGACGGGCGCGTCTCCGACATCCTCGGACGTCGGCTCGATCACCCAAAGGACGAGGTCCGCGCCGGCCGCTTGCTCGCCCGCACGCCGCACCCCCTCGCGCTCGATCGGGTCGGTGGTGTCGCGAATACCCGCAGTGTCGAGCACCGTTACCGGATAGCCGCCCAGATCAAGATGAATCTCCAACACGTCGCGGGTGGTTCCGGGAAACGGCGATACGATTGCCGCCTCCCGTCGCGCCAGCCGATTAAACAGCGTCGACTTGCCGGCATTCGGCGGACCTGCGATCGCGACCCGCAGTCCCTCGCGCAGTCGCTCTCCCTGCCCCGCCATGGCCTTGCTGATCTCGTCGGCCAATGGCCGAATCAGCTCCAGCGCACGAGCCGTCAGATCCGCCGGAACATCATCCTCATCCGAGAAATCGATCCCGGCCTCAACCCACGCCAACGCTTCGATCAACCGCTGCCGCCACGTCTCGGCGCGCTCCCCAAGCAGGCCTTTGAGTTGCAGCAAAGCCTGCCGGCGCTGCGCTTCGGTCTCGGCCGCCACCAGGTCCGCAAGCCCTTCAACCGCGGTCAAATCCATGCGGCCGTTCTCAAAGGCACGGCGGGTGAACTCTCCCGCCTCCGCATGACGCAAGCCATCAAACCGCCCCAACGCGGCAAGCAGCGCGGCGATCACGGCGCGGCCGCCGTGAACTTGCAGCTCGACGATGTCCTCGCCGGTCTCGCTGTTTGGACCGGGAAACCACAACGCCAAGCCTTCGTCGATCAGATCGCCGGTGGCCGGATCGCGCACGCGCGCCAGTGAGGCCCGCCGCGCCGCCGGGACCCGGCCGATCAGCGTCTCGAGCGCCACGCCCGCACGCGGTCCCGAAATGCGAACCACCGCGACCGCCGCGGGGGGCCGACCCGAAGAGAGAGCGAAGATGGTATCGCGATCGCTCGACATGTCTAAGATCGCCTCGTCACCGCAAACCCATCACGCCGTTATCCGATCATCGGTCTCCGGCGGTTCCGTTATCGCGGCCCTATATATGAGCCTGAACCTAAGGGCGCCCAGAAACATGTCGTCATCGTCAGACCCCACCCACGAGAACCGGCTCGCGCGCGAAACCAGCCCGTATCTGCTGCAGCACAAGCACAACCCGGTCGACTGGTGGCCTTGGGGCCCGGACGCGCTCGCGGAAGCAAAGCGCGCCAATAAGACCCATCCTGCTCTCGGTTGGTTACGCCGCCTGCCACTGGTGCCACGTCATGGCACATGAAAGCTTTGAGGACTCGGCAACCGCCGACGTCATGAACGAGCTGTTCGTCAATATCAAAGTAGACCGCGAAGAACGTCCCGACATCGATCAGATCTACATGTCGGCGCTCCACCATCTCGGCGAGCACGGCGGCTGGCCCCTGACCATGTTCCTCACGCCCGCCGGCGAGCCGTTCTGGGGCGGCACCTATTTTCCCAAGACCGCGCGCTACGGCAAACCCGCCTTCGTCAATCTCCTGCGCGAAGTCGAGCGCGTTTTCCGTCAAGAGCCTCAGAGCGTCGAGCAAAACCGCAGCGCGCTCATGGCACGCCTGGCCGAAAGCGCGCGACCCGCAGGACACGTCGTTATCGCCGCACCCGAACTCGACCGGGCCGCCAATCAGATCGCCGGCATGATCGATCCGGTTCACGGCGGCATGCGCGGTGCCCCAAAGTTCCCCCAGCCGATGATGCTGGAGTTCCTTTGGCGCGCCGGCCAGCGCATGAACGACAAGCGCTACTACGGCGCAGTGGAGCTATCCCTCGCCCGGATGTGCGAAGGCGGCATCTATGACCACCTCGGTGGCGGTTTCTCCCGCTACTCGGTCGACGAACGTTGGCTGGTGCCGCATTTCGAGAAAATGCTCTACGACAATGCCCTTCTGCTCGAATTGCTCGGCATCGCTTACCAACGCTCCGGCAACGCACTCTTCCGCAACCGGGCGGCCGAAACCGTCGCTTGGCTCATGCGCGAAATGACGACCGCGGAGGGTGCGTTCTGCGCATCCCTCGACGCCGATTCTGAGGGTGAGGAGGGCAAATTCTACGTCTGGTCCCTCGCCGAGATCGAGGCGGTACTGGCCGATCGGGCCGACGCAGCGTTTTTTGCTGCGCACTATGACGTGACCCTGGAAGGCAACTTCGAAGGGCACAACATCCTCAATCGCCTCAAGCACTTACCGCGCAGCATGGAAGACGAGAAAAGGCTCGCGCCGATGCGCGAAAAACTCCTCGCCGCCCGCGCCGCCCGGGTTCGGCCCGGCCTCGACGACAAGGTGCTAGCTGACTGGAACGGGCTCATGATTGCCGCGCTCGTGAACGCCGGCTTGGCATTCGATCAGCCCCATTGGCTCGAATTGGCCGCCCGCGCCTTCCTGTTCATCGACGCCAGGATGGCTCATGGCGACCGCCTCGGCCATTCCTGGCGCGAAGGCAAACTCCTGCTCCCCGGTCTCGCTTCCGATCACGTCGCCATGATCCGGGCCGCGCTTGCCCTGCACGAGGCCACCGCCGACCATGCCTACCTCGAACGAGCGCTCGCCTGGCAGGGCACGCTTGATCGGCACTATGCCAATCCCGCCACCGGCGGCTACTTTCTCACCGCAGACGATGCCAAAGACCTGGTGGTGCGGCCGAGCGCCACCACCGACGACGCCACGCCGAATCCCAATGCGCTCGCCGCCCAAAATCTGATCCGGCTCGCGGTGTTCACCGGCCAGCATGCCTGGCGCGACAAGGCCGACCGTCTGTTCGACGGCATCGTGGCCACCGCGGGCGACAATCTGTTCGCGCACCTCGCATCGCTCAACGCCCTCGACCTGCGCTTGCGCGCCGCCGAGATCGTTGTGGCAGGAAAAGACGCACGGGCGGACACCCTGCTCACCGCCGCCCGCAAGCTCCCCTATCTCGATCGCATCGTGCTGCGTGCCTCGCCGACACTCCCGGCGTCGCATCCGGCCCAGCAGAAGATCAACGCCGCGGCGCAAAGCGCAGCCTTCGTCTGCATCGGCGAGACCTGCTCGCTACCGGTGACGGAACCGGACACTCTCGCTGAGACCGTGAGCGCGGTGCGTCCGCGCCCACCTTCAGGCTGAGAGCCAACCGCACGCTTGACGAGACATGCTCCGAGATCGGAATGATTCCAATCTCTCCCTGACGTCATGGACCCGGTGCGGCTTGCCCAGCCCGAATGAGTCGGTTTATGACTCCTGCAAGCGGAAACAACATCGGCACCACCGGGAGACGACACATGCATGGCCCCTTGCGTGTACTGGCGATGCTCACGGTGTTGATGCCGCTCTGCGCGTCCGCCGCGAACGAGAAGCTCCTGGTCGAGCTCAACAGCATTGAGGGCGCCGATAACCGCTGTCGTCTGAACTTCGTCATTCAGAATAAATCCGACAGCGCGCTCGAGAGCATGAAGCTCGATCTCGTCGCCTTCGGCACCGATGGCAGCATTCTGCGGCGCTTGCTTACCGAGATGGGCCCGGTCCGCTCCGCCAAGACCATTGTGCGGACATTCGCGGTCGAGGCCGAATGTCGGCAAATCGGTTCGATCTTGGTCAACGACGTGACCGCGTGTGCGCCCGGCGAGCCGGGCGCGTGTCTCGACGGCCTCGGCCTCTCGTCACGGCTGCAGGCGCTGCGTCTCTACAAATAACGAGCGCCTCCGCTTGGTGAGCCGTCGCGCCGTCTGGGTGGCAAGTATTTCACGCCCTGCGCAGCAGCGGCGTTCGCCCAGTACGACGCAACTTCGCTGAAAGAACTCCGCGAGGTTACGCGTTCATCAACTCGAAGAAGTCGGCATTGCTCTTGGTGTTGCGCAACTTGTCGAGCAGGAAGTCGATGGCGTCCATCGTGCCCATCGGATTCAAGATGCGGCGCAGGATGTACATCTTCTTGAGCTGATCGGGCGGGACGAGGAGCTCTTCCTTACGCGTACCCGAGCGGGTGATATCCATCGACGGGAACGTACGCTTGTCCGCCACCTTGCGATCGAGAATGATTTCGGAATTGCCGGTGCCTTTGAACTCCTCGAAGATCACCTCGTCCATGCGGCTGCCGGTGTCAATCAGCGCGGTCGCGATGATGGTGAGCGAGCCACCCTCTTCGATGTTCCGGGCGGCGCCGAAGAAGCGCTTCGGCCGCTGCAGCGCGTTGGCGTCCACGCCGCCGGTGAGCACCTTGCCCGATGACGGCACCACGGTGTTGTAGGCGCGCCCGAGACGCGTGATCGAATCAAGCAGGATGACCACGTCGCGGCTGTGCTCGACCAAGCGTTTGGCCTTCTCGATCACCATCTCGGCGACCTGCACGTGGCGCGATGCCGGCTCGTCGAAGGTGGAGGAGACGACCTCGCCCTTCACCGAGCGTTGCATGTCGGTCACTTCCTCCGGACGTTCGTCGATCAGCAACACGATCAAGTAGCATTCCGGGTGATTGGCAGTGATGGCATGCGCGATGTTCTGCAACAGCACCGTCTTGCCCGTACGCGGCGGTGAGACAATCAGCGCGCGCTGGCCCTTGCCGATCGGCGCGACGATGTCGATCACGCGCGGAGAGAGATCCTTCTTGGTCGGGTCCTCGTGTTCCATCCGCAACCGCTCTTCGGGGTAGAGCGGGGTGAGGTTGTCGAAGTTGACCTTGTGGCGCGCTTTCTCCGGATCCTCGAAATTGATGGTATTGACCTTGAGCAGCGCAAAATAACGCTCGCCTTCCTTGGGCGAGCGGATGTGACCGTCGATGGTGTCGCCGGTGCGCAATCCAAAGCGACGGATCTGCGAGGGCGAGACGTAGATGTCGTCCGGTCCCGGCAGGTAGTTCGCTTCGGGCGAGCGCAGGAAGCCGAACCCATCGGAGAGCACCTCGACCACGCCTTCGCCGATGATATCGGTCTCACGCATCGAGAGCTGTTTGAGAATGCCGAACATCAGCTCCTGCTTGCGCATGGTGCTGGCGTTTTCGACCTCGAGCTCCTCGGCGAACGAGACAAGCTCGGCTGGCGTCTTGGCCTTGAGGTCTTGGAGTTTCATTTCCCGCATACGGGGTAGTCCTATGGAGGGGACCGGCGACTGAAAAAAGCTGCCGATCGGTACGGAGGGGGGAATCGCAGGTCTTGGAGCGAGGCGCTTGGGCCCGATGCAGCGGCCGATCCCAGACTCGGGCCGGTACTAAGTGCATCTGCCTGCGTTCGGGGAGATGCGCCCAAGATAGGAAAAGATGGTTCCATACGCAAGGGCCGTGCGCAGAATGTGGATGACGGCGCCCATTGGGCTCGTGGTCAGGGGAGCGGCGGCTGGTTGTTGCGGCACCCAGTCAGAACGGCTTGACCACCACCAAAATGACGATCGCGATCATGAGAATGGTCGGCACTTCATTGATAATGCGATAGAATTTCTGCGAATGGCGGTTGCGATCAGCGGCAAAGTCGCGCGCGCAGCCGAGGAAAAAGCCATGCAGACCGGACAGCATGAGGACCAGGGCGACTTTGGCTTGCAGCCAGCCGGAGGCGTGCCAGTTCCCCTCCCAGGCGAGCCACAGGCCGAGCACCCAGCTCACCACCATGGCCGGAGTCATGATCGCGGTGAGCAGCCGCCGCTCCATGACCTTGAAGGTTTCCGACTGTTTTGAGCCCGGCTCGGCCGCACAGTGGTAGACGAAGAGCCGCGGTAGATAGAGCATTCCCGCCATCCAGGCGATGATCGCGATCACATGGAATGCCTTCAACCACGCGTACATGGGCGTCTCCGGCCGTGACAGCAGGCTGGCGGATCGATCTAGCTCCGGCGCACGCGTGCGATCATCTGCTCCACATGCGCGATCGGGGTCTGCGGCAAGATGCCGTGCCCGAGATTGAAGATGAAAGGACGCTCGGAAAACGCCGCAAGGATGTTATCGACCCCACGATCGAGCGCTGAGCCGCCGGCGAGCAGCGCCAAGGGATCCAGATTTCCCTGCACCGGCACGCGCCATTGGATCTGATCGCGCACGAAGGCCGGATCGGCCATCCAGTCCAGTCCCACGGCATCGACCGGCACGTCTTCCACATAGCGCAGGAGGCCAGCACCGGCACCGCGCGGAAACCCGATCACCTTGGCATCCGGTACCTGACTGCGCACCTTCGCAACGATCCGTTGCGCGGGACCGATGCACCATCGGGCAAATTCTTCCGCCGGAAGCACGCCCGCCCAGGTATCGAAAATCTGCACGGCATCGACCCCGGCCTGGAGCTGCCGGACCAGATAAGCAGCGGACGCATCCACCAGCTTATCTATCAATCCGGCAAAAGCTTCCGGATCGCCATAGGCGAACATCCGTGCCGGCTGCTGGTCTGGAGTGCCGTGTCCGGCAATCATGTAGCTTGCTACCGTCCACGGCGCACCGCAGAAGCCCAGCAGCGCAACGTCAGGCGCAAGGCTGGCTTTGACCCGCCTGATCGTTTCGTAAACCGGAGCAAGCACGCCGTGATCGAGCTCCAGTCTGAGCCGCATCAGAGCCTGGCGGTCGGCGATCGGATCGAGCTGCGGCCCCTCACCCGCTGCAAATCGGACCGCCTGCCCGAGCGCATGAGGAATCACCAGAATATCGGAAAACAGAATTGCAGCGTCGAAGCCAAACCGACGCACCGGCTGCAGCGTCACCTCGGCCGCCAGATCCGGCGTGAAACACAGCGTGAGAAAATCTCCTGCCTTTTCACGCAGCGCCCGATATTCCGGCAGGTAGCGTCCGGCCTGCCGCATCAACCATATGGGTGGCGGACTGCGCGGCTGATGATTGAGCACATCCAAAATGGCTTTATGCACCGTGAAATCCCTGGGTTCACTTCCCTACTAAACTAGATCTTAAGGACTCTTGTTATGATTGTTTGAACGTTGATTAAACTCATACATTGCCGTCCACACGCTATCCACGCCTGGTGGAGTTATGCCGGCCTGTGGGTAACTAGTGCACCCTCCACCCAGGTACTTGAGACCCGTGATTTGTCGCAACTTGATCTATGTTTGCGATCGAAGTTCATGTTCGATTCACATTTCCCCCCTGCGCGCGTCAGGAACCGTGGACGATGTCCCCACTGGCATAATGTGGACACTCCGGGCGGGTTGTTCGATAGCGGGCTTGCGCTTGGCCGCGCCGCGTGGCCTCCTCCCCAGGAATTCACAGGTTGTCCCGTCCCGATCCATGCCGCAGCGCGCTGGCAGCTATTTCCACCTCCACCTCGTGTCCGATGCGACCGGCGAGACACTGACGACCGTTGCGCGCGCGGCGACTGCGCAATACACCAAGGTCTTGCCGGTGGAACATGTCTATCCGCTGGTGCGCACGCAGAAGCAGCTCGATCGCGTCCTGGCCGAGATCGAGGAATCGCCTGGCATCGTGCTCTACACCTTGCTCGATGACGAGTTGTTGCGTCGGCTTGAAAAACACTGCCGCGAGCTGAGCCTGCCCTGCCTTTCAATTCTGGGGCCGGTCCTGCAACTCCTGCAATCTTATTTGGGAACTGAGACCTCGCACCGCGTCGGCGCGCAGCACACGCTCAACGCGGAGTATTTCAAGCGTATCGACGCTCTCAACTACACGATGTTGCACGACGACGGCCAGCATCTCGAAGGCCTTGAGGAGGCCGATGTCGTGCTCGTGGGCGTGTCGCGCACGTCCAAGACCCCGACCTCGATCTATCTTGCGAACCGCGGCGTGAAGACCGGCAACGTGCCAGTCGTGCCCGGGGTCGAAGTGCCCCGGCATGTCGAAGCGCTGGCGCGGCCGCTCGTGGTCGGGCTCTACGCCAGCCCCGAGCGAATCGTGCAGATTCGCCAGAATCGCCTGCTGGGACTAAAGGCCCATCATGACGATGACCAATATATCGACCGCAAGGCAGTGGCCGAAGAAGTGGCATTCTCGCGCAAGCTGTGCGCCCGGCACAATTGGCCGAGCATCGACGTGACGCGACGTTCGATCGAGGAAACCGCGGCGGCGGTGATGAGCTTTCTCGCCGAACGCCGTCGCCAACCGCTTGCGTGAGTGATGCCGCTCTGGCTCGCCGAACGGCCGCTCGTGTTGGCGTCGAAGAGCGCCATTCGAGGTGCGATCCTGCGGGCCGCAGGACTTCCGGTCGAAGTTTGCCCAGCTGACATCGACGAGCGTGCGATCGAGCAGGGCAGTGCGGCGCAAAATCCCGGTGCGGTGGCCGCGCTGCTCGCGCGCGAAAAGGCGCGTACCATTGCAGTTCAGTTGCCCGGCCGGGTCGTGATTGGCGCCGACCAGACGCTTGCGCTTGGTGAGCGGCGATTTTCCAAGCCTGTTGACCGGGCAGCCGCGGGCCAGCAGCTCAAGCTGTTGCGCGGGCAAACCCACGAGCTTCACACTGCGATCGCCCTGGTGTGCGAGGGTACGATTCTGTTCGAGCATCGGGACATGGCGCGGCTCACCATGCGGGCTTTTTCAGACCGGTTCCTTGAGGACTATCTCGATGCCGCGGGAGCGGCGGTCACCGCGAGTGTGGGGGGCTATCAACTGGAGCAGACCGGCATCCAGCTGTTCGAGCGTGTCGAAGGCGATCATTTCGTCATCCTGGGACTGCCGCTCTTGCCGCTGCTGCAGCATCTCCGGCAGGCGGGGTGGCTTGCGACGTGAAATTTTTGCGCCGTTCATCGTGTTGAGGTGATTGCACGTTCTGGGCGGGAAACCGGATTCCACTTTTCTCGCAAAATGCTTTAGTCGAAGCGGATGTTCATCCTCGGTCTCACCGGCTCGCTCGGCATGGGAAAGTCGACGACCGCGCGCTTCTTCATCGAGGAAGGCGTGCCGGTGCATGATGCCGACGCCGTGGTGCATCGGCTGTATGAGGGCGAGGCCGTGGCGGCGATCGAAGCGGCGTTTCCCGGAACGACCGCGGACGGCAAGGTCGATCGCAACGAGCTGGCCGCGCGCGTTCTCGGTGACCACGCCGCGCTCAAACGGCTCGAGGCCATTGTTCACCCGTTTGTGCACGAGGCTGAAAGGCGGCTTCTGGCCGAGGCGGAGGCGCGGGGAGACAAGGTTGCGGTGCTGGATATTCCGCTCCTGTTCGAGACTGGCGGCGATGCGCGGGTCGACGCGGTGGTGGTGGTGTCGGCACCGCTTGAGGTTCAGCACTCGCGCGTGCTGCAGCGCCCCGGCATGACCATGGAAAAGCTGGAAGCGATCCTGGCCAAGCAGATGCCGGACGCGGAAAAGCGCCGGCGTGCGGATTTTATCGTGGACACCTCGCAGGGGCTCGACCCGGCGCGTGCGCAAGTGCGTGCGATCCTTGCCGCCATCGCTACAATGCCGAAGCGGCGGTGATTCGTTCCAACATGGGACGAGAGGAGCGCTGGTGCGCGAGATCGTGTTCGATACCGAGACGACCGGGCTTGATCCTTTCCAAGGGCATCGGCTGATCGAAATCGCCTGTGTCGAGCTGATCAATCGTTTCCCCAGCGGGCAGAGCTTTCATCGCTACGTCAATCCCGAACGGGACGTGCCGGCCGAGGCTATCGCCATCCACGGCCTCTCGGCCGAGTTTCTCAGGGACAAGCCGCGCTTCGACGAGATCGCGGATGAATTGGCCGCGTTCATCGGTGAAGCGCCCCTGGTCGCGCACAACGCGATGTTCGATCTTGGCTTCCTCAATGCCGAGCTCGAGCGCGCGGGAAAAATGCTGGTGGCGCGGGAACGCCTCATCGACACGCTGTTGCTTGCCCGCCGCAAGCATCCGGCCGGGCCCAATCGCCTCGACGATCTGTGCGGGCGTTATGGCATCGACAATTCCCGCCGGACCAAGCATGGGGCGCTGCTGGACGCGGAGATCCTCGCCGAGGTCTATCTTGAGCTGATCGGCGCCCGCCAGGCCCAGCTCATACTGGTCGAGACCGACACCGCACCATCCCGTCTTGATGTCGGCGCCATCCCGGTCCGCGTGCGGTCGCTGCCGCTCCCTTCACGCCTGACCGTCGACGAGCGTGAGGCGCATGTCACCTTCGTGGCCACGCTCGGGGACGGTGCGATCTGGCGCGAATATCTGCCCGATCGCGACCTGGCCCGCAGCGCGTGACCACCGCCCGGGCGGCTGAGCGGCTGTTGCCTTCGGAAATTCCTGGCTGTCGCTCGGCCGTGGCCTAGCTTTGCGTCGGCGCCGCCTGCGGCACCTGCGCCTGTGCCGCGCGCTGCTGATAGAGTGCGACGAAATCGACGGGATCGAGCAGGAGCGGCGGGAAGCCACCGTTGCGCACTGCGGTTGCCACGATCTCGCGCGCAAACGGGAACAGCAGGCGCGGGCACTCGATCATGACGAGCGGCTGCAGTGTCTCCGCCGGTACGTTCTGGACGCGAAAGACGCCGGCGAAGGTCAGGTCGAACGCAAACAGAACGGTGCCGGAGTTCTCGGCCTTGCCTTCGAGATTGAGCGAGATCTCATAATCGGTCTCGGCGAGTTGCTGGACGGCGACATTGATCTGAATGTTGATGGCGGGCTGCGTCTGCGTCGGCGCCAGCGAGCGCGGCGCGTTCGGATTTTCGAACGATAAATCCTTCACGTACTGGCCGAGAACGCTCAGCTGCGCCTGGCTCTGCTGTGCTTGGCCCTCTTGCGCGTTTGGGCTCTGTGGGGGGCCGCCATTGCCGGGGGTCGCCATCGCCTCTACCTCTCACCGCTCAGATTTACCGCAGTCGCGGCGTGGCTAACACAGGGGCTCCGGCCGGACAAGGATGTCACGTGCTGCCCTTGGACTTGCGCCGGCGACCACGTCGCTGATCCGGAATCTGGTGCCATTGGTCCGGTTCGAGGTCGATGACGCGATCGTCGTTTCGGCCGTGGCGCCCCCGGCCACGGGCCAGCGTTGCGAGCTTTCCGGCCGCCCACCGGCGAACGAGCGGCACGAATAGCGCGGCGCCCACGGCGTCAGTAATAAAACCCGGAAATGTCAGAAGGATTCCACCAAGCATGGTGGCGACGCCGGGGGTCTCCAAATGTACCGCCCGCAGGCCCCGTTGGGCGAAGGCGGCGCGGAAGCGCGCGAGGTCGGCGCGTCCGGACTTTCGCAGCAGCAGGACGCCCACGACCGACGTGGCGATAAAAAGGGCAGCCGTCCGCAACCAGCCGATCAGGCTTGCCACCATGACGAACGCAAGCAGCTCCGCCGCCGGAAGCGCGATCAGCCCAATAAACGTCCATTTAACCAACGACATCGACCCAATTCCTGCGTCCGCTCTCGGTATCAGCCTTGTTGGCGCCACGGTTGGGATCGTCTATGGTTCGGGCGATGCGACGATCTGTGCCGGCTGTTCGGCGCGAGCCTCTGGATCAGTGCGGTCGCGTGCTTACATATTGGCATGGGAACCGATCTCTGCCTCAGCAGATTTCCCTCTGCCGGCTCCCACTGATCCTGCGGTTCCGTCACGGCGACCGAGAGCGTGCGACGTGTTCGACATCTACACCATCATCTTTTTGGCGCTGGCGGTGTTCATCTTCCTCCGCCTCCGCAGCGTGCTTGGCCAGCGCACGGGCCGAGAACGGCCGCCTTACGATCCCTATGCCCCGCGCGACGCCGTGCGCGGCGCGACCAACGATAATGTCGTGACCTTGCCGGGTCGCGCCGCCGAAGCCGCGCAAAAGCCGGTCGAGAGCGCAGAGCCGACGGAGCGCTGGAAGGGGATTGCCGAGGTGGGGTCGACGGTGGCCGCCGGGCTCGATGCCATCGCCCAGGATGACAAGACGTTCGACGGCAAGCATTTCGTCGCCGGGGCGCGGGCGGCGTACGAAATGATCGTGCTGGCCTATGCCGAAGGCGACCGGCGTACGCTCAAGAACCTGCTGTCGCGCGACGTCTACGAGGGCTTCGAGGCCGCGATCCGGGAGCGCGAGGGCAAGGGCGAGACCGTCGAGACCCGGTTCGTGTCGATCGACAAGTCCGATATTACCGGCGCCGAACTGCGTGCACGGACGGCACAGATTACCGTCCGCTTCGTATCGCAGCTGATCTCGGTCACCCGCGACAAGGCGGGTGCCGTGATCGAAGGTAACGCGGAAAAAGTGACCGACGTCACCGACGTGTGGACCTTCGCGCGCGACCTGTCATCGCGCGATCCCAATTGGAAGCTCGTCGCCACCGAAGCCGGGCAATAGCCGGGACCGAACGGGATGCGGGTGCCTCTGTGTGTCTTCCTCGGAAGCATCGCGGCAGCCACGCTGGGGCTTGTGAGCTTCGTCCACGCCGAGCCGGGTGACGAGCCGTTCAAGCTCGCGGACAGCCAGCTCGAGCCGGTGAAGTGGGCGGACGTCGAAGGTTGGGCGGCGGACGACCAGCTGGCTGCCTTCGCCGCCTACCAGACGAGCTGCCAGCCCTTTCTGAAAATCAAGCGACCGCGCGATGAGCGGCCGGTGTACGGTGCGCTTTGGGAGGCCTGCCGGCGCGCGGCTGCCGTGAAGCCGGCAACGGCCGAGGCTGCCCGCGCCTTCTTCGAGGAAAACTTTCGTCCGGTGCGCATCGCACGGCTCGGCGAAGCGCAAGGATTTCTGACCGGGTATTATGAGCCCATCGTCCAGGGTTCGCGCTTTCCAAACCCGGAATTCAACGTTCCGCTTTATCGGCGGCCGAGCGATCTGGTGGCGGCCGGCCACAAGGCCGGCACCGACGCCTTTCCCAACAAGGGCGCGCAGATCGGACGCCGCAACGAGAACAGCGAGATCGTGCCCTATCACGATCGCGGCGCCATCGAAGCAGGCGCGCTTGACGGCCAGAAGCTCGAAATCTGCTGGCTCAGGGATCCGTTCGAGGCGCTGGCGATTCAGATCCAGGGCTCGGCGCGCGTGATCCTCGAGGACGGCACCCCGCTGCGGATCAACTACGACTCGCACAACGGCTTTCCCTACACGGCGGTCGGGCGCGTGCTGATCGAGCGCAATCTCGTTCCGCGCGAGGAAATGTCGATGCAGCGGATCCGGGACTGGATGGCCGCTAATCCCGACGAGGCGCCGAAGCTGCGCGCCACCAACCGCTCGTACGTGTTCTTTCGCATCACCGGGCTGTCCAACGACGGCGAACCGGTCGGCGCCCAGGGCATTCCGCTGATGCCCGGCCGCTCGATCGCGGTCGACAAGGTCCACGTCTACGGCACGCCGTTCTTCATCGAAGCGACGCTGCCGGTCGAGAGCGCCAAGCCCACAACGCCGTTCCGCCGCCTGATGATCGCGCAGGACACCGGGTCTGCCATTGTCGGCCCGGCGCGCGCGGACCTCTATTGGGGCGCCGGCGACGATGCGGCCCGCATCGCCGGTCGCATCCGCCATCCCGGCCGCTTCGTCATGCTGCTTCCGCGCGAGCTCGACATGGTCGAGGCCGGCAGCCACATGCCGCTGCCGGTCGCGAAGCCGAAGATTCCCGACACCGAGATCAGGAAAGAGCAGGTCCACGCCAAACCGGAGGCGGGCAGGGGCGAGGATGACATCCGGGCGCGGAAAGCGCGCCGGCATGTCGGCCCCTACCGCTGGCGGTCGCGGTCATGACGGCGGACGACGTCAAGCCGCGGCGGCGAAGGCTCACGGCCGAGGAGCACTCGCTCTGGAGCCGTATCACGCGCTCGGTGGCGCCGCTCCGGCGCCAGCCCGTACCCGCGGCTGCGACGCCGGTGCCGTCGCCGCCGGGCACGACGAAGCCCGCGCCTTCGCTCCGTCCGCAACCGCCGTCACGGGTCAAAGCGCCGCCTCCGAAGCCTGCGCCGCGGCTCGAGCCGCTCGACCGGCGGCTCAAGCAACGGCTTGCGCGCGGAAGCGAGCCGATCGAGGCGCGCATCGACCTCCACGGCCGTACGCAGGACGAGGCACACGCGATGCTGCTTCGATTCCTGCGCAGGGCGCAAGACGAGGGCGTCCGATTTGCCCTTGTCATCACCGGCAAAGGCGCACGCGCGCGCGACGAATGGAGCGAACGCGGGGTGCTCAAGCGTCAGGTGCCGCTGTGGCTGAAGTTGCCGGAATTTCGCGTCTACGTCGTCGGCTTCGAGCCCGCCCATGTCGGCCATGGCGGGGAGGGCGCGCTCTACGTGCGAATCAAGAAGCCGGGCGACAGACGCCGGAAGACCGAACGCTGACGTCTTCCGCCGCCTGTCGTCGAAGTGGTCGAGCCGAGGTTAGCGGGTCACCACGACAGTGGTTCCCCAGCCCACGCGGTTGTAGAGATCGAGAACATCCGCGTTGTACATGCGGATACAGCCATAGGACACGAAGCCGCCGATCGAGCCCGGCTGATTGGTGCCGTGGATGGCGTATTCCCCACCGCTCAAGGTCATCGCCGCCGCGCCCATGGGATTGCTGGGGGCGCCGCCCGGGATCACGTTCGGCAGCGAGGGCTTGTCGCGCTTGACCTCCGCGGGTGGCGACCAGGCCGGCCTGAGCTGCTTCCCGTTGATCATGGCGGTGCCGGTCCATTGCTTGCTGGCGCGGCCGACGCCAACGGGATAGCGCAGAGCCTTGCCGTTGCCGAGCACGAGGTAGAGCGCGCGCTCGTTGGTTTTCACCACGATCGTGCCAGTGGAATAATTGCCGGAGAATCCGACGACCTCGCGTGCCTGCGCGGATTGCGGCATCGCCGCCCACCCTGCAGTCACAAGCGCAGCTAAGCCAGCTGCCAGCCAGCGGGAAAGACGCATGATTTTGGACCGTGTCTGTTGCCTGGTTGATCCCTTGATCGCGCGCCTACCTATCCGCTTGGAGTCCCCAAGCAGGCTACGGATCGCTAACCATAATAATTGAATCGCCGCACGATCTCATTGGAAACCGCGCGTCAGAGTTAGTGGACGGTAAAAATGTTGCCGAGTGTGTCGCGCGCGCCACAGCGTCGGAGTAAGAGCTCCGCTATAAGGTTTACGGGTTTTTTCCGCGCGCCTTTGCCGGTACACTGAAGGTGATGCAGCGCACGGGAATCGGTCGAGGCCGTGCCGTGCTCACGGCGGAAGTCCGCTCCCGCTTGCGGGGGAGGGTTGGGGAGGGGAAATGGTTCGCACCATCTCACGTTTGCCCCCCGATCCGGCCCTCCACCCGCAAGCGGGAGCGGCCTCGTCGCGCTAGCAATCGTCGCGACGCAACTCGATCGCCAGTCGCGATCCGGCGCGACCCGGACTTGCGCACCTGAGTCACAGGGTGCGCCCCCGGGGCTTGACCCGGGGGCAACCGATTTTGCAAAAGCGATTTGACGAGGCGGACGGGTTGCCGGGTCAAGCCCGGCAATGACGAGACCCAAATGTGGGTCAAGGCCGCTAGTGTCCCGATTCCGAAGTTCGCATCATTGTGCTGCACACTCGTTTGCGAACTTCGGAATCGAAGGACACTAGCACTTATTGACCTAGTGTGGCTTTGGTTCAGAAGTCCGCATTTCGGACTTGCCGCGGGAATGATGCGGACTTCTGAACCGCCACACTAGGCGTGGGCCTTCTTGTTCTGCCGGTTGCCGACGAGGTCGTCGACCACGGTCGGGTCGGCGAGCGTCGAGACGTCGCCCAGATTGCCGTACTCGTCTTCCGCGATCTTGCGGAGGATTCGCCGCATGATCTTGCCCGAGCGCGTCTTCGGCAGGCCGGGCGCGAACTGGATGAGGTCGGGCGAAGCGATCGGGCCGATTTCCTTGCGCACCCAGGCGATCAGCTCCTTGCGCAGCTCATCGCTCGGCTGCTCGCCCGTCATCAGCGTCACGTAGGCGTAGATGCCCTGGCCCTTGATGTCGTGCGGATAGCCGACGACGGCGGCCTCCGACACCTTGAGATGCGCGACCAGCGCGCTCTCGACCTCGGCGGTGCCGAGCCGATGACCCGCGACGTTGATCACGTCGTCCACCCGGCCGGTGATCCAGTAATAGCCGTCGGCGTCGCGCCGGCAGCCGTCGCCGGTGAAATATTTGCCGGGATAGGCCTTGAAGTAGGTGTCGATGAAGCGCTGGTGATCGCCGAACACGGTGCGCATCTGCCCGGGCCAGGACTCCGCGATGCAGAGGTTGCCGGACGCCGCGCCCTCCAGCACCTTGCCGTCGGCATCCACGAGCTGCGGAACCACGCCGAAGAACGGGTTGGTCGCCGAGCCCGGCTTGAGACGGGTCGCGCCCGGCAGCGGCGTGATCATGATTCCGCCGGTCTCGGTCTGCCACCAGGTGTCGACGATCGGGCAGCGGCCCTCGCCAACGACGTGGTAGTACCACTCCCAGGCCTCCGGATTGATCGGCTCGCCCACGGTACCGAGGAGGCGCAGCGACTTGCGCGAGGTTTTCTTCACCGGCGCGTCGCCCGCCTGCATCAGCGCGCGAATGGCGGTGGGCGCGGTGTAGATGATGTTGACCTGGTGCTTGTCGCACACCTCCCAGAAGCGCGACATGGTCGGGTAGTTGGGCACGCCTTCGAACACCAGCGTCGTGGCGCCGTTGGCGAGCGGTCCGTACACGATGTAGCTGTGGCCGGTCACCCAGCCGACGTCGGCGGTGCACCAGTAGATGTCGCCCTCGTGATAGTCGAACACGTATTGATGCGTCATCGCGGTAAAGACGTGATAGCCGCCGGTGGTGTGCAGCACGCCCTTCGGCTTGCCGGTCGAGCCCGAGGTGTAGAGGATGAACAGCGGGTCTTCCGCGTTCATGTGCTCGCACGGGCATTCGGCGGTGACGACCTCGGCGGCCTTGTCGTAATAGACATCGCGCACCGGATCCATGTCCACGGCGGCGCCGGTGCGGCGCACGACGATGACGTGATCGACGCCGCCGACCTTGGCGATGGCCGCGTCGGTGTTGGCCTTCAACGGCACCTTGCGGCCGCCGCGCACGCCTTCATCGGCCGTGATCACCACCTTGGAGCCGCAGTCCTCGATGCGGCCGGCGAGCGATTCCGGTGAGAACCCTCCGAACACCACCGAGTGGATCGCGCCGATGCGCGCGCAGGCGAGCATGGCATAGACCGCCTCCGGGATCATCGGCATGTAGATGGTGACGCGGTCGCCCTTCTCGACGTTGCGGTTGCGCAGGATATTGGCGAGCTTGCAGACCTCGTCGTGCAGTTGCTGATAGGTGATGTGCCGGGATTGCGACGGATCGTCGCCTTCCCAGATGATGGCGGTCTGCTGCGCGCGCTTCGCCAGGTGCCGATCGATGCAGTTATAGGCGGCGTTGAGGCTGCCGTCCTCGAACCACTTGATCGAGACATCGCCCGGCCCGAACGAGGCGTTCTTGATCTTGCTCGGCGTACGGTACCAGTGCAGGCGCTTGGCCTCTTCCGCCCAGAAGCCGTTCGGGTCCTTGACCGAGCGCGCGTACATCTCCTTGTACTTGGCCGCGTCGACATAGGCGCGCTTCGTCCACTCCGGCGGGATATCGTAAATCTTGTCCGACATGTCTTTGCCTCCAGCATCCCGCGCTGCGCCGGCGGAAGCCGCGCGCATGGGTCGTTTCCTCGTCAGGTGCCTTGTTCCGTTATCTCGGATCGGCGTCATTATGCGACGGGCGGCGCACGACCGACAAGGCTGCGGATGTTCGACTTTAGTGGCCCGAACGGCCCGCGCGCGGCAAATCATGTATGCTGCGCACCCCTGGTGCCGCGAGGAAAGCCGTCATGTGCAAGCATTCGAGCATCGAGCGCTCATGGAGCGACCGGAAATGGCTGCGCGCCGTCTGCGTGACCATCTGCCTGCTGGCTGCCGGTCCTGCCGGCGCGCAAGCGCCTCCTCCGGACACGCTGGCCGCGGCGCGCGAGCTGATCGTCACCATGCGGGCGGCCGACTATTTCAAGACCATCCTGCCGGCGATCGTCCAGCAGCTGAAGCCGGCGATCGTGCAGAACCGGCCGCAGGTCGAGCGCGACTACGACGCCATCATGCCGCTCATGCTCGACAGCATGAACGCGCGCGTGAACGAGATCATCGACCAGGTCGCGGCGCTCTACGCGCGCAACTTCACCGCCGCCGAGCTCAACGAGGTCGTCGCCTTCTACCGCGGTCCGACCGGGCAGAAGTTCATCCAGAAGCTGCCGCTGATCACCCAGGAGAGCATGGTCATCGGCCAGCGCTTCGGACAGTCGATCGCCGCCGAGCTCCGCTCCCGCATCGTCGACGAATTGCGCAAGCGCGGCCACGATATCTGAGGCTGGTTCGCCCTCCATTGCAGCGAGGCGTCAATGTCGTGGCATCCCGGCTGATGACGGTGCCACGGGGCGTGATTTCGGCTTACACCGAGAACCGGCCAGATCTGGATCAGCCGGCGAGGCTACCGCTTCGGCGTGAAGTCCTGGTTGGGGAACGCGCCGGCGCCGCCGTCGGGCGCCTTGATGACGACGAAGGCATGGTCGGTGGTGGCGTGGCAGGCATTGCAGCCCGTGGTCACGCGACCGTAGGCTTCGGCGAACTGGCGCGGCTCGTTGGCCTTGATCGCGAAATCGAGCAGCGCCAGCGGCTGGCTCAGCGCGGCGTCGAACAGGTCGGGCACCGGCAGACCCTTCCAGCGCGGGATCGCGCGCGCGGTGACCAGGAAGCCTTGCTTGAGCTCCTTGAAGATGTAGCCCGCCAGTCGCCCAGTTCTCTTCCTTGCCGGCGAGCCCGAGCTTGGCATGGCGCGGCTGGATCAGCATGCTCATCATCGCCGCCATCTGCGGGTTGAACGGCGCCGGTTCGGCGTCGGCGTCGCCCATGGGATTTTGCGCGGCGGTGCGGGTCGAGAGCGCACCGACCATGGCGAAGGCCGCAAGCATCGCCGCCAGCACGACCGGAATGATGCGAATGCGCATGTGTTGCTCTCCCTGATGATTCCCGTTACGGCCCCATGCCGCCGATGATCGCGCCCATCAGCAGCAGCACGATGAGCCAGTGCCCGCCGTCGATCAGCAGCAGCCGCGCGTCGCGTCCGGCGAAGCCGTTGTTGACCACCATGGTGGTGATGACGAAGCCGGTCCAGCAGAACGCCGCCGAGATGAGGCCGCCGCGGATCGTGAGCGCGCCGATATGGCCGAGCAGCCCCGCGAGGATCCAGGCCATCAGCAGCTCGGCGACGAAGGCGTAGACGAACGGCAGCCACGCCCCCGGTCGTGTCTTGGCTTGCGCCATCTCGTCCGGCGTGGTGCCGAGCGCCGCCATCCAGGGCTTGCCGAGGGCCATGTACCAGCCCGCCCCGAACAGCCACGCGGCCACGGCGGCGATCACGATCGCGAGATAATTCATCCCGGCGAATGTCAACGCGTCCCTCCCGCACCTATGTCAGCCTACCTCCGGCGGCGCCTTCTCGGAAGGGGCTCGGCTCCGCGGCCAGGCCGGCAAGGAACCAATCCGCGCCTCCCGGCATTGCTGTCCTGCAATTTTAACCCGGCATGCGACCCCGTACCGTGACCGATGCAACCGCGAACGTTCTCGAGAGCCAGCGCGCCGCGGCCATGCATCGCAGGCGTGAGGCGCGTGGCGCGCAGACGCTGGCGAAACGCTTGGGCCTGCGGCTCGTCGCGGCCGATGCCCTGACGATCCGCCGGCGCCGCTGCGGCAAAGGCTGGACCTATCTCGATCCCGACAACCGCGTGATCCGCGAGCGCGCCACGGTGCAGCGGCTGGCGCGCCTCGCCGTGCCGCCGGCCTACGCCGATGTGCTGTACGCGCAGGATCCGGCCGCGCATCTCCAGGCCGTCGGGCGCGATGCCGCCGGCCGGCTGCAATACCGCTATCATCCGGACTGGGAGAAGGTGCGCGAGATCCGCAAGGCGCGTCGCCTCGCGCGACTCGCGGACGTGCTGCCGCGCATCCGCCGCAGCGTCGCCCAGCATCTGTCCGGCGACGCGCCGACGCGCGAATTTGCTTCCGCCGCGGTGATCGAGCTGGTGGCGCGCAGCGCCATCCGGCCGGGCACCGAAAGCTACGCGCGACTGCGCGGCACCCGCGGTGCGGCCACGCTGTTGAAGTCGAACGTCACCATCTACGGCGAGAGCATCACGCTGACGTTCCGCTCCAAGGGCGGCAAGACCACCGTCAAGGAGGTCAACGCGCCGCGCCTCGCGACCGCGATCACGCTGCTGCGGGAATTGCCGGGCCGCCGCCTGTTTCAATACCGCACCGCCAGCGGCGACATGCGCCACGTCACCGCGCACGAGGTGAACGCGTTCCTGCGCGAGATCGCCGGCGTGCACATCTCGCTCAAGGATTTCCGCACGCTGCTGGCGTCGGCGAGCGTGCTCGAGACGCTCGCGCATATCGAGCCGGCCGCGAGCGAGCGCCAACGGCGCAAGCAGGTGTTGGCGGCGGTACGCGTTGCGGCCGACGATCTGCACAACACGCCCGCGATCTGCCGCAAGAGCTATGTCAACGGCACCGTGGTCGCCGCCTTCGAGGAGGGCGTGCTGGAGCGGTTCTCGCAGACGCTCAAGGAGTGCCGCTCGCCGCTCCGCCGCGCGCAGGTGCTGGCCAAGATCATCGCGGCCGCCGCGGCCTAGCGCAGCTTTCACGAACGAACGCTACTCCTTCAGCCCGCCCATGGTGCAGACGATCTTCCATTCCTGCGCGGTCACCGGTTGCACCGACAGGCGCGGATACTTGGCCAGCGCCATCTCCTTGAGCCGCGGCTCGGCCTTGATCGCCGCCAGCGTCACCGGCTTCGGGAACGGCTTCACCGCCTTGACGTCGACCGCGAGAAACACGCCCTTCTCGTCGCTCGGATCGTGATAGGATTCGCGGATCACCTCGACGACGCCGACGACCTGCTTCTCGTCGCCGGTGTGATAGAAGAACGCGTGCTCGCCCTTCTTCATCTCCTTCAGGTGCCGGCGGGCGGTGAAATTGCGCACGCCGGTCCACGCCTCGCCCTTGGCGCCGCGCTTGACCTGATCGTCCCAGGAAAATTCCTCGGGCTCCGTCTTCAACAGCCAGGTGGCCATGTTGCATCTCCGCAAGAATCCCGCCCGTCGTTGCCGGGCTTGACCCGGCAATCCATCTTCCTACGAAAATGGAAGTTTCGTATTACGAAAAAGATGGACCCGCGGGTCAAGCCCGCGGGTGACAGGAGTCGCCTAGCTCTCCGATCGGAACGGGCGCGTCATCAAGGCTTCGGTCGCCTCGTCGACGCTGCTGCGGCCGGCGAGGATCGCGACCACGGCGGCGGCGATCGGCATCTCGACGCCCTTCTCGTTTGCCATCTCGAGCAGGACCGGCGCGGTGAAGATGCCTTCCGCCAGCTTGCCGCCGGCCTGCGCCGGATCGCCTTTGCCGAGCGCGACCCCGAAGGAATAGTTGCGCGACTGCGCGCTCGAGCAGGACAGGATCAGATCGCCGAGCCCGGACAGGCCGGTCAACGTTTCCGCGCGCGCGCCGAACGCGCGGCCGAAGCGGAACAGCTCGGCAAAGCCGCGCGTGACCACCGCGGCGGCGGCGCTGGCGCCGAGCCCGCGCCCGGCGACGATGCCGGCGGCGATCGCGAGCACGTTCTTGGCGGCGCCGCCGATCTCGACCCCGCGCACGTCGTTCGAATGATAGGGCCGCAGCGTGGCCGACCCGAGCGCGCGCGCGAGCGCCGCCGCCATCGTCTCGTCGCGCGCCGCCAGCGTCACCGCCGCCGGCAGCCCGCGCGCCACGTCGGCGGCGAAGCTCGGGCCCGACAGGATCGCCGGCAGCGCAGCGCCGGCGCTCTCCGCGATCACCTCGGTCATGAAGCGGTGCGTGCCGTGCTCGATGCCCTTGGCGCAGGCGATCACCGGCGTGCCGGGCGCGAGCTCGGGCGCGATCGCGCCGGCGGCCGCGCGCAGATGCTGCGACGGCACCGCCAGCAGGATGGCGTCGTAGCGCCCGACCGCGGCGGAGAGCGGCGCGATGCCGATGCGCTCGTCGAGCTTCAGTCCCGGCAGCCGCGGGCTCTCGCGTCGGCTCACGAGGTGATCGGCACCGGCGCGGTCGCGGGTGGCGAGCAGCACGGGACGGCCCGCGCGCGCGATCACGTTCGCCAGCGCGCAGCCCCAGGCGCCGGCTCCCACGACGGCGATGCGGTCGAATGCCATGGGTCTTCCTGTCGAACAATCACAAGACGGCAGTGTGTACGTCAGCGGTCCTTCGCCGGGGCGATCTTCGGCAGGCCGGTCGCGATGATGTCGAGGATGGTCACGTCTGATGTGACCGGCAGCGCGTTCGCCGGCTTCGTCACCTCGGCCAGCGGCCAGCGCGCGTGCGGCAGCGCCGCCAGCGTATCGGTGAGCCCGAGCGCCAGGCGCTCCGCGCCGGCCCAGGCGATCATGGCGCCGTTGTCGGTGCACAGCTCCGGCGGCGGCGCCACCAGCACGGTGCCGGCCTCGAACGCGACCTGCTGCAGCACCTTGCGGATGGCGTCGTTGGCAGCGACGCCGCCGGCGCAGACCAGCGCGGTCGGCTTGCCGTGCTGCTTGCGGAAAATCTTGAGGCCGGCGCGCAGCCGGTCGGCGACCACCTCGACCACGCTTTGCTGGAACGCGGCGCACATGTCGTGCACGTCGGCGTCGCTCAGCGGCGCGCGCTTCTCCGCCTCCAGCCGCACCGCGGTCTTGAGCCCGGAGAGCGAAAAGTCGGCGTGCGGCCGCCCCAGCATCGGTCGCGGCAGGCTCACGCGGCTGGCGTCGCCGTCGCGCGCGTAGCGCTCCACCGCCGGCCCGCCGGGATAGCCGAGCCCGAGCAGCTTGGCGACCTTGTCGTAGGCTTCGCCGATGGCGTCGTCGACGGTGGTGCCGAGCCGCACATAATTGCCGACGCCGAGCACGGCGACGATCTGGGTGTGTCCGCCCGACGCGAGGAACAGGCAGTACGGAAACGGCGTGCCGTCGGTGAGCCGCGCGGTCAGCGCGTGCGCCTCGAGGTGATTGACCGCGATCAGCGGCTTCTCGCTCACCAGCGCGATCGCCTTGGCGGTGGTGAGCCCGACGATCACGCCGCCGATCAGCCCGGGCCCGGCGGCGGCGGCGATGCCGTCGAGGGCGGCGAAGCTGCGCCCGGCCTCCTTCATCGCCTGGGCGATGATCAGGTCGAGCGCCTCCACGTGCGCGCGCGCCGCGATCTCCGGCACCACGCCGCCGAACGCGGCGTGTTCCTCGATCTGCGACAGCACGACGTTGGACAGAATGCGGCCGGGTCCGTTGCCCGGACGCTCGACCACCGCCGCCGCGGTCTCGTCACACGTGGTCTCGATGCCGAGCACCACCATCGCGGATTCCATCCATTCGTTTGCCTCTCCAGGATTGGAAGAGGCGCTACTCACCGGCATAGAGCGATGCAGGTGCGGCGGACTCGGTCTGCTCCCTCCCCCCTTGTGGGGGAGGGGGGTCGTTGTTGGTGCACGAGATGCGTCCGCCAACTGCCACCCCCACCCCCAACCCCTCCCCACAAGGGGGAGGGGAGCGCACCGTGTTCGCGGCAACAGCTTGATCGACAACGCGACTTGGCCGATAGGGATCGGCGTAGCATTGCGAGGTCATGGGGTGCAATCCTCGACGCCGTCCGCCGACACCGTGTTGCGCATCGGCACGCGCGGCAGCCCGCTCGCGCTGGTCCAGGCCCGGCAGGTGCAAGCGCGCCTCGCCGCCGCGCATGCGCTCGCGCCCGATCGCATCGCGATCGAGATCATCCGCACCAGCGGCGACATGATCCGCGACCGCCCGCTGGCGGAGGTCGGCGGCAAGGGCCTGTTCACCAAGGAGATCGAGGACGCGCTGCTGGCGAACCGCATCGATCTCGCGGTGCATTCGGCCAAGGACATGCCGACCGTGCTGCCGGCAGGGCTCGCGATCGTGGCGGTGCTGCCGCGCGAGGATGCGCGCGACGTCTTCATCAGCCGAGCGAGCCGCACCTTGCAGGACCTTCCGCACGGCGCTGTGGTCGGTACCGCGTCGCTGCGCCGGCAGGCGCTGGTCAAGCGGTTGCGTCCCGATCTCGCGGTCGTGAACATCCGCGGCAATGTGGAGACGCGCCTGCGCAAGCTCGATGCCGGCGAGGTCGCCGCCACTTTGCTCGCGCTCGCCGGGCTCAAACGGCTGGGGCTCGCCGACGCTGCCACGTCGATTCTGTCGACCGAGGAATTTTTGCCCGCGGTGGGGCAGGGGATCATCGCGATCGAGGCGCGCGAGGACGACACGCGCACGCGCGCGCTGCTGGCCGCCATCGATGACCGCGACGCCGCCACCGCGCTCGCCTGCGAGCGCGCCTTCCTCGCCGTGCTCGACGGCTCCTGCCGCACGCCGATCGCCGGTCATGCCACGCTGCGCGACGGCGTGCTGCAGTTTCGCGGCCTGATCGCCAGGCCCGACGGCAGCGAGGTGGTCGAAACCGCGCGCGCCGGCGCCGTTGCCGACGCGGTAGAGCTCGGCGCCGATGCCGGGGCCGAGCTCAAGCAGCGCGCCAGTGCTGATTTCTTTGCGCCGGTGTGAGGCGTGCGCCTGCTCGTCACCCGGCCGGAACCCGACGGCGAGCGCACCGCGCAGGCCCTGCGCGCGCGCGGCCACGCCGTCGTGCTGGCGCCGCTGCTGCGCACCGAGCCGGTCGCGTTTGCGCTTCCCGACCAGGCCTTCGGCGCGGTCGTGCTTACCAGCGCCAATGCGGCGCGCGCCGTCGCCGCGCATCGCAGCCTTGCGCGGCTCGTCGCGTTGCCGGCATTCGCCGTCGGCCGCCGCACCGCCGAGGCCGCGCGCGCCGTAGGCTTTCGCGACGTCCATTCCGCCGACGGCGACAAGGCCGATCTCGGCGATCTCTTGCGCGCGCAGTTCGGTGCGGAGCGTGCGCCGCTGCTTTATCTCGCCGGCGAGGATCGCGCCGGCGAGATTTCGGCCGGCGGCCTCGTCGTGCACACCGCGGTGGTTTATCGCGCGGTCAAGGCCGAGCGCTTCGAGCCGCCGGTGGCGGCGGCGCTGGGGGAGGGCGCGCTCGACGGCGTCCTGCATTTCTCCGCCCGCAGCGCGGAGGCCTATCTCGCCTGCGCCGCGCGCGGCGGCATCGACGATCGGGCGCTCGCGCCGGTGCATTATTGTCTCTCGCGCCAGGTGGTGGCGCCGCTCACCGCCGCCGGCGCCGCTGCGGTGCGGATCGCGGCTCGCCCGGACGAGGCGGCGCTGCTGGAGCTGGTGGGTCCGGCGTGAGGCCAAAAGTTCTTGCGTCAAACTCGGTCTGCTCCCTCCCCACGCGCCCCGGGCCTGCCCGGGTCGCGGCTTACTCTTGCGCAAGTCGGGCAAGCCCGACTTGCGTGGGGGAGGGCTGGGGAGGGGGGTCGTTGTTGATGGCGAGGTGTGTCTGCCAACTACTACCCCCACCCCCAACCCCTCCCCACAAGGGGGAGCGGAGCACACCGAATGCGTGGCAACTTCACCTGCTCAAACCGCACATGACACTTTCGGGCGCGGCAACATCTCGGGTACCGCTCGCGCGCCATCCGGGTTACATGGGAACCCGGAAGCGCGGGGTGACGGCAGGGGTCACAACGCACTAAACTCACGATTACACTGCTCATCCCGACGACCCTGCCATCCCTGGCGAATCGGCAAAGGACCGGCCTTGTGACCAGCGACCACGACCAACCGCCCGCGTCCGGCGGGCCGCCGACGCCGCGGCTCCGTCCGCGCACCCTCGATCTGCCGGCCGAAGAGGCCGCGCCGGAGCCCATCCGCACCACCGGCCCGGCCGGTGATGAAACCACGGCCGCGGGACCGGCGGACACCGGGACACCCCATCAGGATGCCGCTGCCGATGCGTCATCCTCCGATACCGTTTCCGGCGATGCGCCGCCCGCTCCGCCTCCGGACGAGCCGCCCGCCGATGCCCCGCGCCGGCGGGGCTGGCTGCCGGCCGGCGTGTCCATGGTCGGCGCCGGCGTCCTCGGCGCCGGCATCGTGCTGGCGGTGCTGGGGTCCATGGGGGTCCTCGTCAACCCCAACGACGGCCTGAGTGCCGTCGATGCCCGGCTCGCCGGGCTCGAGCTCGAGGTGCGCGACCTCGCGGCGCGGGCGCCCGCGGCCGGCGTGGATGCCCGTGCCCTCGACGAGGTGGTGGGCCGGGTCGACACGCTCGAAGCCGCCGTGGTGACGTCGCGTCCGGCCACGGGCGATCCGAGCTTCTCCAATCGCATCGCCGCCATCAACGGCGAGGTGAAGGCGCTGGCCGAAACCATCGGCACGCTCGGCCGCCGCAATGACGAGGCCGCCGCCGCCGCCCGCGCGGCGCAGACCCGTTCCGATGCGACCGCCGCCGCGGTGGCGACGCTGGCGCAGAAGCTTCCCGCCGGCGTCGCGGTCGAGCGCAGCCAGGTCGAGGCGCTCGCCGCCCGTGTCGCCGCGGTCGAGACCAGCGAGAAGACCGCCGCGCGCGGCGATCAGGCCGTGCGCCTGGTGCTGGTCGCCACCGCGCTCAAATCAGCGGTCGAGCGCGGCGATCCGTTCGCCGGCGAGCTCGCGGCGGCAAAGGCGCTCGGCGCCGATCCCAAGCTCACCGCCGCGCTCGAACCGTTCGCGGCCTCGGGCGTGCCGACATCAGCCGCGCTCGCGCGCGAGCTCGCCGCGCTCGCGCCGTCGCTGCGCCCGGCTGCGTCGGCGCCGGCGCGCGAGGGCTTCCTCGAGCGGCTGCAGGTGAATGCCGAGAAGCTCGTGCGCGTGCGCCCGACCGACGAGGTCGCCGGCAGCGATGCCGCCGCGATCGCGTCGCGTGTCGAGACTAAGGCGGCGCAGGAGGATATCGCCGGCGCGCAGGCCGAGCTCGCCAAGCTCTCGACCACGGCGCGCGCCCCGGCCGAGGCCTGGCTCAAGCAGGCGCAGGCGCGCACCGCCGCGCTCGACGCCAGCCGTCGCCTCGCCGCCGACGCCCTCGCGGGGCTGGGCAAGTGATGACATCCGCCGCCGTAGTCCGTTTGCTCTCGCCGCGGTCTCGGTCTGCTCCCTCCCCACGCGCCCCGGGCCTGCCCGGGTCGCGGCTTATCTTGCGCAAGTCGGGCAAGCCCGACGTGCGTGGGGGAGGGTTGGGGAGGGGGGTAGTGCGTGTGGCAATGCAGGTGCGTCGATCGCGCCACCCCCACCCCCAACCCCTCCCCACAAGGGGGAGGGGAGCGCACCCAGCTCGCGGCGCTGTCAATGATTCCAGTCATGCATCAACGAGTCGCAATTGGTTGCGACCGTCCGCTCGCAACAGCCAACCCATGAGTCCCATTCCGCAATGATCCGCGTCCTCATCTATCTCGTCATCGTCGCGTTGCTTGCGTTCGGCGCCGTGTGGCTGGCCGAGCGTCCCGGCGACGTCGTCATCACCTGGCAGGGCGAGCGCGTCGAGACCTCGGTCATGGTGCTGATGGCCGCGGCCGCGGCGGTCGCCGTCGCCGCCGTGCTGCTGTGGTCGATCGCGCGCGCCATCGTGGGCTCGCCCGATGCGGTCTCGCGCTTCCTGCGCAATCGCCGCGGCGTGCGCGCCTTCCAGGCGGTATCGAACGGGCTGATCGCGGTCGGCTCCGGCGATGCCCGCGCGGCCAGGAAGTTCACCACCGACGCCAGGCGCATCGCGCCGAACGAGCCGCTCACCTTGCTGCTGAGCGCGCAGGCGGCGCAGCTCGCGGGCAACCGCGACGCGGCCGCCGCCACCTTCCAGCAGATGGCGGAACGCGACGACACCAAGGTGCTCGGCCTGCACGGCCTGTTCGTCGAGGCGCGTCGCCGCAACGACCCGGCCGCCGCCTTGTTCTATGCCGAGGAGGCCGCCAAGCAGTCCGCGGTCCCGCCCTGGGCCGGGCAGGCGGTGCTGGAATTCCGCTGCATCGCCGGCGACTGGAGCGCCGCGCTGGTGCGGCTCGAGCGCAACATGAAGAGCGGGCTGATCGACAAGACCGCCTACCGGCGCCAGCGCGCCGTGCTGCTCACCGCGCAGGCGCTCGCCGCCGAGGACGGCACGTCGCCGCCGGTCGCGGGCCAGCCCGACGCCGGTCGCGAACGCGCGCGCGAGTTCGCGCTCGAGGCGGTGAAGCTCGCGCCCGACCTGGTGCCGGCGGCGGCGCTCGCCGGGCGGCTCCTTGGCGCGTCGGGCGAGAAGCGCAAGGCCACGCGCATCATCGAGGCGGCGTGGCGGGCCAATCCGCATCCCGATCTCGCCGACGCCTTTGCCCATCTGCAGCCCGGCGATTCCGCGCGCGAGCGCCTGGCGCGGGTCGAGTCGCTCGCCGGCAAGGCGACCGGCGATGCCGAGGCCGCGATCGCGGTGGCGCGCGCCGCGCTCGACGCCAAGGAGTTTGCCGTCGCGCGCGCGGCGCTGGTGCCGCTGGTCGAGATGCCGACGCGGCGCGTGGCGGCGCTGATGGCCGCGCTCGAGCTGCAGGAGGGCGACGAAGGCCGCGGCCGCGAATGGATGGCGCGCACGCTCAACGCGCGCCGCGATCCGGCCTGGACCGCCGACGGATTCGTGTCCGATCATTGGCTGCCGGTCTCGCCCGTCACCGGCCGGCTCGATGCCTTCGAGTGGCGCGACCCGCTTGCCGGCGTCGACCACACCGGCGCCACCATCGATGCCGAGCAGCGTGCGCTGCTCGATGCGCCGCGCGCGGTGCCGCCGCCGCTCGCCGTGCCGATGCCGGCCACGGAGCACACCGACGCCGTCGTGCCGGCCCCGGCGACCGACCTGCATGCGCCGGCCGCGGGCAAGTCCGACGGCTCGTTTGCCAGTGCGGCCGTGGATGAATCCGACCGACCCGATGTTGATGGCGACGAGTCCACGCGCACGGCAGAGCCGGCATCGCCGCACGACGAGCCGCGCCCGCCGCCGGTGATCGCGCTCGCGCATGTGCCGGATGATCCCGGGCCCGAATCCGGGACGCCGCCGGAGGAGCCCGCGGTGGAGCCCGGCTCGGTCGCGCCGCCCGACGGCTGGAGCCGTTTCCGCGCCCGCTTCAGGTAGCAGCTCTGCGCTCGGCTGTTCGGTTACAGCACATCCGGTTGCGGTTAGCTTTTCCACGGACTGTTGCCGCGCAACCTATGGGGCAGGCGGTCAAGGCACCTCGATCGGGGTTGACCCTTATCGAGCCGACAATCCATGGTGAAATCAGAGACCCCATGCAGCGCAGTCCGCAATGAATGAAACAGCCTTAGAACGGTTGGAGCGGCGACTTGGCGGGCTGCACGCGAGACAGCGCCTTGGAATCGAGACGGATCACGAAGCCCAAATTTTTGGCCAAGGGATCAACTTCTTTCACATTGAAAACTGGTACTCGATCCACGCCGTTATTCGAACGACGCTCAAGTTGCTGGGATTGTACAAGCGCGGCCTCAAGAACGCCGAGCAGATCCAGGTCAGGCACAATCAGGTCTGCAGCAAGTTGCTGCCAAACCACTTCGACGGCTTCACGTTACTCCAGATCAGCGATCTGCACGCGGATATCAGCGAAGGCGCAATGCGGCGCCTGAACGAGATACTTCCTGGCATGACCTATGACATGTGCGTCCTGACCGGCGACTATCGCGGCGCGACATTTGGGCCGTTCGATGCTGCGCTCGCAGGCCTGGCTCTGGCACGCACGCATCTCAGGGGACCGATCTACGGCGTATTGGGAAATCACGATTCGATTCTCATGGTTCCCGAACTTGAAGACATGGGAGTCCGAGTATTGCTCAACGAATGCGAGATCATTTCGCGCGGAGATGAAGCGATCTACCTCGCCGGCATCGACGATGCGCATTATTATCGGGTCGATAACATCGAGAAAGCGGCATCCGAAATTCCGCGCGACGGATTCTCCATCCTGCTGTCGCATACGCCCGAAGTTTACCGCCAAGCCGCACATGCCGGCTTCGATGTCTTTCTCAGTGGCCATACCCACGGCGGTCAGATTTGCCTGCCCGGTTCTATTCCGATCACGCTTGGTTCGGTTCTGCCGAGACATATGGGCTCGGGGTCATGGCAATATGGCGATATGATTGGCTACACCTCGGTTGGAGTGGGATGCGCTGCCGTTCCGGTCCGCTTTAATTGTCTTCCCGAAATTACCCTGCATCACCTCACACGCGTCTGATCGCGACGACTGAGAATGTGCGCGACTCGATTCGCGCGCGGAACCCGCAACGGAATACGGGAATCGAAACGCGTTTCGTCAGACGCGCGATGAAGCACGAATGAAAGTTCCATGCCTTTGACGAAATCATTTTGAAACGAGCGCCTTCGTGGCCAGCGCGCGATGAAATATATCGAGGGAATCTCGTAGAAATCTCCAAAGAAATGCAAGACCGGGCGAAGGCCGGCCTCAAGCTTGCCGCCGGGTCTGCGGCTATTCATTCGCTCACGTGCTGGCGCACGCCAGTCGGACGGTCAGCCAAACTGGTTTCGTCCGCCGAGCTTGCACTGACACTGAATGCCCAGGCGGTCGCCCAACCGGGGCTCCGCTGAAACAACATACCGATCAAAGGAGACTCTCATGACCAAGCTCGTCCTGGCCCTCGCTTTGGCCTTTGCCACGCTCGCAACCGTTCCGGCCTCCGCAGGTCCGTACTGTCAAGAAGACCTGGGATATGGCCGGACCAGCAGCTTCGGCTGCGGGGGTTAAGTGACTTCGCCAGGCGCCCCGGTAGCGATGCGCGACTGGGGCGCCTTTCGGCGGATCGATCTGTGGAGGGTGTTATGACAAGTGGCTCCGGACGGTTGGTCATCCGATGCGTCATCGCCATTCTGACGACGGCGATCAGCATCGGCACGATGGACAGCGCCGTTGCACAATCGAGAATCGGACAAATCGGACGGGACGGCCTCACCAACCGCCATGAAGCCCCGTCGTCGGAGACCGAGCCCCTGCTTCGGCTTGATATGTGACCGATTGAGTGTCTTCTGGGGCCGCGTTCGGCCCGCAAAGCAAACGTGCATGCGGCAGCCAGTCCCCGCACGGCACACCGTCAAATCCCACCTTTCTGTGACCCCGGTCACATCGTTCTCCCGAGCGGTGGTTAATTTACCAGCCAAGGGTTCCTGATTAGCCATACCGGAAAATCGAGAATCCGAGCTCTTGTCCCGGGGATTGGGCGGGACGTGGCCAGGGGGATTTCCATGCTACACGCCGATATCCGACGGCAAACGGCAACAGCTGCTGCGCGATCCATCGCCGCGGCGGCGAAAACCTCAGCAGACGAGTTGCTCGTTGAACGGATTGCTCTCGGCGACCGGCTTGCCATGGAGGCGCTGTTTGCCAGGCACCGTACGCCCGTTTATCGATGGCTCGTTCGCTTCGTCAACGACGCACCACTTGCCGAAGACCTTCTGAGCGAAGTTTTTCTGGACGTGTGGCGTCAGGCTGGTCGGTTCGAAGGGCGCTCGACCGTCTCGACATGGCTTATGTCTATAGCCCGCTACAAGGCTCTTGCGGCGCGCCGTCGCCGGACCGATGCGGAGCTCGATGAGCATATCGAGGCCACCGTCGCCGACACGTCGGACGATCCGGAAACGGCGCTTGCGAAAAAGACCCGGAATGAGGTGCTGCGCCGGGCCCTGACCAGGCTTTCGTCCGAACACAGGCAAATCATCGATCTCGTCTATTATCACGAGAAATCGGTGGAAGAGGCCGCGCAGATTCTCAAAGTGCCTGCCGCGACGGTGAAGACACGCATGTTCTATGCGCGCAAGAAACTGGCCGTTCTGGTCAGCGCAGCGTAGACGGGCAGTCGCGCAGCGGGGGCGTGGGGTCGGCCCTACGCGGTTGCAGCATTCCCGCTGGAGGCGTTCTGCCTCGACGATACGCGTCACCTTCTTGAGCTTTCCTCCGGCCTCGTGCAGCGCCCGAGAATCACGTTGCGATGCGGCAAACGCCCGAAGCGACGGAGGATGTCACCGTGTCTCTCGGCGTGGGAGCGTTCGGTGAACAGTCGTCTCTGCATCCGCTCGATCTCGGACTTCCGCAAAGAGCTTCACTCCCGTAATCTCCGAGGGCCGCCACAACAGGCGAAACGGGGAGGCGTACCATGAGTCAAAGCGGCTTCGAGACGCCCGAACAGGTTCTGAAATTTGACCCGCAAGCAAAGGGAAGGAGCGATGTAACTCCCCTCGACGACGCTGGGCAGGCTATCGTTGCGCAGATCCGAACGGCCGCCGATCTCGCGAACCAGGACTGCGATCGCGCCATGTCGCTGGCCCACAAGCTTTCGATGGAGCTTCGAGCGGCGGAAGATCGAACGCATCAGTTACGGGCGGAAGTGGAACTTTGGCGCAACCGCGCCAGTCCGCGCCGAAGAATGGCTTCGAACAATTCAGAAAGAGATCGAGGACAAGCTCATCGCTCGGAGACCGCTAACCGGCACCGAGGAAACGCCACTTCACCATTAGGTCGCGCGTCGCGATCCCCCGCGCGAGCTCCACGATCGGATTGACGGCCTGGGGTCAAGAAAAAGGAATTTGGTCGCGGCGCCACGAACGACTTTGATCGGCTATTACTTGCAACGCCAGGACATATAGGTGCGCTCATGATTCCGTTTCAACGTGCTGCCCTGGGCACCCTTGCGCTCGCCGCGGCGAGTTTCGCGACCCCCAGCCATGCCGATGCCATTCCGCCGGGATGGGAGGCAAACAACATGGAGCCGGTCGGATATAGCGGTCTCGATAACCGCAAGGGCGCGTTCAAGATGGCCATCAAGAAGGTGAACGGCCGCTGGTACCTCTATATGGGACATCTCTGGCACTACGGCTGGAGCATTGTGGATGTCACCGACCCGAAGGATCCCAAGTTCGTAAAGACCATGCCGGGGCCTACGAATACCTGGACCATCCAGATGACGCTGCACGACAACATCATGGTAACGGGGCTGGAGAAGTCGTCGCTCGCCTGGGGAGCCGATCCGAATAAACCAAACGACGAAGGCGTTCTGATCTGGGACATCAGCGATCCGATCAACCCTCGTCAGCTCTCGCACTGGAAGACAGGGTCGACGGGTACGCACCGAAACTCATATCCGGGCGGCAGGTACGCTTACTTATCCGCGGCCGCGCCGGGCTATAGCTCGAATATTCTGGTGACTTTGGATATCAGCGATCCGGCGCAACCCAAGGAAGCCGGTCGGTGGTGGATGACAGGGCAGAAGGACGGCGAGGCCAAACCGGTTGGGCCCGAAGGATTCCACGGCCCAGCGAATATCAGCCCCGATGGCAAGATGGCGTCGATGGCCTATTCCCCTGCGGTGGTCAATCTCGATATCAGCGACGTCGCCAACCCGAAGCTCATCGGGAAGCTTACATTCAGCCCTCCGTTCGTCGCGGTCGGCGCGCCATCGCTGCACACGGTTCTCCCGCTATGGGAGCGCAATTTGCTGTACGTGAACTCCGAGGCCATCGCGGAACGCTGCAATGAGGCGCTCAATTTCGCGGGACTGATCGATAATCGCAATCCGGCACAGCCTCGCCTCATGTCATTATTCCCTCTGCCGGTCCCACCGAAAGGCGCGCCATACAAGAATTTCTGCGAGAAGGGCGGCCGGTTCGGCCCGCATAATGTCAATCAGGAGATCCATCTCCCCGACGTCGAGAAGCCGGGCAATCTCATCTACCTGACTTACTTCAACGCGGGGCTACGGGTTTATGACATCAAGGATCCATTGCTGCCCTTCGAAAGCGGGTGGTTCATTCCGCCGCCGCCAAGCGAGCGCGCAGGGCCGCTGCCCCGAGACCTCGTTACCCAGACTGAAGACGTGCTCGTCGATACCCGCGGTTATATCTACGTGACCGACAAGCAGTGGGGCCTTTGGATCTTGCGCTACACCGGTCCGGATCAACCTGCCCCAACGGACAGATAACCGCTGCATGCTTAATCGCTGGAAGCAGGGAGCTGCCGACGCTTCGCGTGGCGCTTCCCGGCCCGACGCATTTGGAATAGTCTTGTCCAAAAGCTGTAAGGGGAGGAGGCCGATGAGATGCAGGGGGTGGCTCGGTGTATTGCTGCTGGCCGCATGGCCGCAAGTTGCGCAGGCCCAGGCCGCGGCCGATGACAGCCTCGATGAGACGCAGAAACTAGGCCGTCGCCTGTTCGGCAATCATTGTGTTGTCTGCCACGAGAAGCCGCAGATTACGAGCATACAATACGGTCCCTCGCTCTCTCGGGAATCGCTTGGTGGTCAGCAAAGCGTCATCCAGGACGTGATCAGCAACGGCACGCCGCGGATGCCGGGATTCAAGTTTCAATTCGACCAGGCGCAGATCGTCGCGATCGCTGCCTACCTCAAGACCGTTCCAGCACCGCCGCAGTCCGCCCCCAATGCCCCGCGCTGAAGGAGAAGACATGGCCAAACGACACCCAATGGAGTCCTCCGTCGCAGTGATCGCGATTGCGCTCGCCGCAATGCCGCTGGCGTTGTCGGACGCGGCCGAGGCTGCCGATGCGCTGCTGAGCGGCGCGATTGCGTCCTCGACGGGCGAGAAGCTCGGCGGGGTGACGGTTTCGGCCAAGGCCGCGGGACAGACCATTACGACCACGGTCTTTACCGATGAAACGGGCAAGTACTACTTCCCGCCGCTGCCAACCGGGACGTACCGGGTGTGGGCCCAGACACTGAGCTTTGCCACCGCAAAGAGCGAAGTCGATCTCAGCGCGAACAGGCGCCAGGATTTCACCCTCGTCCCGCTCAAGGAATTTGTTCAGCAATTGCCCGGCGATCTCGTGCTTGCGTCATTGCCCGACGCCACCCCCGAAGACAGGCGGATGAAAGCGCTGGTCGCCAACAATTGCTCGGGCTGCCACACGCCAAGCTTTACGCTTCAGCACAGGTTCGACGAGGCTGGGTGGACGGCGATCGTCGATCTGATGAAGCGTGTGAACGTGTCCGGCGTGTATGGCGGTCCGGACCACAAGCCCCAAGGCGTGCTGGACCGCCATCAGCAAGAGCTCGCGGCCTATCTCGCGCGGGCGCGTGGCCCGACCGAAAATATGACGATCAAGTTGCGGCCGCGCCCCATCGGGGGAGACTGCGCGGGTGGTGTTCAAGGAATACGATGTACCGCTCGCGCCGGAGCTGAATGTGCCGGCCAAGGATCCCACCACCGACGGCAGCGACTGGTCTCTCGGCACGCCCTCGCGCCGCGGGTCGCTCGTGCATGACGCCACCGCCGATCTCGAGGGAAACCTCTGGTTCACGTCGAACGTACCCAACCGCAACACCACTGTTGGCCGCATCGATACCAAAACCGGTGCGGTCAAGATGTTCAGGGTGAACGGGCCCGGTGGGCTTGCCGCCAACACGCATGGCATCACGCGCGACCCGAACGGCATCATTTGGTTTGATGTCAATGCCGGTCGGCGCGGCCTGGCGCGTCTCGATCCGAAAGCCGAAAAGATCGACGTGCATATTCCGCCGACGGGCATGTCGCCGACCGGCGGCGCGGTCACCGTCGACTATGACGGCCAAGGGCAGATTTGGGCGTCTTCGCCCGACGGGGCCCTGCGTTTCAATCCCGCAACGGAAAAATTCACCGAGTTCAAGTCCGTGACCTTGAAGACTCCAAACGGCAATGGCGTCACCTACGGCGCCGCCGGCGATCGCAATGGCAACGGTTGGTGGGCCGAGATGATCATCGACACCATCAACAAAGGCGACGTTACAACCGGCCGCTCCATCGAGCTGAAGCTGCCGCGCCGCGAGGTCGACAAGGATTTGATCAACGACGAGGATCGCAAGTTCTACGAATCCTTCAACGCACCGGATTTCAATGCGCCGGTCGCGTGGAGTCAGGGTCCGCGCCGCATGGGGACCGACAAGAACGCCGACATCCTGTGGGTCGGCAACTCATGGGGCAACAGCCTGACCAAGATCAACACCCAGACCATGGACACGTCCTTCGTGTCGCTCCCGGGCCCCGGTGTGATGCAGCCCTACCATGTCGCGGTCGACAGCAGGCACAACGCCTGGCTCAATATCTGGACGTCGGACGTGGTGTTGCGATACGACCCCGCCGCCGGCACGTGGACCACCTTCGACCTTCCCACGCGCGGGACCGAGGCGCGTCACATCTCGCTGCTCGAAAATGACGGGAAGACGCAGGTGGTCATTCCCTATTCGCGCACCAGCAAGGTCGCGGTCATGACATTCCGCACCGAGTCCGATCTTGCCGCGCTGAAGGCCGAGGCCGAACGTCCGTAGGTGTCCCGCGGACGAGAGAGCGCGTCGGCCTCGGCGACGTTCGCCCCGGCACGCTGGCTGATGCGGCCGCGTGCGTTGACGGCGCCCGCCGGGCAGGGCTACAGAAGCGCGCGACCAATGCCGTTCGGTAGCTGACGGAGTGGCAAATCACTCCGTCTGGTTTCCCCGAGCGGCAAGTTGACAGGTCAAATCGATGGTTTGCCGCGGTAGCTCAGCCGGTAGAGCACCGCATTCGTAATGCGGGGGTCGGGGGTTCGAATCCCTTCCGCGGCACCACGCTCACCTCACGGCATCGTCCCTCACGGTAGAGTCCCTTGGCCGGGGCGTTGATTCAGGCCCGCTGACGCGCGGGCCCGCGCCCGGCGATCAGCCGGTGGCCGCGGAATGCCGGCCCGCTTGTTCCAGAGCTTGTCCGAGATGTTGCTGCCGGCCGGGACCGCCGGCGCATTAACCTTTTTTTAAGACGTCTGCAATTGTCAGTTGCAAATGACTCGTCATGGTGTATAATACAACCTTACCGTGTGAGTATCCCAGTGGCCGCGACTCGTGATGGTTTCGTGTTCGGCCCGATCCCGCAGCAGGCCTGCAGGCGCTTGCGGTCGCCGCACGACCAACTCCTCGATCAACCGGGTCGGTTGGCACCACGTCGGTGGCCGCCAGATCGGCTGTCGCCAGATCGGTCGTCGCCTCGCGCGATCGGGCGCAATGCGGGTGGCTCATGCAACGTGGCCGGCGCGCGCGGCGCGCGGCGAGAGGGAGGGTGCGATGCTTGATCGGCCGTCGCTGCCAATAAGCGAGATCGTCCAGATCGCCGCGAACTCGGCGCTCGCGCGGGTGTCGTGGGATGGCGGCCGCGGCCGGGCGCCGCTCGGCTACATCAAGGGCATGGCCGTGATGTTCGCGGTGGCGTTGCGCAAGCTCGCGCAGGGCGACCCGGCGGCGGTGGAGATGGCCAGGGCGTCGTCCGGCGACCCCAGTCGCGACGCGCTCGCCTACTACGCCTCCGAGTTCGCGAGGCTCGGCATGCGCAATGACGTCAGCGGGATCGATACGCTGCGGCACCTGTTCGTGCTGATGATCGGCCTGGGCATGCGCGAATCGTCGGGCCGCTACTGCGAAGGCCGCGACCAGTCCGCCAGCAACACTTCGGCTGACACCGCCGAGGCCGGGCTGTTCCAGATGAGCTGGGACGCGCACGGCGCCAGCCGCCAGATCCCGAGGCTGCTCGACGAGTATCAGGCCAACGGCGGCGGGTATCGCGAGATCTTCTGCGAGGGCGTCACGCCGCGGCGCGGCGAGCTCGACAATTGCGGGTCCGGCACCGGCCTGCAGTTCCAGCAGCTGTGCAAGGAGCGCCCTGGTTTTGCGGTGGAGACCGCGGCCGTCGGGTTGCGCAATCGGCGTAATCACTGGGGACCCATCAACCGGCACGAGGCCGAGCTTCGGCCGGAGGCCGACGACATGCTCCGGCAGGTGCAGCGGTTGATGGCGGTTGGCCCGAACGACATCGTCATCCGCCCCGACGTGCCGGTGGTACCCGTGGTACCCGTGGCTGCGCACGACATCCTGTGGGTGCAGCAGTCGCTCAACGCGCTCGGCGCCAACCCTCCGCTGGCTGAGGACGGCCTGAACGGACCGCTGACGACGGCGGCGGTGCTGCAATTCCAGCAGGCGAATGGTCTCTCCCCGTCCGGCTTCGCCGATCAAGCAACGCTCGCGGCGATCGAGCGCAAGTCGCGCCCGACGGGTCCGGTTCCGTCCCGCCCGACCGACCTCATCGCGCTGCTGGAGCGGCTGGTGATCCTGATCGAGAAGCTCAAGGGCCAGCGGCCGCTTACGGACCCGTCGACCGGCTCGTCGCCGGCCGATCGGCTGCGCAAGACCATCGAGCTGCTCGGCGCGATCCTGTCGCCCGGCGCGCCCGACAAGCCGCAGCCGCTCGGCCAGGTCAACGGCGCGCTCGGGCAGACCATCGGCAATCTGCTCGACGGCAAGAAGACCGCAATCGGCCTGCTCGGCGCGGTGGCCACGCCGTTGCTGTCGCATGCGTCCGAGACGACCGCGCTCGGTCCCCTGCTCGCCACGCTGACGCCGGCAGCCGGCCTGAGCGGCTTTGCCCTGCCGGTCTTCCTCGGCATGACCGCCTGGGGCGTGCTCGGCAAGATGGAGAAGTGGGCGCACAGAAGCGCGCCGCCGCGGAGCTCCTCATAGCGCCGCCTGCTCATTCAGGATGGGGGACACTGCACTGCGTGGCCCCACCTCGAATCGGGAGCAGCTTCGCGAGCAAGTGATCGGCACGAGGAACGGGCGAACGGCATGTGGAAGAATTTCGAAGGCATCGCGCGCACCCGGGAGCAAACTCTCGAGCGCATCAATGCCCTCCAGTGGACTGACTGGCGTCCGCAGGGAATCACCCTGCACAACACCGCGCTGCCGACCCTGGCGCAGTGGGCGGAAACCGGCGCGGCCCATGACGCACGCATCCGCAACCTGCAAGAATTCTATGAAGACAAAGGCTGGCACGCCGGCCCGCACTGGTTTGTCTCGCGCAACTGGATCAACTGGTTCTCCAATCCGCTCCTTCCCGGGGTTCATTCGCGCTGCTTCAACAAGACCCGTTTCGGGATCGAGATGGTTGGTGATTACGCTAAGGAAGAGTTCAATTCCGGCGATGGCGCGATGGTGCGCGATAATGCGGTCTTTCTGATCGCGGCCCTCAATCTGAAATTCAATTTTGACCCAGGGGATCTGACGTTCCACGTCGAATGCAAGCAGGACAATCACGATTGCCCCGGCAAAAAAGTCGTCAAGGCAGACGTGATTTCCAGGGTGCGCGAGATGATGGCCACGCTCAGATCGGGCCCTGCCATATCTGTGCGTCCGCGCTTGCCCGCTGCATCCTCGTCGGCGGCAGCATCCAGGCGCGTGCTCAACATCACCGCAACCGAATTCGGCGGGGAGGGGGACGAGCAATCTGCTGCTTATGCGGATGTGCCTGAGGGTTGGCCCAATCGTCCCGGCGTTGCGCTGCCTTGTCGGTTCTCCGGGCCGCGTCCCAAGGTCCGCGTCTTCAAGGGCGACAGGTCAATTCTCTGCGACATCGTCGACGTCGGGCCTTGGTATCCAAGCGCTCGCGGCCCGGAAGACAAATACTGGGAAACAGGTGCGCGTCCGCGTGCGGAATCGGACGACCGCACCAACCGGGCCGGCATCGACCTTACGCCTGCCGCTGCTGCAGCAATTGACTTGGACGGGAAGGGTATCGTCGATTGGGAATTCAGTGGCGCCGCGCCGGTCGGGCGGGAGTTCGAACGCCCGTCGGGAGCCGAACGGTCGATGCAGTTTTCACTGCTGGGTCGGCTCATGCAGCGCCTCGACCACATCGAGGACGCCATTACCCAGAATGGGCGCCGCCTGGATCGTGGGCCAACGCAGACTCCGATACCTGGCACGATTCCTGGCACGATCCCTGCCCACATCCCTGGGCCGGATGACATCACCACGTTGCTGGAGCGGCTGCTGCCGCTGATCGAGAAGCTGCAGGGCCCGCGCGCGCCGACGGCCATCCCGGCCGATTTGCAGCAACCGGAGCAGCTTCGCAAGGCACTCGATCTGATCAAGACCATCCTCGTCCCCGGCGCCGACGGCAAGTCGCTGCCGCTGCCGCTGGGCCAGGTCAACGGTGCGCTCGGGCAGACCATCGGCAATCTGCTCAACGGCAAGAAGACCGCGATCGGCCTGCTCGGCGCCGTGATCACGCCGATGCTGACGCAAGCGTCTACCACCACCGCGCTCGCCCCCATTCTCGCCATGCTGACGCCGGCGGCGGGGCTCGCGCCGTTCACCCTGCCGATCTTCCTCGGGCTGACCGCCTGGGGCGTGCTCGGCAAGATGGAGAAATGGTCCCAGGGCACCGCGCCGCGGCCGAAAGCATGATCCCGAAAAGTTGCAGACTTTTCGGACAAGATCATGCGACCGAACCAAAGCATGATCCCGAAAAGTTGCAGACTTTTCGGAGGCCGCCGAGCCGCAACTGTATGCAAGTCTCAACTGTATGAACGAGCTCACACGCTGGGTTTCCGCTGCCGACTATAAGTGAACAACCAGCCTCAAGTCGTGGCTTCAGGGTTCAGGCTCTTGCAAGCGGTTCGCCTGGCGGGCCGCGACGGACTGACAACGGGAGGGGTTCAACATGTCACGGGTTTCCGCGCTGAAGCAGTCTCCGGTCGCATCGGATTTGGCCCACCTTGTCGTCGCCGCCATGGAACGCAAGGGGTATCAGGTCGACCGCGGCCCGGGCGAGCTCAACATCGTTTACGTCGAGGGCATGAACCCGGACGGCACCCCGAATGCGGACGAAGCCAACAAGTGGAACGACCTGCGCCTGGTGATCAGGTTTGAGGGTGGCGTGCCGAAGATCGTCGGCGAGTGGGCGGCCACCACCGAACCGGGGCGGTACTGGACCGAAAATCCGATGAGTCCGCTCGGCGCCGCGCGCATCGAGTTCGGCCAGTACAAGTCCTGGCAGGTCGGGATGCATCGGAATAACCACGAGGCGCTCGTGCAGACCGGCGGAGAGGTGACGGTCTGCCGCGACCTGAACAAGGATGGGCAGCGCACCGGCGACAAGCGCCAGACCGGAGAGTTCGGTATCAACCAGCATTGGGGCTACGACCTGCCCGAGGTCGAAAAGGCAAGCGCCGGCTGTCTCGTCGGCCAAAGCAAGGACGGTCATCGCCAGTTCATGGCGCTGGTGAAGTCCGACCCCCGCTATCAGGCCAACCGCAAACACGTGTTTGCCGCTGCCATCCTGCCGGAATCCGAGGTCCTGACCAGCGGCGTGGTCAAGGCCACCGCACCGCAGGCGACCGAACTGCCGGAAGGGTCGGTCGATGGCAGCGATCTCGTTCGCCGCTTGCAGAAGCTCCTCGGTTTCTCCGAACAGGGGCAGGACGGCATCTTCGGCGCCATCACCGAAGCAGCCGTCAAGCGGTTTCAGCGCCGCCATGGCCTGCCCGTCACCGGCGATGCGGACGACCAGACCCGCGACCAGCTCGAGCGCCAGTTCGGTACCGAACGGGACTTCGCCGGCCCGTCGGCGGTCGAGCCGTCGGTGGAGTCTCCGCTGGTGGGCCGACTGCTGCAGCGGCTTGAGCGGATGGAGGACATGATCGCCGAGAACGCGCGCCGCACCGACCCCGGTTTCGCCCCGCGCGATACGTCGATGCCGGATCCAACGCCTGGGCCGGACGACGTCACCCCACTGCTGGGCAGGCTGATGCAGCGTCTCGACCACATCGAGGACGCCATTGCCGAGAATGCCCGCCGCGTGGACCCCGGCTTCGCGCCGTCTGATCCGTCGACGAGCCCGTTCCCGAGTTCGATGCCCGGATCAATGCTGGGTCGAATGCGGGGTCAGATGCCCGGGCAGGATGACGTCACCACCTTGCTGGAGCGGCTGGTGCCGCTGGTCGAGCGACTGCAGGGCCAGGGCGGCGTGACCGGGGTGACGCCGATTGCCTCGCAGGCGCCGGTGCAGCTGGGCAAGGCGCTCGACCTGATCAAGACCATCCTCGCCCCCGGCGCCGACGGCACGCCGCCGCCGCTCGGCCAGGTCAACGGCGCGCTCGGGCAGACCATCGGCAATCTGCTCAACGGCAAGAAGACCGCGATCGGCCTGCTCGGCGCCGTGATCACGCCGATGCTGACGCAAGCGTCGACGACCACCGCGCTCGCGCCCATTCTCGCCATGCTGACGCCGGCGGCCGGGCTCGCGCCGCTTCACCCTGCCGATCTTCCTCGGGCTGACCGCCTGGGGCGTGCTTGGCAAGATGGAGAAATGGTCCCACGGCACCGCGCCGCGGCCGAAAGCATGATCCCGAAAGTTGCAGACTTTTCGGCTAGATCATGCGACTGAACCATCGTGGCTCCGCTGTCATTCCGGGGCGCGCATCGGCGCGCCCGAAATCCATAATTCACAGGCCGGTGGTTATGGATTCCGGGCTCCGCTCGCTACGCTCGGCGTCCCGGAATGACAGCGCGCCGTCACGCCTTCGCCGCGTCCGCATCCTCGGACTGCGTTTCCGCTTCGACGTTGACCTGCACCTTCATCCCGAGCTCGTCGTCCGGGCTGCCGGCATAGGTACCGGAGAGCGGTACCGCCTGGCTGGGATCGCGCGCGACCGCGACGCGGATGAGATCGCGGTTGCCGATGATGCCGTTGGTGGGATCGAACTCCACCCAGCCGGCGCCCGGCAGATAGACCTGGCACCAGGCGTGGGTCGAGCCGCCGCCGACATAGTCCGCGCCCTCGCGCCGCCCATCGCGTGACGGCACGTAGAGATAACCGGACACGAATCGGGCGGCGAGCCCGAGCGAGCGCACCGCCTCCATCATCAGCAGCGCGAAGTCGCGGCAGCTGCCGCGCCCGCTGCGCACCGTCACGACCGGGTCCTGCGTGCCGTGCTCGCTGCGCCGCGTATAGGTGAAGCCTTCCTTGATGGCGCAGGTGAGCGTCATCAGCAGCTGTCCGGTCGGCGTCGGGCGCCCCGGCAGCAGGAACTTGCGCACCCAGCGGTCGATCTCGCCGGTCGGGTCGGGATATCCGCGCGCGATCGACGCCATCAGGTCGGGCATCTCCTCGGAATCGTAGACGAAGGGATAGGTCTGCGCGCGCGGCTCGGTGCGGAAATCCGGCACGTTGTCGGGGTAATGGTCGACGCGAATCGTGCTCTCGAACCGCAGTTCCGACGCCCGCGTCTTGAACCGCGCCAGCGCGACGCAGTTGCCGAACGGGTCGTGGATCCAGTGGATGTGCGCCGGCTCCGGCGTGATGCGCAGGCGCGAGTCGATCAGCCGCTGGTCGTAGCTGTCGCGCGGGCGGAACATCATGCGATGGTCGCCGAACGCGATCGGCCGGCGATAGCGGTAGGTGGTGACGTGACGGACCGTGAGGATGGTCATGGTTTGGTCGGATAGCGCACAGATGACGGCGAATGGCCTGATATCGATATCCTGCTCATGTATCGCAACGTCGCCGGGGCGCTAATGGATTCTCGGATCTTGCCGCAAATTTAAGCAACTCGCAGCTCCACGCGCTGTGGCGCAACGCGAGAATTGGCCCAACCCTTGCACCGAAATCGCCGCGTACTCGGTGTGCTCCCCTCCCCCTTGTGGGGAGGGGTTGGGGGTGGGGGTAGCAGTTGGCGGACACACCTCGTGCACCAACAACGACCCCCCTCCCCAGCCCTCCCCCAACGCAAGTCGGGCTTGCCCGACTTGCGCAAGTAAGCCGCGACCCGGGCAAGCCCGGGGCGCGTGGGGAGGGAGCAGACCGAGTTTGCCGCAGCGCTGCGATCAAGCCTGACGCAGATGATCTCAGCATTGAGTGATTACGCTTTTGCGCGACCGGCCGGAACCGACGATTGCTGACCGACTTATCGGGATGCCTGTACCCATGGTGAGTAGAGAATCGTGAAAATCCACGTCGGCTTCGACCTGACCTACCAGTCCGCCCATGCGACGCCGATGGTCTTCATGCTCAACGTGCATCCGTCGCGCGCGCCCGATCTCGTCACGCCCGACCGGCTGCGGATCACGCCGGCGCGCTCGATCACGCCCTACGTCGACGGGTTCGGCAACAAATGCGTGCGCCTGCTGGCGCCGCCCGGCCAGCTCCGCATCGCCTGCGATACCATCGTCGCCGACAGCGGCAGGCCCGATCGCGTCGACCTCTCGGCCGAGCAGCATGCCGTGGCCGACCTGCCCCATGACGCCCTGGTGTACCTGCTGGCCAGCCGGTACTGCGAGACCGACCTGATGATGGACAAGGCCTGGGAGCTGTTCGGCGCCACGCCGCCGGGCTGGCGCCGGGTGCAGGCGATCTGCGATTTCGTGCACGCGCACATCAAGTTCAACTATCAGGACGCCGATGCCACCCGCGGCGCCGCGCGCGGCTTCGCCGAGCAGCGCGGCGTGTGCCGCGACTTCGCGCATCTCGCCGTCACGTTCTGCCGCTGCCTGAACATCCCGGCGCGCTATTGCACCGGCTATCTCGGCGACATCGGCGTGCCGCCGGATCCGGCGCCGATGGATTTCAGCGCCTGGTTCGAGGCCTTCGTCGGCGGGCGCTGGCACACCTTCGACGCCCGCCACAACGTTCCGCGCATCGGCCGCGTGCTGATCGCGCGGGGCCGCGACGCCGCCGATGTCGCGATCAGCACCACCTTCGGGCAGACGTCGCTGCAGTCGTTCGTGGTGACCACGCGCGAGGTCGACGCGGACGTGTTGTCGGAGTTCGCAACACCGATGATGGCCTCGACGGGCTAGGCGCGCGTCTGATCGTTGCAATAGGGATCAGTGCAAGCGGCAGACTCGGTCTGCTCCCTCCCCCCTTGTGGGGGAGGGGTGGGGAGGGGGGTCGTCGTTGTTGCGCGAGACGCGTCCGCCAACTGCCACCCCCACCCCCAACCCCTCCCCACAAGGGGGAGGGGAGCACACCGAGTGCGTGGCAACGCCGTCGAACGCAACGGCGACGACGGCTCACGATCGCGGTCATGCTCCGCGTCGCCCATCCTACATTTCGCGAGGATTACCCCTGCGGGGTCTTCGGCTTCCACTCGCGCGCGCGGCGCTGCGCCTCGGTGAGCTGGTCCGAGCTCATCTCGCTCGCGACGGTGTCGCGGTTCTTGGTCGCCGCCGTGCGGTTGCGGCTGTCGCCGGCGGGAAAGCGCGCCGACGCCAGGTTGAGCCACATATGCGCGGTGACCGGGTCCGGCGTCACCCCTTCGCCGCGGGCGTAGGAGAGGCCGAGATTGTACTGCGCCAGCGCATCGCCCTGCTCGGCCGCGAGCTTGTACCACTTGGCCGCCTCGGCGTAGTCCTGCGGCACGCCGCGGCCCTCGTTGTACATCACCCCGAGGTAGAACTGCGCCACCGCGTCGCCCTGGTCGGCGGCGCGGCGGAACCACTTCGCCGCCTCGGTGTCGCTCTGCGGCACGCCGCGGCCGCGGTAATGGATCTGCGCCACGATCGACTCGGCGCGGGCGTCGCCGTCGTCGGCCAGCGGCTGCGCCAGCTTGAGCGCGCCGGGATAGTCGCCCTTCTGGAACACGGCATTGACGGTCTCGAAGCTCGCCTGCGAGGAGCCGATGCCCACCCGCGCCAGGAGGTCGCCGACGCTGTGCTGCAGCGGCTCGCGGTAGACCCCGAGCGCGAAGCCCAGCCCCATGAACACGACGGCGATGATCGCCATCACCTCGAGCCGGACCTCGGTCCAGCGCTTGGCCATGCCCTTGCACTGGTCGAGCGCCGACCGGAGCGCAGTGACCTGCTGTTCCAGCGCCTTTTCCTGCGCCCGGTGCCTGTTCAGCGCGAAGCGCGGCAACAGTGACATCGTGAATTGTCCCGAGGTGAACTTGAGCCGAAAGTAGTCATCCCACCCCGCTCCGGCAATGTTTCCCGCGGGCGCTGCGGCAATCTTCCTCGTCAACAGGCCGTGTATCGCCCGTCATCGCCCAGCAAAGACGGTCATCGCCGGGTTTGCCCCGGCGCGCGCCACGCCAAAGACTGTCATCGCCGGGCTTGACCCGGCGATCCATCGCGAGATGGGGCAATCCTCGCAGCGGCAAAACCGGTCTGCTCCCCTCCCCCTTGTGGGGGAGGGGTGGGGAGGGGGGTAGCTGTTGGCGGACGCATCTCGCGCAACAACGGCTACCCCCACCCCCCACCCCTCCCCCACAAGGGGGGAGGGGAGCACACCGAGTGTGCCGCGGCGACACCGGACACCGCCACGCAGCAGCCGCCATTCCCCCGCCATCCCTGTGAAATGACAGGAAATTTAGGATTCCAGCGTCGGAACGCAGCCCGCCCCGTCCGGGTTTACGTCTGATAGATGACACACAAAAAGCCCTCGTCTCAACGAGGCGGAAACAACGACATGACCTCGAATTACCTGCTCCGGCAGGCGGATGCCCTCCTCAACCTCTCCCGCGCCACCTTCGACCTCACGGTGGCCGGCCGGCTGCGCGTGCTGGCGGCGGAATTCCGCGTCAAGGCACAGGAGCTCGAGCGGGACGGCCGCATCCCCCGCGAATTCGCGCCGGCCAAGCACTCCCCGCAGCACTGACGCTTCACCGCTGTCATCGCCGGGCTTGACCCGGCGATCCATCCTCTTCGCCAGAATTTATCTGCCATTACGATGCAACTGCGCGTCACGCCTCGGGCTTGACCCGGGTCCTCGTTCCGCAAGACGCTTATTCGCCCGAGGACGACGGATGCGCGGGTCAAGCCCGCGCGACCACCCCTCTCGTGTCCCGGCCAAGCGCGCGCCGCGGTATGCGGATGGGCACCACGCCCCGCCCGCGCGCGCCGAGCCGGGACCCAGGGCCCCGCGACCCGCTCCTGCCACCGCCCCCTCCTTGCAAAATCCCGTCCCCCGCTTACGATTCGTGTAACGCAAGTCAAAGAAATCGTGCACAATGGGCTGATGTGCCGGCCCTCCCGTCCCCTTGCGGGGCGGCATCAGCAGCGCCGGCACGCGGCAACGACGGCCGGGCGCGCGCGGGCCGGCCGCTGCCGCCATCAGGTGCGCGCCGGCAGGCGCGGCGTCCGCGCAACGGGGGAGCGATGATATGGCAACGAAGAGAAACCCACACACGACCTGGACGGCCGCGCGCGACAAGCGGCTGGAGACCATGCAATCCGCCGGCAAGACCGCGGCCGAGATCGCCAAGACGCTCGGCACCTCGCGCAACGCCGTGATCGGGCGCTCGCGCCGCCTGCGCGGGATCGTCTACCAGTCCGACATCGACAGCTGGACGCGCGCCAATGCGCGGCGCTCGGCCGAGGCGCACAAGCGCGCCGAGATCAGGGGCGTGCTGCAGTCCAAGGTGATCGCGGAGATGATCAAGTCGCTGTCATCGGGCGTGCCGAAGGAGCGGGCCATGGAGAAGGCGTTCAAGGCCGGCGCCTACTGGTGGCAGATCGGCGAGCATTTCGGCATGTCGCAGCAGACCGCCTACGAGACGGTGAAGCGGGCGAAGAAGAAACGCGCGCGGAAGTAAGCGCGCGTGCCCGTGATCCGCTGCCTATCCTAGCCGCGTCGGTCTCGGGTGCGGCGCTCGTCGTACGGGCGTCTACGCTCCGTCTGCGTCGTGCTATGGGATGCGGTAGCGCGTATGGCAACTCGCGGCGCGCTTCCCGAAGCACGCGTCATCGTCGCAGGCGGACGATCCAGTATCGCCGGCCGTGCGAGAAGCGCCGCTCCTGCCCTGATCGCCCGCCGCGGACTGGATGCCCGCTTGCGCGGGCATGACACCGCGATGCTGTCCCTCGAGCCTTGCATCCGCACGCATCACTCCCACCCCCGCACCGCCCATCCCCACAACGTGATCCCCCGCCCCAACACATCAGTCGCTATCCCCCGCCATCAGGCGTACACCACTCCCATCACCGACAGCGGCCACGCAGGCGCCGGTGACCGAGAGACCGATCGCGCTCCCGCCTGTCCAAACGGGGAGCCCACCATGCCGTCACTCTTCTTTACCTGTCCCAACACCCGGCAGCAGGCCGACACCGGCATCATGACCGACGCGGAAAGCCTCCGCGACACCTGGTCCATGACGCTCAACGTGAACTGCCCGCATTGCGGCGAAATGCACGCGGTCTCGGTGCGCGAGACCTACATCGACGACGCGATCCGGAACGTGTCGGAGATCGCGCGAAGAGTGTGAGGGCCGCTGCCTCGCCGCGGCTGCGAGGGATCGTCTGCCGGTCCGACATCGGCAGCTAGTGCGGTGGATTTGAAGTTCCTATCATTATAGCCGCGCGTTTGTATAGGAACTTCAAATCCAAAAACCGCACTAGAATCATAGATTGCTAGTGTCCCTTTGATTCCGAAGTTCGCAAGCGAGCGCGCCGCATAATGATGCGAACTTCGGAATCGGGACACTAGGTGTCTGGTCCCGGAGTGTAGGGGAATCAGCCAAACTGATCCCGCATTCCGGGAGGGATTATGGGCCAGGTACTTCACGGCTGCGCCACGACCACGCACGCCGTCCGAACTGCGATACAGCGATCGAAGGCTCCGCTCAAGGAACTAGCGGCGCGGTATGGGCTGAACCACAAGACAGTTGCCAAGTGGCGTAAACGGGCCTTCGTCAACGATGCCCCGATGGGGCCGAAAACGCCGCACTCGACAGTGCTATCGTCTAAGGAGGAAGCCATCATCGTCGCCTTCCGCAAGCATACACTGCTGCCGCTGACCGCGGCCGAGCAGCGCCAGGTCGCGCAGCGGCTCACCGCCGCCCACGCCGCAATGGCGCTGTGGCGCGCCTGCAGGCACGGCGTCTGCCGGCGCCGGCGCCGCTGCTGCGGCGATGTCAATTCCTGCGGCGCCCGCCGCTCGCCGAAGGCCTGGGCGTGGGTGCACGAGGTGCTGGGCGCCATCCGCAGCGGAACGGCGCGCCGCGCGGCCGTGCGTGCCGCCGACCGGAGGGCGCGGCCGGAGCGCGTGAAGGTCAAATTCGGGTTCGGCGATCCGCCGTTCGTCATGCTGGAGAAGAAGGACGACGGCACGTGGGGCCGGATCGCTGATTATCCGCCGCCGTCCCCGGTGGAGCTGCAGTTGCGGCCGGTGCGCGGGCGCGGCTCGCGCTGGCTGCGGGAGGCAGGGCAGGGCGTTGGGGCAGGGCGCTCGCCTGTCCCAGCCCGAGCGAGCGTAGGCGAGCGATGAGCCGGGCCCTGGGGGCGACATGATGTGGGGTTGCCGGAGCGGATATGGCGCTGCGCACTCTTTGCGCTGGGTCCCGGAGCTCGTTTGGCTCGCGCAAGCGCGCTCGCCGCACTCGTCCGGGACACGAGAGTGCGGGGTGAGGCCGCGTCGGAGCATAAATCGCGCCACCCCCACCCCTAACCCCTCCCCACAAGGGAGTGAGTTCAAGCGCGGTCTAGAAAATAGTTGACGTTATTTCAATAAGTTATTTGGCATCAGCCAAGTGCCTTCGAGCGCAGACTGCATATAGGTAGCACCCTTGAAGGCCATTGCGCGTCCGGCGCGGTTGCCGCGCCGGGTCGGCATTGAACTGGGAAGGGGTCGCGCGGCGCTGCCCCCGAGCCCCGCGCGATCGGGCCCGAAGCCCAATCGTCAGAGCCGCCGGCTCATAATGATCTGGTTGGAGGTCCGAATCCTCCCGGGCCCACCACGCAGTCGTTCGAACCAGAAGATTTCCCGGAGACGGCCGAGAAGCCCGCAATTTGCGGGCTTTTGCGGCTGCGTTTCAGTCTCCGCGGAGACCGTTTCTGGCTTGAATGCGATTTTGGGCGTTCTGTCTCTGGGCCGAGGAATATCGTTTCCCCGATGCAGATCCGCCGGTGGTAAAGGCCTCAGTGCCGATTAGCCTCGTGGGGCTGGATAAGCGCGGCTGACTTCATTTCCGGGCTGGCCACGGGGACCCACTGGGACATCACGGCGACTGACCAGATCAAGCCAATCGCGACTAGGACGGCGATACCGATCCCTGTGCGCATTTGCAGTTCCCTCTCCGTGCCTTGATCTTGGGAGATAGGGCTCACATATTTTTCGGCGCCCCAATGTGAGGCGATGCACAGTTGATCGAAACTTCTCTTGCGAGCGACTCGGCAGCCTTCCAGCCGCGTGCGATCATTCTGGTCGCCTGCACCAAGCTTAATGGTATCACGAGGCGGTTGCCGGTTTTGTTCGCCACTCTATGGTGTCCATAGGGAAGGGAAATCCAAGAAGCGAGCGCCTATGACACCAATCAATCCAGCTGACGAATTTTTGAAGCACGCCGCCGAGTGCCGGCAGATGGCCAAGGCCACCAGAAATCCCGCTAGCAAAGCCACGTGGAATCGGATGGCTGTGAGATGGCTTCAATGCGCTGAAAGAGCCAAAAACCAAAAGGTTGTGACCCGCGCCCGAGTACCCGTACGGCGACAAGCAGAGATTAGTTCGGCTCATTATTGAGCTTCACCCGCACCAGCCCCGCTCTGGCGGGGCATTTTCGTTTGGAAGACCTGCAGCGGTCGATCCACTGCCTGGAATTCCAGGAGCCCGCCCGCCCCTGAGGGCGACCTCTAACGCTACCGAGCTTTACCTAAGGCAATTGATGTTCAAGCAGTCATCGCGTTGGGTGGTGGCCGCCAGAAATGGTTCGCCAGTGTTTTGAGGTTTTGCACGATTGCGGCGAGGTGGAACTCGTCGCGCGCCCCCGACAGCCCTCTCAATCGCATACGCTCAAAGCGATGATGGGTCTTGAGGTGGGCAAACCGCATCTCGACTTTCTTGCGCTCGTCGCGCGATTTGTCGAACTCCGGCGTACCCATCAGTGCGCGGGCGAGATCGCGAGCATCCTCGTTGATGTCACATGTGACCTTGCGAAAGAGCATCTTCGGACAGCGTTGCTGTTTGAGTCGACATGCATCGCAATCACGCTTGAACGCGAGGTAGCGCAGGATGTGGTCGTCACCAACGTTGCCGGTCGTCGTGAGCAACTTACCGGCAGGGCAGACATAGACGTTGCGCGCCCGGTCGAAGGTGAAGTCGCTGCGTGAGAAGGTGCCGTCCTCTCGGGTGCTTTTGTCCCAAACTGGGATTTGCGGTGCGATGCCAGCACTGACCAGCCAGCCGAGGAACTTGCCGGTGCCGTAGGCCGTATCGGCGGCGAGACGTTGCGGCTTGAGCCCCATGCGCCCTTCGGTCCGCTCAATCATCCTCCTGGCGGCGGCGACCTCGTCGAAAGTTCGCGCCGGCGTGGCCTCGACATCCACGATGATGCTGCTCTCCATGTCGATCAGATAATTAAGCCGGTAACCGAACTGCACACGCTTGTTCGCCTTTGCGGTCCATGCCGAGCACGGGTCGCTTAAGGAGATCACCTTCGGGGGCTTGCGGTCGGTAGTGGGGTCGTCATCGTCGATTGCTCCCAAGAACTCGGCGACCGCGCGTGTCTGGCGCTCCGGTGCCGACCAATCCGCTTCCTCGGGCGGGACCCCGCGATACCGGCTGGCGTCCGCTTCCATAACACTGGCATCGACGGCAAAGCCTTGGCCCTTGACCAGGCCTGCATCCATGCAGGCTCGAACCACCGCTCAAACACATGGCGGAAGAAGTCGCTCTGCCGGAACCGGCCATGGCGATTGACTGAGAACGTCGAGTGATCGGGAACGCTGTCGTCGAGATCGAGCCGGCAAAACCAACGAAAAGCCAGATGCAGTTCGACTTCCTCGCACAGCCTCCGCTCAAAGCGGATGCCATAGCAGTAGCCCACGATCAGCATCCGGATCATAAGCTCTGGATCAATCGAGGGCCGGCCGATCTCGCTGTAGAAGGGTGCCAGCTTCTCACGAAGTCCAGCCAGCAGCCGCGTCACCACCGGATTGATCCGGCGCAGCAAATGACCTCTCGGAATGCGCTGTTCGAGGTTGACAGGTAGAACAACTGGCTCTGATCGCCCGTCTGCCGACCCATCATGGCAAGCCTCCGCCACTGATAGCCTCAAGCAGACGGAATCATTGTTCGCTGATGAGCGCGAGCCCTTTTTCAACGATATCGGTCAGGAACTGGCAGGCGACCGTAAGTTTACGTCTACACCCCGCCGAGCCAACGTTGTAGTCTTTCGCTGAAGCGGTGTCGGCTCGGGTTTTGCAACCTGCGCTAATCTGCCGCTGATCGGTACGATGAGGGAGGAGACATAATGCTGCGACCAACGCTGTTGGCCGTCCTGCTGAGCGCGGCTGTTCCGACCATGGTGCTCGCCCAGACCTCGCAGGATTTGAAGAACGACGAGAAGACTACCGGCGATGTTCTCGTCTATGGGATGGGCTATTCCGCACAGCGCTACAGCCCACTGACTCAGATTAACAAGCAGAACGTCAACCGTTTGGTCCCGGTATGGGGCTATTCCCTTGCCGATCTTCAGGGTGGTGAATCATTCCCGGTCGTCAAGGACGACGTCATCTACATCACCACGCACAACTCGACCGCTGCCGTCGATGCTCTGACGGGCAAACAAATCTGGCGCACGCTGCATGACTATCCGCCGGAGACGCTGCGGGTCGTGTGCTGCGGGATCGTTAATCGCGGCGCAGCGATGTACGAGGGGCTAATTATCCGCGCCCTAATGGACAACCGGATGATTGCGCTCGATGCGAAGACCGGAAAAGACGTCTGGCACGTCAAGTCGCCGGAACCAGTTACCCATGCGAACGGTTACTCGATGACAGGCGCGCCGCTGATCGTCAACGGCATGGTGATCACCGGCGTTGCCGGCGCCGAGTTCAGTCATCGCGGGCTGCTAGAAGCCTACGACGCCAAGACCGGTAAGCATCTGTGGCGGACCTATACGATTCCGGCCAAGGGCGAGCCCGGCTCCGACACATGGGAGGGCGATTCTGCGCTCACGGGCGGTGGCAGCAGCTGGGTCACCGGGACGTATGATGCGGAGCTCGACCTGGTCTACTGGGGCATCGGCAATCCCTCGCCCTGGAATCCACGGGCGCGCAAAGGTGACAACCTTTACACAAACTCCGTCATCGCCATTCGGCCGGACACGGGGAAGATGGTCTGGCATTACCAAACGACGCCCCACGATCCTTTCGACTATGACGGCGTGCAGACGCCGGTGATTGCAACGGTCAATGTCGGTGGAAGCCCTCGCAAGGTCATTATCCAAGCCAACCGAAGCGGCTTCCTCTACGCGCTCGACGCGAAGGACGGAAAGCTGGTCGCGGCCAATTCCTATGGGAAGGTGAACTGGGCGAGCGGCATCGACAAAGAAACCGGACGTCCGATCGTGACTGACGTGTTTACAGACGCTCTCGCAGGCAAGAATGTCACGGTTTGGCCCTCGGTTTCTGGAGTCACGAATTGGCAGAGCCCGGCCTTCAGCCCGCAGACCGGCCTTCTTTACGTCAATACCCTGCACGTCGGGATGACTTACGAAGCGCCCGAGCCGCCTAAGCTCGAGCCCGGGAAGCCGTCCGGCAGTCCGTCGGTAAAGCGGACCGTGGTGACCGACGATCCCAATATTCGCGGCTACCTCAAGGCGGTTGATCCACTGACGGGACAATCAAAGTGGGAGACGCCGTACCGAAGTCCGAACTATTCTTCGACCATGGTGACCGCCAGCAACCTGGTCTTCACCGGCGTGATGACGGGTGAGTTCCAGGCACTCGATGCCGATACCGGAAAGGTCCTTTGGAGCTTCCAGAACTCCCTCGGGCATTATTGGCCATCCGGTGACGTGGGAGAAGGATGGCAAGCAATACGTCACGGTCCTTAGCGGGCTGGGCGGCGTCTATTCACAGCGCGGCGGGGATCCCAACCTCAACAACCTGCCGACCGGCGTTTCCTTGTGGACGTTCGCGTTGTTCGACAAATAACTCGGTCCTAAACGAAGCTACGAAAGGGAGGCAGCCGCTGCAGCCTCCCTTTCAATTTCCAGGATCGCAAACGGAACTGAAAGATGAAGCATCTTGGTCGATGCGCCCGCATCGTGGTTGGGTGCGGCGTATCACTTTGGCTTGCAACTGCGGCTTTGGCGCAGGAGCCACTGCCGGACAGGGCAAAGATCGAAGCGGGAGAGACTGTCTACAGCACGTATTGCGCGCCCTGTCACGGTGATCAGCTAGTTAGTACGGGCCAAATCCCCAATCTGCAGCGTCTGACCCCGGCCGATCGTGCGAAATTCGACAGCACGGTGCGTGACGGGCGCAATCAGATGCCCCCGTGGCGCGGAGTGGTGTCAGATGAGCAAACCGATCAGATCTGGGCCTACATCCGGTCTATTTCGGATCGATAGGTCAGCTCACCCCAATGGTGGTTCTTGCCACGCAGACACCCGCAACTCGCGTCCTACCTGGGCCGCATTCCGACCGTATGGACAATCGATTGGATGACCATGAAACTCGCGCGTGACGGCATCCAACTGTCCTTCGACATCGCCGGGGCAGGACCGCCTGAGTTCCTGTTCGTCCATGGCCTGGGCGGAGATCGCACGCATTTTACGCCCCAGATGGAGTATTTCGCCCGTCAAGGTCGGGCGTTGACTGCCGAACTGCGCGGGCATGGTGAGAGCGACAAGCCGCAACAGGCGTATTCGATCGAAGGCTTCGCCGAGGATCTCGTCTGGCTGTGCACCCGGCAGCAGATCACAAAGCCGGTCATCGTGGGTCAAAGCATGGGTGGCAATATGGCGCTCGAAATCGCCGCCCGCTATCCGGAATTTCCTGCAGGCCTGGTGCTGCTCGATTCAGGGGTGCTATTCCCTGCCTCAGCAGCGACGGTGTTCGCCGGGTATCTGGAGGGCTTAAGGGGCCCGGATTTTGCGGACCAGGTGCGGAAAATTGTGGCGGACTCCTGTCTGCCGACCGACACATGCCGCGCCCATGTTGAACAGACCTTTCTCGCGACGCCACAGCACGTGCTGGTGTCCACGTTTGAAAGTCTGTTCCCCTGGGATGTGCATCGGGCTCGTGAGTGCGCCGAGGCGTGCCAGGTCCCGATGCTGTACATCGAAGCGGCCCATCGGCTCGCGGATCTGGATCGCCTTGCGGCACTGTGCCCGCAACTGGTCACGGCCAAGGCCGTCGGCTCCGGGCATTTCTTGTCGCTAGAAGTGCCGGAGCAGATCAACCCGATGATCGACCGATTTATCTCGCTCTACGTGCGAAGACCCCGGTAAACTTCGTCGCGGCCGGCAGCATTCGCCGAAGGGATAACCTTGCCGGCATGGAGCCGTGCCCGTGCGAGCACCTTAGATGCCTTTCATCCAAACAAGATCGCGCCGTCTCATCATTCAATCACCTTGTCCGCGGGCCAGCAGCGAAGGCGAAATCTGGATGCCGAGCACCTTCGCACTGGCTTTCCACCAGCGATGTTTCGGATGCGGACGTGGCACTCGGCAGCGAGCGATGTGAGGCTCTCAGTCGGCAAGCTTTTACGATAGCTCTCTTAACAAATTCTTAGATTTCTGCAGGTGGGGTTCGCACGCAATTCGCGATGCTTGCGTCGGAAAAAGCAAAATCTCACCAGAGCGAACTTCGCGAAAGTCGAAGGGTTGATGGGGGCGGAGGGCTTAAAATGGCACTTTTCTTGTTCGGAGCAGGAGCCACGAGGGGTGCTAGTTTTGTGAACCCGGCCGACAATCCGTGTTTACCACCCCTGGATTTTGACTTCTACGCACAACTCCAACGCATCGCCAATCT